>CAYTKW010000004.1:0-68283 GCA_964438815.1 uncultured Bacteroidota bacterium
TCTTTCGCCTCCTTTCCCCTTATTTTATCGCTTCCACGAGTCCCAAGCTCACCACGCGTTAGGTCAACTATGCCAACAGGATAATTTTTTTGCGTGAGTTTTATTATCGTTCCACTACAACTTAATTCTATATCATCTGGATGAGCTGCAATTGCAAGCGCAAAGAGTTTCATTTGTTCTCCCCTTCATTTGTTAAACAAGAATTTTACAGAAACCCTGTGTGTGTTGCCAAGTTCGGAATTAAACTTTGCAAATGAGTAATCAATATCAAGACGATTTAACTTTATCCCAGCCCCAAGTGTAAATTCCTTGTTTTCTGTAAAGCCAGACCTTATCGCAATTATATCTTTCAATGTGTATTCACCACCAAAGTTGAAATCTACGCTGATGAACCTTGTTCCCAGAAATGCAGTCTTATTTCTCCCCTCAAATCTCAAAATTAAATCAACCGCCGGCGTAAACCTTCCCCACAAAATTTCAAATTCCCCACTTATCCCCGATATAATAGATGGAGTTACAAGCTCATTTCTGCCCGTATTCCACGAAATGAGTGTTGATGTCGCATCTCTTAAAACAGCACCAATTGAAAAATCTTTGACTCTGTATTTAATCGCAAAATCAAAGCCAACCCCAATTCCAGTATTTTTATCTATCTTTCTGTAAATGAACTTGACATTCCCACCAATTGAAATTTTTTCATCAAAGCCTCTTGCAAATGAAACTATGGCAACCCAGTCAGAGGACGAAACAAAGTAAAATTTATCTGGGTCAAGCCTATCAACATCAGGGTCAAAAATTCCATTGTTATTGTTATCAATAAAAGCATTTCCAGTAAAAGGTATATCATCAACCCCAATTTTTATAATTGAAAGTCCAAGGGAATAAAAGTTAACAGGCTTTAAGGCAACGCCGATATAGTCATAGTTTATAATTCCAGCAAACCTTTCATCGTGCATTAGAATTAGCTGAGCATTTGACATCTCAGCAAGACCTGCGGGGTTCCAATATCCGGCGGTGACATCATTTGCGACGCTTGTGAAAGCTCCACCCATTCCAAGAGCTCTACCCCCAACGCCAATGGAGAGAAAATCACCAGCATATTTTGCAAATTTGAAATTGCTTGAAAATGAGATTGAAGATAGAAAAATTGAGCTTAAAATGACTTTAAATAGGCTTTGCGCCAAGATTTTCAATAAGTGATTTGACAAATGGTGAATCATTAACAAGTTTTTTTAATTTTAAATCGGGGCTGTGTTGCAAAATCTCTTCTTTTAAATTCTCAACATCACATATAGTAACACCAATTTCAAATTCAACCCCAAGCATTTCCTTTAACTTCGTCCTCAAAAATTTCATATTTTTCTTTATCCATTCAAGATGAATATCTCCAATAGTTCCAATTTTTAAATTTGTTTCTTTCAGCTCAACAGGGTAGGACAATTTCAAGGCAGAGAAGAGATTAAGATTAAATGTTCGCGCTCCTTCCGCAATTTCATCCCATTTTTCGCGTATTAAGCTTAACAGTTTCTCAGCATTTTCAATTTTATTTGATTTTTCGGTGTTTTTCTGTGCTGTCTCTTTTTTATATTCGGTGATCGGATCTTCAAGCAAGTTTTTAATTTTTAAAATATCGTCATCTTCAAATGATGTTGAATTTTTTGTATCTTTGCTTTGTGTTGGTTGAGTTTTTAATGTTTCGGGTTTATCCCCCGTTTTCGGGGATTCATTAAAATTTCCCGAGTTAAACCTCCTTTCAAGCTCCTCAATTTTTGAAATAAGCTCTTGAATTTTAACAGTGTTATCAATGCTTGCAAGTTGTGCAATTACCATCTCAAGCTTTAGCCTCGGCTGAGGCGACCACTTTATCGCCATCTCTGCATCGTTTACAATTTTTAACATCCTTAAAATATCAAACTCATTAAAATGTCTTGCCTCATCAAGATAGCGATTCCTGTAATATTCGGTTGTTTCAATAAGCTCGCCTGACTTTGTGGTTATGGCAACGAGAAGATTACGCAAATGCTCAGATAAACCGCTCAAAAATTCTTGAAAATCATAGCCTTGTTTAACTATTTCATCAACAAGCTCAAAGCCTGAGCGTATATCTTTTTGTTTGATTATGTCAGTAACCTTGAAGAAAATTTCCTGGTCAATTATGTTCAGCGCCTCAATTATATCCTCAAACCTTATAATTTCACCACAAAAAGATACAACTTGGTCAAGTATGCTTAATGCATCCCTTAATGAACCATTTGCTTTCTTTGCAATTATAAAAAGTGAGTCTTGGTCAATTTGAATCTTATCCTGTTGCGCAATGAGGTTGAGGCGTTCAATTATTTTGTTTATTTCAATTCTTCTGAAGTCAAATCTTTGGCATCTTGATAAAATTGTTGGTGGAACTCTTTGTGGCTCGGTTGTAGCAAAGATGAAGAGAACATGTGTGGGGGGTTCTTCAAGTGTTTTAAGAAGAGCGTTGAAAGCTTCTTTTGTTAGCATGTGAACTTCATCAATGATATAAACCTTATACTTTGCCTTCGTTGGCGTGTATCTTACGGATTCACGCAAGTCCCTGACCTCATCAATTCCTCTGTTTGACGCACCGTCAATTTCAAGGACATCAATGCTTCTACCGCTTGAAATTTCAACGCACATTTCACATTCATTGCATGGCTCGTAATCCTGGGGATTTAGGCAGTTTATGGCTTTTGCAAGTATTCGTGCTACTGTCGTTTTTCCGACTCCGCGAGGTCCAGCGAAAATATAAGCGTGAGCAACTCGTCCAAGTTTTAAAGAATTAAGAAGAGTTGCTGTAACATGTTCTTGCCCTACAACCTCGCTAAATTTTGTTGGTCTCCATTTCCTTGCAGTTACAAGATATGTCATCCCATAAACCTTTTTTTATTTTAAAACAATATAGCAAAAATTAAAAAATTGAGCAAAGGAGGGAAAAAAGAGATTCTGAGACAAGTTCAGCATGACATAATGATACGATTGAAGGAGCGTAGTCCATTTCTCGGTTGATTTTTAATTGAAAATTATTTATATTTTTCTAAAAAAGAAAAAAAACTGAAATTGAAGGGTTTTTGCTTTATTCTTTGTTTCTTGACTATTGGTACCTTTTCTTTGTCTCAACAAATTTCTTTTTCGGAATTTGGTTATGATGATATAGTTCTTTATGGACCGACCCCGGTTGCGACATTATTCTTAAAGGTTGGTAAAAATGTCAATCCGCATAAAAGTTATGTCGTTATTAAAATTGAACCTTCTCAAGTTTTAAACTTCAACAACTCATTCATTTCAATTTACATTTGGGATAAACCGATATTTAGCGTTAGATTGTCAAAAGCTCAAGATGAGATTTTAATTCCATTTGAAAAAATTGAGCTCGGCTCATACGAATTTTTAAAAATAGAGTTAAGAGCTTCACTTACGATAAGCGATGATAGATGCAAGGATATTGAAACGGGCGGGTTATGGGTAAAGGTTTTTAAAAACTCCTATGTTTATGTTGAGCGTTTCCTTGTAAAAAGCCGTGAAGTTAAAATTTATAACTATTTTAAACTCCCACTTGAAAATCTTTTGCTAACAATTCCGCCTTCACTTTCAAATGCAGAGCTTGAAGGTGTTGTATGGCTTTACTCTTTCCTTAAAACTAACTTTGGGATTAAAAATATCGCGTTTGGAACTTCTTTTTCAAATATACCTGATACGATTAGAAATTTAGTGAGCGTTTCACTTTTTGATAAAATTCTGCAAGAGTATAAAACAGATATCAAGGGAAAATTTTTAAAGTCCGATGGTTTGATTTACATTTACAGTGGAATTATAAACGGGATTAAGCGCGATGTTTTATTTATCACCGGTTTCAGCGATGAAGGTTTAAGAAAAGCTATAAATGCATTTTTAAATTCCGACCTTGTGAATGCTTCATTTGACCGCTTTCTTCTTGTTAGAAATGCGCCATCACCTGAGCGAAAGGAACCATTGTTAAAACCAATTAGAATTTCTTTCAAAGAGCTTGGCTTTTCAACTGGTGAGGTTAAGGGAATCGGTTCGTTAAGAAATAGTTTCTTCTTTAACCTTTCAAGGTTTGGTTTTTCTCCCGCTTCAATAAATGTCAGCATATCCGCTGGACATTTACCTGTATCAGAATCTATGGGCAGGGCTTTTATGAATGTTTACTTCAACAATATCCTGGTTGGAAGCAAAAGGCTTGGTGAAGAGGGGAAGATAAATTACAAATTTTCCGTTGATAGATTTTCACTTATGAAACTAAACAACCTCTCAATTGAGTTTATCTACTACCCTAACACTGCCGATTGTGAGAATAGAATAGCTAACTTTTTCTACAAAATTGATGATGTTAACTCATATATTGAAGTTGAAGACTTCTTCAGACCCGAGGTTCTTGATTTCACTTATTTTCCGGGGATGTTTTTTGAACGTGAAACTGTTTGCCTTATTGATGTAAATGTAACTTTGCCTAAACTTGAAGCTCTTGCAAAGACTGTTTACTTGATAAATTCCAAAGCAGGCGACTTTAAGGTTTATCCAAGAGTTATACCTGCAAGTCAGGTGGAGGATGAAATTTTAAGCAAATACAACATTATAGCTATTCTTGACCCAGAGTTGGTAGATAAATTTGAAGAAGCAGTGATTCGCTTTAAAAATAGATTTAGAATAATAAGCGAACCAACGGGTAGAACTTTGTATGTTTTATGGGATACCAGCTCTGTTGGAGTAGCTCAAGTTTTTTATGGCAGGAATAAAAGCGCAATTTTGCTTATCACAGGACTTGGCACTTATCGTGATTTTTTAATTTTAAAATTCGTTTCGTTACTTGAAGATAAAAGCACAACATTGAGAGGAAATCTTGGAATCGTTGATGCATCTGGTGTAGGTTATTTTTTCAAAGTTGCCCCCAGCGCCTTGAAAGTTAAATATCCAGGTGAAAAAACATTTCTTGACTATTTTCAAGAGTATAAACTTTTTGTGATTATTGCTTTGTGGTTTTTATTTTTGTCGTTGCTGGTTTATGTATTTTTCAGGGGAAGAAAACACGCAAGTAGGGTAATTAAAAAATGAAGTAAAAATGCAGGCTCTGACGGTTAAACGCACAACTAAAGATATTTTGCTTGATAAAGGAGTTATAACTTTAAAAGATGTTGATGAGATTGAAAAATTTAGAGCTCATATGGGATGGTCATTTGTGAAAATTTGTTTGGCCTATGGATTTGTAAGTAGAAAGAAGTGGAGGGAAATAGTTGAAGGGCTCGGATATAAAATGGTTGACATCAAAAAAGAGGAAATTGACCCGAAGGTTGTCTCTTATCTTAACATGCTTGTGATGGAACAATATCTTGGCGTTCCGCTTAGAAAAGAGAATGGTAAAGTTATAGTTGCGATGTCAGACCCGTTGGATTTTGAATTCATTGAGATGGTGAAACGTATTTTCAAGTCAGATGTCAAGGTTATTTTTGCTATGGATGTTGATGTAATTTGGGTTTTAAATAAATATCTTGGACCGCCATTTTGTAGGATTGCAATTTATAATCTTTTGTGGAATGACCCGGATAGATCAGCGGTTTTAACATTTACCCCATCTCAAATAGCCGTAATAGTTATTTTAGTTTTGCTTTATCTCATTTTCTTTTCAATTAAACCACTTCAGTCTCTCATATTTTTGAATATCTTTGTGAGCTTTTTATATCTTACTTCAATTTTGTTCAAATTTCTTCTCACACTTGTTGGTTCAAGGTATGAGATAAGGGAGTCTGTGACACTTGATGAAATTCAAGCACTTGATGATAAAAGCTTGCCAGTTTATACAGTCTTATTGCCTGTTTATAAAGAGCCGAAAGTGATAGCAAGGCTTGTTGAAAGCATATCAAAATTAGATTACCCGAAGTTTAAACTTGATGTCAAGCTTTTGCTTGAAGAGGATGATTTTGATACGATAAATGCGATAAGGGAAATTGATTTTCCGACGATATTTGGACCGCTTGTTGTTCCTTATAGCGAACCGAAAACCAAGCCCAAAGCGTGTGATTATGGTTTAATTTTTGCAAGAGGTGAGTATTTGACAATTTACGATGCCGAAGATATTCCAGATTCAGATCAGCTTAAAAAGGTCATCGCCTTTTTTAGAAGGCTACCTGAAGATGTAGTATGCGTTCAATGTGCTCTTAATTATTACAATGCTGATGAAAATTTTCTCACGCGTATGTTCACGCTTGAGTATTCGTACTGGTTTGACTATATGTTGCCTGGGCTTGACCGCCTTGGTTTGCCGATTCCTCTTGGTGGAACGAGCAATCATTTCAGGAAGGACAAGCTTGAGGAGCTTGCTGGCTGGGATCCGTTCAATGTAACTGAAGACGCAGATCTTGGGCTTAGAGCTTATGCGAAAGGTTATAAAGTTGTAGTGTTAACTTCAACCACATATGAAGAAGCAAATAAATCGGTAAAAAACTGGATAAGACAAAGGTCACGCTGGATAAAGGGTTATATTCAAACTTACCTTGTTCATATGAGACATCCGATTGAATTGATTAGAAAAGTTGGTTTAAAAGGTTTTCTTGGTTTTCAACTTTTCATCGGCGGGACGCCGTTTGTTTTTCTTGCTAATCCAATTTTATGGGTTATATTTATCATTTGGATTTTGACGAAGTCCGAAGTAATAAGAATGTTTTTCCCTGATTGGGTTATGTATGTTTCAATTTTTAATCTTCTGTTCGGGAATGGAATTATGATTTACATGAACATGATGTCTGTTTTCAGGCGAAAGTTATACACTCTTTTACCCTTTGCGCTTTTAAATCCGTTTTATTGGATTTTGCATTCAATCGCAGCTTATAAAGCTTTATGGCAGTTAATAGTAAATCCATTTTACTGGGAAAAGACCGAGCATGGGATAAGTGAATTTTTTAAGAAAGATCATGGGAAAAAATGAGATTTTTGGGTGTAATTTTACTTGGGGTGTTTATTTTTTACTTTTATCTTTTTATTGGGTTTAGCGTTAACACAAGTGGTTATTATCATCCCGAAGGGATTTTTCTTGCTGAAAAGGGTTTGCTTGCTTTGAAAGGAAATCCACCGAGACTTGAAAACATTGGTTTAATTTATCCACCTCTGCCTTTTTATGTTTTGTTCCCATTTATATTTTTTACTCCCATAGCTTCTCCATTTCTTGCGTCTTCGCTTGTGATGTTTATTTTGGTTGTTTTTATCGGTTATCGCCTTGTAAAGTATAAAGTCGGATTTGTTTTATTTTTATTATTTGTATCGCACTTGGTTTTAAGTCCTGTGATGATATATGTTGGCTCGTCCGGTGGAAGTTTACATTTATATCTTGCTTTCCTTACAATGTTTTATGTTTTCATCTTTGAGCATTATTCAAAGCCGGTAAGTTTTTACCTTGCTCTCGCTGGTGTGTTTCTCGATGCGCTTGTTCTCGTAAGATATGAAATTATATTTCTTCTGCCCGTTTTATTTTTTGCAACTATATTTTTGTCTATTGAAACAACAATTGGGAAAGAGGCAAGTTATTCGGAATTTTTAAAACTCATAGTTCAACTGCCTGCATATAGAAAAACATTTATCAGAAAGAGCATATCTTTATATCTTATGATTTTCATCCCGCCAGCTTTTGCTTTTGGTTCGTGGGTGTATTTAAATTGGCTTTTTACATCAAATCCATTTTACTTCATTGATAGCCCCTATGCTTATTTCAGGACATTGAAGACATATGTTATTTCCAATCCAAAGCTCCTTGAGCTCAAAGGCGATATTTTAAAAAGCTTTTTTGAAGTTGTCAAAATTGTGTTTTTTCTCTCCCCGATGTTCTTTTATGTAATTTTTCTTTTTAGGCGTAGACCATTTCACATTTTAGCGTTGATTGCTCCAGTTTTGGGTTTAGTTATATCCTCGTATTATGGTTTAAGTCTTTTAAACATTGACTTTTTCGCTCCATTTGTGATGTTGTCCTTTGTTGGTTTGATTTGGGCGATTTCTGGAGGGTGGGTTAAAAATCAAAAAGTTGCGATTTTGATATATGTTGTTTTGTTTTTGTTGTCAATTCTGAGCTCTTTAAAAATGCTTCAAAGTTCAAATTATCCAGAAGAAAAAGCTTTCATAGCTGCTTTGTTTAAAGGTAGGGTAGATTTAATCTTTAAGGATGAAATTGAAGTTGCAAATTTTTTGAAAAATACTGTCAAGCCTGGTGAAACTATACTTGTTGATGATGGCAATGGGTATCCGATCGTTGTATTCTATGGTGAGCCGAAAAATTTTATTTTGCCGTATCAGTATGAGTTTTATACTGTTGTTCAAACGCCGGAGGTTTACGCTGATTATATTCTTGTTTATAATCCTGAGACATTTGAGGGAGCAAGGGATGTTTTAAATATAACGCATAAAAATTTATTCTATGGCGGGCGAAGAGGTCTTGTTTTAATTTACAGCTCAAATAAGTGGAGAATTTTTCGCTCAATTTTTAAATTTAAGATAGAGCCGTAAGTGTAAATTAAATGGCGATATAACTTGGGTCTGAGGGTTATTTACATACCTATAATAGCGTTTGTTGTTATAGGTGTCCTTGTTCAATTAAAAATTGGGACATCTGTTGAGTCAGCGGGTAAGTTATACCCTGTTAGAATTTGGTTTTTGTTAAGAGGTGCTGATGGTGAGGTTATATCAACTTTGTATGATTATGAAAAAGGCATTGTTCAATCTTATGAAGTTGCGCAAGTCATCAGGGGTGATATTGTTAAGTTTAGGTTAAATACAATTGGTAATTTTATAAGGGCTGGTGATACTGTAGGTTTTATATATTCTAATGAGTTAGAGTATCAGCTTGCACGCCTTAAGGGTTTGCTTGATGTTCAAAAGGCAACGCTTAAATTTTATATGGCGGGTGAGAAGGAGGCTATAATTGAGCAAGCTCGCAGAAAACTTGAACAAGCAAGGGAACAGGTAGAAGCGCAAAGAAAAATTTTTGACAGGGCAAAAGCTCTTTATGAAAAAAATTTAATATCCGCTCAAGAATTTGAAATAGCGTTGACGACACTTAAAATTTATGAGGCAAATGTTGAAATAGCGAAGGCTGAGCTTGAAAATGTCAAAACAGGAGCGAAGGAAGAACAGATTGAATTGATTAAAGCAAATATAAATGCGATTCAGAAGGAAATAGATGTAATTAAAAAGAGAATTGAAAGTTCCACTCTCATAGCCCCGATATCTGGTGTTGTTTCAGGGCATTTTTCAAGCGATACAATTATAGCTGTTATGGATACATCTGCATCAATTGTGATTTTCCCTGTTAATTTGCCAGATGCTTATAAACTTAAACCTGGGCATATGGTAAATGTTAAAAGCAATGGTGAAATTTTAACTGCGGTTGTTAAAGCTTCTCAGAATAAGGTGGAGATTTTAAACGGAAGGCAGGTAATTTTTTTCGTCGCTGTTGTTAAAGATAAAAGCCAAAATTTGAGAACCGGGACAATTGTAAACTGCTATGCTAATCTTGAGAAGGTAAGTTTATTAAAGTTAATAGCAAATTTTATCAAAAGAAATTTTTAACATGAGAAGGTTTGAGTATAAATACATAGCTCCAATTGATATAATTGAGCAAGTTAGAAATTACATTCTTGGCTTTGCTGATGCAGATGCTCATATGCGAGGTTTATCTGAATATACAGTTCGTAGTATTTATTTTGACACTCCCGATTTTGAATTCTACAATGACAAAGTTGATGGTCTTGATATAAGGAAAAAAGTAAGAATTAGAGGTTACAACCAGCCGAGAGGTGAAAACGAGATTGTGTTTCTTGAGATAAAAAGGAAGAAGGGGGCAAGTATAAGAAAGAACAGAGCACCAGTACAGTTTAAAGACCTTAAAAATTTAATTTCGTCTGGGGATATCGCACACTATGTAATTGACGGGCTTAAAGGGTTTGAAAATTCAATTTCAGATGCGAAGAAATTTTTTTACAACTTTTACAGGAAGAATCTATCACCAAAAATCCTGGTCGTTTACGAGAGAGAAGCGTATCATGACAAAAATTCGGGGGAGGTGAGAATTACATTTGATAAAAACCTCAGAAGTTGGGTTTATCCAGATATTGACGATTTGTTTGTTGAAAGGAACATTGTTTATTTGTATGTTAATAATTTTATAATTGAAATTAAATTATTTTATGATAATTTGCCTTTTTGGTTTAAATTTGTCATTGATAAGTTTTCGTTGAAGCGGGTTTCATTTTCAAAATATGTCATATGCGCGGATACACATGGGCTTGCAAAATAAAAGTTAATTAAGTTTGTATGTTGCAAGATTTTCAAAACATCTTTGTTTTTAATTTGACGCTTGAAAGAATACTCACTGCTCTCGTTGTGTCCCTTATTTGTGGCTTTATCGTTTCAACATTTTACAGAATAAGTTACAGAGGAACAGGTTCGCCTGGGGCAATGGCAAATTCTCTTATTGTGCTTTCGCTGATAACATCAATTGTAATTATGGTTATAGGCAATAACCTCGCTCGTGCTTTTGGTTTGGTCGGAGCTATGTCAATAATAAGATTCCGAACCGCTGTTAAAGATACTCAGGATATAGTTTTCATATTTTTTGCGCTTGCTGTTGGTATGGCTTCAGGCGTTGAACTTTATCTTTTAGCGTTTACAGGCAGTATTTTTATAGGTGCTGTAGCATATCTACTTTCAAAATTTGGCTATGGCGTCCCTGGGAAAAGGGATTTTCTCGTTCAATTTGTGTTTAATTCAGAAACAGGTGAAGCTCAGTATTTAAAAGTCTTTGATGATTTTTGCAGAAAATATCAACCTGTAAATATCAAGTCAATCGGTGATAATATTCAACTTTCGTATTTTGTTAGATTGAAACGCAGGGATAAAATCTTAGACTTTATCAAAACACTTCGCTCAGTTAAGGGAGTATCGCAAGTTAATTTCTTTTTTGAAGAAGAAGAGTTTTAAGAATTAAAGTAGGATTAAAAATGAAGAAAATTGCTTTAATTTTAACTCTATTCGCAGTTTTAACCGCAAATTCGCAAGAGAGAGAATTTTTCATTTACATCAATCCCGATAGCTTAAATCTCCTTTATTCAAGAAGCATTTGGGATGAAACTTACATACCAATAAGATTTGTCTATGCTGGAGAGGAGCGATACGGGGGCATAAGATTTAAGGGGCATACGACAAGATATTACCCGAAGAAACCTTTCAAGATAAGGTTTAAGAAAGGACAAGAGCTTGATGGGTATAGGAATCTTGGCTTAAACGCGATGTATACTGATAAATCATTTTTGCGTGAGAAAATCGTTTGGGATTTTTTGAAGAAAATGGGCGCAGTTGCACCTGAAACATATTATGCAAACCTTTACATCAACGATAAAAATTATGGACTTTATCTTTTTGTTGAAAGAATTGATGATACATTTGAATTAAACCCGGAAAAATATGGCTTTAACAGAGGCGGAAGTATGTATGAACCGCCTGATGGGACTAATTGTGGCAACCTTTTTATCCCGGCTGACACGATGGATTATTATCGTTGTTATGAGAAGAAATTTCCAGCAGATAGCAATTATTCGGATTTAATTCAGTTAATTCAAGCGATCAATTCAACGCAGGTTGATAATTTTCATAATCTCATTGATACCCTTTTTTATGGGGATTGTGTTCTTGATTGGCTTGTTATAAATGCGTTGTCAAGCATGGGCGACACATATAACAAAAATTACTATCTCTATCGCGATTCTGTATTTGGGAAATGGCTTGTGATACCGTGGGATTACGACCTTTCATTTGGGAGAAACGGTGATTTCAACCTTCCTTATCCGCTTAACCTTTTGAATGATAACTTTGCTTATTGGTATCCGCCAGATTTAACGGGTCCAGATAATCCTTTGAAGTCAAAATTTTTTGCTAATCAAACATTACGTCAAAGATTTGAACAAAAGATTGATTCACTTTTAAGATATGAATTTAACGAGCAAAAAATGTATTCATATATAGATTCATTGGCAGGATTAATAAGAAGTTATGTTTATATGGACGATTTCAAATGGGGGACCAACGAAGAATTTGAAGAGCAAGTTGAGGCCTTAAAGTATTACATAACTGCAAGAAGGTTATTCCTTTACAAATGGCTTTCAAATTACTGGCCTGGTGAGATAAACAGTGCTACTGTGAAAATTACAAGGACTGATACAGTTTATCATTTTGTTGACAAACTTGGGCGATTGCTCGCGAGCATATGGCTTTATGAGGCAAGCGGACTTGATAGCATAAAAGTTAAAGTTTACCCTGATAGCACCTTTCAGAACTTGCCACAGGAAGTTATACCTGACAAATTCATCAGAAGAATTTTTAAAATTACACCTTATCCTGAAAATGCGAGATTCAAATTTAAATTGAGAGTTGAATACAGGGATGAATCTTTAAGTGCTACAGAAGTTGGAAGTGGAATTGTTGATGAGCGATTACTTGAGCTTCATTATTACGATGGGAATTCATGGCATAGGCTCAATACCTATGTAAATGCTTATGCAAATACTTTGACCGTTGATTCGCTCACAGATGATATAGTAAATGGCAAAATACTTTGCGCATTTTTACCAATTGATTATAACTTGACATGGGGAAAAGTTAACTCTGGGACTTGGAATAAGCTTTACAAGGTTAAATTTTATGATGATAAAATTGGCTACATAGTTGGTGAGACGAGCACAATTTTTATGACGCTTGATGGAGGATTAACTTGGCAAAAATTTTCAATGGGAAAACAAATTCCATTTAAAGATGTTGATTTCTCGGATTCAACCGCTTTCATAGTTGGAGAAACGGGTTTAGTTTACAAATCAAGGGTTGGAGATACGATCTGGACACAGGTTTCACTTGGGACAACAGCGGATTTTAAGCGGGTTGAGTTTTATGAGCGCTCAAAATATGGAGTTGTATTTTCCCCTGACTCTGGAATATACTATACAAAGGATGGGGGCAATACATGGGTGAAATTGGAGTGGAAAGGGAATGATATAACAATGGTTGATACAGATTATGTTGCTATTTCTGTTCGTGGGGGGATATTAATAATCAGTGTTTGGGGTGAAGTTGATTCGTTCTATGTTGATACAGTTAATCTTGAACTTATAAAGCGTGGACAGAAAAGAATAGTTTTAGCCGGAGAGGGCAAGGTTTACATTTTAAGTCGGGATACAATTTTTATTAACACTCTTAGTTTTAGAATAATGGATGCGAAGTTTATTGATAGTTTGCGGATTTTCGTTGCTGGTGAAGATGGAAATATCTTTTATACGAAAGATGGTGGAAGAACTTGGCATAAGCAACCGACAGGGACAACGCTTGACATTTATTCAATTGACTTTGTTGATAGCTTGCGGGGATGGGCAACGGGCATCTCTGGACTTATACTTTCAACCGATGCTGGTGGCATTACATTTATCCATCCAAGAAAATCATCTGTGCCTGAAAAATTTGTATTATATCAAAATTATCCCAATCCATTTAACAGCTCAACCATTATTTCTTTTGACATCCCGTTTGATGACTATATCAGTGTTGAAGTTTACGATGTTCTCGGAAGAAAAGTTAAGACTTTATATTCAGGTTATGTTAACGCAGGACATCATAGCTTGAGGTTTGAATCTGGTGATATTTCAAGTGGAGTTTATTTCTATATTCTCAAGTCTGGAAAAAATTTCATCGCTAAAAAAATGGTGTTGATAAAGTGAAAAAACTCGTTTTTATAATTTTGGCGTTTGCTTTATTGGGTTGTGGTGTTGTATATAGAGTTGATTCTAAAAAGTTAAAATCTCTTCAAAGTAGAATTTTGACCAAATTTCACGAAGACCTTAATAATGGACTTCCAGTAAGACTTGATGGTTTCTGTTATGCTATAGATCTTGCTGAGATCATGCGCTCATCTGTTGAAGTTGGTGATTCTGCTCTTTTTTCAAAGGCTTACAATATCTTAAAAAAGTATTATATCGTCCACGATAGCTGGATTGATTCTGCTGTTGTTTGGAGATATAAGCCCGGGTTTGATATTGATGCTTCTGGGACAGCCGAAACGATTTATTGTGCATATGCTATTTTTCTCGCTTATAAAAAGTGGAAAGTTGATGAATACAAAAAGGTTAGTTATTCGCTTGCGAGAGCATATTTAAAGCATGGTTTTATGGTTGATGGCGAAAGATTTCTTGTGAAAAATTATTTTAATTACAAGACAAGGACACTTTCTGAGAATACTTATCTTATAAATCAGCGCCCGGATTTTCTTTTCTTAATCGGTAGGGAAAATGGAGATAGCGACATGGTCGCAAAAGTAAAGTTAATGTATAATGGTATAATTGCTGGATATGTTAAAAACGGATTTTTTTATCCGCTTTATGATGTCGGCGTTAAAACTATAATCCCTGGTTCGTCAGGATATCATTCTCCCGATGCTGTTTTCCCGTTGCTTTCGTCAATTGATATAGCACTTTCAATTTTTGAGTTCAATCAGAGGCCAGCAAATGAAATTCTTAAATTTTTTGAGCAAAACTTTGGGAAGTGGGAGGATCATTATGTTTTGAATGATGGGAAATTTAAACCTATCTCTAACAGAAATTCTACATCCTTAGCTATCTATTCGCAGATTATTGAAATTTTTATGCTCTTGGGAAAGCCGAAAAAATATAAAGATTTGGTCAGATATATAGTTGGTGATTTGTTTGACGAGAAAATAAATGAGTTTTTTAAATTAACGCCGAAATCTCTTGACTCTTTTTATTTTGAACTTGCAATTGCATTAAGAACATTACACAAGGTTATTGAATATGGGATTTAGGTATATCATTCTTTTAACTTTTATTTTGTGCAATTTGACTTATAGTGGGGCTTGGACCAGAAAAGTTGGGAAAATTCTCATCGTCCCGTATTACTATTTTTATCAAGCGGAAAATTATTATGATGTTAACTGGAAAATTAAAAAAATTGGCAATGACGGTTATTTTGATTCAAATGGCTTTGGTTTATATCTTGAATACGGGATAACAGATAGATTAAATTTGGTTGGGAACAACTCGTTTATATTGAACAGATGGATTGATAATTTCAACTACAGGAATAATTCTGGTTTTGGGGATATTGAGATTGGTTTAAAATTTAAGGTTTTTGAGTCGCGGGTTGTTTTAAGTTTTCAAGTTACTGGAATTATACCACTTTATTCTGTTAACAGGGAGCCAATGCTTGGTTTTGGAAGATATGCGGGTGAAGTTAGGTTTCTTTTTTCTGGTGGGATTAATTTATTTGGGCTTAGTTCGTATTTTAATTTTGAGGCTGGTTTCAGAAAATTTCAAAGAGGCGTCGCTTCGCAGATTAGGTTTCAAATTTTATATGGTGTTAATTTTAGCAGTAAATTTCAAGGTTTGGTTCAACTTGATGGTGTGAATTCAGTTGGGGAAGGTAGCTTCGCGACGAGGTTCAATCCATCAATTGAGACTGATTATGTTGAGGGCAAGTTAAGCGTGTCAACTGCATATAGGTTCACTTATAAAGCTTGGGTTCAGATTGGTTTTTTTTACGATGTATATGGTCGTAGGATAGGGGTTGGACGGGGTTTTTTCATAGCATCGTGGATTGAAATTTAATTTAATCACATTCGGTTAAACTTGACTTTTTTGTTTTGATTTATTAAATTACTTTAAAAATTAAAGAACTTTAAAAACAAATTATAGGTACTTAAATGAAGTGGACAATAGCTTTAATTTTTGCTTTTAGCTTTGCTCTATCTCAAGAAGATTCTCAATTTGATAGTCTTATAGTTAAAGGCAAAGAGATGGTAAGGGAAGGTTATGTTGCTTTTGATAAAAAACTTCTTATGGAGGCAAGGTCATTGTTTGAAAGGGCGGTTTCAATTAAACCGAAAAGCGCGATAGCTTTGTATCATCTTGCTTATTCTGAATACTGTTTGTCGATTTATGCTTTCAATTTTGAGGATAAATTATTTAGCAAATTTATTGATGTTGCGATTGAACATGCAGAGATGGCAATGGAATTGGACAGAAAATGGTCTGAACCCATTGCCCTTCTTGCTTCGCTTTACGGTCTTAAGATAGCGAAAAATTGGCTTTACGGTCCGTTTTTAGGTCCTAAATCTTCTAATTTAATTGAACTTGCGATTGCTCTTGATTCGGCAAATCCGAGGGCGTGGCTTGTGCGTGGTATATCAAAGTTTAACACTCCTTCAGCTTTCGGTGGCAGTCTTGATGAGGCGATTGAAAGTTTCAAAAAAGCAATTGATTTGTTTGAGCAAAGTAATGAGGCAACAAATTCACTTAAGCCAGATTGGGGTTATATTGATGCACTCGTTTGGCTTGGGAAGTGCTATGAAAAGAAGGAACAGTTTGAAAAGGCTAAAGAGCTTTATGAAAAGGCACTTGGAGTTGAGCCAAAGTTTGAATGGGCAAAGAAAGAACTTTCAAAATTAACGGGGGGAAAGTAAAATGAGAAAATTTTTTCTTTTCTATTTGGTTTTAGTTCAAGTGGTTTTATCTCAAGCTAAAATTTCTGGGTTTGTAGTCGGTGAAGATGATAAACCGCTTGCTTATGTCAATGTTTATATTCAAGGTTCCTCTGATGGTGCTATGACAGATGAGATAGGGAGATTTTCATTTTTAACGAGAAAGGTTAATCGTGCGAAACTTGTAGCGAGCATGGTTGGGTATAAAAAGTTTGCGGTTGATTTAATGTTAAAGCAGGGTGATTCAATTTTCGTCAAGATAAAATTGAAACCTGAACCAATTGAACTTGGTGAGGTTGTTGTAAGTGCAAGTCCATATAGCAATATAAGTGCGAAGGGGTTGAGTTTGACGCAGATAGATATTTACACCACGCCAGGTGGAACGGCTGATATTTTTCGAACTATAAAGACGCTCCCTGGGATAACGCCAGTTTCAGAAAGTGCACAAATCTATGTTAGAGGTGGAGATCCTGATGAGACGAAAACGATAATTGATGGTGCTTCAGTTTATCATCCTTATACATTTGAATCGCCTTATGGTGGCATATTTTCAAATATCAACACTGCCTTTATAAAGGATTTTTTCTTTTCAAGTGGTGGTTTCTCGGCAAAATATGGTGATGCTCTGTCAGGAGTGCTTGAAATTGAAACGCTTGATGAAGTTAACAAGGATGAACTTTACGGAAATGTTTCGCTTGCTGGCATTGGAGCTGGCATAAAAGTTTTAAATAAAGAACGATTTGGATTTCATATTGATGTAAGAAAAAGTTATACGAAGCCAATTTTTTTAGTTAATGGTGGTGTTGATGAATTTTCTTTACATCCAAAGTCTGAAGATATCGCTGGAGGGATTGTGTTTAGGTATTCTAAGGCTGGAAAGGTTAAATTTTTCGGTCTTTTTTCGAGCGATGTTCAAGGTGTTAATGTAAAGCGACCGGAATATGAGGGTTCATTTGACGGGAGGTCAAAGAATTATTTTTCTAATCTCACGGCCCAGGATATTCTGTATTCAAAATTTTTCACAAAACTTGCTGTGTTTGAAAATAATTATCTTAATACATGGAAACTCGGCATCCTTGATTTAAAAAGTGAAGATAAAATTTCAGGTTTTCGTCTTGACATTGATTATGTTTGGCAAGAGGGATTTAGCTATTCAGCAGGTTTTGAGTTTGAGTCAAGAAAAAGCAAGCTTGAGGGGATGCTTCCAAAAAGAGATTATGATTTTCGTCCGAAAGACGATGGCAAATTTATTGATTTTGATTTCTTATACGAAAAGGTTGGAATCTATTCGGAGGTTAAATTTTCATTTAAAAATTTTTTCTCATCTTTTGGAGAAAGGTTTGACTATATCACGCGAGTCAGGAAAGGATGGAGTGATTTCCGCTTGAATGCTGGCTTTAAACTATCTAAAGATGTGGCAATTAAATTCACCGTTGGAAGTTTTGGTCAATATCGTGGAAATGTTATGACGGAGGGTTATGCTGAAAGCATAGGATTAAAGAGGGCAATTCATTATATAATTTCGCTTGATGGTAAAATTGCAGGTCTTCTTGATGCGAGGCTTGAATTGTATAATAAACTTTACAGAAAGCTTCCGCTTAAATCTGGTGATGTTTGGAATAGTTCAGGATATGGATATGCTCGCGGGGTGGACATTATTTTAAAGGGCGGGATTTCTGGTTTTTTTAATGGTTGGATTTCTTACAGTTTTCTTGATTCAAGAAGAAAGTGGCTTGATTTTGAGGAGCTTGCACCTTCTTCATATGATGTCAAACATAATTTTTCCTGTGTTTTAAAATACAATTTATCTTCAAATTTTGAAGTTGGAATGAATTACAAATTTTCAACTGGCAGACCTTATACGCCGGTGATTGGCGCAGTGTATCATCAAGATATGGATATTTACGAGCCTGTTTATGGCGTTAAAAATTCTAATAGATATCCAAATTATCAACGGCTTGATTTGAGGTTAAATTACAGGACAGGGATTAGTAGAGTGGGATTTGCTGTTTTTTATGTTGAGGTAATAAATGTTTTGAGTAAGAAGAATGTTATTGATTACACATATTCGCGCGATTACTCTCTTCGTGAGCCAGTGTTAAGTTATTTTGCAAGGAGGACGGTTGTTTTTGGCTGTTTCTTTCAAATTTAGGGGAAATTTAAAATTTCGCTAAATTTTTAAAAACAAAATCGCTGTAAAAAATATGGATGAGCTTAAACAAGAAATAGCGCTGATAAGGCAGATAATGGAGGAGACTAAGCGAGTCACTCGCGATAACGGCAAGTATTATATCTTTTGTGGTGTGGTTGTGACAATTGGGCTTTTGTTAAGTTATCTTGCGATTAAGTTAAGTTGGGGTTTAAACATTGGTTTAATTTGGGTTATTTGTATAGGTTTTGGGTGGATGGGTTCACTTGCCATAGGTTATAGAGACAGGTTAAAACAGAAAAGTGAAACTTTTTCTGGCAAAGTGTTGGCTATGACATGGCTTGGGTGTGGGATAACACTTACAATTTTAGGATTTGTGGGGACATCAACGGGTGGCATTAAGCTTGGTGCTTTATCGGCTGTGATGGCAACTGTTTTAGGGATAGGGTATTTTATAAGTTCTGTGCTTTACCCACATAGATGGTTTATCTATTTTGCCATTGGTTGGTGGCTTGGTGGTATTATTGCTTTTATATGGCAAGGGGTGGAATCAATTTTAATTCTTTCAATTATGATGCTAATGTTTCAAGTTGTCCCTGGGTTTATTTTGTATTTCAGGTATAAGAAAGAAATTTCATAGTTCTATGGTTGAGGATTTTGACTATAAACAGTTTAATGAGGTAATTCATTCACGAATTCGCCTTGCGATAATGAGTGTTCTTGCAACTGTTGAGGAAGCTGAATTTACATTTATTCGTGATCGTGTGAAGACGACGGATGGTAATTTGAGCATACATTTAAGAAAGCTTGAAAATGCAGGGTATGTGTCTATGAAAAAGGGTTTCGTTGGGCGAAAGCCTGTGACAACTTATAAACTCACAGCCAAAGGCAGAAGAGCTTTTGAAATTTACCTTGAGCGAATTGAAAATCTTATAGAAAAGGTAAAATCTGAAAAAGGAACATAATTTATTGCTTCATGTTTTTGTTTTTATTTGGTTTTTAATTAAATTTTTGCAAAAACAAAATAAGGGGTTTAAGATGAAAAAAATTACATTTTTGCTTGATGTTTATTTTTGCGTTCAAATTGTTTTTTCACAACAAGTTAAGTTGATGTTTCAACCTGAAAAGGGAAGCAATTTAAATTATCTTCTTTTAGGTGAAGGGACGACGACTCAATCAATGATGGGGATGGAACAAGTTGTAAACTCAAAAACCGAAGCCAGATATTCATACCTTATTCAGGAAGTCTTACCCAATGGCGATGTTGAAATTGTCGTTTCTATTGACACGGTTAAAACTAATGTTAAAGCAACGCAAGCACTTTTTGATACCACCTTTGTTATACCCGTTGGTTTTAAGTTTAAACAAATTCTTGACAAGTATGGTAAAAGTAAAAAGTTTGAAATACTTGAGATGAAAGAGTTTCAACTACCCGGAGGGATGGGCAGAGGAATTGCCAAGAGAAATTATTCGCATTCAGTTATTTTCCCTGAAAAGGAGTTGAAACGAGGTGATTCGTGGGATTTTTCGTATGATGATTCTACTTCGGCTGAAGCAGGTAAAACATTTTGGAAAGTTAAAGGGAAGTATACTTTTGAGGGGATTGAAGATAAGAATGGTGTAAGATGTGCGAAGTTAAATCTTGATGCTAACTTTTCAATATCTGGTCAAGGAGTTATTCGAGGTATGAATTATGGTCTTGAAGGTGAGGGTAAAAATGTTGGGACGATATGGGTTGATGTGAAAACTGGGGTTGTGGTTCATTCTGAAGTAAATACTGAGATTGAAATGGCTATGGGGATTTCTGGGCAAGTTGAAATGGCCATGCCGATGACGCAAAAGTTTAAGACAACAGTTAGTTTATTGAAGTGAATTTAAAATTCGCTTTGCTGTTCGGACATCGTCTGTTATAATTCCATCAACGCCAAGGTTTATCACTTTTCTTATGTCATTGGGTTTATTTACTGTGTAGACGAAAATTTTAAATCCAGCGTTGTGGATTTTCTCTACAAGTTTTGTGTTTGTAAACTTAAAATTATGTATGAAAACTACGGAGCTAAGTCTTTCAAGTGTTTTAGGTATGTTGAAGTAAACCGGATAATGGTAAAGGAAACCTGTTGGGATTTCTTCAGTTAATTTTCTAACTTTTCTCAAAATTCTCGGATTAAATGAGCTTATCAAAACTTTTTCATTCATATTAAGTTCATATATTATTGCGATGATTTTTTCTATTGCTTTGGCAGCTGAGGATTTTATTTCAATGTTGATAGGGAGTTTTCCATTTACAAAGTTTAAAACTTCTTCAAGCGTTGGAATTTTCTCGTCTTTATATTTTGGGTCAAACCAACTCCCAGCGTCAAGTTCACGGAGAACCCAGAGGTAAAAGCTTTTCACTTTTCCAGTTCCATTTGTGGTTCTGTCAACTTTTGTATCGTGAATTACCACAGGTGTTCCATCCTTTGTAAGTTGGACATCAAGTTCAATCATATCGGCTTTTGAACGGATTGCGAGTTTAAATGCTGATACTGTGTTTTCTGGGGCAATTGCTGAGAACCCACGATGAGCGATGATTAGTGGCGAATCTCCCTTGAAAAATTTGTTAAAAATTTCCATCGTTTTCATTTTAGAACTTCAAGATAAATTGTTTTAAGGTAAAGGGTTTCGGGCATTTGTAAAATCCAAGGATGGTCATCAGGTTGGAAGGTCACATCAATAACTCTTAATTTTTTCCCTGTGTCGTTGCTTGCGAATCTTATTGCTTCTTGAAGTATATCAAGGGAGATATGATACGCGCACGATGAGACCACAAGTTTTGCGCTGGGGTCAAGCATTTTAAGTGAGTTTAAAATTAATTTATGGAATGCCCATTTAACGCTTTCAACGCCTTTTTTTGTTTTTGTCATCGCTGGAGGGTCAATTATAATTAGGTCAAATTTTTCACCTGATTTTGCCATTGATTCAACAGTTTCAAATGCATCAGCAGTTAAAAAGGTTGTTTTATCTTTGAGGTTGTTAATTTTTGCGTTTTCTCTTGCAAGGTCTGTTGCGCTTCTATCGGAGTCGACACCGATGACATTAGCGCCAGCACTTGCGCAGTAAATACTGAAAGCCCCAGAGTAGCAGAAAAGGTCAAGAACTTTGTCCCCCCTTTTAACAAGCTCTTTTACTCTTTTTCTGTTATCGCGTTGGTCAAGGTAAAAACCCGTTTTTTGTCCATAGTGCAGGTCAACTATAAATTTTAAACCATTTTCTTGAATTTCAACATATCTTGGCACGCGACCGTAAAGTTCTCCAGATGAAAGTTCAAGTCCTTCTTCACGGCGTGACTCCATGTCGCTTCGTTCATAAATTCCGGAAGTTTTAACAAGTTCTGTTAAAATTGTGATTATTTCGTGTTTAAAATTTTCAATCCCTGCAGTTCGGGTTTGAATGACGAGGTAATTTTCGTATTTGTCAACTATTAACCCTGGCAAATCATCCGCTTCCGCGTGGATTAAGCGAATTGCGTTGGATTTTATTTTAAAATTTTTTCTTCTGTTAATCGCGTCTTTGATTCTTTTCTTAAAAAATTGAGGGGTGATTTTTTTGTCCTCCTGCGTTAGAACTCTTGCAACAATATGCGATTTTGGATTAAAAAATGCCTTCCCAAGGAATTCTCCGGATGAGCTTTTAAGGTCAACTATTTGAACAGGTTCGTCTTTTATTTTTTCAAAGTTTTCAATTTCATCTTTGAAGACCCAAAGGTAAAAATTTTTTATTTTTTTCTCCTTTCCTCTCTTGAGGTAGATTTCCATTTTGCAAAATTTGATTTTTCAAAGTTAGTTTGATATATTTAAAATTGACTTCGGGGCGTAGCGCAGATGGTTAGCGCGCTTGCCTTGGGAGCAAGAGGTCCCCGGTTCGAGTCCGGGCGCCCCGACTCTTAAATTTTATTTTTCCTTATTATTTTATCCACAGAAATCCCTTCACCACCTTTAAACACAAACAAAAGCGATATGAGGAAATATAAGCCAGCAAGTTCAACCCTCAAATCAGTTGTAAGATGCCTGTAAACCGCAACAGCCATATTTATCGTAATTAACAAGGCGCTGTATCTTGTAAATAATCCAACCGCAAGTAGTATCCCGCCAACGAATTCGGCAAATGTAGAAAGCGATGCAAAAATTACTGAAGCTGGAAAACCGATGTTTGCAACTGTATTTATAAAACGCCATTCTTTGCCTTCAATGAAATATCCAAATGCTCCGTTAACTTTTCCAAGACCATGATAGAAAGCAAGCATCAACCCTGTAGCAAAGCGAAGTAGAGATAGAGCAATTCCGAATAATTTCGTCATAGATTCACCTTTTTATTTTAAGATAAAATTTTCACAAGTAAATTTCAAGGCTATGTGTTCCACCGTCTTCACAAGTTGGCAGTATATTTGAAGTCAGAACCTGTCCATCAAATTTTATAGCTTGGTGGCCAGCTCGTTTCAATTTTATTTCGTAATTACATCCTCTAAATTTTCTTTTAACTTTAACTTCTGTCCAGTCTTGTGGGATAACTGGTTTATTTAAGTGTAGCCCATCGTAATCAGGTTTTATCCCGAGAATGTATTCGGTAAAAGCTTTGAACATCCAAGTTGATGTGTTTGTAAGCCATGTAAATGAAGCTTCACCAAAGTGTGGCGAGTCCTTACCGCAGATATATTGTGGGTAGACGAAAGGTTCTGCTTTGTAGCGCGTATTGTTTAAAAATTTTATCGGTAGAGTTTTTATATAGATTTCAAATGCTTTATCTCCAAAGATATCTTGCATAATTGAAAATGCGATAATAGCCCAAGCGTTTGCTTGCATGAAAAAGCTTGCATTTTCTTTTTCACCGGCGATAAATCTTGTTATTATCCCAATTTTATTGTTTGTTCTGGTGTAAGCCGGGTCAAGCAGGAGAAATCCATATGTTGATTCAAGAAATTCAAGTGCGGATCTTAGAGATTTAATTTTCCTTTCTTCATCACAGGCATCACTTAACACAGCCCACACCTGTGGCTCAATGTAGATTTTTCCTTCATTTGAGAAATAGCTTCCAATTTTTTCTCCGTCATCGGTGAACGCCCTTATAAACCATCCAGTGTTGTTAAGTTTTTTATACTCTTCCCAACAGTGTTTGTTAATTAATTTTTTTAATTTTTCTCGTTCAATTTTGTAGTTTTCAGCATTTGTTTTTAAAAATTCGTTTAGTTTTATCCATTCATTTAAGGTGTAGAGCAAAAGCATGCTTGCAAGTGTTGATTCACCTTTATTATGAATACCAACAAAATTTAAAGCATCGTTCCAATCACCGCGACGCATTAGAACAAGTCCACGAATACCACGCTGACTTAGAACAAAATCAATTGCCTTTTTAATGTGAATGTAAATTGGCTCCTGGTCATCGGAGTCGTAATATCTCAAATTTTGATTTAAAATTTCAAAGTCGCCTGTTTCCTTTAGATACTCAAATGTTGCAATACAAAGCCAAAGCGGGTCGTCTAATTGTTCCGATTGAGTGGCGAAGTCATCAACGGGATTAAAATTATGGCATGTATTTCCATTTTTAAATTGAAATTTGAAAAGATAAAGAAGTTTATCCCTGCAAATTGTTGGATTGATCGGCAACATTCCAAGTATTGATTGCAAAGCGTCTCTATAGCCGACAATGTCAAGCCCAAAAATGAAATTGCTGGCTGAGTATCTATGCCAGTGGAAGCAGATCCAATTTTGGTATTTGTTCCAGAGGTTTACGAATAAATTTATTTCTTCATCGGGGGTGTTAATTTCTATGCCTTTAGTGACGAGCTCTTTTTGAAAGAAATCAAGGGTTTTGTTAAAGTCGTCTTTTGCTTCGTGGATTTTTACCGGTGGTTCCGTCCTTTCGTTTAGAACGCCAAGGGCAATTATTATCTCTTTTTCTTCATCACTTTCAACTTCAACATCGTGTTGAAAAGCAAAAATTGCTTCTCTTCCTAAGGCGATTGACTCTGAGCACCATCCTTCCTTCACAGCCTGGGGAAGTTCAGTTGTTCCATCGCCTATGAATTCTGATTTCACACAGTCAAACGATTCAGGTTCTGGGTCGGAGCAGAAGAAAACCGTTTTATCCCACTGCGCATTTGTTTCGCCATGAGTTTTATTTATCCATAAAGTTTTCGTCGCATATAAAACTTTCTCCTTAACCCACGTCCTTACGAATAGCTCGTAAGCATATGGGTCAAGAATTGAGGGTTGGATATTTCCAAGCGAAAGTTCAACAGCGGAAAAAATTTTAAGGTTTCTTTTTTTGTTTGAAAGATTTTTAATCTTTATCATCCAGTATTCAAGGTCTTTATCAATTGGGACAAGGTATGTTATTTCACCGATGATTTGTTCTTTCACAGTTTCAATTTTTAGGTAACCGAGACCAAAGTGCGCTTTCCATTGTTCAAATTTATAGCTTCTTGGCAAATTCAAGCACCAGTTTTTTTCAGTTTCAACATCTTTGATGTAAACAAAGCGTGTAAGTTGTGAATTTGTTTTTGGAATCCATTTGATTATTGAGTTAAAAGATGGATGCTCAAAGAAACTATAACCTGCCCCGTTATATAAGAGCGTAGCTGCATATCGTCCATTGGTTAAAATGGTTGACCAATCTGACGATGGTATGCCGTTTAGGAGTATTTCAGCGTTTTCGGGGTTAATTTCGGCTCTCATATGCAGTTGCAATTTTTTGTAAATATATTTAAATTTTAATCAAAAGTTTTTGAAAAGTTAAAAATTAGGAGGATGGAATTAAAGGTTAAAACAGGGAAAAAGAAGAGGGCGGTTATAATTTTGATTTATGTTTTAATTACAATTTTAATCTCAAATTTTATTGCTTTTTTATCCGAATGGGTTTATGGGGATATAGTTTTTAGCGTTTTTTATTTTATTACGCCGACAATCGTAGGGGCAATTTTGGGGTTTGTGTTTTCAATTTTAAGATTTGAGGTTGAAAAGAAAATAATGGATATGGAAAGGTTTTGGGGAAATATGTTTCAATCTTCAATAAATGGAATAATTCTTACAGATTTGAGCGGGAAAATAGTATATGCTAACAATTATGCTTTGAATTTCCATGGATATACAGTTGACGAGATTAAAGAGTTTTACCTGTTTGACCTTGTCCACCCGGATTTTATTGAAGTGACTCGTGAATACATCAAGGACATAGTCAGTGGAGGTAGTCATGAGGTTCTTGAAGTTGGTTTCTTGACCAAGGATGGAAAAGTTAGATATGCTGAATTGGGCGGACAGTTAATAAATTATCAAATGATGAAATTAATTCAATTTATTGAAGTTGATACGACGGAAAAGCGTAAATTTGAAGATGAACTGATTGAGGCTGAAAGAAGATATAGGGAGCTTTTTGAAAATGCAGTGATTGGTGTTTACAGGTCAACCCCTGATGGTAAGATCATTGATGTCAACTCAGCGTTTATTAAAATGTTTGGGGCAAAAGATAAGAATGAAATTTTGCGGATGAACGCAGCTGAATTTTATCCAAATCCAGCTGACAGGTTAAAATTTGCGCGTGCGCTTGAGGTTTTCGGCTTAGTTCAAAGTTTTGAGAGCAAATTGAAAAGGCTTGATGGCAAGGAGATATATGTTCGTGAACATGTAAGAGCGGTTAAAGACCCAGCGGGAAATGTATTATTTTATGAGGGTATGATAGAAGATGTAACTGAACAAAAAATTTGGGAGGAAAGGCTTAAGGAATCAGAGCAAAAATATAGAACTCTTGTTGAAAGTTCAATTGCTGGGACATATATTTTCCAAGATGGGAGATTTAAATTTGCCAGTGGGCAAGTCGTTTCAATCCTTGGTTTTAAAGAATCGGATTTACTTAACACGCGAGCTATACTTGAGTTTGTCCATCCCGATGATAGACGCAAAGTTATGAGGATGTTTGCTGAAAATATCACTGGGAAAGTTCCGTTTACAAGTTTTTCCTTTAGGGTGCTGAAGAAAAATGGGGAGATTGCTTGGGTTGAAGTTCTTAACAATCTTATCACTTACGATGGCAAGCCTGCACTTCTTGGGACTATAATTGATATAACCGACAGAGTCAAGGCTGAACAAAAAAACAGGATTTTATCAAATCTTTTGTTAAATCTTAATGATGCGGTTGTTATTACCGATGAGCAAGCAAACATTCTTGAAGTTAACGATGCGTTTTGCAAGATAACTGGTTATTCAAAAGAAGAAGTAATTGGTAAGAATCCGCGAATTTTAAAATCGGGTTTGCAGGATAGCGAGTTTTACAAGAACATGTGGGATTCAATTTTGACGAAAGGATATTGGTCTGGGGAGATAATAAACAGAAAAAAGAATGGTGAAATTTATTTCGCTTTTCTTACAATATCATCGGTTAAAGATGAAGTTCATGGGATTACATACTACCTTGGGATTCAAAGTGATATAACTGAGAAGAAGAAGACTGAGGAATATATAAGATACCAAGCTAATCTTCTTGAAAATGTGAACGATGCGATAATTGCGGTTGACCTTAATTTCAGGATAACGGCGTGGAATAAAGCTGCTGAGAAGATGTATGGATATAAGGCGGAAGAGGTTCTTGGTAAAGAGATAAGCGAGATTGTGCAGATTGAAGTTCCAAACTTGACAAGAGAAGAGTTAAGAAAGATAATCTGGGAAAATGGCTTTTGGCAGGGTGAGGCGATACATTATAATAGATTTGGTGAAAAAATTTATGTCAGCTCGTCAATTTCCTTAATTAAAGATTCACGCGGTCAGCCAATTGGGACGGTTGGGATAAATCGCGATATAACAGTGCAAAAGAAAGTTGAAGAAAAATTGAGATTATATGCTGAGCAGCTTGAATTGGCTAATGCTCAGCTTCAAGAACTTAACAAGCTTAAAAATGAATTTCTTGCCAACACATCCCATGAGCTGAGAACGCCTTTGAATTCAATAATCGGTTTTTTGAATCTTATAAAAGAGGGACTCTATGACAGTCGTGATGAGATGATGAAATTTATTGATAATGCTTTGATGAGTGCAAGACATCTTTTGAATATAATAAACGACATACTTGACATAGCCAAGATTGAAGCTGGAAAACTTGAGCTTAACATTGAAGACGTTGATGTCTCGGAGCTTTTGCGAGAGGTTTGGACATTGTCTCATGTTCAAGCTGAGCAGAAAAAGCTTGATTATAAAATTATCTATCCAGAAACTCAAGTTTTCGTAAAGGGCGATAGGAATAGATTGAGGCAAATTTTGTTGAATTTAGTTGGGAATTCAATAAAATTCACACATAAAGGTGGGATAACTGTAAAGGCGGAAGTTTTCGGTAATAAAGGTTTTTGTCAATTTACCGTTTCAGACACAGGCATAGGCATACCTAAAGAGAAGCAGGCGAAACTTTTTCAAAAGTTTGTCCAAGCTGATGGGACGACGACAAGAAAATATGGTGGCACAGGACTTGGTCTTGCTATCACGAAGAGTTTGGTTGAGTTAATGGGCGGAATTATTGAGCTTTACAGCGAGGGAGAGGGAAAAGGGACAATGGTCACATTTACAATTCCACTTTCGGAAATTTCTTATTCTGAAGAAGTTGAAATCAGGCAAGGAGAAATTTACGGTGATTTTGGCCTGCTTGTTCTTTCAGTTGAGGATGATGCAAGGTTTGCCAGCTTTTTGAAAACGCTTTTAGTTAAAAATTCATTCAGATTCGTATGGGCAAATAATGCTGACGATGGCTGGAATTACATTCTAAGCTTGAAGCCAGATGTTTTGATACTTGATTATGCAATTCCGCATAAAGCTTCAGCTAGCTTGAAGAATGGCATTGACCTTGCTTTAAAAGTTTATGAAACGCCTGAGTTGGAAGGTATCCCAATTATAATTTTGACAGGTCATTCCCAAAAAGTTGGGGAACTTTTGAAACTTTCGTTTATTAATTTTCATCCAAATATATTAAAAAAGCCAGTTGACCCAGAGAATCTTTTGAGTATTCTAAACCGGTTCGTTAAGGAGAAAGAGGAGATACATGTTTTGCTTGCTGATGACGATGTGAGTGTTGAGATTTATTTGAGAAAAATTTTGCCGTCAAAATATAAAATTGATTATGTTAAAAATGGAAGAGAGGCGATTGAAAAGGTGAAAAGTTGTAAATACGATATACTTTTGCTTGACTTGATGATGCCTGAAGTTAACGGTTATGATGTGATAAGGGAATTGAGGTTAAACAAGCTGGCTCCGGACCTTCCAGTTATTGTCATAACAAACTACCCTGAACCTTCAACTCAAGAAGAGAGGGAATTGCTTTCGCGGAGCCTTGGAATAGTGGTCGTTGATAAAGCCGAGCTAAATTACGAACCTGAGAAATTAATTGAACTGATAAATATTCAAATTAAACAAAATCAAAGATTGAACTGATGCCCTATATCCTTGTAGTTGAAGATGACTCACTCACAGCGCAGCTTTTTGAGATAATTTTAAAGAGGAAAGGGGGATTTGATGTGACTGTTACGGATGATGGTGAGAAGATCATGGAAGTTTTGAATTCAGGAAAAGTTGATTTAATCATTATGGATGTTTCGCTTTCAAACACATTTATAAATGGTGTTCAAGTTGATGGGCTTAAACTTTCAAGGATGATAAAGGAAAACGAAGTGACATCAAGAATTCCGATCATACTTGCAACAGCTCATGCTATGCGCGGTGATGCAGAAAGATTTCTTGAAGAAAGCCGTGCTGATGACTATATTTCCAAGCCGATAACAGATCATGATTTTTTAATTGAAAAAGTCAAGGGATATTTAAAAGGTGAATGAAGGCGGAAAAATTTTAATTGTTGAAGATGATGCAAGTTATGCCGAGATATTGAAAAGAGTCGTAGCGAAAAATAACTACGAAGTCAAAGTTGCGTATGATGGGAATGATGGATTTAATCAAACACTTGAGTGGAAACCAGATATTTTAATCGTTGACTGGATGATGCCTGGGATGACCGGTATTGAGCTTGTCAAGAAGATAAAGGAGCATCCCGAGTTAAAATTTTCTTATGTTATTATGCTTACAGCGAGGGTTGAAATGGAGGACAAAATCACGGGACTTGAAGCTGGGGCTGATGATTTTATAACAAAACCTGTTGACTTCGCTGAACTTGTTGCAAGGGTGAGAGTCGGCTTTAGGATAAGGAATCTTCAATCCGAAATCGCACAGCTTCAGCATGAATCTGCGCTTCTTGAAATGGCCAGGACATTAGGGCACGAGATTAATAACCCACTTAACATAATTTACCTTGCGCTTGAGCTTATAAATCGCTCGCTTAAGGATGGCGACATCCAAAAGGTTAAAGAAAATTTAAACAGAATTTACCAAGCTTCCGAGAGAATAAAAGATATAGTCAACAAGCTAATTTCCCTCCGAAAACCCAAATTTAAAGACTATGTAAACGGCAAGCGAATGCTTGACCTTGACAAATAAACCCTTTCAAAATTTCCACATTTGTTTGTAATTTTTACAAATCAATTGGGGAATTTTAAAATTTTGATTTGAAAATACGCGATTAGGTGAGTAACTTACATTGGCACAATAATTGAGGATAAAATCTTGTGAGTTTTGTTTGTAAAAATTTAAGGTTTCGGTGCTATGGCTGTCATCTGCAAAATGCTCGTTTACACAAATGATGAAAATTTCGCTGGAAAGCTTAAAAAAATTTTTGATGATGGTGAACATGCATTTAAAGTTGAAAAATTGTTTATTGATGTGGTTAATGTGCTTCAAAGGGAATTGTTTGATGTTTTGATTATAGATCTTGAATCTAAAGGTGGGATTGAGGGTTTATTGAAAATTGTTGACAATGTTTTGCTTGGGATACCGGTAATAGTTGTAAGCAATGAGGTAAATTTTGAGGTTAGAGATGGGGTCAATTCAAAATTTTATTTTTTAAATAAGTTTGCTGGGGAGGATGAATGGAAAGGCGTTCTTCAAAGGGTGATAAGTGAAAATTATGTGATAACAGGTAAAGGGAGTTAAAAATGGTTCAAGTTTTAATACAAAACATAATTTTCATAATCCTTGTCGCTGGGCTTGGTTTTACAATCAAAATTTTAAAGAGAAAGTTTCAGGGCTTGAAGGGCATCTTTATGGGTGTGATTTTACTTTGGTTTGGGTCAATGGTGAACTTTATATATGGCTATGTTATGCTTTCTTTGTTTTTTATGCTCGTAGGAGCTGTTATAGGTTTCCTTGGGTTGAGGAGGCTTTTGAGAGAGATGAAAGATTTAACTGTGGATTCAATTGATAAAGCGATGGATTTACTCATCAAGAAAACTGGCGCAAAGGCTGGCTTGATTTTATCATCGGAAGGCGGGAATTTAAAATGCATTTATAGAAATGGCAGTGTCAATGCTGACTACGTGATGATGTTAAGCTTCCCGATAAGAAGTGATGACGATATCATTGGCTACATTGTTTTATATGGTGATGAACCGATTGTTAAATTTGATGAGAAAAGTTTTGAATCTGAGCTTGCTTTTATAAAACTTTACATTGAAAACCACAGACTAAATGAAAAGTTGAATTCCGTCGGCGGTGTTGAAGAGATAAAAAGAAAATTATCGGAGTATATCGGCTTGATTTCCCATGACCTTAAGAAGCCATTAACAGGTATAATTGGATTTACTGAAATTTTAAGTTTTGATTTTAAAAATTTGTCTGATGAAGAAATCGCTGAATTTATTGGAAATATAAAGTATGCTGGAAATGAAATGTTAAGAATTTTGGAGTGCTTGCGGGAAATATCTGAAATTGAGCTTGGGAAAGGTAAGTTAAATTTTGAGAAGGTAAATCTTTATGATGAAATAAAAGGGGTCGTCTCCAATTTTGTAAAAGAAATTAAAAAGAAGTTAGATATTATTCTTGACTTTTCAGGCGAGATTGAAATTGACATAGACAAAGCTAAATTTGATGAGATAATTTACCAGTTAGTTTCAAGCATTGTCAAATTTCCTAATGTTAAGGCAGTTAAGGTAAGCATTTATGAGTTTGAAGATGGGATTGAGATAAATTTGAAGGGGGATGAATTTAATGGTGTTCGGACAGATGGTTTTGGGATTGGTTTTTTAATTGCGAAAGCTTTTGCGGAGATGCACGGTGGTAAAGTTAATTTTGCAGAAAGTGGGTTTAAGTTATGGCTTCCGATGAAAAGGCAAATGGATAAATTTGCAATGACTGTAAGTCATAGCGATGATTTAATATAAATTTTTTTCCTCATGGCTTCCTCCAGAGGGCGTGGGCTGAATTTTCAGCCCATGCTTTTTGCTTTAATTTCTATCAACTATTTCTCTGATCACTTTTATATGCTCTGGCGTTGTTCCACAACATCCACCAATTACATTTATGTTAAGTTCAAGAAGTTTTTCAACTTCTTCCTTTATTTTCTCTGGCGTATCAGGGTAGATAAATTTATTGCCAATTTGCTTTGGGGTTCCAGCGCTTGGCTGGATTATCAAGGGAGTTTCTTTCGTTAAATTTCTAAATTTATTTGCTATTTCAAGCATTTCGCTAAATCCGTTTCCACAATTTGCTCCGATAATGTCAGCATCAAGCCTTAACATTTCTTTTACAGCTTTTTCAAAGTCAACCCCTGCATAAGTTTGTATTGTATCTTTAACGAATTTAAAACTCATTGTAACCGCAATTGGAAGTTTCGTTTCTTTCCTTGCTACTTGAAAGGCAATTTTCATTTCCTCAATTATCGTCATTGTTTCAATTAAAATCACATCAACATTTCCATCCCTTAAACCTGATATTTGTTCGTAAAAATAGTGCGCTATTTTTTTAAACTCATCTTGATCGGGTTTCAATCCTGTTGGTCCGACGCTTCCAAATAAAATTTTATTTTCTGGTTTGACTTGATTTGCAATTTGTGCTGATACCTTGTTCAATTTGTAAATGTCAACATCATTAATTTTGTATTTTTCAAATCTCGCTCGGTTTGCTCCAAATGAATTTGTCGTTATTATATCTGCTCCTGCGTTTATGTAGTCCAAATGTAGTTGTTTAACTATTTCTGGGTTTGTGAGGTCTAAAATTTCTGGGATTTTTTCGTTGGAGCGTTTTAATAGCTCAGTTCCAATTGCGCCGTCGCTTACGAGTATTCCGTTGAGTGGGAATTTGAACATATCTTTTTCATCATGTTTGCAATTTGTGTTGAAGCGTTAAATAAAATTTTCTGGGCGTTTTTCATCGCGAATTTCTCTTTCATCCCAAGGTCGGTCATGCTGAATACAGCGGTTAATCCAAGTAAATTTGCAAGTTCTGTTAGGTCCCCTTCAACTCTGCCAACTATTGCAATTACAGGGATATTTTGTTTTTTTGCTCTTTCAGTTATTCCTTTCAAAGCTTTCCCATATTTGACTTGTGAATCAATTTCACCTTCTCCTGTTATAATTAAATTTGCATTTTTAATTTTTTCATCAAATGAAATAAGGTCAAGGAATAAATCAATTCCTCTTGTAATTTTTGCGTTACAGAAAGCCACAAGCCCACCTGCGAGTCCACCTGCAGCGCCTGCTCCGGGCATGTTTTCTATATCAATGTTGTATTTTTCTTTTACGATGTCTGCGAGTTTTTTAAGTGCTTTGTCAAGTTTTTGCAGGTCTTCTTTACGAGCGCCTTTTTGTGGGGCGTATGTGAAAGAAGCACCCTCAGGTCCACAGAGTGGGTTTAAGACATCAACGGCGACCTTGAATTTTATTTTCTTAATTCTATCATCAACTTCTGTATCGTCAATTTTTTTTAGTTTAAGTAAGTTTATCCCACCCTGCTTTATGAGTTTTTCTTTTTCGTCAAGGAATTTGTATCCCAAAGCTGAAGCCATCCCCATCCCGCCATCATTTGTCGCACTTCCACCGACTCCGATTATTATTTCTTTTGCGCCAAATTCAATCGCTTTTTTTATTAATTCGCCAACGCCATATGTCGTTGTTATTTTCGGATTCCTTTTACCTTTTGGAACAAGTGTTAAGCCACTTGCAGATGCCATTTCAATTATGGCAGTATCATCTTTCAACAAAAATTTTGCCTTTACTCTTTGCTTAGGCAAAGGTCCTGATACATATTCTTCTATTATCTCTCCACCAATTGAAAACCAAATTGCTTCTACGAAACCTTCACCCCCATCTGAAATTGGGACTTTTACTATTTCAAAATCGCTTGAAACCTTTTCAAATGCTTCTGCTATCGTGTGTGTTGCTTGAACTGATGTAAGTGAACCTTTAAATGAATCAGGAGCGACGATGATTTTCATTTTTTAGCTTTATTTCTATTTTTGAAAATTTCTGCTGAAAGGATTATGGCTGATTCCATACTTTTTTCGTTTGCAATCAACTTTCCAGCGATATCGTATGCTGTCCCATGGTCTGGGGAAGTTCTTATCAAATTTAACCCAGCTGAAAAGTTAACACTGCGATAAAAGTCAATAATTTTTACAGCTATCAAGCCTTGGTCATGATACATTGAAAGAACAGCATCATAGCTTTTATATTTGCCTTCACCAAAGAAGCCATCTGCTGGGAATGGTCCATCAACCAAATTGCCTTCCTTTCGGAATTTATCAATAACTGGTTTTATTAATTTTTTCTCTTCATCTCCAAGTAAACCATCTTCACCAGCGTGTGGATTTAAACCAAGAACTGCAATTGGAGGTGAAATTAAAGCGAAATCTGTTTTTAAGGAATTAAGCAAAATTTTGATTTTTTCTATCAATAGCTCTTTTGATAAAATTTTATTCACACTTGAAAGCGGGACATGAATTGTCGCAAGCGCAAGTTTAATTTTATCATTTACAAACATCATAAGGTAATGTTTTGAATTTGAAAGCTTTGCTATCATCTCTGTTTGTCCTGGGAAGTTAAACCCAACGAGATTGAGTGCTTTTTTTGAGACTGGAGATGTGCAAATGGCGTTTGCTTTACCATTAAGACAAAGTTCAACTGCAAGCTCTATTGATTCACCAGCAATTTTGCCGGAGACCTTCGTCGGTTTGCCAATGTTAATTTCAAAGTCTTTAAAATTTTTCATCGGATAAACATTCAGCGCATTTTTATCAATATCGTCTTCATTTTCCATGATGTGAAATTTCAAGCCGAGAAGTTCGGCGTAAATTTTAACTATTTTGATCGGGGCTATTAAGAAAGGTTTACATTTTGAATTTACATTTTTTTTGCTCATTGATTTAAGCGCAACTTCAGGACCGATGCCATTTATATCTCCGATTGTTATCGCAATTTTAGGGTTCATATGTTTCAACAGATGTTAATTTGAAAGAGCCGTATTGCTCTGTGAATACAAATTTTCTTCTTATCGGTTCATAATACCAAATTTCTTCGGTTGGTCTTCCGGGCACATATTTTCTCTCAGTTTTTGTCGGTTCACCGTAGATTATATAAATTCTCCCCCTATCTGTCCTTGCGCCGTCTCTTTCTCTCATAGTTGCAAAGTTCAAGTATGCGTAATCAACCCGGCGATAATATTCAGCCATCAATTCGTTGTAAATTGTTTTTGGCGTTGGGTCTCTTTTAGCCCAGAATTCTTTGAATTTTTGAAGTCTTGCTTGAGGCGAACCAAATCTCAACTTCGCCATTTCGTCAGGAGTAGCAATATACTCAAGTATCTCAATCGCATAGTCAAGGTTTTTAAGCGAAAACGGCATGTCAATCCATTCAACGGTGAATTTTTTCGCAAATTTTTTATTAATTTCGTTTCCTGTTGAATCTTTAAATCTTACAGAAAGTGAGATTTCATATTCACCAAGGTCAAGCGAATCACCTTTAATAGGGATGAGAAGTGAATAGTAGTTTTGCCCTGAAGACGGGACTAAAAGGTAAGTAAATATCGTATCGCCAGGGGTTTGCCTGAAAAGAAATTGTCTATCGTTTTTAATTTCGCTTACATCAATAACTTTACTTTGAACTTCTTTTTTCCTTCCGAATTCAGAATAGTAAATTATCGCATACCCAATCTCTTCAGGTTTATCGCTAAGTTGTATGTATGCGGTGAAGCCTTTTCCGAAGTTGACCCTGTTTCCGATGTTTGTTGGAAACATTACAATTGTGTCAGCTCTTTCTTCCGTCTCTTGGATTATGACAAGGTCTGATGTTTCAAATGAGCCAGGTTTAAATGGTTTTAAACTTATATTTCTTTCTCTTCTTAAAATTTGATTTGAATATTCGTCTTCAACCATCAAAACCAAACGATAATCCCCGGGGTTTATGTCAAAGCGGAAATTTCCCTGTGTGTATATATCTTTTGAGTTTGTCTCCTCGTAGTTATCCGTAGCTTTGTAGCCTTTAAATGTTTTCCTCCCAATTGATTTTCCATTCTTTTCAAAAATTTCAGCGCTAACGGTGAAATTTGCTATGTATTCGGGTGAATTGAGAGGGTTTTTAATGAAGGTGAGCAAATCATTCGCTATTCTGAAATTTATATCAACTCTGCTTTTTGTTGTGTCTTCGCTGATGAGGCTTATAACTTCATAAAAAAATAGTTTCCCAAATTCTCTTTCAGTTGTTGAGAAAAAAGGACGGAAAAAGGGTATCTGGGAGTTTGAGGTTGAAGTTAAAAGCAAAAACATTAAAAATAATTTTTTCATTACGACCTCCGTTTGATTTTTTTATTCGTTTAATTTAGACAAGGAAATGCAACGATTAGTTTAATTTTTTATCAGCAGGTAAATTGATAAAATCGTCGTAAGTTCAAAGGCTATCAATGTAATTCCAGCTATCTTATCGTAGGTTTTCATTGTGTTTAGTTTTTCAGCGTCACCTGAACGAGTGTATTCATCGTAAAGTTTATCTGCTTGGGTTTTAAAATAAACTGAAAACGCGCCAGTTATAAGGCTTATGCTTGCGATTGGTAAAACTTTGGTTAGTTTGTTTTTCGGTTCAACCCTTAATTCTAATTCAGATACGTCTTTCGGTGTTAAGTTAACCTCTATCTTTGGAGTTTTACCATCAATGTAGATTTCAACCTCGTTGAATCCATTTTTTGTCATTTTTAATTTTTTCCCAAGTAAATCTTTTAGTTTAAAAATCGCTGGTGTTGTTCCAATGGTTGAGTCTCCGAGCAAAATGTCTGCTAAAAATGGGTTTGAATTTATCTTGATGAATTTTTCAAACTCTATGAAAAGGTTTAGCGTATCGTTTTCTTTTATTTCTATTTGTTGGACTACATCTTGTTCAAGCCAATCGGTTGTTTTGGGATTTTTTACCTTTAATGTGTGAGTGCCAGCTTTGACTTTAAAATTTGAAATTGGGGTCACGCCAACAAATTCTGAGTCAATGTAAACCGATGCTCCTTGAGTTTCAGAATTTATGTTCAAAATCCCGTATTTATCCTGCCCAAATAAATTTAAAGCGAGCAAAATAACAAGCAAAATAAATTTCATTTTTGTCCATTTTGTGTTTTAAATGCGTAAATAAGCCTGTCCTCACATGCAACGATTAAAAAATTTTTCCATATTATTGGCGTTGATTTTATCCTTCCGCGCGTTTCATAGCTCCAGAGCAAATCACCATTATTTAAATCAATGGCATATATGTTTTTGTCAAGTGAGCCAAAGTAAACAGTTTTGTCAGAGACAATTGGCGCTGAATTTATTATGCTTTTCGCTGAAAATTCCCATACGATTTTTCCAGTGCTTTTATTCAATGCGAAAAATTTGCCCGACGCTGTCCCGAACAAGACAAGCGAGTCTTTCACCGCGCAACCTCCATAGATTTTTGACCCCGATTTAAATTCCCATTTGACTTTTCCATTTTTTAAATCCAAAGCGTAAAAATTTCCATTTAACGAACCAAAGAAGACATTTCCTTTTGAGATTAAAACAGGCGCGAAAATAGGGGCACCGGTGTTAAATTCCCAAACCAATGTCCCTGTTTTGAGGTCAACGCAATAAATACTTCCATTGTCGCATCCGAAGACGACAACATTTCCATCTGATGCTGGGGAGGAGCGAACTGGTTTTGGGGCTTTAAATTCCCATATCTTTTCAGCTACATCATACTTGATGTTGTAATTTATCACAATGCCATCAAGCGTTGGGACGATGATGTTATCTTGAATTAAAAGTGGTGATGCTTCAATTTGACCAATTTTTTCTTTCCATAAAATTTTTCCAAGATTTAGGTCAAAAGATTGCAATGTGTTTTTACCATAAGCGCTTGGGATTATGAGCTTGTTTTTGTAAAGTATCGGTGTTCCAGCGACTGCTGATTCTGTTTCAATTGTTCCTATCTTTTTGCCTGCTTCAACATCAATGACATGTATCTCGTCCCCAAGCGTTCCTACAAACAAAATTCCATCTGCAATTATCATCGGGCTATGTGAAAACCCAGCGCCAGCGTTATATGTCCACGCAAGTTGAAATGGAGGAGTGATGTTAAAAGGTGATGTGTTTAAGTTTTGAGGTGAATTTCCATATTGAATCCAATTAAATTCGCCAAGTATTATATTTTTTTCTAATCTAAATGATGAGCACGAGGCGAAAAGTAGCAGTGAAAAAATTATTGTTTTTTTCATCTTGGTATTCATATGATTTTAGAAGTCCCATCCAAAGAAGAACTGATGGAAAAATGATTTTTGAACTTTTGAGAAGTTGTTTTCAATTCTTTTGCCGATGTCGTATCTTAACACGAGAACTCCGCCGATGTTAAATCTTATGCCAAAGCCGAAGCTTCCGAGCGTTTCGGTATACTTGTTATCCCACGCATTTCCAGTGTCAAAAAAGAAAGCGCCTCTTATTGAGCCAATGAATATCCCACCAAATGGGAATTTGACATCAAATTTATCAATGAACGGGAAACGCAATTCTTGACTTACCAACCAAAGTTTTTTCCCTCTTATAGACCATCTTTCATATCCTCGCAAGTCCCAACTTCCACCCATGAACCATCTCCTTGCTTCCTTTCCTTCGTTATAAAAGATCGTTAACCTAACAGCGTAGGCAGACCTTGTTGATAGTCTGAAGTAATGTCTATAGTCAAAAATTAGCGTGTAATAATTTACATTTGAATACTGTATATCCGTTGTGTATGCAAATGTTAAGTTAAATCTTTTCCCATCAATTGGTCCTGTTGGCGACCAAAGTGCATTATCAAAGACATATGATATTGAATTTGAGAGTAGCATTGCTTTTCTCTCTCCTGAACCGAAAATTATTTCTTTGTCCGATCTGTTAAGCATTATGCTTGATTCAATTCTCCTGAAAGTTGAGATTGGATAACTTAGGGCGAAGTATCCGCCATAAGCTTTTTCGTAGTAGAAGAGGTCAGGATCTGTTAAGTCGTATCTTCTTCCGGCAAGATGGAATATCCCATATGCGAAGTTAGTTCTTTTGCTAAGTGAGACTCTGGAGATAGCTATATTGAAGCTTTTGAGTATTTCATCTTTTGACTGTGCTGTGTTATAAATTAGAAAGTGATATCTTTCGTTTCCGAGTAAATCGCTTACCGCTATCGCAGCGCCTCCAACTGTTCCAAAAATTGGGTCTGTTGAGATTTGGCTTTGTGCTATATCAAGGTCATATTTGCCACGATATGTGAAGACATCTACATTTTGTATCCCTTTGATTGTTGGTGTGCTCCAATGTGTTTTGTCAATTTCGTCAAGATTTATTTTGTATGTAAAGTTTGGTTTTTCAATTTTCTCCTTCACATCATCAATCATTCTTATTTGAAATTTCAAATTCTCAAGCGCAACGAAGATAATTTCCCCTTTGTCTGTCCATACGGGGTCAAATGCGGATGTGGTAAGATTTGTTATCTGTTTTATTTCAAATTGATTTTGACTATTTGGTTCAACCATCCCGTTAAGCTCGGCGAGAAATTTTTTCTGCGATAGGTCAAGTATCCAGATATTCTGCGTTCCATCTATATCTGAAACAAAAGCAAGGAATTTGCTATCTGGGGACCACGATGGCGAAAAGCAGGAGAAATCGCCGTAAATTAGATATTCAATTTTATCGCTTCCTACATCATAAAGGAAGATGTTATATTTTCCGTCTATTCCAAATTTTGTTCTATCAGAAATAAAAGCAATTTTATCGCCTTTTGGTGACCAAGCGACTTCTCTATCGTCGTAGATGTCGTTTGTTAATTTTGTGAGATTTTTTGTTTTGAGGTCAAAGATGTATATATCGCTGTATCCGGATTTATCAATCGCAGTTAATGCTAACTTGTCTCCATTGGGTGAAAATGATAAAGATGTAATCATGACAAGCGAGTTAAATTGAAACATGTCTGTTATTTTTTTGCTTTCAATGTCGTAGATGTGTATTGCATCGTGGTCACCAGCTTTTGTTATGAATGCGAGTTTCCCATTTTTAACATCTATTTTAGTTTTAAACAGGTGGAAAGCTTCAAGTTTGTCTGACCTTTCGCCTTCAATTACGATTTCGGGTTTATATTTTGCTCCGAGTTCAACTTTGTAGATGTTTGTGTAGCCTGTTATATTTCCGACGAAATAAATTTCTTTTTTATTTTTGTTGCGATAGAAGGCGGGCTTCATATTGAAACCTTCAACTACGATTGGCTTTGATATCGCACTTGGTGGGTCATTGTATTTGAGAAGTGGATAATACTTTTTCTTAAGATGATATAGCCATTCCTCGTCAAATTCTCTATAATTTTTCCCTATGGTTAGTTTAAAAACTTTTTCAAACGAGCTTTCCTTCCAGAAATTTTCAAGTAAGAGAAGTATTTTTTCCTCGCCATATTTTTGTGCTATGTATTCAAGTATATTTTGTCCCTCTTTATACATTAAAAATGTGCCGTAAATTCTATCCATCTCTGAAAGTGGCACTATATAGTCATTCAAAACCGCATCTCTTAAAAGCATTTCGCCTTGATTATCCCATTTCGTTGACCAAAATTCCGCAAGTCCTTCGGTAAACCATAATGGGGGTAATTTTTCAGCTGGTTGGCGATGGTCTTTGAGAACGCGCTGGATTTTGTGAAGTGTAAAAACATGGACAAGCTCGTGCTTTATCACATGTTTAAACTGATACATTGAGCCATCAAACGGGATGACGACCCTTCCTTTGATAAATTCAAAGAAACCGCCAACGCCTTCAGGGATTATGCCTGTAGTTGTATTTGTCTGCTGGAAGTAAAGGTGTGAGCTGTAGAAAACAAGCGGTATTTTATTAAGTATATTTATGTTGAATTTTTCTTGAAGCTCTGCGTATGCTTCTTCTGCGAAATAAGCTCCATGCTCTGCGACATCTTTCATCTCGGGGTGATAGTAAATGTCAAAGTGCTTTGTCTTGAGCACATTCCATTTAAACTCTGTATATTGAACTTTATTTCTTCCGAAGTAATACCATTGAGCGAGGCATAACGAGTGAACGAGTAATAGAAACCCCAAAATTATCGTTTTCCTCATGATGCTCTATTTTTTATTTGAGTTACTACTCAAATTTATAAACGCTGGAGCATTTAGTCAAGTTCGTTTGCAAAAATTGATTTTTTGTGTTTAAAAGGTTAAATTTTGTGTTAGAACTGAATTTTTTTCAAAAAAGCAGAGCGAATGGTAATGTGAGTTCAACTGTGTCTTTAAAGAAAAAGGCGAAGGTTTCTTCTGACAAGGAGATACAGGAAGATCTTAAAAAGAGTGGCGAAATACCTCAACATATTGCGATAATAATGGATGGCAATGGAAGATGGGCGAAAAGGAGAGGACTTCCGAGAGTTGCAGGACATAGGGAAGGTGTCAAGTCCGTTCGTGATGTTGTTGAAGCTTGTGCTCAACTTGGGGTTAAGTATCTGACATTGTTTGCGTTTTCAACCGAAAATTGGCGAAGACCAAGGAATGAGGTTAACACATTAATGAGACTTCTCATAAAGACGCTGCGCACTGAGACCGAAAACCTTCATAAGAATGACATTAGACTTATGACAATTGGCGATATTGATAGTTTACCTGTTGAAGTACGACAAGAGCTAAACGAAGCTATTGAGAAGACAAAAAATAATAAAAGGATGGTTTTAAATCTTGCTTTAAGTTATAGTGGGAGATGGGAAATAATTGAAGCAGTTCGCGGTATAGCAAGGGATGTCAAAGATGGTAAGGTAAAGGTTGAAGATATAAATGAGGTGCTTTTTTCAAGGTATCTTAAAACCGCTGGGCTTCCAGATCCGGACCTTCTTATACGGACAAGCAGTGAGTATAGAGTTAGTAATTTTCTACTGTGGCAGATCGCGTATACTGAATTTTATATTTGTAGTTGTCTTTGGCCCGACTTTAGGAGAAAACATCTTTATGAGGCGATAAGAGACTATCAGCGAAGGGAGAGGAGATTTGGTATGATAAGTGAGCAAATAAAAAAGAAATCTATGAATGGGGATGCATCGTAAATTCTTTATTTTTTTCGTTTTGCTCTTGCTGTTTAATTTAAGTTTATTCTCACAAACCCAAGAAGTTTACAAAATTCTTGGAATTTCGGTTGAAGGTAACACCGTTGCCCAGCCAGCTGCTATAATTGCTAACTCGGGGTTAAAGGTTGGTGACGAGATAACTTTTACAAGGGTTGGAAACACAATAATCGCTGGTGATAAGATAAGAAATGCTATAAAGCAATTGTGGACTTTAAGAATTTTTAAAAGCGTAAACATTGAGATTGAAAATCAAGTTGGAGATGGGGTTTATCTTTTAATCAGGGTTGAAGAATATCCGCGTCTTGATGATATAATAGTTGAGGGGAATAAGGCGATTTCAACTAAGGAGATTAAAAATAAAATCAATCTTGTCAGAGGACAAGTAATAGCTGAAAACAGGTTGACAACGATATCTAATGATATAAAGAAAGCATATGAGGAGAAGGGTTACTTTCTTGCTGATGTTAAATTTGAAATTATCCCGACGAGGGAGGGGAGGGCAAATTTAAAGGTTAAAGTAAATGAAGGTAGGAAGATATCAATTAAGAAAATTATTTTTGAGGGCAATGTTGAAGTTAAGGATGGAGACCTTAAAGGGGCGATGAAAGATACAAAGGAGAAAAAGTGGTGGATGTTTTGGAGGACAGCGAAATTTGATAGGAAGAAGTATGAAGAAGACAAAAAGAAAATAATTGAGTATTACAGAAAAAAAGGTTTTAAGGACGCTACGATTTTGGATGACTCTGTTTATACTGATGAAAAGAAAGAACATCTCTTCGTCAAGATAAAAGTTTATGAAGGTCCTCAATATAAAGTTAGAAATATCGTTTGGGAGGGGAATACAATTTTTGATGATAAAGTTTTAAGTGGGAGGCTTGATTTTAAGCCCGGAGATATTTACAACCGTGAAAAGTTTGAGAAAAATTTATATGGAAACGAGCAACAAACAGATGTTGCTTCGCTTTATCTTGATAATGGTTATCTGACCATGAGCATGCAACCTGAGGAAGTTAAAGTGAGTGAAGATACAATTGATATCGTAATCCATGTTTTTGAGGGAAAACAATTCAGGATAAGAAGAGTTGAAATCAAAGGAAATACAAAGACGAAGGATAGGGTAATAAGAAGAGAACTTTACACAATCCCGGGCAAGTATTTCAGCAGGAGCGATATTGTAAGAAGTATAAGAAATCTTGCTGTTTTAAATTATTTCAATCAGGAGAAGTTAAAGCCGGATTATAGGATGGTCAGCGATTCAACGGTTGATTTAACATACGAAGTTGAAGAGAAATCAAGTGATACTTTCAATGCTTCTGTAGGTTATAGCAGTTTTGGTTTACTTGGTAGTATAGGTGTGACATTTAACAATTTTTCAATTTCCGAACCGTGGCGTGGGGGAGATGGTCAGATGCTAAATTTTGAATGGGTTTTTGGACGTTATGATTATAGAACTTTTAGTTTGAGTTTCAGAGAACCGTGGTTTAGGGATACGCCTACATCAATTGGATTTAATATAGTTGATACAAGGTATGCGTTCACGTATGATTTGAGGCAAACAGGTGGTTCGGTAAGTCTCGGTAGGAGGTTGAGGTGGCCTGATGATTATTTTAGAATTGATTATGTTTTTAGATTTCAGATTTATAATGTTGGTAAAACAAGTAATTATTACAGGGAAGGTCGTTGGAGCCAGTTTAGTTTAACGCAAGTGATATCAAGGAATAGTGTGGATAATCCAATTTTCCCGACTATTGGTTCAAATGTTTCACTTTCAACGGAGATTTCAGGTGGACCTATTTTCCCAGGGACGACCGATTATTTTAAAATTTATTTTAGCTCAGAATGGTATAGCAAAATTTTTAATTTAGACAAGCTCGTGTTATATAGTTCATTTGACTGGGGTTATGTTGATGGATTTAAGAAGGATTCATTTATACCGCCTATAGAGATGTTTTCAATGGGTGGGACTGGACTTGGATATATTGCTGTGACCCCGCTTCGTGGTTATGATGATATGACGATAGGTGTGACATCAGGTAGAGTTCCAGCTGGGCGGATTTTGATGAAATATACAGTTGAGGTTCGTTTTGGTGTCACGATGAATCCGATGCCGATATATTTGCTTTTATTTGCTGAGGCTGGGAATGCTTGGATAAGGACAAGACAAGTAAATTTGTTCAATTTAAATCGCTCTATGGGTATTGGTGTTCGTCTGTATATGCAGCCGATAGGTTTAATAGGTTTTGATTACGGTTATGGTTTTGAGGATGTTGAACCGAAGGATGGTAGACCTGATGGATGGCGTTTCCATTTCCAATTTGGAAGAGGTTTTTAATTTAAAAACAAACTTAACGGAGAAATCAGTGATGAAAAAAATTTTGGCAATTATCTTACTTTTTTTACCCATATTTGTTGTTTTTCCTCAGCAGACGACCGCTATAAGAATTGGTTATGTTGATTCGCAAGTGATTTTACAACAGCTTCCGGAAGCTCAGAAAATTCAAAAAGATCTTGATAATCTTTTGCAAAAGTATCAATCTGAACTTGATCAGATGGTCAAAACATATCAAAGTAAGATTGACGAGTATCAAAAGAAAGAAGCGATGTTGAATCCGCAAGCTAAAGAACAAATGCAAAGGGAAATACTTGAACTTGAGCAGAAAATTTACGAATACAGGAATCAGAAACTTGGACCTCAAGGTGAATTTGAGCAGGAGAGGGATAAGAGGTTGAAGCCATTGAGGGACAAAATTATTGATGCGATTGAGGATGTTGCAAGAGAAGAAAAGCTAAATTTTGTTTTTGATAAAGCTGGTGATGTCATATTGCTTTACGCTGATAAACAGTTTGATATAACTTTTAAAGTTCTTGACAAGTTAACAAGAGGTGCAAAGTCTAAATGAAGAAGTTTATATTTCTCATTTTAATAACCACGGTTTCGTTGTCCTCACAGATTAAAGTAGGTTATGTTGATTCTGAGACGATAATGAAGCAACTTCCCGAAGCGCAAGAAGCTCAAAGGAAGGTTGAAGCCCTTATCCAGCAGTGGCAGGTTGAACTTCAAAAGATGAAGGATGAGTGGAAATCAAAATATGATGAATATGAAAGGCGAAAACTTATACTTACGGATGAAGCAAGAGCTCAGATGGAAAGGGAGCTTTCTGAGCTTGATAGAAAGATAGCTGATTTTCAAATGCAAAAGTTCGGTCCTGATGGTGAGCTTTATCATAGGCAGGATGAACTCATAAAACCGATACAAGATAAAATTTTTAACGCTATTAAGGAAGTTGCAATTGAAGAAGGTTTTGATTTTGTTTTTGATAAAAGTGGGGAAATTTTATTGCTTTATGCGAATGAGAAGTATGACTTGACGCAAAAGGTTTTGAATAAACTTTTGCAAATTAAGTAAATTTATTTTATGAAGTTGTCCGAGATAGCGAAAGTTTTAAACTGTGAATTGATAGGTGATGGCGATGTTGAAATAAGACGAGTTTCTGAAATTCAAAGCGCGGTTGAGGGTGATATAACTTTTATTGCAAATCCAAAGTATGAAAAATTTTTTGATACGACAAGAGCTTCAGCTGTGATAGTTTCTAAAAGTTTTAGCCGTAGAAGGGACGATTTATCTCTTCTTTTTTCCGATGACCCTTATTATGCGTTTGTTAAGGTTTTAAAACTTTTAAATCCACCTGTTGAGCTTTTACCGCTGGGAATTCATCCGAGCGCTGTTGTTGCTGAAAGCGCATCGCTTGGAGAAAATGTCAGAATTGGAGCTAACGCTGTCATCGGTGAGAGAGTTAAGATTGGTGATAACACTGTGATAATGCCGGGGGTTGTCATTGGCGATGATGTTGAAATTGGGTCTGATGTTTTAATTTATCCGAATGTGACTATTTATCATGGATGTAAAATTGGGAACAGGGTGATAATTCATTCTGGGACTGTGATAGGTAGTGATGGTTTTGGTTTTGTGCCAAGACCTGATGGAAGTTATGAAAAAATTCCACAGGTTGGAATAGTTGTGATTGAAGATGATGTTGAAATTGGTTCAAATTGTTCAATAGATAGAGCGACGCTTGGGGAGACGCGGATAAAGCGAGGTGCTAAGCTTGATAATTTGATTCAAATTGCCCATAATGTTGTAATTGGTGAGAATACGGTGATAGCAGCTCAAACGGGTATAGCTGGGAGCACGAAAGTGGGTAAAAATTGTGTTTTTGCTGGTCAAGTTGGTATAGTTGGGCATATTGAGATTGCTGACAGGACGACGATAGCGGCTCAATCTGGCGTTTCAAAATCAATAACTGAACCTGGGAAAGTTTATTTTGGCTATCCGGCAAGAGAACATTCAGTCGCTTTAAGAATTGAAGGAGCGATAAGACAGCTTCCTGGGCTAATAAAAGAATTTTATGAGTTGAAGAGCAAGATTGAGAGATTGATTAAAAATTAAAATTATTTTTGTCATGCAATTAATTGCGATTCCAAAAGTTTTGAGAGAGAAGCTTGGCGAAGATGGCGTGGATGCTCTAATTGAATTGCTGAACAAAGTGAGTGATAAAAAGTGAGTGATAAAACGAAGGGTGATGTAATTGATCTTTCAGCTGAAAAATTTGAAAGGAGACTGACTGAAGAAGCGTCAAAAACGAATAAGCGAATAACGACTGAGGTTGAAAAGATAAACGAGCGAATAACAATTGAGGTTGCCAAAATAAATGAGCGGATAATGGTTGAAGTAGCGAAATTGGAGGGCAAGTTAACAGAGTTGGACAAAAAGATTTCAGAGGCTCAAGCGAATTTAATAAAGTGGATGTTTATATTTTGGATTGGTCAGATAGGTGCGATTTTGGGTATTTTGTTTGCGTTTTTTAAGTAATTAGTTGAAAATAAAAATTTGGGAGGATTTAGGATATGCTTGTTCAACAGCAAACGATAAAAAAGCCTGTGTCTTTATCTGGCGTTGGTTTACACACGGGAGAAAGATGCACAATTACTTTTAAGCCCGCGCCACCAAATTATGGTATAAGATTTAAGCGGGTTGACCTTGGTGGTGCGCCTGAAATACCTGCTTTAGTTGAATATGTCGTTGATGTAAGTCGTGGGACGACGCTTGGAATAGGTGATGTCAAAGTTCACACTGTTGAGCATGTTCTTGCAGCAATTGCTGGGCTTCAAATTGACAATATCTTGGTTGAGCTTGATTCAATTGAACCACCTGTTGGGGATGGAAGCGCTAAACTGTTTGTTGATGCTCTTCTTGAAGCTGGAATTGAAAAACAAGATGAGCCAAAGGATTACCTTATAATAGATCAAGCAATTTTATATTCCGATGAAAGCAAAGGAGTTGACATAGCGGCTTTGCCTCTTGATGATTTCAGGATAACGATAATGATTGATTATAAGAATCCAGCGCTTGGAAGTCAGCACACTGGGTTATTTTCACTTGAAAAGGAGTTTGTCACTGAATTTGCTCCAGCTAGAACATTTTGTTTTCTTCACGAGGTTGAGATGCTTTATGAGCAAGGTTTAATTCGTGGTGGTAATCTTGATAATGCAATTGTAATTGTTGACAGAGAACTTTCTCAGGAAGAGATAGACAGGTTGGCTAAAAAGTTTGGTTTAAACGAAGTTGTTTTTCTGGGTGATAATGGAATTTTAAATAATAAGCCGTTGCGTTTTAAGAATGAGCCTGCAAGGCATAAACTTCTTGATTTGCTTGGCGACCTTGCTCTTGTTGGGGCTCCGATGAAAGCTCAAATTCTTGCAGCAAGGCCAGGGCATGCTAGCAATATTGAGTTTGTTAAGAAGATAAGGAAACTTTACCTGCAGAAAAAACTCGTTAAGAAATATCAATTTGAGAAGAAGGAGGGCGTCGTTTTTGACATAAATGCAATTCAAAGGATTTTACCGCATAGGTATCCATTTCTTTTCATTGATAAAATTGTTGACTTCAAAATGGGAGAGAAGATAGTAGGCGTTAAGAATGTCACAGGGAACGAATTTTTCTTTCAAGGGCATTTTCCGGGACATCCGATAATGCCCGGCGTTTTGATAATTGAAGGGATGGCTCAAACTGGTGGGATTTTGCTTTTGAATGGCGAAGAGTCAATGGAAAATAGGTATGTTTATTTTATGGCGATTAAAAATGCAAAATTTAGGAGACCTGTTTTCCCGGGTGATACGCTCATTTACGAAGTTGAGATGGTTGATAGAAGAAGCAGATATTGCACTATGTATGGACGGGCTTATGTTGATGGTAAAATTGTTGCTGAGGCGGAAATGATGGCAGCTATAGTCACAAAGCCAGAACAATTAGTTGAACAATCAACAGAGAAAGAAGCATGAGCACATTCATTGACCCACGAGCTGTAGTCAGCCCTGAAGCTCAAATCGGGGAGGATGTAAAAATTGGACCTTTTACTGTTATTGAGGATAATGTCATAATTGGCGATGGGACCGTCATCGGTTCAAATGTTTTCATTGGTCGCGGGACAAGGATAGGTAAGAATTGTAAAATTTTTCATGGCGCATCTGTTGGTTCAATACCTCAAGATTTGAAATTCAAGGGTGAGGAGACGACGCTTGAAATTGGGGATAATACCATAATTCGTGAATTTTGCACTTTGAACAGGGGAACTTCTCATTCTGGTAGGACGGTGATTGGGAGTGATTGTCTTTTGATGGCATATGTTCATGTAGCGCACGATTGCGTAATTGGGAACAATGTCATAATGGCAAATGCCGTAAATTTGGGTGGACATGTTGTGGTTGAAGATTATGTCGTCATAGGTGGGCTTGTTCCAGTTCACCAGTTTGTGAGGATTGGTCAGCATTCAATTGTCGGTGGCGGATGGCGCGTCCCGAAGGATATCCCACCTTACATAATGGCTGCAAGAGAACCGCTTAGGTTTGAAGGGCTTAACATTGTCGGCTTGAGAAGAAGAAATTTCCCAAAGGAAACAATTGAAAAGATAAGATCAGCTTACAGAGTAATATATCAATCAAACCTCACGGTCTCAGATGCGGTGAAGAAATTAAAAGAAGAATTTGAACCAACGCCTGAAATTCAAAACATAATAAACTTTATAGAGTCAAGTCAACGTGGGATAATAAGAGGTCCTTATGAGTGAGAAGTGGTTCTTTTTAAATACTGGATATAAGGATGGCGATTTTAATATGAACCTTGATGTAAAACTTGCACTTTTGCTTTCAACTGGTGAGGCAAGGTCAGTTTTAAGAGTTTATGGCTGGAGACCTTATACTATTTCAATTGGATACAATCAAGATGAGAAAGTTTTTGATGTGAGAAAAATAAAAGAATCCGGGCTTGGTTTTGTCCGAAGACCTACTGGTGGTAGAGCTGTCCTACATGCTGAGGAATTAACATATTCTATTGTGATGAGGGCAGGTGGAAAGAGTGTAATTGAAATTTATAATTTGATAAGTCACGCTATAGTTAGTGGTTTAAATTTGCTTGGTATAAATCTTGAGCTTTCCCAAACTCAACCTGATTTTCGCAAATTATATGGTGATTTTAGTTCAATATCGTGCTTTGCAAGCTCTGCAAAGTATGAAGTGCAATTTCGTGGGAGAAAACTTGTCGGAAGTGCTCAGAGAAGATATGGGGATGTGGTTTTGCAACATGGTTCAATTTTAATTGGCGAATTTCATAAAAAGTTGCCTGAATTTTTAAATGTTGATTCGGCTGATTTGATTCAGAAGATGAAAGATGAAATTGAAAATAAGACTATTTGTTTGAATGAAATTTTTGGTCGTGAGGTTTCATTTGAAGAAGTTGCCGAAGTTTTAAAGAAAGGATTTGAGATTGAATTTGGGGTTGAGTTTGAGGATAAAAATTTGCAGAATGCTGAATTTGAAATTGAAAAATTTAGCTTGAATCATCTATGAAGAAAGTGACGACAAAAACATTGCTTGAGATGAAAAAACGGGGTGAAAAAATCGCTATGCTTACTGCTTATGATTTTTTGATCGCTAAATTGCTTGACGAATCTGGGATAGATGTCATACTTGTTGGTGATTCGCTTGGAAATGTTTTTCAGGGGCATGAGACTACTTTGCCTGTCACTGTTGAAGATATGATTTATCATACGAAAGCTGTTTGCAGAGGTGTTAAAAGAGCGATGGTTGTGGTTGACATGCCTTTTCTTTCGTATCAAGTGAGCGTTGAGGAGGCTGTTAGAAATTGCGGGAGGGTTTTAAAAGAAACCTGTGCTGAAGGTGTAAAGCTTGAGGGGGGTAGTGAAATTTTGGGTGTAGTTCAAAAATTGACAAGCGTAGGTATTCCAGTGATGGGTCATCTTGGCTTGACACCCCAAAGCATCCACAAATTTGGTGGATATGACTTGAGGGGAGCTTCAGAAGATGAAGCAGAAAAAATTTTAAATGATGCGAAGGCGCTTGAATCAGCTGGTGCATTTGCCATAGTTCTTGAAAAAATCCCCGCCGAACTCGCAAAAAAGATAACGGACTCTATATTAATCCCAACAATTGGAATTGGGGCTGGACCTTTCTGCGATGGGCAGGTTCTTGTGGTTTACGATATGCTTGGGCTTTTTGAGGAATTTAAGCCGAAATTCGTAAGAAGATATGCCGAAGTCGCAAAAGTTATAAAAGAAGCGTTTAAAAATTACATCTCCGATGTCAAAAATGGCAAATTTCCAAGCGAAAGCGAATCGTATACCTGATATGGAACTTAATTTAAGTTATTTTATGTTATTTACTTTTGGAATTTTAAACTTTAATTGTGAGATATGAGAAGTTTTATTAACACATTGACGCTAATTATATTCACGCTTGGGACGATTCAGTTTGCAAGTGTTGTATCATCTTGCAAAATGATGGGGCGTTCTATTTCCTCTATTCAGTGTGCTTGCTTGGGTGAGGTAAGCGAAGGTGGAGCTTATTTATCTTCTGAGAAAATGGTTTGTTGCTCTGCTAAGAAATTTGAAAAGGATAGAGTCCAAGATTTCACAAATTTTAAAGATGAGGCATCTAAGTTAATCTCGTTTCAGGTAAATTTAAAAACCGCTGTAATTTATCCGCAAATTACACTCATACCGAGATTTTCACCCCTTGAATTTTCCCCACCGCTTAAATTTGAGATTCCAATCTTAAATTCCTCGCTTTTGATCTGAGCTGGGGCATTTTCTCACTGGGCATCTATACTTGTTAAGTTGAACTAATTTTCAAATTAAATTGTGATTTTGCTTATGAAGGTTATGAACCTTTTTATCTTGATTTGTCTATTTTCGTCTTTGACTTTTACACAAACGCTTGAGGAGTATATCAAAATAGCATTGGAGAATAACCCAGAGCTTAAGGCTTACAAGTTGCAGGCTGAAGCGGTTGAGAAAAGAATTAAACAGGTGAGCACACCGTCTGACCTGATGTTGATGCTTGGTGTAGTGAACCTACCGACAAATTTAAGCTTTACAACTGATATGATGACGATGAAAGAAGTTGGTATTTCGCAGATGCTGATGTATCCAGAGAAATATTCTCTTATGGGGAGGATGGCTGAAAAGGATTATGGGATAGCAAAGCAAATTTACGAAGCGAAGAGACTTGAACTTATAGCAAATGTTAAGATGCTTTATTTTGAGATTTACTACATGACGAAAGCAATTGACATCACGAGAAGAGCGATTGACCTTTTGAGAGATTTTGTCAAGATAACTTCAACGCGATTTGCAACGGGGCAAGGAATTCAGCAAGATGTTTTGAAAGCCCAAGTTGAGCTTTCAAAAATGACAGATGAATTAATTAGAATGGAGACCGAAAGAAAAGATATGATAGCTCGCTTCAATGCCTTGCTTTATAGGAAGCCATATGATTCGGTTTATGTGCCAGAGGAGATCAAGTTTGTTGAGTTTACGAAAAGTTATGATGAACTTGAGAAAATTGCTTATGAAAATAATCCGATGATAATTGCGATGAAGGACATGGTTGAGAGGGAAAGGGTTATGAATCGGTTGGCGAAGAAAGAGTTAATTCCTGATTTTGAAATTAAATTTTCTTATGGTCAGCGTTCTGCGATTGACCCTTCCGGTATGAAGGCACTTGATATGTTAAGTTTTTCGGTTGGGATGAACCTTCCTATCTTTTTCTGGAGGAAACAAAATTTGAAGATTCAAGAGGCAGCCATAGCTGTGTCGCAATCTGAGTCAAAGCTTTTGGCGATGAAGAATGAGATTTCAAAGATGATTCAGGAGACTTTAAATGACATTGAGAAAAATCTCAAGTTGATTGACCTTTACAAAAATGGCTTGATACCGCAGGCGACGCAAAATTTAAACATTGGGCTTGTAGGTTATCAAGTTGGGAAAATTGATTTTATGACGCTTGTGGATAATTTCATGTCACTTTACAATTATCAAATTCAATATGAAAAAGTTTTTGCCAATTATCATTCAAAGCTTGCTGAGATTGAAATGCTCACGGGCACAAAATTATTTTAAAAACTAAATATGCGCTTCTTGAGATGAAAAAAAGAGTTATCGTAATAATCGCATTGACTTCGCTTATTTCACTTCTTGCGGGATATTTCCTTGCGAGGATGTCTAATAGTTGGTCCATTGATCCGAGTAAAAATTCACAGAGTAATGTAAAAGCGGAGCGAAAAATTCTTTACTATAAAGATCCTATGCATCCATGGATTACAAGCGATAAACCTGGTAAAGCGCCAGATTGCGGGATGGACCTTGTTCCCGTTTATGAAGGGGAGAAGGAAAGTGAAGAAGGTGTTGTGAGAATTGACCCAGCGATAGTTCAAAACATCGGCGTTAAAATTGAGCCTGTTAAAAGAATGAGACTGACAAAGACGATAAGAACGGTCGGAAGAGTTGATTATAATGAGACGAAAATAGCAGTCATAACAACTAAAATTTCTGGATGGATAGAAAGACTTTATGTTGATTACACGGGTAAATTTGTTCGCAAAGGTGAACCGTTGTTTGAAATTTATAGTCCTGAGCTTGTGACAGCGCAGGAGGAATATCTTCAAGCGATAAACTATAGAAAGAGCGTTTCAAATAGCAAAGACCAAAATATAATTGAAGGCGCAAATCAGCTTGTTGAAAGCGCAAGGAAAAGGCTTCTTTATTGGGATATAACTGAAGAACAAATAAAAGAGCTTGAAAACACAAGGCAGGTTCGCAAGACATTAATACTTTATTCCCCAGTTGATGGTGTTGTGGTCGAAAAAAATGTCTTTCTTGGGATGAAAATTGGACAAGGGATGACTTTAATGAGGATCGCTGATTTATCAACAGTCTGGGTATATGCAGATATTTATGAATATGAATTGCCATGGGTGAGGGTTGGTGAAGATGCTGAGGTTGAGATTTCTTACATCCCCGGAAAAATCCTTAGGGGAAAAGTCACTTATATTTATCCATTTCTCCAAGCTGAAACCAGAACTATTAAGGTGCGACTTGAATTTGAAAACCCTGGCTATTTATTGAAGCCAGATATGTATGTCAATGTAAACATTAAGTCTAAAGTTGCAATTGATGCGCTTGTCGTTCCTGAACAATCGGTGATAAGGACTGGAAAGCGTGATATTGTAGTTGTCGCGCTTGGCGGTGGAAGATTTAAATCTGTGGGTGTTAAGCTTGGTGTTCTCGCGGATGGTTATTATCAAGTGCTTGAGGGTTTGCATGAGAATCAGAATATAGTCACTTCATCGCACTTCCTTATAGATTCCGAAAGCAATCTCAAAGCTGCACTTGCTGGGTTAACACATCAGCATGGTGGCTCTATGGTTCCAGAGACGCAAGAGCATAAACATGATGAAGTTAAGCCAAAGGATGTAAAGTCAGGAGTGGATGAACATAAACACGAACAACACAAGGAGCATAAAAAGCAGGACATTCAAGAACATAAATCTCACGAAACTGAACATAAACATGGGGTAAAGGAAAGTGAATCAAAGCCTGAAAGTATCAGTAAAGTTATTGACCCTGTCTGCGGTATGGAGATAGAGTCAAATGAGGAGCTTTCGTATGTCTACAATGGGAAGAAGTATTACTTCTGTATGAGGTCTGATATGGAGAAGTTCAAGAAGAATCCAGAAAAGTATTTAAAAAAGTGATTTAAAAATAAACGAGAAAAAATTTCCCTATGCTTCAAAAAATAATTGAATGGTCTGTAAATAATAAGTTCCTTGTTATACTTACGGTTTTGTTTGCTATCATTGCTGGAATTTATTCAATTCAAACTATCCCAATTGACGCTATACCAGATTTAAGCGATGTCCAAGTTATAATTTACACACAATATCCGGGGCAATCTCCTGAAATAGTTGAACAGCAGATTACCTATCCACTTACCACGGCGATGGTTTCAGTTCCGAAGTCAAAAGTTGTTCGTGGTTATTCGTTCTTTGGTTTTTCGCTTGTCTATGTAATTTTTGAAGATGGGACTGACCTTTACTGGGCAAGGAGCAGGGTTCTTGAATACCTAAATTATGCTATGAATAAACTTCCGAAAGGTGTTGTTCCAGCTCTTGGTCCAGATGCAACGGGCGTGGGCTGGGTTTACATGTATGCGCTTGTATCGGGTAAAAGAGATTTAAGTGAGCTCCGTTCAATTCAAGATTGGTATTTAAGATATGCGTTGACAAGTGTTGAAGGTGTAGCTGAGGTTGCAAGTATAGGTGGATATGTAAGGAACTATCGTATAACGATTGAGCCTAATAAGCTTCTTGCATATAACATTCCATTAAGTCAGGTTGAGATGGCAATAAAACGAAGTAATAATGATGTCGGTGGTGAAGTGATAGAGATGGGCGAGATGGAGTATATGATTCGTGGGCTTGGATACATAAAGACGCTTGAGGATATAAGGAAAATTCCAGTTGGGGTGAGCAAAGCTTCTACGAAGATGGCAATGACACAAATGCCAACTATGAGCGAAACATCTGGGATGAGCATGGGAAGTGCAAATATGGAGGCGATGCCATCTGCCAGAGAAACCGCACAAAATAGAATTTTTGGCGGTGGGACACCAATTTATCTTGGGGACATATCTACTGTTTCAGTTGAACCGATGATGAGAAGAGGGCTTGCGGAGTTAAATGGCGAAGGTGAAGTTGTCGGTGAAATAATAGTGATGAGGCATGGTGAAAATGCATTAGAAGTTATTGATGGTGTTAAAAAGAAGCTTGAGGAATTAAAATCTGGACTTCCTGATGATGTTAAAATTGTAACTGTATATGATAGATCTACCTTGATCAAAAGATCAATTGCTACATTGAGGGAAAAGCTTATTGAGGAGTCAATAATTGTTGCGCTTGTTTGTTTGTTGTTTCTATTTCATTTGACGAGTGGTTTAGTTGCTATTTTTACGCTTCCAACGGCAATTTTGATCTCATTCATCATAATGAAGATTCAAGGGATAAATGCAAATATAATGTCTCTTGGTGGAATTGCAGTGGCAATTGGGGCGATGGTTGATGCGGCGATAATTATGATTGAGAATGCGCATAAGCATCTTGAATATGATGCAGGCAAAAAAGACCACTGGAAGATAATTCTTGACGCTTCAAAAGAAGTTGGACCATCGCTTTTTTATTCGTTGCTTGTCATCACTGTCTCATTTCTTCCAGTATTTGCGCTTGAGGCACAAGAGGGAAGGCTTTTCAAGCCACTGGCATATACCAAGACATATTCCATGGCTGCAGCAGCACTTCTTTCAATCACAATTGTTCCAATTTTGATGGGATATTTCATCCGAGGAAAGATACCGCCAGAGGAGAAGAATCCAATTAACAGATTTTTGATGAAAATTTATCACCCTGTTTTACATCTTGCTTTAAGGTTTAAGTGGCTTGTTATCGCTGGCACGGTCGCAATTTTAGGTTTGACTTATATTCCATATTCAAAAATTGGTTCTGAATTTATGCCTCCATTGTGGGAAGGTGATCTTCTTTACATGCCAACGACTTTGCCTGGTATTTCTATTACAAAAGCGAGAGAGATTTTACAACAGATAGATAAAATCATAAAGCAATTCCCAGAGGTTCATCATGTTTTCGGTAAAATTGGAAGAGCTGAGACGGCAACTGACCCTGCAGGTCTTGATATGATTGAAACAACCATAATGCTTAAGCCTGAGAAGGAATGGCGACCTGGGATAACCCCAGAGAAATTGATAAGGGAAATGGATAAAGCACTTCAAATTCCAGGATTGTCAAATGCTTGGACCATGCCTATAAAAACGAGAGTTGATATGCTTTCAACAGGTATCAGGACTCCAGTAGGGATAAAGGTTGCAGGTCCTGACTTGAAAACACTTGAAGAAATTGGAAAACAAATTGAAACTGTTATAAGACAAGTCCCTGGCACAGTTTCAGCTTATTCTGAAAGAATTCTTGGTGGGAATTATGTTGACTTTAAAATCAAAAGAGAAGAATGCGCGAGATATGGTTTAACTGTTGGTGATGTTCAAGATGTTATAATGACTGCAATTGGTGGAATGGAAGTTACAACCACGGTTGAAGGTCTTGAAAGATATCCTGTGAGCATACGATATCCGAGAGAGTTAAGAGATAATATTGAAAATTTAAAGCGAGTTCTTATTCCAACGCCAACTGGGGCACAGGTTCCGCTTGGACAGCTTGCTGAAATTGAGATTAAAAAAGGTCCAATGGTAATACGAAGTGAAGATACAAGACCTAATGTCTGGATTTATGTTGATTTCCGAGATTATGATGTTGGAACTTATGTTAAGATGGCACAGCAAGCTGTAAAAGAGAACATCAAACTTCCACCCGGATACACGATAACTTGGAGCGGTCAATTTGAGTATATGGAAAGGGCGAAGCAAAAGCTTTACTATATAATCCCTGCGACATTGCTTATAATTTTTGTGATAATTTACCTTAACACAAGATCTGTCTTGAAGGTGATCATTGTTTTTCTTGCTGTTCCATTTTCTCTTGTTGGGGCAATATGGCTACTTTACATACTTGGATATAACATGAGCGTTGCTGTATGGGTTGGGATGATAGCTCTTGCTGGACTTGATGCTGAGACAGGTGTTGTAATGCTTCTTTACCTTGACCTTGCTTATGAAGAGTGGAAGAGAAAGGGAATGTTAAAGACAATTGATGACTTAAAGGAAGCGATTTATCACGGTGCTGTAAAAAGAGTCAGACCTAAAGCGATGACGGTTTCGGCAATAATTGCTGGACTTTTGCCGATAATGTGGAGTCATGGGACAGGGGCAGATGTGATGAAAAGAATCGCAGCGCCAATGGTCGGTGGCATTGTGACAAGCTTTATCCTTGAGCTTATCGTTTACCCGGCAATTTATCTTGTGTGGAGAAGTATAAGTTTGAGAAAGGAAATTAAAACAGAGTAAATAAAAAAAAATGAGCGAGAAAATTATATTTTTGCTTCTTTTTACGTTTTCCTTCACCTTGACACAAGCCCAGCATCAGCACAGTTTTACACCGCAAGATGCTGGACGGGTCAAGGAGGTTATGTTTGAGAATTTTCATGCTAAAATTTATTTGCCAAAGATTAAACTTGATAAGGAATTTGAAATAAGGGTTGAAACCCAAGATATGGAAACACATAATCCAGCTGAAAGTATTAAAGTTTTTCTAAATGTAAACTATTCACATCCACTTGATGATAAGGATGAAATTTCAATAATGAGGGAGTTTGAAATGGCAAAGCCAGGCAAGTATTTTGTGAGGGAGAAGTTATCTCGTCCTGGGAGTTATGATTTAACTGTAAAGTTAGTTGATGAGCAAACTGGTGTGGAAAAAGAAATTGTCTTTGAGGTTGAGCTCCCAAAGCAAAAAAGTTTTTTGAGGTCAATGATAGATATGCACGGTGCTATGATGTACGGGGCTGTTGGCATTGCGATTATGATAATCATGATGGCTGTAAAATTTTTCTTTTAAACAAAAATTAAAAACAAAATTAACAAATTGACATGAAGAGCAAAATTATTCTCGCGATCTTCTTCGGCGCAATTCTTACGGTAAACTTAACCTTTTCACAGCAGAAAAAAGCAGAGGAAATTTTTAAGGACCTGAAGACAGCTGATGAAGTTCTAAATTACATCGTGAGCAATCATGAGCTTATGATGAAATTTTTGGACAAAGTTATGGCGAATGAACATGCGAGGGACATGGTGATGGAGCATCTTATGGATTACGCTGAAAAAGATACTGCTATGGCTGAAAATATGTGCGAGATGATGATGGGGAGCAAAAATATGATGAAGATGATGAAAAGGATGATGGAAAAGAAAGAGATGAATAAGGGGGAACATAAGCACGAAGAGCATATGCATTAAAGAATTTGTTCTTTAAGGTGCCCCGGGCTGATTTCATCGCCCGGGGGTTTAAAAAATTAAATTTAGGTAAAGCCATGGTTAAAGATCCTGTCTGTGGTATGGAAATTGATGAAACTAAAGCATCAGCGAAAAGCGAATATCAAGGGAAAATTTACTATTTCTGTTCAGAGCATTGTAAAATGAGCTTTGATAGGGAGCCGGAAAAGTATGTCAAAGGTGAGGAAAAAGAAGAAAAATAATAAAGCACTTTTAAAAGGAGGTGATCAATAATGTCTGGAAAAATTAATCGTAGATCGTTTATTGATAAACTTCTTCAACTTGGGTTTATATCGTGGCTTGTTTCTGTTTTATATCCGGTTGTCAGATATGTTGTTCCGCCGAGGATGGCTGAATCAAAGGTATCAAGGATTGAAGCTGGGCCAATGGATTTGCTCAAACCAAATTCAGGCACTATTGTTCGTTTTGGGAATGAACCTGTTATATTAATTCGGACGCCATCGGGTGAGTATAGGGCCTTTAGTGCTATTTGCACTCATCTTGCTTGCATAGTTCAGTATAGGGAAGATCTAAAACATATATGGTGTGCATGTCATAATGGACATTATGATTTGAATGGGATTAATGTAGCTGGACCACCACCGAGGCCACTTGAGCCATATAGGGTTGTGTTAAGAGACAAGAAGATAATTATAGTTAAAGAAGCATAAAACGATGATTATAAAATAAAGTTGGAGAAATTTAAAATGAAAGCTGTTTTTCATCTGTTTATTTTAGCGATCATAATTTCAGGTGTGATTTTCGCTCATGGAAAGGAAAAACATGAAAATAAAGATACATTGAAAGCAACAAGGAGTGACACGCTTTCAAAAGTTGAACAGCGATATGAAATTAAAATTGGTGAGCAAATTTTTGAACATGTTCATAACAAGATTGTCCATTTTCCGATTGCTTTCGTCGTTGCAGGATTTATATTAACTCTTCTCGGATTTAAATGGAATGAATTTTCAAAGGCGGTTAATTTACTTGTTTTTCTTGCTGGGTTGTTTGCCATTTCGGCTTATTTGACGGGCGTTTCGCAGGAATTGGCATTTGAAAATACATCAAAGGAGTGGGTGGTTGAAACACATGAGAGTCTTGGGATAGCGACTATGATTTCAATATGGGTTTGGTTTTTATTTTTAAATGTTAAGAATTTGAAAAAATTTGCATGGCTTGTTGGAGTGATTGCTTTAATTCTTGTGCTCATTACTGGTTTTTATGGTGGTATCCTTGCGCATGGTTAATTTAAACTAAAAATTAAGTGGAGCTTTTAAAATGGTTAAAGATCCGGTTTGCGGTATGGAAATTGATGAGGCTACAGCAAAGCATAAAACCGAATATCAAGGCAGGGTATATTACTTTTGTTCGGAAAGTTGCAAGTCAAAATTTAGCTCATCCTTTGTTAAAGTTTTGTAGCTTTAAAAATTGGTTTAATAGTGGAATGCCAATGGGATTTTGGTGGATAATAAAGCGATATGTAAGGGGAGAAATAATTGAGTAATTAAAAATAAAACCTCAATTTTAAAATGAAATGCCAAAAATGTGGAGCTGAAGCACCGCCTGGAGCAAAATTCTGTTATAATTGTGGTTCTGAAATTAAAATGACATATAACTTCTGTAGTAACTGTGGTTCAAGGCTTGACCCTGAGGATAACTTCTGTTCAATATGTGGTGAGGAGATCAAACCAGCGATTGTAAAAATTTTGCATGAACAAAAAATCCAAAAAGTAAAACGAATAGAGAGAAAAAATCAAAATATCAAAAATGACGCTGTCACAAAGGCAATTTTTTATGGTGCGATTATATTTGCTGTTTTCGTTGTGTTTATTTACTTTTATGCCACCCGCCAAAGCACAAAAAAACAAGCGAAACCGACCCAAGTTGAGATTAAAGTCCCTCCAGAGGTTGAATCCAAAATTTATGAAATTGCATCAAAATTTGCTTGTGGATGTGGAGCGTGTAATGAATTACCACTTGAAAAATGTGATTGCAACAGCGCGATTCAACAAAGAAACTTTATCAAGGATATGCTTATGCGGGGCAAATCAGTTGATGATGTTATAGTTCTCGTCAATGAAAGGTATGGTCACCTTAAACCTGAATATCAAGGTAAATATGGTTTGAAACTTGATTTGAAACTAAACTAAAACAAAAGGTATGGAGGAACTATGATGGTAAATTTTTGTCCTAATTGCGGGAGCAAAGTTAAACAAGAGGCAGATTTTTGCTCAAATTGTGGGTATAAAGTTTCTGAATTGAGAAGGGTTGATAAAACGCGCGTGTCATCACCTGTGGTAGAAAGGTCGGTATTTCAGAGTAAAAGAGAAAAAATACTCGCTAAAAGGGAAGCAGGCTTCACTTCAAAGCTTACAAAATTTGGCATAGTTGGAGGTAGCGTGGCAATTTTGGTAATTATGTTGATAAAATCTCTCCCCTCAAAGTCAAATCCAATAATAGAGAACCAACCAGTTGTGACATCTGGGATCAATTATGGTGATGCCACGCTTGGGATGTATGATATAAAAGCACAAGTTAGAGATGGCAAGATAATAATTCCGCTTGATATAGTTATTGAAAAAAGGCTTGTTGGCTTCAAGTATGAAAAAGGTTATTTTAAAGTTCCTCTTCTTGCATACATATCTCCTGATGGTAGAATTGTCACTGCAATAAGCATGTGTGAACCCTGTAATTCGGAAAGATTTCACATTGAAAATGAAGATATGGTCTGCAATGCGTGTGGAACAAGGTGGGAGCTTAAAAATTTGTTTGGCGTAAGTGGAGCTTGTCAAGAATATCCCCCTGATCCTGTGCCAAGCATTGTCGTTGGAAATGAAATTCAAATTGATGAGAAAATCGTAGCAAATTGGAAAAGGAGAATATAAATAAAAATATTTCTGGGATATGCGTCTACACAATATCGCCATAAATAATCTCAAAAGGAGAAAGATAAAGATATTTTTTCTCGCACTTGGGCTTGTCATAGCAGTTTCAACCGTCGTTTCACTTATAAGGATATCTAACATGATGAGTTCTGATCTCGCAAGAAAAATTGATGAATTTGGGGCAAATATCATTATAACTCCGCGCTCTGATAGTTTACTTCTTTCATATGGTGGGATGGAAATATCCGGAGTTATGTATGAGAGAAAAGAGATAACTGAGTCAGATTTGCAAAAAATATATACAATAAAAAACCGCGATAATATAAGCACAGTTGCACCAAAACTTTTCGGGGTTATAAAGGTGGTGAAAGTAGAAAAGACTACAGGTGAAACATTTGAAAATAAAATTGTTAATAAAGATGTGATAATTGCTGGGGTTAGATTTAATGATGAGATAAAGTTGAAAAAATGGTGGCGAATAATTGGTGAAAAGCCGACAAAATCAAGCGATATTATTGTTGGAAGTGAGATTGCAAAGGAATTTAACTTAAACATAGGAGATAGGCTTAAGCTTGGTAACAATGAATTCACCGTTGTTGAGATACTGCGTGAGACAGGTTCACAAGATGATGCAATGATCTTTGCTGAACTTGACATGGTTCAAAATCTTATGAATAAACCTGATGCAATAAGCATTATTGAGGTATCTGCTTTGTGTTATGACTGTCCTATAGAAGAAATAGTCAAGCAGACTTCAGAAGTTTTACCTAATGCGAAGGTTACGGCGATAAGGCAGGTGGTGGAATCAAGGATGCATATGCTTGATAGATTTAATAAGTTTTCATTTGGGATTTCAGCGGTGATGATTATCATTGCAGGCCTTATAGTATTTACGAATATAACTGCTTCGGTCAATGAAAGAACAAGGGAAATAGGGATATTTAGAGCGGTAGGGTTTAAGCAAACGCATATAATGAAGATTATTTTGACAGAGGTTTTCATTATAAGCTTTATTTCTGGTGTAATTGGATATTTAGTTGGTTATTTAATATCGCGGTTGGTTTTGCCGATGATAATTGGTGAAATTGAAGTGGTGGTTCATCATCATAATAATCCTGATATAGGATTTATGCTTTTCTCAGTTTTGCTTTCAGTAGCTGTGGGAACTTTAGCGGGGATATATCCAGCGTATAAGGCATCAAGACTTGATCCTGTTCTTGCTTTGAGGATGCTATGATTTTTCAAAATAAAGTTTAACAGAAAAGTATATGGAGTTAATAAAGGCATATGAATTGACAAAGTATTACAAGATAGGTGATGAAACAGTTCAGGCGATAAAAGAAGTTAATTTAAGTGTAGAATATGGTGAATTTCTTGCCATAATGGGACCATCTGGATCTGGAAAGAGCACACTTTTGACAATGTTGGGTGGTTTAAATCATCCTACGAGTGGAAAAGTTATTGTTGATGAGATAGATATTTATACTTTATCATCCGAGAAGATTGCTGATTTCAGGCGTGAATATATTGGTTTTGTGTTTCAATCTTTTTATCTTATTCCATATCTTACTGTGCTTGAAAATGTCATGCTTCCTCTTGCAGTTACGGATTACGGCAAAGAAGAGAAGCTAAATATGGCTGAAACGATTCTTTGCAAGGTTGGGTTGGACTCAAAAATGAACCGCCTTCCGGATGAGTTGAGTGGTGGGGAACAGCAAAGGGTAGCTATAGCTCGTGCACTTGTTAACGATCCACCTATAATTCTTGCTGATGAGCCGACTGGTAATCTTGATACTGCAACTGGCAAAGAGATAATGCAGATATTTAAAGAGTTAAATGAAAATGGCAAGACTATAATAATGGTAACTCATAATCCTGAAAACGCTAAATTTGCATCAAGATGTGTTTATATCGTGGATGGGAAATTAAGAGATGGTTCTTTTTTATAAATTTTGTTTTCGTTATAAAATTTTGCTATTTTATAAAGTGAATTTAAAAATAAAAGGTCTGACGCATTATAATGCTTCCAAATTTATTTAAAGGTGTAGGGGTCATAGCTTCCAACCTTTTCTTTGGGAAAACCTTCCGATGTCACCTTCTTTGTCATAGGTAAATATCTATATCTTCTTGGTGAAATTAGAGCATCACCTTTCTTTTTTACTGCAAGTTTTAAAATGTATGCCGTTTTATTTGTGTTAAGAACTTTAAAACTAAAATTTTTATAAAGCCATGAAGTATTATGAAAACATACTTGATATAGTTGGTAATACCCCTCTTGTCAAATTAAATAAAGTTACAAAAGGTTTGAACCCTACAATACTTGCAAAGCTTGAATTTATGAATCCCGGTGGAAGTGTAAAAGATAGAATAGCGGTATATATGGTTGAGAAAGCTGTAAAAAAAGGATTGTTGAAACCTGGTGGAACGATAGTTGAGTGCACATCTGGTAATACTGGAATTGGATTAGCAATGTATGCTGCGGTTAAGGGATTCAAGTCAATTTTTACGATCCCAGATAAGATGAGTCAGGAGAAGATAAATCTTTTGAAAGCTTTTGGCGCTGAAGTGATAGTTTGCCCTACAAATGTTCCTCCTGATTCGCCCGAAAGCTATTATGAGGTGGCGAAAAGAATTGTCAAAGAAACGCCTAATTCTTATTTAGTAAATCAGTATCATAATGAGGACAATGTTGAAGCACATTATATGACAACGGGACCTGAGATATGGGAGCAAACAGGCGGAAAAATTGATTATCTTGTTGCTGGTGCCGGCACAGGTGGCACAATTTCAGGTGTGGGGAAATTTCTTAAGGAGAAAAATCCGGAGATTAAGGTTATAGCTGTTGATCCTGTGGGTTCAGTTTATCATGACTGGCTTAAATATGGTAAACTTACTGAGCCTAAAATTTATATGGTTGAGGGTATTGGAGAAGATATGTTATGTAAGACCATGCATTTTGAAGTTATTGATGATATTGTTCAAGTAAGCGATGCTGAGGCGTTTTTTATGGCACGAAGACTTGCAAGAGAAGAGGGTATATTAGCAGGTGGTTCAAGTGGCGCAGCTGTTTATGCTGCGCTGGAAATAAGTAAAAATTTACCTCGAGATAAAGTGGTCGTCGTTATTTTACCAGATACTGGGAGAAATTACATAAGTAAAATATTCAATGACCAGTGGATGAGGGAAAAAGGTTTTATTGAATAAAAACAAAAAATAATAATACTTGCCATGAGGTTTGAGACTAAAGCAATACATATAGGCGAGGAGCCCAACTTAAAAGAGGGTGGCTCAGGTGATGTCGTAATACCAATTCATCTCTCTTCTACTTTCGCAAGGAAAGAATTGGATAAACCAACGGGTGGTTATGAATATTCAAGAACTGGAAACCCCACAAGGGATGCTTTAGAGAAAAGGCTTGCTTCTTTGGAAGATGCTGAATTTGGTTTAGCTTTTTCTTCTGGGATGGCAGCTGAGGCTATCTTGACTTTAACTTTATTAAATTCTGGTGATCATGTTGTGGCTTTTGATGATCTTTACGCTGGAACGAGAAGATTATTTGATATCTTTGCTAAAGGTTTTAAAATTGAGTTTAGCTATGTTGATGCAAGTTGCCCGGAAAATGTAAAAAATGCGATAAGGTCGAACACAAAATTAATATGGCTTGAAACCCCAACAAATCCATTAATGAAGTTATGCGACATAAAGGCGATATCTGAAATTGCTAAAGAAAGGAGCATCTTGGTTGTAGTTGATAACACATTTGCCACTCCTTATTTTCAAAAACCTTTAAACCTCGGAGCTGATATAGTGGTTCATAGCACGACGAAATTTATCAATGGTCATAGCGATTCCGTAGGTGGTGCCTTAATGTTGTCAAATCAAGAAATTTACACAAGATTGAAATTTAATCAGAATGCAATCGGTGCAATACTTTCCCCATTTGATAGCTATCTTGTCCTGAGGGGAATAAAAACGCTTGCCATTAGGATGGAGAGACATAATTATAACGCGATGAAGATAGCAAAATATCTTGAAACACATCCTAAGGTCAGGAAGGTAAATTACCCCGGGTTAGAAAGCCATCCTCAACATGAGTTAGCGAAGAAACAAATGTCAGGATTTGGTGGTGTCCTTTCTTTTGAAATTGATGGAGAACTGGAAGAAGTTAAAAAATTTCTTAGGAACCTTAAAATCTTTTCATTAGCTGAAAGCCTTGGAGGGGTTGAATCTTTAATTGAGCATCCAGCAACGATGACACATGCATATCTTTCAAAGGAGGAGAGAGAAAAGATAGGTATCACTGATTCTTTAATCAGGATTTCCGTCGGGCTGGAAGATGTTGACGATTTAATTGAGGATTTGGATAATGCATTTAAGCATGCTTAGGATTCCTTTTTGATTTTTAACATCCAAACGAAATTGCTTATAGCATTTGTAGGGCTCTCAATTATTCCATTAATAGTTGTGGAATTCTACAGTGCTTATGTTAGCATACAAATGCTTAGAGAAATAGAGGTTGAAAACATCAGACACGATGTTTTAATGATGAAAACTGATTTGGAAAACTTTATTCAAGAAGTGGAGAAAGGTATTTATGTGATTGAGAAACACTTATCCCGAATGAAATGGGATAAAAGGCGTGAAGTTGTTGGCTGGATTCTTGACTTCATGGAGACGAAAAGAATTTATTATAGTGTAAAATTTTTAGATTCAACTGGAAGTGAACTTTTTAAGATACAATGGGAAAATGGGGAATATAGGGTAGTCCCTGAAGATCAACTCTTAGATACAAGGGGAACATTTTATAAAATTTTAACTGCACAGTTTGGTGGTCAAAGGCTTGCTTTCACACCGGCTGAACTTATAACTGATTACGGGAGCTTCGTTCCGGTGATCAGCTGTGCTGTACAGGTATTTAAAGATGGGAAGTTTGTTGGTATACTTGTGGCGAATGTTTTCGCCAGCGAGATCTTTAAAGTTATTGAAAGTAGTTCCCACTCACGCGTTGGTGAGGTTGTCGTTGTAAACAATCATGGGTATTATCTCTATCACTCAGAAAAAAGAAAAATTGGAACAAGCTTTTAGCCTCAAGGGATACTGATAACTTGTTTGTAGATTATCCTGGGGAAGTTTCAAAAAAGATTATTAAGAGGGAAGAAGGTTTAATTGATTACAAGGGGCAAATTATCTTCACTGCACCTTTACTTAAAATGCAGAGTATCCTAGTAAATGATTATGTAATTTTTAAAATAGCGCCAAATGGTTTAATTTTTAGGCCTGTGTATAGGTTTTCAACCTTTTTCATCTCTATGCTCTTGTTGTTTTTGATTCTTTCGACGATCCTTGCAATAATAGCTGCTAGGCAGATAACTGTGCCGATTAGGAACTTACAAAAAGGTGCTGAGATAATTTCCTCTGGTAATTATGACTTTAGGCTTAATATAGAAACCAATGATGAGATAGAAGATTTAGCGAGGCGATTCAATAGTATGGCTGAGACCCTCACACAACATGAGAGGGAGATAATTATGCATAGGACTAGGCTTGAGGAGCTCGTTCGTGAGAGGACCGAAAAGTTAATACGGTCAGCAAAACTTGCCTCGGTTGGGGAGATGGCTACGGTTATTGCGCACGAGATTAAAAATTCAATTACTTCCATCAAGATGATTTTACAGCTTCATAGGGAATCAAATGGTTTAACTGATGAGGACAAGGAATCTTTGGGGGTGGCTATGAATTCTATTGAAAGGATTGAAAATGTAATTAACCAGATGCTTCAATTCGCTCGTCCAGCCCCGCTTAAATTTGAATTAACGGATATAAACAGCTTGCTTGATTTAAGTGTGGAATTTTGCCTAGGGCAATTCAAGAAGAAAAATATTAAAGTAATTAAATTTTACGATAGAAACTTGCCCAAGATATATGCTGATGCAAATAGTCTGAAGGAGGCGTTTATAAATATCCTTATAAATGCATCTCAATCCGTTGATAGGGGGTGGGGAAATAAAGGTTAGGACAGAATTGGAAATAACGAAGGATCTCATTCTTGATAATTTTCCGCTTGATTTCATCTCTGTGAACTTTAATCAAAACAAGACAAGAGACAAAATAGAAACAAGACCTCGCACAGAGATTATACACATTAAAATATCTGACAATGGTTGTGGTATTCCTGAGGGGCTGATTGACAAGATATTTGAACCGTTTTTCACAACCAAGCCAGAGGGTACTGGGTTAGGGCTATCGATAGCAAGAAGATTTTCGCTTGCGCTTGACATTGTTGAGATTTTTAAGCCTTTGCTTGTAGATAGACTGATTTTTAGTATGATAAATCATAAACAGATAAGAGCAGAGCATTTTGAGATTGAATTAAATTATGCTTATTTAAATGAGAAGGGTAGAAAGGTTTTTATATCTGAGTTTGATGAGAAGTTAAAGACAACGATTAAGCATTTGAGGTTGAGTAGGAGTGTGAGTTATAAAACCTTAATTAGGCTTGAGTGCTATAAGTTGATGAAGCATATTCTTGGTGAGGAGAGATATGAGGGGTTTAAAATTTGGTGGTAATTAAGGCTTTTATGTATTATATCATTGTATATGATGTTGCAGAAAAACGGGTGAATAAGGTTTTGAAGGTAATGAGGAAGTATTTGAATTGGGTTCAGAATTCAGTTTTTGAGGGTGAGTTAAGCGAAGTTCAGTTTGAGAGGCTAAAGATGGAATTGAAGGGAGTTATAGATAAGGATGAAGATTCTATTTTGGTTTACACCATGGAATCAAGGTGGCTCAGGCGTGAGGTTATTGGGGTTGAGAAATCGGAACTTGGGAGTATAATTTAGTCGCGGGCAGGGGTTTTTTGCATTTTGCTCCACGACTTGATAAAATGGCGAAAAAGATTGAC
>CAYTKW010000004.1:68383-248297 GCA_964438815.1 uncultured Bacteroidota bacterium
AAAAAATTTTGCGTAAATTTTAAGTGTTAGCATCGAACCAGTGTGGAATTTAAACTTTAATTTTTATTTTAAAAAAGAAAATTCCAAATGCAATATCAAAAGGTAAATCCTACAGCTCTTGGCATAGGGCTTGGTGTAATTGAAGGTCTTGCGATCTTCACCGCAACAATTATACTTGTTCTCCAAGGTGAAAGTGGGAGTGCATTTCTTAGCAAGTTATTCCCACTTTACAATGTTAGTTTCGGTGGTGCTTTTATAGGTTTAATTGAAGGGTTTATTGATGGCTTTATAGGTGGAGTTATACTTGGGCTTGTTTATAATTTTTCGCTTAAAATTTTAAAAAAGTAAAAGGGGCGTTTTAAAACGCCCCCTTATATTATTTGCCACCAAATGGGAATACAAATGTCACCCTCGGCTCAACCCTTTTTTGAACTTCGTATTTGGTGTTATCACCAACTCTAATAGGTTTAAATGTCCACTGATAAAGCATGCTTACAACAATGTATTTAACTGGCTTATATCCAATCTTCGCATACAAAAGTGAACGCTCGTCAAGTTTGAACGCATCTCCGAAATTTTCAATGTTTCTTCTGTCATAACCGGCATCAAAAACAATCGTTGGTAAAATTTGAGGCATTTCAAGGTCAAGATGTAATGTCCCACTTTTAGGTGTAGCGTCAAGTTGCTGATAGCTTCCAACAATTTGTAATTGACCAAGGATTGTGAAAATCAACTCTCCATATGTTCCTGCGGTTTTCTTCGCATTTTTTAAGTCTTGAAGTTTACTTGTCGCGTTAACTGTATCTCTAAGATTAAACCTTTCAACTTCATAGAAGTAGTTAAAATAGCTTGGTAGGAATTGGTCGCCGAAGTTTCTTCGTTCAATTTTCGCACCTATGTTAAGTATCCCAAGTCCTTTAAATTCAAAATTTGCACCATATGCAAAGCCACTGCCATAATTAAGGAACTTAACATAGTCAAAATAAATATCCCAGTTGAAAATTTTCATTCTCAATATCGGAAGCCCAATGTCAAGCCCAACTATGTCGGGTCTTTTGCCTTCTCTAACGATTTTACCTTGATTTGCGTCATAATAAGCTAAAGCATCTTTATTTAAGTCAGTTGCATATGTTGCGCCAAGCTCAAGGTTTCCAAGAACTGGAATAGCACCAGCAGCGGTAAATTTTAAAGGTCTCACATATCCGCGAACTCCAAAGACGCCAACCTTTTTCAGGTCGCTTACAACAGATTCAAAGCCGAATTTGCCGAAATCAACATCAAATTCAAGCCCAACTTTTCTATCGTCGTAGCTTGCGTTGTTTTTGTAGTAATAAACGATCGTTCCGTGTCCAAGTCTTGCGTAATCAAGTGCACCAAGCCTTGCATAGAACGGATCACCTTTAAGCCCATATCTTACATATCTTATCGCCCTTAAGAAATCATAAGGTTCATTCCAATCTTCTTTTCTTATCTTTCCGTCATTTACGCCTATTCTTAAGTTTACATCAAGTCCAACTCCAAATTTTCCAAAAGCTATTTCAGGTGATATGTTTAATAAATAGTATGGTTTTCCGTCAAACCAAGATAATCCAAGACCTCCAGCGAATTCACCGGTTGTTTGTTGTTTTCGTGGTGGTGTTTCTCGTTGAACCCTGCGTTGTGAGTAAGCGGATGAGAGCAGGGTTATAACAAGAAGTAGAAGTATTATCCTTTTCATTTTTAATCCTCCATTTTCTTGTTTTGTTGTTAAATTTTGTTATCCGAAAACTAATTTACAAATAAAAAATGCAGTAAGCAAGCCAGCTATGTCGGAAATCACACCTGCCAGAACCGCATGTCTTGTCTTTTTTATGTTTACCGAGCCAAAGTAAACCGCAAGAACATAAAAAGTTGTCTCAGTGCTTCCATACATTGTTGAAACCAAAAGTCCCAAAAATGAGTCAGGTCCATGTGTTTTCATTATCTCCGTCATAATTCCAAGTGAACCGCTTCCCGACAATGGACGCATCAATGCCATTGGCAGTGCTTCAGCAGGGAAACCGATAAGATTAGTTATCGGGCTTAAAATTGCAACAAGAATGTCCATCGCGCCACTTGCCCTAAAAATTCCAATTGCCACGAGCATTGCGACAAGGTATGGAATTATTCTGACAGCGACATTGAATCCTTCCTTTGCTCCTTCAACGAATGATTCATAGACTTTAACTTTTTTAACAAAGCCGTAAATTATAAATGTAAAAATTACAAACGGTATTGCAACCACAGAAATTATGTTCATTATTTCTTTAAAATTCATCCTTGAACCTCTTCTTTGTTATTCCCTTCAATTTCTTTTCTGAAGATTTTAAGTCGTTGTAAAATCTTTGCTGAAGTTATTCCAGCAATTGTAGCTCCAAGTCCACCAATGATAGTTGTGCTTATTATCGCAGCTGGGTTCCCTGAGCCAAGAGCTGCTCTTACCGCGATTGCGGTTGCAGGTATAAGCGTCATACCGCTTGTGTTGATGACAAGAAATGTAATCATTGAATCACTTGCTGTGTCTTTTTTAGGATTTATCTTTTGAAGTTCTTCCATTGCTTTAAGGCCCAGTGGTGTTGCTGCATTTCCAAGCCCAAGCATATTTGCTGAAACGTTCATTATTATTGCACCAATGGCTGGATGTTCGGGAGGGATGTCAGGGAAGAGTCGTCTTGTAATTGGTTTTACAACTTTTGCAAGCAAATTTATTAATCCGGCAAACTCGCCTATTTTCATCACCCCAAGCCAAAGCGCCATTATGCCAATTAAACCTATGGCTATCTTAACGGCTATATCAGCATATTCTATGACTGCGTTTAAGACTTGTTTTGTCTTGACAAGAGAAATTTTTTCAAACACAAGTGATGCTTTATATTTTCCATCTTCAATTTTTTCAAGTTTCAAAATATCAGCCCTAAGTTTATCAGTGTTTGTTCCTTTGCCCTTTGCCATCAATTTCCAAAAATCAGGCGTATTTTCACCAATATTCAAAATAGCAACTCCCTTACTCCCAGGTGAAACATTTATCAAGATTTCGTTTTTCACCGAATCGTTGTTAAAGCTTTTTAGTCCATAAAATTTTTTATAATATTCACCGTCAACTTTTAAAGTCCCCTTTATTTGTGAGTTAAATTTCATCTCTTCGGTAATCTCAATAATTCCAGTGAATTCAACACCATTTCTATATTTGTTCGTCACAGCTTCATAAACGTCCGTGCCAGCAGATGTTAAAATTCCAATGACTATTAAAGCCATCCAAATATAGTTCATCATAGGTTAATCCCCAATTTGTTTTGCTATGTAAAAATTTTTTCTAAATGGGAAAGATGAATTGCCGTTTTTATTTCTTACGATGACATCAAGCGTATGAGTTCCCTCTGTCAGATTGAAGTTTGGCGTGAAAAGTATAATTGAAAAATTTTTGTTTTCAACCGTCGCAATGAAATCTTTTGGGATTGTAATTGAATCAATTTTTATTTGAATACTTTGCTTGTCAATTCCAGATTTGTCTGAAACTTTGAGAAGTATCGTCGGTCCTGGTGAAGTTAGAATTGAATCTGATATAAGTTCAATTTTTGGGACCCCGGCTTGGAGATATTTTGCAAGCCCTTTAAAAATTCCCCAAGCCTCAATTTGGTTAAACTCATCAATGCTTAATCTTCTTTCTTCATATTCGTTTGTGAAAAAGGTGCATTCAACAAGAACAGCTGGCATCGTTGCATTTCTTAATACATAGAAACCTTGACCTGGATAAACGATATAATCAGACATCGTTCCGTCAAAAGATGCAAGCGGTCCAGAAATCCTCAATGCAAATGCAAGATCTCGTTGAATGTATCTTGCGATATCTTTGTTGCATGGGTGAAAACTTTTGTCACCTTCAACCGCGTGATACCATGTTGAAGCATAGTAAACATTCGGGTCGCCAGGCATAGCATTATGATGAATTGAGATAAATATATCAGCCCCACTTTGCGTAGCCATTTTAACTCTATCCTCAAGTGAAACTGTTGTGTCTTTATCTCTTGACATAAAAACAATCGCTCCAGCAGATGTTAGGTAATCTCTTAGGTAAAAGGCAACCTTAAGGTTTACATCTGCTTCAATGACTTTTTTCTTTATCCCAACGCTTCTTCTATCGTTTCCGCCATGTCCTGGGTCAATAAAAATTTTCCATCCCCTGATAAATTGGGAGTAATATCTTATCACTGAGTCTTTAGATTCTTGGGTTTTCCATTCTGATGGTTTAACATAATATGGTTTTGGGGCGCAGCTGTAAAATAAAACCGCGAAAGATAGAATCAGAAGAAGGTATCGCATTAGGTTTCGTTTTTGATTTTAATATAAGTTAAGGAAGGAACTAATTCAAGAGGAAATTTAAAATTTTGAGCTGGCGGTGGGATTTGAACCCACGCCCTGCTGATTACGAATCAGCTGCTCTACCGCTGAGCTACGCCAGCCTTTTGTTTAAAAATTTAAAATTTTTAAACCTTAAAAACAAATTTTACTTTTGGTTTTTCCCTCAGTGATTTTGAGAAAATTTTATCGTTTTTTAAATTAAAGCGTAAAACAAACCCACACAAAATTGGAGGGGAGTTAAATTATGTCTAAAAAGCAAAATGGTTTAGCGAGTTCGGTTCGGGAAAAGTCCCCGAAGAAAATGGAAAACGGTTCAGTGAGTTCGGCTCGGGAGAAGTCCCCGAGAAAAAAAGGCATCAACGAATCAAAGTATTCAATGGAAACACATCTTATCTACGGTCGTTCTTTCACTCCGAAATGGGAATATTCACATCATGTCGTCCCGCCAATTTCAGCATCAGCAACATTTAGGCTTGAATCGGCTCAGCGTGGAGCAATTGGGTTTTTGCGGTTTGCCCATACTATTGAAGATGAAGAAGTTGAATTAAAAGCACCAATTTACATTTACGATCGTCTTGGTGAGCCAAACAAAGAAATGCTTGAGGAGTATCTTGCGTATGCAGAGGTTGGTGAATCGGCTGTGACATTTGCGTCGGGCATGGGAGCAATATCGGCAGTTTTGGGAATTTTAACGAAAACTGGGGACGAAATCATAGCACATAAGCTTTTGTATGGTTGCACATATGAACTTCTAACATACTGGTATCCAAAGTATCAAATCACAACAAAATTTGTAGATTTGCGCGATTTATCAAACTTAAAAAAAACTATTACTCCAAAAACAAGGGTTGTTTACTTTGAAACACCCGTAAATCCAACGCTTGAGTTGATTGATATTTCTGGTGTTGCTGAGATTGTCAAGGCTGAAAACAAAAAGCGTAAACCCGATGATAAAATTTATGTCGTTGTTGACAATACTTTTGCCACACCGTTTTGTCAAAGACCGCTTACACTTGGAGCTGACTTTGTTGTTCATTCCTTGACTAAAAACATCGGTGGGTTTGGAACTGATATGGGTGGTGTTGTAATCGGTCCGAAATGGAGCAGGGATCAACTTCTTCTTTACAGGAAGGATTTTGGCGGGGTCCTTGGAACTAAGAGTGCTTGGACAATTCTCGTTTATGGATTGCCAACGCTTGCTTTGAGGGTTCGCCAACAGGAAAAGACAGCACTTGAGGTGGCGCGTTATCTTTGCTCACACCCCAAAATTCAATATGTGAGCTATCCTGGTCTACACACATTCCCACAATATGAACTTGCGAAAAAGCAAATGGTTGACTATGAAGGTAACTTTGCTCCTGGAACATTGATTTACTTTATCGTCAAAGATGAGTCTCCAGAGGGAAAAAGGAAAAAAGCTGAAAAACTTATAAACTATCTTGCTAAAAATGCATACACCATAACTTTAGCTGTAAGTCTTGGAAATATAAGAACGCTCATTGAACATCCGGGTTCAATGACCCACGCTACAATTCCAGCTGAGGAACAACTTAAGAAGGGAATTGACCCTGGCGGTATAAGATTATCAATTGGGCTTGAAAAAGTTGACGATATTATTTATGATTTAAGTGAAGGACTTGCGAGGATATAAAAATAAAAGTTTACATCTGTGGAATTTCCTGTTATAAAACCCGAAATTTTTAGTGTATTTGGTGAAGTAGTTGCTTTTATAACAACTAAAAGTGTTAACTCAATAGCACAGATTGGGATTCCCAAATCTCATCTTGCTATACCTAAGCAGATTCATAGCTCAAATGTTTGCGTTGTTGATAAACCTGGAGTTTATGAAAGCTGTGATGCTCTTGTGACGGATAGAAGAGATGTTTTTCTTGTTGTAAGCGTTGCTGATTGTGCTCCTGTCTATGTTTATGACCCGGAGAAAAAAGTGGCAGGATTAATACATTGCGGATGGAGAGGTGCAAGGGATGGAATTGTGGTGAAAACGATTGAAGTTATGAGAAATGAGTTTAAAAGCGATGTCAATAATTTAATCGCTTATATTGGTCCGTGCGCATCTGTTTGTTGTTATGAGGTTGATAGTGAGTTTGATAAATTTTTTGAGTTAAGGTTTTTAAGGTTTAAAAGAAATGGAAAATATCATTTTGACTTGAAAGGGAAAATTTATTCTCAACTTGTTAACTCAGGTGTTGATTTTAAAAATATAGAGGTCAGCAGACATTGCACAATTTGTGAGGTAGAGTTATTTCATTCATATAGAAGAGATAAGGATAGAGCTGGCAGGATGTGGGCTTTATTTGGAATTAAGTCTGCTAATAACTGAAAACAGCTTCAACGCGCTTTACCTCTGGAGCTTCGCGAATTATGATTCTTTCAACCCCTGCTCTTAATGTCATCATTGACAGCGGACAACTTCCGCATGCGCCGATTAGTTTAACTTTAACGATGTTATCTTCTGTTATCTCAACGAGTTCGACATCTCCGCCATCTGCTTTAAGATAAGGTCTTGCGATTTCAAGTGCTTTTAAGATGCGTTGTTTTAGTTCTTCTTTATCCTTCATAATTTAATTTCAATTTTTGGTATTGCTTCTTGTTTAAAGCTTACTATGCTAACGCGTGCAGCAAGTTTTCTTGCTATTTCTCTTATGATTTTTGCTTCTTCTGTTTCAGGATAAGAAATTGGCACTGGTTTACCTGAATCACCGCTTATCCTTATCCTTGTATTAATTGGGATCTCTCCAAGAAATGGGACATTAAATTTTTCGCTTGCTCTTTTCCCCCCACCATGATCAAATATATCATCCCTTTTTCCACAATGAGGACAAATGAAATAACTCATATTTTCAACTATTCCAATTATTGGGACATTGACGCGCTGAAACATCTTTATCGCTTTTCTGACATCAGCAAGAGCGACATCTTGTGGGGTTGTGACGATTACAGCCCCGGTCAAAGGTATCGTTTGAACAAGCGTAAGCTGTATATCACCGGTCCCAGGTGGAAGGTCAAAGATAAGATAATCAAGTTCTCCCCACTGCACATCTGTCATAAATTGTCTTACAGCTCCACTTGCTATTGGACCACGCCATATGAGTGCTGTATCTGGGTCATCAAGGAGTAAGGCGATTGAGATTAATTTAACGCCGTACTTTTCAATTGGTTCAATTTTTTTGCCATCCGCGGTAAGTGAAGGTCTTTCGTTGACGCCAAGCATAATTGGGACATTTGGTCCATAGACATCTGCATCTATAAGTCCAACTTTTGCGCCATCAAGAGCGAGAGCTACGGCGAGGTTGACTGCGACAGTTGACTTTCCAACCCCTCCTTTTCCGCTTGCTACAGCTATTGTGTTTTTAACCCCCGGTAAAAGCGCATCTTTTTGAGGGCTTATATGTTTTGGTACTTGTGCTGTCATTTCAACTTGAACATCATTAAAGCCGAGACTTTTAACTTTTTCAATCACTTCATCTTTCATTTTATCTCTTATGGGGCATGCTGGAGTTGTAAGTTCAATTTTGATATATACAGTTGTTGAATCAACCTTCACATCTTTGACGAAGCCAAGTGAAACTATATCTCTATGTAAATCTGGGTCATAAATTTCTTTTAAAGCGTTAATTATATCCTCTTGAGTTCGCATCGGTTTAAAAATTTTTGTTTTAAATTCACAAGGATAATTTAAGCAAAAATAGGAAAGAGAAAAAATTTAAGTGAAAAATTTACAACCGTGGCAAGATTTAAAAAATGAAATTCCAGTTAACCTACCGAGCTTTTCTACCAATATTCAAAAAAATCAGGGACACTTTATTCTCTTCTGTGAAGTTAAACTTTGGGATTTCCTTAAAAGTTACACCAATTGGGTCGGCAATTTCATTAAAGGTTAAAATTTGGGTTAGGCGTTATAAGTTTTTTCAGTTGAAAAATTTCATAATTTTTTTTAGTTTATGGTGAGAGATTAAGAATTCATTTTTTGGATTAATATGAATCTCACCGATGAAGAGAAACTGAAACTTCTTGAGATAGCTCGCAGGTCAATCACAAATGTTGTAAATGGGCAAGGTCTTCCTGATGTTGAACCTGATACTGAAAATCTTAAAACGCCTTGTGGTGCGTTTGTCACCATAACTGTTAACGATAATTTGAGGGGTTGCATAGGCTATGTTGAGGCTGTCGAGTCGCTTGCGGAAACGGTTAATGAAGTTGCAGCGAAATCAGCTCTTGAAGACCCCAGGTTTCCACCTGTTGAACCATACGAGCTTGATAAAATTGAAATTGAGATTTCGGTTTTATCTCCGTTGAAGCTTGTCAAGTCGGTTGATGAAATAAAAGTTGGTGAGCATGGGATAATGATAAAGAGGGGTTGGAGGAGGGGATTGCTTCTTCCTCAAGTAGCAACTGAACATAACTTAACAAAGGAGGAGTTCCTTGAGCACACATGCTTGAAGGCTGGTTTATCGCCAGATTGCTGGAAGGACAAAGAGACTGAAATTTATATATTCACTGCAATTGTATTCAGGGAGAGCGATTTCAAACAAAAAATAGAGAGAAATTTATGAACAAGGAAAAAATTCGTCAGCCAGCTGTTGCAGGTTTATTTTACCCTGATGTTCCATCAATTTTAAATGCTGACATTGAAAAAATGTTTGAAAGGGTTAAAGATATAGTGGGTGATAAAAAAATTGATGGTGAAATTAAAGCAATTATAGCACCTCATGCAGGTTATATGTATTCTGGTCAAACTGCAGCAATTGCTTATTATTTGATTCGTGGGAAGGGTTATGATGTCGTCGTCGTTGTTTCACCAAGTCATAGAGAATATTTTGATGGGATTTCAATTTATGATGGGAAAGCATATAAGACACCACTTGGAGAAGTTGAGATTGATTTAGATATTGCTGAAAAAATTGTTGAGATGGGGCAAGGTTTGATTGGAATTTCATCTTATGGACACAGGGCTGAACATGCTGTTGAAGTTCATTTGCCATTTCTTCAAAAGGTGTTGAATAGTTTCAAATTTGTTCCAATTGTGATGGGAGACCAAAAGGTTGATTATTGTTTTCGGCTTGGAGATATACTTGCAAAGGTTTTGGATGGGAGAAATGCTCTTTTAGTTGCGAGCACAGATTTATCGCATTATTATCCTTATGATGTCGCTGTAAGACTTGATAAAATTGTAATTGATGATGTTGCTAATTTTGATGAGTTTAAACTTATGGATGACCTTGAACAGCATAGATGTGAAGCTTGCGGTGGGGGTCCAACTGTTGCTGTTATGCGTGCAGCTAAAAAATTAGGTGCTGATAAGTCAGAAGTTTTATACTATTGTAATTCTGGTGATGTAACCGGTGATAAAACGGGCGTTGTAGGATATTTATCTGCTGTTCTATTTAAGCAGGCTAATCAAAATTGATATTTAAAGCTTTTAACATAGCAGTTATCGGTGCGGGAAGAGTTGGAACTTTATTTGCAAAATTTTTGAGTGAATTGCTCGGGCATAAAATAGTTGCTGTAATAAGCAGAAGGGATGAGTCAATAAAAAAATTTACAGAAAAATTTAAAGTTGATGTAGCTTCAAAATCAATTTATGATCTCCCTTCAAATGTTGAAGTAATTTTCATAACCACACCAGATTCAATCATAAAAAATATCGCTGATAAAATTTCAAAGCTTGAAAATCTGTCTTTCAAAAATCTTATCGTTTATCACTCGTCTGGGGTTTTAACGAGCGATGTTTTATCCGAGCTTAATCATCTTGGGGCTGAGGTAGGCTCTCTTCATCCTGTTTATTCTGTTTCACACTTTGATTATTCAGCTGATGAGATAAAAAAGATTAAATTTACACTTGAAGGTAGTAGAAGGATTTACGATATAACGAAGTGGATTTTTTATGGTTTTGATGGGAACATAATTCATATTGAGAAGTCGCAGAAGGTTCTTTATCATATCGCTTGTGTATTTGGGTCAAATTATTTGATTTCACTTTTAAATTCAATTGATGAAATTTTTAAAGTTGCTGGTTTAAATTTTGACCACAGGTTTTTGCTTCCTCTTATTGAGGTTTCGTTAAGAAATGCAAATGAGCTCGGCGCAGTTAATGCGCTCACTGGTCCGATTGAAAGAGGTGACCTTGAAACAGTGCGAATTCATCTTGAGGAGCTTAAAAGTAAATTTCCGGAGATTTTGTCCCTTTATTCGTCGCTTGCGATTGAAACAGTTAGAGTTGCGTTTAAAAAGAAAAGTATATCGGCAAATCTTGCCTCTCAAATGCTTGACCTTGTAAGCTCATACATTGGAAAGAAATAGAAAATTGTATGATTGATTACCATACACATACAAGGTTGTGCAGACATGCTCGTGGTGAGATGAGAGATTATGTTATGGAGGCAATAAGTAAAAATTTTAAAGAGCTTGGTATTTCGGACCATATGCCTTTGCCGGATAGCTTTGACCCTGAGCATAGGATGACGATTGATGAGTTTGAGGTTTACAAAAACTGGTTTAATTCTGTTGTTGATGAGTTCAATGGTGAGATTAAAATAAGGTTTGGAATTGAAGCTGATTTCATTGAAGATAAAATTGATTTTATAAAAAATTTTGTCAGTGAAGGGGGTTTTGACTATGTGATTGGTTCTGTGCATTTCATTGGGGACTGGAATATAGCAAGCAATAAAGAGGTGTGGAAATGGGAGGGGAAGGATGTTATTAAAGTTTACGAGAGTTATTACAGGGTTATGAGGGAACTTGTTAAGTCTGGCATTTTTGATATAGTCGGGCATTTTGATATGATAAAAAAGTTTGGTCATCGCGCTGATAAAAATTTTCAAGAGTTGATCCGTGAAATTTTGCATCTTATTAAGGAAAGTGGAATGTGTATTGAAATTAATACCTCTGGATTAAGGCATAAAGTTAAGGAGATTTATCCTTCGGTTGAAATCCTTGAGATAGTTAAGGAGTATAAAATTCCACTCACGCTTGGTTCAGATGCCCATAATCCTGAAGATGTCGGGCGTGATTTTGAAATTGCTCGTGAATTGGTTGAAAAATATAGTGATGGCAAAGTGTCAATTTTTGAGAAGAGGGGGAGGAAGGAGGTAAGGTTTAAATAGATAAAATTTTTGCGATTTTTAAAAGATAGGGATCAAGTTCCTTCCTTCTTCCAAATGTCTCTTTAAGTGGTGTAAGTTTTATCTCGCCTTTGATTTCTCCGACCATGACATTTATTTTTCCGTTTATGAGGGCTTCAACTGCGGCTACGCCAAGTTTGCTTGCGAGGATTCTATCTCTTGCACTTGGCGAGCCACCTCGCTGTATATGACCGAGGACTACTACACGGTAGTCAAAACCATATAGTTCTTTGACTTTTTTTGCGATTTTAAAAGCTCCTCCCTCTTCATCTCCCTCGGCAACTATTATAATGCTACTTGTTTTATCTTTTCTAAATCCTTTGAGGACATTTCTTATCTCCTCATAATCTGTCTGCTCTTCGGGTATTGCTATGTATTCTGCACCACCTCCGATCCCAGCTTCAACTGCGATGAATCCAGATGACCTTCCCATAACCTCAACATAAAACAATCTGTCATGCGCGTCAGCTGTATCTCTGATTTTGTCAATTGACTCAAGAGCTGTATTGACAGCGGTGTCATATCCAATTGTGTAGTCAGTTCCGTATAAGTCATTGTCAATAGTTGCTGGTATTCCAACTGATGGTATCCCATGTTCTTCGTATAAGGCGACCGCTCCGCGGAATGTTCCGTCTCCGCCGATTGCTACAAGTGCTTCAATGCCTTGTTCTTTGAGATTTTTTGCTGCTTTTGTTCTTCCTTCTTTTGTCATAAATTCTTCTGAACGAGCGGTTTTCAAAATTGTCCCGCCTCGTTGCAGGATGTTTGAGACCGACCTTGCTTGTAAAGGTATGAATTCACCGTTTATCATTCCTTGATATCCATGTCCAATGCCGATGACTTCAAGTCCGTAGTAAATTCCAGCTCTTACTACGGCTCTTATGCATGCATTCATTCCGGGTGCATCTCCACCACTTGTGAAAACGCCAATTTTTTTCATTTTTATCAAATCATTTTATTTTGAAAATCAAAGTTAAATTTAATTAAGCAGTTAAAAAAAAGCAAGGCAAATTTTGAGTGTTTTTTCAATGTTTGAATTTTTTGAACTTTTTTGTTTAATTTAACTTAGCATAAATTAAAAAATTTGAATCCGCAAAATGAGAAACCTCTTTTTGTTCTTCTTTTTTTCGTTAATTGTACTTAAATCAGCTTTCCCACAAAATTATTTTAAACCAGCCAAAATTAGTAATGATACGCTCGCAAAAGTTAGTGATAAGGTGGTAACTGTTCGCGATTTCACTGAAAGGTATGAGTTGACAATATGGCAAGGTAAGGAAAGAAAAACACAGGTTGATAAAAATAAGCTTGAGTTTTTGTATTCAATGATAGCTGAAAAACTACTTGCAATTGAGGCACTTAAGCTTGGTCTTGACGAAGACCCAGAAGTTCAAAGGGCAATTAGGCAGACGGAAAAACTTCTTGTCCTTGACGCGCTTTATCGGCAGGAGATAAAAGATAAGGTTACAGTTTCGGAAAGGGAGATTCTTGAAGCATTGCCAAAGTTTAATACCGAAGTTGAAATTCATTATGTCATCACTGATACAAAAGAAGAAGCAGATTCAATTTGGAACTTATTGAAAAAGGGGGAAGATTTTGATACCCTTATGGTAAAGCTTGGACAAAAAGATAATGTTGAAAAGTTGCGTTGGGGTGAAATTTATGAGCCTATTGAAAAAATTGTTTACGATTATCTTTCCGTTGGTGAAATTTATCAGCCGATTCAAGTTGATTCGTTGTGGTACATAATTAAGCTTGCGAATAAGACATCAAAATTTGGTTTAAGCCCAGATGAAATTGAAAGTGCTAAAAGTCGTGTAAGGAAAATAATTCAAGAGAGAAAGGAAAAGCAGAGGTTTGTTGAATTTGTCAAGGAGTTTGGTAAAGGTAAAGTTTTAAAAGTTGATTCGCATCTTTTGAAGCTTCTTTATAAAGAAATAAGTGAAATGGTTGAAAAGAAAAAATTCATTCGCAAGTCTGAAAATGTTCAAGTATATCCGTTGGCTCTTTTGAGAGATGATTTTCTTGATATAAAACAAAAGCTTGCAGGACATTTAGATGAGTATTTTCTTAAGGCTGATAGTTTCAATAGAACGCTTGATTATGTGATAGATCAAATATCGTTTAAAGGATTTGTCCTTCATTCTGATAAGCAAAGTGTTGGGAGTATATTGAATGGAATTTTGAAGACTATAATAAATGAAGAATTTCTCGCTTTTGAAGGTTATAGACGAGGTCTTGATAAATCACCGGCTGTTTTAAAAGATATGGAAATGTGGAGTGATGCTTATCTTGCTTATGCTATGAAGAAGCTTATTCTTGATTCTTTGAAGCTAAATCGCACGGTTACCGCTGAGGAGCTTTTAAAAGGTTATTCTTCTGGTGGCGAGGTGTGGGAAGTGAAGATTCAAGAAGTTCTTGTTGATGAGCTTGAATTTGCGGATTCGCTTTTGAGTTTGATAAGGGCTGGATATGATATGGATGAGCTTGCGAGAAAATTTACAAAGCGTGAATGGGCAAGGGAAAACGGAGGTGTAATCGGTTATGTTCTTTCAACTCAACTTGGTGAAATTGGTCAAATTGCTTGTTCGCTTGAGCCTGGTGAAATCTATGGTCCATTTTACACAGATGAAGGTTATTCAATCATAAAGTTAATTGACAAGAAAAAACCGTCTGATACGCTTTATGTTGTAAATTATGACACTTTTAATGTGGTTTTGAATAAATTCATAAGTTCGCTTGCTGAAAAATATGGTGTTAGTGTTAGACCTGAGATATTGAAGTCCGTTGAGGTCACATATTTAAACACGATCGTTGTTCGTTTTCTTGGGTTTAACAATAGGATTCTTGCTGTTCCATTGCTTGAGAGAAATGTTGAATGGTTAAAATTTATCAAGAGGAAAGATTTACCGTTGCCTTAATTTGAATTTATTGGGCAATTTTAATAAATTTTGTTAAAATTTTGTTCTTGCGAAAAAATTAAGAGATGAAATTTATGCTGAACGAATTTGCGAAAGTTTTATTGTTTTTAATCATCGGTGCAATTTTCGTTGCGGGAGGTTTAATTATAAATCGTCTCATTCGCCCTCACAGACCAAATACGGAGAAGTCAACTATATATGAATGCGGGGAAGAGCCTATTGGGAATCCTTGGATAAAGTTTAACATAAGATTTTACACGATTGCGCTTACATTTTTAATTTTTGATGTTGAAGTTGTTTTTCTTTTCCCATGGGCTGTTGTTTATAAAGAGCTTGGATTGTTTGCGTTTATAGAGATGGTTATTTTTCTTTCGATTTTAATTCTTGGCTATGTTTATGCTTGGGCGAAGAAAGACCTTGAATGGGATAAACCGAAGCCAAAGTATCTTGAGGTTGAGAGAAAAGAAGTTGAAGAAGCCCAAGTGTAAAGTTAAATTACTTAAACAAACAAAAAATTTTGGAGTTTTAAAATGGGACTTTTGGATAAAAGATTTGAAAATGAAAATATCGTTATAACAACGGTTGAAGATGTTCTAAATTGGGCGAGATTATCTTCCTTGTGGATGATGCAGTTTGGACTTGCCTGTTGTGCTATTGAGATGATGGCGGCTTCAGCATCTCATTTTGACATTATGAGATTTGGTATAATACCGAGGTCGTCGCCAAGACAGGCGGATTTAATGATAGTTGCTGGGACTGTCACTTTAAAGATGGCTTCAAGGGTTAAAAGGCTATATGAACAAATGCCTGATCCGAAGTATGTGATCTCAATGGGAAGTTGTGCAAATTGTGGAGGTCCGTATTGGGAGCATGGTTATCATGTTTTAAAAGGTGTTGATAGAGTTATACCTGTTGATGTATATGTCCCTGGGTGTCCGCCTAGACCTGAGGCTTTGCTTGAAGGAATAATAAAACTTCGCGAGAAAATAAGGCGTGAGAGTATAGTTAAGAAGAAACTGCCACCAGTTTATGTTGAAGAAAAATAAAAAGGGTAAAGATGATGCAAGCGAATGAAATTTTTGAGAAGATAAAGTCTAAATTTGAAGATGCGATAGTTGAATTTAAATCTGACGCAATTGTAGAGCCATATCTTGTAGTTAAACCAGATAGAATTAAAGAAATTTGTGAATTTTTGAGGGACGAGCCAGAGCTTGCTTTTGATTATCTTATGTGTTTGAGCGGTGTTGATTATGCTAACGGGACGCTTGGAGTTGTTTATCATATTTATTCAATGAAGCACGCACATCGGTTTGCTTTAAAAGTTAGGGTTCCAGTTGAAAATCCAGTCGTTCAATCTGTTGAATCTATCTGGAAGAGTGCAAATTGGCATGAAAGAGAAGCTTATGATATGTTTGGGATCATATTTGATGGGCATCCTGATTTGAGGAGGATTTTGATGCCTTATGATTGGCCTGAGGGAAGTTATCCGTTGAGGAAGGATTTCAAAGTTCCGGAATTTTACAATGGAATGAAAGTTCCATATTGATAGATTAAAAATAAATTTAGGTGTTAACTTAATGGCTACATTTGAAATAACCACTCGTTCAGTTAAGGGGGATTTAAAGACTGATACGATGATTTTAAACATGGGTCCACAGCATCCATCAACACATGGAGTTTTAAGGCTTGAGCTCGTTGTTGATGGTGAAATAATTGTTGATGTAATTCCACACATTGGCTATCTTCATCGTTGTTTTGAGAAGCATGCTGAGCAGATGACAAATTACCAGCAAGTAATCCCTTATGTGGACAGGATGGACTATGTTGCGGCGATGGGGAATGAGCTTGCTTATGTTCTTGCGGTTGAAAAGTTGATGGGGATTGAAGTTCCAGAGAGGGTTCAATATATTCGCGTTATAATGGCGGAGTTGCAAAGGATAGCAAGCCACCTGCTTGCCATTGGGACATATGGGCTTGACCTTGGGGCTTTTACACCTTTTCTATGGTGTTTCAGGGAAAGAGAAAAAATTCTTGATCTTTTTGAGATAACCTGCGGTGCGAGATTGCTTTACAATTATATTTGGATTGGTGGTGTTTCGCATGACTTACCTTCTGAATTTGGGAAGAAGCTTAAGGATTTTTTGAAGACATTTCCGAAGGCATTAAAGGAGATAAACGACCTTTTGACATTTAACAAAATTTTTATTGATAGAACCGCAAATATCGGCGTTTTGCCAGCTGATGTCGCAATAAATTATGGTTGCAGTGGTCCGATGTTGCGTGGCTCGGGTGTTAAGTTTGATTTGAGAAAAAATGAGCCATATCTTGTTTATGATAGATTTGAATTTGATATTCCCGTTGGGGAAGGGAAAATGGGCACGGTTGGGGATTGCTGGGATAGGTATTATGTTAGAGTTAGAGAGATGGAGGAGAGCTTGAAGATAATAGAGCAAGCGTGGGAGCAAATTCCGGCTGGGGATGTCCATTTGGCAATACCGAAAAAAGTCCGCCCGCCACAAGGTGAAGTATATTTCAGGACGGAGAATCCAAGAGGTGAGCTTGGGTTTTACATAATAAGTGATGGGCATTCATCAACGCCATTTAGGGTTAAAGCAAGAGCGCCAAGCTTTGTTAACCTTTCTGTCCTGCCGGAGATTTCAAAAGGTTATATGATAGCTGACCTTGTTGCGATTCTTGGAAGCGTTGATATAGTTCTTGGTGAGGTTGACAGGTGATTAATTTCAAAAACAAAATTGTTTGAGAAATGGGAATTTTAAATATGCTTATCGCCTCTGTTATCCCGCTTGTGTTTATACTTGTTTATGCTGTTGTTATACTTTGGGTTGAAATAAAAGTTGCTTCACATGTGCAAGACCGTTTGGGTTATATGTATACTGGAGGGTTTCATGGTTGGGCTCAACCTATTGCAGACCTGTTGAAGCTTTTAACGAAAGAACATATAACGCCTGTAAATTCCGATAAAATTCTCTTTACGCTTGCGCCAGTTGTGGTATTTGCAAGTTCATATGCTGCTTACGCTGCTTTGCCTTTTACATCAACTTTTATAGCTGCAAATTTGAATGTTGGGGTTTTTTACATCATTGCTATTACATCGTTTGTTGTAATTGGAATTTTAATGGCTGGCTGGTCGTCAAATAACAAGTATTCTCTTCTTGGGGCAATGCGCTCGGTTGCGCAAATCGTAAGTTATGAAGTTCCAACCGCGTTGTCAATTTTAACGGTTATAGTTGTGACTGGAACTTTGAATCTTCAAGAGATTTGCAAAATGCAGGAAGGTGGATTATTTAACTGGATAATTTTCAAGTATCCGCCATTTATGTTGATAACTTTTTTGATTTATTTTACTGCGTCGCTTGCTGAGGTTAATAGAACTCCATTTGATATCCCTGAAGCTGAATCTGAGCTTGTCGCAGGCTATCATACGGAATATACAGGGATGAAGTTTGCGATGTTTTATTTGGCTGAATATGCGAATATGTTCCTCGTTTCAGGAATTTCAGCTATACTTTTCTTCGGGGGATGGAACAGTCCGTTTGGGGAATTTTTATCGGGTCCAGCTTGGGGTGTGTTTTGGTTTGTTTCAAAAGGATTATTTTTCGTATTCCTTCAAATAATGTTGCGCTGGACATTGCCGAGGCTTAGAGTTGACCAACTTATGTATGTATCGTGGAAAGTTCTTACGCCGATTTCCTTCGCGAATATAATGATAGTTGGTTTATGGGCAATTTTAAAATAAAAATAGTTTCAAGATGATTCAGTATTTCAAAAATATATTCATAGCGATTTGGACCATACTTGTCGGCTTAAAATTGACTTTTAAACATCTGTTTGTAAGAGCAGTTACAATTCAATATCCTGACGTTAAGTTAAAACTTCCAGAAAGAGCTAGGAATCGTCTTTATGTTAACATAGATGATTGCATTGGTTGTAAGCAATGTGAGATGGCTTGTCCTGTTGATTGCATTACAATTGAAACTGTTAAAGCTTTGCCAAATGAAGACCTCGGCGTTACATCAACTGGAAATAAGAAGCGCCTTTGGGTGACGAAATTTGATATTGATATAAGCAAGTGTTGTTACTGCGGTCTTTGTGTTTATCCGTGCCCGACGGAGTGCATTTATATGACGGATGTATATGAATTTTCGGAATATAAGAGGCATAACTTAATTTATCACTTCAGCAATTTCACGCCCGAAGAAGCTGAACTTAAAAAGGAGCAGGTTGAGCAGTTTGAGCTTGAACAAAAGATGAAGAAGGCAACAAAACCAGTGGAACAACCGGTTGTAAATAATCCGGGAAATCCTGAAAGTAAATCTTAAAAATAAACGAAAGATGAAAATGAGTTTGTTTGATGTTGCATTTTATGTTTTCGCTATAATAACCGTCGGTTCAGCAATAGTAGTCGTCAGCGCAAGAAACATAATTTATTCTGCATTTGCTCTTCTTCTTACATTTTTCGGGGTAGCTGGACTGTATGTTTTGCTCAACGCTGATTTTATTGCTGTGACGCAGATTTTAATTTATGTTGGTGGAATACTTGTTTTGATAATTTTCGGTATAATGCTTACGACAAAATTTTTTGATGTGCCTGTTAGGACTGAAACATTGCATGTTGGTCCAGCAATTGTTGTAACTGGTGCAATTATGGGGACGCTTGTTGGTGTTATCTTAAAAACGAGATGGTTCAATGTGATGAATGCTCAAGGGGAGAACACTACGAGGACAATCGGTGTGAAATTGATGACGGATTTTCTTCTTCCATTTGAAGTTGCTTCGGTAGTTCTACTTGTAGCATTGCTTGGTGCGATTATAATTGCGCGAAAAGAAAAATAAAAAGTCAAAAGTTATGCAATTGAATTTATCTATGTTAAAAAATGTCGGGCTTGAACATTTTTTGGTTGTAAGCGCTATTCTTTTCTCGCTTGGGATTTATGCTGTCGTGACGAGAAAAAATGCAATAATGGTGTTGATGGGAATAGAGCTGATTTTAAATTCGGCAAATATAAATTTCATAGCTTTTTCAAAGTATGGGACTGCAGATGTGTCAGGGCATCTTGCGGCGATTTTTGTGATAATTCTTGCTGCAGCTGAAGCAGCAATTGCGATTGCAATTGTCTTGAATATATACAAGAACTTCCTTACAGTTAACATTGACGAGATTGACAATTTAAAACGATGAATTTATGAGCATGCTTGTTAAAGCAGTGATTTGTAAGTTTAAAAATAAAAACAAAGTTGAAAAGGTATGAGTCAGGATACATTGATTTTGTTATCAATTCTTGCTTTGCTTCTTCCACTTTTCGGGTTTATGCTTTTGATTTTCTTTGGTAAGAGGCTTCCGCGAAGTGGAGATATAATTGAAACAGGACTTGTTCTTAGTTCGTTAGCTCTCTCTTTTGTTGTTTTCTTTAATAAAATTTTAAACTTTCCTGAACCGACTGAATGGAAATTTGAATGGGTTAATTTTGGACTTGTTAAAAATTGGGGTGAGATGAAGATTGTTCTTGGGATTTTGATTGATAATTTGTCAGCTACTATGCTTGTCGTTGTGACTGTCATAAGTTCGCTTGTTCATATTTTCTCAATTGGTTATATGAAGGATGATATCAGGTACTCAAGATATTTTGCGTTTCTTGGTTTCTTCACATTTTCAATGCTTGGAATTGTTTTGACGAATAACTTTTTCACTATGTATGTTTTTTGGGAGCTTGTTGGTGTTTCATCTTATCTTTTGATAGGTCACTGGTATGAGAAAAAGTCCGCATCAGATGCAGCGAAAAAAGCATTTATTGTGAATAGGGTTGGTGATTTTGGATTTTTCGTTGGGATAATGATAATATGGGTGAGTTTGAAGACATTTAACTTTGGCGAAGTTTTCGCTGGGATTGAACAGGGTAAATTGTCGGGTGGACTTCTTACAGCTGCTGGGATTTTAGTTTTTTGTGGAGCTATTGGGAAGTCGGCTCAATTTCCGCTTCATGTTTGGTTACCTGATGCTATGGAAGGTCCAACGCCTGTCAGTGCCTTGATTCACGCTGCAACGATGGTAGCAGCTGGGGTTTATCTGACAGCGAGAACTTACGCTATGATGAGTGCTGATGCGCTTACATTCATAGCATACATTGGTGCTATAACTGCATTTATTGCTGCAACTATAGCGATTACGCAAACTGATATAAAGAAAGTTCTCGCTTATTCAACGATTTCACAACTTGGATATATGATAATGTCTCTTGGTTCAGGAGCTTATGTTGCTGGCTTTTTCCATCTTGTGACGCATGCTGCTTTTAAAGCTGGGCTTTTTCTTGGTTCAGGCTCGGTGATTCACGCGATGCATCACGCCTTGCACAAAGTGCATGACCATTACACCGACCCTCAAGATATACGCAATATGGGTGGGCTTAAAAAGAAAATGCCTTTGACTTATTATACATTCTTAATTTATACGCTTGCGATTTCGGGAATACCGTTGACATCTGGATTTTTAAGTAAAGATTCAATTCTTGCTGGAACACTTACTTTTGGGAAATTAAGTGGTCATGTTTTAATACCTTTGCTTGGTTTCTTCGTAGCTGGTTTAACTGCTTTTTATATGTTTAGATTGTTGATTTTGACATTTCACGGTGAACCTAAACGCAAGGATATTTTTGAGCACATCCACGAGTCTCCAAAAGTTATGACAGTTCCACTTGTAATACTTGCAGTTTTGTCTTTATGGTTTATTTTTGGTGTAAATCCTTTTGATGCTTCCACGACTTGGGTAGAAAAATATATCCACAAACCAAGAAGTGTCGTCCCTGCTGAACAGCAATTTCAATTTAACTTGCCAGTTAAAGGTGAAGAAAATTTGGTTGTGACGGAGTATGAACATGCTTTACATGAAGCTCACATTCCGGCGATGTTGCTTTCACTTGGTATGGCTGGACTTGGAATATTGTTTGCGTTTTTAACTTATCAATGGGGCAGGATAAGTGCAGAAAAGGTTACAAATGCGATTAAACCTGTTTACACATTTTTGAAGAATAAGTGGTATTTTGACGAGCTTTATGCGAATACATTTGTCCTTGCAACGCTTGGAATTTCAAGGTTTGCGAGATGGTTTGACCTTAAGATAATTGATGGGATTGTTGATGGCTCCGCCTATCTCACAAAATTGTGGTCATTTTCAATTGGTAAATTTGATTGGAATATAATTGATGGGATTGTTAATTTGCTTGCTTATATTACTGGTTTCTTTGGGTATATTGCAAGATTTCTCCAAAATGGGAAAGTTCAGACATATATAGTTTATGTTGTTTTTGCTGTGATAATTTTGTTCTATATCTTTCTTGGATAAAAAAATTGCGAGAAATTTAATGTTAAGTTTGGATGATAAAAAACTTGCGCAAAAGTTTGACTTTGAACTTGCTTATGCAAAAGCTTTAAAGAAAATTGAGGCTCTAAAAGAACGAGATGATATCATTGCGGTCTATTTATTTGGCTCTTTCGTCACTAATAGGGAAAAGGCGAAGGATATTGATTTTATAACTGAAAATATGACGCTTGGTGAGATGATTGATATTGCGGTCAATTTTGATGAGCCGATTGATGTATCTTTTATGCATAGGATGCCTTATTATGTTGCAATTGATGTCTTCAGATTCATCAAGGATAAAAAATTGATTAAAAGAAGATTTGAGATAACGCATCGGCAACTTGTTTTTGATGATGTAAGGTGGTGGATTTTAGAAAAAAAGCTGGAGATGTTTTGGGGTATAGAAAGAAATTCTTTTGGAATGATGAGGCGAGTTGAAAAAGTGCTCAATGAAATTGTTGATTACTTTAACGAGTTGGAGGAGTATAAAAATTTAGACTTAAGCAATAAGAGAGATTTTTATGCTGTTTCAATGATATTGTTTTCAATAATTAATAACGCTTTATTTCTTGGTGAAATTTTCATACACCAAAACAATCTTCCAACCCCATCAAGCTACAAAGATATGATTGATGTGTTTGTTGATAAAAAAGTAATAAGCGATGAACTTGGGAAAAAGATGGAGAGATTGATAACGATGGAAAATATCATAGCCCATGAATATGGTGAGATAACGCGTGAGGAAATTTTGTAGTTTATTAAAGATATAGATGTTGTGAAAGAATTTGCATCGTCTCTTTTCAAATAAAGTTTTAAAAACAAAAATCAAGAAAAAGTAAATGCAGATACTTGGAATTGGAATTTTAACTTGGATCGTATTTTTGCCAATTCTTGGAATGATTTTTGTTTTACTTGTTCCGAAAGGTAGGGAGATATGGATAAAATGGATTTCGGTTGTTGTAACGGGAATTCAAGTTATTTTTGCTGTTTTGATGCTTTTAAATTATAGGTATGACCTTGCTGGGGTGAATATGCTTGAAGGATTTCAATTTGTTGAGAAATATCGCTGGATTGATGTCAGCGGTGTTGCATGGTTTGGGCGAATTGTGATAGAGTATTTTCTTGGTGTTGATGGTTTAAGCATGCCGATGGTTGTTTTAACTGCGTTGATTTGCTTTATCGCTGCGATCGCGTCTTGGGAGTTGCCAAAGACAAAAGGGTATTATGCGCTTTATCTTTTGCTTGATACAGGTATGATGGGCGTATTTGTGGCGCTTGATTTCTTTTTGTTTTACATCTTCTGGGAAGTTATGCTTTTGCCGATGTATTTCTTGATAGGTATTTGGGGTGGTCCAAGGCGTGAATATGCAGCGATAAAGTTTTTCATTTATACTTTGCTTGGTTCGGTTTTAATGCTACTTGTTATGATTGGTCTTTATTTCAGCACGAACGTAGTTGACCCTGTAACAGGTGAAAAAGTTCACACTTTCAATATGCTTGCTATGATGGACCCGAGAAATTATGAGCCTGGTTCAATTTTTGCAGGCGCACATACGACATGGAGATACATCGCTTATATTGCGCTCTTTATTGGTTTTGCTATAAAAGTCCCAATTGTTCCGTTCCATACTTGGCTTCCAGATGCGCATGTTGAAGCTCCGACACCTATAAGTGTGATTCTTGCTGGTGTTCTTTTGAAGATGGGGACTTATGGAATGTTGAGGATAAGCTTTCCGATATTCCCAGATGGAATGCTTAAATACGCTTTACCGATGGCAATACTTGGATTTATAAACATTGTTTATGGAGCTCTTGCAGCTATGGCTCAAGAGGATTTCAAAAAGCTTATCGCTTACTCAAGTATAAGCCATATGGGATATGTAGTGCTTGGGATGTCTGCGTTGAATACGCAAGGTGTGACGGGTGCAATTATGCAGATGTTCAATCACGGGACGATCACCGCTATGCTATTCTTAATAGTTGGTGTCCTTTACGATAGAGCTCACACGCGTGGGCTTTATGAATTTGGGGGACTTGCAAATCAAATGCCAAAATATTTTGGGATAGTGATAATTGCGTTTTTTGCTGCGCTTGGACTTCCGGGATTGAGTGGATTTATAAGCGAAGCTTTTGTATTTCTTGGCGCATTTCAAACATATAAATGGATTGCTATCTTTTCAGCGACAGGCGTGATTATAACGGCAGGTTATATTCTCTGGACAACTCAACATCTTTTTTTTGGTCAACTGCCAGATAGATGGAAAAATCTTCCTGATATAAATGCTCGTGAGCTTGTGACGCTTGTTCCACTTGCAATCATAGTTATATTCCTCGGTGTTTATCCGAGCCCGTTGATTAATTTAATGAATACATCAGTTAATCACCTTGTCAGGTTTGTCTCTGAAATGGGTCAAGCTGGAATGCAACTTGGAATTTTACCCTAAAATAAATTTATGGGGAAAAGATGGTTGAACAATTCGGGATAGAATTAACACAATCTCTTAAAAATTTCCTACCTGAAATTTCTTTGACGATAACTTTGGCTCTTGTGATTATATTTGATTTAATTTTTGGTAAAAAAGTTAAGGACATTGGGGCATTTGTTTCGCTTGTCGGATTAGCTGTGACCTCGTTTTTCACTGTTGAGCAATACGGTGGAACTTATCAAATTTTTAGAGGGATGTTTGTTGTTGACCCGTATTCAACATTTTTTAAGTTTATCTTCATTATCTCTGCTTTTGTAATTGTCACCTTTTCAATGCAATCGTATGAACTTAAAGAAACATCAGCTCGGCGTAGGCTTGGTGAATATTACTTTTTAATTTTAAGTTTGACGCTTGGCGCGTTTTTAATGGCTGGCTCTGTAAATCTCTTGATGATGTATTTATCGCTTGAACTTGTAAGCATAAGCTCGTATATTCTCGCTGGCTACATTAAGGAGTCGGAGCGTTCAAGTGAAGCATCAATGAAGTATGTAATTTACGGGGCTTTATCATCTGGATTAATGATTTACGGAATCTCTTTGATTTATGGTTTGACGGGCGAATTTAACATTTACGCTATCAATGCTTCACTTTTATCAAGTGGATATAGTCCCATAGTTCTTTTAATATCGTTGCTTTTAATGCTTGCTGGTTTTGGATATAAAATTTCTGCTGTTCCATTTCATTATTGGACACCCGATGTTTACGAAGGTGCACCGATAACTGTGACCGCATTTCTTTCTGTTAGTTCAAAAGCGGCGGGATTTGCAATGCTTGTAAGATTTTTAAAGGCAAGCTTTATTGATAAAACTATTACGACTGGAATTGAGGGCGCGTGGGCAGTAATTCAGGGATTACCGTGGACTGAAATAATAGCTGTTCTTTCAGCTTTGACGATGACGGTTGGGAATATAATTGCGATTTGGCAAAATAATTTAAAGAGGATGCTCGCATATTCAAGCATAGCTCACGCTGGGTATATATTGATGGGCGTTGTGGTTGCGCAAAATTTAGGGATTTCAGCAATGTTAATTTATTTCCTTGCGTATTTGTTAATGAATCTTGGTGCTTTCTACTGCGTTATGATTGTGGCTGAAAAGACTGGAAGTGAAGATATTGAGGTTTACAAAGGGCTTGGGTATCGCGCACCTTTTCTTGGTATTGTGTTTACAATTTTTCTTGTCTCGCTAACTGGGATTCCACCAACATTTGGTTTCGTTGGAAAACTTTATCTTTTTTCAGCTTTGATAAATGCGAAAGTAATATGGCTTGCGGTAGTTGGAGTTTTAAATAGCGTCGTTTCACTTTACTATTACATCAGAGTGGTGAGAAATATGTTTTTAAGAGACCTGGAAGTAGAAAAATCTTCAATTAATCTTTCACCAGCACATATCATTGTAATGCTTATACTTGTAATTCCAACTTTATTGTTTGGCGTTTACTTTGGACCTGTTGTTGACCTTGCTCAAATATCAGTTGCTATGTTTGGATTAAGGTGATATTAACAGAATTTTAATTTTCCCTTATTGAAATTTTAACTTTTGTTGTTTAAATTTATTGGCGAAGCGAATCTTATGATTCGCTGATTAAAAACAAAAATCATGAGGTGCAAAAATGAGATATGTAATTCTACTTTTGGGGTTAACTCTTTTAATTCCCTCCTTTCTTTCGTCGCAGGGCGTCACAACAGCAAGTATAAGTGGCAGGGTAACAACTGAGACGGGAGAGCCTCTTCCTGGGGCTAACATAGTTGTCGTCCATGAGCCAAGCGGAACTGTGTATGGCGCGACATCAAGAATTGATGGTTATTATAACCTTTTGGGTCTAAGAGTTGGCGGACCTTATACAATAACCGTCTCATATGTCGGTTATGCACAGCAGAAAGTTCAAAATGTATTTCTCACACTTGGTCAAGAGTTAAGGCTTGATTTTAAGCTTAGTGAGAAGCCAGTTGAGCTTGGTGAGGTTGTGGTCTTGGGCGAAAGAACCGGTTTAGTTGGCGCTGGTAGAACTGGTCCAGCGACAAATGTTTTGAGACAACAGATTGATGTTTTACCGACGATTTCAAGAAGTTTCGCTGACTTTTACAAATTTTCACCTTATTTGATTGGATATACTGCGGCTGGGAGAAATTGGCGCTATAACAATATTCAGGTTGATGGTGTTAACTTCAATGACCTTTTTGGACTTGGTGGAACAGGAACACCAGCAGGCCAGACAAGAGTGACGCCAATAAGCTTGGAAGCTATTGAGGAGTTTCAAATAGCTATTGCTCCTTATGATGTGAGACAAGGTGGGTTTACAGGAGCTGGTATAAATGTAGTAACAAGAAGCGGAACGAATAATTTTTCAGGAGCTGTATTTGCATATGGTAGAAATCAAGATTTCATTGGGAGGAGCCCAGATACATTGAGAAGGAAATATGATGAGTTTTCGGAATATCAATTTGGATTTAGGCTTGGTGGTCCAATTATTAGAAATCGTCTTTTCTTCTTTGTCAATGCTGAATTCACACCTTATAGCTCTCCGTTGACTCGTGTTCTTGGAGCGCCTACTATTGGAACAAATATTTATACTCTCTCACCCGACAGTGTCAGAGCATTTCGCGATATTTTAAAGAATAAATATGGCTATGAAACGGGTTCTTTTGAAAGCTTTAAGTTTAAGAGGGACAGCAGGAAATTCTTTGCAAAACTTGATTTCAACCTGAGCCAGGCGCATAGGTTGACATTAAGGTATAGCTATCTAAGTGCTTTAGATGATAATCCACCGTCAACTTCAGGCATACCTTCGCCACAGGTTGCAACTATTTATGCCGAAAACACAAAATATAAATTACAGAATGTAACCAGTTCAATCGTCCTTCAATTAAGAAGCGTTTTCAGCGCCAGAGTTGCAAATGAACTTATACTTGGTTATACTGATACTCACGATAACCCAGTGTATTATGGGCAAGCATTTCCTTATGTATCGGTCAGGACAACGGATGCGCTAGGTAGGACATATAATCTTGCAGCTGGCTCGGAGAAATTTAGAATGGCAAATGATTTAAGGCAAAAGGTAATTGAGATAACCGATAACTTAACATTCTTTATGGGAAGCCATGTCATAACGGTTGGAACTCACAATGAGATATTCTCATTTAGAAACTTGTTCATGCGTGATTTCTTTGGTGCTTATCACTGGAATTCACTCGCTGATTTCCTTAGAGGGGGAAAAGCTGCTCAATATGAATTGCTTTACTCAAAACTGCCTAATGATCCAATGCCAGCTGCTAAGTGGAAAGCAATTCAATATGGATTTTATATTCAGGATGAATGGACAGTAAGACCGGGACTTAAGTTAACTTATGGGCTTAGGCTTGACATTCCGACCTTCCCAGATAAACCGTTATATAATCCATCTGTTGACTCAACATTTAAACCACTTGGTTATGATGTTTCAACTGATGTGGTTCCGAAAGCGCAGTTTTTGTTGAATCCAAGATTTGGAATAAACTGGGATTTGTTTGGGGATAAAACTTTGCAATTGCGTGGTGGAGTTGGATTGTTTACAGGACGCGTAGCTTATGTCTGGATTTCAAATCAGTATTCAAACACTGGGGTTGACCTTGCAAGGGTATTTGTAACTGGTGCTTCAGTTCCAAATTTTTCACCAGATCCATATAATCAACCGAAACTTCCGGGCACACCGACAGCTGAAATTAATTTAACAGACAAGAATTTCAAGCTTCCACAAGTTTTGAGGGCAAGCTTTGGCGTTGATAAATTATTGCCGTTTGGATTTATCGGTACGATAGAAGGACAGTATACAAAGACGATAAATGATGTGTTGTATCAAAACATTAATCTAAAGCCTCAAGGGTATCTTGCTGATGGAAGACCAATTTATGGCACTTGGAACTATAGCCAAAGGAGATGGACTCTTCAGCAGTATAATTCCTTGTTTACAAGTGTCATTTTGATGTCTAATACGAGCAAGGGATATACTTATAACTTGACATTCCAGCTTGAGAGACCGCTTGCTCCGGATGGAATTTATGCCAAATTTGCTTATACTTACGGTGTTTCAAAAGACCTTAACAGTGCTGTATCGTCAATTGCGCTTTCGCAGTGGAGATTTAACCATGCAGTTGACCCGAATAACCCGGCGTTATCTTATTCAAACTTTGACTACAGACATAGGGTTCTTGGAATAATTTCCTATAGAAGAGAAATTTGGAGAGGCATTGCAGCTACTATAGGCTTATATTACAATGGTTTGTCTGGTCAACCGTATTCGTGGGTGTATAATGGTGATGTCAATGGTGATGGGCAAGTTGAGAATGACCTTATTTACATTCCGAAAGATAGAAACGATATTATACTTGTTGATGTTGGTGGGAATAATTTGCCATATACTAATCAAGCGTATGATGAGTTGAATTCATTCATTGAGAATGATCCATATTTGAGCAAGAATCGTGGTAAATTTGCTGAAAGGATGGCTGCGCGCGGACCATGGACACATCAAGTTGACGCAAGGTTGACAATTGAGGTGCCATCAATAAGAGGACACAAGCTTGAACTTACATTTGATATTTTGAATTTGACGAATTTACTCAACAAGGATTGGGGAATTGTTAAGACGGTTGCATTCCAGCGTGCATTCCTTTTGCGATTCCGCAGCCTTGACCCTACAACTGGAAAACCGCGATTTATATGGACTGGAGCTCCAGTAACTGCTACTCCGTCTGACCTTGCTTCCAGATGGCAAGCGCAAATTGGTATAAGATACACATTCTAAAAACTTTTAGAGTTGTAAATTTGGGGGAGCGGAAGATGTTTTTCTGCTCCCCTTTTTTAATTTTAAAACTAAAAATCAAAATGCTATGGTGATCGCACTTTTAACTGATTTTGGTAATAAGGATTGGTTCGTTGGAACTATGAAAGCGGTTATCTTAAGAATAAATCCAAATGTGAATATAATTGACATAACTCACGATATCCCACCTCAAGATACCCGCCAAGCTGGATTTGTGTTATGGAATGCGTATAAGTATTTCCCAGATAAAACAATTTTTGTCTGTGTTGTCGACCCGGGCGTTGGAAGCGAAAGAAAGATAATTGCGGTTGAAACACAAAAATATATCTTCATTGCATCTGATACTGGGTTGCTTGATTTTGTCTTAAGTGAAGTTGATGTGTTAAGAGCGGTGTATGTTGAAAATAGAAATTATTTTCTTGAAGATATAAGTATGACATTTCACGGTAGAGACATATTTGCACCTGTTTCTGCTTACATCTCCAGAGGTGTTGACCTGTCAGAGCTTGGTAGTGTTGCTGATTTAAAATATCTGAGGAAAATGTTTGTTGATGTTTTAAGCACGGACAAATATGAAGGCGAAGTTGTTTACATTGATAGGTTTGGGAATTTGATAACGAATTTAAAACGGATAAAAGAATTTGATGGCAAGGTAAGGATTAAGGATTTAATAATTGAAAAAATGTCAAGAAATTATTCGGAAGTTAAATTGGGTCAAGCGGTGGCTTTAATTAATAGTAGTGGGCTTGTTGAAATTGGAATTAGGAATGGAAATGCAAGTGAAGTTTTGGGTGTCAAGTGTGGTGAAAAAGTTTTCTTGAAAGTTTATAAGATATGAGTTATATTTTTGAAAAAGATTGATTGAGTAAAGGTAGGTTATGAAAAAGTTCATTTTAAGTTTCGTGATAATATCGCTTTTGCTCTTAAGTGGTTGCGCTTCTTCCAAAAAGATTACGCCAGCTAAATCTGAGAACAACCCGTCCCCAGAAGTTAGTGAGTTAACATATAAGCAAGTTGAAAATAGAGATAAAGCCATTGAGCATTTCATTACTGGTCTTGTTTATGAGATGAGAGGCGATTATGCGAGCGCTATACTTGAATATCAAGACGCTCTTCGCTATGAAAAAAGCCCAGGGATTTACAACGCTATCGCGAAGGCATATCACAAAATTGGGAAACATTCGCTTGCAGTTCAGATGGCTCTTGAGGCGGTGAAACTTGACCCTAAAAATGTATCTTATCGTGAAACTTTAGCGGATATTTACATTGAGACATTTGAGGCGCAGAAGGCAATAAATGAACTTGAAAACATACTTAAAATTGATTCTTTAAATTACAACGCTCTTTTCAACCTTGCGCAACTTTATGAACCAAACAAACCTTTGCGTTCTCTTGAACTTTACAATAAAATAATTGAAAATTATGGTCCAGAATGGAACGCTCTTCAAAGGATAGCGGAGCTTTCGTTTCGTCTTGGAAGGTTTTCTGAATCTGCGCACGCTCTTGAGATGATGATTGAGATTGACCCGTCAAATTATGACCTTCGCAGGTTAACCGCTGAAACATACATAAACGCTGGGGAAATTGATAAAGCGAAGTCTATACTTTCTGAATTAATTGACCTTAAACCTAAGGATTGGCAAGCAAAAGTAAGGTATGCGGAGGTTTTACTTCAGCTTAAAGAGACAGAAGAAGCTAAAAAAATTTACACTGAAATTTTAAGTAACGATTCTGTTGGGATTGATTTAAAATTGCAAGCTGGGGAGAATTTGTTAAGAAGTGCGGGCGAAGATACAAGTTTGAAAAAATTCGCTGCGGAGATTTTTAAAAGTTTATCTGTTAAATACCCAAGTGATTGGAGACCCCACTGGTTTCTTGGCATAGTTGCTTCCGATGGGAAAAATAATTTAACTGCCTTTGAGGAATTTAAAAAAGTTGTTGAAGTAAATCCTCAAGTAGTTGAAGCTTGGCGTGGGATTGGTATCGCTCTTTATGAGCTTGAAAAATTTGATGAACTAATTGAATGGATGAAAAAAGGCGTTGAAAAATTTCCTGATGATTTCATTATAAATTTTCTGCTTGGACTTGGTTATCACCGCGTTGATAGAAATCGTGAGGCTATAGCACCGCTTGAAAAGGCTTTCTCGCTTGAGCCTAAAAACATTGATGTAATAAGCACGCTTGCCCTCGCTTATGATGCGATAGGCGAAACTGCAAAATCGGATTCGCTTCACGAGCTGGGCTTGAAATTAAGTCCAAACAATCATCTCCTTTTGAACAATTATAGCTATACCCTTGCTGAGCGTGGTGAAAAACTTGACATTGCACTTGAAATGGCCAAAAAAGCAATAGAACAAGAACCTGAAAATCCAGCATATCTTGACACAATCGGATGGATCTACTTTAAACTTGGCGATTATCAAAAAGCTTATGATTACATTTTAAAAGCGGTTGAAAAAGGCGGTAGCCCTGTCGTCATTGAACATCTTGGTGATATCTGTTTCAAACTTGGCAATAAGGAGAAAGCTATTAAATACTGGAAGAAAGCGCTTGAAAAAAATCCATCAAACGAGAAATTAAAAGAGAAAATCAAACGTGGGCAGATATAAGTTTTTTATAGCTTTGACATTTCTTTTAATTTCCTGCGCACCTTCAAAGAAAGTTCTCACTGATTTGAATGTGGAGCTTTTGTTTTCAAAGATCGCCTTTAGAAGCCAGTATATCAAAACCATCATCGCAAGCGGAAGCATAACCATTGACTCCCCAGAATTTTCAAACTCTGCAAATTTAAAAGTTAGTTTAAAAAAGCCAGATACATTGACATTTAAAGTTGAAGCTATATTTGGAATATCCGTTGGCGAAGCAAAAATTTACGGCGATAATTTTGAGGCGATTGATAAATTTAATGACCGCATAATCAGAGGGAAGGTTGATGATTATATCCGCAGATATCTTAGTTTTGATATTCCTTTTAGTGAAATTATTAACATTTTAACCGCGTCTCCGCAAATTGATACTGATGAATTACAAAATTTTGATGAGAATGAGCTTGTTTTGAAGATGAGAAAAAATTACGGCGAGGCAATTCTAAAATTTGATTCGGAGCTTGAGCTTGAAAGTTATACGCTCATCAGGGATGGGAATGAAATTTTTGAGGTTAGATATTCAAAATATGCAAGGTTTGGTGAGATTACACTGCCAAGGGTTGTGAGAATATGGGATAGGAAGGGCAGAGGGATTTATTTAAGCTTTTCTGAAATAAAGGTCAACGATATAAAGTGAATAAAACTTTACGAAATAAAATCGTTAAAATTCACGATGCTATACAAAAACTTTTCAAGATAAGTAGAAAGGGAAAGAGTGAACCGCTTGATATTTTAATTGCAACAATTTTATCGCAAAACACGAATGATTTAAACAGCCATAGAGCGTTTGAGAATTTGAAGAAGAAGTTTCCTGATTACGAAGCAATTATTAACGCTGATTTAACAGAGATTGAAGAAGCCATAAAAATTGGTGGACTTGCAAATCAAAAGGCAAGGAGGATAAGAGCACTGCTTCAAGAGCTAAAAGAAAAACAAGGTTCGTTTGATTTGTCTTTTCTGAAAAATTTTTCAGTTGAAGAGGGAGTTAAATTTTTAACTTCTTTTAAAGGTGTTGGGTTTAAAACCGCTAGTTGCGTTCTACTTTTCAGCTTTGGGAAAAATGTTTTTCCAGTTGACACTCATATCCACAGGATACTGAACAGGGTTGGAATTGTTAAAACTAAGACGCCCGATGAAACATTTTTAAGGATTCAAAATTTAATTCCGGATGGGATGGCGTATTCACTTCACACTGGTTTGATAAAATTTGGCAGGGTAATTTGTAAAGCAAGAGAGCCGTTATGTGGCGTTTGTCCGGTTTATAAGTTGTGCAAGTTTGAGAGTAAAAAATTTTATGCGTTGAAAAGCAAGGGATTGAAGGTTGGAAAAGGAAAGAAGGATGAATTTATTCTGTTGGATGAAGTTTAGATTTTTAACTTTTTGCACGAAATTATCTTGTGTTTTACGAGTTAACATTTTATCTTCTTTATGTGAAAAAATTTAAAACAAAATCTCACTTCAAAATGATCGGAAGAAGGGAATTTTTAAGGAACTCACTACTTGTCGGGGTTGGGGCATTTATTGCGAGAAAATTTAAATTTTTCCAATTTTCTGAGGAGGCTCTTGCTTATCAGCAAGGGTCTCAATCAACGCAAAGGGTAAACCGCCCTGTTTTGATTTCAACTTGGAGACAGGGGATAGCTGCAAATGAGAAGGGATTTGAAGTCTTATCAAATGGTGGAACGGCACTTGATGCTGTTGAACTTGGTGTCAGGACCGCTGAGGACGATCCGAAGGTTATGAGCGTTGGATATGGTGGATTGCCAGATGAATGTGGGCATGTTTCGCTTGATGCGTGTATAATGGATTGGGAGTTTAACGCTGGGGCTGTCGCTTTCGTTCAAAAGTGCAAAAATCCGGTCTCAGTAGCACGAAAAGTTATGGAATTAACAAAGCATGTCTTTATAGTCGGGGAGGGTGCTGATAGGTTCGCGAAATTAATGGGTTTTCCAGAAGTTGACCTTTTAACAGATGAGGCAAGAAAAAGATGGCTTGAATGGAAAAGAAATATGAGCCAGAGCGATAACTGGCTTTCACCAGAGGAAAATCACGATACAATAGCAATGCTTGCGCTTGATCAAAACGGAAGAGTTGCAGGCGCTGTCACGACAAGTGGTCTTGCTTGGAAAATACACGGTAGGGTTGGCGATTCACCGATAATAGGTGCTGGTCTATATGTTGATGGTGAAGTTGGAGCAGCTGGAGCAACAGGAGTTGGCGAAGCTGTCATAAGGACATGTGGAAGTTTTCTCGTCGTCGAGTATATGAGAAACGGAATGCATCCGCAGAAAGCTGTTGAAGAGACATTGAAGCGAGTTTTAAAAGTTAACAAAAAATGGATTGACAAGGACCCGAATTTCCAAGTCGCCTTTATAGCTGTTAACTTAAAGGGAGAAATTGGAGCTATGGGGTTGAGAAAAGGTTTTCAATATGCGCTTTATAAAGATGGGAAAAATCAATTTCTTGATGCACCGAATTTAATTTAAAATTCAATCTATCAAAAATGCGAGCAAAATTTTTACTTGTGTATCTAATTTTGTTTTTGAGCCAATTGTATTCCCAGTTTAAACTTGAAAACATAACACTTTACTTCTGATTTTCTCTATGGGTTAAAAGAAACAAATTATATCACGAAAGCAATTGGATTCGGGTTTTCTGGGGAGCTTAAGTTTGGAATTTCAAGTTCTGGATGGAAATTTAAAATTGTCCCAGGTTATCTGGATTCAAAGCTTGAGCCATCGGATTCAATGACGATTGAAAGATGGGATTGGGATTATTGGAAAATTTGGTATCGCAATCATGTGCGTTCGTTAATTGCTGATTCAAATTATGTGGTGGATTTGAAGCCAAGCCAAAGATTATATTTGTTGCCTGTAAAGTTTTTTATAGGTAAAGAATTTGGAGGTGAGAAACTTAAATTTTTTGCTGGTTTTGGGGCTGGTTTAATTTTTTATGAGAAAGCTTTGTGGCTTAATGAGACTTGGTGGAAAAAGTTTGCCGATGTTCCCAATAGTGGTGAGATTTATGTTTTTCAATATTCATTTAGAAACAATGCGCCAAGCAAAAAGGGAACAGTGTTAAGTTTTGGGCTTCAAATCGGCGGAAGCTACAAAATCACAAAGATTGCAAACATTCACTTTGGGATTGAAATTGAACATTATCCGAGCATAAACAAAGTTGAAAAAATTGAAGTTGGGAAAATAACCTTAGGCGAGGTTGGTCAGCCATACAGAAATTTTGTTTTGAGAGATGTGATTAAATTGTCAGCTGGCTTTTCTTTTAATTATTGAAAATTAAACTTAACTATGCAATGAGGAAATTTATGTTTTTTCTTATTTTAATTCCTTCGTTCTTTTCATTTTCCCAATTTTCATTTTCTCCTGAAATGATTTACATTCAGCCTGTCGGCGGTTTTTCTGGATGGTTTAAAAATCATTATTCTGGAACGCTTTACATCGGAGAAATGAGAGACGGGTCATTTATTGGTGGAAGGTTTGGATATTACAAGTTTTATCGTGAAAACACTGACAAACTTTTTTATAAAGATGTTGATCTTGAATTAAAAATTTACGGAGCTGGTGTTGAATATAGGCAAAGGCTTTTGAAATTTCACTTTGTTAACTTCTATGCTCTCATTGGCACAGGGATATATCGCTGGTTTGGAGTAAGAGGTGAGTATTATTTTAAAGATTCATCCGGCAATGTTATTGATTATGTCCCTGAAAATAGACAGCAAGATTGGAGCGCTGGTTTCTCTGGAGGGTTTGGCTTTGGTATAAATGTCTTTAAAAATCGCTCGGTATCAAATAATTGTTGGTGAGATGTGGCAAACGCTTGTACTTAGACTTGAACAAGCGAGTGAATTCCAATGGCTCGGAGCTCAGGCTGGCGTTCAAGTTAAGTTTTAGTTTTTATCTCTTTTATCTGCGGGATTTTTAAAAGTTCTGACAAAAATCTGTGATGGGCGGGATGTTTATCGCAATATGAAATATCTATTCGCAAAAGCCCATTCTCTTCGTAAAGTTGATATTGGCTTGGCTTGATCTCATGTTCTGTAAGTATTTCTATAAGTTCGGCTCTTCCTTTGCCCTTTTCGTCATAAATTTCAATTTGAAGTTGTGTAAAATGGCATTTGCCAAGAAGTGATTTTTCAATGTTTGCCAGAAAAGTCAGCACTAATAAGACAAGTGTCGTGAAGACAGTCGCAAGTAAAATTTGATTTGAACCTATAGCAAGCCCAATCGCAGCTACAACGAAAATTGTCGCAGCTGTTGTCAAGCCAGTTATCGTTCCTTTTGATTGTATTATCGTGCCTGCACCTATGAATCCAATTCCCGTGACAACTTGAGCTGCTATCCTCCCTGGGTCGGATGATATTTTAACTGACAAAATCATATAAAGAGCCGAGCCAAGACAAATCAATATATTTGTCCTGAACCCGGCTGGTTTCCCCTTCAATTCTCTCTCAAGCCCAATTAACCCGCCAAATAGAATGGCAAGGAGGAATTTTAAAAGGTCAGAATAAATTTCATCATTCATTTAAATTTCACCTATGTTTCACATTAAGACCTTATACCCAACTTCTTCAACTTTTTGCTTTACATCTTCTATATTGAGCTCACCAGTGTAAACAACCTCAAGCGTTTTGTTTTGATGGTCAGCCTTTGCCGATAAAACATTTTTTAGCTGTTTAACCGCTTTTTCAACCGTCATTTCACAGTGACGGCATGTCATACCTTCAACAGTGAGTGTTAATCTGTTCATTTTGACATCACAGTTTTAATTTTTTAATTCTAAGTGAATTTGTGACAACAAGAACTGAGCTAAAGGACATTGAGATTGAGGCGAAGACTGGTTTTAGCAAAATTCCAGCTATGGGGTAAAGGATCCCTGCTGCTATCGGAATTAAAATAATGTTGTAAAAGAAAGCCCAGAAGAGGTTTTGTTTTATAGTTCGGTAGGTCTTTGATGAAAGTTTTATAATTTGCAGAACGCCTTTTATGTCGTCTTTAAGCAAAATCATATCTGCTGTCGCCGAAGCTATGTCTGTGCCTGAACCCATCGCAATTCCAACATTTGCTGTTGCAAGTGCTGGGGCATCGTTTACACCATCACCCACCATCGCTACGACATATCCAGCGTTCTTCAACTCTTCAATCTTTTCGGACTTTTGCTCGGGTAAAACTTCAGCGAAAACTTTTTCAATCCCGATTTTATTCGCAATGGCTTTTGCAGTTTTATAATTGTCGCCAGTCAAAAGCGCAACATCAATGCCAAGTTTTTTAATTTGCGAAATTGTCTCTTTAGCGTCATGTTTTATTGTGTCTGATATAGCTATAACACCAACTATTTTGCCATCAACCGCAACAAAGACAGGCGTCTTGCCTTCGTTTGTTAATATGTCAAGAATTTTATCAAAATTTTTCGTCTCAATGTTCAGAGTTTTCATAAAAGTTAAGTTTCCAACAGCGACACTGCTTGAATTAACATTTGCAAATACACCTTGACCTGGGATCGAGAAAAAATCTTTTGGCTCATAAAGTTTCAAGTTTCTCAACTTTGCGTATCTTACGATTGCTTCTGCAAGTGGATGTTCGGAGTTCCTTTCAACCGATGCCGAAAGCTTAAGAATTTCATCCTCGTTTAAATTTCCAAATTTTATTATGTCTGTGACTTCGGGCTTTCCGTATGTAATTGTTCCAGTTTTATCAAAAACTATGGAGTTAATTTTATTCGCGATCTCAAGTGCTGGTGCATTTTTTATCAAAATGCCACATTCAGCTGATTTTCCAGTTGCAACGGCAATCGCTGTCGGAGTTGCAAGTCCAAGAGCACATGGACAAGCAACGATTAAAACAGATACAAAATTCATCAACGCGAAAGTAAATCCATATCCGAGAAAATACCAAATTAAAAATGTTAAAATGGCTATTCCTATCACAATTGGAACAAAAACCGATGCAACTTTATCAGCAAGCTTTTGAACAGGTGGCTTAGTAGCTTGGGCTTCCTTGACAAGTTGAATCATCTTTGATATCACAGTATCATTGCCAACGCTGGTGACTTTAAACTTAAAGCTCCCAGCTTTGTTCAAAGTTGAACCTATGACATTATCTCCAGGCTTTTTCTCAACAGGCATACTTTCACCAGTAATTATAGATTCATCAACAGAGCCATATCCCTCAATTATCACACCATCAACAGGGATTCTTTCGCCGGGCTTGACAAGGATTATGTCGCCAACTTTTATTTCCTTTATAGGAACTGTGATTTCTTCGCTATCTTTTACGAGCGTTGCGGTTTTCGGTTGAAGTGATGAAAGTTTTTTTATCGCTAAGGTTGTTTGAGCTTTTGCTCTTGCTTCAAGCAATCGCCCGAACAAAATCAATGTTGTTATTACTGCAGATGTTTCATAGTAAACATCAGGCGCTTTCCCTGTAAATGTGAATAGCTTCGGATAAAATGTTGCAACTACACTGTAAAGATATGCTGAACCAGTTCCAATTGCTATAAGTGTGTTCATATCAGCTGAAAAATGTCTAATCCCAGCAAAGAAGCTTCTGAAAAATTTCCCACCACCATAAACCACAACCGGGGTAGCAAGTGCGAAAAGAATGTAATTTACAACCGTTCTATCTTCAATGTGGTAAAAAAAGTGCGAAAACATGTCAAAAAGAATTAAACCAGTAAGAACTACGCTAACTTTGAGGCGTTTTTTGAGGTCTTCGTATTCTTGTTTTTTTATTAGCTCATCATAGAGTTCAACTTCTTCTTCGGAAATTCCGGGGACTTTATATCCAAATTTTTCTATTTCTTCTCTTATAGCATCAAGGGAGACGAGCGTTGGTATAAATTCAATTGTTATATTTTCAGTTGCTGGGTTTACGGTGACTTTCACAATTCCATTTAGCTTTGCGATTTCACTTTCAATATAACTTGCTGATGCTGAAGATAGTCCTGCAACTGGTAGTGTTATTTTTTGGATTGCGACATCATATCCGATTGACTTAACTGACTTGATTATATCTTTTATATCAACTTTTTTTTCAGGATCAATTTCAATTGTTGCTTTTTCTGTGACTAAATTTACGAGTGCATTTTTGACGCCTGGGAGTTTTAAGAGGTTATTTTGAACTTTTAAAACACAGCTTGCGCAGGTCATTCCAACGATTGGGATATCTATCTTAACAAGTTTGCTTTCCCTGATTTTTTCCGTTTCCTTGCTTTGCTCTTTCATTTTGCGTTTAGCATTTGGTTTCACTTCAAAATATAAATTTTTTTCAGTAAAAAATCAACAAAAGTTGCAAATGGAATATTTTGCATTTTGCTTCACGACTTGATGAAATGTCAAAAGAGCTTGACAAATGAAAAATTTTGCGTAAATTTTAAGCGTTAACATCAAACAGTGCGGAATTTAAACAGTTTCTATTCCGCAAAATCTCTATTTTATACTGGGGCGCTATTGTATTACAAACCCTTCCTTAACACATCAACAAAAATCAAAATTGTATTTTTCGCTTAAATTTTTTATTTTTAAACCAGCATTACTTGGATAGAAAAATATAGGCTTATCCTGATGAAAAAATTTTATATTTTACTCCTTTTACCAACTTTGCTCCTTTCACAAAAACCGCAAGATAACCGCGCAACAAACATCGGAAGAATCGGTTTCACTGTTAATTCCTATGGTCAAATAGGTAATGGATTTAACCCTTCGTTCTGGCCAACTCAACCATCATGCGAATTTCCAATTAAACCAGTAAGAACAAAAATTGAACACCTTTTCAACGGTGGACTCTGGGTTGGTGGATACGGTAAAAACGGTCTTTCAGTAACAACGGCAACAAACGATAGAAGATTTTCAAGTGAATTCACCCAACCTCCAGATCAAGGATTATACGAACGCTCAAGTTTGCTTGAATCAAAATACTATAGCCCCGACGCTATAAGCCACCAAGACTTCTACTGTGACTTCACAGATACGAATACAATTAATCCACTCACAGGTGAACCAATATCAGGACATTATCCCCTTGGTGTTTCCGTCCATATGGAAACATATGCTTGGCAGTATTCAATTGCAGATAACTTTGTGATAATAAATTTCACGATAAAAAATGTTGTTGATGTGCCGATAGAAAGCCTTTATGTCGGTCTTGTAACCGACCTTGTCGTAAGAAATACAAATTACAGGTTCCCAGCCGAAGGTTCAGTTTTTTACTCTGGGACAGGACTTGGGTATATTGATAGCTTAAGATTACATTACGCTTTTGATGCAGAAAATAGACCACAAGATGGACCAACGGATAGCTATATAGGTATAAAACTTCTCGGCGCGGAACCACTTCTTGGTGGTCATCTTGATGGCTTGAACAAATACACAGTTTATCAAGTATGGCAATTTAGAGCAAGCACTGGTGATCAAGATTTAATTTCACCTTTAAATGACCAGCAAAGATATGATAAGATGAGAATTAATTTTCCAGCAGTCAAAATTCCTTCATTAAAACAACCCGGCAATAGATACACTCTTCTTTCTATCGGTCCTTTCCCAACTTTACAGCCTGGTGATTCTGTCAGCGTTGCTTTTGCTGTGATATGCGCTAAAAAATATGGCGACGATCCTCAAAAAGACGATACACCATTGAGCAAAAAGCTTTTAATTGAGAGCGCAATGTGGGCGCAAAAAACATACAACGGCGAAGATAGGAATGGAAATGGAATACTTGACCCGGGCGAAGACCTTGATGGCGATGGCAAAATAACAAGATTTATCTTCCCAACAATACTCCCGCCACCAAAGGTTAAAGTCATCCCAGGCGATAAAAAAGTTGATGTATATTGGGACAATTCAGTTGAAGATGTAGTTGATCCAGTTTTGAATAAAAAAGATTTTGAAGGATATAGAATTTACATGACAAAACAAGGATTTGACATCGGTTTTATTAATCAAGGTGAAGATCCGTATATTTTGCTTGCAGAATTTGATAAGCTTGGAAATGATATTGGATTTAACACAGGATTTTCAAAAATAAAACTTTCTCAACCAGTGACATTTCCAGATGATTCGGTAAGGTATTATTATAAATTCACGGTTGAAAATTTGATGAATGGTTGGCAATATATCTTTGGAATTGAGGCTTTTGATGAAGGAGACCCTGTAAATAACATTCCAAGTCAATCAAGTGTAAGAGTGATAAGAAGAGTTATCCCAGGTTCACCACCAACATTGGAAAAATCAAAAGAAGTTGGAGTTTATCCTAATCCGTATTATGCAAAAGCTATATGGGATGGCTCAGGTGGTGAAAGAGAAAGAAAAATTTACTTTTACAATCTCCCGAGAAAATGTGAGATAACAATTTACACACTTGCTGGTGATATAGTTGATAGGTTTATTCATGATGCGGACAATTATGATGGTTCAGATATTCAGTGGTTTCAAGTTTATGGGGATGGAACGCAAAAATTTTCAGGTGGTGAACATGCGTGGGATTTAATTTCAAGATATGATCAAGCTATCGCAACAGGGCTTTACCTTTTCACAGTCAAAGACCTTGAAACAGGTGAAATAAGAAGAGGCAAGTTTGTGATAATAAAGTAAACTTTGTGAGTGCAAATTATTGAACAAGAGTTTAAAAAATTCTAAAACAAAATTTAACATCGCCATGCGAGCAATAATTTTAACGCTTTTAATTGCCCTATCTATCTCTGCTTTTGCACAGGATATATTCCCGCTGAAATCAATTAAGGAAATTCAATGGATTGACCCTGACTCGTTAAGAGAAGCGGATAGTTTGCAAGCCGTTGGTGTAGCTTTTAATGCAACGGCATTTCCCCACTGGATTGAAGATTCAAGATATTGGCATGTTCCACCGTTTGTCAGCAGTTCATATGGCGATACTTTCACTGTCGTTGGCGTCGTGATGAACAAACCGCAAATGTATGCGCTTGGAAATAGATACACTGTGTTTATACAAGACACAGCTGGTGGACCTTGGAGTGGGATAATTTTACTTGCAAATGATACGGCATCAAAAAACACTCAAGCAACGGGGATTCAAGTTCTTGACACAGGAATGGTTATAAAAGTCGTTGGAAGGGTTGAAGAATTTCCTGGGACTTCAAGTACAGGTTATACTGAATTATTCACAGTTATTCCAAACCCACAAACGGGACAGATAATTCCAATTGAAGTTATTGATTATTGGAATTCAAGACCTGAGCCCATTGAAGTTAAGCTTTCTGATTTCGTCAGTGGTAATGCTTCTGCAGGCGGGCATAAAATTAACTTTTCAAAAGGTGAGCAATGGGAGGATGTTTATGTTGTTATAAAAAATGTATCTGTTTTCAGCCGCAGTGGAACAGTTGGAGGTAGATGGACATGGTGGATAAGTGATGATTTGGGAAATGTTATGCAAGTATATGACGGCTCAAGATATTTCAGGGGTGGATCAGGAGCATTTGACCCCAATTGGACTCCACCACCAGTTGGAACAAAGCTTGAATACATAAGAGGTGTTATCGTTGGTCAGTCAAGTGGTTATGCTATTACGCCACTTTATCCGGGCGATATAAAAATTCTTTCTTATGCCCCAGAGATTGTTCACGCATTTACAGAGCCACAAAAGCGTGAGCCAGCAAAGCCTGGAAGCACAGACCAAGTGAAAATTAGAGCAATAGTCAGGAAAACAGACCCTGACCCAAGTGTAGTTGTTGACACCGTTAAACTTTTATACAGCGTAAACTATGGTGAATTTAATGAAGTTTTGATGTCAAAGATAAGCGGTGATACACTTTGGGAAGGAGTTATACCACCACAATCCGATGGCTCACTTGTTAGATATTTCTTTAAGGCAAGAGATTCAAAAGGTCAGTATTCGCAACTTCCAGGAGATACATCGGCAAATATCTATTTCTATTTCGTTAAAGACGGACAATTAAAGATAAAAGATTTGCAATATACAATTCTTTCAAATGGAAACACTGGATTTTGGGACTTGCGCGTTATGGTTGATGGAATTGTTGTAGCTGATACGAGCGATTTTCCGGTTGAGGCTATCCCAAATGCTGGCTCAAAGGATCAACCCAGAGTTTACATTCAAGATGATACATCAGCTTGGAGTGGAATTCGTTTGTATGGAAGCAAAGCTTATGTCGCAAAAAGGGGAGATAGCGTCAGAGTCATAGGAATTGTTCGCGAAAGAAACAATATGACTGAAATTGTGGTTGACTCGCTTCAAATACTTGCAAGTGGGCGTCAAATCTATCAGCCAGTTGTCCTTAAAACTGGAGAAGTTGGGAATAAACCAAATGGAACGGTAAGTTCAGAAAAGTGGGAAAGCATGCTTGTTGAATTTAGATATATTAAAATTACAGATGATGACCCAGATAGAAATGGTGGAACATTTCGCGAATTCGTTGTTGACGATGGAACAGGTCCGTGTAGAGTTAACGATGATGGGGCTTACAAATACAGCATATATCCTGCTGATACGGCGCTTGGATTTACGATTTTGCAAAAAGGAGCAAGTATAAGTTATTTGCGTGGTGTTTTCTATTTCTCGTTCGGCAATTACAAACTTGAACCAAGAAAAGATGACGACTTTGGAACGATAACAAAAGTTGTCGTGGCGTATAATTCAGAAATACCCGAAAAGTTTGAGCTTTTGCAGAACTATCCGAATCCATTTAATCCATCAACTTACATTGAGTATAGGTTGCCTGAGCGTGTCCATGTGAGTTTAAAAGTTTACGATGTCCTTGGCAGGGAAGTTGCGACGCTTGTTGATGAAGTGCAAAATGCAGGTTCATATAGAGTTAGATTTGAGAATGCTGGAATTTCAAGTGGAGTATATTTCTATGTTTTGCGTGCAGGTAGTTTTGTAAGTGTTAAGAAGATGATGTTGTTGAGGTAGTTTAAATTTAAGCTTGGATTTTGATGTTTGATTTGAAAGCAAATGTTGACAAAATAGTTGAGAAGCTAAAACCTTTAAAACCGAGAAAAGTTATAATATTTGGCTCATACGCAAGAGGAGAAGCAGATGAATACAGCGACCTTGATATTATCGTTGTAGCTGAGACAAATTTGAAATTCATTGATAGAATTGGTGAGATTTTGAAACTTCTTGATTTGCCTGTTGCGGTTGAGGGTTTCGTTTATACGCCCGATGAATTTGAGAAGATGCTAAAAGATGATAATCCATTTATTCAAAAAGCGATTGAGGAGGGGATTGTAATTGAAGTCAGCGGTTGAAAATGCAAAAAACTGGTTTATTCAAGGTATATATGACTATGGAGCTGGGATTTCAAATTTTGAGGATGGTTATTATGCTCAAGCTTGTTTTTGGGCTCAACAAAGCGCCGAAAAGGCAGTTAAATCAATTTTATTTGCACAAGGTGAAAGGATTGTGATTGGGCATTCAATAAAAGAACTTCTATCAAAAATTGAAGTGATGCAAATTCCAGATGAGGTTTTTAAAGCTGGCAAAGAGCTTGACAAATTTTATATCCCATCCAGATATCCAAATGCTTTGCCGGGAGGTTATCCATCAGAATTTTATGATAAGGACTCTGCTAAGTTTGCGCTTGAAAGTGCTTTGAAGATTCTTGAATTTGTCAAGGTTTACCTTGAAGATAAATTTTCGCTGGATTTTTCAGAACATTGGAATAAAAATGTAAGAAGCTTGCTATGAATAAAGAAATTTTAGCTTTGCTTTTAATTCTTGCACTAATTCAAGGTTGTGTTAAGAAAAAGGTAGGCGAATTATTACCAAACGCAAGACCTGAAACATATATCTCAATCTTTCCAGATTCCACGCTTAACCAATCAACAAGCAACTTGCATATTCACTGGTGGGGTGTTGATCCAGATGGATGGATAAAGGGTTATGTTTTTAGTTTTGATCGTAAAGATTGGTTTTGGACATTTAAAAATGATAGCGTGTTCAAGCTTCAAATTCTCGGCGCTGATACAAGTTATGATTTTTTGATTTTCGCTGTTGATAATACATCAATGGTAAAATTTGAAGAAGGGCAAAAGATAAATTTTATTGATGCGAATGGAAATGGAATTTGGGATAAAGGAGAGAAATTTCAAATTGCACCTGGTGATTCATATGATGATACGCCTGCTGAATTGACATTCCCGATTAAAAATACTCCACCTTCAGTTGAATTTGCGATGACAGGTGAATTCACGGGGACGCGACTTGTTGTGCCTGATACGACTTTTCCAATAGTTTCATTTCAATGGATTGCTTCGGATATAGATGGCGATAATACGATTTCTGAATTTTGGATTGCTTTAAACGATACATCAAATTGGGTGAGAGTTCCCGGACAATTTAGGTTTTTAACGCTTCTTGCTAATAGTTTTTCGCAGAGTGATACTGTTGCCGATGCGCTCGTGATACCAAGTTCAACTCAAACGCTTGGCAGAGTTCCAGTTCAAGGGACTTTGAAGATGAGGTTAAATGCAGATAATGTTTTCTACTTGAAGGCACGCGACATCGCTGGAGCTTTCAGTCCGACGATAAGAATGCCAGCTGAAGGGAAGACATGGTTTGTAAAAAGACCCAAAGGAAACCTTTTGATTGTTGCAGATTATGGAGTGGCGGATAATTCACTAAATTTTTACAAGTCAATTTTTGATACGCTTGCTGGAGGTGTTGTTTACGATGTTTGGGATTTAAGGATTGGAGCAAGATACCCAAGGCGGGGGATTTTAGTTCCGCCGTTTCCACGAGTTGATTTCACGGAAGTTATGTTGAGATTTTATGACTATGTCTTTTGGTTTGCAAGTGATGAAACAAATTTTGATATAGCTGCTATCTCACTGCCAAGATTTAAGCTTCAAGGTGGTAAAATCTTTTTCTCCTTCATATTACCACAAAGCACAGCACCTGATTTTGATGTTGGGAAAGCGTTAAGCGATTTATCTGGAGTGGTTGACAGTGTAAGTTCAACTCCGCTGACGGGCTTTGTTCCATCTGGGACAAGAATTTTAAATTATAATCCAAATGACACAACGCAGAATTCTGTATATCCAATTCTTGTTAGAGATAGCCCCGCTGACAATCCTGTTGATGGTGGTAAAATTATTGCATATTTGAGAGAGCTTTATCCATCTGCCATTGCGAGACCAATTTATTGGCTTGAGCCGAATTCATTGTGGGAAAATAAAAGCTTTAAGGTAGGTGTTGAATCTATGGATAAAAGTTTTATTCTTGTCGGTTTTCCTGTTTACAGGTTTAACGGTGGAACAAAAAATGCTGGTAATTTTATCGCGATGGTTTTTAGAAATTTTATGCAAGCACAAAGTAAAAATTCAGCGAGGTGGCAGAGATGAAAGATGTGTTAAAAGTTTTTTTGCTTTTGGCTTCTTTTGTGATTTTTGCTTACTCTCAACAGGATAAGGGAAAAATAATTGGACGAGTTGTTGACGCTAAAACTGGCGAAGGACTTCCAGCAGTCAATGTCGTTGTAAAAGGAACATATTATGGTGCAGCGACTGACTTTGATGGTAAATTTGAGATAAAAAATGTTAACCCAGGAACATATACGCTTGAAATTTCAATCATTGGCTATAAAAAGGTAACCATCACAGGAGTTAAAGTTCGCGCTGGTGAAATCACGGATTTGAAAACAATAGAAATGGAAGAAACAGTTTTAACGCTTGAACAGGAAGTCGTCGTAATTGGCGAAAGACCACTTTTCAACATTGAGGAAACACAATCAACCCGAACCATTAGCGCAGAAGATATACAGGTTGCGCCTGTTAAAAATATCAAGGATATAGTGACGCTCCAAGTTGGTGTAGTTTATAGCGATGAAGGAGTGCACATTCGCGGTAGCAGAACTTATGAAAGTGCTTATCTTGTTGATGGTATTTCAGTTCAAGATCCGCTTGCTGGCACTGGCTTTGGATTACAACTTAATCCAGACGCAATTGAAGAAATTGAAGTTATAACCGGTGGATTTAACGCTGAATATGGTCAGGCAACATCTGGAGTTATAAGGGTTCGCACAAAAGAAGGAAGCGAAAAATTTCAAGGTAAATTTTCATACAAAACCGACCACTTTGGGCTAAATAATAACTCTCCTTCAAATTTCAATACAGATATATTTGAATACAACCTCAGCGGTCCAGTCCCGTTAGGATCAATTTTGCCAATACCGGGTTCATTAACCTTCTTTTTAAATGGTTCTGTTGGATTTTCAGATGGATTCACTTATGGAAGAACTGGAAAGAAACCAGGAAGATTAAACTCATCTTTGTTCTCTGAAATGTTTGGGAAAAGCTATACATCGTGGCTAACCCCGCGCGCAGAAAACTCGTATATGGGAATGCTTAAGTTAACATGGAAACCAATGACGACTTTAAAATTTAATTATTCCCTTAGCTTCTCGGCAAGCGTCAACCAAAACACGAGGTCACTTCAAATAACGCTTGAGTATGTTGAACCGGGTCCAGGGTATCAATATGAATTTCAAAATATTCTTCAAAATGCTAATGTATACTCTCACATAAATTTAAACCATCAACTTAGCCTAACGCATACATTAAGTGAGAAGACATTTTATGAACTTAACATAAGCAGATATTTTACTCGTTTAAGAAGCGACGCAAATGGACTTGACTGGCGAAGTTATAAAGAACCAAGAGATGTCCCACAACTCCCGCCATATTATTACAACACTGAAAGCGATACGATAAGATTAATTCCTGGCGATGGTTTTTATGATACTGGAAATCCATTTACTTGGCATGACCACTCCGTTGTTGAGTATACAATCAAAGGAGATTTAACTCACTTTTTCAGCGAAAGGAATAAGTTTAAAACTGGTTTTGAGATGACATTCCAAAGGTTGAGGTTTATTGATATTTATCAGCCGTGGGTTCCACCGATGGGACTTAACAATGACCTTTACGAAGTTAGCCCAGCTTTTGGTGCATTTTATGCACAAGATAACATAACATTTAGCGGTATGATATTAAATTTCGGTTTGAGGTTTGATTATTGGTTTCCTGGTAAATTTGTTGACGATGCTGTACGTAACCCTGAAGTTGTCACGATTTCAGATGAAGCAAGGCAAAGATATTTTAAAGAGACATATAATTTCTTCGGTCGCAGATGGAAGGGACGCCTTAGTCCAAGGCTTGGGATTTCGCATCCGATTTCGGATAACCAAACCTTGTTTTTCTCTTACGGTCATTTCTCAAAACGGCCAAGACCTCAATTTGTATATGCAAAGCTTAACCCTGTGACCGCAAGATCAACATTCCAAAAGTTTGGAAATCCAAATCTTAACCCTGAAACAACAGTTGCATATGAACTCGGCCTCAGAAATCAACTTTCCGAAAACGATGTCTTAACAATTACAGCATACTATAAAGACATTTTTGACTATGTCACGACAAAACAAGCGAGGATAACAATCGCCGGACAACTTGGAAGAAGCTATATAACTTATGTCAATCTTGATTACGCGAGAAGTCGCGGAATTGAAGTTGAATATAAGAAAAGAATCGGGCGTTGGTTTAGAGCAACTTTGAGCGCTTCATATTCAATTGCAACTGGGAGAAGTTCTTCACCGGACGAAGGGGTTCTTGCTGTCAGAGGCGAAATTTATGAGAGCATAAAAGAAACATATCTTGTTTGGGACAGACCGTTTCAAGCATCAGCAATTATAAATTTGTATACTCAAAAAGGAAAGGGAATTTTTGGAATTGGGAAAAATATACTTGATGATTTCAACCTTTTCTTCAGAGTCTTTTATCAGTCCGGGAGAAGATATACACCCTATTATTTCACTGGGGACACACTCTCAAACGGGAAGCCTGTTTATGTTCCTGACTTAAAAAATAGATACAGCAAAGTTGGAAAGCCATGGTTCTGGGTTGATATGACACTTGAAAAATACATAAAATTTGGTGGTCTTGAATTTACACTTATGCTTGAGGTGACAAATCTTTTTAACAATAAGAATTCGCAAATAATTAATCCTGTGACAGGTAGAGCTTATGAGTATGGCGATCCAACTCCTGTTGATTGGAATGACCCATTGTATCCAGAGCTTCAAGCGCCTGTTGATCCGTTTCCATTTAATCCAGCGAGATATTTACCGCAGAGAAATATAAAACTTGGATTGTCAATAAGATTTTAAAGCAAATTTGGTTGAATTGTGATGAAAAAAGCAATAAAAATCTTTGTAATTTTAACAGCAATTTCAAACTTGGCTTATTCGCAATTTTTCCCAGTTCTCGGTTCTCAAAGAGCCGGGATTTCAACCGCACAATTTTTGAAAATTTCCGTCGGTGCAAGAGCTGTTGGAATGGCTGATGCCTTTGTTGCAAACGCAACCGATGCTTCGGCTCTTTATTGGAATCCCGCTGGAATAGTTCAATTTAGCACAAATGAAGCCATTCTCTCACATACTGAGTGGGTTGTTGATGTTAAGCATGATTTCATCGGCGGTGTTTATCACCTTTCAAGAAATGATGCAATTGGGCTTGGGTTTACAGCGCTTTACACAGATGATATGGAGATAACTACGGAGACACAACCATATGGGACGGGCAGATATTTTAAATACATTGACATCGCTGGTGGAATAACCTATGCGAGAAGATTGACAAGTCAGTTTAGCTTTGGTTTCACACTAAAATACATTGAAGAGACAATTGATATTTTAAAAATGCGTGGTTTCCTCGTTGACCTTGGGACATTTTATTGGATTGGGCTTGGGACATCAAGATTTGCCGTTTCAATTACGAACTTTGGCAAAGATATGGCACCTGAAGGTGAGGTGACGCTTTTAAATGGTGAAAAAATTTCATCGTTTCAATCTTTCTCGCCTCCGACGATGTTTAGGTTTAGCTTTGCTTTTGAACCTATAATGAATGAGGTGCACAAGCTTACCACAGCAATTCAGCTTAATCATCCAAATGACAACGCGGAAAATTTCGGAATAGGAATTGAATATGGATTTAAAGAATCGTTTTTTGTTCGTGGTGGATACAAGATAAACGCTGATGAGCAAAACTTTACTGCTGGAATTGGACTTGCTTTTAAAATGGGGTTTGCCAAACTTAACTTTGATTATGCATTTGCAAGGTTTACACGGCTCGGAAATACACATAGATTTACATTGCTTTTTAAATTTGATTGAAAATAAAAATTTGTAAAAAACTTGATGAACAAAAGTTTGCTCTTCATCCTTCTTGCCCTATTTTTATTTGTTGGCTGTGGGAAAGAACTTGACCTTTCACAGTTTAACGATATCCCGAGAGGAATTTCAATTTCAGACACAGTATATGTTAAAGAAGGCGAAGACTGGAAAGAGGCTGGGGGAAAGAAATTTAACCAACCTGAAGATATTTGCATTGGGCATGATGGATTTATCTATATCGCTGATACCGGAAACGATAGAATTGTCATGCTTGACCTTGCGGGAAATTATATTGGAGAGAAAGAAATTTTACATCCGGTTGCAATTGCGCAAGATAGGAGGTTTAATTTAATAGTTGCGGGAGAGCTTGTAAGTGGAATTTACAGATACGGAGCAATTTATAAAATAAGACTATTTGAATCGGCTCATAATATAAACATTGCAAAAGTTGATACAATCTACTGGGAGCCTGAAAAGCCAGCGCGAAGATTTACAGGTGTTGCTGATTTAATAGACAACAGTTATTATGTCTGTCGTGTTGGTCCAGATAATACAAGTTTATTTGACCCTGATAATATGATTCTCCATTTCAGCAAAAACGATTCGCTTTATCCACGTGAATTTATTGACTTAACACCAAACCTTGATGCAACTGGAAGTGGTATTCGCTCAATAAATCAAATGAGCGCAATAGCTACATTTCAAGATAGAAGAAGAGCGACAGATTTCATAGTTGTGCAAACTGACCCGGCCGCAAACTTTAAAGTTAAATGGATTCGCTACAACCCCGGAAGCGAAGTTGTCCCACCAACATGGGAGGCGTATTTAAAACCAAACTCAACTGATTTAACAACACAAGGGATGTTTGTTAGCCCTGAAGATGTAACGCTTGACACAAGAAATAACATTTATGTCATTGATTCTGAACTTGATTCACTTATGAAATTTGATATACGAGGTAAACTTCTTAAAGAATCATTTGGACCCGGCAAACTCGGTGCAGATAGATTAAACAATCCGAAGGGGGTAGCGTGGTTTGATAGAATTCTCTACATCGCTGATACGGGAAATAATCGCATTGTTAGATTTAAGCTTTCAACTGATATAAGATAAAACCAAACCTTGATATTATCCTACTTTTTTGTTATATTTTGATAGTTTTTGTTCTTTAATAAAGTGGAGTTGAAAAATGTTAGAAATTACATTAAGCCTATCAGCTGAAAAGGGGGCACCATTTTTGCCCGTCTATTATCATTCAGGTTTTGTATCGCTAATAAAACAAGCTATCCAACAAGAAAACCAAACTCTTTTTCACGCCCTTTTTGAAGTCCGGAAACCAATCGTCAAACCATATACATTTGCGGTCTCATTTGGAGACAATGTTAAAGTTGAAGAAGATAAAATCTATTTTAATAAAGAGGTGCATTTTAAATTCAGTTCATTTTCTCTACAATATCTTGTTGCAGTTTATAATTTTTTTATCCTTAAGTTTAAAACAAGGGAAGCGATAAGGATATTTAATGAGAATTTCTATGTTAGCAATGTTTTAATGTTCCCCGAAAGGAAAATAACGAGAAATAGTGCTATTTTCAGGACATTGTCTCCAGTTTTGATAAGGAGTCATAAAAATGAAAAACATTACCTTGTCCCAAAGTGTGACAACTTTGATGGCGATGATGGCTTTGAAGAGGCGTTGAGATTTAACCTTGACGAACTTTTAAAAAATCTGCTTGGTAAAGGACTTAATGATTTTGGTGCTACAGTTGAATTTAGACCTGTTAAGTTATCTCGTGTTATAGTGAAGTATCTTAAAGATGATGTTCTTATTAAGATGCCCGCTTTTAAAGGTGTATTTTCAATGTCAGCGCATCCGGAGATATTGAATCTGATAGTCAGGGCAGGTCTCGGCTCACGCCGAAGCCAGGGCTTTGGAATGCTTGAGTTAATAAGAGAAATTTAAGTAGGAGAAAATTATGAGCAACAAAATTACACTTTATCCATCAAACTGGCTATATAATGCAGGGGTTGTGGGTTTTTTGAGGGTTTTACAAGAATGTGAGGAAAATGTAGAGGATTTCTTGAAAGATGATGGGAGTGCGGAGATTGACAAAAAATTCTTTAGTAAAATAAAAATTGATGAAATTTACTTTGGGAAAGATAAAATTGTTAGTATAGTAGGCAAAAGTTCACTTTATAGAAATTATCTACAGCCACAATGGAAAGATATTTTCCCCCACTTTGTTAAGAATTTGGGAAGCATCAATGTAATCCAGGATTGTGGTATATGTGGTGAAGGGAAATATCTAGATAGGTCAGTGTTCCAAAATTTATCAAAAGATAAAATAGATAAGGATAAGATTGAAAAGTTTCTTACGGGGATTGAACGGCTGGATGTAAGATTAAATAACATGTTAGCGCCATCATTAGGTGAGTTCCCGAATAGTTTTTGGAATACTAACTTTAGTACAAAAGTTTGTCATTTGTGCGGGTATATCCTAATTCACCATCACCTCTCCCTAACAAAACTCTCAGACAATTCTGAGATTTTTATTAACGCTCCATCTTTCAAAGTTATGTGGTATCTTAATAAATATGCAAGAGAAATTTCAGAAAAACAAAAAGTAAAACAAGTTAAAGAAATCTTTGGAATATCTTTAATTGAGATGACAAGAAGGCTTAATCTTCAACTTGGGATTTGGACAACTATGAATATTGAGGTTGTGAGTAAATACAAAGTAAAAAAAGATAATCAATGGGAAGATAAAATTGAATTCTTTTCCTTACCTTATGAAATTGTAAGGCTTATTTCCAATAGTGAAATTGCAAGCACATTAAATGATATTGGAGAATTTAAAATTTTGAATATGGTCCTTGATGGTAGGTTTAATAAAATTCTTGAAATGGGAGAAAGAATTTTTAGAATAAGTTTAAAACCAAAAAATGAAAGAGGGAAAAATGAAAATGAATTTATAAACGAAAACATAAAACTTGAAAAAAATAGAAAAGATTTAATCTCCTTCTCCCAAAAACTTTTCAAACTCTATGCTTTAATAAACGAAAAACTAAAAAAGGAGGTGGCTTATGGATTTTGAAAAATGGAAAGGAGAACTTCTTAATTATTTTCAAGAAAAAATACAAAATAATCAAATAAACTATGAAGAATTTAAAAAAGCGGTAGATGAGTATAAAAAACTTGCACTTCATATTGAAAAAATTCTTGAATTTGTTGCAAAAAATTCAACTGGTGAGCAAAAAGAAAAAATTTGGAATTTGTATTACGATTTTTCAAAGAAAAATATATCTGAAATCAATGATAGTTTGAATAAACTTGGATATGCGCTACAAAAAGATGAGAAATATAAAAATGTTGTAAAAGCTTTTCAGGATCAATCTTTCAGGATTATAGAAAAAACAAGGCATGTTTTGAGAAGTGAGGTAGAGTACATGATTATGAGGATTTTTGTGGCTAATAAAAAAGAAATGCCAACATTACTTGCAAAAGCTTTTAACCCAATCTATCCAGATGAAATTTTTAAAACTTTTATGTATTCTTTTTTGAGCGGAATTTTAGGTGAAAAATAAATAAGGAGGTATGTTATGGAAAATAATAATAAAAATAATGATAACATAAAACACATAACAATTACGATGATTTTTGAAGGTTCAGCATTAAACAGGGACGAAAAAATTGGCGGTAATATTCTATCCATCAAGAAGTTAAAAAAGGGAAATAGAACGGTTAGTTTCATAGGAAAACCTGCTATAAGGCATTATTTGTTTGAAACATTAAAGAGAACCTGTGGATGGAAGGAAGCGGCGGTCACTACTCAAGGAGAAGTGGTGCAGTTTGATATTGCAAAAGATGATATTATTACAAGTCCCGAACTTGATGCTTTTGGATATATGTATACTTTGGGACAGCAGCAAGCCTCTATAACAAGGAAATCGCCCGTAGGTATTACAAAAGCAGTTGGTCTTGACCCTTATGAAGGAGATATGGCTTTTTATGCAAATCATGACCTTGTTCAAAGGGCTATTAAATCTGGTCAAGATGCGACACCAAATCCATACAACAAAGAAGAGCATATTTCGTTTTACAAGGTTAGTTTCACAATTGATGTAGATATGCTTGGCAAAGATGAGTGGGTTGTAGATCTACAACCCAATTATAATCAAGGAAATCAAATACTTACTATAACCTTGCCAGATGCTAAATCAAAGCAAATTGAAAATGTATTTCTAATTTCAAGTAGATATGAGATTAAAAAAAATAATCAAACTATAGGGTCTATACAAGTTGAACAAGTTGAACAAAAATGGAAAGTTACTTTTGAAGTTGATCAAAACAAAAAACAAAAACGCATATGTGATATTCTAAACGCTATAAAGAATGGCTTATATGCTCAGTCAAGCAATGAAGCAAATACCATAGTTCCATTATTTTTAATTGCTGCACTTGTAAAAGTTCCATCGCCTATTTTCCATTCATATATTGAGATAAAACATTTAGATGCAACTTATAAAGTCATTGGGCTTACAGACTGTTTCAAAAACGGCTGGATAGATGGAAAAGTTTTTATAATGGATAGCGATAGAATAAAGGTTGATGATAATAATATATCGAAAGTTGCTGCAGAAACAAAAAAAACGTACACAAAAGAATGGAATAAATTTCTAGAAGAAGTAAAACTTAAATGTATTCAAACAAGTTCACAAAATGAACAATCAAATAATAAAGATGAACAAAAAGGTGAGAAATAAAAATAAAAAATTTTAAAATATTTTACCGATATAACATCTGGTATGTTTAAATAATTATGGGAATAAAAGCTCTAAAAATTAAAATCTATCAGCCACAGGCTCATTATAGAATGCCTTTTACATATCAAAGAAGGCACACATACCCAATTCCACCATATTCAACAGTTATTGGTTTGTTATGTAATGTTCTTGGGATAGAAAATTTAAATGGAAAAGGTGAGCCCTGTAGAAACCAAAACTGCAATTGCAATTATCATAAACTCAAAAAAATAAAAATCTCAATATGCGGCAATTTTGAAAGTAAAACAACAGAATATACATGGTTTAGAAATCTATCCGCAAAATCTCATAACAAAAGGTTTGGGTATGAGAAAAATAGATATGTATCAGGACATATTGAGCATATAGGTGGACAAATGCCAGTTTCAATAGATATTCTGAACGATGTTAAACTATGGATTTATCTTGCTCATGATGACGAGAATTTTTTAAGAGAAATAAAAAATTCTATTGAAAATCCAACAAAAAGAATTTATCCACTACACCTTGGAAGGGCAGAAGATTGGATTGTGATGGATTTTTGTAATTTTATAGATTTAATACAAGAAAAACCAGCAGGAAATTACGAAAAATTCTTCTGGATACCAAAAGAAATCTCTGATTCAAAAGTTCTTGGACTTGCTTACAGGATACCAACTTTTTACACACTTGAAAACGGCACAAGGAATTTTGAATACATTGATGTTTATCTGAATGAAGGAGATTTTGACGGAACTATTGAAGTGGATTTTGATGAAGAAGAAAAATTGCCAGTATTTTTTTGCTAGGAGGGTTAAAATGACTCGGATATGGGCTAAAGGTTTTAAGAAAACAAATAAAGAGATTTATTTAAAGGAACATATTGAAGATGTAAAAAAAGTATTTGATAAATTAAAAACAAAATTAAAACATAATGATGAACTTCCAAAAATTATTGAGTTTTGCATAGAAAAGCACGACCTTGGAAAAGTTTTACCAGCATTTCAAATAAAACAATTGGGTAATAAAAGTTATAAACCATTTGATATTATATTTGATATACCTCATTCTTTGTTTTCTGTTTTGTGGATAGCTGATGAAGAAGTTAATGAATTTAATGACGAAGATATAAAAAAATTTATTTTCTCAGCCGTTGCTTATCATCACTGGAGAGAGAACTTTCAAAAAATTATTACTGGGGATTATGAATTAAAGGAATTTGCTAAAAAATTGCTTGAAGATAAAGAATTTGTCCAAAAGCTTCAAGGAAATTTAAATGAAGAATTAGGAAAAGATTTTAAACTCAATGAAAGAATTGTGAGATGTATAGCCAATGGCTCGAATTTTTCAGGATTTGCCAATCCATCTTATTTGAATATATTCTTACCATATTTTATTGGTTTGCCAGAAGATAAAAAGAAAAAATGGATTTTGATTTCAGGATTTTTACAAAGGTGCGACCACTTTGCTTCATTTTGTGAAGAAGAAAATGAAAGTTTAGACAATGTTGAAATTGAACCTTTGGACTTCAATAATACAAAAGAAAAAATCAAACAAAAAATAGGCATCAATGATGAAATCCAAATCTGGCAAGTTCAAAAAGTTCAAAACTATAAAAATAAAAATACTATTCTTATTGCACCAACTGGCTATGGAAAAACAGAGTTTGCATTCCTCTGGTCAGCAAATAAAAAGTTCATTTATACACTGCCACTTCGTTCAGCAGTAAATCAAATTTTTGAAAGAGCTTCTAATATATTTAGTAATGATAAATCTGGAATTCTTCATTCTGATGCTGATGTCTATCTTTTAGAAAAATTTAAAGATGTAGGAGATGATACAAGAGCCTATGAACTTGCAAGAAATCTTTCTTATCCTGTCATTATTTCAACAGGAGACCAGTTCTTCCCATATGCCTTAAAACCACCTGGATATGAAAAAATTTATTCTTTATTCTTCTATACCAACCTTGTTATTGACGAAGTTCAAGCTTATGACCCAAAAGCGTGCGCAATAATAGTCAAGTTCATTGAAGATGTTGTGATAATGGGAGGGGGATTTTTACTTATGACTGCAACTCTGCCAGAGTTTGTGAAGAAAGAGATAGAAGAGAGATTAGGAAAGTTAAATGAAAACTTTGAGATAGCTAACATTTATGAGGAAGAAGAAGCAAGCTTTGGAAAATTCATCAAACATAAAGTAGAAATTAAATTGATTAGTAACACACAAGAAAATAAAAAGACCAAATTTAATATCCCAGATGAGGAAATTAGTGAAATTATAAAAACTGCCAATAATGGCAAAAGAGTTTTAGTCATTCTTAATACAGTTCCGCAGGCTCAAGAAGTTTATAAAAAATTGAAAGATAACTTTGATAAAGTTTTTCTCATTCATTCAAGATTTACACTTGAAGATAGAAGGGAAAAAGAGGTTGAACTAATAGAAAAGGAATTTAAAAATCCAAAACCTCAAAATGAAAAAGAAGGAAAAATTCTTGTTGCTACACAGGTAGTTGAAGCTTCACTTGATATAGATGCAGATGTTTTATTTACTGAAATCTGTCCACTTGATTCACTTGTCCAGAGGATGGGAAGGGTTTTAAGAAGATATTTTTATAGAAATGGAAAGGTTATAAATAAAGCAGATAATAGTGAGTGTGATTTTAAAGTTTGTGGTAATGAGCCGAATGTCTATATCTGGATTTTTAAAGATGAGTTTGAATCGGGGAATGGGAGAGTTTATGAAAATGAGCTTTTGAAACTTTCAATAGAAAAACTTCAAGGTAAAACCGAGATAAACGAATACGAAAAGTATAAAATTGTTGAATTATTTTATAAATCATTAAAAGAAGATGGACATTATCTAAAAGATTTTTACTCAACACTTGAAGTTCTTGATGCTGGATGGATTTCGGAGAAAAAGTCAGAAGCAGAGAGGATATTCAGAGAAATTTTAGATATCCAATTAATACCAGACATTGAGAATTTCATTAAAGAATTGAAAAAATTTGAATTTGAAAACAAAACCTATACTCATTTTAAAAAAGAAATTTTATCAAAATTTGTTGTTTCATGTCCAATTTCTTCATCGCAAGAATACAAACCTATAATTGATAAAGTTATGGAACAAGATTTTGATGATGAAAAGCTTAAAAAACTTAAAAGATGGTTAAAAGGAATATATTATACCGAGAATATAGAATATAGTGATGAATATGGTTTAAAGAAAAAAGACAAAGATCAATTTGACGATAATATCTTATGATTTCTAAAATCAAATACACGGGAACTCTTGTAAATTATTATTTTGTATGCAAAAGAAAACTCTGGCTTTTTGCCCACAATATTGGCTTTGAAATGGATTCAGAGCTTGTTCAACTTGGTAAAATAATTTCTGAATATTCTTATGATAGAGAAGATAAAGAAATTGACATAGATCAGACAATAGTTATTGATTGGATTGATTTTGGCAATAAGATTATTCACGAGGTTAAAAAATCCGATAAGCTTAAGGAAGCACATATATGGCAGGTTAAGTATTACATTTATTATCTTGAAACAAAAGGTGTCGCTGGCTTTAGAGGAGAGATAAATTATCCAAAGTTGCACCGAAGGGAAATAGTGGAACTTTCAGATGGGGATAGAAAAGTAATTGAAGAAGTTCTCAAAGATATTGCAAAAATAGTTTCTGCTGAAAAACCCCCTGAAAAAATTAAAATTTCAGCTTGTAAAATGTGCAGTTATTTTCAATTTTGCTGGGTCTAAAACAAATATAGTTTTATTCTAATGAAGAAACCATACTATATATTAAGTTCAGGGCGACTAAAAAGGCGTGAGAATACGCTTGCGTTTGAACGAGAAATCAAGGACGATTCAGAAGAAGATAGAATTGAGAGAAAAATTGTTCCTGTTGAAGTGATTGATTCAATTTTTGTTTTCGGAGAAGTGGATTTTAATGTTAAGGTTTTAAATTTCCTTGCACAAAACAAAATTCCTGTTCATTTTTTTGATTATTATGAGCATTATACCGGGTCATTTCTCCCGAAGGAACATTTGATTTCAGGACATATTTTAATAAAGCAGGTTGAATTCTACCAGAATAGAGAACTTAGACTTGAAATTGCAATGGAGTTTATAAAATCCGCAAATCATAATATTATAAAAACATTAAAATACTATCAGACAAGATATAGTGGCTTTGATGAGATTATTAGTGATATCCTGAGTATTTGTGAGAGAGTGAGCAAATCTAAAAGTATTTCAGAGTTGATGGGTCTTGAAGGATTAATTCACAAAAGATATTTTGACGCCTGGGATTTGATTTTGAGTGCTGACAAAGATGTATTCAAATTTGAGGGGAGAGAGAGAAGACCACCGTCAAATCCTATAAATGCGCTCATATCGTTTGGGAACTCTTTGCTTTATGCCACAGTCCTTAACGAAATTTATAAAACTCAGTTAAATTCTGGAGTTAGTTATCTTCACGAACCCGGAGAAAGAAGATTTTCACTTGCCCTTGACCTATCAGAGATATTTAAACCATTACTTGTAGATAGATTAATTTTCAGCATGATAAATCATAAGGAGATAAGGGCTGAGCATTTTGATGTAGATTTGAATTTTGCTTATCTGAACGAGAAAGGCAGGAAGGTTTTTGTATCGGGATTTGATGAAAAACTTAAGACGACCGTTAAACACCCTAAATTAAAAAGAAACGTAAGTTACAGGACTCTGATAAAACTTGAATGTTATAAGTTAATGAAACATATTCTTGGAGAAGAAAAATACGAGGGATTTAAAATATGGTGGTAATAAAAAAAATGGATTGAGAAAATGTATTACATAATTGTTTACGATATTGCAGAAAAGCGAGTAAGTAAGGTTTTGAAAGTAATACGCAAGTATTTAAACTGGGTTCAAAACTCAGTTTTTGAGGGTGAGTTGAGCAAAGGTCAGTTTGAGGAATTAAAGATAAGGTTGAAGGGCGTTATAAATAAGGATGAGGACTCTATCCTTGTTTATACAATGGAATCAAAATGGCTCAAACGAGAGGTTATTGGTGTTGAGAAATCGGAACTTGGGAGTATAATTTAGTCGCGGACAGGGGTTTTTTGCATTTTGCTCCACGACTTGATAAAATGGCGAAAAAGATTGACAAATGAAAAAATTTTGCGTAAATTTTAAGTGTTAGCATCGAACCAGTGTGGAATTTAAACGCTATAACGCTTATCTTGGGTGGCGATTGTGATGATAAGTTAGCATCGAACCAGTGTGGAATTTAAACAAAATCAGGAGAATTAAAATGAAGTTCAAAATTCAAAATTTAATTAAGTTCCTACTACTTTCTATCACTATGGCGAACTTGTCAATTGCTCAATGGTATTATCAGACAAATCCAATACCTCCTGGTTCATATGTGTTGGGAAAGGTTCAATTTGTAAGTAATAGTGAGGGTTGGATTACGGTTGGTAACGGTTCATTACTTCACACAACAAATGAGGGTCAAGTATGGGATGTCATTACACCGGTTCCAAGCGATACGCCTCGGTCTATGCTCTCTGATCCTGCAGTGAGTATGTCGTGGACGGATGATAAACATGGCTGGTTTATTGGGTGGCATGGGAAAGGATTCCAAGATGCACGGGGTGCTGTTCTATATTATACCACTGATGGTGGTGTCACTTGGTCAAAGTCTTATGAATCCAGCGTTCAGGGTGAAGTAGGAGTTCAAGTGCAGTTTATAAACAACGCTACTGGCTGGTTTAGTAAGTTCAATCTTCTAACGGGACAAGGTCAAGTTTACAAGACTACCGATGGTGGTTTATCGTGGAATCTTGCGCAAATGCCATTGGGACTTTTTTATTTTGTTGATTCTAACAACGGTTGGGTAGTGGAATCAAAACATGTTGGTCCACCACCGTATGGTATATTCAAAACCACTAATGGGGGAGCAAGTTGGACGAAAGTATATGAGGATACAATTGGTCCTGGCTTTAGAGCACTGCAATTTTTGGATGTAAATAATGGTTGGGTACTTGGGGAGGAGACAACTTTAGTTCTTAAAACCAAGAATAGTGGAACGACATGGGGAAAAGTTGACATTCCTCAGTCTGTCGTTAGAGTTAAATCTCTTTTCTTTTTAAATCCTGACACGGGTTGGATTTCTGTAAAGGTTTGGTCATCTCAATTACAAAGGGAGATACCCGCGATTATTTTCACTTCTAATGGAGGAGCGACCTGGGTAATTCAATCAACTCCAAATTCAAACGCTGGATCTGTATTTAGCATTTATTTCGTTGATGTAAACAACGGATGGTTTACGCAGGATCAGTGTGTATCAAATTGTGAATTACCTGATTCGCTTGACTCGTTGAAAGTATGGGTGGGTCTTATAGGGCACACAACTAATAATGGCGGAGTAACAAGTGTTGAGGAGTCCGAGCTTGTAATTAAGTCGTTTGAACTCTATCAAAACTATCCGAATCCTTTTAACCCGAGCACAACGATTCGCTTCACGCTTCCACGTCGTGAATACGTGACGCTGAAGGTCTTCGATCCGCTTGGTAGAGAAGTTGCGACTTTGGTGGATAGGGAATTAAACGCGGGCGAGCATTCAATTGTGTTTGATGCAAGGGATTTGCCAAGCGGTGTGTATTTTGCACAGATGGAAGCCGGGAACGTAGTTCAAAGAATCAAGATGATGATTTTGAAATAGTGTGGAAAGCAGGCTCTATACGATGGATTTGTGAAGGTGATAAGAGAGTGCAGTGGAATTTAATTGTTAAATAAAGTAAGGGAATTTAGCCTTTATCTTGAAGTTTGTGGTGATAGTAACAAAATTTAATGTTCTAAAATGATAAAAGTTAAAAGAATATACGAAAAGCGTGAGAGAAGTGATGGTTAGATTATGGCCACGAGGTATGTCAAAGGAGAAAGCTGGCGTTGATTTATGGCTGAAAGATATCGCTCCAAGTCATGAGTTAAGAAAGTGGTTTGGGCATAGAGAGGAAAGGTGGGATAAGTTTAAAAGAAGATATTCTGAGGAGTTGAAACAGAAATTGGATTTGTTAATTAAATTAGAAGACTTGGAAAAGAAGTATGGCGTTATAACTTTACTTTACAGCGCCAGAGACGAGAGAAGAAATAGTGCCAATGTTTTGTTTGAAATTTTAAGCAGATTTAAATAAGGTTTTAAGATCACTCGGAAAGCAATTCCTTTGCTCGTTTAAAAATTTTATCAAACATGGTTTCGGTTAATTTTCCGGTGAATGTGTTTCTTTGGCTTGGATGATAGGAGCAAATTAATTTTAAATGTTTTTTGTTTGGGTTGAGCAAAGTTATTTCGTTGCCATGATGGAATTTTATATTTCTATTTAATTTTGTAAAGCCGATTTCAGTCAAAGTTTTAATGGTCGTTGAAAATGCAAGTTGTCCAAGTGTCACGATGACCTTAAGATTTTTTAAAAATTTTATCTCATTTTTCAAGTAGAGATTGCAATTTTGAATTTCTTTGGGAGTTGGTTTATTTTCGGGTGGAGCGCAGTGGACGATAGCTGTTATGTAGCAGTTGTTAAGTTTTAAGCCATCATCTCTTGAAATTGATGTGGGTTGATTTGCGAATCCAAACTTGTAAAGTGTTTTGTATAGCCAGTTGCCACTTCTATCACTTGTAAACATTCTACCGGTTCTATTTCCCCCATGTGCAGCTGGTGCAAGTCCAATTATTAAAAGTTGTGCCCCGGGGTCGCCAAACCCCGGGACAGGCTTTCCCCAATAATCCCAATTTTTAAACCTTGCAACTTTCTCCCTTGCTATTTTCTCGCGCCATTTAACAAGTCGTGGACATTTGCGACAATGTATTAGAACATCGTTGATATCTTTTAAAGATTTAAATTCCAACTTTACTGAATTACTCCAAATTTTTTCCCAACTTTTTTGAAAGCTTCAAGTGCCCTGTCAATGTCGTCTTTTGACAAAGCAGCTGAAATTTGCGCTCTCAATCTCGCCTCACCTTTTGGAACCACAGGATACCAAAGTCCCTTTATATAGACGCCCTCTTTTAAAAGTTCTTCGCTCATATCCATCGCAAGTGATGCTTCGCCAAGCATAATAGGGACAATAGGATGAATTCCGTCAATTATTTTAAATCCAAGATTTTTTATCTCACGCCTGAAATACATTGTATTTTCTCTAAGTTTATCAATTAACGATGTATCTTCCTCAAGCATTTTTATTGCTTCAAGCGTTGCCATGATGACGGCGGGTGGGAGTGAATTTGAAAATGTGTAAGGTCTTGATTTTTGCCTTAAATATTCAATCATTTCTTTTTTACCGCTTATAAATCCACCTGCAGCTCCACCGATTGCTTTGCCTAAGGTTCCTGACATAACTTCAACCTTTCCGAAGACGCCAAGCTCTTCAGCTGTTCCTCGTCCTGTTTTCCCAATCACCCCAAGCCCATGCGAATCATCAACAAATAAAATTGCGTTGTACTTTTGAGCAAGTTCAACAAGTTGTGGAAGTGGCGCCATATCACCTTCCATGCTGAAGACACCATCAGTTGCGATTATTCTGAAGCGATAATCTTTGTCTTTATCTTCTTCAAGCATTTGTTCAAGCGTTTTCCAGTCACCGTGTGGATAAACTTTTTTGTCAACGGCTTCTGCTTTACATAATCTTATCCCGTCAATTATGCTCGCGTGGTTTAGCCTGTCGCTGTAAACAACATCTTTATAGTTTTCATAACCAAGCGATTCATTTACAAGTGATGCAAAAAATCCTTCATTTGCGGAAAAGCACGAAGAAAAAAGAATTGTATCTTCCGCACCGACAAATTCTGAAATTTTCTTCTCAAGTTGTTTATGTATTGATTGCGTCCCGCAGATAAATCTTACCGATGCGACGCCGTAGCCATATTCTTTAATTCCACGAATCGCTGCTTCTTTAATTCTTGGGTGAGACGCAAGACCGAGATAATTGTTTGATGCAAGCATTATAACCTCTCTTCCGTCAACCCTGACAACGCCAGCTTGTTCGCTTAAAAGCGGGATTTCTTTTTTAAATGTTTTTGTCGCTTGTAATCTGTTAATTTCTTCAGTTAAAAGTTTTATGTAATTCATTTTATGGAAAAATTTTGTTTTTAAGGTTTCAATATCACCTTGAGTCCATCGCCATTTTTTATGGCGTTAAATCCTTCTTCAAATTTTTCAAGTGGTAATTGATGCGTTATAAAATCTGATTCAAGAATTTTATCCGCAAGTCCAGCTTTTAAAAGTGAGCGCATAGTTTCCCAAGTTTCAAAAACTTTTCGCCCAATTATTCCATGGATCGTTATACCTTTGAATATGACATTTTTTGAAAAGTCAATATTGACATCACCTTCAGGCAAACCAAGCAACGAAATTGTTCCACCCATCCTTATGACTTCAAAGGCATCCTGATATGCCTTATAGTTTCCTGACATTTCAAATACGACATCAACACCAGTCCCGTTCGTTTCTGATTTTACAGTTTTGATAAATTTTTCTCTTTCTTCTGGAATGGCGACATCAAAGCAGTAATCAGCGCCAAATTTTTTCGCGATTGAAAACCTTTTTTCAACTATCTTTTCGTGTGTTGCTCCTGTTCCAGGTTTTGATGCATCTGTGACGAAAACTTTCGAAGCCCCACTCATTTTTGCTATTGCTGTTGCCATCAATCCTTGCACTCCACATCCAAGAATTGCGACGGTTTGTCCCATAAGATTTACAGATTGAGCAGTATGAACGGCGTTTCCAATTGCATCCATAAAAGCGATAATTTCAACCGGTAGCTCGCCGTTTTTAAACAGTATCACATTTTCAGCGGGAACTTTAACATATTTTGTGAAGACGCCATCTTCGTGAATACCTTTAATTTTTGTGTTTTGGCAGACATGTTTCTGTCCTATGCGACATTGATGACATCGCCCACAAGTTATGTGCATTTCAGCTGAGACTATGAAATTTTCATTTAAAACCTTAAGCAAATCTTTGTCATTTGCAAGTTCATCAATATCTCTTTTCCCAACAAATTTTGAAAGTTCTTTGTCTTCGTATGCTCTTTCAATGAGTAAACCTGCGAGATGTTTCCTTGCGATGCTCCCGGCATCAACAATTTTACCAGCGAATTCGTGTCCGACAATTACATAAGGTGTTGAATTTGATAGCATTTCATCTTTAAGTGATTGTTTGCTGTTGTAGATACCAACATCTGTTCCACAAATTGCTGATGCAACAATTTCAATTTTAACTTCACGCGGGTCAGTTATTTCTGGGATTGGGACTTCGGTGAATTTTAATCCTTTTTCCCAGTCTTTGTCGGGTTGTGGGGTTGGCTTGATAATTGCCTTCATAGTGCTTGGGGTATCGGTTTGAGCGGTCATTTAAATGTCCTTTTTTCTTTTTAAACCGATTTTGTCGGCTATGTAAATATAAACAAAAGATTCGTTTTGTTCAATTCGTTAATTTTTTGTATAATCAATTTGAAGTTAAATTTTTCAACTGTAAACCGTGTGAAAAAATGTGAAGCTAAAAACCATAAACAAAACTCAAAATGAATGAAATTTTAACAAGCCTGCGTTGAAAAGTTTGATTAGAGGCAAAAAATAAAAATACACTGGCAAAAAACAAACATAAAGTTCAATTCTTACAAAAGGTGGATTAATTTTGGAAAAAAAGATTAAATCTATGAAAAACAAGCAAAGAAAACTTGGAACCAAGACAAGTAGTTTTGGCTCACCGGGAAGAATAAATCACGATTCAACACCCTTTTATAACACTAGATTATATGATGAGCTTCAAAAGGAGGAAAAAGTAAAATATGTAGAGAATAAAATTCCTTCTGAATTTCTTGATAGAATTTTTTGTAAGACGAGTGAAAGAATGGAAGAATTGCCCGATTGTAGCGTTCATCTTATGGTTGCTTCTCCTCCTTACAATGTCGGTAAAGAATACGATAGAAATTTGACTTTGAGCGAATATCGTGAGTTTTTAAAAAGAGTTTGGAAAGAAGTTTTCAGAGTTCTTGTGCCTGGTGGTAGAGCCTGTATAAATATAGCTAACCTTGGAAGAAAACCCTATATACCGCTTCACGCGTTTATAATTCAAGACATGTTGGAAATAGGTTTTCTAATGCGTGGAGAGATAATTTAGAATAAGGGAAGTTCAAGTAGTCCATCAACTGCCTGGGGGTCTTGGCTCTCAGCGAAAAATCCAACCCTTAGAGATGTTCATGAGTATATACTTATTTTTTCAAGAGGGACTTTCAAAAAAGAAAATTTAGGAAGAAAAAGCACGATTTCAAGAGAAGAATTCTTAGAATTTACAAAAAGTATTTGGACATTTCCATCTGAGTCGGCGAAAAAGTAGGACATCTTGCACCTTTTCCAGTTGAGCTACCTTATAGGCTTATACAACTTTACACTTTTGAGGAATAGGTAGAGTTTTAGATCCATTCATGGGAAGTGGTCAAACAGCGATTGCAGCGATAAAAACTAAACGACACTATGTTGGATACGAAATAAGCGAGGAATATGTAAAATTATCTGAAAGAAGAATAGCGGAGTTTTCCGCGACTTTTAATTTACCCAAGCTGTTTTAAGTGTAAATTAGTTGTTTTTTAGATTTTCTGTTCTTAAATTTCAATTGATTTTTTAAGTAAAATCAAAACACGGAGGTAAAAATGGCAGTTAGAGTTGCAATTAACGGTTTTGGAAGAATTGGGCGACTCGTTTTCAGGGCAGCTGTTCAAAACAATGTTGATGACCTTGAGTTTGTTGCGATAAACGATATTACAGATACCAAAACGCTTGCGCACCTTTTAAAGTATGATTCAATTCATCGTCGTTTTCCGGGGACAGTTGAATATACTGACAATGAATTGATAGTTAATGGTAAAAAAATCAAAGTTTTTGCTATAAAAGACCCAACGCAGTTGCCCTGGAAAGACCTTGGCATTGATATAGTGATTGAATCAACCGGACTTTTTACGAAAAAAGCAGATGCTGAAAAGCATATTCAAGCTGGGGCGAAAAAGGTTATAATAACTGCTCCTGCAGATGATGTTGAGAAAACAATTGTTCTTGGGGTCAACGATGACATTCTCACGCCAGATGATATGATAATTTCAAATGCGTCTTGCACTACGAATTGTCTTGCTCCGATGGTTAAGGTTTTACACGATAATTTTAAAATCAAGAAAGGTTTAATGACAACAGTTCACGCTTACACTAACGACCAAAGAGTTCTTGACCTTCCGCATAAAGATTTAAGAAGAGCAAGAGCAGCAGGGGTGTCAATAATTCCAACGACAACGGGCGCAGCAAAGGCTGTTGGGAGGGTTATACCTGAACTTAATGGGAAGCTTCATGGGTTTGCGCTTCGTGTTCCTGTTCCTGATGGCTCTGTTACAGATTTTGTCGCTGAACTTGAAAGAGATGTGACTGTTGACGAAGTTAACAAAGCGTTTAAGCAAGCAAGCGAAACATATTTAAAAGGTATACTTGAATATACGGGGGATGAAATTGTATCAAGTGATATAATTGGAAACCCACACTCTTGCATCTTTGACGCTAAGTCAACAATGGTTATGGGTGGAAATCTCGTTAAAGTCATCGGTTGGTATGATAATGAGTGGGGTTATTCGTGCAGGGTTGTTGACTTGACGAAGAAAGTCGCAAGCATGATGGGAGATTAATTTAACTTTGATGTGCTTTTAAAGATAAATTGAGGGTTAATGTGTTATTTTTAGTTTTAATTTTATTTGGGTCTTCTCTTTTGGCGCAAAGTCCAGATGAGATTGTAAAAAGAGCAATAGCAGTTGTTGAAGAAAACGATAAGAAAGTAGAAGTCGCATCTGGGGAATTTAAGCTTAAAGTTAAATTTAACTACGACTTAACTGTCAAAAAAGGTAATTATGAATTTGTTTACGATGTTAAGTTTAAAGATGGGGCTATAAAAGAAAGAAAACTTGTATCAATTCCTCAATCGGTTGATTCATCAACATTAAGGATAGCGAAGCAAATTGAAAAAGTTAGAAGCGATGAAAATTTAAAAATTAAAAATCTTGTTTTCCCGTTTCTTCGTGTAAGGGATAACTTAAGGAAAAGTGAGATAAATTATAAACTCAATGGGCTGGAGAAGTTAAATGGAAGGGAATGTTTTGTGATTGCAGTTGATTATGAAGTCAAAAGTGATACATCGGGTTCGGAAGGAAACGGTAAAATTTGGATTGATAAAGAAAGCTATGAACCGGTCCGATGTGAATATGATGTTGTGTATGAGTCAAAAAGATTTGGCAAAAATCAAAGTAAGCAATTTCTTGATGTCGGTAGGATTGGGCAGGTTATCATGCCAATTAGAAATGAAGTTCAAGTTTTCCCTAAGGTTTTGTTTATAAAATTTGGCAAAGTCAAGATAATTTATGAACCTTGGGATTTCAAATTGAAAATAAATTTGGTGAAGCACATGAATAAAGTAACAATTGATGAATTAAACCTTAAAGGGAAAAAGGTTCTTGTACGTGTTGATTTTAATGTTCCTATTGAAGGTGGAAAAGTATCTGATGACACTCGGATAAGGGAATCATTACCGACGATAAAGAAAATTATTTCAGAAGGTGGTAAAGCTATTTTGATGAGCCATCTTGGTAGACCTAAAGGTTTTGACCAAAAATATAGTTTGAAACCTGTTGCTGAGCATCTTTCAAATTTACTTGGCATTCAGGTTAAATTTGCTCCCGATTGTATTGGTGGTGAAGTTAAAAAGACGGTAAATGAATTGAAGGATGGTGAGGTTTTGCTTCTTGAGAATGTGCGATTTCATCCTGAAGAGGAAAAAAACGATGAAAATTTCGCTCGTGAGCTTGCCTCGCTTGGCGATGTTTACATCAATGATGCATTTGGTAGTGCTCACAGGGCGCATGCTTCAACGGAGGGAGTAGCAAGATTTGTTAAGGAGACAGCGATTGGATGCTTGATGAAGAAGGAGATTGAATACCTTTCAAGGGCTGTTTCAAATCCTGAAAAGCCTTATGTGGCTATACTTGGTGGAGCAAAAGTTTCAGATAAAATTCAAGTGATAAAAAATTTAATTGAAAAAGTTGATGCTTTTCTTATAGGTGGAGGAATGGCTAACACTTTCTTGAAAGCGAGGGGATTTGAAGTTGGTAAATCACTTGTTGAAGAAGATAAAATTGAACTTGCCAAAGAAATTTTAAATGAAGCTGAAAGGAAGAATGTTAAATTCGTTCTGCCCGTAGATTGTGTAATTGCGGATAAATTTTCAAATGATGCAAATTTTGAAGTTGTAAGTGTGGATAGGGTTAAGCCTGACTGGATGATACTTGACATTGGACCTGGGACAGTGAAGATGTTTGCTGATGTTTTAAAAGGTGCGAGGACTGTTGTTTGGAATGGACCAATGGGTGTTTTTGAGTTTGAAAATTTTGCAAGAGGAACATATGAAATAGCGAAAATTCTTGCTGAAATTACATCAAAAGGCGCGGTGACAATTGTTGGTGGTGGTGATTCAGCATCCGCAATTTCAAAAGCTGGGCTTGCTGATAAAGTTTCACATGTTTCAACTGGCGGTGGAGCTTCGCTTGAGTTCCTTGAAGGTAAAATTTTACCTGGCGTTGCAGTGATAAGAGATAGAAATTAAAATTTACCTGCATTTTGAATAAAAATTTTTTGAGGCGGTTTTAACCGCCTCTTTTTATTTTTAAATTATGCTACAGAATTAGTATATTTTAAAAAATCTATTTTTGGAGCTGAAGGTGAGCATACCGATTAATTTATATGATATGCTTGAGAGAAAATTCGGCAGAGAGGAGGCTGTTGAGATAGTGAGAACGATTGAAGAATTTTTTAAAGTTATGGAGCGAAAGGCTGATGAACTTGCTTTACAAAAGAAGTTAGAGTTAAGGGATGAGCTTGTCAAGGAGCTTGCGACAAAGGAAGATGTTATGATAACGAAAACTGATTTAAGGGGTGAGATTGGAAAAGTAAGAGATGAAGTTGAAAGGGTGAGGGTAGAGTTAATGGGTGAGATTGTAAAAGTCAGAACAGAGCTTGAAGCGAAAATTGAAAATGTTAGAGCTGAGCTTGACGCAAAAATTGATAAGGTTAGAAATGAATTGAAATCTGATATAGATAAGATAAGTTTGAAATTGAATCTTTTGATAGTTTTGGTCATCATTGTTTTAACAATTATGAACCCAGTTGTAGCTGAGATTATAAAGAAAATGTTTGGAATTCAGTAGAAATTAAATGCGTTTAAAAAAATTTTTAATCAGCGATGAGTTATAGATATTACAGGCCGAGTTTTTTGGGTGGATTTAGGTTTTTCCCACTTGCGATAAAATACTTTATCATCATAAATGTCATAGTTTATCTTTTGCTTGTCATTTTTGGGTTGAATTTCAGGGTTTCTGGAATTCCGCTTTACATTTTTGTTTATAAATTTTTTGCCTTAAATCCATTTGGCGATGGGTTTTATATATGGCAGTTGGTTACATATATGTTTATACATGACCCAAAAGGGATATTTCATATTCTTTTTAATATGCTGATGCTTTGGATGTTTGGAACTGAGATAGAAAATTTGTGGGGCACGAGAAGATTTTTGGTTTATTATTTTGCATCTGGGATTGGGGCTGGGTTGACGCATTTAATTTTTGCACCTCTTTTTGGGCAAACTGGACCTGTGGTTGGGGCATCTGGGGCGATTTACGGAGTTATGATAGCATTTGCGGTTATGTTTCCTGATAGACATATATTTCTTTATTTTTTAATTCCGATACCAGCGAGGATTTTCGTTGCAATGCTTGTTTTCTTTGATTTGTTGATGGGTGTGTTTGGAAGTGATGGCGTTGCTCATTTTGCTCATCTTGGTGGTGCGATAGTTGGTTTCGCTTATATTAAACTTATGTATGCTGGATTTGATTTGTCTGATTTTATATCAAAAATAAAATTGCCAAAATTTAAAAAGAAACCACAAAAGAGAAAGTATTTACTTGTTGATGACGAAATTATAACACAGGAACAGATTGATGCGATACTTGATAAGATAAGCCAATATGGATATGATAGCCTGACGGAGCGCGAGAAAAGAATACTTTATGAAGCTAGCAAAAAATTACGATAACAAAGAAACAAAATTCTTTATGATAAATAGAAGAAAATCACGCAAAATTTATGTTGGAAATGTCCCCATAGGTGGTGATTCGCCAATTTCTGTTCAGTCAATGACAAAGACAAAAACGGAAGATGTTAAGGCGACGCTTAAACAAATTTATCAGCTTGCTGAAGCTGGATGTGATATAGTCAGAGTTGCTGTTCCGGATAAGGAATCTGCGGAAGCTCTTCCCGAAATTGTTAAGGGTTCTCCAATACCGGTTGTCGCAGATATACATTTTAATCATATATTCGCTTTAAAGGCGATTGAAGCGGGTGTAGCTAAGGTCAGAATAAATCCCGGAAACATTGGCTCGAAGGAAAGGATAAAGCAAGTTCTAAAAGCTGCAAAGGAGCGAGGGATTCCAATAAGAATTGGTGTTAACTCTGGCTCGCTTGAAAAAGATTTACTTGAAAAATACGGTTATCCGACCGCTGAGGCACTTTTTGAAAGCGCAATAAGACATGTTGAAATTTGTGAAGATTTTGGATTTTCAGATATAGTTATATCAGTTAAATCAACTGATGTGAGATTAATGATAGAGGCATATAGATTAATTGCAAGTAAAACTGATTACCCACTTCATCTTGGAGTGACGGAAGCTGGTCCGTTTTTCCCCGGAGCAATTAAATCCGCTGTTGGAATTGGGACATTACTTGCGGAGGGAATTGGTGATACTATAAGGGTTTCATTGACAGATGACCCTGTTAAAGAAGTTGAAATTGGACGTGAAATTTTGCGTTCGCTTGGGCTGGCATCAAGAAATGTTGAAATAATTGCCTGCCCCACATGCGGTCGCCTTGAAGTTAATTTGTTTAAAATTGTGGGCGAGCTCCAAGAAAAATTGAAAGGTGTTAAAAAACCTGTAAAAGTTGCAATTTTAGGTTGCGTTGTTAATGGTCCAGGTGAAGCAAGTGAAGCGGATATTGGAGTTGCCTGTGGGAAAGGCGTTGGAATTTTGTATAGAAATGGGGAAGTTGTTAAAAGAGTTAAAGAGGAAGAAATAGTCCAAGCAGTTATTGAGGAAGTTGAAAAGTTTAATCCTAATGGGAAGTAAATTTTTGAAGTTTGTGTTTTAATGTTTAAATTTAATTTTTGTAATCAAAAACTAAATCTGATTTAAAATGCAAGAAAATAAATTCCCTTTTCCAGGGATACCGACAACATCGGATGGCGCAGGTGCTGTCGTTTGGGTTGAGACACATATAAGTCAAGGTGCTTGTGCTTATCCTATTACATCATCAACGACGATGGGTCAAGGCTTTCAGGCTGAGGTAGCAAATGGAAAGCGTAATCTATGGGGTGAAAAATTATTTTTCTTTGAACCTGAATCAGAGCATAGTTCTGCTTCTGTGTGTGAGGGATTTGCAGCAGCTGGCGGGAGGATAACGAACTTCACTTCTGGACAGGGATTGATTTTAATGAAAGAAGTTCTTTATACGATTTCTGGGAAAAGGTTACCCATTGTTTTTCACATTGGTGCAAGGGCTTTAACTTCTCATTCGTTAAATGTTCACGCTGGGCATGACGATGTTATGGGTGTTGCAGATTGTGGGTGGGGAATAATTTTCGCAAGAAATGTACAAGAAGTTGCAGATTTAACACTGATAGCTCATCGTGCTGCTGAGAATTCATATACTCCATTTTTAATGGTTCAGGATGGTTTCTTAACGACGCACACAATTGAAAATGTCTTATTGCCTGAACCAGAGTTGATGAAGATGTTTATTGATGACCCGAATAAGAAGTTGAAAAATTTGATGAATCCGTACTTCCCTTTAATGTCAGGTGTTGTGCAGAACCAAGACAGCTATATGAAAGGTAAAATTGCTCAAAGATATTACTATGATAAAGTTCCTTCCGCTATTAAAGAGGCGATGGAAATTTACTACAATCTTACTGGAAGAAAATATGATTTTATAGACCCTTATAAAGTTGAAGATGCTGAATATGTCGTCGTTGGTATGGGCTCGTTCATGGAGACAGCGATGGCGACGGTTGATTATTTAAGGGAAGTTGAAGGATTAAAAGTTGGGGTTTTGACTGTTACAGTTTTTGCTCCATTTCCAGCTAAGGAGATAGTTCAAGCATTAAAGCATGTTAAAGCTTTTGCTGTTCTTGAAAGGATGGACAACCCACTTGCACAGTCAAATCCGTTGACAATGTCAATTAAAGCATCTTTTGCTGATGCTTTTATCGGTGCAAAAGGTTATCCAAAGATAGATAGAATTCCAAGAATCTTTTCTGGCGTTGGTGGACTTGGGAGCAGAGATGTAAGACCTGGAGACTTCATCGCAATTTTCAAAAATATGATGAGAAACGATGGCAAAGAGAAAGAATTTTTTGTCGTTGGAATAAAGCATGAGCTTGCACTTGAAAGGGAATATGACCCGGATGTTAGACCGAAAGGAGCGTTTTCAATGCGAGGACATTCAGTCGGAGGTTATGGCTCTGTTACAACTAATAAAGTCATTGCAACATTGCTTGAGGATATATTTAAACTGCGAGTTCAAGCATATCCAAAATATGGTTCGGAGAAAAAAGGACTACCAACAACTTATTATTTGACCGCTGCAAAAGAGAGGATAAGAACACATTGCGAGCTTGCACATGTTGAATTTGTTCCTATGAACGATGTCAATGCGTTTAACCTTGGCAATCCACTTGCAGGTTTAAGCGAAGGTGGAATGATTTTCATTCAAAGCGATAAAACTAAACCTGAAGAGGTATGGTCTGAAATTCCATCTTATGCAAAGAGGATAATTAAGGATAAAAAGATAAAGGTTTATTTCCTTGACACTGTTAAAATTGCTCGTGAGGTTGCACCAACACCAGACCTTGAGCAAAGAATGCAAGGGATTGTCTTGCTTGGAATTTTCCTCAAGATTACACCATTTAGAGAACAGTATAAACTGAGCGAGGAAGAACTCTTCAAGGGCGTTGAGAAATCCATCAGGAAGTATTTTGGAAAAAGAGGCGAGCAAGTTGTTCAAGCTAACCTTGAAGCCGTAAGGCGTGGTTATTATGAAGTTATGGAAATTCCAGCTGAGTTAATTGAATCTACAGAAGTTAAAGCTGAACTTGAAATTTAAACTAAAGATGGGGAACAAGAGATGGAAGATAAAAAAATTCAATTTGAGGATAATTCAGCTAGCAATGGGAATTCGTCACTTGAGGAAATTTATAAAGATATAATTGACATTGAATACTTCAACGAGGAAGTTGTTGGTGTGTATAATCGTGGTATAGCTGAGGAAGAATTGCCAGCGGACATTTACACTGCAAGGAGCATAATTCCTGCTGGAACGGGTGCTTTGCGTGATTTTAGTTACATAGCACCAGAAATTCCATTGTTTAACCCTGACAATTGCGTTGGTTGTATGGAGTGCGTAACTGAATGTCCTGATACAGCAATTTTGGGTAAGGTTGTTCCAGAGTCAAAGCTTGAGGAAGAGCTTAACAAAATTGAAGACCCGGTTAAAAGAGAACATTTCCGTAGGCAATTTGCTAAAACTACTAAGTATTATGATGTCCCGAAAAAGAAGGGGCTTGAGCCAGGTATGTTTATGATTGCTGTTGACCCAACGAAGTGTAAAGGTTGTGCCGAATGTGTTGCTGCGTGTGGTGAGCATAATGCTTTGCAAATGATTAAAAAGACGCGAGAAAATTTGAAGAGGTATAAAGAAGTATTTGAATTTTATACAAAGCTTCCAGAAACACCTAAGGAATACATACAGGATAAAGTTTTGGCTGATATGATGCTTGCAGGGAAATCGTTACTTTATGTTGGCGGTGCAGGTTCATGCATGGGATGTGGTGAAGCAACAGCAATAAGGATGATGCTTGCAGCGACTGGCTTCGTATATGGTCCTGAAAACATAGGTATTGTAGCAGCGACTGGCTGTAATACAGTTTATTCATCTACCTATCCTTATAATCCATTCAAAGTTCCATGGATAAATTCGCTTTTTGAAAATGCTCCAGCTGTTGCCATTGGAATAAGAGCAAGATGGGACCAAATGGGTTGGCAGCATAAAAGACTGTGGATTATAGGTGGGGATGGAGCTATGTATGATATTGGTTTCCAATCTCTTTCAAGGATGCTTGCTTCGGGTATGGATATAAAGGTTCTTGTCCTTGACACGCAGGTGTATTCAAACACGGGTGGTCAATCTTCAACTTCAAGTTATCTTGGTCAGGATACAAAACTTTCGGCTTATGGTAAAGAAATTAAAGGAAAACCCGAGCGCCGTAAGGAGCTTGCACAAATAGTTATGATGCATCCTGATGTTTTTGTTGTGCAAACAACCCCAGCTCATATAAATCATTTTTATCGTTCAATCATTTCCGCGAATGAATTTCCAGGACCAGCAGTTGTTATAGTTTACACAACATGCCAGCCTGAACATGGCGTTGGAGATGATATGGCAATGCATCAGGCGAAACTTGCAGTTGAATCAAGAGCGTTCCCGCTGCTTATTTATGACCCAAGAAAAGGTGAAACAATTCGTGAACGGTTAAGTTTGCAGGGAAATCCCGCAATTAAAGATGATTGGTATGTTCACCCGAAGACAGGTGAAGTTATTGACTTTATCTATTTTGCAAGAACTGAGGGAAGATTTGCAAAGCATTTTGATAAAGATGGTAATCCAGATGAGGTTTTGCTTAAGGCTCAAGAAGACAGGTTGAGAAATTGGCGTTTGCTCCAAGAGCTTGCGGGATTAAGATAAATTCATTATAAAAAGAGATGCAAAATGACGAAAAAAATCCCGCAAAGTTGATATTTCTTGTTGCACTTATTTTGATACTTGTGCTATTAATTGCCGCAATTGATAACAAGATAGTCAGGCTGATATTTGTCCTTGTTTTGTTTGTATCCATTGCTATCCTGGTTATGTCATTTGTTGCCGATAGAAGGAAAAAAATTAATGTTGGATTCCATAAAGTGAAAGAATTGAAGCACGATGTTGAAGAGGGATTTGTAATTAAGAAGCCAGAACAAAGCTTGGCGCAAAAAGCACCTGAAAGTTTAAATCCGAGAGAAGAATTTAAAAAACTACTAAAGGAAATACTGCTTCTAATCAAAAATAATATAGTTGCTGATTCAGTTGCTTTTTACTGGTCAAATGAGGATAAAGGGCAGATGGTTTTCGAAGAGGGTGTGACCGTTCATAAATTTAACTTCGTGAAAAGGTATAACTGGAACGATGATGCATTGACGATGTCTGCGAAAACTGGTACTCCAAAGGTAATTGGGGATATAAATTTATCCGCTGGGGAGGATATCATAAAGTATCAAAATCCAAGAGTTGGTGTTAAATCTTTGCTTGTTTATCCTGTCTCTTACAGGGATAAAATTGTTGGTGTTGTGCTTCTTGATTCAGCTCATGCACAAGCATTTAGTCAAGCTGATGTTGAAAATGTTAAAATGTTTTGCGAGTTGATTTCTGATTTAATTGAAAATTATATTGCTAAATTTGAGCTTTACTACAAAGCGAGGATACTTGAGATAATAAGCGATGTTGAGACATTAAATACAGATGTTTTACTTGCTAAAGTTCGGGATTTCGCGATAAAAGTTCTTGACTGTGTCGCTGTTGCTGTTGTTCTTTATGAAAATGGTAGGTGGATCGTTTCTATGAGCTATTCTCGCGTTGGTAAATATGTTGAAGCTGGAACAGAAATCAATTTGGCTGGTTCGCTTGTTGGTGAGGTTATAACAAATGGAGTTCCAAAAATTGTGTCATCTACGAGGTCGCAAGATAAGGTTATAAGGTTTACAGAGGGCGAGAAGATAAATATTGAATCCTCAATTGCTGTTGTTCCAATAATATATGGAAGAAAATGTTACGGCGCTATACTATTTGAGCATTCAAAGCCTGGCTTTTTCTCATCTTATAACGATGTCAAAAAACTTCAGGATTTGGCAACAGTGCTTGGGATATTGCTTGAGAATATCAGTCTGAACGAATTGGTTGAGAATTACTTCGGTTATGATGAGGAAACTTCATTGATGAAGAAAAGTTATTTTTACAACCAGCTTAACATTGAAATTGAAAGAAAATCAAGACATGATGGGGAACTTACACTTGCCCTTATAAGCGTTGATAATGTTGACTACATAAAAGACACTTATGGGGATGATGCAGTTAAATTTGCACAGCTTTATGTTTCAAAAATTATAAAAAGCAATGTTAACAGTTACGACCTTGTTGAAAGTCTTGAGGAAAATTTGATTGCTGTGGCACTTGTAGAAACAGGACCAAATGATGCTTACATTTGGGCTGAAAAATTAAGAAAGCTTATATCAAATCAAGAGATAAAATTTAAAGATAGAAGCTTTGGCGTAACGATTACAGCAGGTATTTCAGCGTGGGACAATGATAAGAGCGCTGAAGAGTTTGTTGATAGAGCTAAAAAATCTTTTTTGAAGATAAGGCAAAATGTTGAAAATGTCGTCAGAGTTTTTTAAAAACAAAATTTAAATTTGGAAAATGGCTAAAAAGGTAGCTTCGTTTGCTGACAAAGTAGCTAAAGATGCAAAGAAAGTTGTTGAGACTTGCCCAAATTGTGGTGCACCAATGCAAATCGCTCAGTTAGTTGTTTCAAAGAAAAATCCGGATAAGGGAACTTGGCGTTATAACACCAGAAACGTGAAAATATGCAAGTGCAATGAGAAGGAAGTATATACTTTGTAAACTATGGAACATTTTTTTAAAATTTCAAGTTAAATAATCAATGAACAATAAAGTCAAGGTGGCTTAAATGATACTTGGAAAAGTAGTGGGAACTGTTTGGGCAACGAGAAAGGATGAAAGTTTGACGGGCTTGAAGTTTCAGATTGTTAAACATGTTGACCTTGATTACAATGTGAAGGAAAATTTTTTGATAGCGGTTGATAGCGTTGGAGCAGGCGTTGGTGAAATTGTCCTTGTTGCAACTGGAAGCTCGGCAAGGCTAACAGCTGTGACGAAAAATAAACCTGTTGATGCCGTTATAATGGCTATAGTTGATAAGCTTGATGTTGTTTCTGATTGAAATTTAAAAGGTTTTAACTCAATGTTTATAGCGAGGGTTATTGGAACTGTGTGGTCTACGGTAAAAGACAAGAGTTTAAATGGATACAAAATGCAGATAATTCAACCGTTAAATTCAAAAGGTGAGAAATTTGGTAATCCGCTTATAGCTGTGGATACGATTGGTGCAGGTCCAGGTGAGATTGTTATGTATATTACCGCTCGTGAGGCGGTGATACCGATGGATGTTAAAGAAGCACCCGTTGATGCTTCAATTGTTGGGATCATTGAAAGAATAGATATTCATTAAAAACAAAATTTACGAGGTGATCTCGGGGTATGGTTAGAATTACTAAGACAATTACAAACCGTGAAAGCGTTTCAATTGACAAATATCTTCAAGAAATTGGGAAGTATGAACTTTTAACGCCTGAGGAAGAAATTGAACTTGCACGCAGAGCTAAACAAGGGGATGAGAAAGCACTTGAAAGATTAATTCAAGCAAATCTTCGCTTTGTGGTGAGCGTTGCAAAGCAATATCAAAATCAGGGTCTCCCACTTGGGGACCTTATAAATGAAGGTAACCTTGGATTGATAAAAGCAGCTAAAAGATTTGATGAGACGAGAGGATTTAAATTCATATCTTATGCTGTATGGTGGATAAGGCAGTCAATTTTGCAAGCGCTGGCTGAGCAGTCGAGGATTGTGCGCTTGCCTTTGAATAAAGTTGGGGCTTTGAATAAAATCGGGAAAAAATTAAGTCAGCTTGAGCAAGAATTTGAGCGTGAACCCAGCGCTAATGAGCTTGCTGAAGAACTTGACATGAGCGTGTATGAAGTTGCAGATACTCTGAAAATATCTGGAAAACATATCTCAATGGATGCTCCATTTGTCCAAGGTGAGGACAATAAACTTCTTGACATTATGCCGAATGATAAAGACCCGATGCCAGACCATGAACTTATGCGTGAGTCTTTAAGAAAGGAAATTGAGGAGGCGCTTAGCGCACTTGACCAGCGTGAAAGAGAAGTTGTCAAATTATACTTTGGAATTGGTTATGAGCATCCATTGACGCTTGAGGAGATAGGTGAGAAGTTTAAGTTGACAAGAGAAAGAGTAAGACAAATTAAAGAAAAAGCCATCCGAAAACTCAGACACCATTCCAGAAGCAAGGCTTTAAGAGCTTACCTTGGATAACAGGAGCCCGGCCCATAATGGGTCGGGATTTTTTGTTTCTCTTTCTCTAAAATAATTTTTTAGCTTTTAAACTTGCCGATACTTCAGGTTAAGAATTTATCTACTTACTTTTTCACCGAAGATAAAATCATTAAAGCGATTGACGGCGTAACATTTGATGTTAATGAAGCTGAGATAGTTGCCATCGTTGGTGAATCTGGGAGTGGTAAGAGTGTGACTGTGCTTTCGGTAGTTAGGCTAATTGATCCGCCGGGGGAAATTGTTGAGGGTGAGGTTTTGTGGCGTGGGAGCGTTGACATTTTAAAATTGGATGAAAAGGATATGAAAAATTTAATGGGGCGGGAGATAGGAATAATTTTTCAAGATGTGTCAAATTCTTTAAATCCAATTTTAACCGTCGGAAAGCAAGTTGGTGAAATTTTTGAAACACATTTTGGAATTTCAGGCGATGAAGTAAGGTTAAAAGTTATTGAGCTTTTTGAAAGAATTGGGATAAATGAACCTGAAAAAGTTTACAAAATGTATCCCCACCAACTTTCGGGAGGGTTGAGGCAGAGAGTTTTAATAGCTATGGCTTTTACTGGTAAGCCTAAACTTATTATCGCTGATGAACCGACATCATTCGTTGATGCTTTGACGCAGATGCAAATACTTGAGCTTTTTAAATCATTTCGCGATGAGTTTAAAACATCAATTTTACTCGTGACACATAATTTCGGTCTCGTAAGTGAAATTGCGGACAAAGTGTATGTGATGCGTAGGGGTAAAATAATTGAAGGTGGGGAAACTTCTAAAATTTTATCAAACCCAAAACATCCCTATACTTTAAATTTAATTGAATCAGCCAAATTTCTTTCACTTTGAAATCATTTACTTGACAAGTGTAGCGTCCCCGGATGATAATTTGAGCACTTTTGAGCCTTCAACTTCAAGCAAAAGAAAGCCTCTCTCTTCAATATCAATTGCTTTCCCTTTTATCGTCTTCCCATTTTGAATTACCATGATTTCCTTACCAAGCATTTCACATCTTTTTTTCCATTTGGAAATTACTGAGTTAAAATCCTTGTTTCTGTTAAGTTCAATGTAATCAGTTTCAAAAGAACGAAGTATATCTTGAATCAACATCGTTCTGTTATAGAGTTTGCCTGTTGCGAGGCGAAGCGAAGTTGCATAGTCTTGAATTTCTTTTGGAAATTGAACTTGATTCACATTTACACCAATTCCAAGAATAGCGAAATCTCCTTTGTCTGCAGTAATTGAAACCTCCATTAAAATTCCACAAAATTTTTTGCCATTTATGAGCAAATCATTGGGCCACTTTGTTGTGATATTAACTTTTGCATTTTTTTCTATGGCTTCAGCCACTGAAATAGCACATAAAAACGGTATGACTCCAAATTTTTCAAGTGGAATTTCTGGGCGGAGAATTATTGACATTAAGATATTTTCACCCGGCTCAGCTTTCCACACCCTTCCAAATCTACCTCTCCCGTGAGATTGATAATCTGCAATCACGACTGTTCCTTCTGGTTCATCCCTTTCAGCAAGTTTTTTTGCATAATCCATTGTTGATTTTATGCTTTTGAAAAAGAAAATTCTATTGCCAAATATCTTCGTCCCAAGCCCAGATTTTATCCTTTCTTCATTGAGGTCCATTAGGGTGAGGTTCACTTTGTTTCCATTACGAAAACACCTGACCAGTCATATGGTGGTGGGGTTTCCTTAAAATATGCACATCTTTGAATGTATAGTTTACAGGTGTAATCATTTGGGTAAATTTCAAGTGCTTTTGAAAAGTTTTCTATCGCTTTATCCCAATTTCTTTCACGATAAAATTTCAAGCCAGTGTGATAAATTTCTATAAATTTTTGCATCTCTATTGGAATTGTATCTCCAGCTAACCCTATTAGCTCATAAACTCTTACTGGCTCGGTTTTACCCTTGACAATGAGTAGGTCAAGCTCTCTAACTATAACTTTATCTTTAACTTTTTCGTAGGTTGATTCTCCTATCATGATACTCGTTCCATATTCTTTATTTGCACCCTCAAGCCGTGATGCGAGGTTTACATCATCGCCTATAACTGTGTAATTAAATTTAACCTTTGAGCCCATATTTCCAACGATAACTCTTCCAGTGTTAATTCCTATTCTCATCTTAATTTCGGGTCTTCCGAGTTTTTTCCATCTTTCGCGAAGTTCACGGAGTTTTTCTTGCATTTCAAGCGCGGTGGCGCAGGCATTATATGCATGATTTTCGTCAGGGACAGGTGCACCCCAGAAAGCCATTATCGCATCGCCGATATATTTATCTATCGTCCCTTTGTTCTTGAAAATTATCATTGAAAGCTCATCAAGTAGCTCATTAAGCAATGTAACAAGCTGATGTGGTGTCAACTTTTCGCTCATTGTTGTGAAACCCTGAATGTCGCTAAATAAAATTGTTAATTCTCTTTCTTCACCGCCAAGAGCCATAAGCTCGGGATTTTCAATGAGTTTATCAACGACAGATGCATCAACATATTTCTCAAACATGCTCCTTATTTGCTGCTTTTGCTTATTTTCTCGTATAGTCAAGTAGCTAACAGACGAAATATAGCATAGTAAAATGCTAACCACAGGTTCAGCATTGTAAAACCATCTCAAGAGTTGGGTAAAAGACAAAAATGAAAAAGCAAAATAAGCGATCAAAATTGAAATTGTCAGAATCAAACTATTGTGAAATTTCGTTATGAATCCTGATATCCCAACTATCATCGTTAAAATAACCATTAAAAATAGCTGAACTCTCCAACTTACAGGTCTTATGAAGTTTCTTGATACTATAGTGTTGAAAACATTCGCATGTATGAAAACATTTGGAGATTTTTCGGAGAACGGGTTTGGTCCAAGGTCTCCAAGCGAGCGAGCGGTTGGACCAATTATGACTATTGCATTTTTAAATTGTGAGAGAAACTCTTTATCTCCATTTATCCCTGCTTCTATGACTTTGTAAAGAGAAACTTGCCTAAAAATTGTATCTGGACCAGCATAATTTATGAAAAGCTCCGACTTCAAACTTGTTGGTATTTGTAATCCATCAAAATTAAAAACAAGTTCATTTCTTTTTCTTGTGATTTTAACTTTTTTATAGTCAATCCCAAGATATTCAAAAGCCAAAACTGCTCCAAGCGATGGGTAAATCCTACCAGCATATTCAACAAATAGAGGAACGCGACGCTGAACGCCATCAAATGGGTCTGGTAAAATCGCTACATGCCCAACCCCACTTGAAGCTTCAACAAGCTCATCAAAAGATTTTCCGGCAAATGTAACCGAACGATGGAAGTATTTTTTCATCTCAGGTTGGATTGGAACCCCCCAGTGATTGATTTTATAATGAACCAAACTATCAACATAAAAGTCAATCTCATCATCACTTATTCCAGATGGTCTATATGGACCAACAGCGAGAAAAACATTTGAATGTTCGGCTGAATAAATGAGAAGTTGGTTATAAGCTTCTTCGCTTTGCTTATTTAAGAAAAGGTCTATGCCAATTGCTTTTGCCCCTGCTTCAGTTATGTGGTAGATTGCTTGAGCTGTGATGTTGTGTGGTATTGGATAGCCAAAATCAATGAGTTCACGCTCATCAATTTTGACAACTATAAGATTAAGATTTGGAAGTGTTGAACCGCGGGCTCTGAACATCATATCAAGTGATTTATACTCAAACGCCTTGAAGAAGCCACCGAAAATATCCGTTTTAAAGAAAAGAATATCTATCAATATTGAAATCGTGGCAAATAAAATTCCAAGAGGAGCGTACTTAATCCTTTTCCTTTTGAAAAACTCCATCTAAATTTCATAATTATTAATTTATCGCTTGCAAAAGGTAATTTAAACTCAACGCATCAAAATTCAAAATTTAAAACTTCCAGTAGAGCAATGATTTAACGGTTTGAAGTTGTGTTGGGTCTGCTCCTCTTCGCCCTCCGAACACGAAAACATTTTGACCTTTTTCAAAGATCTCTTCTTTTTTATACTCTTTTCCTTTTTTCGTTTGCTGCGTTGATGTCTTTGAAGCTTGTTCTATAAGTTTTTTTAGTTCAGCTTTTGAAACTTGTTTCTTTGAGACATTTTTTTTCTCAACTGCGACACCTTCAATCTCTTTCAAAATATCTTCTATCCCAAGGACCTCATATGCTTTTTCCGGTGATTCAAATTTTGAGATTGCAATTTCAAAAAACTCCTGCGCCGTTTGTGGATCGTCATTTAAATAAAAGAGAAGCCCGATATTAAGATATACACCACCATCGTCAGGATCAAGGTCTGTGCTCTTTTTGTAAAATTCAAGTGCTTTTTCTGGTTCGTTCTTTAAGAAATGGATATTTCCAAGAGAATTATATGAGATCGCACCGGAGAATTTGGTTATAAATTTCTCAGCTTCATCATATTTGTCAAACAGAACAAAGATTCGCGCAAGCTTATTCATTGAAATTTCATCGTCTTTGCTTGCAAGAGCGTTTACAGTTTCAGTTAAAGTTTGTTTGTAAAGTTCTTTAAATTGCGCTATATCATTTTGTGTGCTTGAAGTTATTGCACTTAAATTTGGTTTCGTCTGTGGTTTGGCTAATTCCTCAACATTTACAGGTGGAAAGGCTTGCCATCCGCGATGAATGTCAATGATATAAGCAGTGCCAGATTTTAAAGATATCCCAGCTTTTGTGCCTGCTGAAGGTATTTCAGTGGAACCGCCAAGTTTATAATATTGCTGTGCACCCATTTTCCAGGCAGTTGTAAATGGCTCATTTATAAGGGTCGTCTCAATCGGAATCCAAACACTGCCATCATAGATTATGTAGTCCTGTGGATTTAAACTTACAAGATAAGCGTCTTTCTTCGGTATCCCAGCGTCAAACATCATAAAAATGTGATCAGATGTTAAGATGAAAGCACACCTTATCCCTACGCTTTCAAGTAGTGACGAAAGTAAAACGGCATGGTCATCACAATCGCCTGTTTTATAGTAGAGAATTTCCCTCGGGAAATAAATGTTATCAAGAATATCATTTCCTGACACCTTCCATGGGTCCGAGACATATTTTATGCCGTATGTGTGAACAGCGTTGTATATAACCATTGCATTAAAGATATTTCTCGGTAAATTTTGCTCGGTTAAATTAACCGAACCAAGCACAACCCTGGCGAATTCTTTTACAACTTCATCGCTTGGCGTTACAAACGAACAAACTGACTCGGGTATCCTCCATGATATCGCATTACGATTATAAATCATAACTGGTCTTGATAAACTTCTTTCCTCAACTTTGCCATTTACGGAGTAACTTATTTTAGCTTGTGCTTGTGAAGTTATGTTTTCATTTAACTTGAGAAGTGATTTTATATCAAGCGTTACAGGAACTGAAACTTGCTCTTTTGAATTTGCCTTTATACTCGGTATCACAACCTCACTTGGAATTTTCATATAATCCGGAATTAAAATTGAGACTTTAACATTGCGAACTTCTACATTTGATGGATTTTCAAGTGTTATTTGAGCGATGGGATTATAAGCGTAGAAATTGTATTGCGATGGGAAGAGAGAAAGAAGTGAAAAGTCAACAATATCTAATGCAGCTTCGGCAACATTTGTCCTCGCCTCCCTTTCTTTCGCCAGTGGACTCAAAACCAATCTCTTTGGCGTTAACCTTATAATTTTAAGCTTTCCGTAAGATGAAATTTCTTTTCTTAAATTTTCTTCCCCAGAAATTAAGGCATCAAAAACAAGGACATTTGTGTCAAAGAATTTATATTTCAACAATTTAATTGACGGGACAGAATTTTTAAGCTCTAATTCAAGCCTAATGGCTTCATCTGGTGAAATTCCATAAACCGCAATTTCAATTTTACGAACTTTCTCTTCTTCCTTAAGCCTTTCTTTTATCCTTGAAACTACATTCTCAGAAACTTTTCTCGCTAAACTTCTAAACAAAGCATTTACAGCTCCTCTTTTGTCTTGTGCGAATCTCCTATCACTTGCTGTTATTGAACCAATAAGTTCCCCAGTATCCGTGTAAATAATTTTAATGTTAACTTGACCAGTATATTTGTGCTGTTTAACATCGTAAAATTCTGACTCACCGCCATACTCAGCGTTCGCATAGCCGAAAACTATTATTTCAGCTCCAAACCTGGAGGAATATTCTTTTGCTTTCTCAGGATTACCTTGTGATTTTTCAATTTCTTTCGCTCTTATTCCTTCAAACATATGATAGTCAATTACCTTAAAACCTTCCTTTAAAATAGCATTTTCAATTTCCGAAGCAATTGTCCTGTTTTCAGTAAGTTGCCCATCAACATATTCTTCAATTACGACCATAACTTCTGGTAATGTCATTCGCTTAACGGCTTTTTCAACCTCCTGCTGTGAAAAGGCAAAAATTGAAAATAGGGCAAGATAAAAAACTAACGAAATTTTCCTCATGGCTTTACCTCAGAATTTCTTTTTGTAAATCCATTTAATTTTAATCAATTTTGAGACAAATTTCAACCCCCTGATTTTAAATGTGTGCTTTGCGTCAAAGAAAATAAAAAAAGCGACCCAAAAGGGTCGCTTCAATCAATTGCTTTCATTCATTTGGCATTTATCACAAATGCCAAAGATATCCAACTTGACAAATTTTATCTTGAAATTTTTGCCAGACAAAAGAGAATTAACATTTAAATCGTCACCTTGAGTTGGCAAGTCATAAATCTGATTACATTTAAGACAGATAAAATGATGATGTGGCTCAAGGTTTGCATCGTATCTTGCGCTTGAAGTTCCTTGAATGGTTACCTCTTTTATCAATCCTTCACTTTTCAAGAGATTTAAATTTCTATAAACAGTTCCAAGACTTATATTCGAAATTACCTTACGAACCTGATCGTATATCCAATCAGCGGTTGGATGTATATCCGTGCTTTGGATCACCCTCAAAATCGCTTCTTTTTGTTTGCTACCTTTGCGACTTGCCATTTGAGATTAGTCCTCTGAATTTTTAATCTGATTCAAGGTCTTTGATCAATTCCTTTCTCGTTTCATCACTTATTGGCGCGAATGCTTTATAATTTGGATGATCAATTACGATTTTTAGTTCGTTCTGGAAATTTTTGAAGTCGTCAATTTGCTCTGATTTGAATTTAAATTTAATGAAATGAACCGCACTTATCCTATCCTCTTTGCTGTGCCCTTCTTCAAATTCTGCATAAATTTTGTGTTTGTCTCCAATTTGTAAGTAAACATAGTTTCCTCTGTCAAGACCAATGAAACTATCAAGAACAGGTCTTAAAAGTTTGGGGTCATCAACTTCAATGAAAAGTGTCGCACTTAATTCATTTTTCGCGGGTATCAATTCGTTATATGTATTAACTTCAAATTTTATCTCATCATCGTCAACCATCCTTTCAGCTCTCATCATTTCCTGGATTTGGAAAAGAACCGTATCCCTATTCTCAAAAACAAGAGATACTCTATCGCCGACTTCAATTCTGCGTTTTTTCTTAAGGTCAATTATATATTTTCTAAAATCTTCTCTTATTTTTTCATATTCGTATATATTCTTGACCTCTGAAAGTTCAATTTTTTTCATCTCATTCTCCAAAGTTTAGTTTTTTAATCTACATTCATTACAATCTTACCTCTTATATGCGTTGTTTCAAGGGTTTGATGTGCTTTAATTACACTTTCAACTGAAAATGGTAAGATTTCATTTATTATTGGCTTCGCCAGACCTCTTTCAAAAATTATCTTCATTTCCTTAAGCCTTTTAGCTTCACGCGTGAGAAAAACGCCGTATAAAGTTATGTTTTTAACATAAAGCAATGCGAGGTTGCCCTCTGGTGGAAGAATACAGGCAACCCTTCCAAATGGCTTAACGACAGGTAAAACTCTCGACACGATGTTTGGACCTTGTATATCAAACGCACAATCAACACCTTCACCATTAGTTATCTCTTTGACAAATCCATTTACATCGTCATTATAGTCAACTACAAAATCAGCGCCGAGTTCTTTTAAAAATTCAAGGTTTTCCCTGCTTGCCGTAGCTATAACCCTTGCTCCGATCATTTTTGCAAATTGAACTGCGAATGAACCAACACCTCCAGCACCACTGTGTATCAAAATAGTCTCATATGGCTTTAAGTTCAATCTACGAATTACCGCTTCCCAAGCCGTTCCACCTGCAAGAGGTATCGCACTTGCCTCTTCAAAGCTTAAATTTGATGGTTTTTTACACACAATTCGGGCAGGGACAAGGTTATACTCGGCATAACTTCCATTCGGGTTACCATAAACTTCAGGCGTATAATATACTTCATCGCCTGGCTTAAAGCTTTCAACACCAGGTCCAACAGCCTCAACAATTCCAGCAACATCATATCCAAGAATTGCTGGTGGATTTATCCCTGCCCAAGTTCCGTTTTTTCTAATTTTGTAGTCAACGGGGTTAAACGCTGTTGCTTTAACTTTAACAAGTATCTCGCCATAAGAGGGAGGGGGAGTTGGGATTTCCCTCTCCTCAAAATTGTTTACATCACCAAATTCTTTTAAAATTATCGCTTTCATTTTTTAAGTTATCATTATTTTTATGACAAAAATGCTCTCAACATCCATGCAGTCTTTTCGTGTTTTTCCATAAGCTCAGTTAAAAAGTCCGCTGTTCCAAGGTCTTGATATTTTTCTCCAACAGTGACAATGTCATTTCTAAGTTTTCTTATTATCGTCTCATAATCGTTCAAAAGGTTGGATATCATTGTTTTTGCATCTGGATATTCACCAGGGTGTTCTTTTAACCTTGTGAGTTCAAGAAATTCTTTAAACGTTGCAACTGAATTACCACCGAGTGTTCGGATTCTTTCGGCGACATCATCAACGTATTCATTTAATTCCTCATACAGTGTCTGGAAAAATTTGTGAAGGTCGTTAAATTGCATCCCAACAACATTCCAGTGATAATTTCTTGCTTTTGTGTAAAGAACATATTCATCGGCGAGTAATGTGCTTAGAATTTTTATCACGCCTTCAAGGTTTTGTTCTGTGATTCCAATGTTTGGCTTCATGGCTTTTTCTCCATTTTGTTGTTTATTTTTCGTTTAAACCGTATGCGTTGTAAAGTATTTGAATTGGATGTAAACCTTTCTTGCACGTTCCTTTTTCAATCTGAAGCTGTGCAAGCGAACAGTCGGATGAAACAACAAATTGAACATCTTTTCCATTCTCATTAATCTTATCAAATATGGGTTTTCCAACCTTCATTGACATCTCAAAAAATTCTTTTTTCATACTCCATGTTCCATCATGCCCTGAACATTTTTGAATCATCTCAACTTCAGTTCCTGGGATTAACTCAAGCAGATCTCTTGATTTATATCCAATGTTTTGTGCTTTAAGATGGCAAGGGAGATGGTAAATTATTTTTCCTTGTGGATTTTTGAAATCTGTTTTCAATTTTCCTTCTTTATGTAGCTTCATAAGATATTCAGAGATATCATATGTATGTTGAGCAACCAATTTAGCATCTTCATCGTCGGGAAGAAGCATTGTATATTCCTGTTTTAACATGTAGCTACAAGTTGGCGCAGGAATTACGATGTCATAGCCTTGCTTTACATAACTTGCAAGTGATTTAATATTGAAAGTAGCGTTTTTAACAGCCGAATTGATATCACCACCATCAAGAAACGGCATACCACAGCATTTTTGCCCTGGGGCGACGACTTCAACTTCGTTGTGCTCAAGGACTTTTACAACTGCCTTTCCAATTTCAGGTTCGTTGTAATTAACAGTGCAAGTATAAAATAAAATAACTTTTCCATTTTTAGCTTTTTTCTTTCCGTTTTGCTTTGAGTAATTTTTAAACCATTTTTCAAATGTTTCACTGTGATATTTGGGTAAATTTCTATCCCTGTGAATTCCAAGTGTTTTTTCCATTAAAACTCTGCTCAGCTTGAAACTATTTGCGAAGTTAATTAAACCGGCAAATTTGCTTCCAAGTTTTCCAATTAAATCCGCCTGCCCAAGAATTTTATCGCGAAGTGGAATTCCTTCTTTTTTAGCTTTTACTGCCTTTGCTCTCAGCATTAATCTTGGAAAATCAAGCTCGTAATGATGGGGTGGGGTATAAGGACACTTTGGAAAACAAAGTTTACAATCATAGCATAATTCAACAACTTTGTAATAGTCACTTTTTGTTAAGTCATCAAGGTTATCGGTTTCGTCAATTTTTTTAAATAAAAACTCAAATGATGGACAAAGATTATAGCAAAGACGACAGCCGTTACAGATGTCAAATATGCGATACATTTCTTTAAAAAGGGCTTCCTCGTCCCAGAATTTTGGGTCTTTTAAATCAAAGACCATGTGCTTTGCTCCAAATTTTTGTTTTTAAAATTAAAAAAGCGGGGCTTGAAAACCCCGCAGTAAAGTTTTACTTGCTTCCTCCAGTTATGCTCTCAAGAGCTTTCTGAAATCTGCCCGCATGCGATTTTTCAGCTCTTGCAAGAGTTTCAAACCACTCAGCAATATCATCAAATCCTTCCTCTCGCGCTGTCTTCGCAAAACCAGGATACATCTCCGTGTATTCATAAGTCTCGCCAGCGATAGCAGACTTCAAGTTTGCAATTGTGTCCCCAACAGGCTCACCTGTAACTGGGTCACCAGCACCATATTGCCTCAAGAAGTCAAAATGACCAAACGCGTGCCCAGTTTCACCTTCTGCGGTGTCCCTGAAAACACCAGCAATATCCGGATACCCTTCAATATCAGCCTGGCGAGCGAAATAGAGATAACGACGGTTTGCCTGGGACTCTCCAGCAAATCCAGCTTTGAGATTCTCAAGCGTCTTTGTTCCAGCAAGTGATTTTGGCATGGCTTTACTCCTTTAATTTTATTTTTAAATGATAACGATTACTATTTGCATTTATAATATACAACTTTAAAATGAACTTGTCAAGTTTTGCAAGATTAGAATTTATTAATCTGGGAAAGAGCGGGGGAAACCCGCCCGGTAAAATTTATTTTGAATTTTTAAGCAATTTGCGAAGGACGGTTTGCATTATCCCACCATTGGCGTAGTATTCAACTTCAACTGGAGTATCAAGGCGAGCTATAACTTCAAATGTCTTTACTGAACCATTGTTTGATATAGCTGTAACTTTCAAGGTTTTTCTCGGGTAAAGATTTTCAGCTATTCCCTCAATTGTGAACTTTTCAAGTCCAGTTAGTCCAAGTTTTTCTCTATTTTCACCTTCTTTAAATTGAAGTGGGAGAACGCCCATTCCAACGAGATTGCTTCTATGGATTCTTTCAAAGCTTTCTGCGATTACGGCTTTTACTCCAAGAAGATATGTTCCTTTTGCTGCCCAATCGCGCGAGCTTCCTGTTCCATATTCTTTTCCAGCTATTACAATGAGCGGTTGATTTTCTTGTTTATATCGCATCGCAGCGTCATAAATTGTCATCTTTTCATCTGAAGGTATGTGAATTGTGAAACCGCCTTCAACACCTGGCAACATAAGATTTTTAATTCTTACATTTCCAAATGTTCCACGCATCATGACTTCGTGAGCACCTCTTCTTGCTCCAAATGTGTTAAATTCAGATTTGGGGACACCTCTTTCAATTAGATATTTTCCAGCTGGGCTATTTTCAGAGATAGCACCTGCGGGTGAAATGTGGTCAGTTGTAATTGAATCACCGAAAACAGCAAGGCAGTAAGCGTCCTTTATATCTTCAAGTGGTTTAGGCTCAAGTGTTAGGTTCTCAAAGAATGGCGGGTTCTGAATATAAGTTGAATTCGGATCCCATTCAAAAAGTTCGCTTTCGTTAACAGTTATATTTTTCCAATACTCATTACCTTCAAAGACATCGGCATATTTTTTCTTGAAAAGTTTTGAGTTTAAAACTTTGCTTATTGTCTCCTTAATTTCGCTTTGGCTTGGCCATATGTCTTTTAGGTAAACTGGATTTCCGTTTGGGTCATAGCCAATTGGTTCAGTGTTGAAGTCAATATCAATTCTTCCAGCAATTGCATAAGCTACGACTAAAATTGGCGAAGCAAGATAGTTTGCTTTTACAAGTGGATGAACTCTGGCTTCAAAGTTTCTATTCCCGCTCAAAACTGCACATACGATGAGGTTGTTTTCTTCTATTGCTTTTGAAACTGGTTTTGGAAGTGGGCCACTATTTCCAATGCAGGTTGTGCAACCATATCCAACCAGGTGAAATCCGAGTGCTTCAAGGTATGACATTAAACCAGCTTGCTGGAGATATTCCGTGACAACTCTTGAGCCGGGAGCGAGGCTTGTTTTGACATATGGTTTGACTGTTAACCCCTTTTCAACAGCTTTTTTGGCGAGGAGTCCAGCGCCAATTAAAACAGTTGGATTTGATGTATTTGTGCAAGAGGTTATTGCAGAAATAACTACTGAACCATGAGTTAATTCAAAATTTTGACCACGGTAAAAAATTTCAACAGATTTTCTTTGCTCACCATTGACTTTATAATTTTCCTTTAAAACTTTTTCAAATTGAGATTTGATCTCTCTTAACAAAACCTTGTCTTGAGGTCGGCTTGGACCGGCAAGCGTCGGTTCAATTTGGCTCATATCAACTTCAACGATATCTGTGTATTCGGGCTGTGGTGAGTCGTCGTATCTGAAAAGATTTTGTTCTTTTGCATAGACCTCAACTATTTTCGCAAGGTTTTCTCTTCCGGTAAGTTTGAGGTAATTTAGTGTTTCGTCATCAATTGGGAAGAACCCACAAGTCGCGCCATATTCTGGAGCCATATTTGCTATGGTTGCTCTATCTGCGACAGAAAGTTTTGAAACGCCCGGTCCAAAGAATTCAACAAATTTTTCAACTACGCCTTTTTTGCGGAGTATGTTTGTAATGGTTAAAACTAAATCTGTTGCAGTTGCACCTTCAGGAAGTTCACCTGTTAGTCTAACCCCGATAACTTCAGGTATTGTGATATAGTAAGGTTGACCCAACATCACAGCTTCAGCTTCAATTCCTCCAACGCCCCAGCCGAGAACCCCAATTCCATTTATCATCGTCGTGTGAGAATCAGTGCCAACGAGTGTGTCTGGAAACGCGAAGCCATTTTCAGTTTGAACAACTTTTGAAAGATATTCAAGGTTTACTTGATGTATTATTCCGGTTCCGGGTGGAACGACTCTGAAATTTTTAAATGATTTTTGTGCCCATTTTAAAAGGACATATCTTTCTCTGTTAAGTTCAAATTCTCTCCTGACATTCCAATCAAATGCATAGGATGTTCCGAAGTATTCAACTTGGACGGAATGGTCAATCACGAGGTCAACTGGTTTAAGCGGATTTATAATTTTTGGGTCTTTGCCAAGTTTTTTAACGGCATCTCTCATTGACGCAAGGTCAACTATGCATGGGACGCCAGTGAAATCTTGAAGTAGAACTCTTGCTGGCATATATGGAATCTCGCGAAGCTGGGGCTTTGGACTCCATGATGCAATTGCTTTGACATCTTCCTCAGTCACAAGATAATTATCACAATTGCGAAGCATATTTTCGACAAGAATTCTAATTGAATAGGGAAGTCGTGAAATTTCCGCGATTTTTTGCTTTTCAAGCCATGAAAGTTTAAAAATTTTAAATTTTCTTCTTCCTATTGTTATTGTGCTTACTGCATCTTTAAATGGGTGTGTATTGTTCATGATTGGCTTGAGGTTAGGTTTGTTTTTGTTTTTTCAAGTTTAATTTAACCAGAAAACGAGAAAAATTCAAGGTAATTTTTTCTCAAGGACTTCTGGGTTTACGACATTTGCAGGGATTTTTCCAAGTAAAACTTTAACGATGTTTTCTGCTGCAACAATTGCCATCTTTTTTCGTGCTTCAACAGTTGCACTTCCGATATGTGGTGTTAAGACAACATTGTTAAGTTCTTTTAGTTCTTTTGGAATGAAAGGTTCAAGTTCAAAAACATCAAGACCAGCGCCGGCGATTTTACCTGTCTTGAGGGCTTTTATAAGTGCCTTCTCATCAACTACTTCTCCGCGCGATGTATTTATGAGAAAAGATGTTTTTTTCATTAAGTTTAATTCTTTTTCCCCTATCAGATGTTTTGTCTTTGGTGTTAAAGGCACATGGATTGTTACAATGTCTGAATTTTTAAGAAGTGTTTTAAGTGAAACTTTTTTTGCTCCTGTTTCTTCTTCAAGTACTTCGTTTCTGTTTGTGTTGAAATAAATAGCTTTCATTTTAAATCCTTTCGCCCTCAAGCCGACAGCTGTTCCAATTCTTCCAGCACCTATGATTCCAAGCGTTTTTCCTGCGAGTTCACTTCCAAGCAAAAGCATCGGAGCCCAGCCTTTGAACTTTCCTTGTCTTACAAATTTATCTGCTTCAACTATTCTTCGCGTAACTGCAAGTATCAAAGCCCATGTCAAGTCCGCAGTTGCATCGGTCAAAACCCCTGGTGTATTTGTCACTATTATCCCTTGCTTTGTCGCTTCAGCAACATCAATGTTGTTAAATCCAACGGCATAATTTGATATAACTTTACATTTTTTCATATTGGATATAACTTCGGCATCAATTTTATCGTTGAGTAGGCAAAGAAGAGCGTCAATATCTTTAACTTGTTTTAGCAGTTCTTTGCGAGTTAAGTTTCTGTCTTTTGTGTTGACGATTACATTTTTGAAATTTTTCCTCAAGATTTCAAGCCCCGGTTCAGGGATTTGGCGTGTTACGAGGATCGTGTAATCTTTTTTCATTTATGAATCGCTTTTTTAAAAAATATATGAAAAATTAGGCAAAAAATAATTTTGCGTGCGAGTATAAGCTACCTTTATTGCTATGAAAAATATCCAATCACTGCAAGCCCGCTTGTTTGTGATTTTATGTAAATGCAGTAATTGTTTAACTCAAAAATATCCTCTTAAACTCATCAACGAAGGCATTTAATGTCGGTTCATCATAAAGGCAGAATCTTATTTCTTCTATTGTTGTATTTTGGTTTTGTTGAAGAAATTTAATTGCTGTGTTAAGTAAGATTTTTGCACATCTTTCTTTGGGGAAGCCAAAAATTCCGGCACTTATCGCTGGAAACGAGATTGATTTTAATTTTTTCTCATCAGCAATTTTTAAACTTGACATAACAGCGCTTTCAAGTTTTTCATCTTCGTTATTATCTCCGCCTCTCCAAATAGGTCCAACTGCATGAATTACAAATTTTGCGGGTAATTTTCCTGCTCCTGTTACAGCTGCGCTTCCTGTTGGGACATAGCCAATTTTGTCGCTCTCTTCCTGAATTACATATCCGCCTTTTCTGACAATTGCACCTGCGACACCTCCACCGTGTTTAAGATATTCGTTCGCTGCGTTTACAATCGCATCAACTTCTTCTTCAGTTATATCGCCTTGAACTATGCGAATTAGTTTTTCGTTGATTTTGGTTTCATATAAAACTTTGTTAGCCATTTTAATTACATTTTTTATTTTTTATCGGTTTTGCTTTTGAGACAAAAAGGTTTGCTATGATAAAAAATCTCCATTTTTTGTCAAGCCCAGACTTTACCCCGATCCTTGAGCTACGCCCAATTTTAAATTGGACATTGTTTGCTGATTCAACTATAAAAATTTCGTCATCAAGTAATGATGCGCCATTTAAAGATTTATCAATTTTGAAAGCTTGACAAAACTTTGCCGGTCCATTTGTCAAGTCATAAACTTTATCTGTTTTGCGAAATTTTTTCATAAGTTCAATTCCTTCAATTGGTTCAACCGCTCTAATTAAAACCGCTGCTGGGAAACCTTCTCTTTCCGTCACAACATTAAAGCAGTAATGCATTCCATAGGTAAAATAAACATACGCATGTCCACCGGGAAGATACATTATCTTGTTTCTCGGGGTCATACTGCCAAAGGCATGACAGGCTGGGTCATCTTCGCCGATATAAGCTTCTGTTTCAACAATTTTGCCAGCGAGAATTTGATCGCCAAGCTTTCTTATTATGATTTTCCCGAGAAGTTCTTTTGCGACGTGAAGTGTCGGCTGGAGGTAAAAATCAATCCCAAGTTTTTTCAATTTTTCAAGTTCCAGCACCATTGTAAAAATTTTTATCTACTTGAAATTTGAGATTGGAATTCTCTTATTATCCTTTCAATTTCTTCTTCTGTTATCCCAGAGCCGTAGATTCTTTTTTCAGTGCTTGTTTCAGTCAAACCTGTTGATGTCCAAACGGGCGGATTTCCGGCTTTTAATTTTATCCTTTCTTCAATTTCCTCAATTATGCTTCTTTTCGTTTCACTTGGGATTGATATTATTTGTCTTTTTATTTCGGGGAATTGGATTTTGTTTCCTTCAATATCGTGAAGTGGCATTAATTCATAAGCGAGTCGCTTTATCTGAATTAAATGTTTCGCTGTGACATTTTCTGATATTATTGAATGTCCGAGTGTTCCTGGTCCAAGTGTCATTGATGGGTCAAGTCCTGTTGTGTAACCAACTGCTCCAAGCGCTGCAACTGTGTTGACAAGAACCCTAAAAGCCGGTTTTTCAAGCGCAAACTTAACAATTATATCTGGGTCGCTTGAATGAATAACCATTGTATGTCCAAGTCCACCGAATTCAAGTAATTCAATACACTTATGGCAACCTTCTCTCCACCCATCAACTGTGTAAAAAGCTAAAATTGGTGAAAGTTTTTCAACGGACAGGGAATATTGTTTTCCGACACCCTCAAGTTCTGCTATTAATACTGTTGTTTGTTCGGGGACTGAAAATCCAGCTTTTTGTGCGATATAAGCTGCTGGTTTACCAACGATTTCGGGATTTATGCCGCCTTGCGGAGTGAGGATAATTTTTTCAAGTTTTGCTTTTTCATCTGGATTACAAAAGTATGCTCCGCGTTTTTTAAACTCATAAATAACTTGTTCTCTTATCGGTGAATCGCAAACGACGGCATTTTCGGCTGAGCAGAGTGTTCCGTAGTCAAATGTTTTTCCGAAGATTATATCTGCAACTGCTTTTTTTATGTTTGCAGTTCTTTCAATAAAGGCTGGAACATTTCCCGAGCCGACGCCATAAGCGGGTTTGCCTATACTGTAAACCATTTTCACCATTTGAGTGCTTCCGGTAGCAAGTATAAGTGATACATCGCGATGTTTTAGAAGTTCCATCGTTCCTTCAATTGTGACTTCGGTTAGGCATTGGATTAAGTTTCTTGGTGCGCCGGCTTTTTCAGCTGCGCTTTGCATAATTTGAATTGCTTCATAGGTGCACTTTACAGCTCTTGGATGAGGACTGACGACAATGGCGTTTCTGGTTTTTGCGGAAATGAGGGCTTTAAACATTGCTGTTGATGTTGGATTCGTCGTCGGAATTAGAGCAGCTATTACACCCATTGGCTCGGCTATTTCAATGACGCGTTTTGCTTTATCGTAGTTTATAACGCCAACTGTTTTTAGATTTTTTATTGATTCATATGTGAATTTTGTCGCGAATTCATTTTTTAATTTTTTGTCTTCCCATCGTCCTATCCCAGTTTCTTCAACTGCAAGTTTTGCAAGTCGTTCGGAAGCTTCATATCCAGCCTCATACATTGCTCGCACAATTTTGTCAACTTGTTCTTGTGTGTAATTTTTGTATTCAAGAAATGCCTCTTTTGCTTTTGCGATGAGTTCTCTCGCTTTTTGAATTGAAATTAAATCTTTGTCGGCTATGTTAACTGGCATAGAAAGTTTTCCTAAAGTTTTTTATTCAATTAAAATTGACGAAGGAGTCCACAAGGGTAAACCAGTGCTCTCGTCATAAGCTCTTTCAAGAAGTTCCCCATCGTATTCTTCAATTATCATCTCGCAGACGAAAATTATAGTCCCGAGTGTGAGATGACCACCGAAACATTTACCATTTCTATCTGAGAAAATTATATGGCAATGGACAAACGGTTGGCCGTTTAACAAACTTACATTTCCGGTGCAATTTAAAAGTTCAAGTTCTTCGTTTAGTTCAATATTTTCGTATTTCTTTTCAATTTGATTATATATTGCAAACGCAGCTTTTTTAACTGCACCAATGGCTGTAATTTTCCCAAGTTTTATGCCTTCTTCTTTGCAAATTTTTGTTATGCTTTCCAATAAATCTGCCCCTTCTGGAAGGCGACCAATGTAAGTTCTGCGAATGGAATATTGCTTTCTTGACATAAAAATTCCTCCAAATTTAGTTATCAAATAAACCTGGTTGTTTACCTCTTGTTTTTATAAAGCCAAAATGTTTGTAAGCGAGCTCTGTTGCAATCCTTCCGCGTGGTGTTCTTTTGATAAATCCTTCTTGAATTAAATACGGTTCATAAACTTCTTCTATTGTTCCTTCTTCTTCTCCGACTGCTACCGCGATTGTTCCAATTCCGACTGGACCACCGTTGTATTTTTCAATGATCGTAAGCAGAATTCTTTTGTCCATATCGTCAAGACCATGTTCATCAACATCAAGGGCTTTAAGTGCATATTCAGCGACTTCTTTTGTTATAACTCCGCCGTATTCAGCAAGGTTTTTATCTGCTTGTGCGAAATCCCGTGCTCTTTTCAACAATCTATTTGCGATTCGCGGTGTTCCCCTTGACCTCCTTGCTATCTCGTATGCTCCTTCTTCAGTGATTTGTATTTGAAGGATTTTAGAAGAGCGTTTGATTATTTGACATAGCTCTTCGGGTGAGTAATAGTCAAGCCTTGCGCTTATCCCGAAACGAGCTCTGAGGGGTGCGGTGAGCAGTCCAGCTCTTGTAGTTGCTCCAACAAGTGTAAATCTTGGCAAGTTTAATTTTATGCTTCTCGCATTGGGTCCGGTATCTATCACAATGTCAATTTTAAAATCCTCCATCGCTGAATAGAGATATTCTTCAACTATTGGGCTGAGGCGATGTATTTCGTCAATGAAGAGAACTTCTCTGTCGTTAAGTGTTGTTAAAATTCCAGCCAAATCCCCTGGCTTTTCAATCACTGGTCCAGATGTCACCTTTATTCCGACGCCGAGTTCATTTGCGATTATATATGCAAGTGTTGTCTTGCCAAGCCCGGGTGGACCTGTTAACAAGACGTGGTCAAGGGATTCGGAGCGCATCTTTGCAGCTTGGATGAAAACCTTTAGGTTGTTTACTATCTTTTCTTGCCCGACGAAATCATCAAACCTTAAAGGTCTAAGCCGTTGGTCAACTTCAACATCAATTTCAAGTTTTTCAGGATTTGTATAGCCTAATTTTGGCATAGGCGAAGAGAAATTGATTTTTGTTTAATTTAAAAACATTTGAGAATAATGTCAACTTCTGACTTGATTTCAATTTGAATTTTTATTATAAATTTATTGCTGGCAACAAAAAAAATAAAAAGTTCACTTTATGAAAAGTTTACTTGAGAAAATTTTCAATCTCAAATTAAGAAACACAAATGTTAAAATTGAGTTCATTGCTGGCGTTACAACTTTTATGACCATGTCTTACATTATCTTTGTTCAACCCGTGGTTTTATCTCAAGCAGGGATTGATTTTGGCGCTGGTGTCATAGCTACTTGTGTTGGTTCTGCAATTGGTTCAGTTATAATGGCTTTGCTTGCAAATTACCCGATAGCGTTAGCTCCAGGGATGGGGCAAAATTTTTTCTTTTCTTACACTGTCGTTAAAAGCATGGGGTTTTCGTGGCAATCTGCACTTACGATGGTTTTCATCTCCGGGGTTTTGTTCAGTTTACTCTCTTTTGTCAAATTAAGGGAAGCTGTCATTGATGCTATGCCAGGATGTTTAAGGAATTCAATTGCAACTGGAATAGGTTTGTTTATAACATTGATTGGTTTTATTCAAGCTGGGATAATAGAGATTAACCCAGCAACGCGCCTTCCACAGCTTGGTGAGATTCACAGGAGCGAAGTTATAGTTTCAATAGCTGGCTTGCTTTTGATGGCAATTTTGTTAGCTCGTGGGGTTAAGGGTTCAATTTTAATTGGAATTATTTTCTCTCTCGTCCTTTCTCTTTTGCTTGGAATTGTAAAGTTTGAAGGCAAAGTGATTTCGTTTCCAGAAGTTAAAGAGTCGGCATTTTTAAAACTTGACTTTTCAAACTTTTTTGATATCTCGTTCCTTGTTGCAGTTCTTGTTTTTCTTTACATGGTTTTGTTTGATACTGTTGGAACGCTTATTGGGGTTGGGAATGCAGCTGGTCTCATTGGGAAGGATGGCAAACTTCCAAGAGCTGAAAAAGCTTTACTTTCAGACGCTCTTGGGACTACTTTTGGGGCTTTGCTTGGGACTTCAACTGTGACTGCGTATATAGAAAGTGCCTCAGGTGTTGCTGTTGGTGGGAGGACGGGTTTAACTTCAATTTTTGTAGCTATTTTCTTTTTGATTTCGCTCTTTTTCTATCCAATTGTTAAATTAATTGGTGGTGGTGTTGAAATTGCTCAAGGTTATGTTATTTATCCGATTACAGCGCCAGCATTGATAATTGTTGGAAGTATGATGGTGAGACCTATTATGGAAATTAAATGGGATGATTTCACCGAATCAATTCCAGCTTTTATTATAATGCTCGGAATACCTTTGACATTTAGCATAGCGGATGGTTTGGCTTTTGGTTTTATATCTTATACGCTTGTTAAGTTATTTAGCGGTAGGGCAAAGGAGGTGAACATTTTGGTAATTATCTTAACACTTATTTTCATCGCAAGATATGTTTTCATTGCGGTGAAATAGAAAAACAAAATCAATAAGTGCTATGGCTTATCAAATTGAGGTTAAACAGCTTAAACCATTTCCAATTGCTGAGTTTGAGGTAAAAGTTTCAGGTAAGGCTCAGACAACACACATTGTTTCAGTAGAGGAGAATTATTTTAAAAGGTTGACTGAAGGAAAGATAACCGCTGAAAAATTTGTTTATCTTTCGTTTGAATTTTTGCTTGATCGTGAGCCGAACACATCAATTTTGAGACGCTTTAATTTGCGAGAGATCAATCACTATTTCCCTGAGTATGAAAACGAGATTGTGAAAATGTTTTGAAATTTTGAATTCTTGGTTTCTTTTATTATTTTAAATTAAATTCAAAGCAAAATTTATGGAGGTTGGAGATGTATCTTTTACTTCAAGCACAGCCGGATGCGACGAGCAGTTTGATTAGCACGATAATAATGTTTCTTGCGATATTTTTGATTTTTTATTTCTTGATAATAAGACCACAACAGAAAAGAGCGAAGGAACATCAAAAGCTTATTGAATCACTCAAAAAGGGTGACAAGGTGATAACTTCAAGTGGAATTCACGGTAAAGTTGTCGGGCTTGATGATAGGACTGTTTTACTTGAGGTTGATGATGGCGTTAAGATAAAGTTTGAAAAGGCTGCGATTGCTGCTGTGGCGCGAGAGGGTCAAGGATAAATTTGCTTTTTTGAATTAAAGTTATTTTAATGGGACAGAGGTTTCTGTCCCAATTTTTTTTGTTAAATAGAAATTTTGGAGGTGATTATGATGTCTGGTTTTAAGTTTAATACGATTGATGAAGCTATAGAGGATATAAGGGATGGGAAGATGGTTATAGTCGTTGATGATGAGGATAGGGAAAACGAAGGTGATTTCATAATTGCTGCGGAGAAGGTGACGCCAGAAGCTGTTAATTTTATGGCTAAATATGGACGAGGTTTAATTTGTGTTGCTATAACTGAGCAAAGGGCGCGTGAGCTTGAATTTGAACCTATGGTTGAATTTAATACAGCAAGACACGGAACCGCATTTCTTGTAAGTGTTGATTATCTTAAAGGGACGACAACAGGTATTTCAGCTTATGATAGAGCAAAGACTATAAAGGCAATTGTTGATCCAAGTTCAAGGCCAGGTGATTTTGCAAAACCTGGACATATTTTTCCACTTCAAGCTGTTGAAGGTGGAGTTTTAAGAAGGGCGGGACATACTGAAGCTGCTGTTGACCTTGCGAGGCTTGCGGGACTTTATCCAGCTGGGGTTTTGTGTGAAATTATGAACGATGATGGGACGATGGCTCGCGTTCCTGAACTTTTTAAAATTGCAAAGAGGTTCGGGCTTAAAATTATAACAATAAAAGACCTGATAAGCTACCGCCTTCGGAGGGAAAAACTTGTAAAAAAAATTACAATAACGAAGCTTCCGACAAAGTATGGGTTCTTTGAACTTCATCTTTATGAAAGCTTAACTGACGGCAAAGTTCATGTGGCACTTGTGAAGGGTAAAATTGATGGTGATGAGCCAATACTTGTTCGCGTTCATTCTGAATGTTTAACTGGTGATGTTTTTGGCTCACTTAGATGCGACTGTGGTGATCAACTTCATTCCGCTATGAAGATGATTGAGCGGGAAGGCAGAGGGGTTTTGCTTTATATGAGGCAGGAGGGAAGAGGAATTGGACTTGTAAATAAAATCAAAGCATATAGACTACAAGACGAAGGGAGGGACACCGTTGAAGCAAACGAAATGCTTGGCTTTAAACCGGACCTTAGAGATTATGGAATTGGAGCACAAATTTTAGTTGACCTTGGTATTAGGAAGATGCGTTTGCTGACGAATAATCCAAAGAAAATCGTTGGGCTTGCAGGCTATGGGCTTGAGGTTGTTGAAAGAATCCCAATTGAAATTCAACCGAACGATATTAACATTCATTATCTTCGGACGAAAAGAGACAAACTTGGTCATCTGATTTTGATGGATGAAAAAACAAAAAATGATAAAAATGAATCCGGCCTATCGTGAAATACTTGACTATGCCCAGATAAAGAAAGTCCTTGAAAAGGCGCTTTCAAGAGGTGGTGAATTTGCGGAGATTTATTTTGAATGTAGGATTGAAATGACGATAAATCTTTCTGAAAATAAAATCAAGACACTAAATTACGGGATTTCCCCAGGGCTTGGTATTAGAGTAATTTCAGACTCAAGGACTGGATATGCTTATACTGATGATTTTGGGTTTGATAAAATTTTAAATGTCGCCGAAGTTGCATCTTACATTGCAGATAAAGGTTCAAGAATTACTTCAGTTAACCTTGAAGAGAAGAAGGTAGAGGGTAGTTTTTCAATTGAAAAACCGATTTACTTTCTTGATGTTGATAAGAAAATTGAATGGCTTTGGCGCGCAAATGATTCAGCGAGAAGTTATGACGGTAGAATAAAGCAAGTTGATATAAATTATCACGAAAGCACACGATATTTTTGGGTTGCAAATTCTGAAGGTGTTTATGTTGAAAGTGATGATTCACTTTTTAGAATTTTTATAATTTCAGTTGCTATTCAAGATGGGTTGCGCGAGATGGGGATAAGTTATCTTGGCGGAAGATACGGTTATGAATATTTGATTTCAAACTCTCCCGAAAAACTTGGTGTTGAATCCGCAAGACAAGCTGTTTCAAAACTTTCTGCGAAGCCATCTCCAGCGGGGAATTTCCCAGTTGTTATAAAATCTGGTTGGGGCGGTGTTCTCGTCCATGAAGCAGTTGGTCATGGGCTTGAAGGTGATTTCAATAGAAAAGGGATATCAATTTATTCAGGGAAAATTGGGCAAAAGGTTTGCTCTGAACTTGTAACTATAATTGACGATGGGACAATACCAAACTCAAGAGGCTCGCTTGCAATTGACGATGAGGGGACGCCGATGCAAAGGACAATTTTGATTGAAAATGGGATTTTAAAAAGTTATATGCTTGATAAATTGAACGCAAAACTTATGAACCTTGAATCAACAGGAAATGGGCGTAGGGAATCATATAGACATTATCCATTGCCGAGGATGAGAAATACATTTATTGATGCGGGGAAAGATAAACCCGAGGATTTGATAAAAAGTGTTAAGTTTGGAATTTACGCAAAATCGATTGGCGGTGGTCAAGTTGATATAGTCAGTGGAAATTTCGTTTTTGAAGTTAACGAGGGTTATTTAATTGAAAATGGTCAAATAACTTATCAAATTCGTGGTGCAAGTTTAATTGGGAACGGTCCTGAAGCAATGCAAAAAGTTATAGGTGTCGGAGATGACCTTGAGGTTGAAAAGGGGACGGGAACTTGTGGAAAGGATGGACAAAATGTTCCAGTTGGAGTTGGACAGCCGACAATTTTAATAAGCGAGCTAACAATTGGCGGGACGCGGGTTAGATGAAAGAGGGATTTTTGAGATTTGCTGTTTTAGTTAATTTGTTCTTTTTGTTTGGGTGTAATTTTATTGTCAATGTCTCTGATGAACAAGCTATGAAGCGAATACAAAATTACAAAAGAGGCTTTAACTTTGTCTCTTGGAAAAGAGTAGAGTATGGAACGGATTACGCAAAAAATTCACTTGATACGATGCTTACGACAGGAGCAAATTGGGTTGCAATTGTCGCCACACTTTATCAGAAAAGCGTAAATGACACAGCGATGTTTGAAGACATAAACAAAACACCGAGTGTTTATTCAATTTCACAAATTATCCAGTATGCTCACTCAAAAAACCTTGGGGTTATGTTTAAAATTCATGTTGACATTTATGATGATGCACCGAGAACGAAGATAAAACCATTTAACATTGAAGCATGGTTTAGGAATTATTCAAAATATGTTTTGAACTATGCGAATGTTTGTGAAATACTCGGTGTTGAAATGTTTTGTATTGGTTCTGAACTTTCGGGTTTAAGTGGTGAGAGAGATTTGTGGATTGATTTGATAAATAGTGTGAGGGGTGTTTATTCTGGTAAAGTAGTTTATGCGTCAAATTTTGATGAATACAGAAGAGTTTCGTTTTGGGATGGGCTTGATTATATTGGTATTGATTTCTTTGCACCTGTTTCAAATAAGCCTGACCCTGTGTATGATGAATTAGTTCTTGGGTGGCAACCTTATTTAAATGATTTGAAGGAATGGTTTGTGGAAAACCATTTTGATAAAAAATTGATTTTCACAGAGATAGGTTATCCGAGCACCGATGGAGCGAGCATGAAGCCATGGAAGGTTGGGGATGTAGTTGATATTGAGGAGCAAAAGTTGTGTTATGATGTCGCTTTTGATATAATTTCAAATGTTGAATTTGTTGATGGTATTTTCATATGGAATTGGAATGCTGATTTAAGTTCGGATTCGTTAAAGATGGGTTTCACTCCTTATGGGAAGCCTTCAATTATTTCAGTTAAAAAACACTGGTTGAAAGAAGCGATTTAAGTTAAAACAAAAATTTGGATTACAAAGATGGCAAACAAGAAAAATGATGTCATTTATTTAACGAGAGAGAAATATGAGGAGCTTCAAAGAGAGCTCAGAGAGCTCAAAACCAAAGGAAGAGCTGAAGTAGCTCGCAAGATAGCTGAGGCGAGGGCACACGGCGACATTTCTGAAAATTCTGAGTATGAAACTGCTAAAAACGAACAGGAATTGCTTGAGATAAAGATTCAAAAGCTTGAGGAAACGCTTGCAAAGGCAAGAGTTATAGATGTCAAGGATTTGCCAACTGATAAGGTTTATCTTTATTCAAAGGTCAAAGTTTTAAATCTTGACACAAATCAAGTTGTTGAGTATACAATAGTTTCATCTCAGGAGGCAAATTCGGCTGAAAAGAAAATTTCAATACAATCGCCAATAGGCAAAAGCTTACTTGGCAAAAAGGTTGGTGAGATAGTTGAGGTAAAAGTCCCCGCTGGATTGGTGAAGTATAAAATTCTTGAGATAAGCAGGTGAAGATTTCTGGAAATTCACATATTGATCGCGGTATTTGTGTTCGCGTTGAGAACTAAAGTGGGTTAGAAAACACTTCTAATACACGAGGTTGTGTTTTATTTTAAACTGAATATGTTTAAAAAATCTTTTGGTTTTTAATAGAGCCATATCCCAAAGCAACCAAAGTTGACAATAAAACAAATCTTGCTTTAAACGATGTCGGTCTAAAAAGTGCTAATTATGAGATGCTGAAACGAGTTCAGCATGACAGACGCCCTACACCTTTTCTTCTACTCAAATTTCTTAAACACACTCATTTTAAACTTGACAAAGAAAAATTTTTTTATTATTTTATGGAAGCACTTCCAAAATAATTGAAGTTTTTTATGGGATAACGATTTACGACATAGCTCGTGAGGCTAAAGTTGGGATTGGGACTGTGTCAAGGGTTTTGAATGGGAATCCGCATGTTTCTGAGGAGACGAGAAGAAAAGTTTTAGAGGTTGCGAGGCGTTTAAACTATCAACCTCACACCTATGCTCAAAGGTTAGCAAAGCAAAGGGCATATGCAATCTCAGCTGTCATCCCATTCTTTACAAACTACTTCTTCATTGAAGTTCTTCATGGGGTTCAGGATAAAATTTCTGAGCTTGGCTTTGATCTTGTGCTTTACGGTGTAAATGATCCATTAACTCAAGTTGAGCATTATATTCAGAGAAGTACACATCGTGGTAAAGTTGACGGTGTTCTTTTCTTTTCAATGAAATTCCCAGAGTCTTATGTTAGATATTTCATTCAGCGGGGAATTCCAATTGTGCTCGTCGATACTCATCATCCAAAATTTGATTCAATTACCGTTGATAATTTTCTTGGTGCCTATCTTGCCGTTGAGCATTTGGTAAAGCTTGGGCATAAGAAAATTGGTATGATATGTGCACGTCTTGAAAGTGTTCCAGCAAGGCAAAGGTTTGAGGGATTTAAGCAAGCGCTTTTTGACTATGGAGTGAAATTTTATGATGAGTTTTTTATTGAAACCACTGATAAAAGAGTTGATGGTTTCAATCGTGAAGCAGGTTATCAAGCGTGTAAAGAACTTTTAAATCGCAATAGTGAACTTCCAACTGCAATTTTCGTATCAAGCGATATTCAAGCGATCGGGGTAATTGAAGCGTTAAGTGAGGAAGGCATTAATGTTCCTGATGATGTTGCAATTATTGGCTTTGATGATATTGAGCTCGCCAGAGATTTTGGTTTGACAACTGTAAGGCAACCGATGTATGAGATTGGGACTGTTGCGGTTGAAAAACTTTTTGAGCGCATAAATGGTACTAAAGTGAAACCAAGGCATATTAAGTTTACCCCAGAGCTTGTGATAAGAAAAACCTGTCCTTAAATAAAAAAGAGGATGTCATGAATTTGAAAAAACTTTTACCGCTGATTTTTCTTCCGATTCTTGCTATCGCGGGCAACACGGGGAAGATAGCAGGACGTGTGACAGATGCTCAAACAGGGGAACCAATAGTTGGGGTAAATATAGTGATTGAGGGAACTTATCTTGGCGCAGCGACCGACATAAATGGAAATTATGTGATAATTAATGTCCCGCCGGGGGTTTACAGGGTTAAAGCATCAGCGATTGGGTATAAAACTGTCATTAAAGAGGGTGTTAAGGTTTCAATTGACCTTACGACGACTGTTGATTTTCAGCTTGAGCCAACGGTTATTGAGCTTGGTGAGGAAGTTGTAGTTGTTGCAGAACGACCGCTTGTTCAAAAAGATTTGACTGCTTCAACCGCAATAGTTGGAAGTGAACTTATACAAGCGCTGCCGATTACTGAATTTCAAGAAGTTGTTGAACTTCAAGCTGGTGTCGTCGCTGGTCATATTCGTGGAGGTAGAAGTGGAGAAGTTGCGTATTGGATTGATGGCGTTCCGGTGACTGATGTTTATGATAGAAGCACGGTGATAGATGTTGACAGAAAGTCAATCCAGGAGCTTCAGCTTGTAAGTGGTGCTTTCAATGCTGAATATGGTCAAGCGATGTCGGGGATAATTAACATCGCAACTAAGGATGGCGATAATAAATTTAACGGCAGTATAAGCAGTTATTTTGGTGGATATGCAACTCAACATTCAGACATTTTCACTGGTCTTAATAAGTTTGATGTTCTTTCAATTAGAAATTTTGAAGGAAACTTAAGTGGTCCGATCTTGAAAAACAAAATTTTCTTTTATTTGAATGGCAGGTGGATATACTTTGGTGGATGGCTTTATGGAATAAGAAGGTTTAAACCAGAAAACATAGTTGACAATCGTGACCCTGATCCAAACAAATGGATTATAAGCATAAATCCTGAACAAGGTTTAGGGGATAGCGCAATTGTTCCAATGAATTGGAACAGAAAAATTTTTTTGCAAAGTAAACTAACATTTCAGATTTCACCGACTTTGAAGATTTCATACAATTATATGTATGAGTTTATTAAATATCGTGATTTTGACTTTGCTTTTAAGTATAATCCAGACGGTGACCTTAACAGATTTAGAACAGGGATAACGAACATTTTCTCAATAAATCATACCTTGAGCAAGAAAACTTTCTATCAAGCGAGCTTTTCATACTTTTTCAAAGATTACAGGCATTATGTATTTGAAAATCCACACGACCCGAGATATGTTCATCCGAAACTTTTGCTTCAACCTGGACCGTATAGTTTCATCGCTGGCGGGATGAAGATGGATCATTTCTATCGGAACACAGGAACATATGTTGGAAAAATTGACTTAACATCTCAGGTAACAAAAGTTCATCAGATAAAGACAGGAATTGAATTTAGATATCACACGATTTATTTTGAAGGCTTTTCACTTGACCTTTCGGATGAGGACAGAGCCAGAGACCCAATCCTTGATGGGAATCCTTATGTTAAAACGAGGATACCTGATATTTCAGAGCCAACGCATACGCTTTTTAGGAATCATCCAAAAGAGTTTTCCGCGTATATTCAGGATAAGATGGAATTCAATGAGATAATTTTAAATGTTGGAGTTAGATTTGATTGGTTTGATCCTAATTGGCATGTTCTTGCTGACCCTTCAGACCCGAACATTTATCAACCCTTGAAACCGCAGAATAGATTTTTTGACACGAACAATAATGGGGTTTACGGCGATGAAGGAGATATCCCTAAAACAGTTGATGATAGAAGGTCATATTGGTATATTAAAGCCAAACCGAAGTGGCAATTAAGCCCGAGGATAGGTGTTGCTTTTCCGATAACTGATCGTGGTGTTATTCATTTTTCTTATGGTCATTTCTTCCAGATTCCACCATTTGAGTATCTTTACACGAATCCCGAATTTAAACTCGGTTCAGGGACTGGAAATATAGGTCTTGTCGGTAATGCTGATTTGAAGCCTGAGCAGACTGTAAGTGGTGAAATTGGGGTTCAGCAAGCGATAACAAATGACATAGCGATAGAGTTAACGGGTTATTTTAGGGATATAAGGAATTTAACTGGAACAAGAGCTGATGAAATTTTCATATTTGGTGGCTCTGCGTGGTATAACCAGTATCAAAACACTGATTTTGGATTTGTTCGTGGTATTGTATTTTCGCTTGACAAAAGATTTTCAAACAATTGGGCTTTGACAATTGATTATACATTTCAAGTTGCGAAGGGGAACGCTTCAGATCCTGCACAGACGAGAAATCTTCGGCTTGGTGGACAATGGCCAGAGATAAAGATAATTCCTCTTGATTGGGACCAGAGACATACTTTAAATATAACTGCTTCTTATTCAGTTCCGGGGAATTGGGGTTTAAGTCTTGTTGCTCAATATGGTAGTGGGGCTCCGTACACCCCGAGGCAGTCAAAAAATATTGGGACCCTTCTTATCAATTCAGAGAGAAAGCCATCTGTGTTTAATGTTGATTTGAGACTTTACAAGGACATTAAATTTAAGTTCTTTACATTTTCACTTTTCGCAAGAATTTATAATTTGTTTGACACGAAAAATGCTTATGGTGTTTACAATGATACTGGGAGACCTGATTTTACGCTTGATTATTTAAGTGCTTTAAAGCAACAGCCTGTTCAGCTTGTTAATCCGCTTGGTGAATGGTTTACTAATCCGACCTTTTACTCTGAACCGCGTAGGATTGAAATTGGCTTGATTATTTTCTTTGGTCAGTAAATTGAAACAAAATTTTGATTTTATTATGCGGAAAATTTTAAATTTGGGACTTTTGCTTTTAATTTTTGTGATGCTATTTTTTGAATTTTCATATTCTCAAAAGTTAAGAGGTGACAGAACATTTAGAAAAGTCGGGATACACAATGGAAATCTTGTTAAGACGGTTTTTGGCAATTGGGGTGTAATTGCTCAACCTTCAACTCAAGGTCCACCACTTGCGTGGAAGTATGATGACAACGGATACGCTGGGGATGTGAGCATTCTTGTTGGGCTTGAACTTTATTTTCCGAGGTTTGATTCTACACTTGGAGGGATGGTTGTTGATACTGTGCATTCCGTTGTGATTTGTCCTGTTGATAGACCGGGTGGTGCTTCTGGTGGTGAGACTGGAAGTGGTGGAAAGTTTTGGGGATTTGAACCTGTCCCGGGTTACGCAAATCCAACGCTTCAAGCTCCGGGCAAAGGCGTAGCAATGAGTCATCTTCCTGAGACATGGCCACCATTTTGGCCAGACCACCCTGATTGGATTGACACAGCGACGGGCAAAGCGGTATGGAATGGATATTTTGGCAAGGGAATTACAAACGCAGACCAAGAAAGTTATTTCGTCATGGATGACAACAACGATGAGAAATATAACAGAAGATATGGTTTTAGACCTGATTCAACTGATTCAACGAGGATGGGGCATGGGCTTGTGGTGAAGGTGAGAGGGATGCAGTGGTCAAATGTCCTTGCCGAAGATGGTATATTTTGGGTTTACGATATAACAAATGAAGGAACGACGGATTATAGAAGAACTGTGTTTGGTTTTCTTGTCGGGACATGGGTTGGCGCAGGTGGTGGCTCAAGTGGAAATACGGAATGGAGGGATGATTTATCGTTTTTTGACGCTGCTGAAGACTTAACATATTCATGGGATGCGGATAATTACATTGATAGAAGCTCAAATCCAAAATGGATAGGTAATGTTGGTTATCTTGGTTATGGATTTCTTGAAACTCCTGGCAATCCTTTTGATGGGATAGATAACGATGGTGATAGTAAGCTACCCTCAAGCCCAAAATTTAAAGCTCAAGATTTTCCACCATCACCTTTAAATCCGGAGGGAACAAGAAGAATTTTGTCAAGGACGGACCCTGGACCAAATCCTGATTTTCCAAATAATAAAATCGTTCTGATTGAGATTAAAAAAGTTCATTCGCCAATTTACAATGTTGACCAAACTTTTTATGAAAGAAAAGTTGTTCTGCTTGACACGCTTTTGAAAAGCGATACAGATACTGTCACGGTTTACTCGCTTGGACTTCCATTTAAGATATGGGAAGGTATTGAGCTTACAGAAATTCCAAACAATGGGATTGATGATGACCTTGATGGTTTAATAGATGAAAATTTTGACCTTCATTACAGGCAAATAAGGAAGACCGCCGATGGTAGGGTCATTTTTGATAAGCTTAATCCACTGGCGTATAAAAATTACTTCACAGGTGCTGGATTAAATGATCCGATGATTGATGAAAGAAGAGACGATGGAATTGACAATGACGGGGATTGGGATACGAGTTGGGATGATGTTGGTATGGACGGGGTGCCAAACACGGGAGATATTGGCGAAGGCGATGGAATTCCTACCCCGGGCGAACCGCATTTTGATGCTGTTGATGTTAATGAATCAGACCAAGTTGGTTTGACAAGTTTTGATTTCTTTGTCCCAGCTGGAGCGATAAATATGGCAAATGATGAGGAGATGTGGCGTCGTCTCGCCCCGGGGAATTGGCAAGTTCCAGAGCAGTATATCACGGGTTATGTAGAAGGTCCAGATTTTGATGCTGGCTCAGGGTATTTCCCACTAACTGCAAAGCAGACGGAGAGATTTTCGTTAATACTTTTCTTTGGTGAAGACATTAAGGATTTATACAACAATAAGAGAGTTATGCAAGGTATTTATGATGCAAATTATAATTTCCCAAGACCGCCTGAGAAACCAACTTTGAAAGCTATAGCTGGAAATAAAAAAGTTATACTCTATTGGGATGACATTGCTGAAAGGTCATTTGATAGAGCACTTGCGGAAGTTTACAAGAATAAAGGTGAAGATGTTAACAAGGCTTATGATTTTGAAGGATATAAAATTTACAAGGCTACTGACCCGAACTTCAATGATGCAAGAGTTATAACTGATGGTTTTGGGAACCCGATATTTTACAAACCCATTGCGCAGTTTGACCTTAAGGACAGCGTATTTGGATGGTTTCCGCTTGATATAAATGGTGTTAAATTCTGGCTTGGTGAGGATACCGGAATTCAACATCAGTTTATTGATACGGATGTTAAGAATGGGATGACATACTATTACGCAGTTGTGGCTTATGATAAAGGCGATGCGGAGCTTGGCGTTTTCCCATCCGAAAACACGAAGTTTATACAGATGACATCAACCGGAGAATTAATTTTTGACAAAAATACTGTTGCTGTGACACCAAATGCACCGTCTGCAGGATTTATACCTGCCGGAACAGATACAATAATTCATAAACAAGGTCCAGCAACGGGAAAAATTTATCTTTATGTTCTTGACCCGTTCAAGGTTAAAGATAATCATATCTATAATGTCGTCTTTAAAGATTCAAGCTTTAGCAGAATAACGACTGCTTATTCTGTCATTGATGTCACTGACCCATCAAATCCCGATACAGTTGTTAAGTGGAGCAAGATATTTGAAGGTGAGACAAGTTTATTTAATGGTATGCGAATAATTTTTGACAATCATTGGGATATAAAGCTATCTTCAATTGACACGACGCAGTGGGTGTGGGATATACCGCCGAAGTCAAAAACATTTGCTCTTTTCAGCGCTGGCGCCGTTAGAGGAAGGGCATACCCCGCAGATTATGCAATTGAATGTTATGATGAAATAGTTGACACATCAATGGCTTATTCGCCATTAAGGATACCAGCTGTGCCGGTTAAATTTAGAGTGAAGAATTTGACGGATAATAAGTATATCAAGTTTGTCTATGTCAATGTTTACAATGCTTTTACGAAAGTTAGGCAGATAAGCATAGGTTTTTGGGAGGAATACGGGAATATTGGTTCGTTCACATGGGCTGTTATATTTCAAGGCGATTCTGCGTTCTCTTTGCCAGGCGCTGGGAATAAGATGATTTTTAGTTTGACAAAGCCATTTAGAAGTGAGGATGTTTATGAGTTCAGGGTCAGGGCAAATAGAGTTGATGCGGAACTTGCAAAGTTGCAACTTGATAAAATTAAGGTTGTTCCAAATCCATATGTAGTTGCCGAAAGATGGGAGCCACCGCTTCCGCCTGGGATTTCAAGTGGGCGAGGACCTCAAAAGATTGATTTTGTAAATGTTCCAGCTGGGGCTACGATTTATATATTTACAGCCAGAGGTGAACTTGTAGCAACTTTAAAACATGATAAAGATATATCCGATGGGACTGTTTCGTGGAATTTAAAAACGAAGGAAAATCTTGATGTTGCATATGGGGTTTACTTTTATGTTGTTGATGTTCCGGGTATAGGTCAGAAGACGGGTAAATTTGCAATTATAAAATAAAATTCGCAGCGAAGCCATGAGTTTAAAAAGATTTTTAGAAATTATCGCTTTAATTTTAACTGTTAATATCTTTCTTCTTTCTCAGTCAAAAGTTGGAACTACAGCTGCGCCTTTTCTTGGAATTGCTGTTGGTCCGAGGGCAATTGGAATGGGTGGAGCTTTTACCGCTTTTGCTGGTGATGTAAGCACGCTTTACTGGAATCCAGCTGGTGCATCACGAATCGGGCAAAATGAAGTTATGCTTTCACATACCAAATGGATATTTGGGACAAGCTTTGATTGGGTTGGGGTTTCGGTTGTGGTTGATAGAAATAATGCAGTTGGGCTTTCAATTACACGACTTGACTACGGCGAAGAGGAGGTCACGACTATTGATTATCCTGAAGGAACAGGTGAGAGATGGGATGCGAGCGATATAGCAATTGGCTTGTCTTATGCAAGGAACTTAACAGATAGATTTTCGGTTGGCGGGACGGTTAAATTCATTCAACAAAAATTGTGGAATGAAAGAGCGATCGGATTTGCGCTTGATGTTGGGGTTTTGTTTACAACTGAATTCAAAGGCTTAAAGCTTGGTGCAAGCATTTCAAATTTCGGGACTGAAATGAGGCTTGATGGTAAGGATTTGTTTGTAATTTACGACCCAGACCCAAGTATCACGGGCAATAACTCAACGATAAGTGCGAAGTTGAAAACAGATGACTGGCCACTTCCACTTCATTTCAGAGTTGGTGCATCAATAGATATTTTTAAAACTGAAGCAAATTATTTTACACTTGCAATTGACGCTACACATCCAAACGATAACACAGAAAGTTTAAACCTTGGCTTTGAATATAGTTTTAGAAACATCGTTTTCATTAGAGCTGGTTATAAGTCACTTTTTCAAAAAGATTCAGAAGAAGGATTTACCGCTGGCATTGGGTTAAATTACAAAATTGGGGGATTTGGGTTAAAGTTTGATTATGCTTATCAAGATTTCGGTATTTTAAAAAACATTCAAAGTTTTTCGCTCGGCATTCAATTTTAAAAACAAATTATGGAGGCAAATTTTAACAAAAATTACTTGACTTTTTCATTGTTAATTTTAAAATTGAAGTGCAAATTAAAAACAAAATGAGGTGCGATCATGTGGAACAAAATTAAATTCTTTATGCTTGGGTTAACTTTAGTGTTAACCCTTTCAGCATTTGCATTTGCTCAGCTGACCCTTTCACCCGTCTGGGTTAAAAAAGCTGGGGCAGTATCCTGGTTGGCAACTGATAATGCTACTCGTGGAATTGCCTATAACCCTGTGACGGACCATGTGTATGTCGTTTCAAGAACAGGTGGTTTAAAGGTTGTAATACTTGATGCAGCAACAGGCGATAGCCTTGGCGTGCTTAATGTTACTGGGATAACTGGTGGAACATTTGCATTGAATTTAATTGATGTTGCTGATGATGGCGTTATTTATGCGTGTAATTTGAGCACAAACTCAGGTGGTGATACTTTGTTTAAGGTATATCGTTGGGAGAATGAAGGTGTAGCTCCGACACTTGCTGTTTCGTGGCGCGTCAACGGTAGATATGGAGATGCGTTTGCTGTTATGGGTTCAGGAGCAAACACGAAAGTATATGCAAGTGGTGGCGGTGGAAATGATAAAGTCGCAGTGTTTGGAACCACGGATGGTGTTAACTTTTCATTTGAAAAATCAGTGGTTGTCGGAGTAGGTAGAGCAAGGCTTAGCGTTGATGTTGAAATTGTCGGCACAGATACATTGATATGGGGCAATGGTTCGGGAACTTTAGCAGGTGTATGGAAATCTGATGGAACATTGGTTGGTGAAATTCCTGGCACAGTTCTTGGAACTTATGAAGCAACGGCTGACCTTGGAAAGACAAGCTCAGGTAGAAAACTGTTCTTTAGCTTGGTTATGGGTGCTGGGGTTTCAGGTCCATATTTCAAATTTGCAGTTCTTGATGTTAGCGCTGGACCTACAAATGCAAGATTAATTGCGATAACTGACAGCATAACTGGAAACTCAAATACAAATGCAACTGGAAGAGCTGTTTACGATTCAAGAAGACACAGGATGATTGCCCTCGCGACGAACAATTATGTTGCTTCATTCCCACTAACTTATCAAGTCACATTCAATGTTAACACTGCGACTTCGCCTAAGTTTTTGGTTGATACATCGCTTGTTGAAGTTCGTGGTTCACATCCATTGCTTGGACCTTGGGGAAGCGCAGCGACAAATAGGATGACAAATGTTGGTGGTGATTATTGGACGCTTTCTGTTGATTTCCCAGATACGATGGTTGGAAAAGTTCTTGAGTATAAGTTCTATGCTGAAGATTGGGAAGATGGAGATAATTATCAATTGACAATACCTGCTTCAGATACGACCTTACCGCTTGTTTTCTTCCGTAAGCAAGGATTTGGACCTAATCCACCATATACGCCGAGTGATTCAATTGATGTCTGGTTTAGAGTTTATGTGTTTAACATTCCCGAATTTGACCCGACGAAACATGTTGTTGGAGTTAGAGGAGCACAATTGCCAAATCATAATGACTTTGGTGATATAAGTTGGGGCAGAACATTTGTCTTAAATCCAGAGCCAGCAAATGATAAGGTTTGGTCAGGAAGATTAAGATTCCCAGAACCATCTTCAATTGCTTACAAGTTCGTGATTGCTTATAAAGATAGCCCAAATGTTATTGTTAAATGGGAAGGGGACCCGAACAGAGAAGCCACAATCAACGCAGATACCACATTGAGATGGGTGACATTTGATAGAAAAGTTATCGCTCCGCCAAAGCTTGTTCAGCTTTACTTTAGCGTTGATATGAGCGTATTTCAGATGATAGGTTACTTTAAGCCTGATAGTGGTGATGTTGTTCTTGTTCGCGGTTCATTTAATGGATGGGGTGAACAGGATTCGTTATCTCCTTCTGTTCTTGAACCAGGTGTTTGGGAAGGATATATCCCGATAACTGCAGCTCCTGGTGATTTCATTGAATACAAATACTACATCAAGACAGGAAACAATAATCAAGCGCGAGTTCCAAATGGTGGATGGGAGCCGGGCGCAAACTATAAGTATACTTTCACTGAAGCAGATACTCAAGAAGTGCCAAGAAGATACTTTGCTGGTTCAGGTCCTGAAGGATTTGTTCAGAAAGAAGAAGGTGTTGAAGTTTGGATTTATTGCGATATGAGGGGTGCAACTGATAAAAATGGTGATCTGATCACGAAAGTTGATTCGCTCTTTGTCGCAGGAAGCCAGCCACCTTTGTTCTGGATATGGGATGAGCCGAATAGAGATCGTTCACTTTTGAAATTAAATGATAGCGGAATTTATCCCGATAAAGTTGCTGGTGATACTATTTGGTCAGTTGCCATCACATTCCCGAAGTGGAGCTCAAAAGGACCGATTCAGTTTAAGTTCGCAGCAAATGGGATAGTTGACAATGAAGCAGGATTCCAAGAAGATCATCTGTTGTTCCTTGATGATTTGCCAGATCAACCTGGAGCCAAAGCTATAAATGAGCTTGAGGTTGTAAAGTTTGGGAGGCAGAGAGGACTTGGTTCGTTTAAAGACACGGTTAAAATTGTGAATAAGTTCACTGGAGTTAAAGAGACCGATGAAGTTCCATTGACATATGCGCTATATCAAAACTATCCGAACCCATTTAACCCAACGACGACGATTAAATACAGCATACCGAGGACTGAGCGTGTGACATTGAAAATTTACAATATACTTGGTCAGGAGATTATGACGCTTGTTGATGAGGAGCAGAAGCCTGGGGTTTATGAGGTTAAGTTTGATGCTTCAAATCTTGCGAGTGGTGTTTACTTCTATAGGTTGAAGGCGGGTGGATTTGTTGCTGTTAAGAAGATGATGCTTGTGAAGTAAGGTTTTTTGCGGGGCGCGTTTTTCGCGCCCTGCGTTATTTGATTAAGATGGTGGGTTATGCATGGGGTTAAGAGATTCTGATACAAAAGATCCCGAAACAAGTTCGGGATGACAAAGAGGAAAAGTTTTTAATTGTTGCCTTAAGGTTGGTGTGTGATTTACACAAGAGATGCTGAAGCAAGTTCAGAATGGCATGATTCGGGATGGCAGAAAAAGAAGAAATAATAACAACGGAGGTGATAAGATATGTGGTGCTGAATCTTCAAAATGAAAAATTAAAAACAAAATTGAAAGTCAAAAATGTAAAACCAAAAAACAAACGGAGGTAAAAGCCATGAGGAAAGTAATAATGGTTTTTGGGATAATAGCGGTTGCCATTGTTTTTATGGCACCAACTTATCATACGATTACTATTGATGGAAGCAATGATTTCTCAGGGGATGAATATGTGGGTGTAGAAGCTGGTAGATATGGCCATATAACTTGGGATGCAAATAATATATATATAGGAATAACTGAGAATCCATTGGTTAATACCAATACAAATTTGTGGGTTGTGATTGATACGGACCCCCAATTGACTCCAACGACTGGGACCGGAAGAACGGATCAACCGATCCCTGAGGATGCTGGAGGAGCGACTTACCCATTTACGGCAAATCTTGCGTATAGATTTTATGGTGCAAGTTCTGAGGATGCGTTACCTCAGGATCCAGCGCCAGGTCAAAAATACTATGTTGACGGTTCGGGTAATTGGGTTCAAACTTCAATGCCTTCTGGAATTTCAATAATTAGAAAAACCTCGGGAGCGACAGAATTAAAAATACCTCGCTCTGAGCTTAGGGGAACAAATCAAATTTATATTATTTTCTATCTGGCAAATAACTACCCTGCTGGAAATAATTATGCACAGTGGCCAACTGATAATGATAATGGCACTGAACCCACACTCACTCATTGGTTTGGTTATACCTTAACAAATGGTGTTAGTCCAAATGATGCTATTTATAAAGACCGACCTCTTCCGGCGCAATTTGTTTCGCTTTATGCTTTGACGGGGAATTCAAAGATAACGCTTGTTTGGGAGACAGGGGCTGAAATTAACAACGCTGGATTTGAAGTCTTCAGAAAAGCTGAATATGAAAATGAATTTACTATGCTCGCAAGCTATAAAACGAATCCAGAACTTAAAGGTCTTGGGACAAGCCCTCAAGGTAAGAGATATACTTATACAGATAACACGGTTAAAAATGGCGTGACATATGAATACAAGATATATTCCGTTGATTTCAATGGAAATCGTCAAGAATTTGGCTCAATCACTGCAAAGCCGATGATTGAAATTCCAGACAAGTATGCTCTTTATCAGAATTATCCGAATCCGTTCAACCCGAGGACGACGATAAAGTTTGACCTTAGTGAGTCAGGAAATGTTAAACTTGAGATTTACAATTCGCTTGGTGAGAAGGTTACGACGCTTTATGATGGTTATATGGAGGCTGGATATGGAAAAACAATTGTGTGGGATGCGTCAGGATTTCCGAGTGGTGTTTATTATTACAAGTTAACAGCTGGAGAGTTTGTTGATGTTAAAAAGATGATTCTTATGAAGTGATTTACTGCGGGGGCACATTTTTGTGCCCCCTGGTTTTTGAAATTGGTGGATGTTGGGATTGCAATATAGTCATTTTTCGCGGGCTCGCTTAAATTCATTCGCTCGGGACGGTTATTGTATGTAATTCTCTCAATAGCAATTTTCGGTGTAAGCTCTTGACAAGCGAAATTTTATTTTATAAATTTTAAGTGTGGCGATGTTGTTAGGTAGTTTTATAGATTGTTTTAACTGGTGATTGAATGATTTATTCTGGGCGATTGAAAGTGGGAAGGGTGAAAACAAAAAATAAATGGAGGAAGCCATGAGGAAGGTATATTATTTTTTGCTTTTGTTAATTTTTCCTTCAATCGTGTGGGGGCAAATCATTTGGCTAGATCATTTTAGTTATATGGATACGCTACCGGATGGGACTTATTGGACAAAGCACAGTGGTGCTGATACAGTTCCTGTGCTACCCGGGAGTTTATCTTATCCAGGTTATATGGCTGGAGAGGGGAATAAGGTTGAATTAAAATATAACAGATATGCTGATGTAGGAAGAAATTTAGACCAAACTTATAGTGACGGTGCAATTTATTGTTCGTTTCTGATAAAAGTTACTGATACTTCTAATGATACAACTTACTTTTTTCATTTTTTTCAAGGAACAAGTGGAACTATATTTGGCGGTAGTGTTTGGATAAGAAGAGCAGGTTTTGGTTTTCAACTTGGCATTAATGCTAGAACAAGCAAGGCTAATACTCAGTGGGCATCCGACATATTAAATTTAAATACAGCTTATTTAATTGTGGTTAAATATCAATTTGTAAGTGGTGATAGCAATGATGTTGCAAGTCTTTGGATAAATCCTAATTTATCTGGTCCTGAACCTACACCTAATGTCTCGCATACGAATGCTGGAAGAGATTTATCCAGCATAGGTCGTGTTGCATTAAGGCAAGCATCGGGTATTGGAACTATTGAGATAGATGAAATGCGGGTTGGCCGGTCTTGGGGTGATGCTCCGCTTCCTGTTCAAATTTCAAACATAATAGCTGAAGCTCTCACTCATTATGTTAAAATAAAAATTGAGACGCAAACTGAACCTGAAGATTTCCTTGGTTTTAACATTTATCGCGGTAGAGATGGTGAAAACTTTAATTTGATTGCTTCTCATGAAAGTGTTAATGAGTTAAAGGCGAAAGGTAGCGGTGCTTTCGGTGAAAAGTATGAATTTGTTGATAAAGATATCACAACTGCTGGTGAGTATTATTACAAGGTTGAAGCGGTAAGTTTAAGTGAGAGAAAGTTTGTTAGCGATGTTTTAAGGGTTATCGTTGAGTTGCCGAAAAATTATGTCTTACATCAGAATTATCCGAATCCATTTAACCCTGTGACGACGATAGAGTTTGAGTTGCCTGAGCGAGTTTGGGTGGAGCTTATAGTTTATGATGTCGCTGGTCGTGAGGTTAGAAGGCTTGTGGATGAGATTTTAGATGCAGGTCATCATAGTGTTAAGTTTGATGCGAGTGGTCTTCCAAGCGGTGTTTATTTCTATATTTTGAGGGCGGGTGGATTTGTTGAGGTTAAGAAGATGATTTTGGCGAAGTGATTTTTAGAAAGGGCACATTTGCGCCCTTTTTTGTTTTAATATCCTGCTGGTTCAGGATTATTTTTCATTTTTTACCTTGAATTTAAATAGATGCTGAGACAAGTTCAGCATGATAGAAGAGGGAAACAAAGAGATTATAAAACAAATTCAAGATTGAAATTATTCGGGTTCAGTATTAACATTGGGGGTGAAAAATTTTTTTATTAGGTTTTGAAACATTATTTTTATAAAAAACCAGTGTGTTTAACCTTGAGTAAATCAAAATCAAAGGATTAAAAAATGAAAAAAATACTTTTCCTGCTTGTTCTATCCTTCCAGCATCTGCTTTCTCAAGTTGTCTCAGTGACATTTTACTATAAACCGTCAAACCCTGTCAACGCTGTCTTTCTTGCGGGAAGCTTTAACAACTGGGGAAATAATGTTAATGGTATTGTGTCTGATTCAAGATTTAAAATGTCTTATGATGCTTCAACAGGTGTTTGGTATAAAGTTGAAAATCTTGGCGTTGGGACACATGAGTATAAATTCGTTGAGGACAGAAATAACGATGGTAAAGGCGAGACTTGGATAACGGATCCGAACAATCCAAGGGTAAATTATGCAAATTATAACAATTCAATTATCATTGTCACCGACCCAATGGTTTTTTATCTTCTGCCTAAACATGGGACAATTACAAATCGGGATCAGCCTGAAATATCCGCATATATTTTCTATTCGTCTGGGACAACAATTTCAGAGGTAAATCTTTACATAGATGGTCAGCTTGTTCCGAATGGTTTGAGCTATTTTAATCCTGGAAATCAAAGATTTAGCTATGTTCCACCACAACCGCTTCAAAATGGGGAACATTTCATAAAGCTTGAAGTTAAGACATCAACGGGGAAGATTGGCTCGGATACATCAAGGTTTACGGTTGATGTTGAGTATCAAATTTATCAATCAGAGTATGAATTCATATTTGATCCAAGAAGTTCAAGAAATCCCTATAAGAATGTAAATTTGGTTACACTGCGAGGAGAATTTAATGGTTGGGGTGAAGACCCAATGCAGTATGATTCAATTCGTGGTGTATGGAGCAAAAAGCTTATTTTGACGGAGGGAGAGTATGAATATAAGTTTTATCTGAACAATTCAATTTGGACTGCTGATCCAGATAATCCGGTTACGAGGGGAATTTATGGAAATTCGGTTGCTTTTGTTCAGAGGAGGCTTAAACCTTATTTTGAAGTTTACTATCCACGAAATGGTTCAATTTTTGCTGATACAACGACAACAGTTAACATTTCAGCCAGAGTATTTGACAGCTCAAGGGGAAAAGGAATAGATAAGAACTCTGTCAAGGTTTCCATTGATGGAAATTTAATTCCATCAAGTTATGACACAGCTTCAAAAGTTATAACTGCGCAAGTTTCGGGTCTTTCTTTGGGAAGGCATGAATTAAAATTTGAGGCGTCAGATTTAGATGGAAATGTTGGGGTGACTTATTCTTCATTTGGAATTTATCCTTCGGTTGGTTTTTACTATGTTGACAACACAGGTGATGATGTTGGAGATGGTGATTATGTTTATCCGAATGGGTTTGTTCCAGGTTCGTGTGATATATTTGGGTTTAATGCTTTGACGAATTCAACGCGTGATACTATTTTTTTTGAGATAAAGCTACGAGATATAACTGAAAAAACCGCAGTTGTTTTTTCTCTTAATACTTCAATTGATAACTTCGTTCTCGATCTGTTTGGCGCTGGTATTGAAATTTCAGATTTCAGCGACAGGGGAATTTACATCATATTTGCACCGGGGCTTGCGGACCAGAGGTTTAATTCAATTTACACGAAAGTTTCACCTCTTACGAAGTCAAGGGCAATATCTTTTAATTCTGATGCATTAAACTCGGATGTGATAAGGTTTTCATTTTCCGTTGATGAATTATCAAGTTATATCGGCTCGGTGTATACAAAATTTTATGTGACACTTTATTCATTTCTCGTTGATGAAAATGGAAATCCTGTTAAAATAAATGCTTCAAATGGTGGCAATGATTTGCCTGGGAATCCTTCCGTTTTTGATGTTGCTTTTGTTGATGATGTGATTCAAAAGAAAATGTTAAGTTATTATATCGTTGGTTCAAGCCCAATTTACTCGCGAATTGATAATGAAGGCAGAGGTTATGCTGGGATAAGCCCCGAACGGCTTGGTTTTGATGTCAGTGGTATTCCAGTAGTTAAAATTTTAACTCAGCCAAGACGGACGAGAAAATCAAATATAACTATAAACGGCGAGATAAGACACCAAGATGGAACACTTGCAAGTGAGGTTACCTATATTGAAATTTTTGTAAATGGAAATAAGGGGACTTATGGTGCATCCGGTGGAAAGTTCTCTGTATCTGTTAATCTCGTTGAAGATGATAATATAGTTCAAGCTAAGGCGACATTGCAAGGGAAGTCGGGGTATTCAAACAGAATTAACATCTATAGAATCGTTGACCATCGTCCGGATGCTAAAATTGAATTTTCAATCTCTGGGAATTCAATAACTATGAGCGCAACTGGCAGTTCTGACCCAGATGGTGACGCTTTAAATTTCATATGGTATGCTGATTCAACTAATCCTGAATTAATTTCTGGCGTAAATGGTTCAACTCAAAGTGTTATAGTGATTCCAAAGCCAAATGTTCCTGGCGATTACTTCTTTACACTCATAGCCAGAGACCCTTCGGGGAATGCTGATACCACAAGAAGTTATTTCACCGTAAACACTGATGGTTCAGTTTATTTCCCAAGTTATGCAGATAATCCATCTTGGGTTAAAAATGCGCGAATGTATCTTATATTCCTTCATTCGTTCACTCAAGATGGGACGATAAAATCGGCGACTCAGAAGCTTGATTATGTTAAGTCAATGGGGTATAATGTCATCTGGCTTATGCCGATAATGTTAAACCAGTATAGAATTGATGCTATTGGTGGTGGATATGGTATAGTTGATTTTTATAAAATTGCTCCAGAATATGGGACAATAGAAGATTTTAAAGAATTTTTAAACAAAGCGCATTCGCTTGGTATAAAGGTTATACTTGATATAACTACAAATCATGTAGCTGATGGGCATCCTTGGATTCAGAGTATAAGGCAATATCGTGAAAATTCACCTTATTGGAGTTTTGTGCAACATACCATTTTCCCGCATGGTGAGGAACTTCCGCAGTCGTATGCTCCAGATTCAGCTTATGTTCGGTATGCTGATTGGTCGCTTGCGAATTTAGATTGGTCGGATGTTGATTTGAGAAGTTATATGCTTGATATGCTTAAATGGTGGGTGAAAGATGTCGGTGTTGATGGTTTCAGGTTTGATGTTTATTGGGGACCTTCAAGAAGATATGGCGAGGAAAATTTTGGAATACCTATAAGAAAAGCATTGAAAAAAGTTAAACCCGATATTTTACTTCTCGCCGAAGCAGCTGGGACAGGTATTGGGACCGAGGGAATTTATGCTGATAAAGGTGGGGGAGTTGATGTGGCATATGATAGAAATATGTGGAATGCTTTTAGAAACGCTTATTCAATGAGCATTGGTGATTTAAATAATGTTGCTACAAATTATGGTTATTATCCCGGTCCGAATTCTCAATATCTGCGTTATATGGAAAATCAAGACGAAACAAGAATTGCAAAAGTTTATGAAAGTGATTTACGCAAAACGAAGCCTCTTGCTACGCTTCTTTTTACGATCCCAGGAATCCCACTTGTTTATGCAGGACAAGAAGTAGGATTTGGAAATGGAATGGGTGAGTTTGAGGGGAGAAGATTTAAAATTAATTGGAATGATCCGGATAAGGAACCTTTACAATTGCATTATCAGAAGCTCGCTTTTATAAGGGGCAAATTTCCTGCTTTTAGAAGTAGAGAGCATATAATTATAAACTCAGGTGATTCAAAAGTTTATGCTTATGTTAAAAAATATGAAAATCAAAATGGACTCGTTGTTTTAAATTTATCCGATCAGACAAAAGTTGTTATGCTTGATGTGAGAAATTCGGTCTCATTTACAGGCGGTGTTCAAGATAACGCAATTTGTTATCTTAACAATCTTTTTGATAACACATATCAAACTGTTAATGGTTCTTCACTTTCATCGCTTCAAGTGGCGCTTGAGCCATATGGTTCAGTTGTTTACACTATATCTCTAACAAGGGACACTGTCTCAGTTCCACCGATCGTATCTGTGAGGGACAACGGCAAAAGTGAGATACCGAAAAAATATGAACTTTATCAAAATTACCCGAATCCATTTAACCCAGAGACAATGATTAAATTTGATCTTCCGCATGCTGGATTTGTTAAATTGGTAGTTTATGACGCGCTTGGAAGAGAAGTTAAGACACTTGTCAATGGTGAATTACCAGCGGGAGAATATATCGTTAAATTTTATGCTGATGGTTTGCCAAGTGGCGTGTATTTTTATAAATTAGAGGTCAATGGGTTTAATCAGGTGAAGAAAATGATTTTGCTCAGATGATTTTCGTAATGGTAAAAATACCACGCATAGTTAAAAAATAAATTTTTAAAACTTATGCGCGAAGTTTTCCTATCTTTTTCCCTTTCAACACTTCTACTTGCACAACCAAAATTTGAAAATGGATATGTTGTTTTCAAAATATATGCACCTGAAGCAAAAGAAGTTGCTGTCGCTGGTGATTTCAACGGTTGGAATAAAAATGATTTTCTTGAAAAAGATAAAAACGGATATTGGAGCAAGAAATTTAAAATTAAGCCAGGACTTTACCAGTATAAATTCATAATTGATGGAAAGTGGATGCTTGACCCAGGGAATACTGTTAAAGTTGAGAACTTTAACAAAACAGATTTTAATTCTATTTTTGTTCTTTCTTATGATTGGAAAATTTTGCTTCAATCAGAGCCGGATGCAAAACCAAACCCGCAAGATATTTATCCTGAGACAGGTAAGATTTATCTTAACATAATTTGGCATCAACATCAACCATCCTATCTTGATCCTGAAAAGAATGAACTACAAGGTCCATGGGTGCGAACTCACGGGACAAAAGATTACTACGATATGGCGTCTCTTCTTGAAAAATATCCCGATGTCCATGTGACTATAAATTTGACATCTTCTTTACTTTTTCAGTTAAATGAGTATTATGTTAATAGATTGAAGCCTTATGTTGACTTGAAAAATAACAGAGTTGACGCAGGAAGATATTTTAGCGATGGAGTTAAAATTGACCCGTGGATTGACCTTATGTTAAAAGATACGAAAGATTTCACGGAAAAAGATTTTGCGTATGTATATAAAAATCCATGGAATTGCTTCAGTGTGAGTGAAGTCGTCATAGATAGATTTCCGGAGTATAAGTCTTTGAAAGAGAAAAATCCAGCTAATTACACGGTGGATGACATTAGGAAGATAAAGTTTTTCTTTTACCTTGCGAATTTTGACCCCGATTTTTTGAACGGAAAAGTAGATCTTGCAAATGGGTTGAGCGTTGATTTGACCGATATAGTTGAGAAAAGGAATGACAGATATTATTTGAAGCGCGAAATAACCAGAGATGATTGTAATAGAATTGTAGCTGAAACATATAAGGTTTTATCGGCTATAATACCAGTTCATAAGAAGTTGATGTATAATCCTGAGACCGGTGTTGGACAAATTGAAGTCATAACAACGCCTTTTTATCATCCGATATTGCCTTTGATTTACGATACTGAAATAGCGAAAATTTGCCAGCCAGAGGATAAACTTCCCCAAAGGTTTAGTTATCCTGAGGATGCTGATGCTCAAGTAAAGAAGTCTATCGCATATTATCAAAAGATATTTGGTAAAAAACCTATGGGGATGTGGCCAGCTGAGGGCGCTGTTGCTGAGCAAGTTGTGAAAATTTTCGCTGATAACGAGATAAAATGGATCGCTACCGATGAAAAAGTTTTAACAAGGTCAACACCACAAAATCAGCCGTTTTATTATCCTTACAGAGTTGATTCAGATACTTTAGTTGGGAATAAAAGCGAAAAAGGTTCAATTCTTATCGTTTTTCGCGATGCGAGATTATCCGATGCTGTTGGTTTTACTTATCAAAATTATGACCCTGAAACCGCCGCTGATGATTTCATAAGGTATGTGTTAAGTTTTGCATCTGAAGACACGACTGAAGAAAGATTAATCTCCGTCATACTTGATGGTGAAAATGCTTGGGAATGGTATAGAAAAGATGAAGATGGTAAGAATTTTCTTAACGCTCTTTACAGGAAATTGAGCAAGTTGTATGAAAAAAGACAAATAATAACCGTCACAATGAGTGAATGGATTTACGGCAATCCTGATCGCGGTGTTAAGCCACATCCAGTAGTTATGCATCGTGAGCTTGAACCTCTTTGGTCTGGTAGTTGGATAAATGCTAATTTTGATACATGGATAGGGGAAGATGAAGAAAATCTTGCGTGGGAATATCTACTTGCGGTGAGGGAAGAACTTGACAGGCTTAAGGTCCCAAGACCAAATCCGTATGATAATTTACCAAAGATTTGGACAAAGGCTTATTATGAATACAAAGCTTGGGAGTCAATTTACGCTGCTGAAGGTAGTGATTGGTTTTGGTGGTATGGTAGCGACCAAACTGGGCTTGGTGGAGATGAACCCTTTGATGTTGGGTTTAGAACTCATTTGATAAATGTTTATAAGTTCTTGCAAAAGGCAGGGTATAAAGTTAATATCCCCGATTTTCTGTTTAAGCCTATTTTAAAGTAAGTGAATTGCCGTGTAAATTTGTAATAGTTGCATTTTTTATGTTCTTAATTGAAAAAGAGATTCTGAAACAAATTCATCATGATAGACGAGAAGAAAAGAGAACTTGAAACGAGTTAGGGATGAAAAATGGTAAGCGCAATTGTTAAAATAAAATTTGACATATTGTGAAATGTTCTTTTCAAGCAGGTTTAAAGTCATTTGGCTTCTGTTGACTTTTCTTTCTTTTCTCTTTCTTTCTTCTTGCTCAAATGAAAATTCGGATAAAATAAGAATTGTCATATGGCATCAAAAACCACCCGGGGAGAGGGAAGTTCTTGAATCTGCAGTGAGGAAATATATGGAGATGCATCCTGAAGTTAAAGTTATTGTCCTTTACAAGGAAACCGAAGAGTTAAGGTCTGCTTACATAATTTCTGCAATTGCGGGCAAGGGTCCAGATGTAGTTTATGGTCCAAGCGATCAAATAGGTCCATTTGAAATTCTTCAAATAGTAAAACCTCTTGAGGAAGTTTTTGATTCATCTTTCATAAATCAATTTGACCCACGAGGCTTGCTATGGTATAAAGGTCATCTATATCAAATTGGAGATCAAATTGGAAACCACCTTTTTCTTCTTTATAACAAAGACTTGGTCCCAAATCCACCGAAGACGATGAACGAATTAATTGAGATTGGCAAAAAATTAACAAAAGATATTGATGGGGATGGCAAGATAGATCAGTATGGTCTTGTTTGGAATTATACAGAGCCATTTTTCTTCATTCCGTTTTTAACTGGTTTCGGCGGATGGGTTATGGATTCGCTTGGAGAACCAACTCTTGATACCGAAGCAACTGTGAGAGCCCTTAAGTTTGTACGGGATTTAAGGGATAAGTACAAAATCATCCCTCGTGAATGTGACTACAATACTGCAGATGCTCTTTTCAAAGAAGGTAGAGCGGGGATGCTAATTAATGGTCCATGGTCAATTGGTGGATATAAGAAAGCAGGTGTTAATTTTGGAATAGCGCGAATCCCTAAAGTAGATGAAACAGGTTTGTGGCCAGCTCCGATGGTTGCGATAAAAGGTTATTCAATAAATGTAAATGTTGATGATAAAAAGTTACCATATGTTCTTGATCTTTTTAAATATCTTGTAAGTCCCGAAGTTCAGCTTGAATATACTCGTATTCTTGGCACAATCCCAACGCACAAAGAAGCTCTTGAAAATAAAATAGTTAAAAACGACCAGTTAATTCAAGCGTCAATTTTACAGATGGAAATTGGAAAGCCAATGCCAGTCGTTCCTGAGCTTCGCGCTATATGGGATGCGATGCGCCCATTTTATCAAGCGGTGCTCGGTGGCACAATTGAACCTGAAAAAGCAGCAAAAGAAATGCAACATCTTGCGCTAAAAAAAATTGAAGAGATGAATGAGTAGAAAAAATTTATTCATAATTGCCTTTTTGCTTCCTTCACTTTTAATTATGTTTGGCGTTGTGCTTTATCCATTTCTGTATAATATTTTGCTCTCGCTTTCAAATATGAGCCTTAGGCATTTTCGCGATTGGAAAATCATTGGATTAAGGCAGTATATCAAAGTTTTTTCGGAAAATACTTTCTATGTTGTGTTTTTGAAAACCATAATTTGGACATTTGTCAATGTGACTTTTCATGTCGTAATTGGTGTTTTTCTCGCCTTACTTTTAAACAAAAAGTCGTTGAGATTCAAACTGATATTTAGAACACTTTTGATTTTACCTTGGGCAATTCCACAAGTTATAACTGCTCTTACTTGGAGAAGTATGTTTAATTATGAATACGGGGCAATAAACATTTTCATAGCCGAGTATCTTAACATGTCTCCAGTTGAGTGGTTGTTAAGACCTGTTGAAGCTTTCACTGCTTGTATAATCACGAATGTTTGGCTTGGTTTTCCATTTATGATGGTTGTTGCTTTGGGTGGGTTGCAGAGTATTCCACATGAGCTTTATGAAGCTGCCGACATTGACGGCGCATCAGCGTGGCAAAAGTTTAAAAATATAACTTTGCCATTTTTGAGACCTGTCATGGCACCCGCTATTACGCTTGGGATTATATGGACATTTAACAACCTCAACATAGTTTGGCTTGTTTCAAACGGTGGTGAACCAAGCGACCAGACGCATATACTTGTTTCGTATGTTTATAAAGCTGCTTTCAACCTTTATAGATATGGCTATGCAGCAGCTCTGTCTGTTGTGATATTTTTAATTTTGCTTGTGATTGGACTTTACTTCCTAAAGAAAACGCGCGCTGTTGAATCGGCATTTTAAAATAAATTTGGAATTGAGATGTTAAAATATAAAGTTAAAAACTTTCTTGACGCTACATTGGCTTATATATTTGTTATAATTTTCACTGTTATAGCCATTTATCCAATTTTAAATGTCTTTAGCATCTCCCTTAGACCTGCTGATAAACTTCTCTCAACATCATTGCGCATAATACCAGAAAACGCAACATTTGATTCGTATGTGAAGCTCTTTACTGAAACGCCTTTTTTACGCTGGCTTGTTAATTCAACATTTGTATCTGCTGTTGTTATGTTAACTGGTGTGACACTTGCGTCAACTGCCGGATATGCTCTTTCAAGGTTTAAGTTTTTCGGCAAAAAAGCAGTGATGATAGGGATATTGATAACGCAGATGTTTCCTGCGACGATGCTTTTGCTTCCACTTTACATTATGCTTATAAAACTTCACCTTCTTAACAGTTATCTTGGGATAATAATCGTCTACACATCAACTGCACTTCCATTTTGCGTTTGGCAGATGAAGGGATATTATGATACGATTCCGGTAAGCCTTGAGGAAGCAGCAAGGATTGATGGGTGCAATCAATTTCAAGCTTTTTATAAAGTTGTTTTCCCACTTGCTTTGCCCGCATTGGTTATAACTGCTCTTTTTTCGTTTATGTCGGCTTGGGCGGAATATGTTGTAGCTGCACAGATTCTTCAGGAGCCCGAGCTTTACACCCTTGCAATTGGTTTGAAGCAATTTGAGTCAAGCATGGCGACAGAGTGGGGACTTTATGCTGCTGGTTCGTTGATAGTTAGTATTCCTGCTGTGTTGCTATTCCTTTTCTTGAGTCGTTATCTTATATCCGGATTGACACTTGGAAGCGTTAAAGGTTAAAACAAGTCGGGAAAAAGATTCTGAAACAAGCTGAGAATGACATAGTGGGAGAAGAAGAGATGCTGAAAAACAAGAGAACCCGAAATTGTAGACCCTGAACTGGATTCAAGGCAAGGTTCGGGATGAAATTGTTCGGCATGACAAGTTAAGTCAAAATACTAATTGCGCCACAGTCCCATAAGGTCTGCGGATATTAATGATTTTTGCAGGCTAAAAACCTTGCGAGAATCTTGACTTTTTATTTGAAAATTTTTATTTTTTGAAAAAAAACTTTACGAAGCAAGTGAAGTTATTTTTCATAGAGAGATGAAGCAAAAACAAATCAATATAATTTTGTCCGTTGTCCTTATCTTAATTTTATTTTTAATTATCGGGGTTGTTTTTTATCTACATAGAAGGATTGAAGGGGAAATTATTGCTGTTTATAAGGAGAGACAAATTTTGACAGCAAGGCAAATTGCAAGCTCATTGGATTTATACTTTAAAGCAAGAGAACAAAGTCTTAAAGTTTTATCCTCGTTTGAATCCATAAAGCAGAAAATTCCTAAACAAATGGAAGACGATATTAATTCATTTTATCGGTATGTGAAACCGTGTTTTATAAATTCAATTTTTGTTCTTGATGAAAGGGGCAGGGTTATTTATTCAACTTTGAGGGAAGCCATCGGCAGGGATTGCAGTGTTTATGAGTTCTGGATGAAGTCAAAACTATCATCCCAAGATAGTTTAGTTTTTGTTCCAATTGATACCACTTTTAAAGATTTATTTAACAAGCCAGTTTCACTTATTCTTTCACCTGTTTATGATAAAGGGAAATTTCTTGGTGCGATTGCTTATTCAGTTGAAATTGATTCACTTATAAATTCTTTTCTCAAGGATACTAATTTAGGTGTAAATCTTAGCGATTTATGGTTAATTACTGGCGACAAAATTTTAGTTTTTCATTCAGCACATCCCGAAATTGGGTTGAGAAAAGCCCAATTTGAAGAGAAAAGTTGCGTTCAATGTCATGTTTCTTTTAACTACATTGACAGTATTTATGTAAAGAACTCGGGCGTAGTAAGATATAAACTAAAAAATTATCCGGAGAAATTTGCTGGTTTTTCTAGTTTAAGAGCTATCAATAAAGATTTAATCGTTGTTTTAGGTATTCCTATTGAAAAAGTTAGAAGAGTTATCGTCGCAAATGTTTATCCGATATATATACTTTTTGGGTTAACCGCTGTTTTGGCTTTAATTTATGGATTTATTTTTATTTCAAATATGAAAGATATTATTCGGGCTGAGGAGGAAAGGAAGCAGAGGGAGGAAAGGGAAAAGATACAGAGACTTTACACACTTCTTTTCCAAAATTCAAATGATGGCGTTTATATACTTGACCCAGAACAGGGGAAATTTATTGAAGTTAACAAGAAATTTCGGGAAATGTTAGGCTATACGCAAGAGGAGCTTAACAATCTTGATTTTATGCAACTTGTCGCTCCAGAATCAAGACCTTTGATTGCTTCACGGAGGGAGAAAATTTCAAAAGGTGTTCCTGTTCCACAAAGATATACATTCACTGCTCTTTCAAAAGATGGAAGAAGGATTGAAGTTGAAGTAAGTGTAAGTTATGTTAGATTTGGTGAAAAGCTGTATGTGCTTGGAATTTACAGGGATATAAGTGAGATATTAAAGCAGAGGGAACTTTATCGGGATTTATTTGAAAATCTTCCGGTTGGGGTTGTGATTCACCAAGATGGGAAAATTGTCAAGTGCAATAGGAAAGCAATTGAAATTGGCGGTGGTAAAGATGAAAGCGATATAATTGGTAAGCTAGTGTTTGATTTCGTCCATCCGGATTATAGGGAAATAGTTAAGGAAAGGTTAAGAAAAATTTTGGAGGAAGGAAAAGAAGCTCCACCTATTGAGGAAAGATTTGTAAAGCTTGATGGAAGCGTAATTGATGTTAGAGTGAAAGCTTCAGGGATTATGTGGGAAGGTAGACCGGCTGTCCAAGTCATGGTTGAAGATGTAACTGAAGTAAAGAAGCTTGAGCGTGAGCTTGTCCAAAGGTATAGAGAAAGGGAGGAATTATTGACAAGGTTTGAACACATATTGAGAAACATTGATGAGGGCGTTTATTTTTTAAACAATAAGGGCATAATTGAATTTGCAAATGAAAAGTTTTGTGAGATCTGGGGATATAAATCGCCTCAAGATTTGATAGGGAAGTCAATTTATCAGTTTCTTGACGAGGTTAAAAATTTGGTTGATGAGAGTCAAATAAGCCCAGAGGAGTTCAAAAACGAAGTGTTGCAATTTATTGAGATGAGAAAGGCAGTCAAATATCCGGAGCTTAAATTTAAAGATGGCAGAATAGTTGAGAGATATGCGATGCCTATTTATGACTTGGCTGGGAATTATGTTGGTAGGATTGCCGTGATAAGGGATATAACTGAAAAGAGGCAAAGGGAGAGAGAGGTTTTTGAACTTCAGAGGTTTGAAATTTTGGGTCAAATTGCGAGTGGGATTGCGCATGATTTCAACAATGTTTTGGGAATAATAATGGGGATGCTTGAGCTTATAAAGGTGAAAACGGCGGATAAAAGCATTTTGAGTTATGTTGAATCTGCGATTTCAGCAAGTGAGAGAGGGGCTGGGATAGCAAGAAGATTGCTTCAGTTTTCAAAAAAGAAGGTTGAAGAGTTTAAACCAGTTTCAGTTAAATCTCTTCTTTTTGACACTGTGAAAATGCTTGAACATACGATTCCAAAAACTATAGCGATTGAAATTGGTGAGGTTGATGATTTTGTCGTTTTTGGTTCTTATGGTGATTTACAGCAGGTTATTTTAAATCTTGCTTTAAACGCTTGTGATGCTATGCCAGGTGGTGGAAAGTTAGCATTTTGGGTTTCATCTGTTGGAAGGGATTTTATTGAGAAGAAGTTTAGAAGTGTTAGTTCAGATGTTTATGCTGTAATTGCTGTTTCTGATACGGGTTTTGGTATAGGTGATGAATTGAGGGAGAAAATTTTTGAGCCATTTTTCACAACTAAGGAACTGGGGAAGGGGACGGGGCTTGGGCTTTCAATTGTTAAGAACATTGTGACAATTCATGGTGGATTTATTGATTTTGAAAGTGTGATTGGCAAAGGTACGACTTTTTATGTCTACCTTCCCGTTTATCTTGCGGAAGAGAAAGAAACAAAAATAAATCGGGGAGAGGAAAGAATGAAAAAAATTGGCGCAGGTTATAAGGTGCTTATCGTTGAAGATGAGGATAGTCTCAGGGTGGTAATGAGGGATTATCTTACTATGCTTGGGTTTAGTGTGATTGAAGCGGAAGATGGTGAGACAGCGCTTGAGAAGTTTAAAGAGAATCGGGATATTAAAATTGTATTTGTTGATTATGGGCTTCCGAAGATGGTGGGTGATGAGTTGATAAAAAGAATTTATTCAATTTCTGAAGATGTCAAGTTCGTTCTTGTAACCGGGTTTGTTGATGTTGAAGTAAAGGAATCCCTTCCATCGGGGACGAAGTTCATAAGGAAGCCTTATAATCTTTCGCAGATTGAAGAGGTTGTAAGGGGATTGTTTTAGGATATAATCTTTGATTTTTAAATTTTTTGTTATACATTATAAACAGAAGCACTTATGTTAAGAAAAATTTTTGATTGATATGGCAGTTAATTTCAGGCACACTTATGACATAAACATTGGGTTGGGGGTATTTATCATACAAAGCACATACATAAACCAAATTAAAAGGAGGGATTAGGTATGTCACAAGCACCAGTAACACAACCGACCTATGTCAAGGGTCTGGAGAATGTAATAGCAAACCAGACCAAACTTTGTTTCATTGATGGTAAAAGAAGCAAACTTCTTTATCTTGGTTATGATATTGCGGACTTGGCGGAGCATTCAAATTTTGAAGAGGTTGCATTTTTATTGTGGAATTATCGTTTACCAAAGAAAGATGAATATGATGAATTTGTAAAAGCAATTCGTTCTGAATATGAAATCCCGGAACAGCTTATCACGGTTATGAAGCTTATGCCAAGAGATTCTGATCCGATGGATGTTTTGAGGACTTCTGTATCTTTTCTTGGTTTGTTTGATCCTGAAAGAAGTGATAATTCGCTTGAAGCGAACAAGAGGAAGGCGCTTCGTTTGACGGCGAAGTTCCCAACGATAGTTGCAGCTTGGGAGCAGATAAGGAATGGTAGGGAGCCTGTGAAGCCGAATAAAGAATTTAACATTGCAATGAATTTCCTTTACATGCTCAAAGGCGAGAAACCCGATGAATTATATGCGAAGATAATGGATGTTGCTTTAATTTTGCATGCTGAACACGAGATGAACGCTTCAACATTCTCAGCCAGGGTTACGATTTCAACTTTAACTGATATGTATTCAGCTATAACTTCGGCTATAGGGACATTGAAGGGACCGCTTCATGGTGGAGCCAATAGGGAAGTTATGAAGTATTTGCTTGAGATAGGGGAGCTTTCAAAGGTTGATGATTTTGTAAAGAGGGCAATTGGGGAGAAGAGAAAACTTGAAGGATTTGGACACAGAGTCTACAAGTCAATGGACCCGAGAGCGTTGATTTTGAAGAAATATTCAAAGATTCTTGGTGAAAAACTTGGCAATACAAAGTGGTATGAGATGTCGGCAAGAATTGAAGAATTGTGGGTTAAAGAATTTGGTGAGAAAGGTGTTTGGCCAAATGTTGATTTCTATTCAGCCTCTGTTTACTATTACATGGGTATCCCGCTTGACCTTTACACTCCAATTTTTGCGATAAGCCGTATTACTGGATGGACTGCGCATGTGCTTGAACAGCTTTCTGATAACAGAATTTACAGACCGAGAGCTGAATACATTGGACCGATGGATCAAACCTATGTTCCGATTGAGAAGCGTTAATCTTTTAGGGCGGGTTTAAACCCCGCCCTTTATTTTTTCCTTGAGAAATTTGCAAGCAGTTGGCACACAAGGTCTTGAGTTGAATTTGCAACCGATGTTGGGACAAGATAGTTATTTGTCATCATAGAGAAGGCAAGCATTTCATTATCCTTGGTCTTGACATATCCAGATAATGTCCTTGCGTATTGAACATAGCCAGTTTTAGCCCTGACATTTCCTTGTGCCTTTGTTTTTAACATTCTCGTTTCAAGCGTCCCATCAACCCCAGCGATTGGGAGGGATTCGTAAAAGTATGAAAAATATTCGTGCCGTGACATATAATTTAAAAGTGTTAAAATTTGAAACGGAGTGACAAGATTTAATCTTGATAAACCTGAGCCATCGTAGATTGAAATTCCATCTGGGGGTATTCCAATTTGAGCGAGTGTGTTTTTTATAACCTCAACTGATTTTTGAGTTGAACCTTCACCACCAAAAATTTTCCCAAGCGTTCTAAACACCTGCTCTGCGTAAAAGTTTTGACTTCTTTTGTTTATAACTTTTATAATCTCACTTAATGGTGGTGATTCGTAATAAGCTAAAACTTTCATCGTTTCGTAATCTGGATTTAAATTTGTGTCGTCAATATCAACTGCGTTGCCGTTAACCTTTATCCCTTTTGATTCAAGAACTTCTTTAAAAACCGTTGCAGTATAAAGAGTTGGATTGTGGACGCTTATTGATTCTTTATATGGTTTTGATTTCAAGTTTATTCTCCCAAAAGCATTTATAATGTTTGTCCCCGGAGCTCTGAAAAAATCAATTTGTGTTGAGCTATCTGGATGAGCCGTTATAATTAAATTTTTTATTTTGACATAGCTTGTATTTGGTGTGATTTTAATTATCGCTGTATCGCCAATTTTTTTACTTGGGAAAATTTCAATGTCAACGCAGTTATCGTTAAAAGAAAGGGCGCTTATGTGAGCCGAATACCAATAGGTTTCATCGTCCCATGACCAACTTGTGCCCATATATTGGTCATCAAAGTAATTATCATCTCCAACTATGTCACCGTTTATTTCTTTTATTCCGAGCTTTGATAAACTATCCGCCCAATCTTTAAAAGTTTTAACGACATCGCCATTTGTGAAGCGTCCTGAAATTGTTGGGTCGCCAGTGCCTCTGATAAATAAATTGCCGTATAAAATTCCATCTTTTATTTCACCGTCTGTGTAAAGGTTTGTTTTGTATTTGAAATCGGGTCCAAGTTTTATGAGCGCGACCGCTGTGGTGAATAGTTTCATATTTGAAGCTGGGATAAAACTTTTGTGTTCGTTTAATCTGTAAAGATATTCGCCTGTTTCAAGCGACTGGATTATAACTCCCCAATGAGCATTTGAAAAACTCGGGTTGCTAAGGATAGCGTCAAGTTCGCTTTTTAATTGATTTATCGCTGTATCCTCGTAGTAGACAATTTCACTCTGTATTTCGGGTTTTGCTTCAATGACTTTTTGTGCGGTTGAGCATGAGGCAAAGAGAATTAAAAAAGGTAAAAGAAATAATTTTTTGTTCATCTTTTTAACTTTTTATGTTTTTATTTTTCAAGTCCAACGAGTTTTTTCAATTTTTTAATTTCTTTTTCCGTTAGGTATCTCCACTCAGCACGTTTCATTCCGCTGACAGTTATACCGCCGAAGCTTACCTTATGCAGTTTTCGCACTTTGTAGCCAAGCCTTTCAAACATCCTTCGTATCTGTCTATATCTTCCTTCGTGAATTGTGATCCCAAGCTCTTTATTTTCACTATTTGGCAAGATGTAAACATCGCATGCTTCTGTTTTCCTGCCATCAAGCATTATCCCGCGTTTTAATTTCTCAATGTCTTCTGGCTTTATCGGTTTGTCAATCGCAACTTTATACGCTTTTTCAACTTTGTATTTTGGATGCATCAAACGATAGGCAAGTTCGCCATCGTTGGTTAAAAGTAAAACACCGGTTGTGTTTCTGTCAAGCCTACCAACGGGGAATATCCGCTCTTTTACTTTAACAAGGTCAAGGACAGTTCTTCTGCCTTTTTCGTCTTTAACAGTTGTTATACAATCCTTTGGTTTATTTAAAACTATGTAAACGAGCCTTTCTTGAGGTTTTACAAGTTTTCCGTCAACCGTAACTTTATCTTTTTGTGGATTTATTTTTGTTCCAAGTTGAGTTATGACTTGGCCATTTACAGCGACTCTACCTTGTTGTATTAGTTCATCTGCTTTTCTTCGTGATGCAACTCCACACATCGCGAGATATTTGTTTAGGCGGACAAACTCATCTTTGTTTTCAACTTTCTTCTGATTCTTCTTCATCTTCAATCACCTCGTTTTGTATGCTAAGTTTGTTTTCGTCCTCTTTCATAATTTCTTCAATTTCGGATGGTTTTGGAAGCTCTGATAAATTTTTGAGCCCAAAGTATTTTAAAAATTCTTTTGTAGTTCCATAAAGAAGCGGTCTTCCTATGGTTTCTGCTCTTCCGACTATTGTTATCAGCTTTTTTTCAAGCAATGTTTTTATAATGTGGTCAACATTTACACCTCTTATAGCTTCAATTTCGGGCTTACTTATTGGCTGTTTGTAAGCAATTATCGCAAGTGTTTCAAGCGCTGGCTGTGAAAGTTTTTTCTTTGCCCTTTCTTTGAAAAGCCTCCCAACCCACTTTGAAAATTCTGGAAGTGTAGCAAATTGATAACCCTCGGCAATTTCAATTATTCTAAACGCTGAACCGCGCTCTGCATATTCATTGTTAAGTTCATCTATTGCCTTTTTTATATCATCTTCGCTTACTTTGAATTGTCCGTTTTCCTTCGCTTGTAGTATTCTGTTTGGTTCGTTTATAATTTCTTTTAGTTGCTTTAAGCTAAGTGGAACATCAGAGACAAAGATCACAGCTTCAACTATTGATTTTAGGTTTTCCATTATCCGAGCGAATTTATTTTAAATGGCATTTGCAATATATTTTTCTTGAGGTTCGGAGGTTTTCTCTATCAAAATTTCACCAAATATATCTGATTGCACAATTTTTATCTTCTTTAAACGAGCAAGTTCAAGTAGAGCAAGAAATGCAACTATGACCCTTATCTTTTCGGCATAATCTTTCAAAATCTCGTTAAATGAAAATTTGGGTTTAAACTTTAACCTTGTCATTATGTTTTCCATTTCATCTTCAATTTTGTAATTTTGCGTCTCTATTATGTGGTAATCTTTTTCTTTCATATTTTCAAGCGCCTTTTTAAAAGCGTTTAAAAGGTCAAATAAAGAAACATCCTTCAAAACTTCGTATATTTCATCTTCACCATAATAATCTCTTGCATCATGTTTAAAGTATTGGCGATAGTAAATTTTTCCAGCTTCATTTTCCATTTTTTCAAGTTCGTGTGCAAGTTCTTTGAATTTTTTGTATTCAACAAGTCGCCTTACAAGCTCAGCTCTTGGGTCCTCTTCGTCTTCTTTGTTTTCGGTTTCGGGTTTTGGCAGAAGCATTTTTGCTTTTATCTGCATCAATGTTGATGCCATAACGATAAATTCACTTGCAACTTCAAGATCAAGCATTTGCATTAGGTGGATATATTCAAGAAAATCTTTTGTTATTTTTGCTATTGGTATATCGTAGATGTTAAGTTCATCCCTTTTTACGAAGAAAAGTAGAAGGTCAAGCGGTCCTTCAAAATATGATAATTTGACTTTGTATTTCATTTTTCAAGTCAAGTTAATTTTACCCAAGTTTCATCGCATTATGTACATCTTGCATTGTTTTTTGAGCGACTTCTCGTGCCCTTTCTTCCCCAGATAATAAAATTTTTTCAACTTCTTTTTTATTTGATTCAAAATAAGCTCTTTTCTCATGTATTGGCTTCAAAAACTCAATTATTTTCTCAGAACATCTCGTCTTGCACTCAACACATCCTAACTGACCCGATTCGCAACCTTTTCTTATCTCTGGGACTTCTTCTGGATTAAATTTCTTGTGATATGTGAAGACAAGGCAAATGTCGGGTCTTCCAGGGTCGCCTTTGTAAATTTTTTGCGGGTCTGTAAAGGCTTTTCTCATCTTCGCCTTTATCTCATCAGGCTTGTCGGAAATTAAAATTGTATTCCCAAGTGACTTACTCATCCTTTTACCATCAAGCCCGGGCAAGCGAGCAAACTCAGTTAAAAGTGGCTCTGGTTCTGGAAAAACAGGAGCATAAACTTGATTAAATCGTCGCGCTATGTCGCGGGTTATCTCAACATGTGGGAGCTGGTCCTCACCGACAGGGACGAGCTCACCTTTATAAAGTAAGATATCAGCTGCCTGTAAAACTGGATATCCAAGATGACCATAAGTTATGCTATCAATTTGAAGATCGCGAATTTGTTCCTTCAAAGTTGGGTTCCTCTCAAGTCGTGATACACTGATAAGCATTGAAAAAATTAAATGCAACTCCGCATGTTCTTTTATTTGTGATTGCCTGAAGACAGGACTTAGCTCTGGATCAACGCCCGATGATAACCAATCAATGAGCATTTCTATTGAGTTTTGATAAATATCAGATGTGTCAAGGTTTGTCGTAAGAGCGTGATAATCAGCGATTAGAAAGAAGCAGTTATGCTCTTTTTGAAGTTTAACCCAATTTTCAAGAACACCAACAAGATGCCCAAGATGCAATTTTCCTGTTGGTCTCATCCCACTCAATACAACTTTCCTGTCCATTTACAAACGAATTTTTGTTTTGAATTTTTCAAAATTTTGTTTTTAAAGATTTATAACAGTCCCACCTTTTTCAATATTTCGGCGAATTTGGGGTTTGATTTTGCATATTCTTTAAATGCTTCTATCCAAGCTTTAATTTTGTATTTTTCTTCAACTTCATGGATTGATTCCTCTTTCGCTTTCTCTTTAAATGTTTTCCTATCCCATAGCAAAAGCCCAACAAATGCTGCTGTCATACCTCCAAAAACAGCAAGCATGCCTATCATCAAATTCTGAATAAATTCAAGACGCTTATCTAACTGCTCAAACCTCTGCTCAAAACGTTTATCCATCTCATCAAGCCTTTTATCCATTGCTTCAAATCTTTTATCAACAGCTTCTTTAAATTCTTTCATTGTCGTTTCAAGTCTTTCAAGCCTTATCTCAATTTCCTTTAGTCTATCTTTTTCTTGTTGAGATAAAGAAAAGTTTGAAAGTAAAACAGAAAAGATAATAAATGTTAAAAATTTTTTCCACATTGGGTAGACCTTTCGTTTTTTTTGATAACTTTTTAAAATTTAGAAAAAAGAAAGCAAAAAATAAATTTTCATTCCTCGTCAATGACCCAATATTCAACAAGCCCATCTGGAAGGTCAGCTATAAAGCGGGATGGTTTTGTCAGGACAAAACCCGTGCGTGAGTCGTAAATTCCAACGGGATAACAGATAAATAGATGCTCTTTTGCCCTTGTGCATGCGACATACATTAATCTTCTTTCTTCTTCAATTTCATCATCATTTCTCGCCGAGTGTGAAGATGGAAATACGCCATCAAGTGCATGAATTATGAAGACAGTGTTCCATTCAAGCCCTTTTGCAGAATGTATCGTTGACAAAACGAGATATTCATCATCTTTGCTTGGCGGGACGATTTCAGCGACGCTCTCGTTTGGTGGTTCAATTGCAAGGTCAGTTAAAAAATTCTCAAGCGAATCATATCGTGAAGCTATGCTTTCAAAAATTTCAAGGTCCTTTTTCCTCTTTTCATAATCATCGTATTTATCCCTCATTATTGGTTCGTAGTAATTCAAAATAATTTCCGTTTTTTCATAAACTGACACATCATCTGGATAAATCGTGTAAAGAAGCTTGAAAAGTCGCGCTACGCTTTCTGGATAACCTTTAAATTCAAGCCAGAAATTTGGATTTGTCTTGATATTTAATTTCCCTGATGTTATATCTTCAATCACTCTTTGAGCTGTTCTTGGACCAACGCCGTCAAGTAAAAGTAAAATTCTATGCCACGAGATGATATCGTTTGGATTAAGTATGACGCGAAGGTGTGCGATTATGTCTTTTATGTGTGCTGTTTCAATAAACTTAAACCCACCAAATTTAACAAACGGAATGTTTGCCTTTGCGAGTTCAATTTCAAGATCAAATGATAAATAGCTCGCTCTGAAAAGAACGGCGATTTGATTCAATGGTATACCTTCTTCCCTTAGCTCAAGAACTTTTTGAACGACAAATTTTGATTGATGATTTTCGCTCGGTGCAATCACTATGACAGGTAAATCCCCACCTTGCTTTTTTGTGTATAAAACTTTTGTATATTTCTCTCTTGCTCTGTCAATTATCTCATTTGCTAAATTTAAAATTGGTTGTGTGCTTCTGTAGTTTTCTTCAAGTTTTATAATTTTCGTCTCTGGGAAATCTTTTGGGAAATCCATTATGTTTCTAAAGTTTGCGCCTCTAAACGCATATATGCTTTGCGAATCATCTCCAACAGCCATTATGTTCCTATGTTCAATCCCAAGAAGGCGAACTATATCTGCTTGAAGTCGATTCGTGTCCTGGTATTCGTCTATCATTATGTATTTGTATTGATTTGCAAGTTTTTTTCTCACATCATTAAAATCTTCAAGTAATCTTTTTAAATTCAACAAAAGATCGTCATAGTCCATCAAGTTATGTTTTGCTTTGTATGAGTTATAGATTCTGAAAAGTTTAACTATGTCGTCAAGTTGTTCATAATAATGAGGAAATTCATTCAAGACGATTTCTTCAATAGGCGTCTCCGTGTTTATGCATTTGCTGTAAATTTCGTAAAGAGTTTGTTTACGCGGGAATCTAACTTTTGCCTTGTCGTATCCTTCTTGAGTTCTCAATAGATTTATAACATCTTCAGCATCTCCTTGGTCAAGTATCGTGAATGAATTATCATATTTTAAAAGGTGAGCATATTTTCTAAGTATCAAATTCGCGAATGAATGGAATGTCCCGCCTGAAACTCTATCACATCTTGCATCAAGCAAAATTGACGCTCGGCTGAGCATCTCTTGAGCTGCTTTTCTTGTGAAGGTAAGTAGAAGAATTGATTCGGGGTTTACGCCTATTTCAACAAGTCTTGCCACGCGATATGTAATAGTTCTGGTTTTTCCTGTTCCAGCTCCTGCGATAACGAGAATTGGACCTTCAAGTGTCATCACAGCTTCATATTGTGCGGGGTTGAGCTTATCTCTATATCTGATTTTTGATGGCTTTACGCTGTGCTCTTCAAAAATTTCTCGCTTTAAGATGTATTTTTTCCTTTCCATCTTCGCCAAGAGGTATTGTTTTTAATAAAGTTAAATTTTTATCCGACGAAATTCAAGTTTCTTTTTAGCATTGGGTTATTTGATTATTTTAACATCTTTTATTAAAATTTTAGTGAATGCCAAGCCGAAATGGGAATATAGTTTGAAAAACCATAAATTAATTGACAAGTGGATTACGAGCAAAGTTATAATAACTACAAAAAAATCATAGACGAACGCTTAAGTAGTTTAATCTTGTCTGATAAGCCGGATAGTTTGTATGCTCCGATAAAACATATTTTGCTTGCCGGCGGGAAAAGAATTAGACCTGTCCTTGTTTTGCTCGGATGTGAATCGCTCGGTGGAAATTATGAAGATGCAATAGATGCAGCTCTTGCTGTTGAAATTTTTCATAATTTTACGCTTGTCCATGACGATATAATGGATAATGCTGAACTTCGCAGGGGTGTTGAGACCATACACAAGAAATGGGATGAAAACACAGCTATTTTAAGTGGCGATGCTATGTTTGCGCTTGCTTTTAAACTTCTTTCTAATGTTAAGTCACCAAGAGTAGATGAAATTTTTCGCACCTTTGCGCAAACCGCACTTGAAGTTTGTGAGGGACAGGCACTTGACCTTGAACTTGAGGCAAGCCTTGATTTGAGCGTTGACGATTACATTAAGATGATATCAAAGAAAACCGCATCGTTGATAAAAAATTCACTCAAAATTGGTGGTTTGATTGCAGATGGGGACAAGGAACAGTTGAAAATACTTGAAATCTATGGGTTTAATCTTGGGCTTGCATTTCAATTTCAAGATGACCTACTTGATGTTGTAGCTGAATCTGAAGAGATAGGAAAACCTGTTGGCGGAGATATCGTTAATGGCAAAAGGACGTTCCTTCTTATCAGTGCTAAGGAGAAAGCGAAAGGAGAAGATAGGGATATCATAATGAGGGTTTTTGCAAAGGATGGAATTGATTCATCAATTGTTCCTGTTGTCAAGGAAATTTATCAGCGTTATGGTGTAATTGATGAAGCTATGGAAAAAGTGAAGTTTTATACTGGACTTGCGGTTAAATCAATTTTAAATTTACCGGATACTTATGCTCGCAATATGTTAATTTGGCTTGCGAATAAACTTTGTGGGAGAAAAGCATAGATGATAAGAATAGAGGTTGAAATCAAGAATAGAACCGGGCTTCACACCCGACCTGCTGCGATGCTTGTTAAACTTGCTTCAAAATTTAAATCAGATTTTTTCATTGAGAAAAATGGCGTTGAGATAAATGGTAAAAGTATAATCAGTGTGATGTCGCTTGCTGCTGAACAAGGTTCAAAGTTAATTTTAAAATTTGATGGAGAAGATGAAGAGGAAGCGGCAAAGGCGATAGTTGAACTTTTTGAATCAGGTTTTGGTGAACTTGACGAATTAAAAGAAGAAAATAAAGATGGAAGAGAGCAAAGTTATTGAGGGGATCCCAGCTTCACCTGGAATTGCAATTGGGATAGCACTTAAATACGAAAAGTTAAAGCCGAGGATAACTAAGAAAGAAATTGGTGAAAATGATGTTGACGCTGAAATTGAAAGGTTTTTAAGGGCTGTTGATAAATCAAAGAGTGAACTTAACAAAATTTTAAATCTTGCGATCGAGAAGCTTGGCGTTGAAGGAGCGCAAATTTTTGAAGCTCAAATTTTAATGCTTGGAGATAAAACTATAGTTGATAGGATCATTGAGAGAATCAAGCAGGAGAGATTAAATGCTGAATTCATCGTAAACGATGAAATTGAAAAATATATTAAATTTATGCAAAATTCCGGGGATGATTATCTTAAGGAAAGAGCGCATGATCTTGAGGATTTAAAAAATAGGGTTATAAGAAATATACAGCAAGAGAAATGGCTTTCAAGATTTGATTTGTCAAGGATCGTTGTCGCTGAAAATTTAACACCAGCTGACACGCTTCTTTTCAGTAGAAATCAAGTTCTCGGTTATGCAACTGACCTTGGGGGGTATACATCACATACAGCGATATTAGCGCGAGCGCTGAAAATTCCAGCAGTTGTCGGTTTGAAGGAAGCGACAAAACTTATAAAAACAGGCGATATCATAATACTTGATGGTTATAAGGGTATCATAATAGTAAACCCAAGTCAGTCTTTGATAGAGGAATATCAGAATAAATTGAAAAAGGTGAAAGATATTGAGAGAAAACTTGAGCACTTGAAATCTCTCCCTGCTGAAACAATTGATGGCAAGAAATTGACATTACTTGCTAACATTGAGCTTCCGGATGAAGTTGATGAAGCTATTGCTAATGGAGCTGATGGAATTGGTCTTTTCAGGACTGAATATATAATCAGCAATGGTATAATTCCTGACGAAGATGAGCAATTTGAAGAATATTTAAAAATTGCCGAAAAAATTTACCCACGCAAGGTTGTGATAAGGACTTTTGACATTGGCGGAGATAAAATTTTTAAAGATTATCACCGTGAAGATAATCCATTTCTCGGGTGGCGCGGGATTAGAATAGGACTTGATAAGCCAGATATTTTGCTCCCACAGTTGAGGGCGATTTTAAGGGCAAGCGTCAAAGGGAATGTGATGATAATGTTTCCGATGGTAGCAAGCGTTGAAGAAGTGAGACGAATTAAAAATTATGTTGAAATGGCAAAGTCACAATTGAGAGAAAAGAATGTAAAGTTTGATGAGAAGATAAAAATTGGAATTATGATTGAGATTCCATCTGCAGCTTTGATGGCTAAGGAGATGTCAAAGGAAGTTAACTTTTTCAGCATTGGAACGAATGATTTAATTCAATATACACTTGCTGTTGACCGTGGAAATGAGACGGTTGCAAAAATTTATCAGGAGTTTCATCCAGCTGTCTTGAGGTTGATTCAGTTTGTGGTTGATTCAGCTCATCGGACAAAAATCCCAGTAGCTGTGTGTGGCGAGATGGCGAGCGACCCATATGCGACGATTTTGCTCATCGGCTTTGGGCTTGATGAGTTAAGCGTAGCCCCTGAAATGCTTCTGAAGATAAAGCAAATAATAAGGTCAATCAAATATAAAGACGCAAAACGAATAAGTAAACGCGCTCTCGTTTTCAAAACTCAATATGAAATAATTGAATTTTTAAAAATGGAACTAAAAAGTGTGGTTTCAGAACTTGAAATTTAAAAATAAATTGAGGAAGCTATGCTTTCAATTGAAGACATCAAAAGTTATGATAACTCTGATATGTTTTCAAAACTTGTTAACTTTCACGGGCAAATTAGGGAAGCAGTTGAGATTGGTGAAGGGATGAAGTTGAATTTTTCAATTAAAAAAGTTAACAAAATAGTTTTAACCGGGCTTGGGGGTTCAGCGATTGCTGGAGATTTGCTTCGGTCTTATCTTTCTGATGAAATTAAAGTTCCTATATTTGTTAATCGCGATTATTTTCTGCCAAAATTTGTTGATGAAAATACACTACTTATCGTTTCAAGTTATTCTGGCAACACTGAAGAGACAATCTCGGCATATAAAGATGGGATAAAAAAGAAAGCGAAAATAATATGCATCACTTCAAATGGTGAGGTAGAAAAGATCGCTGTAAAGAAAAAACATCCAGTTATAAAAATTCCATCTGGTTTTCCGCCGAGGACTGCGCTTGGATATTCATTTTTCCCACTCCTTGTGATGCTTTCAAATCTTGGATTTGTGAAGAATAAAAAGAGAGAAATTAATGAAACGATAAATCTTATTGGAGAAAAATCAAAAATTTATTCAAATCCTCAAAATGAGGAAAATTTGGCTTATAAAATTGCAATTCGCCTTGTGGGATCGATCCCATTTATTTACGCATCCGGAAAACTTGATGCTGTGGCAATGAGATGGGCTTGCCAAATTGAAGAAAATGCTAAAATGCTTGCACACTTCAACGTTTTCCCTGAGTTAAACCATAACGAAATCGTTGGATGGTCTGGTGAAGTTGAAGGAAGCTTTAAAGAGATAATGAGTAAGATAAGTGTCATCATTTTAAGAGATGATACGGAATATGAAAGGATCAAACATAGAATTGAAATAACCGATGAATTAATTAGACCTTATGCTGGTGAAGTGTTGAACATTTATTCTGAAGGGAAAGGACTTCTCGCAAGGCTTTTTTCGCAAATTTACCTTGGCGACTGGACAAGTTTTTATCTCGCAATTTTAAATAAGGTTGACCCAACGCCTGTAAAACCAATTGAGTATCTTAAATCAGAGCTGGCAAAGGTATGAGTATGGGTTTTTTTATTGAAAATTCTGAACTTTTAAAACTTCATTCATACTACCTGTTCTGTAACCCTCAAGATCAAGTGTGATATAGATGAAGCCAAGATTTTTAAATTCATTTATGACTTTAGTTCTAAACTCTTCATCAAAAAATTTTTTGAATTCATCTTTCCCGGCTTCAATCCTAACTGTGTTTTGGTCAATGTATCTTACACGCACAATTTTTAAACCAGATTTTCTCAAAAATGATTCTGCCTTATCAATTTTTTTAAGCTTTTCTTTATCTATTGGAAATCCATATGGAAATCTTGAAGATAAACACGCAAACGATGGCTTATCCCAAGTCGGTAGACCAAGAATTTTGGAAAGTTCGCGAATTTCCTTTTTTGTTAAACCGGCTTCAAGAAGTGGTGAACGCACATTGTTTTCTTTGACAGCTTTTAGCCCTGGTCTGTAGTCGCTTAGGTCGTCAAGGTTTGTGCCGTCGGCTATCCATTCTATTTTTTCTTCAATTGCGATCTCTTTCAACTTTGAGAAAAGTTCCGTCTTGCAATAGTAACATCTATCTGGTGGATTTTCGCTAAACTTTAAATCATCTGTCTCTTCGGTGTTAACAATTTTATATCTAATCCCTATCATCTCAGCAAGTTTTATGGCTTCGTTTATCTCATCTTCAGGATATGTTTCAGATTTGCCTATAACTGCGATTGCTTTATCTTTTAAGACATCGTAAGCAACTTTTGCGAGCAGAGTGCTATCAACGCCACCTGAAAAGCCAATGACCACGGAGCCCATTTCTTTAATTATTTCACGAAGTTTGATGTATTTATCTTGAAGCGTCATTTTTTTCTTTTTCTTAGTTTTAACTTTTGAAGCAAAAACTTTTTTATCTCTGCTGTTGGCATCTCTTTCCCTGTCCACAATTCAAAAGATTTACTAGCTTGTAAAATTAACATTTCAATTCCACTTATCGTCTCCGCTCCCTTACTTTTTGCGAGCTTTAAAAGTTTCGTCATCAGCGGATTATAAACAAGGTCATAAACGATTTGACCTTCGTGAAAAATTTCATCGTTTTGAATAAGTGAATCGTTTATCTCTGGATGCATGCCAACAGGCGTTGTGTTAATTATTAAGCGTGACGATTTAATGTCCCCAGCTATATCGGGGTAGAATAGTTCCTTAGCTTCAATTTTGTAGCCGAAAACTTGTGAGAAGTAGCGCGCAAGCCCCTCAGCTCTTGAAATGTTTCTATTTGCTATAACTATTCTTTCGGGTTGAAAAGTTGTGATTAAAGAGTAAATTACTGCTCTTGCAGAGCCACCAGCACCAAATATAAAAACGGGCGTATTCGCGATTAAATCTTTATATTCTTTCAATGATTCCGTGAAACCATAAACATCTGTGTTATATCCCGTCAATCTTCCGTTTTCATTGACGATTGTGTTTACAGCACCAATTATCCGCGCTTCTGGTGAGACGCTGTCAAGATTTTCAATGACAGCTTCTTTATGTGGAATCGTGACATTTGCTCCTTTTATCCCAAGCGCAATTATCCCTTTTAAGGCATCTTTCAAATTTTCGGGCAAAACATCAAAAGTTAAATATCTGTAATTCAACCCAGTGATTTCAAAAGCAAGATTATGAATAAAGGGAGAAAAAGAATGAAAAATCGGATGTCCAATAAGTCCAACTATTTTAGTTTCAGCGTTTATTTCCATAACCCCCTTGAAAAAATTTTTTACATCTTAAGCTAAGTACAGGCTCTTGAATTCGGTTATTTTTTTATCCATTTCTTCAAGTATTTCTTGTGCTCTGGGAATTCGTCTTCAAATTCGTCAATTTTTGAACTATCAAGTTCAAATGCTCTTAGAAAATATGTTTTCGCTTCATCGGGCATATTTGCGAGAAGAAATAGTCTACCTATTTGATAGTATGGGTCTGCATATCTTGGGTTTATTTGTATAGCGTTGTAATATGCCTGTGCTGCTTCTCTATATCTGCCTAACTGCTCATATGTCATTCCAGCTCCGACCCATGGTTCTGGGTTATTTTGATTTAATTTTATTGCCATCATATAACTTGATAAAGCTTCACTAAATTTCCCAATTTCATATTCAAGGTCCGCCTTTGCTTCCCATATCTCTGGTATTTGAGGGTTGTAATTTACAGCAGTTGTGTAATCTGCAAGTGCTCTTTTATAGTTTCCAATTGCTTCATAACAATATCCACGAGCGTAATAAACCATGTAGTTTTGAGGATTTAACTTTATCAATTGATTGTAATACTTAATCGCCTCGCGATATTGCCCAAGCTTTGCGTTTATGTGTCCAATGTAAAACAGCGCAAGTTCCGAGTTTGCTTGATGTTTTAGGAGTTGTTTAAAAGCTTCAAGCGACTCAATGTAGCGTCCAATTTTAAATAAAAGCTCAGCTTTTAGCTCAAGTGCATTTGTGAAATCTTCTTTTATCACTAAAGCCATATCAAGGCTTTCAATAGCTTTGACATCTTGCTCTTTTTTTGCAAGGGCGATGCCTTTTTTATACCAAAGTTCGTGGTCATAAGGGTCAATTTCAAGACATTTGTCAATCACTTCAATTAAATTTTCATATTTACCCATCTTTTCGTAGCAATTCGCAAGCCTTAAAAGGTCGTTTTTGTTATTTGGTTCCGTTTCTGTTATTTGCTTTAAAAGGTTGACCGCCTGTTCGTATTTGCCAGTTTTTTCAAGAAGTTCAGCCTTGATGCGTAGGAAATCAAGGTTGGTTGGCTGTATCTCAATTGCTCTTTCTATACATTCAAGTGCTTCTTCAAGTTTATCCATATTTTCAAATGTTATAGCCATGTTTACCCAGGCATCGGACTCGTTTGGGTTTAGCATAAGAGCTTTGTGAAATGATAGGAGGGCTTTTTCATAGTCTGATAAGTTATTTAAAATTACGCCACGCCTTATCCAGTAATCTGCATTGTATGGGAAAATTTCTATTAGTTTCTGAGCATGGGATAGGGCTTTTTCATATTGACCTGAAAGTATGTAAAGATCAATCAATTCCTCAACGATATCCGTATGCATATAAGCACCCTCGGAGCTTTGCAGAAACTTCTCATATTGATTTATTTTATCTTGCTCCGAAAATTCTTCGAATTCGTCCTTGTCTTCAAAGTCCCAATAGTTCACCTTTGAACCAAATTTTATTAGTCTTCTAAAATCAAAATAAACAAAAATCTCAAATCAAACAAATTTAATCGTGCAGGGATTCAAGATACCTTATCGCATCAAGCGCAGCCATACAGCCTGCCCCGGCAGCTGTTATCGCCTGGCGATAAACCTTATCCGCCACATCCCCAGCTGCAAATACCCCAGGGACGCTCGTTCGAGTTGAGCCAGGTTTTGTGATTATGTATCCGGTTTCATCCATTTCAATTTGACCAGCGAAAATCTCAGTATTGGGTTTATGTCCAATCGCAATGAATAGACCATCGCATTTATAATCCATCGTCTCTCCTGTAAGGACATTTTTTAATCTTACGCCTGTTACCTTCTTTTGTTCCACATCGTAAACTTCCTCAACAACGGAGTTCCAGATGAAGGTTACCTTTGGATTTTTCATTGCTCTGTTTTGCATTATCTTTGATGCTCTTAGCTTGTCCCTTCTGTGGACTATCGTTACTTTGCTTGCGTATCTGGTCAAAAAAAGTGCTTCTTCCATTGCTGTATCTCCGCCTCCGACCACGACGACTTCTTTATCTTTGAAGAAGAAACCATCGCATGTTGCACAAGCTGAGACGCCAAATCCACGAAGCTTTTGTTCTGATTCAAGCCCGAGCCATTTTGCCGAGGCACCAGTTGCAATTATCACTGCATCTGCAGTATAAAGGTCCTCATCAGCCCAAATTTTAAATGGTCTTGAAGAAAAATCAACTTTTGTCACATCAAGCATTTCAAGTTTAGCTCCGAATCTTTCAGCCTGCTCACGCATAAGTTGCATAAGCTCCGGTCCTTGAATTCCCTTCGGGAATCCGGGGAAATTTTCAACCTCTGTTGTAAGCATCAGCTGACCTCCAGGTTGTGAGCCTTCAAAGACGAGGGGTTCAAGTTCTGCACGCGCTGCATAGATTGCTGCTGTCAATCCAGCAGGTCCTGAACCGATAATTACGAGCTTTTTGTGTTCAATTGGTTGCATTTTTTCGCCACCTTTTGTTTTACTTTTCTCGTTAATTCAGTAAAGTTTTTAATTGAGAAATCAGCATAATTTAATAACTCTTTTTCCGTTAAAGTTGTTTCAACGCCAATAGCGAACATATTAGCACTTTTTGCAGCGATTAGCCCAGCGATGGAATCCTCAAATACGATGCATTCGTTCGGCTTGCAAGCAAGCTTTTCACAAGCAAGGATGAAGATATCGGGAGATGGTTTCCCTTGCGAAACATCCTTTGAACTTACAACCACATCAAACAAGCCGTGAAGGTTGAGCTCATTAAATATAAGTTCAACATTTTCATCGGGCGCAGATGTTGCAAGAGCTATTTTTTTACCATTATCTTTTAAAAAGTTTACAAACTCAATTGAACCATCAACGGGCTTTAATCTCCCACGAGCTATATCTCTGAAAATTTCATCAACTTTAAAACCTATTTCCTTCGCTTGTTCATCTGTGATTTTCCAATCAAATAAAATTTTCGCACTTTCCTCACCTCGTCTTCCAAATATAATTTTCTTAAATTCATCGTCGCTCAAATTACGACCAAATCTTTCACATATTTTCCCCCACGATCGGCGATGAAGTGAATATGTATCTGCAATTACACCATCAAGGTCAAATATAGCGCATTCAAAATCAAGATTTAAAATTTTATAGATGACAAAATTCCTAATCGCATTTTTAACATTTCTCATAAAGCCTGAAAATTTTGCCCTTTTAATCGGGCTGAATTTGTAAAGTGATTTAAATTCATCTTCTTTTAGCTTTGAAAGCTCAATTAAGTTGGGATTGATATTGTAATCAAAAGGGGTAAATTCGTTAACAAATGTCTCCTTTTGAAATTTTAAATTCCAGGGGCAAACTTCTTGGCATATATCGCAGCCAAAAATTAAGTTTTTGAAGTTTTCTCTTAAATCTTGTGGGAAACTTTCACCTTTATATTCAATTGTCCAGTAGGATATGCATCTGTTTGAATCAAGGACATAGGGTTCAATTATTGCGCCAGTCGGGCAGGCATCTATGCATCTTGTGCATCTTCCACAGAAGTCAGCCATAGGTTCGTCGTATTCAAGCTCAATGTCGCCGATTATTTCTCCGAGAAAAACCCACGAGCCAAATTCCTTTGTTATCAGATTTGTGTGTTTACCCAGCCACCCAAGCCCTGCTCTTATAGCCCAGGACTTTTCCATAACTGGTCCAGTGTCAACATAAATTCTTGCTTTAACATCTGGAATGATTTCACGGATGAACCCAAGCAATTTGTCAAGTTTTGAGCTCAAAATCAAGTGATAATCTATCCCAAGCGCGTAAATTGAAATTTCCCCTTTTTCATTTCCAGCTTCTGGGATTTTTTGGAAATAGTTCAATGCGACACAAATTACCGACTTTGCCTCTGGAAGTATATTTTGTGGGTTTACTCTTCTTTCAAAATTTTTCTCCATCCAAAACATATCCGCATGAAATCCTCTCGCAAGCCATTCGGAAAGTCGCACTGCTTCATTTTCAAGTTTTTCAGCTTTTGCGATGCCAACTTTTGAAAATCCAATTTCAATCGCTTTCTTTTTTATTTCCCGCGTTAACTCAAATTTGTCCATCACTTAACTTAACCCATATTTCGTCATTTTTAACTTCAATGTCAAATTTCTTTAATTGTCCTGAACCGTAAACAGGTTTACCTGTTTTTATTTCAAATGTCCATCCGTGCATCGGGCAGACTATGTTTTCGCCTTCAATTATTGCATCAGAGCCGTTGACGATCTTAGTGTGCTGATGTGGGCAGATGTTTGAGAGGGCAAAAAATTTTGAATTTAAATTGATGACGGCGATTTCAAAATCATCTATTTTGAATGCTTTTGCTTTTCCTGATTTTATATCCGAAACTTTGCAAAGTTTGATTTCTTTTAGCATATTTTATCGGGCGCTTTTTGATAAATTTAAAAATTTAATTCTGAAAATAGAAAAATTTTGAATAACTTTAAGCAAACAAAAGCCTTAAAATTTGTGAAAATGAAAACAGGACTTGGAATAGATTTTGAAGAAGCCAAAAAATTTCACAGAAGCGGTGGAAGTTCCTTTGAAATTGCACGAATGTTGACATTTTCGCTTGATTCTTTTATAACTTACATCGCTGATACCTTGCCTTTGGACAAATCTTATGCGTTAATTGCAACAGGTGGATATGGGCGCGTTGAGCTTTGTCCGAAATCTGACATTGATATTGTGTTTCTCGTTGAATCAAAGGATAAGAAGATTGACATTCTTGCGATAGATTTTTTCCAGCGTTTGTGGGATTTAGGGATGAATATAGGGCATAGCTATAGGACGATTGACGAATGTGTTGAGATATTTGTGAAAGATGTTGAATCAAGGACGGCGCTTCTTGAATCAAGGTTTATTTGTGGGGACAAAGATTTGTTTGACCTTTTTATTCAAAAGGTGAAAAAAGAATCTTTTAGTGAGGATTCGGATAATTTTATTTATGAGATAATTGAAAACAATAAGTTAAGACATCAAAGATATGGGAATTCGGTAAAACTTCTTGAGCCAAATGTTAAGAAAAGTGCTGGGGGGTTAAGGGACATTCACACGATGCTTTGGATTCTAAGAATTGTTGACCCAGATTTTTGGGAATTGCGAGGTGATGTTTCAGCTTGCGTTAGCATGCTTAAGTTGATGGCTGATAAAAAGATGATATCTCAAGAACAATTTATTTCAGTCGTTGAAGCTTTTGAATTTATGCTTAAAACGAGAATTGAGCTTCACTTTGCCTCAGAAGGTATAACTGATACGCTTGATTTTAACTTGCAAAGGAAAGTTGCATCGGGGCTTGGGTATGCCGAAAAATTTGGGGAGAAGGGCGTTGAGGTTTTTATGCGTGATTATTATTTGAGGGCAAGGGAGATTTTTAACTTGAATAAGACTTTCATTTCAAAGTTTGAAAGTAAAAATGAGAATGTAAAGTTTAACCTTGTTGAATTGCTTGATGAAGACTTTTCAATTTGTGATGGATGCCGAATAATTTTCACGGGAAAAACTTTAACACCTATCGCAGTTTTTAAAGCTTTTCTTTACAAGTCAAAAACCGGTGCCGATTTTGATAATGATTTAAAGTTGGCGATACTTGATAGTCGGGATAAGTTTGATTATCCAAATGCAAGGGAAGTTGATAAAATTTTTCTTGAGATTTTTAATTCAAAAGGTGAAGTCGCATCAACGCTTGAATTGATGAATGAACTTGGAATACTTGGCAGATATATTCCTGAATTTGGGGCTTTAGTCGGGTTGTTTCAGCATAGCGTTTATCACTATTACACTGTTGACGAGCATACATTGAAAGCTATAAGAAATGCTGAAATGCTTGAGTTTGAGACCTCAAGGCTTGGGGATATCTTTAGAAGTTTGAGGAGAAAAGATATTCTTTATCTTGCGATATTATTTCACGATTCGGGTAAAGCAGTGAAAATTGATGGGCATAGTGAGTTTGGTGCTGAAATCGCAAAGAATTTTTTAGCGCGCATAAATTATGATGCGATTGATGATGTCTGTTTTTTGGTTAAGAATCATCTTTTGATGGAACAAGTTGCCTTTAGGCGAAATTTTTATGAACCAGGGATGCTGTTTTCATTTGCTTCAAATTTTGATAAGGTGGAATTGATTGACATGCTTTATGTTTTAACTTATGCCGATCTTTCTGCTGTTAACCCGGAGGTTTGGACAAGCTGGAAAGCGCAACTTCTTGAGGAAATTTACATGCTTGCAAGACCAGTTATTGAGAATAAGTTAACAATTGATGAAATTTACGAATTCATAGAGGAAAGTTCAGCGAGGAGAATTGAATCTATTATATTGTCGCTTTCTCACAAGGTTGAGCGAGAAGCAGTTGAAAATCACTTTGAAAATTTAATTGAGGATGACTCTTACTTAGCTTCATTTACTGACTCAGAGATAAGTGAGCATATATCTAAAATTGCAATAGGTGGCGATAAAAAAGTTGATGTTATTTTTTCGCATAGGGATGGATATACAGAGATAACCGTCATAACAACCGATGCTCCTTTTGTGCTTGCGAGCATTTGTGGTGTGCTTTCAGCGAATGATGCCAATATATTTGACGCTAAAATTTTCACGAGGAAAGATGGCATTGTGATAGATAAATTTAGAGTTTTTGATTATGTCTCTGGGGTTGAGTTGAGCGCTGAACAATGCAGAAAAATAGAGCGCGATTTGAACGATGTGTTCAATGGACTTGTCAACCTTGATGAACTTTTTGAAAGGCACAGGAGAAAATGGAAAAGAAAAATTGAAAACACGAGAAGGGATGTAAAGATAGCTGTTGAATTTGAAGATTCAAGAGATTATACTGTCATTGATGTCTTTGCTCCTGATTCACTTGGATTTCTGTATAAAGTTTCAAGAAAGATGTCGGAACTTGGTTTGAATATCTACTTCGCTAAAATTGCAACGCGAACAGATGGAATAGTTGATTCTTTTTATGTCCTTGATGTGAAAGGGCATAAAATCACGGATGAAAATTTCAAGGAGAAAATAAGAAATGAGATTTTAGGCGTAATTTATGAACTTAACAATTTAAAACTAACAACGGAATAAAAAATGAAGGAAAAGATCATTCAAATGATAGAGGAAAATCTAACTAAACCGAGACAACTAACTGAGCAGGTTCTGAATTATATACTTTCGCATTATTCGTATACCCTTGACCAAATTGATAAATTTTTTAGTGATGTTAGGAATCTTGAAGATTATGAGATTGATATTTTATTTTCGCCTATGTTTACGCCAGGGATTTCAGATAAAGCGATGTTTTCAAAAATTCTTGATGATGTTGATGTAAAGAGCGAGGATATTGATGAAATTATAAATCAGCTTGAAGGTAAAAAGTTAGTGGCAAATTTTTATGTAAGTTTTAAAAATGGAGATGAAGTCGTTAGAAAAGAGTTCACGATGCCGTTAAATTCTGTAAATTTGAGAAGATATGTTAAACTTCTTAACCTTGATTGTCAGCCTTCAAAACAACTTTCTCGTGCGATTGAAATTGTTTTTCCTAATGAGAGTGATAAAGTTAAAGCGATTTTGAGGGATAGATTTTGGAAAGAAGATTGGCGTGAGGGATTTTTGAGAGCGTATTTGTCTTATGTCGCAGGTCATGGTGGGGCTTCAGTTGAAAAATTTGAGTTTCTTTTGAAGGTTTTACTTGGTAATCCTACCGCGTCAGATGTTTATGAAATATACGAACTTATTTATGATGTAATTCAATGGACACAAACTCAAGTGGATGTTTTCAAAGGTGGTGGGCGAAGATTTTTTAATGAGATGATAGAACAGACTTATAAACTTGAAGGTGCGGATAAGAGAGTTCAAAAAGAAGAAGAGTTAAAACATAGGGAGGTTGAATTGAGATATTATTTTGAGTTGAGGGATGAAATTGGATACATTATTGAAAATATGAAGGAACTTTTGCCAATAAATAATGCAAGAAGAATGTCAAGGATTTAAAAACAAAAGATCTTGAAGTAAATGTTTGTCCCATCGTATGTCAAGTTATACGAAACGGGAGAGCTTAAAAAGCGAGTTGAAATACTTGAATCAATGCTTGAAAGATGCACGCTTTGCCCGCATAATTGTGGTGTTGATAGATTAAAAGGTCAAATAGCGAGATGTTATTCTGGATATAAACCTATTGTTTCAGCTTATACTCCGCACTTTGGTGAAGAACCGTTGTTGGTTGGAGTGAATGGGGCGGGGAATATATTTTTCGGCAATTGCAATATGAGATGTGTCTATTGTCAAAATTATCAAATTAGTCAAAATTGGAAAGTTGAAATTAAAAACGAAGTGTCATTTGAACGGCTTGCTGAAATAATGCTTGAGCTTCAGGATAAGGGATGTCATAACATTGGGCTTGTATCGCCGACACATTTTGTTGCGCAGATTGTGAAAGCTCTTTATATCGCTGTTGAAAATGGGCTGAGGCTACCGCTTGTATACAACACAAATGCTTATGATTCAGTTGAAGTCTTGAGACTTCTTGATGGTATAATTGACATTTATCTTCCTGATTTGAAGTATAGCAGTGATGAGATGACGTGGAGATATTCAAAGATTAAAAATTATGTTAAGTATTCCCGGATGGCAGTTAAGGAGATGTGGAGACAAGTTGGGAGTGAGCTTGTAATTGAAGATGGAGTTTTAAAGCGAGGTTTAATTATAAGACATTTGATTTTGCCTAATGACATTGCTGGAAGCCGTGAGACTTTGGAATGGATTGCTAAGGAACTTGGGATTGATGTGACTTTAAGCATTATGTCGCAGTATTATCCAACGAATAAAGCTTTTGAATATCCGCTTATTTCAAGGAGGGTAAGGTTAAGCGAATATGTTGCTGTTCTTGATTTACTTGATGAGTTTGGTTTTGAAAATGGTTGGGTTCAAGATTTTGAGGAAGCACCTGATTTTTATCAGCCAGATTTTTCAAATAGGGATGAACCTTTCAAGGATAGATTGAAGTTTATGAATACGACGGGGTAAAAAAGAGAAGTTGAGAAACCAAGTTATGGTGGCATTTGTTATATTTTTTAAAAATTTGACTTAATCTAAAACTAAACTGAGAAAAATGGAAATGAAGATAAATCAGTTATCCTGGTTGATCGGCGGTCCTCAAGGAAGTGGGGTTGATTCGGGGGCAAATATTTTTTCAAGGGCTTGTGCTTATGGTGGACTTTATGTGTTTGGGAAGAGAGAATATCATTCAAACATAAAAGGTGAGCATAGCAATTATGTTGTTAGGGTTGATTCAAAGCCGATAAGATCTCACCTTGATGAGATTGATTTTCTTGTCACATTTGACCCCGAAACCCTTTTTAGGCATATACATAAGGTTGTCCCTGGTGGTGTGGTAATTTACGATACGACTCGAGAAAATATCACGGTTGATAAAATTCCAACTATTGATAAGCCTGCGAATAGAAGGATTAAAGATTTTCTTTCTAACAATGGTGTTGGTTTCAGTGTTAAAGATGTGATTGATTATGCTGTAAGAAATAATATCTTCGTTTACGGTATTCATTATTCTAAACTTCTTGAGGAGCTTGCCATCAGACTTAACAATCCTCAGATTGCACGGATGGATGTGATGATAAATGTTATGGCTGTTGCAGCTTCGCTTGCTTTGCTTGAGTATGATTTCAATTTTGTCGTTGAGGCGATAAAATATGTTTTTAAAGCGAAGAAAAAAGTTGCAGACTTGAATGTTGAGTCAGCAAGGTTTATTTATGAACATGTCCTTGAGAATTTTGAAAGGACTGGTTATAAGCTTGAACCTGTCAAAGGAGATGAGGATTTGATAATTGTTCAGGGTTATCAAGCGTCTGCTCTTGGCAAGATAGCTGGAGGTTGCAGATTTCAATCTTATTACCCAATAACGCCAGCTTCGGATGAGAGTGTTTATCTTGAAGACAATGCAGTTTTTGATGTGGTTGATGGTGATAAAGGTTCAATTGTCGTGGTTCAAACTGAAGATGAGATTGCAGCGATAACTATGGCAATTGGAGCGGGGCTTGCTGGTGTTAGAGCTTCTACGGCTACATCGGGTCCTGGCTTTTCCCTCATGGCTGAGGGACTTGGATGGGCTGGGATGAATGAAGTTCCAGTAGTTGTCACGCTTTACCAAAGGGGTGGACCTTCAACTGGGCTTCCGACCAGGCATAGTCAGGAAGATTTGCTTTTTGCAGTTTATGCTGGGCATGGTGAATTTCCAAGAATTGTTTATGCGTCTGGTGATATTGAAGAGATATTTTATGATGTTGCTAAAGTTTTTAACTTTGCAGAAAGATATCAAACCCCTGTTATTCATTTGATTGATAAAGCTATGGCAAATTCAATAGCGACTGTTAAGAGATTTGATGTGTCAAAAGTTAAAATAGATAGAGGGGAATTAGTTGAGGCTTTCAATGATGGTGTTTACAAAAGGTTTAAATTTACAGAAACGGGAGTTTCACCGAGGGTTAAGCTTGGAACTGAAAATGCGATATTTTGGAATACAGGTGATGAACATGATGAACTTGGTCATATAACCGAAGACCATGAGGTTAGAACAATGATGGTTGATAAAAGGATGAAGAAACTTGAGTTAGCTCTTAATGAGATTGAGGATGAAGATAAAGCTTTAGTTTATGGTGATTATGATGCTGAATATGTTGTTTTAAGTTGGGGTTCAACTAAAGGGGCGATACTTGACGCGATGGAGAAGTTGAGTTCGGAGGGATACAAATTGAAGTTTATTCAGGTTAAATTACTTCATCCTTTCCCGAAAAAACTTGTGGTGAAACTTATCGGTGGTTCGAGGTTTTTGATTGATATTGAGCATAATAAAACTGGGCAATTTGGTTCAATTGTAAAGCGTGAAATTTTGAGGGATATAGATTTTTATGTTTTAAAGTATAATGGAAGACCTATGTCGTTGAGTGAGGTTTATACTGCTTTAAAATTAATTCTTGAAAACAAAGCAAATAAAATACAGGTATTGAATCATGGCGATTAAGATAGATGAAGTCAAAAAGTTAACTCTTGATGAATACAAAACAGATATACACAACGATTGGTGTCCTGGGTGTGGTGATTTTGGTATACTTCAATCTGTGCAGATGGCTTTATTTGAGCTTGGGATTCCGAGACATAAAGCAGTTATATTTTCTGGGATTGGTTGCTCTGGTAAGACACCGCATTATGTAAATGTTTATGGAATTCACACGCTTCATGGTAGGGCTGTTCCATTTGCAATTGGTGCTAAGTTGGCAAATCCTGACTTAAATGTTGTAGTTGTTGGAGGTGATGGTGATGGGCTTGGCATTGGTGTTGGGCATTTCGTAAGCACGGGGAGGAGAAATGTTAATTTAACCTACATTGTTTACAACAACGCAGTTTACGGTTTAACAAAGGGGCAGGCGTCTCCGACACTTAAGCTTGGCATGAAGACGAAATCTCTACCAAAACCAAACATAAACGATGCTATTAATCCGATCGCTCTTGCTTTAGTTTCGGGTTATACATTTATTGCCAGAGGTTATGCTTATGAAGTTAAACATTTAAAGGAGATAATCAAGAAAGCAATTCTTCACAACGGGCTTGCTTTCGTTGATGTTCTTCAGCCTTGTCCGACATATAACGACATAAACACAAAGGATTGGTATTCGGGTAAGGATAGAATTGATCCAGTAACTGGTAAGCCTATTCCAAGAATTTACAAGCTTGAGGAGACGGGATATGACCCATATGTTCATGAGCCGGATAATGCTGATGAGCTAAATCGGAAGTGGGTTCAAATTATTGAGAAGTCGCTTGAGTGGGGCGATAGGATTCCAATTGGTATATTTTACATTAACGAACATGTTCCAAGTTATGAGGAGCGAATATCTGGTGTGGTTTCAAGTTATTTTGATAATCCGCCGGCTTTGCAGAAGATCTCTCTTAATGATGGCAGAGCTAATGTTAATCTTGAGCGTTTGCTTGCGGAATTTTCAACTCGTGTATTTTAAATTTTGCCCTCCCTGTTATGGGGAGGGTTTTTAATTTTAATTGGGTTTGGGGGTAAATTTGTTTTTTTAGATTGCAATTATTATATTTTCAAATAAAAAAATTAGTTGCAAGTTTACTTGGGAGTTGAGCCGGAAAATAAAAATTTCACATCGTATTTGTCGGGATAAAGAGTTTTTAATTGTAAAAGTGCACTCAGTAGGGTGCACTTTTTTATTATCAAATAAAAAATTAATTTAAGGTTGTGGAATTGAAAAAGAAACTTGTCGCTCTGTATAAGCTTCAAATAATTGACAACAAGCTTGAAGAAATTGCGGGGAGAAGAGGCGATTTACCTGCTGAAATTGAGTCGCTAAGTGAGGAAGTTGAAAAGCTTGAGGAAGAGCTGCGGCGGTCAAAGGATATGCTTAAGAGTGTAATTGAAGCAATTGATAGCATCAATTCTGATACAGACATGCTTAAAGAGAATATAAAGAAGTGGAAGAAGCAGTTGACTCAGGTGAAGTCAAATCGTGAGTACGATGCTTTGCAGAAACAGATAAGTGAGGCGGAAGAGAGAATTGAGGAGTTAAAGGAGCGAAGGGCTCAATTAATTACACAACAAAAAGAGCTTGAGGAAAGTATAGAAAGTTATGAAAAGGATGTTAGGAAGTTGCGTGAGGAGCTTGAGGAGAAGCAGATGGAGCTTGAGGAGATTAACAGTGAGATAAAAGGTGAGGAGCAAAAGCTTTTGAAAGTAAGGGAGAAATTTGTTAAGGATGTTGATGCTATGCTTCTTAAAAGGTATGAGAGGGTTAGGGAAGCTTTAGGGACGCAGGCGGTTGTTCCGGTTAACAATGGCAGTTGTGGAGGTTGTGGGGCTCGTGTTCCTGCTCAGCGACTTGTTGAGATATGGCAGAATAATAAAATTTATACTTGTGAGTCGTGTGGTAGAATTTTGATTTCGGATGAAGTTTACAAGGAAGCAGTTGAGAGTGTAAAGTAAGCCGGTGCAGGTCGGGCAGTTGCTCTCTGGCACTTGTTTAAGGTGCTGGAGGGAGGAAAGTCCAAACTCCATAGGGCGTTAAGTCCCAGGCAACTGGGAATTCCAGTGGCCAGATCCGCTGGAAATGGAAAGTGCCACAGAAAAGATACCGCCCCGACTTTTTAAGTCGGGGTAAGGGTGAAAAGGTGGGGTAAGAGCCCACCGTCCCGATAGCGATATCAGGAGCAGGGTAAACCCCTTATGGAGCAAGACCAAATAAGAGAGGACTCCTGTTCAGGTGTGAACGGGACCGAGGTTGCCCGCCTCGGCTCTGCCTTTGGCAGAGGACTCTCGGGTGGGTCGCAAAGAGAAATAACTGCCTCTCCCGTAAAACGGGAAAGACAGAATTTGGCTTATAGACCTGCACCGGCATTTTGAAATAAATTAAAAGGTGATATAAATTGAGAAATAAGTGGAAAATAGCTGAAGTTAAAAATCCTGAAAAAGTCATTCAACTATCAAGTGAAGCAAAAATACCGGAACCGATCGCAAGAGTTCTTGTCGCAAGAGGAATTGACACAAAAGAAAAAATGGAGAAATTTTTTAATCCAAGTTTAAATGAGCTTCACGATCCATTTTTAATGGAAGATATGGATAAGGCGGTTGATAGAATTTACAAGGCTTTTCTTGGTAGAGAGAAAATTTTAATTTATGGGGATTATGATGTTGATGGGACAACTGGAGCTTCAATGCTTTACCTTTTTCTTAAAGAGATTGGAGCGGATGTTGAAGTTTACATTCCTGATAGATTTAAGGAAGGTTATGGGATTTCAAAAGTTGGAATTGAGAGGGCTTATCAGAAGGGTGCTTCTGTCATGATAGCGGTTGATTGTGGTATTACAGCCGTAAATGAAATAAAGTATGCTAAAGAGCTTGGGATTGATGTGATAGTTTGTGATCATCATGAGCCTGGGGAAAATATTCCTGATGCTTATGCTGTTCTTGACCCTTTGAAAGAGACTTGTTCATATCCGTTCAAATATCTTTCTGGATGTGGGGTTGCTTTTAAGTTAATTCAAGCTTTGCAAAAAACTTTTAAAGTTGAAATAGATCCATTTCAATATCTTGACTATGTTGCTGTTGCAGCTGCGGCTGATATAGTTCCGCTTATTGATGAGAATAGAGTTCTTGTTAAATATGGGCTTGAGCTTTTAAATTCAGCGAATCCGCGCGTTTCATTTCTTGCGCTTCTTGAAAGAGCTGGGTTAAGGGGGAAAAAGGTTAATGTGTGGCACATTGGATTTATCATTGCTCCAAGAATAAATGCAGTTGGGCGACTTGGGGATGCGACAAGAGCTATTGAGTTCTTGATAAGCAGTGATTACAGTTCCGCAACCGTGTGGGCTGATGAGCTTCATAAGGAAAATGAAAGAAGACAAGCTCTTGATAGAAAAGCTTTTGAAGAGGCAGTTCAAATGATTGAAAGAAACGGGATTAAAGATAAAGTTTTTGTTCTTTATAATGAAAATTGGCATCAGGGAGTTATAGGGATTGTTGCTTCAAAAATAGTTGATAGGTATTATAGACCTGCGATACTTTTGACTTCGGCTGAGGGTATTTTGAAAGGTTCAGCAAGAAGCATACCTAATTTTGATATTTATCGGGCTTTGAGAAAGTGTGAAGAGTTTCTTCTTCAATTTGGTGGGCATAAACATGCAGCTGGAATGGTTTTGAATATGGAAAAGCTTGAGGATTTTAGAACGGCGATAAATAAGTTCGCTGACGAAGTTCTAACGGATGATATGCTGATTCGTGAGATAAACATTGATGCAATTGTTGACATAAACGATGTCGCAAAGTCAATTTACGATTATTGGAAGTTATTGAAAGGTTTAGAACCTTATGGTCCGGGTAATCCCGAGCCCGTTTTCCTTGCTAACGATGTTGCTGTTTTTGATGTTAAAACTTTTGGAAGCAATCAAAGCGATCATTTGAAGTTTAAAATTAAAACAAATGGCGTTGTTATTGATGCTGTTGCATATGGGCTTGGTGATTTATACAGTCAAGTTGTGAGTAAAGGTAAAGTTAGCATCGTTTTTACATTTGATGAAGGAAATTGGAACGGACAGCAAGTGATTCAACTTAAAGTTAAAGATTTAAATTAAAAATACAGGAGGTGTAAATTTATGTCAGGACATTCAAAGTGGCATCAAATAAGGCACAAAAAGGCGGCTATTGATGCAAAAAAAGGAAAACTTTTTACAAAGCTTATCAGAGAGATAATGATCGCAGCTAAGCAGGGCGGTGGAAATCCTGATACGAATCCACGATTGAGAATCGCAATTCAAAATGCGAAAGCGGCGAATATGCCATGGGAAAACATTGAGAGAGCGATAAAGAGAGGAACGGGTGAACTTCCTGGCGTAGCTTATGAAGAGGTCGTATATGAAGGTTATGGTCCTGGAGGAGTTGCACTTTACATTGAATCAACAACAGATAATAAAAACAGAACTGTTGCCGAGATAAGGAACATTTTAAACAGGCACAATGGGAGTCTTGGTGAAGCTGGTTCAGTTGCGTGGATTTTTGAGAGGAAAGGGGTAGTTCAAATTCCAAAAGAATATGATGAGGATACGATAATGGCGATTATACTTGATGCTGGTGCGGAGGATTTGAAAACTTATGATACTTTCTATGAAGTGATAACTGCTCCTGAAAATCTTGAGGGTGTGCGTGAGGCTTTGGAAAAGAACAATGTTAAAATTGACGATGCAAAGGTGAGGATGTTGCCTAAGACAACCGTTAAAGTTGAAGGCAAGGATGCTCAACTTCTTCTTAAGCTTCTTGAGGCGCTTGAGGACCATGATGATGTTCAAAATGTTTATGCTAATTTTGAGATTGACGATAGTGTCCTTGCTGAATACAGCAAGCAAATGGGAGTTTAAAAATTTTTTTGGGTGAATTTTAATGATTGTTCTTGGGATAGACCCTGGAAGCAACATCACTGGTTATGGTGTAATTATGGTTCAGCCTGATAAAAATAATTTAGTTCCTGTTGATTACGGCGTTATAAAAGTTGATGAAGGTGAAGCTTTTTACACAAGGTTGAAAAAGATATATGATAGAGTTAGCGAGATTATAAGTTTGCATCATCCGACTGAGCTTGCTATAGAGACTGCTTTTTACGGTAAAAATTTTCAATCGGCGTTTAAAATAGGGCATGTTCGTGGTGTTGTGATACTTTCAGCTGTTAATTCGGGGATTTCGGTTTTTGAATATACCCCGCGAGAGGTTAAAAAAGCTGTCGTTGGTAGAGGGAATGCTACAAAGGAACAGGTTCAGTTTATGGTCAGGGCGATATTGGGTTTGAAAAGTTTTCCTGAATTTTATGATGTTTCGGATGCACTTGCTATAGCAATTTGCCATATAAATCGCACTATTATCCCTGAGCGTGTGAGATATCGTGATTGGAAAGCATTTTTAAAGGCACATCCGGAATTTTTGTCTGAAGCTTTGGAGATAAAATCAAAACGAAGAAAAAGATGATATTTGCACTTGAAGGGAAAGTTGTGAATAAAACCCCAACTGATGTCGTGCTTGATGTCGGTGGAGTTTATTATCTTGTGAATATACCTGTGACCGTGTATGACAAAGTTGGCGAGGTTGGTTCAAGTGCAAAACTTTACACTTATCTTGTCATTCGCGAAGAAGAAATGATGCTATATGGTTTTTCAAGCGTTGAGGAGAGGGAGTTTTTTAAGATGTTAATTTCTGTATCGGGAATTGGACCGAAGATGGCGCAGGCGATAATGTCGGGTATGAGTGTAGATGAGCTTAAAGATTCAATCATGCGTGGTGATATTTCAGCTCTTGTTTCAATTCCGGGCGTTGGTAAAAAGACAGCTGAAAGGATTATAGTTGAGCTTCGTGATAAACTTACTAAAGTTGAGTTTGCTGGAAGAAAAGCTGAACTTATTACTGCCGATCAAGTTGAGGTTCGCAACGAGGCTTTGCTTGCTCTTGTGTCGCTTGGATTTACTCGTCAGGCTGCGGAAAAAGCGATACGCCTTGCGTTAAAAGAAAATGAAAAAAGAGAGTTCACGGTTGAGGAGCTTGTTAAACTTGCATTGAGATATGTAACTTCAAGATAAAATTTTTGATGTTTAGATGAAAAAAATTTTTTTACTTTTATTTGTTTTCAATATCGTTTTTGCAGGGGATCTGGATAAGTTCAAAATTAGGGAGTTTATAGTTTTAGGTAAGCAAAATGAGAAAAGCCCTGCGCTTGCGTTTGGGCTTTCATTGGTTGTTCCGGGGCTTGGGCAAGCATATGTGGAAAGGTTTGATGTCGGCAAGTATTTTCTTATCTCTGAGATTTCGCTTTGGCTTGTTTACTTTGGTATGAACGAATATGGAAAATGGCTTAATGATGATGCTGTAAATTTCGCTGTCCTTCACGCTGGGGTTGACCCAACAGGAAAAGACAATGACTTTTTTGCAAACATTGAAAATTACAAAAGTGTTTACGATTACAATCAAAGGAAGGGAAGGGATCGGGAATATGATAAACTTTACGATGTTAATAAATTTTACTGGTGGTGGGATAGTGATGGTTCAAGGCAAAGGTATAAGGATATAAGGATGAAAAGTCGTGCGATAAGGTATTATGCGAAATTCGCCGTCGTTTTCGTAGTTGTAAATCACTTCGCAAGTGCAATTGATGCACTTATACTTTCTAAAAAATCTAATATAAGCATTAAACCTGAATTAGACCCATCTTCAAGGGGAATTGAATTTTGCATTAGTTTAAATTTTTAGTTTTCAATCAAAAATAAATTTTTTGCCTGCCATGAAGTCAAAAGAGGGAGTTGAGGAAGTTGAGATAATTTATGAAGATGATGATTTTGTAGTTTTGAACAAACCTGCTGGTGTTTTGAGCATTCCTGATAGATTTGCCCGGGCGATACCAAATCTTTATGATATTTTAACGGAAAAGTATGGAAAAATTTTTGTCGTTCATCGCCTTGACAAAGAAACAAGTGGTGTTATTTGTTTTGCTAAAAATGAAGAGGCACATGCAGATTTGAGTGAAAAGTTTGAGGAACATGATGTGAATAAAGTTTATTTAGCTCTTATAATTGGACATCTTAGAAACAAACATGGGCGGATTGATATACCGATTTCTGAAAATTTGAAAGTTCCAGGCACGATGAAGGTTGATTATGAAAGCGGAAAGAGGTCAATAACTGAGTATAAAGTTTTGGAGGAGTTTGAAGATTTTTCTCTTCTTGAGGTCAGACCTTTGACGGGTAGAATGCATCAGATTAGAGTTCATTTTAAAGCGATAGGTCATCCGCTTGCGATTGATCCGATTTATGGGGGCAGGCAGGGAATTTTTCTTTCGGAGATAAAGAGAAAGTATAAGTCAAAGGTGGACGAAGTTGAGAAACCTTTGATGAGTAGGTTGACTCTTCATGCATTTAAGCTTGGATTTTTCCATTTCAGAAAAAAAGAATATGTTGAGTTTGAAGCGAAGTTGCCGAAAGATTTTGAAAGTTTATTAAAGCAATTGAGGAAGTATAAAAGTTTATCAAGTGTAGATTGATTTATTTCGGGTGGATTTTTAATTTTATAAAAAACTAATCAAAAAGATTTGTCATGAAGCAAGCTCAAACTCCGTGGTATTTCCAACCTGAAATAGCAAAGGTTTATGAATCATTTTATGAGGGGAAGTATAAAGAGGCTGATATTCAGGAAAAGAATTTGTTAAAATTTTTGCTTGAGCAAATAGATGGGGTTGAAGAGATACTTGAAGTTGGATGTGGCACAGGTCATTTTACGAGATGGTTTAATTTGCTTGGATATAAAATTGTTGGCGCTGATATTTCACCGGTGATGCTTGGTGTTGCAAAGGAATTGTGGGGCGATGGACGATTTGTAAATGCGCGAGCGGAGTTCTTGCCGTTTAAAGATAAATCTTTTGATGTGGTTGTTTTCGTTGCATGTCTTGAGTATATGCCCGACCTTGTTCGTGTTTTTCGTGAGGCTGCGAGAGTTGCACGGCGTGGGATAATTATGGGACTTATGAATAGGTGGAGCCCGCCGACTATAAGAAGAATTATTCAAGTTAAGCTTGGTCTCAATCCGTATTATTACAATGCGAGGTTTTATTCGCTTCCTATGATAAAGAGGGAAATTAAAAAGGCATTTGAAGGTAAAAGTTATGAATTTCTTGATTGGCGTTGCGCTGTCTTTCCGAAAATTTTGGGAATAAAAAAATTGTTGAGGATTCCATTTGGGTCTTTTCTTGGAATAGGCGTTAAATTCAAATAAAATTTGGAGAAGCAATTATGAATGTTGATTTTCCGAAGTTTGGAAAAGTTGGAAAATTGTTTTTTGACAATATAATATATCCAAAACTTGGTGCGAAAAGAGAAGAAATTCTTGTTGGTCCTAGCTATGGATGCGATAATGCTATAATTCAGATAAATGAGAGGCAAGTTATGATATTAACATCTGACCCGCTTTCAATTATACCTGCTCTTGGGCTTGAGGATTCAGCTTGGCTTACGGTTCATCTTCTTGCGTCGGATCTTGCGACAAGTGGGATTCCACCAATGTATGCGATGCTTGATTTTAATTTGCCACCACAGATAACGAAAGAGGAATTTGAAATTTATTGGGATGCATTTCACAGAGAATGCGAAAAGCTTGGGATTGCCATAGTTGGAGGACATACGGGTAAATTTTTTGGCATTGATTACACCATTGTTGGGGGTGGGACATTTATTGCAGTTGGGGGTATAGATGAATATATTTCATCAAATATGGCAAAGCCAGGAGATAGAATTGTGATAACGAAAGGTGCTGCAATTGCGACCACAGGGATACTTGCTCGTGTTTTCCCTGAAACTATTGAAAAAAATTTTGATGCTGATTTTTTAAAAGAGGCGCAAAGTTACTTTAAAAAATTTTCTGTTGTTGATGACGCTCTTATAGCTGTTAAAGTTGGGGTTCGGGAGGCGGGCGTTTCAGCGATGCATGACGCGACGGAATGCGGAGTTCTCGGCGGTATTTATGAAATGGCTGTTGCGAGTGGGTGTGGTGCGCATGTCTTCAAAGATAAAATTCTAGTGTCTGAAGTTACAAAAAAAGTTTGCGAACTTTTTGAAGTTGATCCTTATATTTCGCTTAGCGAGGGGACATTGATAATTGCTGTAAGTGAGGGTAAAGTTTCTGAAGTAAGGGGAGTTCTTTCTGAAAATGGGATTGAATCCGCAGAGGTTGGATATTTTACAGAGCCATCTTATGGGCTATGGATTGAAAATCCCGATGGGACAAAGGAAGTTTTAAGTTATCCAGAGGCTGACCCGTACTGGAACGCTTATATAAATGCAGTAAACAAAGGATGGAGGTAAAAAATGAAGATAAAAGGTAGTTTATATTTCGTCGTTGATATATCAGGCGTTGAAAAGTTTGGGGTTGAAAAGCTGTGTGAAATTGTTGAAAGTGCGCTTAAAGGTGGGGTTGATGTGATTCAAATTTGGGCTGAAAAAGATAATTGGAAAAGGAGCTTTGATGAGTTGCACGATATAGTTAAGAGGATAATTGAAATTTCTCATAAGTATAATGTTCCAGTTTTAATTGCAAACGATGTTGAATTATGTTTAGTTGTCAACGCTGATGGAGTTCATCTTGATGGTTATGAGATTCCGAAAATGTCTATTCAGGAGATAAGAAACGCTATCGGTGATGACAAGATAATTGGTGTCACTTGTGGAAATGATATAGGTAAAATTGAATGGGCAAAGGTAAATGGTGTGGATTATATTTCTTTTTGTTCAATTTTCCCGTCGTCATCAGTTTCATCTTGTGAGATAGTTCCACTTGATATGATAAAGAAAGCGAAAGAGATTCTCGGTGATGATTTTCCAGTTTTTGCTTCAGGTGGAATAACGATTGAAAATGTTGATGATGTTATTTTAGCTGGTGCTGATGGTGTTGCTGTTATTTCGGCAATTATGAAAGCGGAAAATCCAGAGAAGGTTAGCTCGGAGTTTAAGCAAAAAATTAGCGTGTTAAGGAAAATTCAGCAATGAGAAAAGTTTTTAATGAAATTACATCTCTGGAGATTGAGCTTCCGGATAGATGTGAAAGGATTGTAAGTTTTAGTCCAGCCGTTACGGAGGCACTTTTTGAGATGGGGCTTGGTGATTACGTCGTTGGTGTCAGTGTCTATTGCGTCAGACCGAAAGAGGCGCGAGAGAAAGTCATAGTTGGAAGTTATAATACTTTTAAAGAGGATAAATTGAGAGAGTTAAATCCAGATATAATTTTCACGACCACGGGTTATCAACTTGATTTGGTAAAAAATCTTAATAATAAATTTCCAATTTATCCAGTTCGTCTTCCACCTTGTGTTGTGGAGATTATTTCAACAAGTTATGAAGTTGGTGTTGTTGCTGGATATTTTTCAAAGGCGAGAGAACTTGAGAGAAGATTGACGATTGAGCTTAACAGATTAATTTCAAGTCAAATTTTAAAGACGAAGCCGAAAGTTTATGTTGAAATTGACCTTGGTGGACCTGTGACTTTTGGGGCGTATAGCTATATCACTGATGCGATTGAATTGCTCGGTGGTGTTAACATATTTGGTGGGCATCCCGCTGAATGGCTTGTTCCGGATGATGAAGTTGTTAAGTTTTTAAATCCCGATATTATAATTTATGAGCCGAAAATGTTTTTAAAGAATAGAGATAGGGGAAGGATAATTAATTTTTTGAAGGGCAGATTTGGTGAGGTTAAGGCGATAAGGGAAGATAAAGTTTTTATAACGCCTGGGATTTATGATTTTATAGCTCATCACGGTCCAAGTTTTATAACTGAAGCAATGCTTTGGATAAGCGATGTGCTTAAAATGTTGTAGTTTGAGTTAGGAATTTAGGTGTTTGTCTGCCAATTTTATGTTGCTTTGATTAAATTCACAGGATGAAACATGGGATTACCATTTCGGTTTAGTTCTACTCTTCAAGCGCAAGCTTGACAATTCTATCAACGAGCTCGGGAAATTCAATCCCTGCTGCTTTTGCTGCTTTTGGGACAAGGCTTGTGCCTGTCATTCCTGGAATTGTGTTAATTTCAAGACAGTATATCTCGCCGTTATCCTTAACTCTAAAATCAACCCTTGCGAAACCTTTACAACCTATGGATTCAAAAGCAAGCAATGCTTGTTCTTGCAATTTCAATGTCCATTGAGATGGAATCTCAGCTGGGACGATATACTCAGTCGCACCTTTAGTATATTTATGGTAATAATCGTAAATTCCACCCTTTGGGATTATCTCAATTACAGGCAAAGCTATATCGCCTAAAATTCCAACTGTTAATTCCTTTCCTTCTATAAAATCTTCAACTATCACAAGGTCTGAATACTTAAACGCGAGTTCAATTGCACTTTCAATTTCCTCTGGACAATTTACAACACTTAAGCCGACAGTTGAGCCTTGGTCATTTGGTTTGACAACGCATGGATATGAAAATGTTTTTTCAATTTTTTCCCTGATTTTTTTCAAGTCAATTTTGTTCTTTCGTATCGTGAACCATTCCGGGGTTTGGACGCCGTGATGTTTAAATACAATTTTTGATATATTTTTGTCAATCCCAATTGCGCTTGCCAAAACGCCTGAACCTGTATATTTTTTCCCGCGCAAATCAAGAAGAGCTTGGACTGTTCCATCCTCTCCCCATTTTCCATGAAGGATTATGAAAACGACATCAACATCATCAAGCAAATGTGAATTTATGCATTCAATGATATTTTTATTTGAAAATTTCGCAAGATCTTCCTCCGTCGGTGGTGTCTCCCTTATTGAACTTATGAAAAGTTCGTCTTCATTTTCTGGCTGATTTACACCAAGAGCTGGGTCAATTGGTTTGACTATATATCCTGCTTCCCTTAATCCCTGTGTTACATATTTTCCCGAAATTATTGAAACATCCCTTTCCGGTGAGGTTCCACCAAGTAGAACAGCAACTTTTATGCCTTTCATGGACTTAAATTTTAATTTTTTTCCCGTATGATTTTAAACTTATTTCTGAAAGCTTGGTGATTTCCTCTGTTGATAAAGTTCTCTCGCCCCCGAGAATCCGAGCAAATAGAACTATCATCGCGTAATGTTCAAGTTTTTCCATTTTGAAAAAAGCTTCTTTTAAATTTGTCCCGATCGTAACTGCACCGTGATTTTGGAGTAAAAACGCATCGTGGTCTTTTATAAATGGTTCAATTGACTTGGGAACTTCGTCCGTTGATGGGGTCGCATATTTGGCAAGTGGGATTTTCCCAATGTTGATGATGACTTCAGGAAGAACATAATTTTCAAGCGATAGACCAGCGACCGCGAAAGATGTCGCAAATGGTGGATGAGCGTGGATTATAGCATTCACATCTTCCCTTTGCTTGTAAATGAAAAGATGCATTTTAACTTCAGTTGATGGCTTGTAAATTCCATAAACCAAGTTTTCATCCGCATCAATTTCAACGATATTAGATTTTTTTATCTCTCCTTTGCTGAGCATTGTTGGAGTGCAAAGTATGTTTCCATTTGGAAGTCGAGCAGATATATTTCCATCCGTTGCCGAGACGAAACCTTTTTTATAAATTAAGTGCGAAATTTCAACAATTTCCTCAATTAATTTCTCTTTAATTTTTCTCATTTCTCTTGTTCTTGCGACCTTGATTGTAGATACATTTGAATTCTTAAAACGATTCGCAGAATGAATATGGCAATTGCAATTGCGAGCGTGTGTATGTAGTATTGAGGTGGGATTATCCTTGTCAGCATCCCAAGAAGAAGCAAGACAAGTAGCACGAGGCTAACATATGTTATAAAGTTGAATGTCTTGGTTGAAATTTTCATCTTTACGGTTTCATTTTTTCTGAAATTTAATTAAATTTAAAACAACTAAAAAACAAAAATCGGCAGAAAAATTTGCAGGACGAACTTAAGCTTAAATACTGGGAAGAATTTAACCAACTGATGAAGAGACGAATTGAGGAGCTTGAAGAGCTCAAAAAGCTTGGTATAAATCCGTATCCTTACGAGTTTCCGGTGAATGCTTACTCTGAAGATATACTGAAAAGTTTCAAAGATGATGACCCGCCGATGAATGTTTCAATTGCAGGGCGAATTATGTCAATAAGAAGGATGGGTAAGGCTACATTTTCGCATATTCAGGATTCAAAGGGCAAAATTCAAATTTATTTTAAAAAAGATGTCCTTGGGGAAAAATACGATATTTTGAGACTCCTTGATATTGGTGATATAATTGGAGTTAAAGGTGAAGTTTTCAGGACCAAGACTGGCGAGGTGACTGTGAAAGTTGAAGATTATCAAGTGCTTGCGAAGGCGATTAGACCTTTGCCAGTGGTAAAAGAGAAAATTGACGAGCACGGGAATAGAATTGTTTACGATCCTTTCACTGATAAAGAAATGAGGTATAGGCAAAGATATGTTGACTTGATTGTAAATCCTGATATCAGGCAGGTCTTCATTAAGCGTGCCAAGATAATAAGAGCGATAAGGGAGATACTTGATTCTTATGGATTCATTGAAGTTGAAACTCCAATTCTTCAACCTGTGTATGGTGGAGCAACTGCCAGACCTTTTGTGACGCATCATAATGCGCTTGATATGGATTTGTATTTAAGAATTGCTGATGAGCTTTATTTGAAAAGGTTAATTGTTGGTGGTTTTGATGGTGTTTATGAGATTGGAAAAGATTTCAGAAACGAGGGGATGGATAGAATGCATAATCCAGAGTTCACTATGCTTGAGCTTTATGTCGCGTATAAAGATTACAATTGGATGATGGAATTTACGGAGAATTTGATTTATAATGTTTGCTTGCGCGTTAATGGAAGTTCAAAGATAAAGTTTCTTGACAATGAAATTGATTTAACTCCGCCGTGGAAGAGAATTTCAATGTTTGAACTTTTGAAACAATATACTGGTGAAGATCTTGAGGGAAAAAGTGAGGATGAGTTGCGAGCGATAGCCCGAAGGCTAAATGTTGATGTTTCGTCAAAGATTGGGGTGGGGAAAATAATAGATGAAATTTTTTCTGAATTAGTTCAACCTAATTTAATTCAGCCGACATTCGTGATTGATTATCCTGTTGAGATGTCACCGCTTGCAAAGAGACATAGAAGCAATCCACATCTTGTTGAAAGATTTGAGGTTATAATTTCGGGGATGGAGGTTTGCAATGCTTTTAGTGAGTTGAACGACCCGATTGACCAGCGTTTGAGGTTTGAAGAACAGGCGAGGTTAAGAGCTCTTGGAGATGAAGAAGCGATGGCGATTGATGAAGATTTTATAAGAGCACTTGAATACGGGATGCCACCAACAGCTGGGCTTGGGATAGGAATTGATAGGCTTGTGATGATTTTGACGAATCAAAGGACGATTCGTGATGTAATTCTTTTCCCGCACATGAGACCTGAAAAATAGTTGAAAACAAAATTTTAGAAAATTTAAAGTGAAAAAAATCAACCTTGTTCTTGGAATTCATAATCATCAACCTGTTGGCAATTTTGATTTTGTCTTTGAGCACGCTTACAATTCTGCTTACAAACCATTTATTGAAATACTTGCAAAGCATCCGAAAATAAAAATTGCTCAACATTACACGGGAATTTTATTCCAATGGATGGCGAAGAACCATCCGGAATTTTTAGATATGTTAAAAGTTCTTGTTGAACGCGGTCAGGTTGAGCTGATAACCGGTGGATTTTATGAGCCTATACTTGCCGTGATCCCAGACCAAGATAAGTTTGATCAAATAAAAAAACTTTCTGATTTTATCTTTGAAAACTTTGGGAAAGTCCCTGTAGGGATGTGGCTTGCTGAAAGGGTTTGGGAACAGCATATAGTTAAATTTATCGCAATGGCTGGTGTAAAGTATGTGATAATTGATGACACACACTTCAAATATGCTGGTTTGAGCGGTGAACAGTTGCTTGGATATTATATAACCGAGGAGCAGGGATATGCTGTCAATATATTTCCAATAAGCAAGATGTTAAGATATACAATCCCATTTCAGCCTGTTGAAAGAACAATTTCCTATCTTAAAGAGATAGCAACAGAGCAAGGTGATAGAGTTATTGTTTATGCGGATGACGGTGAAAAGTTTGGGGTTTGGCCAAACACTTATAAGCATGTTTACGAAGATGGATGGCTTGAAGAATTTTTCAGTGCCCTTGAAGAAAACAGCGACTGGATAAACATACTTCATTTTTCTGAGCTTATTGAGAAGATAAAACCAATTGGTAGAATTTACCTTCCAAACGCTTCATATGCTGAGATGATGCATTGGGCTTTACCATCGGATGCTTATCTTGATTATGAGAAGCTTGAACAGCACTTGAAGGATGAAGGGATGTATGAACAATATTCAAGGTTTTTCCGTGGTGGTTTTTGGAGAAATTTTCTTGTTAAGTATCCTGAGGCAAATAATCTTCATAAGAAAATGTTGCGAGTTTCAGGGAGAGCAAGAAGGCTTCAAAGTAAAGGGAAATGTGTTGATGTTGCTCTTGATAAAATTTGGGCAGCTCAGTGCAATGACCCATACTGGCACGGTATTTTCGGGGGACTTTATCTGACGAATTTAAGATCATCAGCTTATAGAAATTTGATAAGTGCTGAAAATGAGCTTGACAGAATTGAAAACAAGAAAGTAATTAAATATGAGTTTACCGACTTTGATAGAGATGGCAGGGATGAACTTATAATTGAGTCCCCAAACTTCAACATTTATATAAACCCAAGCTATGGCGGTCAAATTTTTGAGCTTGATTTCAAGCCTGCTGAATTTAATATAACAGATGTGATGACACGAAGGAAAGAGGGCTATCACGAAAAACTGCTTCACCTTGTAAACGAAAAGAATAACCCTAATAATCAAGGTGTTGCAAGCATTCACGATATGTTAACCACAAAGGAAGAAGGGCTTGAGAGATATTTGCATTATGATTGGTATAAGCGGGGGAGTTTAATTGACCATTTCCTTGGTGATGGAACGACGCTTGAAAATTTTTATCAATGCAGATATCCCGAGCAAGGAGATTTTGTTAATCAACCGTATGACGCAAAAGTTAACGCCACAAGAAACACACTTGAAGTTATACTTTCAAGGTATGGAAATGTTTGGGTTGAAGGTAAGAAGAAAGAAGTTTGTGTTGAGAAAAAAATTAAAATTGATAAAAGAACAAGCGAGATTTTAATTCAGTATAAACTTGAAAACCTCGAGGAAGAGATGCTTGACATTTGGTTTGGGGTTGAATTTGTTTGTAATTTCCTTGCACCTGATGCTGATGATAGATACTTTTATTTTGTTGGGCGTGAGATTGAAGATAAAAATTTGAGAAGCATGGGTGAAGTCAATGATGTTATTTCATTTGGTGTGCTTGATAAATGGCTTGGCGTTGATATGAATTTTTACTTAAGCAAGTTCGCAAATGTTTGGAGGTTTCCGATTGAAACGATTTCGCTTTCGGAAGCAGGATTTGAAAGGGTTTATCAGGGTTCGGTTTTGCTTCTACATTGGAACATAAAGTTAAGCAAAGAATGGAGCGTTGAGATTAACAATTCGTTTCATTTGCTGAAAGACAAGCTTACTTAGTATGAGATTTAAGAAGTTTAAATATCTATTGCTTTTTTTGATTTTTGTGTCAAAAGTTTTGGGTTCTGATAAAGATTCTTCTTCATATGTTTCTAAAGTAAACTATACAAGACTTGCTATCGTTGGAGTTGGGACTGTTGGGACGATAGCTGTTATTCATGCCTATCAACAGCACGCTTGGTGGAGTGGACAGAGAAGGTCTTTTCATGTCGTAAATGATTGGGAATACGCGCTTAACATTGATAAAATTGGTCATTTTTACGGTGCGACTTTAATTTCAAATTTATTTTCTGGCTCGCTTCAATGGGCTGGCGTTGATAGTAAGAAAGCTATGATATACGGGGCTTTGCTTGGTTCTATTTTTGGGCTTTATGTTGAGTTTGAAGATGGATTTGCAACTGATTGGGGATTTAGCCCCGGGGATGCAGGCGCAGATATACTCGGCGCATGGTATCCAGTTGCTCAAAATTATTTCCCATTTTTGAAAAATTTCAATTTCAAATGGAGCTATATACCTACAACGCAGCTTAAAACTGGGGTTAAGAAAATTTTCATTGATGACCATGAAGGTCAAACTATGTGGCTTTCTATATCTGTCAATAACTTCTTACCTCAAAAGATTGAAAAATTTTACCCCGACTTTTTAAATATAGCAATTGGTTATGGTGTAAGAGACCTTGATGGTCGTGGCGGTGGTAAAAGGGAATTTTACATTGCACTTGATTATAACCTTGAAAAATTACCCTACGATGGATGCCTGTGGAAACTTATCAAGAAGAATTTGAATTATATTCATCTACCTGCTCCAGCTGTGAGGTTAACCCCAAAGTTTGCAATTTTCGGTTTCTTCTTTTCAAAGAAAGTTTAAATTTACGGTGCTTTTAAAAGAGATTTTATCTGGCATTATAATTGGGGTTTTATCGGGATTTTTTGGGCTTGGCGGTAGCAGTATAGCAACACCTATATTGAGAACTTTTGCTGGGGTTAAACCTATCTTTGCGCTTGCAACTCCATTGTTAACTGTGATTCCATCTGCGATTTCCTCCTCATCTGTTTATTACAGAGAAAGGTTGATAAATTTTAAAATTGCAAAGGCAACTATACTGGCTGGTTTTCCTTTCGTTGTGCTTGGCGCATATATGACAAGATTCGTCAATGGGAAATTTTTGATGATTTCAACTGCAGTTTTTGTGTTTTTTGTTGGTTTTAGTTTTTTATTTAGGAGAAGTCTGTTTACACATAAAAGCTATGATGTGAAAAATTTGAGTGTAAAGTTGTTCTTTTTAAGTTCTCTCACGGGCTTTGCTTCTGGTTTCCTTGCAAATGGTGGTGGTATAATGCTTGTCCCAGTATATGTTAAGGTTTTAAAAATGGACATAAAAAATGCGTTTGGGACATCGCTTTTCGTCGTCCCTTTCTTCGCGATCCCGGGTGTCTTAACCCATTTTATACTTGGACATATTGATTTTAAATTATTTTTAATTTTGACGATAACAGCAGTTCCATTTGCTAACTTGAGCGCGAAATTAGCTGTTAAGTTGAAAAGCGAACATATTGAGTTCGCGTACGGAGTTTTCCTTGTGGTTTTCTCAATTTATTTCTTTTTAAGGGAAATTTAAGGGAGGATATCTTGATGTATAAGGTTATCTTTGTATGTCTTTTTTTCATGTCAAGCCTTTTTTGTCAAGAGAACATCGGGGCGAGGGCTTCCGCGTTAAAAAGCTATGTTGCTATCGCAAATGATGTTTGGGCGATTTTTTATAATCCAGCTGGTCTTGCAGATTTAAAGGAAAGAGAAATTTCAATTTCATACATTCCAGCACAATTTGGATTAGCAGAGCTTTCAAAGAAGGGCATGGCTTATTATGAACCATCTTTACCTGTTAAAGTTGGCGTTGGAATTGAAATATTTGGGTTTTCGCTTTATAAGGAGAGTATTCTAAAACTTTCGCTTGCCAAAAGTTTTAATCTCTTCTCCCTTGGTATTAATTTGAATTACAATTTTATCTCAATCAAAAATTACGGAAACGCTGGAGCTTTGAGCGCAGATTTTGGTTTTATATCGGAAAAGTTCAAGTTTTTAAAGTTTGGATTTATGCTCAAGCATTTGATTTCTGGAAAAGTTGGTAAAGCTGGTGAGAGTTTGCCTAAGGAAGTTGAATTTGGAGTTGCTTTTTTGCCGTATGAAAACTTCACTATCTCAGCAGAATTTGGCAAAGAAATTTATTTCAAGGAAAACTTTAAATATGGTGTTGAATATGTAATTTCAAACCTTGTTGAGATTAGATTTGGTGTTTCAACCTATCCCGTTAGGTATTCGGGTGGGGTTGGTTTTAAAGTTTTTAAATTTAAAATTGATTATTCAGTTGACAATCATCAATTGCTTGGTTTGACGCACCAAATTACATTTTCAGCAAAACTTAGCGAAGGCAAATGAAGAATTTAGCTTTATTTATCTTGCTTTTTGTTTCATTCGCCATTTCTCAAGATGTTAAAGTTGACACGCTTGAAGATGTTGAATCTCAACTGTTTGAAAATGTTGAAATTGATTCTGATGTAAGCGAAATATTTGAGCAGTTTGAGTTTACAAGGATAGAACTTAACAGGACAACGATTGAAGATTTAACTGAAATCCCGTTTATAACAAAAGATGTGGCTGTTAAAATAATTTCATATCGCGATAAGCTTGGCGGGTTTAAAAGCAGGGAACAAGTTCTTGAAATACAAGATGTTGATGACTTTGTAAAATATTTTCTTTATAGAAATGGTTACATTCATAAACCAAGGCTCAAACTAAATGTAAGAACCCGTGCTTTAAATAAGGGGAATTTAAGAAGCTTTGGGAAAAATTTTGATGAAAATTTTAAAACATATCAGCTTGTCAGTTCAAGTTTTTCAAACTTTTCTGCTGGATTTGTGATTGAGAAGGATTATGGTGAGAGAAAAATTAATGATATGTTGCATTTTTGCATTGATTACAAAGGTTTGAGATTTTTAAGAAAGTTTGTCGTTGGTAATTATACTTTGATGTTTGGTCAGGGCATATTAATGTGGAGACCTGTTTCACTTGGAAAGGGTTCCGATGCTGTCTCGCCTGCGATCAGAAACACTGAAAATTACATATCAAGTTACATTTCAACTGATGAAGTTAAACCGCTATTTGGTGGTGCAGTTGCTACAAAAGTTGGAAGCTTTGATGTAAGTTTGTTCTATTCAAAGACGAAATTGCCTTCATCGGTTGATACGAATGGTTTTGTGCGATATATTGATTTTTCCGGGATAAGCACAACATCAAGATTTGCATTGTCAAGGGATTTAGTTGGTGGGATTTTGGGCATTGGTAGACCGAATTTTTCAATTGGTGTTATAGCATATTATGAGAAATTTGACAAAAATTTTTCACCGTCAATTTCAAGACCGTTCGGGCGAGATAAATTTTATCAATCGTTTGAATATAGCTTATATTTTGGGAACTTAATCTTCTCTGGCGAAATTGCTTCAGCCCGATTTTCAAATTTTAGCGTTGTTTCTGGATTAAGCATAACATTTAAATCTTTAGATATTGTTTTTCAATACAGGAATTTAAATCCGAATTTAGTTTCAATTAATGGGAATGTTTTTGGCGAAAGATATGGGGAAGCATGGAATGAAGAAGGATTTTATTCCGGGGTTAAGTTTAAATATGGTGCTTTTGTGTTTTCGGGATACTATGATGTTTTTAAATTTCCACTGGTAAATTTTGATGATGTTAAGAATGGTGTTGATTATAGGGTTGAAGTAAAATTTAGGCTTTCAAGAAATTCTGTTGTAAAGTTATTGAGAAGGGAAAAGTCAACTGTTGAAGGAATAAAAATTTACGATGAATTTGGCAGGGCTAATTTTTCAGGGGCTGTGGAGAGAAGGGAGAGTTGGAGACTTGATGTTGAAAATAAATTTAAAGGGATTGAATTTAGGAGCAGAATTGAAGTTGTAAAGAGAAAGTTGAACAATGTTGAGTCTGGATTTTTGATTTATCAAGGTGTTAAGTTTGAGATTTTTAAATCTTTAAAGTTTTACGGGCGTGTTTCATTTTTCAGAAGCGATTCATACTGGTCAAGAATATATGTCTATGAAGATGACATTGATGGCGTTGTTTCACTGATCCCATTGTATGGGGAAGGGTTGAGGTGGTATTTCGTTGCGAAATATAAGTATGGCGAGATTTTTTATTTTCAAGTTAAGTATGGCGAAACATTTTTTGCTAATGATTTAAAGGTGAAAAGCATATTTGGGGTTCAAGTAGGTGTGAAAATTTAACTTTGAACTTGGTTTGGGGTTATTTCTTGTTGTCATATTGAGTTTATTTCAGGGTCTGAAGAATAGAGATTCTGAAACAAGTTCAGCGTGGCAAGTTAAGTTAAAATGCTAATTGTGGCACAGCTACTTTTGATTGCCAAATTCTCACTTTAGAAAATTCACTTGGCAAGG
>CAYTKW010000005.1:0-204618 GCA_964438815.1 uncultured Bacteroidota bacterium
TCTTTCGCCTCCTTTCCCCTTATTTTATCGCTTCCACGAGTCCCAAGCTCACCACCTGCTCCGAGCCCTATCCTGGGCACGCGAGCATATAACACAAACGACACCAAAGTAACAGTTGCGCTGAACACAACAAATTGGATGTTTTTGGCTTTTCCCTGAAGTGACCCCTTAGGAGTTTGAGGTTTTAGGAATGTTAAAAAAATTAAAAAGCCCCGCATTAGCGGGGCTTTTTGAAGCTTAGAAGCTAACCCTCATGCCAAGCTGAATTTGTCTCTTTGATCCAGCTATTGTCGGTTTTCCAAAAAGTGTTGATTTCATATTTGGGGGGTAACCACCAAAGTTTGTCCAGTTAAAGACATTAAATGCCTCAAGTATAAGTGTAAGCGTCCATCCTGAATAGGTGAAGTTTTTTGAGAGCCTTAAATTAAAGTTTCTCTCCGCAAAAACATATTTAAATATAAAAGGCATTAATTTAACTTTTCCGGCATTTCTGCCTTCAGGCGGGTAATCGTTCCCCAAGATGCCATCGTTGTTATCATCGTTTCCAGTATAGACGAGATAGGGTCTTCCGGTGGCAAATGTTCCCCAACCGCTTAGCTGAAATCCAAACGGTAAGTCAACAGTTCCATTGATTGAAATCCTATGTCTTTCGTCAAGTGTTGATTTTGCTTTTTTCAGCATATCAGGGTTGGTGTAGTATAGATAACCATAATAAATTGTATTGTCAAATTCGTCATATGTCCACGATAGTGTATAAGCTATGCTCAATCCCCAAGAGCCAGGTTTATACAGCTTGTCAAGTGTAAAGTAAATTGCATCATACCAAGAATTTCCTGCATCCGTCCAGATGTTAATTCTGCCGTATTTTGATGTGATTCTGCTTTTGTAATTCGGGTTGTATGTTGTTATTTCATTATAACCGCGGACGCCGACATAGCTTAAGCTCAAGAATATATCTTTTATCCTTTGCCTTATACCAATGCTATACTGTACTGTTTTTGGAGGTTTCAAGTCGCTTGGTATTAAGAAAATTTCCGGGGCTGGGGTTTTACCTTGCGCTATAAGATTGAGAAGTTCTTCACGCTTGTAATATTTTTCGTCCCATGGTATTTCCCCTGGACCAGTTCCAAAGTAGATATATGTCACCTTCCATGTATATCTTAAAATTTCATCTGAGGCTACATTCCAAACATGTCTATCATAGAAGATCCCTGCTCCTCCGAACAGGACAGTTTTTCCTTCTTTGCTTATATCATATGATATTCCAAATCTTGGTGCAAAAGCCCAAAGATATGGCTTCCTCTTTTCAAAATATTTTGACCCAAAAATTGGCTCAAGATCTCTTCGCACAGTGTCAGGTGGCGTAAAATCGTTGTTTATCATATTTGATTCATAATCCCACCTTATCCCGATGTTTAAAAGTAGATATGGTGTCACCGTCCAATCATCTTGCACATAAAGACCAAGTTGGGTATTCCATTTTGTCACTGTTGGCACACCTGTCCCAATTATAGCGTAATATGGTGCCCTGCTTGTATCGTATCTAAAGTAAAATTGTGGATTTAAGTAAAGCTTTTGATTGGCTTCATATTTTAATCTTTGGATGAAAATTCCTGTTTTAAATATGTGATTTCCAGCTGTATATGTTAAGTCGTTATAAAATGCGTATCTATCTTGGAACCAATTCTGTGGCGCATGTGAAAAACTTCCTATAGAAGCGCTCGGATAAATTTTCCCAGGCGTTCCAGCAGGTGCGATATTGGCAATTTCCCAATTATATCTTTGGAAGTTAATTCTTGCCTCGTTCAATAAATTTGCTGATATAATATATTGATGCTTCAAGATATAGTTATACACCCTGTTGTGGAATGTTCTTCCTCTTTCGTATGCGTTCAACCCGCCTATGCCAAGATACGATTTATCATATCTGCCGTAACCAGTGAAATCTATGAAGTGATTTTGAGCTGGTTGATAAGTTAATCTGACAAACCCAAGATGTTCAGTGAATGGTATTTTAAATGTTCCGGCATATCCAGGGAAAAGATTTGAAGGTATTGTGACTGTCGCAAAACCTTCTTGAAATGTCCCTTCATATGAGACAAAAAAGTGCAAGCGATTGCGGATTATTGGACCACCAAGGCTTAAACCGGTTTGACGACGTTTATAACCTGGCTTTTCTTTTTCAAATGGTCCAAGTGCATTTAGTTTTCTATCGCGATAGTTGAAAAATGCAGTGCCGTGAAATTCATTCGTTCCAGATTTTGAGACAGCTGATACAACACCGCCAGCTGCTTTTGAATATTCGGCTTTATAAAGTTGCGTTACAACTCTTGCTTCCTTTACAGCATCAAGTGGGAATGGATTACCAGGGCTTAAAAATTGACCTGCGAGGCCACCTTCAACTATTTCATTTTTATATTCTGTCCCGTCAAAATAAAACCCAAGCCATGTCGGTTGTAAAGCTCCACTTCCAGAAGTTGCACCTATTGGTTTCATTCCTGGAACAAGTGAAGTAAGCTCAAGGAAGCTTCTTGTATTGACGGGCAGGGTTGAAATTTGTTCAGATCTTATCGGTTTTGATAATTCTGCTTTCTTAATTTCATAATCGGGAGCTTCAGCTACAACGACAACCTCTTCAACTTGAATTTCTCTTGGAACCAAAGAAAAATTAAGTGTAACTTTTTCACCAACGAAAATTTCAATGATTTTAGTTTGTTTACCATAAGCCACATGTGAAACCGATACTTCATATTTACCTGGCGGAAGTGATAGGAGATTGTAAATTCCTGCGGTTGATGTTATAGTTCCGCGAGTGTAGCCTGTTTCAGTATTTTTTGCAATAACTGTAACTGCAGGGATTGGATTACCTTCATTATCAGTTATCTTACCTGTTATTGATGCTGTGTAGGTCCCACTCCCCTGAGAAATGAGAATGCCTACTGGGAGCAAGAATAGAAATATTAAGTAGATATACCTCATGGCATTTCACCATGTTTTGTTTTAATGTCGCTCATAATTTAAAATTATTTCTCAAATAAGTCAAGAAAAAGGTTTAAAAATAGCTCGCCAAAAAATTTTTTAAAAAATTTTTAAAATTGAGACTTTAAACGCACGAAAGTCTTGACAAATTGTGATTTTTGTATTATATTTACAATAAGTATTTAGTAAGCTCATAAATTTTTTAAATGAATTCCTCACTGTTTAAAAGCACCTTCCATTTAAAAGGTAATAATAGTGTATAATTAAAGATAAGGAGGTTCTTATGAAAAGTAAATTTACTATTTGCCTTTCAATGGCTTTATTATTTGCTTATTTAATTTCTGGAAGTGGGTGTATCAATATTGATAATCCTGTGGTTCAACCCGTTGATTATCGCTCCAGTGCAAAGTTTATCAATTTAAGAAGTGGAGCGACAGTTGGGATTAGTGTTGATGGCACTCAAAAAGTTAGTTCACTTGGTTTTGGGGATGCAAGCCAGTATTTTGATTTGCCAGCTGGTTCAAGGGTTTTCGTTTTTGACTATGGACAAGGGAGAGATACACTGAGGAGGTCGCTTGACTCTGAAAGAAAGTATTCAATATTTTATGTTGATGGTTCAAATGTTTTATTTGCAGCTGAGAGAAATTTATTTGATGAAGCATTTCCGGGTGGAAAAGCGTTAGTTCGGTTTTTGAATTTGAGTCCTGACCTTACAGCATCTAAAGTTATAGTTAACTTCGCCGGGAGGGACTCTGTGTTTTCAAATATCGCATTTAAAGGTGGGACGCCTTATCTGGAGATATCTTCTTTCCCAGTTAAATATACTGTGATTTCAGGTAGTGATACGCTTGTGAAGGCTTGGGATTCTGGGATTAATAGCGCTGGTAGATATTCTGTTGTAGTTTTTGGTCCTAAGGCGAATTTACAGAAAAAGTTTTTCAAAGAAGATTAAGGGAGGGAAAGCCATGAGAAGCAAAGTTAAAATTTTAATTTCGGTTTTATTTCTGTTAATTTCTGCTCAGTTAGTTTTTGCTCAATATGGTAAAATAGCTGGGAAGGTCATTGATAGGGAGACACGTGAGCCTCTTCCTGGGGCTTCTGTTGTAATTCAGGGGACAACGCTTGGGGCAGCTACTGATGCAAATGGCAATTATGTGATTTTAAATGTTCCGGCCGGTGTGTATACCGTTGTCGCATCTTATGTTGGTTATCAGACGGTAACTGTTTCAGGCGTTCAAGTTGTCGCTGGTTTAACGAGAGAATTAAATTTTGAATTGCCATCAACAGCTATAGAATTGCGAGCTGTTGAGGTCGTTGCCGAAAGACCCTTGATTGAGAAGTCTGCCACTAATGCCATAAGGGTTGTCACCGCTAATGATATCCAGAAACTACCCGTTCGGGACATTAACACTTATTTTGCTCTCCAAGCTGGGGTTAGTCTGCAATATGGAATATTGTATGTTAGGGGGAGCAGGTCTGATGAGGTTGGTTATATGATAGAGGGCGCAACGGTTACAAATATACTTGGTGCGAGAACTGGGGCAAGGGGAGGCGCTTTTGCTTCAAGGGATAGATATAGGTCTCTTGGAGGAGGTCTTATAACAACAATACCTGAGGCGCTTGAGGAAATTTCAGTTCAAGCTGGCGGTTATAACGCTGAATTCGGCAACGCAAATGCTGGGATAGTTCAGCAGGTGTTTAGAACTGGAGGTTCAAAACTTTCCAGCATGGTTCAGTTTGAAACTGATAACTTTGGGAATTATCCGGGGAAGAAGTTTCTTGGGACATATTCATATGGATATTCGGATCTTGTTCTAACGCTTGGGGGTCCATTGTTTACCGAAAGAGTTAAGTTCTTTATCGCTGGCGAGAATAACTTCGTTAGAGATTATATACGCCATTTCTTTAAAGGTTATAATTTTGGCTATCTTAAGGACAACGGAAGAAGAGGTGGAACAGTTGGTGATTCAGCTCTTGTTGCGTGGAATGATGCAAATATCCCGGGCAGGATGGTTAACAGATACACTGGAAATGGAACATTGACATTTGATTTTAAACCACTGCAAGTCAGACTTGCGGGTGCTTATACCTGGTCGAGGGAGAGGGCGAATAACTCGTTGAGAAATATATTTAATCTTGAAAGATTGCCCATAACTGACCAAACCGAGGCATTTGCCAGTGTTAAAGCGAGCTATTTCATTTCAGCAAAAACATTTTTAGAGGCGACGTTCAGTTTCCTTGATTATAGGAATAAATCTTATGAGCCTGCATTTGGGGATAATGTCCTTGCTTATGATGATAGTTTACAGGTTGTTAGAGCTTATGGCGAAAGATTCAAGTATGTTAGCAGATATGTTGGACCGCCACCATATGATTTTTATGGATTTTTGTTCTATCGTCCAGGGACACTTTTTGCTGGATATAGTAAGTTTCAACAGGGTTATTATGGTGGTAACATAGCGTTGACATCCCAGCTTGGAAATCATGAGATTAAGGTTGGCGGTAGTTATCAAAGGTGGACTGTTCGTCATTATGGAATTGGGACAGGTGGATTGTTTAGAGCTTTTCATACATTGCCAGATTCAGCTAGAAGTGAAAGTTATCTTTACAAATTGCTTGGCACTTATGTTAACAACTACGGATTTGATAGGTTTGGAAGAAAGGTTGACTCTGGTGAAGACGGTCCAAGACATCCGTATTTCTTCTCTGCATATGTTCAAGACAGGGTTGAGTTTAGAGACCTAATTATAAATGCTGGGTTGAGATATGATTATTTATATCTTGACGCATGGCGTCTTAAGGATCCGAAAGCTCCGCGAGCTGATCTAAATACCAGAAAGCTACTTGATCTTGAGAAGGGGAAGCCGAGGTCTTATTTGCAGCCTAGGTTAGGATTTTCTTTCCCTGTTACGGATAGAACAGTGTTTCACTTGCAATATGGTGTATTTGTCCAACCACCAGCTTTGACATCACTTTATGCTGGTTTGTCATATTATCCGGGTAGTGTTTATTTGCCATCAATTGAGTTGATACCTGACCCACTTGCTTTTGACCCTGACCCAATAAAGACGACTCAATATGAAATTGGATTTTCACAGCAATTCGCCGATTTTGCAGCTTTTGATATAACTGGATTTTATAAAGATGTGCGAGGACAACTTCAGGTTACGACGGTTCCAATAACCGGTGGACCCTATGCTGGGACTAAATATGCGGTTTATTCAAATGGGGATTTTGAGAATGTTTACGGGCTTGAATTTACTCTTAGACTCAGGCGAGTTGGAAGGATTCAGGCTCAAGTTAACTACACATTACAAGATGCTCGTGGGACAAATTCATTTGCAAATGGTGCATGGGCAGCTGTTGGCATTACGCAGATAACGCCAACATTGACCGTTCCGTTGACTTATAATCAAACTCATAGAGGGACGATAAACATTGACTATCGTTTTGGGAAGGGTGATGGCGGACCTATACTTGAAAGACTCGGGATTAACTTGCTTATAACATTCAATAGTGGACACCCATTTACACTTGCAACTGGTGGTATAGCTCAACAAGATGCTGATGATGGTGGTATTTTAAACGATGGTGACCCAAGGAATAGAACACCTCTTGAACCGATAAATGCTTCAAGAACACCATGGGTATGGAATGTTGACTTAAGAGTTGATAAAACCATCTCAATTGGACCAGTTAACATGAACCTTTATGTCTATGTACAGAATTTGTTCAATACGAAGAATATAATAAATGTTTATTACAGAACTGGGAATGCTTATGATGATGGTTTCTTGACAAATCCGGATTTGAGCCGAACCTTTGTTGAGCAGCTTGGTCCAATGTATGTTCAACTTTACAGAGCTATTAACCTTGAAAATCGCCAGCATCAATGGAGATTCAATGGAATACTTCAGGATCTGTTTGGACCACCAAGACAGTTAAGAGCTGGAATAAGGGTTGAACTTTAAAAATAAAATAACTTAAGGAGGTTTAGAAGCTATGAAAAAAGTTTTAACTTTAACAGCTTTACTTTTTGTTGTATTAAATCTTGCAATTGGTAGAGAAGACCCGTTGAAGAAAAGAGGCGAAGAATTTTTCTTTAAATCAAGTGCATCTGGAGTAACATCAACTATAGTTGATGCAAATAACATTACAAGCTGGATCTCCGTCATATCAAGCCCTGGAGGATTAGGATGGCCCCCTCTTATAAGGAATTCCTGGAATGGAACATTTCCAAGGGGAAGTGGAGTTGGGATGATTTATAGAGAAGGATTAATGATAGGAGGACTTGTAAATGATGGCGGTAGCCCAACTTTAAGGGCACAAGGTGTATTCTATAGGACAAGTATGATTCCTGGTAAAATTAAAGATGATAAAACCGCTGAGGATCCAAATGATCCAAATGTCAAGCGTGTTTGGAGAGTTCGTCCAGATTATAAAACTGCTGATTTGAGAGCTGATGCAGCTGAATATTTTCAAAAGTCGCTTAATGATGTAACACAGGCAGATATTGATGCAATTCGTCAGCAGTATGAGAATGACTGGAAGGACTGGCCTGCAGATAAAGGTGCACCTTGGTATACGACAACAGGACCAGATGCTTATCAAATTAAATATGGTCCAGGATTTAACCCTAATAATCCAGACCATGTTCCGGGTATACCTGGAGCAACTCAGACCGTTTGGACCGTGGCTAATGATTTAAACTCAGCTATCGGAACCCAAGTATTTGGTTCGCCAGCAATAGGTCTTGAGCTTCAAGTCACAGAATGGTGTTATGCAATATCAAATCCGTTAAATAACATAATTTTCCAACAGTTTAGGATTATTTACAAGGGAACCCTGACATCAAATTCAAATTCCAGAATTGACAGCGTTTTTATAGTCAAATGGGCAGATCCTGACCTTGGTGATTATTCTGATGACCTTGCTGGGTGTGATTCGGTTTTGGGACTTGGATATGTTTATAATGCTAATACAGTTGATGCAGAATATCAAAGTCTTGGCTATCCAGCTCCAGCAGTGGGATTTGATTTTTTGCAGGGTCCAGCTTTTTACACAGGTGATTCTAACGATTCAGCTGTAGTTGGTTTGAAGTGGAGGAAGGGTTATAAATATTGGTATAAAGAGACAGGAAGTGGAAATCCACTCACAACATTTGTGTTCTTTGCAGCTGGGACAGGTATAAGTGACCCGACGAATGCTTATCAATGGTTTAACCTTATGCGAGGTGGATTGCCAAGACCTGAATATCCATCTTTTGTTCCATTTTGGTCTGCTTTCACCAGAGACCCAAATGTATATCCCACAAAGTATGCGGTTGCTGGTGACCCTGTGACAGGCTCTGGCTGGATTGACGGTAGGGAAATCCCACCGGGAGATAGAAGAATTGTCAATGTAACTGGTCCATTTAGTTTATCACTTGGAGACACAGCTGAAATCGTCGTAGCTTTGATAGGTGCAATGGGAGCTGATAACTTGTCAAGTGTTCAAGTTTTGAAGTATTACGATACATATGCACAGTTTGCATATGATAACTTGTTTGTCCTTCCATCGCCACCACCTGCACCAAATGTCAAGCTCGCAGAGCTTGATAAGCAAATTGTTTTAAACTGGGGATGGGATCAGCCAAGTGTCAACGCAATTGAAAATTATGCATCGGCTGGATTCGTTTTTGAGGGTTATAACGTTTATCAATTGCCATCGCCACAAGCTTCATTAAGTGAAGCTGTTAAGATAGCAACTTATGATGTTGTAAACGATGTCACGGTTATACTTGATAGAACCATAGACCCGAAAACAGGTACCTTGCTTCAGGTTCCTGTTCAAACAGGTAAAAATTCGGGAATAAAGCATTTTATTAGTTTAACAACCGATTATATTCGTCAACGTCCGCTTGTCAATGGCCAAACATATTATTACGCTGTAACGGCTTATGCTTTTAATCCTGATCCACTTTCACCATTTAGAGCGCTTGAAAGCTCACCCGTTGTCCTAGCTGTAACACCGCAATCACCAAAGCCAGGGACAAGATATTTTGGTTCGGTTGGGGATACTATACCTGTAGAGCATAAGGGAAGAAGCGATGGCGAAGTTGTTGCAATTCTTGTTGACCCGTCAATCACAACAGGACATAAGTATGAAGTAAGATTTGACAATGGAGGAAACTGGTTTATAGTTGATGTAAATGAAAACAGAGTTAAAGCAACTGGAAGTAATCAATCTGGCGATGATGTGTATCCGGTTGTTGATGGAATATTCGTCAAAGTCATGGGACCGCCACTTGCTGGGAAGGAATATGTTGTAACTCAAGGCTCTGCTGATAGATGGTTTACAGGTAATCCGGCAAATGGTGGGGAACTTTTGTTCGGTGGTGTATTTTTAGGACCTAATTTCACGGGAAGTGGTCTGGCGCCAGGCGATTTCAAAGCTGTTGAGATACAATTTGTCGCTAAAACATCGTATAATGATGCGAATAATAATGGTAAATATGACCTTGGCGAGGTATACTATTTTGATACAACAAGAGCACAAAAGGCATTTTTCTATCAAACATGGAGCAACAATACTTATGAAGGTTTCTTTAATGTCCCATTCAAGGTGTTTGATATTGAGAATCCAAATTCACCGAGGCAGTTGAATGTAGTTGTGCGTGATAGAAATGCAAATGGGCAATGGGATATATCTGATGCAAACGATGCGATTACGCCTTATGAATATATTTGGATTTTAGACAGTAATTATGATCCGACAGGAAAAGCTTGGGATCCGACTCAGGGAAGGGGATTTATGACCAATGGTCCTAATCATAGTGAATATCCGGTGCTTTGGGCTTTATGGTTATATCAAAGGGGGACGCGTGAGCCTTATAGTGCTGATGTTACTGTACAGCTTTACCCAAATCGTGTGAATACACCAGCTGATACATTTAGATTTGTAACGCAAGCTCCGAAGGTTGGTGATGTCCAGCTCGCTGCGCAGGATGTTGAGAAGATAAATGCTTTCCCGAATCCGTACTATGGTTTCAATCTTATGGAGAGTAGTAGACTTGTCAAATACATTACATTCAATCATTTGCCGAGGAAGGCGACGATAAGGATATTTAACCTTGCTGGCGTTTTGGTTAAGACCATTAACAAAGATAGTGATTCGCAGTTTGAGCGTTGGGATTTAAGAAATGAGCATAATTTGCCTGTTGCGAGTGGCATTTACATAGTTCACATTGATATGCCCGAGATAGGGAAGACGAAAATTTTGAAGTTAATGATAGTTCAAGAGGAACAGATCATACCAACATATTAAAAGGAACGAACCACCCCTTTTTGTGGGGTGGTTTCTTAAAAAATAAAAAAATGGAGTGTCAAGCTATGAAAAAGGTTTATTTAATATCGGCGTTAACAATACTTTTGGTAGGGATAGTTTTCCCACAGTCCAAGGCTGGGACATCAGCTGCGCCTGAACTTACAATCCCCGTTGGAGCTAGGTATACTTCTATGGCTGGGGCAACTGGAATTCTCGCTGAAGGAGTAGAAGCGATAACATGGAATCCAGCTGGAGTTGATCTTTTAAAGGGGAATGGTGAGGCGATGTTCTCTTATCGCAGATATATTGCCGACATTGGTATAAATTATCTTGCAGTGGTTGGTAAGTTTGGATTTGGCTCAGTTGGCTTATCTTTGCGAACATTTGATATTGGAGATATACCTGTGACGACTGAGTTTCAGCCTGATGGAACGGGTGAGATAATAAGTCCAAACTTTTTTGTTGCTGGATTGACATATTCAAGGAGATTATCGGATCGCGTTTCTGTTGGTGTAAACTTTAATCTTATAAGTGAAAGCTTTGGTAGGGTGAGCGCGGTTGGATTTGCATTTGATGCGGGTGTTCAATATAGAAATATGTTAAATGTTCCGGGGCTTTCACTTGGAGTCGTTGTTAAAAATATAGGTCCCACGATGAAATACGGTGGTTCAGGGCTTTGGGTCCCAGCTGATGTCCCTGGCTCAGAGAGAGGCGTCACGCTTTACAAAGTTGAAGCTGCTTCATTCCAGATGCCAACAATGTTTGAAATTGGACTTGGATATTCATATGCGATTGGCGAAGTTAACAATTTTTCAGTAACTGGGACTTATCAAGCTAACAATTTCTATGCTCTTGATGCTTATAAATTCGGGTTTGAGTATTCATTTAGAAATATATTCTTTGTCCGTGCTGGTTATAACTACAGCAAGACAGGGGATGTTTCGTCAATTTGGCATCATTATACGCTTGGAGCTGGGGTCAATACTCAAAGTTTAATTGGGGTTAATGTGTCGTTTGATTATGCATATGTTCCAGTGACTTATTTTAGTGCGAATCATTTGTTTAATTTGAAGGTTGGTTTCTAACTTGTCAAATGGGGGTGGGTTTTAAAAACCCACCCTTTTTTATTTTTTGTCCCTTCGCTTAAAGGTTTTCCCCTACTTTGATTTTTCCCACATTCGTTTTTAAATTTCTGTAAATTTTCAAACAAAAAGAATTTTATCTTTATGCCTGAAAAATTTGACATCGCAATAATTGGTGGAGGTCCAGGGGGATATGTCGCAGGGATAAGAGCATCTCAACTTGGTTTTAAAACTGTATTAATTGAAAAAGATCAAGTTGGGGGGATTTGCCTTAACTGGGGATGTATCCCGACGAAGGCACTTTTGAAATCTGCTGAACTTTTTAACTTGATAAAAAGAGCTGACGAATTCGGGCTTAAAGTTGAAAATGTAAGTTTTGAATTTAAAAAAATTATTCAAAGAAGTAGACAAGTTGCAGAAAGATTGTCAAGAGGAGTTGAATTTTTATTAAGGAAAAACAATGTCGTTAAAATTTCCGGCTTTGGCTTTATTTTAAAGCCAAATTTGATCGGGGTTAAAACCGAAAAAGATGAAATTGAGGTAGAAGCAAATCATATAATTATAGCAACAGGAGCGAGACCAAGAAAATTGCCTGGGATTAAAGTTAACGGTGTTCGCATTATAACAAGCAAAGAGGCGATGTTGCTTGAAGAACCACCAAAGTCAATGATAATAATCGGTGCTGGGGCAATTGGTGTTGAATTTGCTTATTTTTATAATTCGTTTGGAACAAAGGTGACATTAATTGAAATGATGGAATCAATTTTACCGAATGAAGATAGGGAGGTTACGGAATTGCTTGAGAAGTCTTTTAAGAAAGCTGGAATTGAAATACTTACAAGCACAAGAGTAATTGAAGCAATTGGAAGTGGGGAAGGAGCTGAAGTTAAAATCCAAAATAAAGATGGTGAGAAGATTCTCAAAGCTGAGGTTGCTCTTGTTGCGGTTGGAGTTCAAGGGAATAGTGATAACATTGGGCTTGAGGATGTTGGGGTTGAGGTTGAAAAGACATTTATCAAAGTTGATAAAAAAACTTATAGAACGAATGTTGATGGGATTTATGCAATTGGTGATGTTATAGGACCGCCACTTCTTGCTCATGTTGCGTCTGCAGAGGGGATAAGATGTGTTGAAAATATAGCTGGAGTTGAAACTTTGCCCATTGATTATAACAATATACCAAGTTGCACATATTGTATCCCACAAGTTGCAAGTATTGGTTTAACTGAGCAGAAGGCGATTGAGCTTGGGTATGATATAAAAGTTGGTCGTTTTCCGTTTAGAGCAAATGGTAAAGCACTTTCAATTGGGGAGACTGAGGGATTCGTAAAGGTTATATTTGATGCGAAATATGGTGAAATTCTTGGGGCTCATATAATTGGTCCTGAAGCTACAGAGTTAATAGCGGAATTTGGGGTTGCGAGGACACTTGAGAGCACAGCTTTTGAAATTGTGAAAACAGTTCATGCACATCCGACTTTATCTGAAACCCTTATGGAGGCATCTGCAGATGCTTTAAGGGAAGCAATACATATTTAAGGAGGTTCTGAAACGAGTTCAGAATGACAAGAAGTGGAAGGGATGCCTTGGGCACAGGGTCTCAAAAACTTGTTGATTTTACGAGATGCTGAAAACAAGTTCAACATGACAAAGGATGGGAAAAGGGATTCTGAAACAACTTCGGGATGATAGTTTTCAGAGACGGATTTGTTTAAGGCATTTCTTTTGAACAGAATGACAATTGTAACACAGCCACATAAAGCCTCACAAGTTGCCGAAAAGGTTGGGAGATTCTAGTGTAGTGCTTATTTTTTGTTTAAAGCTTTTTTTATAACTTCAAGCATTTGTTGATGGATTAAGCCATTGCTTGCGACTACTCCTTTTGTGTAAATGTTAAATTTATTTCCGTAAAAGTCTGTCACTGTTCCGCCCGCTTCTTCAATTATTATTTTTCCAGCTGCTACATCCCAAGGGTTGAGATTAACCTCCCAAAATCCGTCAAGTAGTCCACACGCAACATATGCAAGATCAAGTGCGGCTGAACCAAGTCGTCTTATAGCTTGTGCTTCCATAAGGAAGTTAACGAAATGTTCAATGCAATTATCAGGGTCCTCGCGGACATTGTAAGGGAAGCCTGTTGCAAGCATGCTCTTTATGAGTTTGTCTGTTTTTGAAACGGAGATTTTTCTACCGTTTAAAAATGCGCCTTTCCCTTTTTCAGCCCAAAAGATTTCGTCAAAGTTTGGGTCATATATGACGCCGAGAATTACCTCGCCTTTATATTCAAGTGCGATTGAGACGCAAAAAACTGGAAAAGAGTGAGTATAGTTTGTAGTTCCATCAAGTGGGTCAATTATCCATTTATAATCAGAAATTAAACTTTCCTCACCACTTTCTTCAGCAAGTATTCCGTGATGCGGGAATTTGCTTTTGATAAATTCAATGATTTTCCTTTCCGAGCCTTTGTCAATTTCAGTTACAAGATTTATTTCCTCTTTTTTGCTTTCAATGTTTTTAACTTTGCCAAGGTTTATCTTTAAAAATTTCCCAGCTTCTTTCGCTACTTCAATTGCTACATTTAAGAAATCCATCGTTCAAAAGTTTTTATTTTTAAAATTCAACCTTTTTGCTTTCCTCAGCTCCTGCAATAACTATCACGCACTCGCCCCTTTTCTTTTTTTCCATGAAGTAGTTCATAACTTCTATGACATTTCCTCTGATGATTTCCTCATCCGGCATTGTGAGATTGTAGGCGACGCAAATTTTTCTATCAACCCCGAGGACTGCTCCTATATCTTCAAGCACGGGAATTATTCTGTATGGGGTTTCAAATATGACGGCTGTTCTTTGTTCACCTCTTAACCTTTTCAGTTCTTCTCTTCGCTTTTGTCTCTTTTGCGAAAGCCATCCGTAATAGACAAATTTTTCAATGTTGAATCCAGAAACTATCAAGGCAAGCAAAAGCGCTGATGCACCAGGGACAGGGACAATTTTTATTCCTTCTTTTATTGCTCTTTTGACTAAAATCGAACCTGGGTCTGAAAAAACTGGCGTGCCAGCATCGGAAATCAAAGCGATGCTTTTACCAGATTTTAAATCGTTTATTATTTTATCAACTTTTAAATTTTCATTATGCTCATTTAGAGTGTCAAGTTCCTTAGGCTCAATCTGGTAGTTTGACAAAATTTTTTCCCCTTCCTTTAATTCCTCACAAAGGATTATATCCACTTCTTTTAAAATTTTGAGAGCTCGTAGCGTGATGTCATCTGGGTTTCCAATCGGCGTAGCAACAAGATAAAGCGTTCCTTTTTCAGGTGCTTCCATATTTATCTTTTCAATTTTGTTTTCGCATAATTTATCTTGATAGTAAACTCAGCAAACGAATTTATAAGGTTCAACTTTAACTTTTCAAACCCTGAACCGTTTATCTTCCTTTTAATTGACGAAATTGAGTCAATCGTATAAACTGCAAATCTATAATGCACTCCATTAAAACTTTTCCCATTTGTCAAAGCGTAAACACCTTCATATCCACAGTCAAAGACAAGCTTTACAATTTTTTCATCGTATCTGCTGAACGGTGGTGCAAATGATGTGACTTTAGTGTTAAGTTTTTTCTCTATCTCGCTTTTTGAAATTTCAAGCTCATATCTAACTTTTTCTTCGTCAAGCAATGTCAATGCCGTATGATTTACCGAATGAGAGCCAACTTCCCAACCGTTGTCCAATAGAATTTTAAGCTCATCCCAATCAAGATGTTGAAATTTTATCCCAAATCCAAAATCCCACAAATTAAGTTTCCCAACAAAGCCTGAGATTACAAAAACCGTAGCTTTGAAGCCATATTTTTTCAAGATTGGAAGTGCGAAGTCATAGACACTTTTATAACCATCGTCAAAGGTTATGCAAATAAATTTTCCATCGGTTAAATTTAAACTCCTTGCTTCTGAGACGGTTAAAGTTTTATATCCGTTTTCGTATAAAAATTTTACCTGTTTTTCAAATTGTGATGGTGTTACTCTCGTTATCCCGAATTCAAATTTGGTGTCAACTTTGTGGTATGTTAAAATTGGTACTTTCATATCCCAGTGTGCCCGAACCCGCCAGCACCCCTTTTCGTTGTGTTAAGCTTATTCGTTTCTTCCCATTCAACCTTCGTATATTTTGAAATTACCATCTGTGCGATCCTATCACCTCGTTTCACGATGAAGTTATCTTTACCAAGATTTATGAGTATAATTTTTATTTCACCTCTATAGTCTGAGTCAATAGTTCCGGGCGCATTGAGAAGCGTTATCCCGTAGTTTACAGCAAGTCCGCTTCTTGGTCTTATTTGAGCTTCATATCCGGGTGGAAGTTCAATTGCTATTCCAGTTGGTATCAGAGCTATTTCGCCAGGTTTAATTATAACTTCATTTTCAACATCTGCGTAAAGGTCCATTCCGGCTGAGCCATCGGTTGCATATTGAGGTAAAGAGATATCGGAATTATTCCGCAGCCGAGTTATTTTGACTTTTAATTTTTCCATTTAGTCGTGCTTAAAAATTTTATCAAGAGGGCGGTTCAAAGACCGCCCCAAAATTTATTTAAAAAGTGAAGCGAAAAAGTTATCGTGCAAGGATTTCAAATATATTCCGAAGACAAGTGCTACGATTGACATAAGCTTTATGAGAATATTCATTGATGGTCCACTTGTATCTTTGAACGGGTCGCCGACTGTATCGCCTACGACAGCAGCTTTGTGTGCATCTGAGCCTTTGCCACCAAAGTTTCCTGCTTCAATATATTTTTTTGCGTTGTCCCACGCTCCACCGCCATTTGCCATGAATAGAGCTATCATAACTCCACTTGCAATTGCACCTGCAAGCAATCCACCAAGTGCTTCAGGTCCAAGAATTATACCTGTTAAAATTGGAACAATGATAGCAAGAATTCCGGGTAAAAGCATTTCTTTAAGCGCTCCTGCGGTTGCGATGTCAACACATCTTGCTGTATCTGGTTTTGCATTACCATCAAGAAGCCCTGGGATTTCCCTAAATTGTCTTCTTACTTCTTCAACCATTTTAAAAGCTGTTTTTCCAACTGCTTCCATAGTTAGTGCAGCGAAGAGAAATGGCATTGCAGCGCCTATCAAAACCCCAATGACGGTATTTGCCTGTGTTAAGTCAATTTTTTGGAGCCTGACGGTTTGCGAATAAGCTGTGAAAAGAGCAAGTGCAGTTAAAGCAGCTGAACCAATTGCAAAGCCTTTCCCAATCGCAGCAGTTGTGTTGCCAAGCGCATCAAGTTTATCGGTGATTTTCCTTACCTCTGGACCAAGATGCGACATTTCAGCAATTCCACCAGCGTTATCAGCTATGGGACCATAAGCATCAACCGACATTGTTATTCCAATTGTTGCAAGCATCCCAACCGCTGAAATCGCTATGCCGTAAACTCCACTTGTTATGTATGATATAAAAATTGCTAAAGCTATCGCGAGAACAGGGAATGTTATGCTTTTGAAACCAACTGCAATTCCAGTTATTATGTTCGTTGCTGCGCCTGTGGTTGCAGATTGAGCTATTGATTTTATCGGTGGGCCTGATGTGTAGTATTCGCTTAAGAGCCCAATAGCTATACCAACGAATACACCAGAGATGATAGCCCAGAATGGTCTTATATCACCTATAAGATTTTTGACAATGAAGAAAGAAGCTATAATTAATAAACCTTCAGCGATGAAAGTTGAGTATCTTAAAGCCTTTTGTGGGTCTATATTTTGGAAAATTCTTATTGAAAGTGATGAAAGGAAAGACGCTATCGTCCCAAACATTATTATTATTAATGGTAGAGCCATCCAGCTTTCCTTATTTGGGACATTAAAAGCTGCGCCAACGGCCACTGTTGCGACTGCAGAGCCAACATATGACTCAAAAAGGTCGGCTCCCATCCCTGCAACATCTCCAACATTATCTCCGACATTATCCGCAATAACTGCTGGATTTCTTGGGTCGTCTTCTGGGATTCCTGCTTCAACTTTGCCGACAAGGTCCGCACCAACATCCGCACTTTTAGTATAGATTCCTCCACCAACCCTTGCAAATAGAGCTATTGAGCTTGCACCCATACCAAAACCGGTAATTATCGTCGGGTCTTTGTAAAGAAGATAAAAAATTCCAAGACCAATTAAGCCAATGCTTGCGACAGTCAATCCCATCACTGAACCGCCCGTGAATGAAATTACAAGAGCTTTATTTTGACCTTGTGTCGCTGCTTGAGCTGTTCTAACATTTGCCCTTGTCGCAGCTGTCATACCGATAAATCCAGCAAGCATTGAGCAAATAGCACCACTTACAAAAGCCAAAGCAGTTTCAACCTTGACCACTGCCCAAAGAACTACAAACATTATTGCTATAAAGATAGCAAGCGTTGAATATTCCCTTTTTAGAAATGCAGATGCACCTCTTTGTATGAGTTCGGCGATTCCCTGCATAGTTTGATTCCCTGCTGGTTGCCTTGTGATATAGTAGAAAAGATAAAGAGCATAAAGAACTCCAAGTAGCCCAACAATCGGGACAAGGATCAATAAGTCCATTTAAAAATGCCTCCATTTTGTTTTTTAATTATGGAAAACTAAATCAAATTTAAAAATAATGTTCAAATTTTTCAAATGAGCTAAGATGAAAATTGCTACCCCCTTGACATTTATACATTTATTTTAAGTTATATTTAGGACAAGTGGAGATAAAATAGAGAAAGTCTATCTGATATTAAGGCGGGAGTTCTTTAAAGGTTTAAGTTTGGGGTAATCATTAAAATTTTGGGTCTTAAAAATAAAATTCCTTTTTTATAACCTTTGTGGTTTTATCTTTTGCTGTAGACTTGATCATGCCCCAAGAAAATGGAAATGTGGGGTTTCGAAATTTTTCGTTAAAAGATTTCTCGGGCGTTAAGTATAATCTTGATGAGATTGTTAAGTCAAACAAAGTTACAATTTTAAGTTTTTGGGCTTCGTGGTGTGAGCCGTGTTTAAAAGAGCTTGTTGAATTAAAGGATATATACGAGAAATACTATGACGATGGATTAAGAATTGTGGCTGTTAACATTGACCAGCGATATGAGCTAATAAAAGCGAAGCGATTTGCTATTCAAAACAAGCTTAAATATATAATGCTGTATGATGACAATGGTGAGGTGAAGAAAAAATATAAAATTGAGTCGTTGCCTCAGGTTTTCATTTTTGATAGCTTGGGGAACTTAAGGGGACATTACAAGGGATTTGAAGACATCAAAATTATAGAAAACAAAATAATTGAGTTAATTGGGGGTGAGGTGAAGTGAAAAGAAATATTTTCATTTTGTTTTTATTTTTAATTTCAAATTTGGCTTTATCTGGTGGCAAAATTAGAGTTGCTCTTTTTGAGGTCAGAGCTGTTAACACATCTCAAGTTTATGCTGATAAACTTTATTCAGAGCTAAGATTGGCTCTTTCAAAAAGTAAGAAGGTAGTGATAACGACAGGAAGAAAAGAAGATTTGATAAAAAAGATTGAGGAATGGAAAAAGAGCGGTTGCACAGAGGTTGAATGTATGGCTAATGCAGGTAGTGAACTTGGTGTGGATAAGGTTATATCTGCGGAATTAAGGGAGATGCCAGAAGGTTATTATGAAGTTGATATCATAGTTGTTGATGTCTTAAGTCAGGAGATTGAATTTATAATTCCATCTTTAAAAGTTAAAAAGGTCTCAAAATTTAATGAACTTGCGGCAAAAGCTGTTGATGCTATTGAGTCAAAGATAATAATTCAGCCTGTTATAATTGCTGTTGGGGAGAATTTGAGATCGTTGAGGTCCAGCCTGTGGGTTCAAAAGCTGTTATCGTCAAGCAAAACATGTCGTTTGAAAGGGGCGATATAGCGGTGTTTGAGTCAGTAGCTGAAAAAGTAGACGAACCACCTGCTGTTTTTTATTCCCCGGTTCAGGCTTCGGTTGTAGGGAAAGATATAGAAATTAGCGCAAATATAGTTGATGACGATCAAGTTAAATTTGCTTATGTTCTTTACAGAAACAGAGGCGAAAGAGAGTATAGGGTCGTTGAGATGAAGCGTTCAGAGAAAGATAAATTTGTCGCCGTGATACCTGGCGCTGAGATTAGCTCAAATTATGTTGAATATATGATAAAGGCAATTGATTCAAAGGATCAAGAGACAGTTAAAGATGCAAATAAGTCATTTGTGATATCAATTATGCCGGATAACATACCTCCTGAGATTCAGCATGTGCCGATAGCGAGCTCAAATATCAGGGTGGAAATGCTTACGCTTTTGAGCTTCCAGAGAACATAAAACAAAATACAGAACAGCTTTTATACTACATCGTCGCTGAGGATATGGCTGGAAATAAAGCAACAGCTGGTTCTGAAATGAATCCATTTGTTGTTAAAGTTGAATTTAAAGATATAAAAGGTCCAGCAATCGTTCACATCCCAGTTAGAGAGTATAAGCCTGGCATTGATATAAATATATTAGCCTATGTCAAAGATGAAAGTGGGGTTAACAGAGTTGAAGTTCATTACAGGGATGAAAATTCGGCGAAGTTCACAAAAATTGTTATGAACAGTATCTCGGCGGATAAATTTTCAGCTACAATACCAACATATGGTCTTCAAGGGAAATTAAGTTATTTCATAATTGCTGAGGATAAACTTGGAAATGTATCTTATTTACCTTCATCTGAATCTCCATTTGTTGCAGTTCCATCTACAGTTAAGATGCTTTTCACGAAAGCTACCGATAACCAGGGACCGTTTGTCATGTATTTCCCAACGGAGTATTATAAACCTGAGCTTGGTTATCAGATAACTTTGGTTGCTGATGATGAAACAGGCGTTTCAAAAGTCATTCTTTACTATAAAACTCCGAATGAGAAAGATTACAAATCCCGTTATTTGAGAAATTTCGCTCCTCAATCTTACGGGGATTTTGTAGCTGAGTCTTCAGTTATGTATTACATAGTTGTGACCGATTTCAATCAAAATGTTTCCATGATTACTTCACCGAACGACCCGATAGTTATGGCAAATGGTAAAAGAGTTTCTGGAAAATGGCAGTATTTGACAGGTTCGTAGCCAAATGTTCCAAAGCTATTCAATTGCTTTCACCTTTAAATGTTATTTATAATGAAAAGTCAAATAAAAGTGAATTTGAGTTTACTTACACGGGAAGCGATATAAATCTGGAGATTGAAGGATTAGTCGCAAGTTATAGGGAGTTGAGAGCAGTTGTTGTTAACCTTGAACAAGCATCTATTCTCCCTGTTACAGGTTATAATATTGCTTTAGCGAAGATACAAGGTCCATTGTATAAATTTAAAGCCAGTGTGCCAATACTTGAAAGATATAATGAAATTGAGATAAGAGTTTTTGATATTTCGGGGTTGACATCGGCTATGAAGTTGAAAGTCACGAGGACGGTTGAAGTAGCTTATAAGTTTAAACCCGAGATAAGAATTATCCTACCGCAGGAAATGGCATTTTCGGACACGCTTAAGGTGAGCGGTATTGAAACTTTGCATATAGCTGGGGTCATAAATAGTGAATTTCCCGTAAAGTCAGTGTTTTTGAATAATTCGCCTGTTCCTTTTGTTGAGTTAACCGCTGAAGAGAAAGCTAACTATAACTATAGAGTGAGGAAAAATAGTGTTAAATTTTCAACTGAGCATGTTTTAGAAGCTGGGCTCAATAAAATTGAGGTTATTTCAATTGACAATTTAAATAACACTGCGAGTAAAACATTGACAATTTTTGCTTCTAAGATGATTTCATTCATGATACAGTTGCACCCGAGATCAAATTTTTAAGCCCAGCTGAAAAATTTGTTTCAACTGATAAAATTTTTGTCAAAGCCATGATAACAGACAACAGCAAACTATCCAAAGTAAATGTTGTTGTCAGAGGTATAACTGTTCCTGAACAAAACTTGAAGCGAATTGATGGTAGAACGGTTGTGTTTGAGGATACGGTGAGGTTGTTTAAAGGTTTAAACAAAATCAGCATATTTGCAGATGATGGTGTAAATTCTAATAGTGCTTCAATTGAGATAACATTTGCATCTTTAAGACGTGCTCCAGAGATAGTTATTTTATCACTTAAAGACACTGTGACGGCTGAATCTGAGGTTTTGTTAAGTTTTGTGGCCAGCGATGAGGAAGTTCAACCATCCGTTATGGTTGTGATTAATGACCAACTTGCGAGGGGTATATCTTTGAAAAGGGAGAGCGAAAAAGCTATTTCATTTGAAATAAAGATATCGCTCAAGCCTGGAGTTAACACGATAAAAATTTTGGCTTGGAATGAGTCAGTTCATACTTCAAAGGAGATAAGAATTCATAAGGAGGAGAAACCTGTTAAGCTTGCCTCAACAAGTAGTTTTTATCGCAACAGCTGGGCTATTTTGATAGGTATTAGATAATTACAAGAATTTCCCCAAGTTAAAATATACCGTTAATGATGCTAAAGCTTTGAAAGAAGTTTTGAAGAATAAGCTTGGTTTTTCTGCAGATAAAATAATTGAAGTTTATAATGATGAAGCCACGCGTGGGAATATACTTGATATTCTTGGCGATAGACTTTCAAATGCAAAGTTTGTATCTCCCGAAGATAGGATATTTATTTTCTTTGCTGGGCATGGCATCACGAGGGAGCTACCTGCTGGCGGTGAGATGGGATATCTTGTCCCTATTGATGGCGACCCAGAGAGAATTCATTCGACTTGCATTTCAATGACAGAGATTGCTAACATCTCAAGGCTTATACCTGCTAAGCATGTGCTTTTTGTGATTGACACTTGTTATGGTGGACTTGTTGGGTGGCTTTCCTCACGAAGGATTTCGCTCTCTGAACAAACCATCGCATATGTTGAGAAGAAAACAAAAGAGAGGGGAAGACAGTTGATATCTGCTGGTCAAAAGGATGAAGAAGTTTATGAAAGTGATATTTGGGGACATAGCGTGTTCATTTATTATCTTCTCAGAGGACTAAGGGGAAGTGCTGACCTTAACAACGATGGTGTGATAACTGCTTCAGAGCTTTATCAATATGTGGAACCTCTCGTCTCAAATGAAACGAACCAAAAGCAGACACCACAATTTAGATATCTACCTGCCGAAGGAGAAGGTGAATTTGTCTTTATAGTTGAAAATCCAGATTAAAATTTTAAAAGGAGTTTAAAGAGTGAAGCTGTTAAATTTCTTATTCATCGCCATAGGCTTTACATTTTTTGCCATAATTGAGCCCTGGGGAAATTTTGTCTTTAAGCAAAATGATACAAGAAAAATTGCAATTGTTTACACAAATAATACCAATGGGATTATTGAAAATTGTGGTTGTTCCGGAAACCCGCTCGGTGGCTTAGATAAAAGGCAAACTATATTCAAAAAGTTGATAAGTGAAAACCCAAACATTTTATTCCTTGATGCTGGTGATATACTTTCTTCAATTGGCTTTGCTGAAAAAGATAGATTTGTAGTAAAGGCTTACAAGTTGATGCCATACGACGCGATTGGGATAGGTGACCAAGAGTTTTCAAATGGAATTGAATTTTTTGAAAAAGAAATCAAGAAAAGATTTGCCAAGAAGATTATATCGGCGAATTTAAAATACTCGCATTTGGGGCGGAACATAGCACAAGGATACATTGTAAAAGAAATTGCCGGAGTTAAAATTGGTATAACAAGTGTCGTCCTTGAAGATCCATTTTTATTAATGCCACAGGAAAAAGTTGGCGCTGTCAAAGTTGAAGATTATAAATCGTCATTGAGAAAGGTTTTAAATGAACTTAAAGATAAAGTTGACATCATAATTTTGTTATTTCATCTTGGTTATATCAGGGACACAGGTCTGGCAAGTGAGTTTCCGGAGATTGACATAATAACTGGTTCACATTCTCAAACACTCATCTCAGAACCTGAAAAATATGGCAAAACAGTAATAACCCAAGCTGGAAAAAATGGAGAGCATGTTGGATGTCTTGAGATTGAGCTTGACTTAAATTCAAAGAGGATTGTTTCTTTTTCAAATAAATTTTATCCGCTTTTCAAGGAGATCAAGGGCGATGGGCAGGTAGCTCATATAATAGGTGAATATGTTAAGTTTGTTTCATCTGGATTTAAAGATACCTGCATATATTTAACGCCAATTCCTCAAGAATATGTTGTGATTGATAATAAAACCTGTATGAGATGCCACACTGAGCAAACTTACAAATGGATGATCACACGCCACGCCCATGCATACAGGACAATAGTTATAGATGGACGAACGCAAGACCCAGAATGTTTATCTAGTCATACAACGGGGTATTGCACTCCAACTGGGTTTACACGAAAACCGTTTAAACGGGAATTTGTAATGTCGGTTGTGTTGAATGTTATTTCATCAAAGCTGAGCATTTTGAAACAGATTCACCTGAATATGTCTGCAATGTTGACCAAGATGTATGCATAAGATGTTATAATGATTTCAGAGACCCGTTTTTTAATTTTGATAAATATGTTGTTAAAGTCAATCACAAGGAAAGCGAGATTAAGGAGTATAAGGTTGTAAAGGTCGATTATTTAATAAAGATAGCGAAGAAAGTTTATGAATTTCCAGAACTGTGGAAAGTAATATGGGAAATCAACAAAGATGTGATAAAAAATCCAAATCTTATCTACCCAGGGCAAAGTTTTAAGGTCATCATGCCTGATACAAATGTCTTCAAAATTAAATTTTACGGCGCTGAAAAACATTAAATTGGGTCGCTTATGGGTAAATGGCGCTGTTTTCTTTGTAGACTACTGCTTTTATCATTTTTATTTGCTAACCTTTTTTCACAAAATTTTGATGTAAATGAATATATTATCTCCATCCCATTATCTGTCCTGAATTTAAAGTGTATATCAGCTGATAATGTATTTATTTTCACCAAAAGTTCAATTTTTCATTTTTGATGGTTACAGGTTAAGGGAAATTTATAGGGTTAACGATGCAATTGTAAAATCTGCGGATACGGATGGAAGAGATTATATCAAGCCAAATATATTTGTATGTGAATTTGATGGTAATGATGTAAAAGGCTTGAGGTATTTAGATCTTGGCTTTTCACATCAAGGCCAAGGGAAGAATTTATAGCTCCTTCAAAGGTTGTGATAGGTGGTGCGTTTGAATTTGCTTTAATTGAGATTGATAATTTAAATGTAAAATACTTAAATTTTCCCGGTGGAGATTTCATCCCAGTTGGTTTGAGCAAATATGGCGAATTCATTTTTCATAATTACCATGGGATTTGGGGTCTTGATCTCAATTCATATAAAATAAGAAGCATTACGCCTTCATTTTCGCGTAGTATAAACCGTGTTTTGATATGTGATTCTATACTTGTTGTCATATTTAAGGGGGAGTGGTTTTGCCATATTTAGTTTATCTTCGGATCTTCTTCAACCTGAAGAAATTTTTGCTTTTTCAGGATCTAATCTGGTGAAGCTTAAAAATAGCAGTGTCGTAGATGGCATGTTTTGGAAAAGTTATATTTATTTTCTTTTGAAAGAGGGTGCTATTGTGAAAAGTAATAGTCTCAAATGGGGAATTTTGAATTTTAATTTAAGTGCAGATATGATTTTTGCTGGGGATTCCAGCTCTTTTTATATGGTAAAGTATAGCAAGTTGTTCAAGGTGAGGGAAACTTTTGACACCGGGAAGGATAAGCACAAGACGGTTAAGCGCAGTAGTGAAACATTTTCTGAAATTAAATTTTTAGATTTCGGCTCTTTTTATGGTATATCTATGGGTTTGAGGATGTCTATGTTATTGATGTCGTTGGAGGTAATTTGCTTTACAGGGGCAGGGATGTATTTAAAGGTAGTGATCTTGAGGGTGTGATTGAAGCAAGAAAGGCAGGTCTTAGTGGTAGAGCTTTGAGTTACAGCGGGGATAAGAACTTTGATGTGGGGGTAGTATCTTTAGATTTTAACAACGATGGCTATGAAGACATCGTACTTTCATATCTTGATAGTTCAAATGCGGTTTATGTAAATAACGGAACCGGGTATTTTCGTGATGCGACGAAAGAACTTGGTTTAAATTTAAATCTTAACAGAAGTGAGGGGCTTTGTGCTGGGGATGTAAATCTGGATGGATTTGTTGATTTGTTCATGGGGAGCTTTAGAGGGAAGAATAGAATTTTTTTAAACAGATATGGTATTGAATTTATTGATTTTACTGATAAATCGGGTCTTTCGTCCAACGGAAGAACCATATGTGCTTCATTTGGCGATGTCAATGGCGATGGATTTGATGATATTTTCATAGGGAATTGGACCGGTGGTAATAAGCTTTATATAGGTAAAGGTGGACGGGACTTTCAGAGACGAAAGCTACAGGCTTGGTGAACCTTTTGATTCGCTCAAGAGGCTTGTAAGAAAGACAAATTCGGTTTTCTTTACTGATATTGATAATGACGGTGATCTTGACATATTTGTCGGCAATCGCGGTGGTGGCAATAATCTTTACATAAATAACGGTTCAGGCTGGTTTAGAGATATTGCCAAAGAAGCTGGTGTCTATGAACCTGAGCTTTTTACATATGGTTGTGCCATAGCTGATTTTGATAATGATGGGCTTCTTGACATTTTCCTTGTTTATCTCGGTGGAGTAAAGTTTTATAAAAATATGGGAATTAAAGAAGGGATTCCAATTTTCTCTGATGTAACCACAAAGTGGGTTCCATTGCCCGCTGAATTTGACAGATACAATACATCATGTGTGGTGTTTAATGTTGAAGAGGAGGGTGATATTGATGTTGTGTTTTCTCAGAGCTTGGGTAGAGGGGTATTTTTAAGAAACCGATTAAATGAACCCTTTTCTGAAAATGAGGTAGTGAAAAATTTCATAAAGGTTAAGCTTAAGGGTACTCGGGGCAATAGGGATGCAATTGGTGCGAAGTTGAGATTATATAAGAATATGAAACTTGTCGCATCGCCGGAGGTTTGCGCTGGCTCTGGATATGCCAGTAGTATTTCAAAAATTCAACATTTTGGAGTTGATGACGAAAACGCGAAGTATGAGCTTGAGGTTAAGTTTCCAGCGGTTGCCGGTAGGAAAGTGATTAAAAGATTAAAAGTAAAACCAGGTGAATTTGTCTTTGTTAGTGAGGCTGATGATCTTGAGTTTAATAATTTGGTGAGGAAGTTGTGTGTAGTTTTGAGAAGAAGTAGTTTTCGGGACGAGGTTTTCAAGTTAGTTATTTTAATTTTTATTTTTGTTTTGATTTTGAAGTTAGCTTTGGTCAGAGAAAGAATCTTGTGGATGTCCATTTTACCGGGGGTTGCTTTGCATGTTTTTAGCAAAATTGCGATTTACATGAGTTATCGTATTTGGTTTAATCCGTATTATTGGACGATGAATTTGAGTAATTTGCTTGTTGAGGATTTATTGCCGTTTTTTATCAGCTTGCTTGGTTTTTTATTTTGTAAGTGTCTTGCTAAAATACAAAAAAGTCAAAGATATCAGTGGGGAAATAGCTGGTGATATACTCATGAGGTTAAACGAGTTCAAGCACGGAAGCGTGAAATCAAGTATAATGAATCGTCTTTCCCTTGTATGCGCTAACTTTAATAAAGATCTTTGTGATGATTTGATGAAGTTAATTAATGAGTTTAAACATTTCGTTCTGCCAGAGATAAAGAAAATAAATAACATGTTGGAATTACTTGACTATGGTGAGGCTGACCTTGACATAAAGTTGGTCAGAGATATTTAAAATAGAATTGAGCATGTTGAGAATTTAATTAGCCCAGGTTTAGGCGAAAATCTTGAGGTGATTAAATTTGAATGTTATTTGATTCACAACAAGATAAGAGCTTTAAGATCTAACCTCATGTTGCTTGCATCAAGACTTGAGGAAAAATTTGTGTCAGATTTTGACAAAGCTGTGGTTGAGGCAATAAATAATCTTGGAGCTGGTAAATTCGTCGTTTATAAATCCGCTGGTGAGATCCCTGTGGTTTTCAATCATGCTAAGCTTGTTGAAGTGGTATCAATTTTCATACGCAAATTCAATTCAGGCGGTGAATAATATTGGAGGTTCGCCCGTTAGGATAATTGTTAAGGAGAATAGTTTTGATATTGTGGTTCATGTGTTTGATAATGGTCCTGGTTTAAGTGATGAAGTTATAAAGTCAATTTTCCAACGCCGAGTCACGACAAAACCTGGTGGAAGTGAATTTGGGCTTATGTTTTCGTATTGGTGTGTTAAGAAATATGGCGGTGATATAAGATACGAGAGGGATGGGGGTTCACATTTTATGATTATGCTTAAAAAAGCTCTCATAACAAAACGCTCTTCCAGAATATGAAAATACTTATAATTGACGATGACGCTGGATATTTGGAACAAGTGGAAAAAATTTTAAGTCGTGAGTTTGAAGTATTGAAAGCGGTGAATGGTTCAAAGGGGTTAGAGATAGTAAGCAATGAGAGAGTTGATTTGGTCCTTCTTGACCTCTATTTGCCAGATATGAGCGGGATTGAGGTGTTGAAGAAGATAAGAAGTATTGAACCGTTTTTGCCTGTTTTGATAATAACTGAATATCCCGACTATGAGACTGCTGTTGAGGCCATGAAGTTTTGTGCGGTTGATTACATAAAGAAGGATTTTGAGATTGAATTTTTTAAAGATCATAATTGAAAAACTTTCTTCACAAACTTCGCGTGATATTAGTTTTGAGCTTTTGAAGGAGAGTTTAGAAAAGGGTTTTGACCATTTTGTATTTGAAAGTGATGCGATGAAGAGAATTGATGAAGAGATAACAAGAGTTGCTCAAATAGATGAGTTTACAATTTTGTTGACAGGGGAGACGGGCGTTGGTAAAGATTTGGTCGCAATTGAAATTCACGGAAGAAGTAAGAGAAGGGATAAAAATTTTGTCATCATTTCACTTGCAGAGATTAGAGATAGTGTCATTAAGTCTGAGATTTTTGGATATGAAAGGGAAGCATTTACAGGGGCTGAGAGGAGAAAACTTGGGCGATTTGAGCTTGCAAATGGTGGAACATTGTATTTAGCTGAAATATCAGAGATACCACATGAAGTTCAAGTTGAACTTTTTAGTTTTTTTCAATATAGGGCAATTACAAGGGTTGGTGGAACGGAGCAGATAAAATTAAATTTGAATTTGATAATGGCGACGAATCAGGATATTGAGAAACTCAACAAGGAGGGGAAATTAAGAGATGATTTTTATCATAGGATAAATGTTTTTAGAATTCACATTCCACCGTTAAGGGAAAGAAAGGAGGATATCCCGATTCTTGTAAATTATTTTTTGAATAAGTTTTCGTTGAAGTATTATGGTTTTAGAAGGGTGTTAAAGGTTTCTGATGATGTTTTGGATTTATTTTTGAATTATTCTTGGCCTGGGAATGTGAGAGAGTTAAGCAATGTGATTGAATCTGCGGTTTTGAAAGCTCCTTTTGATTCAGATGAGTTAACAGTTAATTGTTACGGATGGGTTTGATACGGTAAATGTCTATCTTGGGTTGGATTCGACGGCTACAGATGGGATAGACTCACACCTTGGCGAGGAGGAACTTCCGCCTGTTCCACCATCTGGGGTATTTGATGTTAGATTTATTGGACATGATATAGGAATTAACCTTGGGGAAGGGGTTCTTAAAGATTATAGGTATGGAAAATCAAATTTTGTGGGAGTAAAAATTCATGAGTTAAAATATCAACCTGGTAGAGGAAGTAATATAACATTTATCTGGAACTTCCCACCAAATGTAGTGTGACATCTTTTAGATTTAATAAATGGAAGCATAGTTGATGTAAACATGACAGGGGCGGGGAGTTTTACTGAGACATATGGATTAGGGAAATTAAAGCTTATCATTACTTATGGAAATGTTGCACCGCCTTCTGATCTAGTAGCTTTAGCATTATTGCCAGGAAGTATAAATTTATCTTGGGTTGATAATTCAAAATGAAACGGGCTTTATTATAGAGAGGAAGAAAGAAGATGATATTTCATTTGCAATTATAGATACTGTTGAAGAAAATGTAGTAACCTATGAAGATACAACTGTATTTGAGGGGACAATTTATATCTATAGAGTAAAAGCCTTTGCAGAATTGGTAGGTGAATCTGACTATAGCAACGAAGCAGCTGTTGCTACCCTTCTTTATACCCCAGGAAATTTAACTGGTGATACAATTGATGTAGGTAAGGTTAAATTATCTTGGCAGGATAATTCTGAAATGGATGCAGGATATATTATAGAAAGAAAAGGGGTTGATGGTGAATTTATGATTCTTGATACCGCAGACCAAAATGCCATTGAGTATATAGATACTACTGTTAAACAGGGTAGGAGATATTTTTACAGGGTAAAGGCTTTCGGTCTTATTTCAGAATCTCCGTATAGCAATGAAGTTGAGGTTATAACTTCGTCAGGTGATATCAATGCACCGACAGATTTAATCGCAACTCCTATATCTTTAAATAAAATTAGCTTGTCTTGGTCTGATAATTCTGATAATGAACTTGGGTTCTTTATAGAAAGGAAAGATTCAACCTTACAAACCTCATATATAGTTATAGATACTGTAGGTGAAAACTCAGTATCGTATGTAGATTCAACGGTTTTGGAAGGAAGATATTATGTTTATAGGGTGAAGGCGTTCAATTTAGTTAGAGAATCAGAGTATAGCAATGAAGCTGTAGTTAGAACATTGATCAGGGCAATTAATCCACCCTCTGAGCTTATCGCAATACCAACTTTGGTTGGTGATATGCCTCAAGTTATTCTAAGATGGAAAGATAATTCTGACAATGAAGCAGGATTTGTTATAGAGAGGGCAAATGTTATTGATTCAGTTTTTACCGCTATAGACACTGTTGACGCTAATGATACAACATATACTGATGTAAATGTTGAAAATGGTAAAGAATATTTATATAGGATTTTTGCTTTCAATCCTGATACAGTTTCAGATTATAGTAATATTGCTTATATGTTGGTATTGGTAAAAATTGGACCACCAGCTATAGTTGGTATTATGGATGTTCCAAATGATAGTGGCGGTCAAGTATATATAATGTGGTATCCTTCTGTAAATGATAGAAAGGAAGAAAAACCTGTAGTTTCCTATAGTGTTCGGCGTAGAGATTCGGTTGGATGGGTATTCGTAAAACAAGTTCCGAGTAGAAAAGAATCATTATACATAACGATTATTCCCACACTCTATGATTCAAATAAAGTAATTGGAATGTATTGGTCCGTTTTTCAAGTCACTGCCTATGGTGAGGATCCACTTGAATTTGCGAGTTCTTATCCTGATAGTGGATACTCTCTTGATAACCTAATTCCGCATGTGCCAAGAAATTTGATTGCAACAGTTAAAGCCGAGCGTGTAGTTTTAACATGGAGTGAGCCAGAGGATGAAGATTTTCAGTACTTTAGTGTATATAGAGACACTATCCCTGGTTTTATACCAGGTGGCAGTGATTTAATAGGGGCTACAACAACTAACAGATTTATTGATTCAAGTTGTTCTTGTAGGAAAGAGATATTATTACAAAGTCGCTGTCCATGATTACTCTGGAAATATGAGCGATTTTTCAGAAGAGGTTGGTGTGATAGTTACATATGTTACTGGTTCGTCTGGGGAAATACCCAAGGAATTTGAATTATCTCAAAAATTATCCTAATCCTTTTAACTCATCAACAATAATAACCTATGGTGTTCCCCAAAGAGCCTATGTGAAAATTGTAGTATACTTGGTCAAGAGATAGCAACCCTTGTTGATGAAGATAAGGAACCGGGTAGATATTCAGTAAACTTTGATGCAAGCTCCTTGACCAGCGGTGTTTATTTCTATGTGATGAAAGCTGGAAAATTTACAGCAACGAGGAAACTTATTTTAGTTAAATAAAAAATAATAGGAGGTTTGTAAAATGAGGGTAATAAGAGTTATACTTTTATTTATAGCTTTTTTAATGCTCTTTGATTTATCTTTTAGTCAGAATCAACCGGTAGTTTAAAGCCGTTGAAATTTGCGAAGTCTCGAGAGCTTAAACAAGTTGAGCCTATCAAGCCGAGGGCTCTTGATAGGATAAGGGAAATACCACTTTTAACAGCTCCGAAGGTTCAGATGAAAAAAGGAAGCGATTTGAAGGGACCTATTGATACTGGCTATTTTAAACTTAAAGAGGGGATAGAACCTAAAACTATCATTATTAGAAATTTTGATAGGGTTTGGAATGTAAATAATGTATTACCACCTGATCCTAATGGTGAGGCTGGGATTAATTATTATTTCCAGATTGTAAATCTTTCATTTGCAATATTTGATAAATTAACTGGTAGCATTGTCTATGGTCCTGCAGATAATAGCACAATCTGGGAAGACCTCCCTGGACCATGGTCTGGGACAAATGATTTTGTATGAGCAGACGGTTGATAGATGGTTTATTGCACAGATGGCGCTTCCATATTTCCCTTATGCCCCATTTTATCTTCTTGTGGCTGTTTCAGCAACATCTGACCCTCTTGGTTCATGGTATTTGTATGCATATGAGTTTTCAAAACTTCCTGATTATCCAAAATTCAGTGTATGGCATGATGCTTATTATCTTTCATTTAATGGTTTTTCTTCTGGTTCTTTAAGTTGGGCTGGGGTTGGAGCTGCTGCTCTTGATAGAGCTGCTATGTTAAATGGTGACCCAAATGCATCAATTGTGTATTTTGATCTTTCACCGACTGATGACCCATATAGTTATGCTTCCATTTGATTGGGATGGGGAAACCCCGCCACCTGTTGATTCGCCGTGTTATTTTATTTACTTTAATGCTGATGAATGGGGTTATTCAAATGACCACCTTAGAATTTGGGCTTTCCATGTTGATTAGACAAATCCTTCTAATTCAACATTTTCTGAAGTGGCTGTGCTTCCTGTAGATCCGTTCATTTGGGTATCGGGATTAGATGTTCCTCAACCTGAAACAACTCAAAGGTTGGATGCATTATCTGACAGATTAATGTTTAGAGCACAATATAGAAATTTTGGAACATATCAAACTTTAGTTGTCAACCATACTGTATATGTAAGTAGTAGTGGACCGACGGGTATAAGGTGGTATGAGTTGCGTATACGGGGTCAGGTTGATCAATATATCAGCAGGGGACATATGCTCCCAATGATAGTTTGTGGAGATGGATGGGGAGTGTTGCTATGAATGGATATGGCGAGATTGCGTTGGGATATTTAGTTTCATCTTCAACAGTGTATCCTTCAATAAGGTATACTGGGCGTGCACCAAATGCACCTTTTGGGGTGATGAGCTATCCTGAAACCGAGATAATAGCTGGGTCTGGTTCTCAGTTATATGGGCCAAGGGGAAGATGGGGAGATTATACTGATATGACGGTTGACCCTGTGGATGCTCAAACTTTTTGGTATACAAATGAATATTTACCTTATACTAGGACAGCTCCATGGCGCACCAGAATAGCTGCTTTTCAATTCCAGCTTGATACAATACCACCAGCACCTATTACAGATCTTCAAGCTATTAACTCATTTTCTAATTCTATTGAGCTTACTTGGACAGCAACAGGTGATGATAGCACTGCAGGAAGAGATTCACAATATGATACTTAGATATTCAACTGCGCCTATAGATGAAACAAACTTTTATTCCGCTACACAGGTCCCTGATCCACCTATTCCAAAATCTTCTGGTCAAACTGAAAGCTTTAGAGTTTATGGACTACAACCTTCAACTGTATATTATTTTGCTATTAAAGTAATTGATGAGCAAGGGAATATATCTGGGATTTCTAATGTAGCACTTGCTACTACCCTTGGTCCTCCTTCAATGGCTCTTAACCCTTATTTAATTTCAGATACATTATGCTGGTTTTGAGAGAAAAACTAATACGCTTAATATAAGTAATACTACTTCCTATCCTAGCACACTTGAATTTCTCCTTTCAATTTCTTTTGGCTCCTCACATGAGCGTCCAAATGCAACGATGAACGAATCTGAAAAAGTTAAAAGTGATATAAATATAATTGGAAGGGGTAGATATCCAACATTGTATCTTTTAAGTAGTGCCCAATTTACCTTGCTTCGTGAAGATTTTGAAACAGGTGTTCCATCCTCTGGTTGGACAGTTATAGATAATGCTGGAACAGGGGTCATATGGAAGACAAATGGTGAGTAGAATGAAGGTAATTATACAGGTGGAAGTGGTATAGCAGCTACAGCAAGTAGTGATATGGCTGGCGTAATACCTTATGATACCGAGTTAAGAACCCCTGTAATTAATGCCCAAAATATGAGAGATATATATTTAAGTTTTAAAGCGAATTATCAAAACTTTGCTGGTTATGATACATTTGATGTTGATATAAGTGTAGATAATGGAGCTACTTGGACTAATATATTAAGGTAGAAAGAAGACCACGGAGGATTTCGCTCTACACCTGGTGAGCTTGTAACTATTAACCTTGATCCATATATTGGGGGGAATCACTCTTTTATGATAAGATGGCGTTATTACGATAAAAGGTCTAATGCGTGGGACTGGTATGTGGAGATAGACGATGTAGAATCGTTGGAAGTGGAGTCCCGTGGCTGGCTGTAAATCTAACCTCTGGTATTATATGGAATGGTGAAACACTTCCTGTTGAGGTAGTGTTAGATGCAAGTGCTATATCCCCGGGTAGCTACTCTGCTAATATTTGTGGTTAATAGTAATGATCCTAATAAACCTGTAGATACTGTCAAGGTTAGCATAGAAGCCATTGGGAGACCCTTCATTTGGGCATCAAGTGATTCGATAGATTTTGGTGATGCATTTATTGGTTATCCTAATTACCAAATCCCTTGTTGTTGCAAACACTGGGTATGATACACTATATGTAAGTAATATTAGGATTTCCGACCCGTTTTCTGTTGACACAGTAAGTTTCACTCTTGCACCTGGGGATAGCCAAATTTTAAATATAACTTATAACCCTACATCCCTGGGTGTAGATTCAGCCACTATGGTTATAGAGAGTGATGCTTTTAATAATCCAAATTATGGGATATTATTAGTTGGGAAAGCATATTGCCCACCAGAGATAAGCTTGGATACCACTGCTATAACCTTGCAGTTAATTGCTGGTGATGTGGAGCAAAGACAAATAATTATATCTAAGGTGGCTATGATTTAACTTTCAATATAAAATTTAGTCCAACCCGACCCTTTGGTCCTGTTCATATACCTAGAAACACAGGTGATTTTCCAAGAGGCTCAGACCAGCCGCCACTTGGTCCTGCTCCTTTTAATAGTAAAATAAATACAAATATATCTCATTTTACCTCACTTAAGCTCAATCAGCAGAATGAAGGAGGATTTGTATATTCTAGAGAAGAAATAAATGGCTATTTCACAAGGATGTCATTAACTGATCCTAGTGTTCTTCCAATAATATCATTTTTCTCGGGATTTACACCAGCAGGGTCATTTTTCTCCTTAACAGAGCAATCTTTGTATGTATTATGTGCTTGAAGGGTATACAAACCAGTTGTTTTACAGGTATCGTCACATTTATTAAGAATTTAAACCCACTTCCTGGGGAAACTTGGACAGGTATGACACTTGATCCAACAACTGGGATTGTTTATCTTAGCAGTACTGACATTTCAAAATCAACATTGTATTCATTTGATCCAAAGACAGGCGAATTGACAACCATTGGGAGCACAACTGTTGCCCCGGGTATAATTGCTATAGCTTGTGATAATAGAGGAAACCTCTATGGAGAAGATATTGTGTATGATAACTTGGTCTTGATAGATAAAACAACTGGTCAAGCACAAATTATAGGTTCCCTTGGATTTGATGCTAGCTATTCGCAAGGGATGGAATTTGGTCAAGATAGTAACCTATACATAGCTGCATTTAACAATGCAACATATAGGACAGAATTAAGGATAGCTGATGTTACTACAGAGGCAACCCAGCTTATTGGTGTTATTGGTTCAAGTTTTCAAGGCGGACTTACCGAGCTAAGCTATCTTGCGGTGCCAAGCGCTGGTGTCCCATGGTTAACTGCAGATGTTCTTACTGGAACTATACCACCGGGGCAGAGTTTGGTGATTAATGTAACTGTAAATGCTGACCTTGATTCTGGAAGTTATAGTGCTTATATGCAAATTTTAAGTAATGATCCTGCTAATAGTCAGGTTGTAATTCCATTTTATTTAACTGTTGTAGGGGCAAGAATAAAAGTTAATCTAACTGACCAATGGAACCTCATATCCTTTCCTGCATCCAAATATGAGTGCAATGCGAATTTTCCCAACAGCGGTTTCTAATTATTATGCTTTTGATTCAGGGAGATATGTTAAGAAAGATACACTTGAAGTAGGGAAGGGATATTGGGTTAAATTTGATAGAAGACAAACTGTTACTGTTGGAGGGTTGCCAGTCATAGCGCCCGTGCCCGTAAAGAAGGGATGGAATATTATAGGGCCATATGATTTTCCCGTTGACTTATCCTTGATTACCACTGAACCACCAAATATTCTTGTTTCTAGTTTCTTTGGTTATGCTGATACCACTGGATATTATAGAGCATCTGTATTATTGCCAGGGAAGGGATACTAGGTGAAATCTTCCCAAGATGGGAATATTTATCTACAAAGAGTAGCAGCCAAGATAGTTGCTTCTGGTGAAAGTATTGATTTTATAAAAGATGTAGAAGATTATATAGGAAAACTTATAATTAAGGAGAGCGAAGGGAGAATGAAAACACTATACATAATTGGTGATAGCCAGAAGCAATTTTCAGAATTGCCACCTTTACCGCCAGCGGGTATATTTGATATAAGATATTCAAATAAAGATAATAAAAGTTGAAAAGATTAATGTTGAGTTAAAGGATAACTTAGACGGTCGATTTGTCAACGCTATTTTGGGAGATGGTTCAGAAATTACGATAGATAATAAGGAGGTAAATCGTCTTAAATTAATAGTTGTAGGCAATGATATTCCAACAGCATATATGTTGTATCAAAATTATCCTAATCCATTTAACCCGACGACAACAATTAAATTTGATTTACCCGAAAAAATCCATGTAAAGCTTTTAATCTTTGATGTTCTTGGTCGTAAAGTTAAAACAATTTTGGATGAAGAGATGTCCCGGGGTAAACATACCGTCAGTTTAGATATGAGTGATTTTCCATCAGGTGTATATTTCTATCGCCTTGAGGCTGGGAAATTTAGAGATATAAGAAAAATGCTCTTTATTAAGTAAGTTAATAAAAGGGTGTGGGAAAGACTCTGCCCACCCCCTATAGTATTTTAATTATTGAGTTTGATTTGCCTGGAAGGAGTGATGTTAAGTTGGTTGTATATGATGTTTTAGGTAGGGTTGTTTCGGTTTTGGTTGATGGTGAGTATGGGGCTGGTAGGTATAGGGTTAGGTTTGAAGGTGTTGGTTTGTCAAGTGGGATATATTTTTATGAGATGAGGGCTGGTAGGTTTAGAAGTGTAAAGAAGATGGTATTGGTGAGGTAATTGAAGTTAAAATAGAGTTAATCCCCTGGGGGTTTTTAATTTTTAAATTAGTGTGAGATGTAACCTCTGCTGTTTTGTTTTTTATGCTTGCATATAGGTTTTGATTTATAGCGAAATCTTGCGTGGTTTTAATTCATTTTAAAAGTTCAAGTGGCACTCTCGTCCCGTATCTTGTTGAGAGTGAAACTCTCCAAAAATGCTCATAAGCAACTTTTGAAATTTGCGCTATCGTTTCGCCAGCCGTTGTTAAGTTGTAATTACTCATCACGATGATAACATATGGATGTCTTGGCAGATAAACTATTCCCCATTCACATGTCACGCCTTCTATACCACCTGACTTATTTGCAATTTGAACTTGCGATGGGAGATATTTTTTCAAGTTCCCTTCTTTTTCTTTCTTTAATATCTCAATCGCTTGATTTGATATTTCTTTGCTGATGACCTCACCTCTATACAGCATTTCCATAAGTTTCATTGCTTCAAATGGAGTTGAAAGATTTTCTTCACCTCTTGCGGATGCATCTGGGCGAATCATCTTGCGCTGAAGTTTCGTATTTTTTAAGCCAAGTTTTTCAAGCGTTTTATTTACATTTTCCATCCCAACAAGGTCAATCAAAATGTTTGTGGCTGTGTTATCGCTTACCGTTATCATCAAAACGGCAAGGTCATAAATGCTCAACTCCGAAAGCCCATCCCCAAATTCTTTTAAAACCCCACTTCCGCCGACTTGATCTTTTTTCTCAACTTTAATTTTATCCGTCAACTTAAATTTTCCTTCTTTTGCTTGTTTTAAAACTTCAATTAAAATTGGGATTTTTATCGCGCTCCCTTGAGGGAATATGAGGTTTTCGTTAATAAAAAATGTTTCGCCAGTTTCAAGGTTTTTAATCGCAACTCCTATAACTCCATTTGATGTATCTGCAATGAATTTTATCTTTTCAAATGTTTTCTTATGAAGTATGTCAAGGTTTTCAGGCTGAGAGAAGGCGAACGAAAATAAAATTAAACTGATGTAAATAATTTTTCTCATTTTGAAATTAATTTTTGTTTTCAACGAATAGTTTCCATTTTTCGGGTGGGTCTGGTGGGGTGAGCAAACTTACAATTATGAGCACAAGTATTGAGCCTGCAGCAGCGGGTAAAACTATGTAATCTGCTTCAAGAAGTGGCTCTTCTCTGAACATATTTATAAGCGTTATAATCAAAGTTATCCCCATTCCTGTTGCTATGCTTGCTACTCCACCAGCAGTTGTGACCCTTTTCCAGAGAAAAGCTGCAAGAAGTGCTGGCGTAAGACCAGCGCCTATCATTGTGTAAGCAGTTAAAGCCATTTGGAGAACCGTTTGGAACCTCGTCAAAAGAAGATAACCGAGAAAGCTAAGAATAAATATCAATATGCGCTGTAAAGTTATTATCTGTTTATGCGTAGCATTCGGGTTTATAAATCTTTGATAGATATCTCTTACAAGATTTGTGCTCGGCGTTAGAAGGAAACTGTTAGCGGTTGAAATTATTATAGCCATAGCAGCAACTATTAACATTATCCCAACTATCAGTGGAAGTCCAATCTCGTTTCCATGGGTTGCAAGGTGAATGATTACTTTTTCTGATTCTTCAAGTTTAAATTTAACGCTTGCGAAGACAGCAAGTGCAGTTATTGATGTTTCAATTATTATCGTCCCAATGACCCAGAAAATTACGGCTTGCCGAGCTGCTTTTGCATCTTTTGCGCTGAAAAATTTTTGATACATGCTTGATTCACCAAGAAGTAGAAAGAAAGTTGGGAAGAAAACACCCATCGCCCAGATAAAATCTTTTTGCCCAAAAACTGCAAATCTATCCGGTGGGAGAGATTCTCTTACAACTGACCATCCCCCAATGGCATTTAAAACTATAGGAACCGCAAGCGCTATTCCAAGCAACATCAATGTCCCGTTTATTATATCCATTGTTACAACAGAAATTAAGCCCGCAAGAGCTGTAAACAAAACAACAAATGTAGCTGTTATAATTATGCCATATTCAACTGGTATCCCCGCAATTAAATTTAAAACGAAAGCGCCACCTTTAAATTGATAACTTGCTATAGTCACATAAGCAATTACAATTGTTATAGTTCCAAGTATTCTTGCCCATTTGTTATATCTTTGTTCAAGGATATCTGGCATTGTATACTGAGCAATTTTTCTGACTCTTCCAGCAAGGAAGTAAACTATAACTATCGCAACCCATGCGCCTGCCGAGAGCCATAGTTCTGAAAATCCAATCCTATAAGCAAGTCCCGCACCTGCAATTATGCTACCGGAACCAATCCATGTGGCAAGCAAAGTTCCAACAAGTTTGAAGACAGGCGTTGATCTTCCGGCGACCATGAAGTCCTCTTGAGTTTTAACCGCTCTGGTTTTGTAAATCCCAACGAGCAATAAAAGTCCAAGGTAAACAATTATGGCAGTTAAGAACATATCATCTCATTATTTAATTTTTTAGTAAATCAAGATAATTTCTTCCTGCTCTCTGCCAGTTATGACGGCTTTTTTATTTGAATTGATATAAACATTTACTTCCGACCTGACACCCATCTTGCCAGGAATGTAAATTCCAGGTTCAAGTGAGAAAAGACACCCTGGGACAAGTTTTCTTAAATCTTGTGTTTCAAAATTATCAATGTTTGCCCCATTTCCGTGAACATTCTCGCCAATTGAATGTCCAGTTCTATGTGTGAAGAATTCGCCATAGCCCCTCTCTTGGATATATTTTCTTGCGACTTCATCAACCTCCCAACCAGCAACTTCTTGATTTTGGTTGAGACGATTTTGTAAAAATGCAAGAGCTTCTCTTCTTGCATCCCTTACAATGTGAAAAATTTTAACATAATCTTCTGGCGGTTCGTCGCCTACAAATGCACACCAGGTTATATCATAAAAAATTGCACCAGGTTCATTTTTCTTCGCCCATAGGTCAATTAAAAGTTTGTCTCCTGGTTTTATTTCAACCGTATTTTCAGGAGTTGGGTAAAAATGTGGGTTTGCAGGATGTTCGTTAACTCCAACTATCGGTGGGTCTTCATCGGATGTTAAACCTTTGTCATAGAATCTTTTTAAAATGAACTGCTGAATCTCATGCTCGGTTTTATATTTTCCAGCTCTAACTGCTTTCCTTATCTCTTCAAAAGCTTCATCAAGCGTTTCATCAACAAGTTTACCAGCTTCAAAATGTGTTTGAATTAAATTTTCATCTATTAATGCTTCAAATATCTGGACAAGGTCAGCTGAAGACACTACTTCGTGTCCAAAACTTCGCACAAGTTCAATTGTTCCAGCGTCAACAATTGAGATATAGGGTATTGAATTTAGAGGTGAATATTGCATTGCTATTTTCTTTGGGTTTCCGAGAATTTCCTTTAATCTATCATGTAGTTCGCGCCATCCCGAATAATAAAATTTTTCACCCGGCAAATGGTCAAGTTTATCTGGTTCAACCCTGTGGACAAGTTTTGATGGCTTACCTTCAGCTGGGATAAAATAAAACCATCTTCTCGTTGAAAGCCCATGGGATGAGAGACCGAGAATTTTCATCCCAATTTTATCGCGATTATGAAAATCATAAAATAACCATCCATCAATGCAAAATTCCAAAAGCTTCTTTTGAATTTTTTCAATCTCCATTGGTTAATCCATTTATTTTTTAAAATTAACAGCGGGGCAAAAGCCCCGCAATAATTGACATCAACCGCCACCTGAAACGCCAGCTACAAATCCACCCTCGGTCATCTTTCTAATGTCAAGAATTTTATCAAGTTCATCTTCTTTCATCCAACCAAGTTCAAGCACAACTTCGCGGATTGTCTTGTTTTCAGCCATCGCTTTTTTGACGATTTGAGCAGCTTTATCATACCCGATATGTGGAGTTAAAGCTGTTGCGAGAATTGCGTTTTGTGCTGCAAGCCTTTCCATATGCTCTTTATTTGCAACAATTCCATTTATGCACTTATCAACGAAAACATCGCTTGCGTTAGCAAGTATAGTTATTGACTCAAGAAGATTTCTCGCTATAACTGGCAAAGCAATATTAAGCTCAAAGTTTCCAGATGAACCAGCGAGCGTGACAACTGAATCATTTCCTATCACTTGCATCGCAACCATTATGACTGCTTCAGGGATCACAGGATTAATTTTACCTGGCATAATTGATGACCCTGGCTGAAGTGCTGGAAGCCTTATCTCGGCAAGTCCAGCTTGAGGACCTGAATTCATCCATCTTAAATCATTTGCGATTTTGTAAAGTGCAACCGCTAAGGTTTTTAATGCGCCACTTAATTCAACGGCGGTATCCATTGATGCTTGCGCGCAAAAGTGATTTCGCGTCTCCTTAAATGGAATTCCTGTCTCCCGTGAAAGTGCTTCAGCTATCCTTTTGCCAAATTCAGGATGGGTATTAATCCCCGTCCCAACGGCAGTTCCACCGAGCGCAAGCTCATACAATCTTGGAAGTATTGAGTTAATTCTTTCAATAGCAAGTTCAATTTGCGTAGCATATCCTGAAAATTCCTGCCCAAGCCTTATAGGCATTGCATCCATAAGGTGAGTTCGCCCAGTTTTGACGATGTCATCAAATTCTTTTGCTTTTTGCTCAAGTGCTTTGTGAAGTTTTTCAAGTGCAGGGAGAAGTTGCTCTTTAAGTGCAATTGCAGATGAAATATGAATGCAAGCTGGAATTACATCGTTTGATGATTGACCAAGGTTGACATGGTCATTTGGGTGAACAGTTGTTTTATCACCTCTTTGCGCTCCCAAAATCTCACACGCACGATTTGCTATGACTTCGTTTGCATTCATATTTGTTGATGTCCCTGAACCTGTTTGAAATATGTCAAGCGGGAAATGTTCATCAAGTTTTCCATCAATTACCTCTTTTGCAGCTTCCATTATAGCGTTTGCTCTTTTTTCATCCAGAAGACCAAGTTCTTTGTTTACTTTCGCTGCGCAGTATTTTACAAGTCCAATCGCCTTGATAAATGTTCTTGGGAATCTTACACTGCTTATCGGGAAGTTCTCAACTGCCCTTTGTGTTTGAGCCCCCCACAATGCCCATGATGGGACTCTTACTTCCCCAAGTGCGTCTTTTTCAATTCTGAAGTCTGACATTTTTAACTCCTCCTTAAATTTTTTATTGTTCGTGCTTTTACAGTTAAAATTTTGAAAATAAAAATGAAAAATTCAAATCTTTTTGCGAAAAATTGTAAATCTCAAACCAAAAAGATAAGCACCGGCAAAAAGCCCCGATGTCAGAAAAAGTCTCAAAATTAAATTTTCAATGAAAATCCCAACAAAATAACACAAAAAAGATAAAGCAAGTGTTGAAACTAAAACAAGTAAGACAAATTTTACAGGCAAAATTTCCGCAAATTTAACCCCAGAAAGAGCTTTCATTATCAAAAACAGCATCAAAAAAGTCTCAAAATATGTTGAGACGATAACTGCTATCGCTGAACCAGGCATCCCGAATATCTTCACTAAAATTACACCAAGGCTTGCATTCAAAATTAAATCAAAAATAGAAACAAGCATGTAAATTTTTTGCCGACCGAGAGCAGAAAGAATTGGACTGTAAAGCAAAACTCTTACAGGTAGAAAAAAGAGATAAATCCTGAAAATCGCAACGCTTTCAACATATTTTTCCGAAAAAAGAAGCAAAACGAATTCTTTTGAAAAAAACAAAAGATATGAAAAAATCGGAATTATAATCAATGAAGTCGTTCTAATGACATTATTGATAAGATTAGCAATTTTACTATTCTCCCCCAAGCCATACAACTTGCTTATCTCGGGAAAAATGACAGATATAAACGAGCTTGTCACAAGTGGGACAAGTGGCAACTCTTTTGCTCCAACTGTATATATCGCATATAATTCCGCCGGGAAATTGTTTGCAATTATGTATTTATCAACTTGCCGAGAAAGTGATGCGCTTATATGACCAAGCATTAACGGCGTTGTATAAGCAAGGATTTCTTTTAAGTGTGAAGTAAAGTTGCATGTTTTAAAATCACAACCGAATGATTTTTTTACCTCGTAACCAGAGTAAACAAAACGAGCAAATGATATAATTGAAAGCCCAGAAAAAATAAAAAAAATATCTCTCTCAAGAAGAACTGTAAAGATGACCACAGTGAGATAAGATAAAACGGTCAACGCTGTAACGAGAAAAAGTTTTTTAAATTCGGTCTTTAAAATTAAAATCGCATCAAGCGTCAGCGATGGGATTGAAAAAATTAAAAACGGAGCAAAGTAAAGTAAATTCGTTGCGAAGTGCGGATTGTTAAGAAGAGAACTAATTTCATGACTAAATAAAAATAAAGAGACCCCTAAAAATAGTCCCACAACCGTCAAAAACAAGAATACGCTTTTTATGTATTCACTTGACCTCTCCTTTGCCCCGAAAAAATAAATTGAACTTGTGAAGGCAAATGAAATAATCGGTGTAATTGTGTTAAATATAAGCCACATTTGGTCGTATGACGCGAACTCTGCTTTCGTTAGATATCGCGCAAGTATTATTGTGGTTATTAAAAGTCCAAGTAAATTTATAACCCTTGATAAGCTGACAAGTCCAGCTTTTTTCACTACCGCTAAATCGTTAGATTGCATTTCACTTAGACAAAAATTTTCAAGAATCCTTTTGCGTAGCCAACCTCAAAAGAAATTTTTATATCCCCACCAAATTGAGTCTTAAAAAATGCGATGCTTTCAATATCAGCTCCGCAAAAGTCAAATTCCCTAATTCCTTTGGATGAAAGTTCTTCAATAATTTTCCATACAAGAAAATGTGAAGAAGCGTTGATTTCTTTATTTGTCGCGCCTGCGATAACATCGTAAGCTTTTCCATTCCAGACCGAAATCCCACGCGAGGCAATAACTTCACCGCTTTTATCCAAAACATGATAAATTTCAATTATACCATTTTGAACAAGTTTTGCGAGTAAATTCTTTAAATCTTTGAATTCAAGAAAAAACTTTCCACCTTTTCTCTCATAACTTAAAATTTGTTGCATTGATAGAATTTCAACATCATCCGTTTTTACCACTCGGAAACCTTTCTCCTCCGCTTCTTTAACCTTTCTTTTGAGTGAGTTACTTAATCCATCCCAAACTTCACCAATTGAACTTATGTCAAGCACAAGCGTATGTCTGGGTTTAACTTTATATCCGAGCCACACAAACTGCCTCACATCGTTAACTGTATGATGAAGTTTTAGTATAAAAAGCTGGAAATTGTTTTTTAGATATTCGTGAATTTTTAATATAGCTTGATTTCTTTCAATTATTTGTTTTTGTCTCTTTTCGTAGGGCAAGATGTTGAACAAAACCCCACTGTAATATGTAAAAAGTAAAGGAGTTGAAACCGTAAAAATAAGTTTCTTTTTTACTGGGACAATTAAACCAGCGACAATTACATCACCCTTTTTAACGAATATAGTTTTAAGCAATAGGTTGAAAGTTTCACAGTAAGCCATTAACCAGGATATGCTTTGAAATGGATTTGATTGAGGGGAAGTAAAATTAAGCTTTTCCCATTCGTTCAGGTCATTTGAAATTTCAATGTAAAATTGAGCCATAAATTATTTTCGTTATTTCGTCAGTCCAATTTCCACTTTATTAGTAAATCTCTCCTCGGGGATATCGCGAGGAAAGCTTATCAAGTCCAACCCGTCCATACATTGCCACTTTAAATTACAAAATATACCGACTTAAATCCCTGTCTTTCACTATAGATGAAAGTTTTTCCTGGACAAATTCTTTCGTTATCAAAATTTTTTGACCTTTAAGTTTCGGTGCGTCAAACAGAATATCCTCAAGTAGAGTTGTCATCACCGTTTGAAGTCTTCTTGCGCCGATGTTTTCAAGCTGTTCATTGACTTCAGCTGCGTAGTGAGCGATTTCCCTAATTGCCTCATCTGTGAATTCAATCTCAACACCTTCAGTTTCAAGGAGAGCTTTATATTGTTTGATTAGAGCATTTTCCGGTAGAGTCAATATCTTAACGAAATCTTCTTCGGTCAATGGATTGAGTTCAACTCTTATTGGAAACCTTCCCTGTAGCTCTGGGATTAAATCGCTTGGCTTTGCGACATGGAAAGCACCAGCTGCTATGAAAAGTATATGGTCTGTTTTCACAATTCCATACTTTGTCATAACATTTGAGCCTTCAATTATGGGAAGCAAGTCTCTCTGAACGCCTTCTCTTGATACATCTGGTCCAACTGTATAACCACCGGGATTTGCGATTTTATCAATTTCATCTATAAAGACAATCCCAAGATTTTCAACCCTTCTTATAGCCTCACGAATCACAGCCTCCATGTCAATTAATTTTTGAGCTTCTTCTTGTATCAAATAATTTCTTGCCTCAGCTATTGTCATTCTTCTTTTTTTATATCGTTTTGGCATTACATTTTCAATGAAATCCTGCATCGTCATCGCAAGGTCATCAACGGGAAAAGGCCCAAGGATTTGCATACCTGGGAAAGTTTGTGTTGAAACCTCTATTTCTATAGTCCTTAAATCAAGTTTTCCTTCCTGAAGCTGTTTCTTCAACTTTTCCCTCGTCCTCATCATTTCGTCTTCTTCATATTCGCCTTCAAATCCTTCATCTTCACCATATTTTCTTTTCTTTTTCTTCGGTAGCAAAATATCAAGTAATCTCTCCTCCGCAAGTTCTTTTGCCCTATCCATCACCTCTTCCATTTTTTCCATTCTGACCATGTTAACTGCTATATCAACAAGTTCTCTTATCATTGATTCAACATCTCTTCCAACATATCCAACCTCTGTAAATTTGGAGGCCTCAACTTTAACAAATGGAGCATTTGCCAGCTTTGCAAGTCTGCGAGCTATCTCTGTTTTTCCAACCCCGGTTGGACCAATTAAAATTATATTGTTTGGTGTTATCTCCTCCCTAAGCTCTGGTGGAACTTGTTGCCTTCGCCATCTATTTCTCAATGCTATTGCAACAGCTCTTTTTGCTTGATCTTGACCAATTATGTATTTGTCAAGTTCCTTTACAATTTCTTCAGGAGTTAAATCTTTGAGATCGCGCTTTTGCCGAGTTTCGGTTTCGCTCGTCGTTTTTTTCATATTGTGAGCCATTTGAAGATTAAATTTTTAGTTTTACAATTCCTCTATGACAATGTTATGATTTGTATAAATACAAATGTCAGCTGCAACTTTTAAGGCTTCTTCAACTATTTCGCGCGCTGATAAATTTGAATGCTTAACTAAAACTCTCGCTGCAGCAAGAGCATAACTCCCTCCAGAACCAATAGCAACAATTTTGTCATCAGGTTCAATTACATCCCCTGTTCCAGAAATTATCAATGCGTTTTCTTTGTCCATAACAGCTAACAAAGCCTCAAGACGACGAAGATATTTGTCCATCCTCCAATCTTTGGCAAGCTCAATAGCTGCGCGGATCAAATTCCCTTTGTATTCCTCAAGCTTTGCTTCAAATCTTTCCATTAAAGCAAAAGCATCAGCCGAAGCTCCAGCAAATCCGACAAGTACTTTCCCGTTGTAAATTTTTCTAACTTTTCGCGCTCCACGTTTCATTACAGTATCCGAAAGCGTGACCTGTCCATCTCCGCCCATAACAGCTTGCCCGTTGTGAATTAAACCAATGATAGTTGTGGATTTTATTTTTTGCACGGTTTTAATTTTTTTGTTTGTTATTCTATCCTTCTTCTTAATCTTGCAGTTGGGATTCCAAGTTGGTCTCTATACTTTGCAACCGTTCTCCTTGCGATGTTGTAGCCTTGCGAGCGTAAAATTTCCGTAATTTGATCATCGCTTAAAGGTTTGCGTGGATCTTCAGAAGCGATTATCTCTTTTATCTTCTCTTTTATCTCCTTATTTGAAACCTCGCCACCATCCGCTGTGTTAATTTTTTCACTGAAAAGATCCCTTAATTTATAAATCCCAAAATCAGTCTGAACATACTTTTGATTTACAGCTCTACTCACGGTTGAAATATCAACCCCGGCTTTATCAGCAACATCTTTATAAATCATCGGTTTTAGACCTTCGCCAGTTTCAAAAAATTCCCTTTGTAGCTCAACTATCGCTCTCATTATTCTTAAAAGAGTTTCTCTTCTCTGATATATCGCTGATATAAACCACTTAGCTCTTGCAAATTGCTTCTTAACTTCTTCCTTCAGCTCAGGGCTTAAATTTCTCTGCTTTTTTAAAAGGTTGTAATAAGTCCTGTTAAGCCGAATCATTGGGACATTTTTTTCATTTAATGTAACGACAAACTCATCGCCAACCCTCTCAACTATGAAATCAGGCACAATATACTCTTGAATTACAGCTTTTCCTTCACCAGGCTTTGGATTTAAGTGTTGAATTATCTGTATCACTTCTTTTAATCTTTGCTCGCTCAAATTAAATTTTTCCATCAAATCGCCATATCTTTTCTTCATAAAATCTTCATATGCCTCGTTTAAAATGCGTATAGCGGAGTTTTTTCTGTCTTCGGGAAAATCGCCAACCTCAAGTTGAGCAATGAGACATTCTTTTAAATTTCTAGCACCGATGCCCGGCGGGTCAAGCCGTTGAATTTTCTTCAAAACTTCCTCAACCTCTTCAATAGATACCTCCATCTTCTCCCCAAGCCTTAAGTCCTCAGCTATCTCCTCAACGCTTCTTGTAAGATAGCCATCGTCGTCTATGTTGCCAAGTATTTCTTCGGCAATTCTCATTTCCTTTTCATTCGCCATTGGCGCAAATTGTTTTAAGAGCCTGTCCGCAAGTGGTTCGGTCGCCGGGGGATGCCACACCACTTCGTCATCTTCGCTGATGGGTTGTTTTGGTATGGGTGGTTCTTCCTCAAGGCTCTTTATGAAATCGTCAAGTGTAAACTCCTCTTCTGGCTTTGGCAATGGGTCTCCTGTTAACTCTTCGTATTTCTCATCAAGTTCTTTTTTAACTGTTTGTTCAAGTTCTTGATTATCCGTCAGCTCAAGTTCAAGTGTTTCTTCAATTGATGTCTCAAGACCTTCTTCAAGAAATGGATTTTGTTCAAGTTCTTCTTTAATTTTTTCTTCAAGTTGAACAATTGGCACTTGAAGGAGCTTAAGGTACTGGATTTGTTGTGGTGTTAATTTTTGCTGTATTGTTTGAGTTTGTCCATATTTTAGCACTTTTTATCACCTCCTGTTATTTGATGCTTCAAAAATGTCAACCATCTTATTGAACCATCCATGCCCAAAGTATCTTATCAAAGCTGGTTTTAAAAATTCGTAAAGTTTTATCTTCTCCTTCTCACCTTTTTTAACCGCTGGCTTACACTCTGATATCTTGACATATTTTAAAATGTCTCCGCCAACGAATGCGCCATTCAAACCATAATTTCTCAATGGGAAAAGATGACATGATACAGGCTTTCTGAAAGAAATTTCACCATTTAAAAAAGCTTTCTCAAAAGAACATCTTGCAATCCCGTTTTCCCAGTAAACGAAAACACACTCCCTGTTATCAATGCACTTTGTTGAATATCCCATCTCAGTTTCTTCGTAATATCCATGTTTTTCAATAAAGGCAAGATTTTTCTCGGGGAGATATTTTTTGACAATTGGCAAAACCTCTTGAATTATTTTAACTTCCTCATCAAGCAGCGGAGCTCCGAAGTCGCCTTCCATGAAACAACAAACACCCTTGCATTTTTCCACATCGCAAGCAAAATAAGAATTTGCAATTTCAGGGTCAACATAAATCCCATCAATTAGTATCGCTTTTAAACCCATAATCAGTTTTTGTTTATCAATTATCGTGCCAAAGTTAAATTAATAAAAAAATTCAAATTACGGAAATTCAACCTCCGCCCACCATTTTATATCAATATCATCAAAAACATTATCTCTTTCAGCGCATTCAACAACAAAATTCCAATCTTCAAACTTCAATTCCCCAGTTTCAGCATATTTTTCAATTATATTTGCTATCCTTATGAAGTTTTCATTGTGATAAACAATTCTTGCTTCAGCATAGTCTCGCGCTGAAATAGTTGAAATTAAAAACTGCCAATCCGACGCCTGAAGTAGCAACAGCTCCCTTGCTAATTGTTTTAGCATAAAAACTAATTTCTCATCTTTTGAATCACCAAATTTTTGCGCAAGTTCTTTCATTTTAAATTCATTAAAATAAATATGTCTCCATGTCCATTCCGTATCCTTGTTAAGCCAAATGTAGTGATAACCTCCTTCACCCCAAGAACCCTCCGGCAGTGAGACAACGGTTGAAGGTTTGAGATTTTCAAGAGCTTCGGAAGCGGTTGCAGGTTTGACAAATTCTAATTTGTTTAGCTTTTGAAAAACCTTTTTCAAAAATTGCGGACCTTCAAACCACCAATGCCCAAAAAGTTCAGTATCATAAGGTGCTGTCAAAACTCCAGGCTTTCCAGTTTTTTCAAAATGTCCCTTTAAAGTTGTAGCTATCAACTCAACGAAATGGGAAGAGTTTTCTTCAAGTCTACCTTCAACTTTATCAAGCTCATATTCAAGTTTATCAACAAGGTCAGCTTTTGAGTTTGTAACACGCCAATATTTTAATCCACTTGGAAATTTTTTCTTATGAAAGTCAAGATACCAACTGTCACCTGGATAACCCCATTCACCGCTCCAAACCTGTAAACCAGTTTTCGGGTCGCGCGTGAAAACTGCAACTGGTTTTTTATCAGGCTTACCCGAGCTGACAAGATAAATTACATAGGGTGATTTCTCTTCTTCAGGTTTGTATTTTACCTGCGATTCAAACTGCTCCCACAGCCTTTTCAATCCTTCAAATCTTTCAAAATAAACCCCAATTGTCTTTCCACCTTTTAATGTTGCTGTATCAATGAAAAAGTATTCAATTCCATTTTCAGACAAAAATTCTTCTATGCCTTTCCTGTCGTATTCAATCTGTTGCAAGTTTTGTTCAGGTTGAACTGGCATTTTCCATCTGTGAGCTGGTCTATAAGCGCACTCGGGCAACCATATACCTTTCGGTTTTACACCAAAGTGTTTTTCGTAAACTTTAACCCCAAGCTTAATCTGCGCTTGAACGCTTGTATCAAGAGCAAGGAGTGGGAGATAACCATGCGTCCCTGCACAAGTTATTATTTCAATATGCCCCAATTCCCGAAGCTGACGAAATGCCGAAATTAAATTTCCTTTGTATTTGTCTGTAAAACTGCTCTTTATGTTTCTGTAATATTCTTCCCAAAACCTTGCAATTGCTAAAAGATTTTTTCGCCCTGTCTTGTTAAATTCCATCTCATCCTGTTCAGTAAGCTCTATTCTCATATCAAGATACTGCAAAAATTCCTCAACAAATTTTCTGCTTGCAAGTTGCTCAGCAAGTATTGGCGAGATATTGATTGTGACCTTGAAATTCACCCCTTCGTCTTTTAACTCGTTAAAAACATTAAGCAAAGGTATATAACATTCGCTCGCAGCTTCGTTAAGCCAATCCATCCCATGTGGCCATCTTCCATGACCTATGACATGTGGAAGGTGTGTGTGAAGCACAAGGACGAAATATCCATACATATGTTTTTCCGTGATTTGTTTTTAAGGTTTAAATCCAAGTGTTTTTTGTTCTGTTTCTCCAAAAATTTTTATTTCCCCAAATGTTGATTCATATTTTCTTATGTTTTCATCAAGTGCCTTTAGAAAAAGCTTCGCATGTTGCGGAGTCATGATAATTCTCGCAAAGACCTTTGCTTTCGAGACCCCGGGGAGTACCCTTGTGAAATCAATTACAAATTCAGCTGGCGAGTGTGTTATAATTGCAAGGTTTGAGTAAATTCCCTCTGCTTCCTTTTCTCCAAGTTCAATGTTAATTTGTTGCGTTATCGTTTGTTCGTTCATGGTTTTTTATTTTTAATATAAGCCTAATATCTGACTTCTTCAAGAACGAGTCCACACGCTGGCGCGTGCATTACTTCTACTTCTTTTAACTTCTCAACAAGCATTTTTCTAAAAATTTCAACTTCAAACCTTCCCCTTGCTACATCAATCATAGCTCCAACAAGTCCCCTGACCATACCGTAGAGAAATCTATTTGCGGTTATGCTGAAAATTAATTTTTCATTTTCTCTTTCCCATGTTGCCATTTTCACATTACAAATATAATTTTTTACGCTTGTCCCTTTCTTTGAAAAAATTTCAAAATCATGCTCCCCGATGATTAATTCAGCGCACTTTTGAAGCTTTTCAAGGTCAAGCTCATATTTAACAAACCAGAAATAGTTTCTGCCAATGGCAATTTTATTCTGCGTTATAAAATATCTATATGTTTTTTCTTTTGCTTTATATCTTGCGTGAAAGTTTAAATTAACCTCATCAACAGAATGAATAACGATGTCATCAGGCAAAATTGAATTTAAAGCTTTTTTAAGATTTTGAGTGGGGATTTTATTTTCGCATTTAAAATTTGCCACTTGACCTCTTGCGTGAACCCCAGCGTCTGTCCTACTCGCACCGATCAGGTTAACATCTTCGCCAATAATTTCTCTTAATGCTTTTTTTATCTCGCCTTGAACACTTCGTCCATTTGGTTGTATTTGCCAACCAGCAAAGTTTGTCCCATCATATTCAATTAAAAGCTTGATGTTTCTCATTCCACCTTCTTTATTAAGTTTGCAATTACATGTTTTCTTAAATAAATTTAAAAAGTTAAAGTAATTTAAGCAGGATAAAAATGGAAACACTTGGATCAGCGGAAAAACAAAAGGTAGCAATTAGTTCGGTTTTAGCTGCGGTATTTTTAACCGCTTTTAAGCTTGTTGTCGGTCTTGCCACGGGTAGCTTGGGAATACTTTCTGAAGCTGCACATAGTGGACTTGACCTTATCGCAGCTGTTATGACTTATTTTGCAGTTAAAATTGCTGATAAACCAGCTGATAGAGAACATACATACGGGCATGGGAAATTTGAAAATCTATCTGCACTATTTGAAACATTACTTCTTCTTGTGACATGTGCGTGGATAGTTTATGAAGCGATAAACAGAATTTTTTTCCACGAAGTTCATATAGAAGTGAACTTTTGGAGCTTTGCAGTTATAATAACTGCAATAGTTATTGATTATTCTCGTTCAAGAGCTTTGTTAAAAACCGCAAAAAAATATAACAGCCAAGCGCTTGAAGCTGACGCTCTCCATTTCAGCACAGATATTTTAAGCTCAGGCGTTGTAATAGTTGGCTTGATAGGGGCAAGTTTTGGATTTCATAAAGCTGATGCATTCGCAGCTCTTGTTGTGTCCGGTATAGTCATCTGGATAAGTTTACAGCTTGGCAAAAGGACGATTGACATGCTAACAGATAGAATTCCAGATGTTAATCTCGTTGAAAGGATAGAAGAAGAAGTTATGAAAATTAATGGTGTTGTAAATTGCAGAAATATCAGAATACGGCAATCTGGCTCAAAATCGTTTGTTGATATGGTGGTTGATATAAAAAGAACACTTCCTTTTGAACACGCTCATCAAATTATGAATTTAATTGAAGATAAAATCAAAAACATAATCCCAAATGTTGATATAGTAATTCACGCCGAACCAATTGAAACAGCAGACGAGACAATAATTGATAAAGTGAGGATGATTCTCGTTAGCTCTGGAATGTCAGCACATAACATAGAAGTTCAAAAGGTTAAAGATAGTTACTTTGTTGACTTGCATCTTGAATGTAAGAACGAACAAACGCTTGAGGAAGCCCATAACATCGCAAACAAAATTGAAGCGGAGATAAAAGAGAAAATACCAAATGTTGAAAAAATCTCAATTCACATTGACGAGGAAAGCGATATGATAAAAGAGATAGAGATTGTAAATGATAAATGTGATGAGATGGTTCAAAGAATCACCGAAATCGCGAAATCACATCAAGAGGTGATTGATTGTAGAGATGTAACAGTGATGGAAATTGACGGTAAATATAAAGTCACGATGAATTGTCTCCTTGATAGCGGGCTTACTTTATCTGAAGCGCACGAGATTGCGACAACGATTGAGAATGAAATTTATCTTGGTATAAAGGAGGTCTCAAAGGTTATAGTCCATGCTGAACCTGAAATGAAAGAAAGAGATAAAAAATGAAATTTTTCTCCCGTAAAACACTAAAACCCGAATGGGTTTTTAAATCATATGAGAGTTTTAAAATTTGGAGAGTTTTTCCAACCAAACACGATAAAATTCTCTGTGAGCTTAGGGATGTTGATAAAAAACTTGTAAAGTTTGTTTGCCTTTCAATTGACAACGGAGACAAAATTTGGGAGAATTTAAACATTGACGAGCCTTGGTGGGTGCAAATTTCAGATGTGGATGAAGATTTGTTTTTCTTGTGCGAGTTCAGGCGTCCTGATTTCCCAGTGCAAGGGAAAATTTATGCAATTGATTTGGAAAATGGGGAAATTTTATGGGAAAGCGATGAATACGATTTTTTGTTCGCCTTAAATGGAAAAGTTTACACTTCAAGAAACTTAATTGACAGCAGAATTTATTTTGAAATTGATTCAAGAACTGGCGAAGTCATTAAAGAACACGGTGAAAATACAGAACTTATAAATGAATTAAAAGACGCTAAACTTGAAAGCATGAACTTCATTGAAACATCCACGCCTTTTGATGAATATCATCCTGATTATGATAATCTCTATGACATCGTTACGAGATTTACTTCAGACGCTGATAGAAGATCCACTCCAGAGGTTTTGGTTAAGCGAAAATTTTTAATCATTAATTACCATATTGCCAAAGGTGAGAAGCTTTCAAACATTTTGAGGATAATTGACATTGAGACTGGAAAATTGGCATATGACGATGTTCTTTACAATGATTTATCATTCTTTCTTCCAGATGCTTTCTTTTGCAAAGATGATTTTGTTTTTTATGTTAGAAATCAAAACGAACTCGTTGCAATAAAATTAACATCTGACCATGAAGATAATCACGGATAAGATAACCGTTTCAACGAAAGGATTCAACGACATAATTGACATAACTGACCGTGTTCAGGGAATTTTAGATAAACATCAGTTAAAGAATGGCAATGTGACGATTTTTGTCTCTGGTTCAACTGCTGGCGTGACGACTATTGAATATGAGCCTGGACTTTTAAAAGACCTTCCAGAGGCGTTTGAGCGGATAGCTCCGATGGATAAACGTTATCACCACGATTCAAGATGGGGAGATGATAACGGCTATGCTCATGTCAGAGCTTCAATTCTTGGCGCGTCGCTTACTGTTCCGTTTGCTGATGGTAGATTGCTCGTTGGGACATGGCAACAGATAGTTTTAGTTGACTTTGACAACCGCCCAAGGACAAGAAACATAGTCGTTCAAATAATTGGCGAGTGAATTTTATGAGCGAAAATTTTACCGAGATTTCGCAAATTGGGGAATTTGGGTTAATTAGAAGATTAAATGAGATAATTCAACCTTATCGTGATTCGTTTATCATTAAAGGAATTGGCGATGACGCAGCGGTTTACACTCCAGCAAAGGACAAAGTTCAAGTTGTGACAACGGATGCGTTAATTGAGGGGGTTCATTTTGACCTAACATTTGTTTCAATGGGAAATCTGGGGTGGAAGTCAATGGTGGTCAACTTAAGCGACCTTGCAGCGATGCTTGCAGTTCCGAGATATGCCCTGATAACTGTGGCAATTCCGAGAAAAATTTCGGTTGAGATGATGGAAAATTTATACATCGGGATAAAATCTGCTTGCGATGAATTTAATTTTGCGCTTATCGGCGGGGATACGACAACAACATTTGGAAATATGGCAATTTCCGTCACCATGATAGGCGAAGCCGATGAAGAATATATACCTTATCGCAGTGGAGCAAAACCTGGGGATTACATCTGTGTAACAGGAAGTCTCGGATTATCGTATGCAGGATTAAAGATTCTTCTGCGTGAGAAAAAGAAATTTCTTGAAGCTGAAGATAAGCAAAATTTTAAGCCAAATTTTGAACCATTTTTAAAAGCAATTGAAAAACATTTAAAACCTGTGCCAAGACTTGACATAGCAAGTAAAATCAGGGATTTAAAAGTGAAAATAAATTCAATGATTGACATAAGCGATGGTTTATCTTCTGACCTAAGACACATTTGTATGGAAAGCGGTGTCGGAGCGGAAATATATGAAACGAGTTTACCTGTTGATGAGCTTGTAAAGAAAATTGCAAGAGACGAATTTAATGAAGATTATCTTCCTTATGTCTTGCACGGTGGTGAAGATTACGAACTTTTATTCACCGTTTCTGAAAAAGAGCTTAAAAAGATTGACTCACTTTATAATGATGTCAAGGTGATTGGTAGAATTCTTGATCGTGAACAAGGAATTAAGTTGATAAGGGAAGATAAAAATGAAATTGACCTTGAATCCGGTGGTTGGGACCATTTTAAAATTAAATTTTGAAAGCCGATGAAGAAAATTTTCCTGCTTCTGTTTTCACTTTCGCTTCTTTTTGCCGATGAAAAGCCGGGGAAATACTGGATAGTGTTCAAGGATAAAGGGATTTATGAAAATGTCTCGCTTGCAAAAGGGAACATTTTTTATGAAAAATTGAAAAATTCAATTTCAGAAAGAGCATATCAAAGAAGATTGAAAAATGTAAAAGATGAGACGAAAGTCTTTGATTACTATGATTTGCCCGTTTACGATGGATATGTTGAACAAATTAAATTACTTGGCATTAAAATAAATGTCGTCTCAAAATGGTTAAATGCAGTAAGTGCATATCTTGACAGCGCACAAATTGATAAGGTAAAAAAAATTCCATTTGTGCTTGAAGTTAAACCAGTTGCAAAACTTACCAAAACAACTCTTGACGAACCTGTAATTACAGAGCCATTGATTGACTACAATTATGGTCCTTCCGAGTTGCAAATAAGATTTTCTGGCGTCAAGGAGCTTCACAAGATGAACATCATCGGAAAGGATGTAATTATTGGAATGATGGATACGGGTTTCAGACTTGAACACGAAGCGCTTAAAGATATTGAAGTTATAGCTGAATATGATTTTATCTTCAACGATTCAGTAACAGCAAATCAGCCTGAGGATTCACCTGGGCAAGATTTTCATGGGACATTAACTTTATCCGTTATCGGTGGAAAAATGGATGGAAAAATTTATGGAGTTGCGCCTGGAGCAAAATTTGTTCTTGCTAAAACTGAAGATGTCAGAAGTGAAACTCCCGCAGAGGAAGATAACTGGGTTAGGGCTATTGAATGGATGGATTCAATTGGAGTTGATGTTGTTTCAAGTTCACTTGGCTATATGGACTGGTATACCTATGAAAACATGGATGGGAACACTGCAAAAATAACCAAAGCAGCTGACATTGCTTTTCAGAAAGGGATTGTCGTTGTAAATTCGGCTGGCAATGAAAGGAATACACCTTGGAGATATATCATTGCTCCTGCTGATGGTAAATATGTTATAGCGGTTGGGGCTGTGGATTCACTTGGTAGAATAGCAAGTTTTAGTTCAATAGGTCCAACTTATGATGGAAGGATAAAGCCTGATGTTTGTGCTCTTGGTGTTTCAGTTTTCGGCGCTTCAACAAGTTCAAAAAATAGCTATGTGTATGCATCTGGAACATCGCTTTCTTGTCCGCTTGTAGCTGGAATAGCTGGTTTGGTGATTTCAACACATCCAGAATTGACTTCATTTGAGGTAAGAGACGCTATAAGGAATACAGCAAGTAAAGCAAATAATCCGGACAATGACTATGGTTGGGGAATAGTTAATGGGCTTTTAGCATGCTTGTACCACGGTCCTATCTTGAGCAATTATCCGGAGATAAAACAGACTTTGGAAGGCTATGAAATTTCGGTTTACGCGATGTCAAAAAATGGTATAAAAGAAGTTTTCATCATGGCTAGTGAACAAAAAATCCCAATGCAACCCATTGGTGATAACAAATATAGTGCTTTGCTTCAGTCATTGCCTTCAAATTTTTTGATAATTGCCGTAGATAATAGAGATGAGAGAAACTTTTTAACCACATATCTTGATTTTCAACCGCCAAAAGATTTTTATTTATCGCAAAATTTCCCCAACCCATTTAATTCAAGGACTGTTTTTCTACTTGATGTTCCAAAACCATCTTTTATAAATTTGTCAATTTACAATATCCTTGGGCAAAAAGTTCGCACGCTTGAAAATAGATTTTTCTCGCAACCTGTCAGAGGCTATAGGATAGCTTGGGATGGCAAGGATGATAATGGAAAAAATCTTTCAAGTGGTGTTTACTTTTGTGTGCTTGACGCTTCTGGTTATAAAACAGTTCGCAAGGTTGTTCTTATAAGATGAAAAATGAGAATTCAAAAACATCTGATAGCAATGCATTTTCAATAGGGCAGGTTTTTCTTAGTCTTGGTCTTGCGTTTGTCCTTTTTGCGATAACTCTTGTTAAGAAAATTTTCCAATTTTCATTTTTTAATGTTGCTTCGGATATCATATCTTCTGCTTTTTTGATAACTCTCATTTTGATGATTCAACCCTTTGCGCGAAAGTTTGAGATAAATCCAATTGAGGGGGCAAAGTTTATTACTATTTTTCTTTTTGCTGTTGTAGGGATTTCGTTTGCATTCAAAAATATAATTAATGTTCAGAAAAAAGATGAACTCGTAACGCTTGCATCTTATTCAGATGTGATTGCGACTAACATTTACTGTTTGATTTACACTTTTCTTGCTTCGGTTGTTTTTTCAATTTTTTTAAAAGTTTTTTCACTTGCTCGTGGAAAAGAGGCAATGATAAAATTTGTGCTTTCGCTTTCATTTTTTGCGATAATGGAAATTTTAAGAAGAATTTTTAAAGATGCTGGCTTGTTTTATCAAATATCATTATTGGCTCAAGTGGTTTTATTTATGTGGATTTCATTTAAAGTTTCTTGGATCGTCAGCTTGTCAAAGAAAAATAAATATAAAGTCCTCGCTTATTCATTTTTCATAATCCTACTTACCTTTCTGCTCCAAAGCCCAATTATAAGTTCTGAGGCGATGCGATATTATTCAGATTTTCTTTTTTCACTTGTCCATTTTTATTTTCAGCCGTTTTTGATCATTTACTTTTTCTTTGTTTTTGGTAGTACGATTTTTCATTTGCCGACGACCGAAATTTACGAAAGAAAAGTTGCAGAGCTTTCAACACTTCAAAACATTGGAAAACTTGTCGCACAGGTTCCAGACATCGCTGAGTTTTCTGAAACAGCCGTCAAAATTGCAATGGAAATCACAGGTTCAAAATCTGGTTGGGTTGAGCTTATCTTACCTGATGGTGTAGAAATTTATGGCGAAACAGGTATAGATAAAGATGAGGTGAAATCATTGATAAATGAAATTACTTCAGCGAAGGAAAAACTTGATGGAATGAATTTTAAGGAAAAGTATTCTGTTGTAAATGTTGGAGGCTTAAATATCTTGATTATTCCACTTATTTATCATGGGAAAGTTTCAGGATTTATGTATCTTGCGAAAAAAGAAAAAAGCTTTGCTGAAGATGAGATTAGCATATCGCTTGCTTTTGCTGACCAAATCGCAATTGGTGTTGAAAATTCAAGATTGATTCAGGAGTTAATTGAAAAGGAACGATTGATGAGGGAATTTGACCTTGCACGACAGATGCAGATGAGGCTTCTTCCCAAAGTTTTGCCATCTTCTGAAAAGTTTGAAGTTTCAGCTCTTTTCGTCCCAGCTCTTGAAGTTGGGGGTGATTATTATGATTTTATCGTTCACGGAAATGGCGATGTATCAATAGTTGTTGCGGATGTATCGGGCAAGGGGATTTCAGCTGCATTTTATATGGCTGAGATAAAGGGAATTTTTCAATCAATCGCAAGAGTTTATCCATCGCCAGTTGAATTTCTTTCAAGGTTAAATGACATAGTTATGGGGCAGGTGGATAGGAAATTTTTTGTTACGCTTGTTTATGCTTATTTTGATTCAGATGAAAATACAGTTCAAATTGCAAGAGCTGGGCATTCTCCGCCTGCTATTGTCAGAGATGGAAATGTTAAATTTTTAAAACCGTCCGGAGCTGGAATTGGTTTGATGCAAACAGATTCTTTTAGGAAGTTTATTAAAACAATTAAGTTAAAACTCAAAAAAGGTCATATGTTGGTTTTTTACAGCGATGGGGTGATTGAAGCGATGAACGAGAAAAATGAGGAATTTGGATACGATAGACTTAAGAATTTGCTCAACAAAACATATCAAGAGAACTCGGATGATATTGTGCGTAGTATTATCAAAGAAGTTGAAAAACATAGAGGTGAAGCAAATCAAATTGACGATATAACAATTCTAACGGTTAAATGGAAAAAATAGCGGGGTTAAAAAATGGGCAAAAAGATACAAAAGAAAAATTTTGATGTCAAAGTTGAAGAGAGGAATTCTGTTAAAGTTTTAAATTTGAACGGTTATCTTGATGCTTACACATCGCTTGAGTTTGAAAAATTGATGGAAGAAGTCGTCAAAGCTGGAAATTATAAAATTGTTGTGAACATGAAAAATTTATCTTACATAAGCAGTGCCGGTTTTGGGGTATTTATGGCTTTCGTTGATGAAGTGAGGAAAAATGGAGGGGATATAAAATTTTGTTGTCTTTCTAAAAAGATAGATGAAATTTTTGAGCTTCTTGGTTTCAAACGTATTTTTGAAGTTTTCAAAGATGATAATTCAGCTATAAAATCATTTGAAAAGATGAAAGGAAAAGATGTCAGTAAAAAGAAGCAGAAAAATAGAAATAAGTAGCGATTTTAAAAACTTGAAAGTCGCCCGCGAATTTGTCGGCAGTATAGCGAAAAAATTTGGATTTGACGAAATTGAAACAGAAAAGATAATTCTCGCGGTTGATGAAGTGTGCACAAATTCCATAAAACATTCCTACAAAGGTAGACCAGATGGGGAAATTACTATTGAAGTTGAGACTGATGAAGATAAATTTACCGTGATTATCTCTTACAATGGCTTACTGTTTGACCCAGCAAAGATAAAGGTTGAATCACCTGTTAAGAGATTTAAAAGAACTGGGAGAATTAGGCGTGGGAAGCTTGGTATGTTCATAATTCACAAGTTTATGGATGATGTGAGATATCAAATAAAGAATGGGAGAAATGTAGTCACTTTAATAAAGTTTTTGAAAAGCGATGAGAAATGAAGAGATAATTTTCACGCTTGATTCAATTTTCAACCTTGGAAAGGTAATGAGCTCTGTGCAAAGCCCTGATGAAATCGTCACAATCTCTATTCTTTCGCTTATGGGGAAATTGAAGATGAAGAGAAGCGCTGGGTTTGTTTTAAAAGGGGATGTGTTTAAACCAGTTTATTTGTCCGGTGTTAAGGTTCAAGATAATTTTAAAATTAATCCAGATGAAATTCCAACCGAATTCACAAAGTTAAAAAGGACAAAACTCACACATTTAAGCGCGAAGCTTAAAAATTTTATCAGAACAAATGGGTTTGATTATCTAGTACCTGTAAAGTGGGAAACTCCAAATAGAAATGAGAAAAATTTAATTCTTGGTTTAATTTTTCTTGGTGGCAGAGATGCCAAGATTTCAAAAGCAGAGGTTGATTATATTGAATTTATTTCAAATTTTACAGCCATTTCGCTCAAAAATATATTTTCAATCCTTGATTTAAAACGAAGTATTTACAACCTTTCAATGTTAAATGAATTTACACAGGGGGTTTTCTTAAAAAACAACGAGAGTGAAATTTTTAATTTTCTTGCGCTTACATTAATGGGTCATTTCAAAGTTAAGAGCACGACGATTGTAATTATTGAAGATGGGAAGATGAAATTCTTTTCGTTTCCAAAAAGAAAAAAGTTTCAAATGGAAATTTTAAAGAAAATTTTGAAAGAAGATAAAAGTGTAATCGTGCTTCCGACGAGGTTTCGGAGAGATGATTTGTCAATTGTCATAGTTGATAGAAGCAGAAATGAAAAAGTTGGGATTTTACTGCTGGGTGATTGCAAACTATCTTTTGAAGATGACGAGTTAAAGTTAATTCAAACATTTTTTTCTGTAGCGATAAGTGCAGTTGAAAATTTGAAAATGTTAAGTTTGAGCTATGATATAAAGCTTGCATACGAAATTCAGCAAAACCTTTTGCCTAAAGATTTTTTTGAAAATCAAAAGATTGAAATTTGTGGCTTAACGATCCCGTCAAAGATTGTAAGTGGAGATTATTATGATGTGATTCGTTTGAATGATGATGAGATTATCGTCGTTATAGCAGATGTTTGTGGTAAGGGTTTATCCGCGTCGCTTTTGATGTCAAATTTGCAAGCGTCTTTGAGAAGTTTTTTATTTTTCACCGAGGATGTTAGAGAAATTGCTAAGTTGCTTAACAAAGTTATCATAGCTAACACTTCGCCCGAACAATTTATTACATTTTTCATTTGTAAAATTGACTTGAAAAATTTCATCGTTGAGTATGTGAATGCGGGACATGAGCCACCTATTTTGATTAGGGGTGATGAAGTTAAACTTCTTAATGAGGGTGGAGCTGTGTTTGGTGTGTTTGAAGGTGAGTATGAATCTGAAAAGTTTAAAGTTAACAGCGGTGATTTGTTGTTTCTTTACACTGATGGTGTAACAGAAGCTGTAAATCTTGCTGGAGAAGAGCTGGGGGTTAAAAGGATAATTGAAACTTTAAAATCAACGCGAAAAGCAAAGGCAGTTAAAATAATTAAAACTATGAGAGAGTTAATACTTGAGCATAGTCGTGGGGTTGAACAGATGGATGATATAACAATGACCGTGATAAAATTAAAATGAAAGTCAAGTGAAGGTTAAACAAGATAAGCTAAATCTTTTTCAAATTCCACGAAAGCAAAATGCAGAAAATAAGGGGGCAAGTAATGGGACAAAGTTTAAGATTGTAAAATAAAATAAGCGATTTTATCTGTTGCGCCAAGGTTTGAATTGACAAGAGCAAATGATTTTTTACCAAGTTCAACTCTTAACTTTTCATCTAACAGCAGAGAGCGAAGTGTTTTGTAAAGTTGTTTCTTGTTTTTTATTTCAATTCCACCGCCAATTTGAGCAAGTTTTTGCGCTTCGGGTGAATTTTGAATTTTTGGTCCGTAGATCACAGGTATGCTATAAATTGCTGGTTCAATGACGCTATGCACCCCATGCTTAAAGCCGCCACCGACATAAGCTACATCGGCAAGAGAGTATAAGTTCATAAGAAATCCAACCGCATCGACAATTATAATCTTTTCATCGCAATAATTTTCAATGTTTGAAAATCTTATGCTTTTCATTTTACCGTAAAGTTCATCTTCAATTCTTTTTATATTTTCTTTGGTTGGTTCATGTGGGACGAGAATTGTCAAAAGTTCTGGCTCATATTGTTGAATTTTAACAAGCGCAGGGATTATAATTTTTTCGTCTTCATCCCAGCTACTACCTACGACAAAGATTTTCTTTTTGACGCCTGCGTCTGTTTTTATTACGCTGTCTGGCAAAGTTATTTTTTTCATTGCCTCTTTACTTCTTAAGTAAACTTGGTCATATCTTGTATCACCTACGGATATAACTTTTGGCTTATTTACATTTAAGTTTAAACTTTTCATTCTTGCTTCGTCTTCAGGTGAAAGCACGAAAATATAGTCAAAAAGTTCATAAATTGTTTTGTAAAAAAATTTCTTAAAAATAGAAGATGTTTTTCTCTCGTTCATATTGACATTCGCAAGACAAAGTATAAAGTTGTTTTGATGTGCTAAGTAAATATGATTTGGCCAGGTGTCGTATTTCATTAAAAAAAGGTATGTCTTTTTTGATTTGATTAAGTTAACAAACTTTTTCGCGTTGAAGATTGAATCAAAAGGCAAGTAAGACACAACATCTACAAGTGCATAATTTTTTGATGGTTCATAACCTGAAGAGGAAAAAAAGGTGACGATTATGTTTGGATTTATTTTCTCTTTTAACTTTGCAATTATTGGTTTTGCTTGTTCAAATTCGCCGAGTGATGATGAATGAAACCAAAATGTTAGCTTTTCAGGGTCAAATTTTTCGCTTATTTTTTGTTTGAGGTTTTTGAAAAGCCCTTTCCTCCCATTTATGCCTTTTTTAACTTTTTGATTAAAAAGTCCAAGGATGTGGAAGGTGACAAAAAGTATCGGAACAAAAATAAAATTATAGAGCAAAAGTAAAATTAAAAGTCTTGCTTTTTTCATTCTTAAACAGATTATTTTTTTGAAAGCCAAATCTCTGGATTTTGTTGTTGTCTTTCATACCATATTTCAAAGTGAACCACAGAACCTTCAAGTGAATCACCGCTGTTTGCGATGATTTGACCTGCCTTGACACTTTCACCTTCGTTTACAAATATATCGGATAAATTCGCGTAGACTGTCCTGAAACCTCCATCGTGCGTTATTATGACTATATTTTCAAAGCTCGGCAACCAAAAAATTTTTGAAATAACACCATCCGCAACAGCTTTTACCGGGGTATTTTTTTCAACTTGTATGTCAATTCCATAATTCAGCGTCACAGTTTTTAAAACAGGATGAATTTGTTCACCGAAGCGATTAATAATTTTCCCATTATCAACGGGCCAGGGGAGTTTACCTTGAAGCTTCGCAAAGTTTCCCTTGACCTCTGGAATTTTAATTTCTTTTCTTCGTTTCACTTCTTCTTTCTTTTTCCTTTCCTCTTCAATTAATTTTGCGATCGTTTTTTCAAGCTCTATTACGGCTTTTTTCCGCCTTTCAAGCTGTGCATATAAACTTTGTTTGTCCTTTCTGATTTTTTCAAGCAATTTTTCTTTCTCCTTTATGCTTGCGAGAAGATTCATCTCTTCTTTTTCTTTCTCAGCGATAAGTTCTCTTTGATTTAAAAGCGCAATTTCAAGCTCGCTTTTTTGCTCTTTAAGTTTAGTTTGAAGCACATAAATTGAATCAATCGTTTTCTTCCTGTGCTCTGAAAATTTTTTTAAATACATTGTCCTTATCAACATTTGATTAAGCGAGCTTGATGTTAAAATCAGCTCAAGGTCGTGGGTTCTACCACGTTTGTAAAGTCCCCGAACATAATTTGCATATTGTCTTTTGAGGTTTTGGATTTCATTTTCGGATTTTGATATTTCAATTTGCAGTTTATTTATGTTTTTTTCATTTTCATCAACTTGCTTTTTTAGTTCATTTATAAGCTTTCGCAGGAGGTTGTCTTTCTTTTCGTATTCATCAATTAGCTCAAGCGTAAGCTTCTCTTTTTCCTGCATCTCTTTTATTTTGTTTTCATAAATTTTAATCTCTTTGCGAAGGCGATTTATTTCGTTTTGCCTTTGCTCTATTTTGCTTTGCGATACTGCAAGTGTTGTAATCAAAATTAGAATAAAATTTATAACCCAAGTTCTTTCCATTTTTGAGCGACTTTTTCTTTAATTTGCTCATCCATTTTAATAATTTCAAGCCATCCTTTGAAATGTCCTTCTTCTTCAAATTTCCTTGTGCAATCAATAGCCATCCTCTTGCCAAATTCGGGAAGCACGCGATAATTTAATTTTCTTTCATCAAAAAATATATCTCTTTCGGGGTCAAACCTTGTAAACAACCCCCACAAAAGTTCAGTTTTATCATTGATGTTAATTTCATCATCAACAATGAAAAGTATTCTAACTTTTTTATCTGTGTCAATTTTCCATATTTCATTTGCAATTTCACGGGCTTTGAATGCTCGGTCTTTTTTAATTTGAACAACGAGTATGCCATCCACGGGTCTTGTCTCATCAATTATTTCACCTTTGCCTTTTAAATTCGGTAGGTCAATTTTTTCTACTTCAAATGGTTTTCTTTCCTTTTTTGGAGTTGCGTCAATGCCAAGTTTTGAACCATGGTCTGTAAATGGTCCTGCAACATCAAGGGTATCTGTATGCGCATCTCTGACGAAAATCAAATCTTGGGAAAAGTCAACCCATTTTAAAACTTCAAGTGTGACTAATTTTAAATTTGAAGGCTCAATTGTTTTATCAACTGCGATTAAAACTTTCGTCAGTGACAATTGCCCAAGTCCCCATATGCCCATTATTGCTTTTACCGCCTGTCGTGGAAAGTAGCTTTCAACAGATATAATTCCAAGGTTGTGGAATCCAGCTTCAATGCTCAGGTGCATTTTTTCAATTTCAGGAAGTTGCATTTTTATAAATGGGAAGAAGATTTCGGATATTGCTTTTCCGATCCAAGCGTCCTCCATTGGTGGTTTTCCAACTATGGTTGTTGGGTATATTGCGTCCTTACGATGTGTTATAGCGGTTATATGCAGAACTGGGAAAGGTTCAGCAAGTGAGTAATATCCAAAATGGTCGCCGAAAGGTCCTTCAATTTTTCTTTCAAATGGATAAGCATAGCCTTCAATCACAAATTCTGCATCTGCTGGAACAAGCAGTGGGATTGTCTTTGCTTTTACAAGCCTTATTCTTTCACCAAGAAGGTATGATGCAAACATAAGTTCATCAAAGTTCGGTGGCAACGGAGCTATAGCTGAAAAAATCAAGGCTGGATGTCCACCAAAAGCTATTGCGACCGGAAGAGGTTTGTTGAGTTTTTCTGATTTCCAGTAGTGATATGCACCAGTTTTATGGCTTTGCCAGTGAAGCCCAGCTGTTTTCTCATCGTGAATTTGAACTCTGTACATTCCAACATTTCTTTTTCCAGTTTTTGGGTCATGTGTTATAACAAGTGGTAGCGTTAAAAATTTTCCTCCATCTTTGGGCCAGCATTTTAGAGCTGGGATTTCAAACAAATTCGGCTCAAAATTTACGAGCTCTTGAACGGGTGCTTTTTTAACTATTTTGGGGCTAAAAGATTTTAAAAGCTTTTTGATTAACTTCCTCCTTTTAAAAATGCCATTTATTGATGGCTTTTCTGTTAAAATTTCAAAAATCCATTTAAATACCTCTTCTGGTTCCCAACCTATTGCAAGTTTTGTTCTTTCGTATGTTCCAAACAAGTTCATAACGACGGGGAAATTGCTACCAGTGACATTTTTAAAAAGGAGAGCAGGACCACCTGATTTTACAACTCTATCGGCTATCTCGGTCATTTCAAGTTCTGGCGAAACTTCAGTGTTAATTTCTTTTAACTCGCCTCTTTCCTTTAAAATTTTCAGAAATGTTCTAAGGTCTTGCGGCAACTTTGGTGGTTTTTTATTTGTGAAAAATTTAGTATAATTTAACAAAATTAAAATGGGCTTACAAATAAAATGGTTTTAACATATGGCGGTTGCTTTGATAACAGGTTTTCCGGGATTCATAGGGACGCGGTTAATAAAAAGTCTTTTTCATTACAGGGGTGATATTGAAAAGTTTTACCTTCTTGTTCAAAAGAAGTATTTGAACCTTGCGCAGAAAATTATGGACAGATTTCGTGTAGAATTTCCAGTGAGTTTTAAATCACTTGAGATCGTTGTTGGGGACATAAGGCTTCCAGAACTTGGACTTAAGAATCCAGAAAAAATTAGAAGTGAAATCAACGAATGTTTTCATCTCGCCGCTGTTTACGACCTTGCGGTTAGTTTTGAATTGGGATTTAGAGTAAATGTTCAAGGCACGGAAAATGTGGTTAATTTCCTTTTAAAATGTCCCAATTTTAAACGCTTTCATTATGTCAGCACTGCTTATATTTCGGGGTGGGCAACTGGTGTGTTCACTGAGGATGATTTTGACCTTGGGCAAGGTTTTAAAAATTTTTATGAGGAGACGAAATTTTTAGCTGAAAAAGTTGTCCGACAAAATATGGGTCGCCTTCCAACGGTGATTTACAGACCTGGGATAGTTGTTGGGGATTCACACACGGGCGAGACCGCAAAGTTTGATGGACCTTATTATGTGATTTTGCTTATGATGAGACTTCCAAACTATTCACCATTCCCAAAGGTTGGCTCTGGGGAAGCTGAAGTCAACATCGTTCCAGTTGACTATGTCATTAAATCAATAGCTTACTTAAGTGGTCGTGCTGATGCTGAAGGTAAAGTTTTTCATTTAACCGACCCGAATCCCCATAAAGTTTTTGAACTTGTTCAAATTTTTGCTTCACGCCTTGGGAAAAAATTTAATTACTCTCAAATTTCACCTGAAGAATTAAAAAAGATGATGTCTCCAAAGCTTATTCAAAAAATTGTTGGAATGCCATTTCAACTTATTGATTACTTTGACCATCAAGTTCATTATGATTGTAAAAATGCTGTATCTATGTTAAGTGATGCTTATATTCAGTGTCCTGATTTGCTTGAGTATGTTGATGTGATGATTGATTTCGTTCGCAAAAACAGAAGAAAAGTTGCAAAACATGGGCTTGCTTGAATTTAATTTTTAATATAAATTTGCATAAAAAACAAAATTCAAGGTGACATGGCGAAAATAAAATTTGGGACTGACGGTTGGAGAGGAATAATAGCACAGGACTTTACATTTGAAAACTTAACAAAAGTTGCAATAGCAACAGCGAGACATTATAAAAAGCATAAAAAAATTAAAAATGGTCTTGTCATTGGCTATGATACAAGATTTCTTTCAAAAGAATTTGCAGAACATGTTGCAACTGTGATAGCAAATTTTGGAATAAAGGTTCTTTTGTCCGATGGATATTGCCCAACACCAGCGGTTTCGCTTGCAATTCCAAAATTTAACTGCGCCGGTGGGATCGTCATAACAGCAAGCCATAATCCATACAAATACAACGGCTATAAATTGAAAGCAGATTTTGGTGGACCTGAAGAAGTTGAAAATATTGAAAAAGTTGAAAAAGAGGCAAATAAAACTTCAAAAGGTGAAATTGAAAGAATTAAAAAATCATTTGAACAATTGCGCGATAGGGGATTGATTGAACTTGTTGATTTGAAAAAAATTTATATTGATGACCTTAAAGCGAAAATTGATGTTGAAGCGATAAAGAGTTCGGGTCTGAAAATTGTTCACGATGCTATGTATGGTTCTGGGCAGAAAATTCTCACAGAGCTTATCCCATCTGCTGTTGTGATACATAATGAGTTTAATCCATCTTTTGGTGGCGTTAATCCTGAGCCAATAGCGAAAAATCTTGGCGAGCTTATGAAAATTGTCCCTGAAAAAGGTTTTGATGTTGGGCTTGCAACGGATGGCGACGCTGATAGAATTGGGGCCGTTGATGAAAAAGGGAATTTCGTTGACCCGCAAAGAGTATTTGCAATCTTGCTAAAGTATTTCTATGAAGATAAAGGGTTAAGAGGCGATGTTGTTAAAACTGTATCAGTTGGATTAATGGTTGATAAACTTGCTAAAAAGTATGGGCTAAAAGTATATGAACTTCCAGTTGGATTTAAGCATGTTGCGACGCTTATGGTAACGAAAGATATAATGATAGGTGGCGAGGAAAGCGGTGGCATCGGTGTTAAAACCCATATCCCCGAAAGAGACGGTCTATTTTTAGGGTTGACAATCTGTGAGATGATGGTTAAAAGAGGAAAAAAACTTTCGGAAATTGTTGATGAAATTTTTGCCGAAATTGGACCACACTTTTATAAGAGGGTTGACCTTCACACTACGGAAGCACATAAGCAGAAAGTTCTTGGAAAACTTAAAAAGGGATTGAAGGAAATAGCTGGATATAAAGTCAATAATGTCCTTGCAATTGATGGTTATAAATTTTTCTTTGATGATGGATGGCTTTTGGTGAGAGCGTCTGGAACAGAACCTTTGTTGAGATTTTATTGCGAAGCTGATGACCCGCAAAAGGTTGATAAGATACTTGATTGGATAGTCAATTTTGAGTAGTTGGTTAATGTAATTTTGTAATGCGGTTAAAAAATAGTTGGTAGCTGTGGTCAAGTTTGTATTAGTGTGAAATTGAATATTTTTTGAACTTAGCGTAGGCATAAAACACATACGGCTACCAATTGTTGATTAATCTAATTGAATTAATTTAACGCACGCTGAAAAAACATCGTCAACTTGGATATCTCGCATACATTTGAAGTGCTGTTTGGGGCATTTTTTTCTTCCAATATGAGAACATGGTCTGCAGGGGACATCTTTCTCAACAACTATACTTTTGGTCTCATATGGAAAGAAGCCGAATTCTCTTACGGTTGAGCCCAAAATTGCGACAATTTTAGTTTTAACAGCAGAGCCAATGTGCATTAATCCAGAATCATTTGTGACGAGAAGTTTACACAACGACAATACGCCGGCAGATTCAAGAAGCGAAGTTTTGCCACATATGTTAATTGGTTTATTTTTCATCATTGATTCAACCATTTTACATCTATTCTCGTCTTCTTTCCCACCCATTAGAATTATCTTCGCGTCAAATTTTTCAGTTAGTTTATCGCCAATTTCAGCAAACCTTTCAGGAATCCATCTTTTAGTCTCGTGCTTTGCAGATGGCGCAATCGCAATGTAAAGGCTTGAGTCCGAAAAATTGATTTTACTTTTTGCTACTTCAACTATTTCGTTTGGAACAAATAGTTCCAATCCCTGGTTATCATTTTTGATAGAAAGTTGATGGACGGTTTCAATGTATTTTTCAACGACATGAATTGGATTTTTGTATAAATTAATTTTAAATTTTACAAGTAAGAACCTCTTAAAAACACGCTTGTTAACTTTGACAACCTTAGCACCTGAAAACGCTCTTAAAAATATGCTCCGCAAGTTATTGTGAATGTCAATTATCAAGTCGTATCTTTCTTTTAAAATTTGCTTTTTCAATTTTAATAGTTCTTTGAAACCTTTACTTTTGTCAAGCTCAATTAAATTCGTCAGATGAGGATTAAATTTTAAAAGTTCCGAGAATTCTTTCTTGACTATAAAGTCAATTTGAGATAAAGGAAACTTTTTCCTTAAAACTCTTATAAGCGGTGTTGAGAGGACGATGTCACCTATTGAGCTTAATCTTATTACAAGTATTTTCTTTAGTTCCATTTGCTTTATATGATGTTTTTGTTAACAAAATTTACAACAACAAAGTCAAAATTTAAAGATGAAATTTGCGAAAACGATAGGTGAACTGAAAAAATCTGGATATAAAGTCCTCCCTGTTAAAGAGGAATTGCGCAGGAATGTGATCCAGAAATTAAAAAATAATGAAGTTTTGTTTCCGGGGATAATTGGCTATGATAAGACTGTCATTCCTGCGATAATAAATGCTATACTTTCAAAACACGATATAATTTTGCTTGGTTTGAGGGGGCAGGCGAAGACGAAAATTGCGAGAATGTTTGTAAATCTTCTTGATGAATACATCCCAATTATAAAAGGTTGCGAGATAAACGATAATCCTTATAAACCCGTATGTAAAAGATGCGTTGAGCTTGTAAAAGAATATGGCGATGATGTTGAGATTGAATGGTTGCATCGTGAAAGAAGATATGGCGAAAAGCTTGCAACTCCGGATGTTACAATTGCTGATTTAATTGGCGATATTGACCCAATAAAAGCAGCGACGCAGAAACTTTACTACTCGCATGAAGGCGTCATCCATTGGGGAATAATACCAAGGACGAACAGAGGTATATTTGTTATAAATGAATTGCCAGACCTTCAACCAAGAATTCAGGTTGGGCTTTTCAATATAATGCAGGAGAGAGATATCCAAATAAGGGGCTTCAATGTTAGAATTCCGCTTGACATAATGATAATTTTCACCGCAAACCCAGAGGATTACACTAATCGTGGGAACATAATAACTCCGTTGAAAGATAGAATTGGCTCACAAATTTTAACTCATTATCCGAGAACAATTGAAGACGGAATCAAAATAACTGAGCAGGAGTCATGGGTAAGTAGGGATTCGGGTAAGAGAGTTGTGATTCCTTATTACTTTAAAGAAATAATTGAGCAAATTGCTTTTCAAGCGAGGACAAGTGAATTTGTTGACCAAAAATCGGGTGTAAGCGCAAGGCTGACGATTTCGTGTATGGAAAACCTTGTTAGCAATGCGGAAAGAAGGGCAATTAAATTTAATGAAGATGTAATTTATCCAAGAGTGTGTGATTTGAATTTTGTTTTGCCGGGGATTACGGGTAAGATTGAGCTTGTTTTTGAAGGCGAACAGGAGGGAAGCGTAAGGGTGAGCAAAGCACTGATAGGTAAAGCGGTGAGGGAAGTATTTAAAAAATATTTCCCAGACCCATTGCCAAAGCCAAGATATCATTCTTATGAAGAAAAAGGAAGAGTGCAGACGCAATCGGGACATCAGGAATATTTGCAGATAGTTTCATGGTTTGAAAATGGAAATAAAATTGAAATTTCAGATGAAATGCCGATTGATGAATTTTATGCTGAATTGTGTAAAGTTAAGGGCTTGAAAGAAATAGCGAAGAAATATCTTAAAGTTGATGAAGGTGATAAATATGCGATGGCGACGGCGATGGAGTTTGTGCTTGAAGGTTTGCATCAGTTTTCAAAAATAGCAAAAGATGAAATTGATAACATCAGCTCTTATAAAGATATGGTTGTGAGCATCTTTTCAAGCAGAACAAGAGAGGAATTTTAAAAACAAATTGGAAGTGAAATGATAGTAAAAGCATTTGAATCAGGTCCACTTTTGACAATCGGTTATCTTGTGATTGATGAGAAAACTGGCTATGCGGTTGTAATTGACGCACCTAAGGATTCCTCCGTTGAAATTGTAAATGAAGCAAAGAAGCAAAACTGTGAAATCCTCTGCCTCATCAATACGCATGGACACTGGGACCATATTGCTGACAATTCGGAAATCGTTCGTCTTACAGCTGCAAAAGTCGCAGTCCACCACAGAGATAAAACTTTGGTTGAAGACCCAAAGTCCGTTATTTATGAGCTTCCGTTTAGAATTGAAGGTGTGAAACCGGATATTCTTCTTAATGATGGTGATGTGATTGAGGCTGGGAATTTAAGGTTGAAAGTTATACACACCCCGGGGCATACGCTTGGGAGCATTTGCCTTTATGAAGAGAATGAGGGAGTTTTGTTCAGTGGAGATACACTGTTTGCTGGAACAATCGGAAGAACCGACCTCCCTGGTGGCTCGTTTGATGAGATAATGAAATCAATTAAAGAAAAACTTTTCACACTTGACGACGATGTTGTAGTATATCCTGGGCATGGACCTTCAACAACTATTGGTAAGGAGAAACAGTTTAATCCATTTTTCAGTGATGTTCAATTAAAATAAAAGTGAAGTTTCGGATATGTTTATACGCTATTCAAAATGGACAGACCAATCAATGACGGATAAGCAAAGGTTGCAGCAATTGCTTTCACTTTTCAGTTATCTACTTTTAAAGACAAGTGGAGATGTCAGGGAAGCGCTTGAATGGATGAGGACAATAGGGGAGGAAAATGATTTATTTGATGAAAATTTTACATTTGATGATTTTGTTCAGAAACTCAAGGAACTTGGTTATATAGACGAGGCGAAGTATACGCTTATTTTGACGGCGAAAGGTGTTCAAAGGATAAGGCAAGATGCCTTAAATGAGATTTTTGCAAGTTTGAAAAAAGGTTCGCTTTCAGGATTTCACGAAACTCCACACTCTGGCGAAGGAATTGACAGGTTAAGCGAAACAAGACCATATCAATTCGGGGATCAACCGACGAACATTGATTTGGCATCAACTATTACAAATGCTCTTATAAGAGATGGGATTGATGACTTCACAATAAGGGAGGAAGATTTACAAGTTTATGAAACTGAATTTATGACATCGTGTGCAACCGTCATTTTGCTTGATATAAGTCATAGTATGATTTTATATGGTGAGGATAGAATTACTCCAGCGAAACAAGTTTCACTTGCGCTTGCAGAACTCATAAAGACTCGCTTCCCAAAAGATAAACTTTATATTGTCGTTTTCGGTGACGATGCAAAACTTATAACCCTTTCGGAACTTCCATTTGTAACTGTTGGACCATATCATACGAACACGAAAGCAGCTCTTCGTCTTGCGAGGCACATATTAAGAAAAGAAGGAAATGTAAATAAACAAATTTTTCTCGTCACAGATGGTAAGCCATCGGCTATATTTGAACCTGATGGGAGGTTGTATAAAAATTCGTTTGGGCTTGACCCGAAGATTGTAAATAAAACGCTTGATGAAGCAGTCGCCTGTAGAAGAGAGAAAATAACAATTTGCACATTTATGGTTGCAAAAGACCCATATTTAATTAATTTCGTTGAGGAGTTGACAAAGGCAAATCGTGGTAGAGCGTATTATTCTTCGCTTGATAAGTTAGGCGAATTTGTTTTCGTTGATTATATCCGAAATAGAAGGAAGAGGATAAAGTATAACTTTTTATGATTTATCTTCCAACGAAAAGCCTTCGCGCGAGGAATTCAGGCAATCCATTTCTAATTATCTTTTCAGCTGTCTTCTCAACATCATATTCAGAACGAATCTGCTCATATGTCCAAGTCGTTGTGTCAAATATACCAAAGCATAATCTCCAATCACCATCCCTTGGTTGACCTATGCTTCCAACATTAATTATGTATCTTATATTTTTTTCAAGTTTGCCGTTGTAAAACCCGCTTTCAGGGAAAATTCCAGGAATATGCGAATGTCCAATAAAACAAATTTTTTCGTTAAAGTAGTGAAATTGAACTTTTGCTTGTGGCTCGGTGAAAATGTATTCCCATTCTCTTGGCTGTGCAGGTGAAGAATGAACAAAAAGAAGATTTTTAAGCTGAATTGTGAATGGTAAAGATTTTAAAAATTCAAGATTTTCCCTTGTGAGGACATCCCTTGTCCAAAGGTCGGATTCACGTGCATGAGAGCTAAAATAAGCAAGCTCGCGCGAGTCAACAGCAACGGCATAATCATGATTTCCCATGATGACATATTTAACACGTTTCTTAATGAGTTCAACGCATTCATTAGGATTTGCTCCGTACCCAACTATATCGCCAAGACAAACAATTTCATCAACATTTTTGGTCTCAATTATCTCAAATGCTTTTGTAAGAGCTTCAAGATTTGAATGTATGTCCGAGATAATTGCTATCCTCAAATTTTAAGCGTAGTAGTTTCCCGATTTTTTCAATAATAATTTAGAAAATTTCATTCTCACTTAAAAAATCTATCTGAAGTTCTATATGCGAACTTGCCCTTTATGATATCCCACGCAAGTGTAGCTTGTCTCTTATATTCACTCCAAACTTTTGAATGTTTAATTGAAAGCATGCCAACAAATAAAAATCCGATGAAAAACATAGATTGAAACGGTATTGCAGCAAGCTCAAGATAATACACACTAAGCATCATACCTGCAAACATATACAATGCAAGCCCAAGCTCAACGAAAGCAACCCATTCAACTCGCGATGCGACATATTTTTTAGTTTTCCATTCCCCGTGTTCGCCTTCAACTCCATATTTTGGGGTCCTAACAAATTCAGTTTTTCTGCCAAGGAGTGCAAGGATGACCGCTCTTGTGTTATTTACAGCAAGCCCCATGCTTCCAGCAAGGAAGAGGGGGAACAAAATTATTTTATCCTTCCAGTTGCTGTAGATTTCTTTTTGAGCAAGCATATAAACCATAAATGGACCAAAAAACGGCAAAACAAAGGCACCAATTATAAAATAATACCAATCATAATCTCCACTTTCTTTTATAAGCACCACGATTGGATTTAACAATGCGGTCAAAAATATAAATGGGAAAACTAAATTATTCGTCAAATGAAATGTCGCTTCAAGTTTAATCTTTAATGGTAAGTTCTCACTCCAAATCTTTTTTAAATGTTTTAAACCAACTTCAATTGCTCCTTTTGTCCAGCGGAATTGTTGAGATTTCAAAGCATTTATTTCGGTTGGTAATTCAGCAGGCGATACAACATCTTTTAAGAAAATAAATTTCCATTTTTTAAGCTGTGCCCTATAGCTTAAATCCATATCTTCGGCAAGTGTATCACATTCCCAACCACCAGCATCTTCAATACAAGCTTTTCTCCATATACCAGCAGTCCCATTAAATGTTATAAAAAATCCTGATTCACTTTTAACATATTGCTCCATTATAAAATGACCATTCAACGCAAGCGCCTGCGCTTGAGTTAACAAAGAATAGTTCTCATTGATATGTTCCCATCTTGTTTGAACCATCCCAATGTTTCCATCAAGATAAAAATAAGGCAATGTCTTCTTTAAAAAATCTGGCTTCGGGATGAAATCAGCATCAAAAATCGCTATGAAATCATCCTTTGCAAACGTTAACCCATATTTTAAAGCCCCGGCTTTAAATCCCTCTCTTGTCCCCCTGCGTATATGTTCAATATCAAAACCTTTAGCTTTCAATTCCATAACTTTTAAAGCAACAACATTAACAGTTTCATCAGTTGAATCATCAAGAACCTGAATTTGCATTTTATCTTTAGGGTAATCAATTCTGCTCACTGCGTCAAGAAGACGCGACGCAACATACAATTCGTTATAAATTGGAAGTTGAATCGTAACATATGGATATTTGCTTTCCTCCCCAAAGAGTTCCTCAAAAGTTTTCGGCTTAAGTTTTCTTTTCTTGCCTTCAATTTCTTCTTTTTTGTTCTTGAAGTAATAATAAACCAAAACAAATCCATGTGCTCCGAAAACTGAAAGAACGAAAATTGAAACAAAATAAAGTGCAAGAACCAATGCTTCAAACATTAAGCCATCCTTTTTTATTTTTATTTACCAGTTTGCGACAGTTGCAAGTAAAATATCTTCAGATAGTTTTTCAATAGCTTGTTGAATCCCAAGCTGTAAATTTTGCTGTATATTCCCTTCAAGTTCATATTCACCCCAGTTTGAAAATGTCCTCTCCCAAACCTTAACACGCCTGACCATATCGTAAAAACTTACCTTCACAGTTATAGTTAACCTTGACTTTTTCACTCTCTCGCCAGTTCCGACAACCACTGGGTTATCTTGAACGCTGACTATAACACCTTCAAGGAGCGAATTTGCTGTATTTCTATCGGCTATCTTCAATGTATTATCTTGGATAAATCTTTCAACTATTTTCTGCGTAAGCTCTTCTCTCAAAGTTGCTCGCCCATAACCGCTCTGGTCATCAAATAAAGGTATCGCTATCGTTTTCAAATGCGGTGGCACAGATGCACCTGTAAACGAATACCTACACGAGCTAACCAAAATAAGTGCACAAAATATAATAAATTTAAACTTCATTTGAAAATCCCTTCTTCTTTGAGCGCTCCTCTTCAAGACCATACTCTTTTATCTTTCTATAAAGTGTTCTTTCGCTTATCTTTAAAGCCCTTGCTGCAAGTCGTTTGTTCCAATTGAATCTCTCAAGCGCAGCCTTTATCATCCTTTTTTCCATATCAATAAGCGAAAAATTCTCAACTACAGTCCCCGTCTTTAAATCAATTCTTGCCTCGGGAAGCGCAAGCGGTGAGGTTATTTGTTTTGAAACAAAGTCAGCAAGATTGCCAAGCAAATTTTTTATCTCAAGCAAATCGCTCTTTATATCAATCAAAGCCCTATAAATTAGTTCTCTATCAGCCTGTTCACTTGTCTTACCATATCTTATCGGTAAATTTCTCGCATAATCAAACTGTGTTAAATCATACCTTAGATATTTTCTCACCATATTTGCATCAATTACCTTGCCACTTTCAAGGACAAGTATGCTCTCAACAAAATTTTTTAACTCCCTGACATTACCGGGCCAGTGATAGCTTATCAAAACTTGCATAGCATCGTCAGTTATTCCAGCAAATGCAATTTTATTTTTCTTACAAAATTGAGCAACAAACTTCTCAAACAAAACAGGGATATCTTCTCGCCTTTCGCGAAGCGGTGGTATGTAGATATTTACGGTTCTCAAACGATAATACAAATCCTCGCGAAAATTCCCACGCTTTACTTCTTCTTCAAGATTTTTATTTGTCGCTGCTATGACTCTGACATTGACTTTTCTCAATTGCGATGAGCCCACCCTCATAAATTCTCCCGTTTCAATCACTCGCAAAATTTTAACTTGCGTTGCAATTGGCATATCACCAATTTCGTCAAGAAAGATTGTCCCGCCGTCAGCCATCTCAAAATAACCCTTCCGCGTTTCAATCGCTCCCGTGAAAGCTCCCTTCTCATGACCAAAAAGCTCAGACTCAAGGATTCCCTCGGGTATAGCCCCGGAATTTACAATGACGAAAGGACCATCAGCTCTTTTACTTTCGCCGTGAATTGCCCTCGCAACAAGCTCCTTGCCAACTCCACTTTCACCAGTTATTAGCACGGTTATATCAGCTGGAGCAACTTGTTTAACGACAGCTATTATTTCCTTTATCACTTGGGATTCTCCATAAATCCCATATTTCTCCTGTATGTCCTCCTCAAACCTTAATGACATAAACTTTAAAGTTCTATTTTCATACCATCATATGCAAGTTCAATGTTTATATCAAACTTAAGTCTTGCATAATCAATCATAGGCTTTATGTCCTTATAAGGCGAAACATGTGTCAAGACAATTCTCGGAATGTAGAAGTCGGTGATTATATCAATTATGTCCTCAAAATCAATATGCGAACATTCAATCAAAAGCAAATCAACCCCATCAAGATGTTCTTTTAACTCTTCAACAGAATATATATCCGAACTGAAAATAAACTTTTTAAACTCAACCCCATCTCCAAATGTTTCTTCAATCAAATATCCATACGAAGTTGTTTCAATCCCATAGGTATCAACATACTTTTGATACTTTTTTAAGTGTTTCGTTTGAAATAATTTGAGCTTTAAATTTTCAAATTTAAGAAAATCTTTATCCGAAATTGGCAAAAATTTACAATCAAATCCGAAGTCTTCTTTGAAGATATATAAAAATGGCAAAAACTTTTCAACTGCTTCAATATGTTTTTGAGTAAGGTAGATTTCAATCGGTTTCGTTCTTTTCTTCCACTTCAGATATTGAAGAAATCGCGGAAGCCCGATGAAATGGTCGGCGTGTGTATGAGAAATTAAAACTTTTTCTATTTTTTCAACATCAACTTTATTTGCCACCATTGATGAAACTGCTCCTTCACCGATATCAAGCAAAATCATTTTATCATTTGATTCAACCCCAACACATGTTTGAACTTTTACCTCTTCAGCTTCTCCAGAGCCACTTCCGAAAATTGTTACCCTCATTTTACCTCCTCACTTGATACGACAAAACTTTCTCTTTTGAATTTTTTCTTTATGTCATCTCTTGCCATATCAGCATCTTTTCTGTCAGAAAAACACCCGACATGGACAAGGTAAAGTAATTTCCCATCTTTAAACTTTGTGTGAATTTCAACAGGGTAGCCATTGCTCTCAAAAAATTTTTTCTCCATCTCTGCGTTATTTCTATCAGCAAAAGCTCCAACCTGCAAAGAGTAATTGCATTTAACTTTTGAAGCTACTGATTTGGTTTCAGATTCAACCGGAAAGCGAATTTTAATCCCTGCGTATGGTGAAGATGGGTAAAGAGATTTTAACCTTTCAAGCTCCTTTCTCGCTTGTTCATAGTCACCCTTTGCATAATGAAACTGGAAAACTTTAAAAAGAGATTCATCAGAGAATTCATTGTCGAGATGATTCAATGCTATATCGTAATAAATTTTAACTGCTTCTTCACCATTTTCAGTTAAATTCGCCTCAAGAAATTTTAAATTTACTGAATTAGGATAAACTTTTTTCAAACTATCAAGCTCGCTTTTAACCCTTTCAACATCTCCAGCACGCAGAAGGTAAAGATATTTGCTTATATCAACTTCCTGTGAAAGGGAAATGTTAATTAAGAGAAGAAGCAGAGGTATTTTTTGTAGTATTTTTCTCATAGAGAATTTTAACTATATCTCCAAATAAAGTTGCCGATGTCGCCCTGTTTATGCGGATGATTATATAATCGCCAGGCTTTACATTTTCATCTTTTGGGAATATTACAACCTTGTTTGTATCAGTTCTACCCATCCATTGTTCAGATGAACGCTTGCTTACACCTTCAACAAGAACTTCAACCTCTTTTCCTATTATACCTTGATTTATCTCGTGCGAAATTTTCTGCTGTAGCTCAATGATTTCGTTCAACCTTCTAACTTTCACTTCATCTGGAACATCATCCCCCATTTCATATGCCTTTGTCCCTTCCCTCGGTGAATACTTAAACATAAAAGCACCATCAAATCTAACTTCCTCAAGTAAACTCAATGTCAATTTGTGGTCCTCTTCTGTCTCTGTCGGAAAACCAGCAATTATGTCAGTTGAAAGGCTAACCCCAGGGATTGTCTCCCTTATCTTCTTGACAAGCTCAAGATAATGCTTCCTGTCGTATGTTCTATTCATCAATTGAAGTATCCTATCTGAACCAGATTGAACAGGAAGGTGAATATAATTGCAAATGTTTGGATGTTCGGCTATCGTTTGAATTAATTTATCGGACATATCTTTTGGGTGAGATGTAGTAAATCTGACTCTCATATTTCTATCAACTTGCGCAACCGCTGAAAGTAAATCCGCAAAATCATAATTCCCATCGCGATACGAGTTAACATTTTGACCAAGCAGTGTCACCTCTCTATATCCTTGAGCTGAAAGCATCTCAACTTCTCGGACTATGCTTTCAAGTGGTCTGCTTCTTTCCCTTCCTCTCGTGAATGGAACAACACAAAATGTGCAAAATTTATCGCACCCTCGCATTACAGTAATCCACGCGCTTATCCCGTCAGTTCGCAACGGAGTTATATCATCATAAGTTTCAACCTTTGACAATTTAACAGCAATCCCTTTATAACCCTCAAATGCATCGTTTACAAGTTGTGGAAGTTTTCTGTATTCATCTGGACCGACAACTATGTCTGCAAGGTTTTCCTCTTCAATTAATCTTTTTTTCAACCTCTCAGCCATACAACCGAGGACACCAATCACAAGATTTGGATTTCTCTTTTTATATCTCAAAAATGAATTTAACCTTCCTATCACCCTTTGTTCAGCATGCTCTCTCACACTGCAAGTGTTGACAAGTATGACATCAGCTTTTGAAGCATCGTCCGTCGGGGCATATCCATGTTTTTTCATAATTCCAAGAATTATTTCAGAATCGGCAAGATTCATTTGACAACCGTATGTCTCTATGTAAACTTTTCTGACCTCGCTCATTTTTCCCGTAAAATTTTTGATTCTTAGTGGTTATTTTTGACTTAAATTTAAAAAAATGACACTTTAAAAACAAACATGAAGGAAATTTCAAAGTGGGCTTTAACAGGGTGGGTTCAGGTTTTAAAATAGGTGCAACGCGTTCACTTTTAAGACTAAAACCTCTCACCATCCTTTAAAAATTCCACCATCAACATAATCCCAAAGCACAAAGCTAACATACCTATACTTAAACGGTGAACCTCCATAAATCGGTATTTCTCTACCTATTGATATAGCTAAATGTCCTCTTCGTGTTAAAGCTATATAAAGTTTCGGAACAAGCGAGATTGTATGCTCATTTGCTCCAAGCGTTTTTACGCCCATGAGCTCAACTCCGGGGAATATACCTCGCCTCCCTTCAGGTAAAATTAATGTTGCAGAAAAAGCGTAAATTAGTTCAGGATTTCCCTTACTTCTATTTAAAGGTGTTTCAATTTGAACACTTCCTTGTAGTTCAAATTTCCCATTGAAAATCCCTTCGCCAAAAGCAAAATATGGAACAGCAACAACAGTTCCTTTTCCAAAACCTTTTGCTTCATTTCCCGTTGGTAATGAAAATTCAAACCCAGCTGTTAAAATTGACAAGCTTTTATAATCATCATAAAACGCATACTTGAGCCCAAGTTCAAGGTCACCAATGCCAGTGGTATTTTGAACACATGACTTAAAATTTTGAATTGGTAGTTTCGCCTCGTATTGAAATCTTGTTCCAAATCTGTTTGCATAGTATAAAACAACCTTTGTATCGTTTACATTGTGTCCATTCTCAAATTTATATGTATATGTTGGGATAAGGAGAAATTCCTGTTCAACATATGCTTTTTTTACATAATGCGCGCGTAAAAAATTTACTTCGCCTTGTGGATATTTTTTCTGATCAACAAAAGATTTAATATGCTCAATTATATCGTAGATTTGCTCATCTGTGAATATGTCCCCAAATGCTGGCATCACTTGCGAGAGTCCTCTTGCGGGACCGCCATATTTTATTACCGCATACCAATCATTTCTTGCCTCCCTTGTGTTGAAATATCCATCTGTGAAATCAGGTGGTGGGACATCCCAATTTTGCTTTATTTCATCAGGGATATTCCCCTTCCCGTCAATCCCGTGGCACTTCGCGCAGAACAATTCATAAATTTGCTTGCCATTCATGTTTTTGATATTCTCTATATCAATAACCTGTTGCATTGTGTCTTGCTGAGCAAAAGTTAAAGATGAAGCTAAAACCAGAATTGATATAAAGATTTTGACTTTCATTTTCTGCCTTAATTAGTTTTTAATTTAATTTTTCAATAAAGTATCCCAACGCCATGTTTATAGACAAGCTCCCCTCCTCTTAAACCTGTTTGAATTAAAAAGTATAAACCAACAAGAGATATCACAATGATGATCAAATTTGTCTTTACATTTAGCTTTCCAGTTCTAATAAGAATTACCTTTATAATAAAGGCAATTAAAAATGTTATCGCTGTTAACTTTGCGAATGTCTCATGCGATTCAATCAAGTTTTCAAGTTGTGATACTTTTTCAAAGTTTTCCGCTGATGCTTCTCCTGACAAAATTGTTGGAACAGCAAAGATTAAGCCAAGAAGAAGCGTAAAAACTGATGAGTTTTTTATCCACTCTTTTTGAAAGAACATCCAGATTATTTCCAAAAGGAAAAAAGTTGTAAAAAGAGCTATGGGAAAGTGAACAAGTATTGGATGAGCTGGCATGGCAAAGCCTTTTTATTTTAAATTTACGATTTGAAAAATTAGAAGAGCATTAAAGCACAATTAGAATTTATTAATTCAATTTTAAAAACTTGCTTATGATTTCGTTTGGCTTTAACTTTATCTAAAAAGCAGAAACAAAAATACCAAAAGCGGTGAAATTACTTTTAATTGAAGACGAGAAAGACTTAACGCGAACACTGAAAAAGGGATTAAAGGAAGCTGGCTACAATGTTGATGTTGCTTATGATGGGGAATCGGGCGCGATGATGGCGACTTCGGACGACTATGATTGCATCATACTTGATTTTAAATTGCCAAAAATGAACGGTCTTGAGGTTTGTAGGGAGATAAGGAGAAATAAAATCATAACGCCAATTTTAATTTTGACAGTTGTTGATTCGGTTGATATGAAGGTAAAATGTCTTGATGCTGGCGCTGATGATTACATTACGAAGCCTTTCTCGTTTTCCGAGCTACTTGCCCGAATTCGGGCTCTTGTACGCAGAGCTAAATCAACGCCAACTCAAATTCAGGTTGCTGACCTTGTTTTAAATCCTTTGAGCAGGACCGTAACAAGGGGTGGCAAAAAAATTTATCTTTCCCCGAAAGAATTTGACCTTCTATATTATCTTGCCTCAAACAAGGGCAAAGTGTTAACAAGGATGGAAATAGGCGAAAATGTTTGGGGGATTAATTTTGACACAGGGACAAATTACATTGATGTTTATATAAACTACCTGCGAAAAAAAATTGACAAAGATTTTGACAAGAAACTAATTCATACAGTCCGTGGAGTTGGCTATGTCCTTAAAGATGATTGAAAAGTATAAAACATTAAAGTTTAGACTGATTTTCTGGTATTCACTTGTTTTTCTAATGGCATTTATTTTTGGTGGGATGTGGATTTATGTATATCTTGATAAATCACTTCATCAAGAGCTTGACCTTACACTAAGCAAAGAAGCAAATGAGATTGCGGAGAAGATAAAGTTTGTCGAAGGTAAAATTACTTTTGTTGATTTAACGGAGCTAAATGAACCTGAACATTTATATTTAAATGAAGCATCTGTCTTTTTGAGAGTTTTTGATGAAAATTTAAATCTCATCATAGCATCGCATAACTTGGAAAAAAGCGGGATGATAATCCCAAAGCCAGATAGGGGAAAGCTCAGTGGCGCGAATGAGGTAGAGATAAATGGAAAGAGATTGAGAATTTTTTATTTGCCTATTTACTCAGATGGAAAATTTGGCGGACTTATTGAAGCATCAAAATTTGAGGGAACGGTGCAAGTAGCGATGGGGTTTTTAAGAGGTTCACTTTTTCTGGCACTTCTTCTTGCTTTTACGCTTGTAGTTTATGGAGGCAATATTTTAATTTCAAAGTTGATAAATCCACTTGAGCAAGTTATAGACAAAGCAGATAAGATAAGCGCTGAAAATCTTTCAGAAAGAATTGAAATAAAGCAAAAAAATCCACCAATTGAAATCGTTAAACTTGTTTTAACTCTTAACAAATTGCTTGATGGACTTGAAAAATCGTTTAAACAAATTTCACAGTTTACCTCTAATGTTGCTCACGAGCTTTTGACCCCGCTTACAGTGATAAAAGATGAAATTGAAATAACCTTAATGAAAAGAAGGCGTTCCTCTGAGTATATCCAGACATTAAATTTAATCCAGAGGCAAACCGATAGGTCAATAGCGATAATAAAGTCAATGCTTTATCTTGCAAAAGCCGACGCTGGAATTGTAAAGGCAAATTTTGAAAAGACGGATATATCAGAATTACTTTCCGAGCTCGTTTTGACATTCAACTTAAAAGCCCGACAAAAGAACATAACCATCAAGTTAACTTGCGATGGTGAAATAGTTGTAAATACTGATGATAAAATTCTTTTTGAAGCGTTGAAGAATATAATTGACAATGCGATTGAATACACCGGTTATGGTGGGAAAGTTGAAATAAAATGCGAGAAGCAAAATAAACAAGTGAAAATTTCAATTTCAGACACTGGAATTGGGATAGATGCAGACGAATTACCATACATCTTTGATAGATTTTTCCGGGGGAAGAGTGCTTTTGAGATAAATCCATCTGGCACAGGGCTTGGTCTTGCGCTGACGAAAGCAATGATTGAAATCCTTTCGGGAAAAATTGAAGTTTCAAGCAAACCGGGAAAAGGGACAGAATTTATAGTTTACATTCCAGAGTGAACTTTATTTATGCACGGGTTCGGTGATTTTCGCTTTCACAAGTTCAGCTCGTAGATTGAAGAAGTATCTGAATGTTAAAATCACAACTCCAAGCGCAAGGACAAGCAAAAGCAAATCTGTAATCGTTAATGTTAAGTTCCTTGACTCAATGTATCTTTTCAGCAAAATTGAAAGCGAAGTTATCGTCGTTAGAATCATAAATCCAGCTGGTATCGCAGCGAAGTAAGCTTTTATTGATTTTTGGGCAAACCATGCGGTCACTGCCACAAGCGTCAAAGCAGCAAGGAGTTGATTCGCCGAGCCAAAGACTGGCCATATTTTTTGATAGCCATTTGTAAACGCAAGACCTGCAGTCAAAAAAATGCCAAGTAGGGAATTAAAAATTCTTGATTCTAAAATTTTTGGCTTTTTAACAAATATCACACCCCAAAGCTCCTCAAAAAAGTATCTCATCAACCTGAAAAGTGTATCAACGGTTGTTATCAAAAAACCCTCAAGCATAAGTATTCCAAATATCGTCCCATATACTATTGGAATTCCGAGCCCATTGCTAAGTGTTTTACCAACGCTAACTGCAAACGCAAGAGGCGCATTCCCTTGTTTTATATGCCCATTCTCAATCGGCCAGACAAGTTCTTTATAATGCTGAAAATCAATAGCACCAAGTATAACAAACAAAACCAACAAGCCAAGCAAAGATTCAAGCAACATTGCACCATATCCTATTAACTGGGCATACTTTTCGTTTGAAAGTTGCTTTGATGTCGTTCCAGTAGCTATCAAAGCATGAGCTCCTGAGACAGCGCCACAAGCTATCGTAACAAATAAAAATGGCCAGACAAGTCCGAGTGCTTCCATTGATTCTGAGTTTATGTTAAACATAGGTGCTTGAATTTTAACGCCAGACAATCCGCTCCCAATTACTCCCAAAAACATACCTGCTAAACCAAGATAGAGAAAATGAACATTTGTAAAATCCCTGGGTTGAAGTATTAACCACACAGGAATCCACGAAGCAAAGAAAGAGTAAACTAAAATTAACACCATCCAAATCTTCGGATGAAGCGTGACGGGAAATTCAAACCCAATAAGCACTGAAAATAAAGTAATAGTCAGAGCAATTATACTTGCAATGGCAGTTTTAATGTGTTTTCTATAGAGCAAATATCCAACTAAAGGTGCAAACACTGTTATGACTATAACCGAAGTTGAGGCAATTCCTCCAATTTTAGCATAAATTTCGCCGTTTATAATTTTTGTTTTTAAAAGAGTTTGCTCAGATGAAAGTCCAAGTTGAGAAATTGGATAATGCGATGTAAGTGCTATCGCGGTAAGATGTAAAAAGGCAGCATTTACAAGCATTATCAGCAGGATTGAAAATGCCAAGAAGAAGGCAAAGCCTGTATTTCCGAGCGTCTTTTTCGCTATGTGAGCAATTGAACGACCGTTTTCTCTAACACTGACGAAAAGAGCTGAAAAATCATGCACCGCACCTATAAATATAACTCCGAGCAAAAGCCACAACCATGCAGGGACAAAACCATAAATTAACGCAAGCGTCGGTCCAACAATAGGTCCAGCTGCTGCAATTGAAGCATAGTGATGTCCGAGAAGAACTAAAGGTCTTGCCGGCACATAATCAACTCCATCATTTATCCTAACCGCCGGCGTCGGGATATCCGGGTTTACACCAGCCTTTCTTGCGACATATCTCCCCCAAGTGAAAAATCCAATTAATAAACCTAAAATTGAAATTAACATTGCAATTGCTAAATTCATTTCCCGATCTCCTTTTAATTTTTAAAAAGCATTTTCAATGTGATTTATTTCAGCCTTGCCTTTTTTTAAAATTATACTTACAACATCAAACCTACACCCAGAAAACTCAATTTTATTTGTCTGCAAAAATGCTTCCGCTATCTTTCTTAGTTGTTTTCTCTTTTTAAATGTGACCGAGTCCTCAGGTAAACCAAATTTGTCCGATGCTCTTGTTTTGACCTCAACAAATACAAGATCATCTCCATCCATTGCGATTATATCAATCTCACCATGCCCATACCTGTAATTTCTCTTCAAAATTTTAAAACCTTTTTGAGACAGAAATTTAACAGCTATCTCTTCTCCAATCTTACCTTTATCTTTGTCCATTGTTAAAAAGTGTTAATTGTTCAGTAATGAGACGGGAAACGGGTTGATAGGTTCTCCTGTGGATTGATGTGATGCCAAATTTTTTTATCGCTTCTATGTGCTCACCGGTTGGATAGCCTTTATGCTTTGAAAATTTATATTCAGGATATTGCTCATCATATTTTTTCATAATTTCATCCCTTAAAACCTTCGCAACTATTGATGCCGAAGCAATTGAAATTGACTTTCTGTCGCCTTTTACTATGTTAACAACTTTAATATCCTCTTGGTTTTGACCAAACTCAACCAAGTCCACATCAAAGAAATTCCCATCTATTAAAACGGCATCAGGCTTAATTTCAAGTTCAAGCAGAGCCTTCTTCATTGCAAGCTTTGTTGCTCTCCTTATGTTCAATCTATCAATTTCATCGCTTTCAACAATCCCAATCCCAATATCAATGGCAATATCTCTAATTTCGTCGTAAAGTCTCTCTCTCAATTTTGAACTTATCTTCTTTGAATCATAAATCAGCGGATTGAAATAATCTTTTGGCAGGATAAGAGCACATGCGACAACCGGTCCAGCAATTGGACCACAACCAGCTTCATCAACGCCAGCTATTGTTGATAAACCGCTGGCGTATAGCTTATTCTCAATTTTTTTCATTTCTTCTTCTGTCCTTATCATCTCAGACTACCAAAGTAAATCGCTGAAAGACCTATTAACATTTCAAATTTAAGAATATTGCTCAATCTATTCAAGTTTTCCCTTTCAATGTTCCTAACAAGCGAGACTATAACATAAACTATGCCAACATCAACAGCAGTAATTATCAAAATAAACAGGTAGTTGTAAATCCCGATGAAATATGGCACTAAAGTTATTGGTATCAATGCCCCAAGGATAACACAAGCAATTACTGCTGAAAACTTTTCACCCACTACTGCTGGAAGCGTCTTTATCCCAACCTTTAAATCGCCTTCAATATCCTCAATATCTTTTATTATCTCACGCCCAAGATTAACCATAAATGCAAAAACGAAAGGGAAGGGTGAATCCTTAAAATTGTTTACAACACTTCCAGCAAAGATAAATGCAAGACCTGTCATAAATGCAACGGTTAAATTTCCAATCAAAGGTATTCGTTTGAGCCTAAAGCTGTAAAGAAAAATTACTATCACAGATATGAACGCTATCGCGAAGGAAATTTTATTTAAAAGCAAAGAAATAATTAAGCCCCCAAATGTCGTAAGAAAGTACAAAACAAGTGCAAATTTTTTACTTATTAATCCAGCTGGTATAGGTCTGTGCGGTTTGTTGACTTTGTCAATTTCAACATCAAAAAAGTCGTTAATTATATTTCCGCCAGCATCAATCAGTGCACCCGCAACCCCGGCAATGAAAGCAAGTTTAAAGATGTCAAACTTTTCCTTGCCAAAAATTAAAACCCCAGCGAAAATGGTAAGCCCTGCAATGATGACATTTGACGGTCTTGATATCTTGACAATTGCAAGTAATTTTTTAAAATTCACTTTCAATCCCTATATGAATTTTACCTGTTTTAAATGAGTCGCCTTTTCCAAGCGCATAAATTAAATTCAATCGCCCAACTTTCGTGTTAAACTTAAACCCAAGCCCATATCCAACCCTTATCGCTTCAAATGAATTCATTATCCTTGGCAAAAGAATCGGACGATAAATATAACCCACATCAACAAAGCCAAAAACAACAAAATCATAACTCAACCCAAACCTATTTTCAAAGTTTGCCCACATAGCTCGTGTCGCGAGAAACTCATTTTCTCTGTATCCGCGCAAACTTTTCATACCTCCAAATCTGAAAACATCGCTTTCATCAATTCCATCTCCAGAAACGATCATGGCGTTAAATCTTGAAAAGAGCACACTTTTTAAAATTTTTTTAAAATCAAAATAAAAATCAAGTGTAAATTTAAACTTGTTTACAATTGTGTTTGTTTTAATCTCGGATGTAAGCATATCTTTGGGTCCAAGAATCTTTTTAGTTCCAAGCTCATAAAAGCTTGAAAAATAAATCCCTGAACTTGGGAAATTGACATTATCCCTTGCATCGTAAATAACTCCAACCCCAGTGTTCAGCGTTCTACTTTCAAAAATTTTATTTGTTATGAATTCCGTAGCCGTTGGAATTATTGATGTCTGCGCTATATACAACGACGCCTTGAAAATTTCCAAAATTTTCTCCGAACTTGTTAATTCAATTTCAAAATTAACCTGAGGTTTCCTTGTGATATAAGTTGAATCCTGCTTTCTCTGATAAAATGAAACTTCAGCGCTTGTTGGTAAACCAAACACATATGGCTCAAGATAAAAAATTTCAAACTCTTGTGTCTCTTTAGTTTCTGAATTCCATTTCGCTCCAAATTTTCTTCCCATCCCGAACAAATTTTTTAAAAGTATGTTGATATACCCCATAAAATAACCCCTTGATGAACCCGCCTGCGGAACATAGCCAATTATTCCATCAAACAAGTTCATTCTTCCTTCCTTAACTTTAAGCAAAATTCCTGATGTTGTATCATTAAAAAAAATTTCTGGCTCATATATCATCTCAAATAAACCGAGTTTTATCAACCTTTTCCTCACTTGCTCAATTTTCCTTTCGCGATAAATCTCGCCCCTTTTTATTCTCGCCTCACGCAGTATCAGAGCTTCTTTTGTTATGTTGTTTCCTTGAACTTTCACTTGCTCAATTTTTATGAGCCTGCCTTCATTTATGTTAAGTTTTAAGTCAACAAACCCATTTTCATCAAGCTCAACACTTGCAATTTCAATCTCAGCAAGCGGATAACCGATGTTTGAGTATTTGTCAAGAATTTTGTTTATCCCATTTTTCAAAGTTTGTGTCCTAAAAATTTCGCCACCGCTGAGCCCAAGTGCTTCTTTTATCTCATCGTCGGATAAAACATTGTTCCCTTTAATTTCAATGTTTCCAACCCTTGCTTGTTTCCCTTCACTTACAAAAACCTTCAAAATTCCATTTTCAATTTTAATTGAATCAACATTTGCAAAATAAAATCCATTATAAATGTAAATGTTCAAAATTTCATTTTTTATAGCCTCAATATCTTCATTTAATTTTATCCTTGAGATAAGATCTTGATATGGCAGGTTTTTGTTCCCATATATTTCAATCTTTTTAATTGGGGATGGGTTCTGCGATAAGGAAAAAGAAAAGATAAAAACAACGGCGAAAATTTTAAACGGTGTTTTGCGGGTCAACATCAATTACCAACTTGATGCCTTTTGAATTTAACTTTACCTCAAACTTTTCCTTCAATTGCCAAATGACCCGTGCAATTTCTTTCGCGTTCTTATCAAGTTCTTTTGGCATCTTCATCATTATATGGTATCTGTAATTTCGCTTTATCTTTGGTATAGCTGCGGGTGCTGGACCGAGAATTTGAACTTGTTGTTTAAGATTTGCTCTTAACTCTTTCGCAAATTCTTCCGAAGAAAGATCAACATCCCTTTCATTTTCGCCTTTAAATTCAATCAAAATAAGTCGTGTGAATGGTGGATACTCCAGCGATTTTCTCACTTTTAATTCTTTATCGTAAAACTCAAATATCTTATAATTTGCAACATAGTCAAAAATGTAATGCTCTGGTTGAAATGTTTGAATTATCACTTCGCCTTCTTTCTCACTTCTTCCAGCCCGACCGGCAACTTGCGTTAAAAGTTGGAACGCTCTTTCGCTTGACCTAAAATCCGGGATTAGCATCGGTATGTCTGCAGATATGACGCCGACAAGCGTAACCCTTGAAAAATCAAGACCTTTTGCAACCATTTGAGTTCCAAGAAGTATATCAGCCTCACCATTTGCAAATTTTCTCATAATTTTATCGTGAGATTTTTTGCCCAATGTCGTATCAAGGTCCATCCTTATAATCCTTGCTGATGGGAAAAGTTTGATTATTTCATCCTCAACCCTTTGAGTTCCAACACCTTTTAATTTCAGTTTAACACCACCACATCTTCGGCACTTTTCAGGAACGGCTTTTACAAACCCACAATAATGACATCTTAAATGATTTTGTGCTTTGTGAAAAATTAAAGTCACGCTACAATTATCACACAACTCAACATAGCCACAATCTTGACATTCAATATAAGTTGAATACCCCCTTCTATTCTGGAAAATTATTATGCCTTCTCCTTTTTCCAATCTTTCTTCAATTTTTTGATGAAGTATTTTTGAAATTGAAGTTTTATTGTTATTCTCCTTTCTTTCCTTGATCATGTCAACTATCTTAACCTCTGGCATCTTTGCATTGTCAACTCGTTCAGGTAATGTTAGAATTTGATACTTTCCAATTTTTGCGTTGTAATACGATTCAAGTGATGGAGTTGCAGAGCCAAGGATAACAACTGCGTCATTCATCTTTGCCCTCATTATGGCGACATCACGAGCGTTATATCTTGGTGATGCGTCAAATTGTTTGTATGAACTTTCCTGTTCCTCATCGACTACTATTAAGCCAATTTTCTCAAGTGGTGCAAATACTGCCGACCTCGGACCTATAACAATTTTATATATACCTTCCTTTATCATCCTCCAAGAGTCATACCTTTCACCAAGCGACATCTTGCTGTGCAAAACCCCAACTATATCCCCGAAATGCTTTTTAAAACGATTCACAATTTGTGGCGTCAACGATATCTCAGGAACTAAAACTATAGCGGTTTTCCCAATTTTTATAACTTCCTTTATTGATTCAATGTAAACCGCGGTCTTCCCACTGCCTGTGACGCCGTAGAGAAGAAAAGTTTTAAATTTGCTACTTTCAATCGCATTTTTAATTTCTGAAAGCGCTTCTCTTTGATACTTGTTAAGTTCAATTTTTTTATCTGGTTCCTCAAATTCATATTCAAATTTTCTCATCTTTTCTTTTTGATATACTTCAACGACACCTCTTTCTTGAAGTTTTTTTATCGTTTGTGAATTTGTTCCAGTTGATTTCAAAACATCAGCTACTGGTATTTCAATTTTACCCTTCCTTAAAGCATCCATCAAGAAAAGCAAAACATCAACTTGTCGCGGTGCCGTTTTTTCAAGCTCAGATATAATTGGTGTTAACTTTTTTAAATTTTCAGCATATGTTTTTGAGAGTGAGATGAATTTTTCAAATTTCACCTTTGCCTTTTGTTCAGGTAAGTATTTTTCAATCTCAATGTATCCAAGCGATTCAAGTGAGTTTAAAATTGAATAAATGTTTTTAAACTTAAATCTACCCTTCAAAGTTTTGATCACAACAGGTGAATTTTGGCTGGAGATAAATTTCAATATCTCAGCTCTTGCTGGCGCACTTCTTTCCATCTGAGATAATGTGCTCTGGTCAGGTTGGCGAATTAACTTCACCATCCTTTTACTTTCAAGAATTGCACCAGCTGGAAGTGCGGTTTTTAAAACCTCACCCCAACTTGCAAAATAATAATCAGCTATCCACTTCGTTAATTTTAACATTTCATCAGAAAAAATAGGTTCAGCGTCAAGGACATCTCTTATCTCTTTAAGCTTGTGCCATCCGGTCTGGGTTGAAACCTCCACAATTATGCCCATCAACTCCTGATTTCCAAATGGGACTATAACTCTTTTGCCAACAGCCACATCGTCTTTTAGCTCATCTGGGACGATGTAAGTAAACAACTTATTCACAGGCACTGGAAGCGCGACATTGACATAAAGGTTTTTCATATGCCCTTTTCGCTTTTTATGGTTCACATCTTTGAAACAATTGATTCAAGAACTTTATAAACATGAAGCAATGGCAAATTTTTTTCTTCAGCGATTCGTTTGCACTCTTCAAATTCTGGGATTAACCTTTCCTCTCCATCAACAACAGCAAGTTTGAATTTAACCTTACCAAATGGAGTTTCAATTTCTTTTTGTTCTCTGTGAAGTTTCTTTCTTCTTATTTCAACGATTCTGACGCCAAGGGTTGTTGTTTGAGAAAAAATTACTTTAAGTATATTGTCAAGCTTTGATTCACTCACCAAGGTTGAAAGCAAAATCCCAGGGCGACCTTTTTTCATAATCACAGGAACAAGGTAAGCATCATTTGCACCTGAAGAAAGAAGTTTTTCTATTACATATGGATAAATCTCAGGGTTCATATCATCAATGTTTGTTTCAACAAGGAGCAATTTATCTTCATAAAATTTATCTGGTATTTCCCCTATAAAAATTCTCAATAGATTGAGCTGTCCTGGAATTTCAAATTTTCCAGCTCCATATCCAACGCTGTAAATTTTTATCGTTTCTTTTTCAAGTCCATATTCAGCAAGTGTTGCTACAATTGATGCTCCTGTTGGAGTTGTAAGTTCAAATGGGATATTCGTTAAAATCACAGGGAAATTTTTTAACACTTCAACTGTTGCAGGAGTTGGAATAGGCATTTTCCCATGGCTTGTTTCAACAAATGAGCCTGAACCCAGCGGGATTTTTGACGCAAAAATTTTTTCAATTCCGAGTTTTTCAACACATATTGCTGTTCCAACTATATCAATTATTGAATCAATTGCTCCAACCTCGTGAAAATGAACCTTGTCAATTGTAGTGCCGTGTATCTTTGCCTCGGCTTCAGCAAGCTTCTTGAAAATTTTTTTTGAAGTTTGTTTAACAAAATCAGATAAACTGCTCTCATCTATTATCTGAAAAATATCTGATAAATGTCTTTCTTCATCGCTTTGATTTTTAAGGATGACATCAAAACTTATTGCAGATATGCCATTTCGCGTTACGCGTTGTGTCTTTATCTCATAATTTTTTAGATTTAACTTCTTTATCTCCGCTTTAAATTCTTCAACATCAACCCCAGCATCAATAAAAGCACCTATCGTCATATCTCCACTTATCCCTGAAAAAACATCAAAATAGGCAATTTTCATGTTGATGAGATGAATTATTTTTTGATAAAATTTAACCTATCAAGTTGATATAAGCAAGTGTTAAGTTTTTAATTTAGGTGAGAAAATTTCATCTTGTAAACTTTCTCAGGGCGGATTCTTTTCGCAACTTTTTATCTAACATCATTTGTAACAGAGCATCGTTTCATGTTCTAAGTCCGTTGGGCCTGAATATAGGGGTAGAGTTGAGTTTAGTTGATGCAAGTTGCACGGAGGTATGGTTTAGGTTGAAAGGGGTTGATTTAAGTTTGAGTGATTTTTTGAGTTGATTATGGGGTTAGCGGTGATTGTTGGGACCTTGGTTTTCGTTTTAGCTGAGCTTTATCTTTATGTGTGTGCAGGTTCAGATAGTTTGTGGAGAAGGAATATACGGGAGTTTAACTCTGATTGGGAGTATGTTGGATTGGCTGATATAGGTATTTTTTCAAAAATTCCAGAGCGTATAGCATTTCGCGGGAATTATATAATTAAACTTGAAAGACCAGAAGAAGTCAAGAATAATGAACTTTCGTTCATGATTCAAGTTAAGATTTAATCTCATCAATCAACGCAAGCATGTCATCTATATTTGTCACGGGTTGTTTGCATTCATAATTTGTGCATATGTATATAGTAGTCTTTCCGTCAATTTCTTTATACGCTGATATAAATGGTGAGATTGAGTTTATATCGCTTTCTTCATCCGATGGTTTAAAAATTATGATTTTGTTAGGGATAAATTTTTGGTTAATTGTTTTTACAATTTCCTTTATCTCGCTTTGATTTTTCTTTCTTCCGACGATCACTATTTCAAATGAATTGCCAAGTATGAAGTCAAGTGTGGACAGGAAGAATGTATATGCGGATGGATATTTTTTCACTGTTGCTATAAATGATTCAGTAAGTTTTTGTGTGATTTCGTTAAATTTTTCATTTCCCGTTATCTTTGCAAGTTTGATTAAACCAAGAAGAGCTACTGAATTTCCGGATGGTGTTGCGCCATCGTAGATTTCTTTTTGTTTGAAGATGACATCTTGGTTATCTTTTTCTGTGAAGAAAAATCCGCCTTCATTTTCATCCCAGAAAAGTTCAATCATTTTTTCTGCGAGTGTAATTGCGGTTTTTAGGTATTTCACTTCAAATGTTGCTTCATAAAGTTCAAGCAAGCCCCAAATAAAGAAAGCGTAGTCGTCAAGGTAGCCGTTAATTTTAGCAATTCCATCGCGGTATACATGTAGGAGTTTTCCTTCAGGTTTAAGCATATTTTTAAGTATAAAGTCGGCGCTTTTTTTCGCAGTTTCTATGTATTCTTCTACTTGAAATATTGAATATGCTTTTGCAAGCGCGAAGAGCATCAACCCGTTCCAATCCGTTAAAATTTTGTCATCTTTGAGCGGGTGAATTCTTTTTTCACGGTATTCAAAAAGTTTTGATTTTATCTTTTCCCATTTTTCCTGGCTTTTTGCGTCAAGTTCTTTTTCAAGGTAAAAGATATTTCTGCCCGTTTTCCCCTTTTTAACTTCATCAAAATAATTTCCTTGAACATCAAGGTTGAAATTTTCAACTACAAAATTTAGTTCATCTTTATCAAGGATTTTTTCAAGTTCTTGAATTTCCCAAAGGTAAAATTTTCCTTCCTCGCCTTCACTGTCGGCATCTTCAGCCGAGAAAAGTCCGCCATCTGGATTTGTCAAATTGCGCAAAACATATGAAATTGTTTCATTGCAGAGTGAAGCGTATTTTTCATCTTTAGTTGCTTGATATGTTTCAATATATGCAATTGATATTAAAGCTTGATCGTAGAGCATTTTTTCAAAGTGTGGTAAAATCCATTTTCTATCCGTTGAATATCTATGGAATCCGCCACCTATATGGTCTCTTATACCACCAAGAGACATAAAGTCAAGTGTTTTTCTGACCATTTCAAGAGCTCTTATATCTCCAGTTCTTTTCCAGTATCTTAGAAGAAACATAAGGTTATGAGGTGTTGGAAATTTTGGAGCCGAGCCGAAACCACCGTATTCATTATCAAAGTGTTCAAGCAGTTGTTGAAATGCTTCTGTTAAAATTAATTCGTTAAATGAGTCTTTTTCGCTTGGTTGATTTATGGCTTTTTTAAGTCCTTCGGTTATTTCATCGGCGAGAGATAAAATTTTTTCTCTATTTTCTTTCCATAGTTTTGCAACTTTTGAAAGTAGGTCAATGAGGCCGACTCTTCCATATCGTGAGTATTTTGGGATATATGTTCCGGCGAAGAAGGGTTCTTTATCTGGTGTCATTATGATTGTAAGTGGCCAGCCACCGTGCCCTGTCATAGCTTGACATACGAGCATGTAGACCGAGTCAATGTCGGGGCGTTCTTCTCTGTCAACTTTTATTGGGATGAAATTTTCATTTAGTAATTTTGCCACTTCTTCGTCTTCAAATGATTCCTTCTCCATTACATGACACCAATGGCAAGTTGAATAGCCGATGGATAAAAATATGGGTTTATCTTCAAGCTTTGCTCTTTCAAAAGCTTCATCACACCAGGGATACCAGTCAACTGGGTTAGTGGCGTGTTGGAGAAGATATGGACTTTTTTCATTTATCAGGCGATTATATTTTTTCATTGATCGTTTTCGTTTTGTTTTAGCCTTTAAATTTTTTAACATACAGTCGGCTGATTTCGTTTCTAAGCGAAAAATTTTTTATATTTATTTCAAAGTGAAAAATTAAAATAGCACCTTATGAAACCCAGTGAATTTATACTTATCCTTGATCTCGGCTCTCAATATACCCAGCTTATAGCTCGGAGAGTAAGAGAGCTTGGAGTTTTTTCTGAAATTCAGCGCTTTGATTTCCCAATTGAGAAGATTGTTGAATCCAAGCCGAAGGGAATAATTTTATCTGGTGGACCTTCAAGCGTTTATGAAAATGGTTCGCCACAGGTTGATACTGCTTTATTTGAGCTCGGGATCCCGGTGCTTGGGATTTGTTATGGGCTTCAGCTAATAGCTTATAAACTTGGTGGTGAAGTTGACAGGTTTGCAAAAAGGGAATACGGCAAAGCGATTTTAAAAGTCATAAATGGGGACGATCTTTTCAGTGGGTTAGATTCAAACACGGTTGTTTGGATGAGTCATGGCGATGCTTTAGTTAAAGCTCCGCCTGATTTTGAAGTCATAGGTATAACTGATAACTCACCTATATGCGCGATACGAAATAAAGAGGAGAAAATTTACGGAGTTCAATTTCATCCTGAGGTTGTGCATACTGAAAAGGGTATGGAAATTTTGAAAAATTTTGTCTACAAAATATGTGGTTGCAAAGGTGGATGGAACGCTCAATTTCTTGTTGAAAATTTGATAGAGGAGATAAAAAAGGTGGTCGGCGATAAAAAAGTAATTTGTGCTGTAAGTGGAGGTGTTGATTCAACTGTTTTGGCTGTGTTGTTGAGTCGGGCAATTGGTGAAAATTTAATTGCTATTTATGTGGATAATGGATTGATGAGAAAAAGGGAAAGCGAGAGTATAAGCGATATGTTTGAAAGGCTTGGGATAAAACTTCACAGTGTAGATGCAAGTGAAATTTTTCTTGAGAGATTAAAAGGTGTGAGTGACCCAGAGGAAAAAAGAAAAATTATAGGTAGAACCTTTATTGAGGTTTTTGAAAGGGAGGCGCGGAAATTTGGGGATGTTGAATATCTTGCTCAGGGGACTCTTTATCCAGATGTGATTGAGTCAACTTTTTATAAAGGACCATCATCAAAGATAAAGACACATCATAATGTTGGAGGTCTTCCCGAAAAGATGAATTTCAAACTGGTTGAGCCTTTTAGGGAACTTTTCAAGGATGAAGTCCGTGAGATTGGTAAAGCACTTGGACTTAAAGATAAGATTTTGAACCGTCATCCGTTTCCTGGTCCGGGGCTTGCAGTAAGGGTTATCGGTGAGGTGACAGTTGAAAAACTTGAAATTTTGCGCGATGCTGATGAAATTTTTATTGATGAGCTTAAAAAAGCTGGTTTGTATAACAAAATATGGCAGGCGTTTGCAGTGCTTCTTCCTGTTAAATCAGTTGGAGTTATGGGCGATGAGAGAAGTTATGAATATGTCGTTGCTTTAAGAGCTGTTTTCAGCCAAGATGGTATGACTGCTGACTGGGTAAGGCTTCCATATGAATTACTTGAAAAAGTATCTGGTAGAATTGTGAATGAAGTTAAAGGAGTTAACAGAGTCGTTTATGATATAACAACAAAGCCACCAGCTACAATTGAATGGGAATAAGTGCTTTGAACAAAAAATTAATTGAAAAAGCGAGAAAGTATTTTGAAAATGGGAAGTTTTTACATTCAGTTCAAATTTATCATAAACTTATAAATGAGCATCCTGATTTCATTGATGCTTATATTGAGCTTGCTTTTATTTACGCGAAGATTGGCAAAGAGTCATTTGCAGAGAAACTTTTAAGGCGGGCTTACGATGTTGACCCTGAAAATGAAGAGGTTATCTTTATGCTCGGTAATATATGTTTTAATCTTGGGAAGTTTGACGATGCTATAAAATTTTATACAAAACTTGCTCATCTTGAATATCCAGTTCTTCATTATAATCTTGCGCTCGCTTATTATCATTGTGGGGATTATCCTGAGGCTGAGGAGGAATTTAAAAAAGTTTTAAAATTTGATCCTGAATTTCCTAAAATCACCGAGACCCTTGCCGAGATATTGATAGAGCGTGGAAAGTATGAAGAAGCCATTGGATATCTTCAGCGTGGTATAAAGAAGCAACAGTATAATTACATGCTTTATTACTTGCTTGCGATTGCATTATGGAACATTAAAAAGCTTGATGAGGCGAGAAAAGCAATTGAAACAGCTATTGACCTTGAGCCAGGAAAACCAATTTTGTGGGAAACATGTGGAGAGATATTACTTGAGCTTGGTGAGATTGATGAAGCTGAAAGATACTTCAATCGCGCAATTTTGCTTGATGGGAGGCTTGCTAATTCTTTTATGAACCTTGGGTTTATATACGCATATCGGGGTAAACTTGATGAGGCAAATAAGTTTTTCTCCGAAGCTTTGAGGATTGGCCCTGAATTGAGGTTAAAAATTGAGGAAAAACTCAGCCAGCTTAAAAATGGGTAGAATTTTGAGATTAGTTATTTTGCTGTTTCTTTTTCAACTTGTTGTTTATAGTCAAGTGGAGAAATTGTATAATCCAATTGCTGATTCACTTTTTAAGTCTGGGCTTGAGCTTTTCAAGCTTGGTTTAAATGCTTATATTCTTTATGGTGATACTGCAAGTTATGGTTATTTTTCATCAGCGTATTTGAAATTTGACTCTGTGATATCGTTTGGTTTAAATCATCGCACCAGCGCAAGTTATCTTATGGCTTCAAAATCACTTTGCTATCTTAACAGATTTGAAGATGCCGAAAAGCTTTTAAATAAATTTTTGCTTGATTTTCCGCAGACGACATATCTTGAAGACGCATTTTATACGCTTGGGCTTATCAATATTAAACTTGGCAATTTTGCGAAAGCAGTCTTAAATCTTGATAAAGCAATTAGAAGGTCAACATCTGAAAAAGTTAAATACATTAAAATTGTCTCAAACATTGTTGATTCACTTGACATTAGGGAGCTTGAGGAAATTTTGAAAATGGATTTAACCCCGAATGTTAAGTATCTTATCGTGTTTGAGGTTTCAGATAGACTTGTTTCTTTGGGTAAAATTGAAGATGCAAAAAAGTATATCGCTGACAGGCTTGTGCATTTTCAAGGGACGGAGTATTATGAGAAGTTGATGTTCAGAATCTCTTATCTAGATCGGCTTATAGTTCGTCCCAAGGTGAAGATTGGGGTTCTTCTTCCCGAGGGTGAATCAATAAGCAGGTCAATTTTAAATGGTATAGAGCTTGGGATTAGTGAGCATAATTTAAATTCAAATCCAAAGGTTGGTGTTGAGGTTAAATATTATAAGAGTGGGGATATTGATCGGAAACTTCTTGAATTCAAGGGACATCCTGATGTGGTTGGGATAATTGGTCCTGTTTACAGTGAGGATGTTGAGCTTTGCGCAAGGTTTGTAAAAAGTGTTGGGGTGCCAATAATTTCGCCAACTGCGACTTCGGATGGTCTAACGAAGTTGAGCGATTATATCTTTCAGTTTAATTCTGATTATTCAACTCGTTCAAGGGCACTTGCTCAATTTGCGATTTTTGCGCTTGGTTTAAGGTATTTTCTTGTGCTTGCACCAAATGATGTTAGGATAAAACCATTTGTTGAAGCATTTATTGACGAGGTTAAGCAAAATTCTGCAAAAATTGTTAATATCCAGTTCTATAATCCTGGCGAAGCGGACCTTCGTTCGTATTTTAGGAATTTAATTGCGAGTCTTGATTCAATGAAAATTTCAGTTGAGGTTTCCTCGGATAGTGTTGGTTTATTTGCTCCAATTTTAAATCCAGATTTTATAGGTGTGATATCCTCACAGGTTTATTATCATGATTTTAAAGTTAGAATTCTTGGAAACGATGTTTGGAATAATTTCACGGAGCTTTATATGAATAGGCAATATACAAGTGGGGTTGTGTTTACAAGTGGTCAATATGTTGATTTGAATGATTTTGCTTTTAAAACTTTTAAAGATAGATTTGGCTTTGAGCCCGATGAGTTTTCTGTTTATGGCTATGATGCGGTGAAAATGCTTTTAAAAATAATTGAAGAGGGCAGGTTAACCGCTGGTGAGGTTTACAGCACACTTCTAAATTACGAAGGCATGGGGGTTGGGAGAGATGTAATTTTTGATGAAAATAGAGTTAACAAGTCGGTTTCAATTCTTGTTTTTAAGGATAATTTGATAAAGAGGATTTCAAAATGGGTAATAAACAGGTAAAATACGAAGTTGAGAGCGATTACAGGGTTAGAATTAAAGATTTGCCACCAGAGACGAGGCCGAGGGAGAAGTTTATAAAGTATGGACCGCGTGCGGTTTCAAATGCAGATCTTCTTGCGATCTTGCTCGGTTCAGGGACAAGAAAAATTTCAGCTTTAGACCTAGCGAATAAAATTTTATCTGATGCTGGTGGATTACGCGAGCTGGCGAGAAAAGACCTTGGTGATTTGAAGAAATATAAAGGTATAGGCTTAAAAAAAGCAGTTGTTATATCGGCAGCTTTTGAACTTTCGCGAAGGATTCAATCCGAACCTGTATCTGAAAAACCTCAAATCACATCTCCTGAGGACATAGCTCGGATATTCGTCCCAAGGCTTGCGGATTTAAATAAAGAAATTCTTGTTGTTATTCTTCTTAACACAGCAAATAGAATCATAAAAGAGGTTGTAGTTTCGGAAGGAAATTTAAATTCAAGCGTCATTCATCCAAGGGAGGTGTTTAAGCCAGCGATTGATGAGCTTTCAACAAGTATAATTCTCGTCCATAATCATCCAAGTGGAAATCCTGAACCGAGCAGAATGGATATTGAGGTGACGAAACAAATTTATCAAGCTGGTGAGATCATTGGGATAAAACTTCTTGACCATGTAATAATTGCTGGCGATAAATTCATAAGCATGGTTCAACTTGGTTTGTTGAATCAAAAATAAAATAGGTTGAAGCGATGGAATTAAAAATTGTCAAAATTGAAAAGCCTGATAACATTAACTTCATACTTGGTCAGGCGCATTTTATAAAAACGGTTGAAGATTTGTATGAGGCGATTGTGACTACGCAACCGTATCTTAAATTTGGGATTGCATTTTGTGAATCCTCAGGTCCGGCTCTTGTCAGATGGGCTGGGAACGATGAAGCTATGATTGAGTTTGCGAAGAAAAATGCTTTAAATCTTTCCGCTGGTCATTCTTTTATAATTTTCATGGACAATGGTTATCCAATTAATATCCTCAATGCTGTTAAGATGGTCCCGGAAGTTTGTAGAATTTTCTGTGCGACTGCAAATCCAGTTGAAGTTATAATAGCGGAGACTGAACAGGGGCGTGGAATACTTGGCGTGATTGATGGTGTTAAAACAAAGGGGATTGAAGGCGAGGAAGATATACAGAAAAGGAAAGAGTTCTTGAGAAAGATAGGGTATAAGTTTTAGTGGTAATTTGGTTTAGTTTTTGAAATAGGCTATATTTAATTTGAAAATTTACATTGATTTTATAGCGATGCTTTTGATTTTGAAAATTTTTAAGTTTGTTTTGCTAGTTTTATATATAGCAACTGCGTGGCTTTACGGACGAGCATTTTTCAAAGATGACACATTCGCGCGCAAAATAAAGACTAAATTTCTCATCTTTACATTAACTTTTCATTTCATTTATCTTATCTTGCGGACTGCGGAGTTAAAGCATCCACCGGTGACATCAATTTTTGAGCTTCTTTGTGTTTTGGGTTTTTCGCTTTCCCTTGCATATGTGATAATTGAATCTTTAACAAGGATTAAAAACACGGGATTTTTTGCAATTTTAATCTCATCTTTCCTCGTGATAATTTCGGGGCTTTTTTCAAAGGATGTTTATGGTTTTGAACATGATGTTTTGAAGAATGAGCTTCTTGCGCTTCATGTCACATTTGCGCTTGTCGGTTATTCTGCCTTCGCTCTTTCTGCGATATACGGACTTCTTTACATAATGCTTTATCATAAATTGAGGACGAGAACATTTGACACTGTTTACCGAAATTTGCCAAATCTTGAGACGATTGAATCAATGCTTTATAAATCTGCTTTAGTTGGGTTTATTTCTTTGACATTTGTCATAATAGTTGGATTTATTTGGTTGCCAAGAGCTTTTGAAAAATTTTCATATACAGATGCGAAGCTTGTTGGGACATTTATAATTTGGATTGTTTATGCTGGTGGGCTTGGAGCGAGGAAAGTTAGAAGTCTTACAGGTAAGAAAATCGCCGTTATGTCAATCATTGGATTTATAATTGCGTTTATTTTGATGGCTTTTGCAAACGCTTTTTCGGGATTTCACAGGTTTTATTGAGAATTAAGGTTTGAAAACTTATGGATTTATTGCTCGTTGGGTTAAACCATAAAACTGCAAGTGTTGAAGTAAGGGAAAAGCTTTATTATACGCTTGATGAAGTTGAAAAGGTTCTTCCAGAGATAGTTCAAATGTTTTTAAAGGAAGGTGCTTTGCTTTCAACATGCAACAGGACAGAGCTTTATGGAGTTTTGAAAAATGAAGATATAAAGCCTGAGGAGATAATAAATTTTTTGATTTCAAGGAAAGATGCTGGTGAAATTGTAAAATCATCCCACTTTTACATAACGCGCTCTTATGATGCTGTGAGGCATCTTTTTGAAGTTGCTTCAGGTATTGATTCAATGTTAGTTGGTGATGTTCAAATTCTTGGGCAGGTAAAAGATGCTTACGAGGTTGCGGTAAAGTGTGGAGTTGTGGGGACGCTTCTCCACGAAGTTTTTCATACGGCGTTTAGGGTAGGAAAAAGGGCGAAGATGGAGACAGCGATAAGTGAAGGAGCTGTTTCGGTAAGCTATGCAGCTGTTGAACTTACTGAGAAAATTTTTGCTGACCTTTCAAAGAAGAAGGGGATGTTAATTGGTGCAGGTGAAACAGCCGAGCTTACTGCCAAACATCTTGTTTCCCATAAAATAAGTGAACTTTACATCGCAAATAGAACGATTGAAAGAGCGGAGAAACTGGCTGAACAATTTAATGGAAAAGTTATAAGGCTTGACGAAATAACGGATAAGCTGGTTGAGGTTGACATTGTTATAAGTTCAGTAACGGTAAGCAATTATATTTTGAGTTTTTCGCAAGTGAAGGAAGCAATGTTTAGAAGGGGCAATAAACCACTTTTAATAATTGACATAGGTGTCCCAAGAAATGTTGAGCCGAAGGTAAAAGAGATTGAGAATGTTTTCCTTGAGGACATTGATTCACTTGAATCAATAGCGAAATCAAATTATGAAAGGAGATTGAAAGAAATACCGAAAGTTCAGCGAATAATTGACGAAGAACTTAAGAATTTGATAAAATGGTATGAGGCTCATCAAGTTGCGCCGACGATAAAACTATTGCGTGATAAATTTGAGGAAATAAGAAAGCTTGAAGTTGAAAAATATAGAAACAAGTTTTCGCCCGAAGACTTTCAAAAAGTTGAGGTTTTGACCAAATCCCTTGTGAATAAACTACTTCACACTCCAACTGTAAACATCAGAGAATCCTCAAACGGTAGACCTGAGTCTGAGAAGATAAAGTTTATTCAATTCGTGCGTGAATTATTTGGACTTGATCAAAAATAACTTATGATGTGAGAATGAGAAAAATTTTAATTGGAACGCGTGGAAGCAAGCTCGCCCTTTGGCAGACTGAATTTATTAGGAAAAAACTTGTTGATACTTTTCCGGAATTTGAATTTGAAGTTAAAGTGATAAAGACGAAGGGCGATAAAATTCTTGATTCGCCACTTTCAAAAATTGGGGATAAAGGGATTTTCACGCGTGAGATAGAAATAGAACTTTTAAATGGTGAAATTGACATTGCTGTTCATAGCCTTAAAGACTTACCGACGAAATTGCCCGATGGTTTGACGATTGGCGCTGTGACCGAGCGTGAGGATGTTAGAGATGTTTTGATTTCAAAAGATAATCTCAAACTTGATGAACTTCCCAAGAATTCTGTTATAGCTACTGGAAGTTTGCGAAGAAGAGCACAGCTTCTTTACTTTAGACCTGACTTTAAATTTGTTGACATTCGTGGAAACATTGACACAAGGTTTAAGAAGTTTGATGAGTCAACATGGAACGCGATGGTTTTGGCTTTTGCTGGAGTTAAGAGGATGAACTACGCTGGTAGGATTTCGCAGATAATTCCAACTGATTTAATTTTGCCTGCGGTCGGTCAAGGCGCGATAGCTGTTGAAGTCAGAGAAAACGATAATAAAATCATTGAAATGATCAGAAAAATTAACCACAAAGAGACAGAGCTTGCAACGAGGGCTGAGCGTGCCCTTTTAAAACATCTTGAGGGTGGATGTCAAATTCCAATTGGTGCTTTTGCTTCAATATTGGATGGTAAGATTAAACTTTCAGCGATGGTGAGCAATCTTGATGGGACTTTTATGGTTCGGGATTCAATTGAGGGTGAAGTTTGCGATGATATTGAGAAATTTGGGTTTGAACTCGCAGAGAGATTACTTGAAAATGGTGGAAAGAAAATACTTGATGAGATAAGAAAGTATAACTCGTGAAAAATGAAAATTTTGGTAACGAGAGCAAAACATCAAGCGATGGAGTTTGCGCAGTATCTTGAGAGCTATGGTTTCACGCCTGTTTTCTTGCCGACGATTGAAATAGTTGAACCTGATTCATGGGATGAGGTAGATGAAAAAATAAGAAAAATTGACGATTATACCGATTTAATTTTTACAAGTGTGAATGCGGTTAAATTTTTCATTGAAAGGTTTGAAAAATTTTTCGCGATTGAGAAGCTCAAAGAGAAGAAAATTCACGCGGTTGGAGTAAAAACAAAAGGCGAGATTGAAAAGCACGGATTAAAGGCTGAAGAGCTACCTGAAAAATCAGATAAGGAAAGTTTGTTTGATAAAATTCTTAAAGATTTCGGCTCAAAAAGAAAATTTTTATTTCCACGCGGGAGTCTTGCTGATGAACTTTTTATAAGGGTTTTGAAAGATAAGGGGCTTGAAATTGATGATGTCGTCGTCTATAAAACTGTTAAGCCAGATGTAAGTGAGGAGACGAGAAATGAGGTAAAGGAGATGATTGAAAGTGGAGAAATAAAAGTTATAACATTTTTTAGTCCATCAAGCGTAAGGAATTTTTTTGAAATTTTTGAGGGGATAAAATTTAACGGTCAAAAGATAGGGGTGATTGGTGAGACGACATTGAGGGAATGTGAAAAATTCGGTTTGGTTGTTGATATAAACCCTATTAAATATAATCCGAAGCCTGATGCCAAATTTCTTGCTGACTTGATAAATAAGTTTGTCATGCAAAAAATTTATTAAAAACAAAGCATGGTTTGGATGAAAAACGATATATTTTTAAAGGCTTGTAGGCGTGAAAAGGTTGAGCGAACGCCGGTGTGGGTAATGCGACAGGCTGGGAGATATTTGCCAGAGTATAGAAAAGTTCGCGAAAAGTATGATTTTCTTACAATGATAAAAACACCTGAACTTGCATCTGAGATGACAATTCAACCGGTTGAAATAATCGGTTTTGATGCTGGGATAATTTTCTCCGATATACTTGTTTTGCCCGAGGCGATGGGATTAAAACTTTACATTGATGAAGCAAAAGGACCAAGATTTGAAAAGAGTGTTCAAAACATTGATGAAGTTGAAAAACTTATAATTCCCGACCCAACCGAAAAATTAAAATATGTTCTTGATGCTATAAGTTTAACGAAGAGAAACATTGATGTGCCACTTATTGGTTTTGCTGGTTCACCTTGGACTTTGTTCGCTTATATGGTTGGTGAGGATTCTGGGAAAGATTTTAGAAAGGCTAAAACTTTAATTTACTCTGAACCATTACTTGCGCATAAGCTTCTTGAAAAAATTTCTTCTGCGGTTACGAATTTCTTGATCGCTCAAATTGAATACGGAGCTGATGCGGTTCAGATATTTGATTCACTTGGTGGGATTTTGAGCTATGATGAGTTTAAGGAATTTTCGCTGAAGTATATCAAAAGTGTAATTGAAAGATTGAGAATGAAATTTGATGGGAAGATTCCGATTATTTTGTTTTCAAAAGGCACATGGCAATGGGTTGATGAAATTATCAGTATAGGTTGCGATGTTATAAGTATTGACTGGACATTTGACATTGGAAAGGCAAGAAAGATAGTTGGAGATAATGTTTCGATTCAAGGGAATCTTGACCCTGTTGTTTTGCTTTCAAAGCCTGAAGTTGTTGTTCGTGAGGCAATCAAAATAATTGAAAAATACGGAACTGGAAATGGGCATATCTTTAATTTAGGACACGGGATTTTACCTGAAACGCCAGTTGAGAATGTTAAAATTCTTGTTGGAACAGTTAAAACCGAAAGCAAAAAATATCACAAATAAAATTTAAATTCAGCTATGAGGTTTGAAAATGTTGACATAGAGCTTTTAAAAAAGTATGACCGTCCTGGTCCGAGGTATACAAGTTATCCGCCAGCGCCTGCTTTTTCAAAGGACTTTGGTCCGGATGATTACAAAAATGCGATAATTGAAAATAATCTTCAAAATTCAAAAGCCGATCTCTCGCTTTATTTTCACATTCCTTTTTGTGATACATTGTGTTATTTTTGTGGATGTAATATGCTTGTGACACATAGGCGCGAGACGATAAGGAAATATCTTGATTATCTTGAGCGTGAGATTGATATGGTTAAAAAGGTGCTTTCACCTGAGCGAAAGGTAACGCAGTTGCACTGGGGTGGTGGAACGCCATCTTATCTTAATCCGGATGAGATAAGGGAGCTTGGCAATTTTATAAACGAGAGATTTGAGTATGTTGATGACCCTGAAGTTGGCGTTGAGATTGACCCGCGGGGCTTAACATACGAGCATATGAAGGCATTTCGTGAGGTTGGTTTTAACCGCATAAGCATGGGAGTTCAAGATTTTGACCCGAAGGTTCAAAAAGCTGTCAATAGGATACAGCCAGAAAGTATAACAAGGCAAGCGATTGAGTGGGCAAGGGAACTTGGCTTTAAAAGTATAAATCTTGATTTAATTTACGGGCTTCCTTTTCAGACTGTTGAATCGTTTGAGAAAACAATTGACAAAGTTATTGAGCTTTCGCCAGAAAGGCTTGCGGTTTTTAATTTTGCCTATGTCCCTTGGCTTAAACCACATCAAAGGGTTATAAGAAAAGAAGATTTGCCATCGCCAGAAGTCAAACTTAAAATTTTAAAAATGACCATAGAGAAACTTACCGAAGCTGGCTATGTTTACATAGGGATGGATCATTTTGCTAAACCCGACGATGAACTTGCAATAGCTCAAAAGAAAAAGACACTTTATAGAAACTTTCAAGGCTATTCAACTCGTGCTGGTGCGGACCTTTACGCATTTGGGATGTCTGCAATAAGTCAATTTCAAAACATATATGCACAAAATTACAAAGAGTTGAAGGAATACTATGCAAAAATTGATGAAGGAAAATTTCCGACAGCTTTGGGCTATAGGATGAATCAGGATGATGTGATAAGAAAGCATGTCATAATGCGTTTGATGTGCGATATGGAACTTGTTAAAGGTGAGGTTGAGGAAAAGTTTGGTATAAACTTTGATGAATATTTCGCTGATTCAATTCCAAAGCTTCAAGAATTTATTGATGATGGGCTTGTTGAGCTCACAGATGACAAAATAATTGTCACATTGATGGGTAGGCTTGTGATAAGAAATATAGCTATGTGTTTTGATGCATACATTGATAGGATGATGAAGGAGAAGCCGATATTTTCAAGGACGGTTTAAAGTTTGTGAATTTAGAATTTTTTATTATCTTTAAAACCTAAAACAAAATGGGCTAAACTTGGAATGTTTGAGAATTTCAAGTCAAAAATTGACGAGATTTCTGAAAGGTTTGAAACTTTAAGGAGGTTTCTTTGACATAGAGGGGAGGAGAAGGCGCCTTGAGGAGCTTGAACAAAAGACTTCGGAGCCAGATTTTTGGAATGATGCTGAAAATGCGCAAAAGGTTATGCAGGAAATAAGCAGGATTAAAGATTGGTTAAACGAGTGGGAAAGCGTTGGTAAAATGCTTGAAGATGTGAAAGTTCTTTTAGAGCTTGCAGAAGAATCACAAGATATTTCGCTTTCAAGTGAATTGCAGAAGGAAGTGCGTAAAATTGAGAAAAAGATAGATGAGCTTGAGCTTAAGAATCTTTTAAATGGTGAAGATGACCCGAAAAGCGCAATTTTAACAATTCACTCGGGTGCTGGGGGCACTGAGGCGCAAGATTGGGCAGAGATGTTACTTAGAATGTATTTGAGATGGGCTGAAAGAAATGGATATAATGCAACTGTCGTTGACATACTTGAAGGGGATGGTGCAGGGATAAAAAGTGCTGTTGTTGAAATTGAAGGTCCTTATGCATATGGATATTTGAAAGCTGAAAGCGGTGTTCACAGACTTGTGAGAATTTCACCATTTGATGCAAATAAAAGAAGACATACATCATTTGCATCTGTATTCGTATATCCCGAACTTGAAGATAAAGATGTTAAAATTGAAATAAATCCAGATGATTTGAAAATTGAAACTTTCAGAGCTGGTGGTCACGGTGGTCAAAATGTAAATAAAGTTGAAACAGCAGTCAGGATAACCCATATTCCGACAGGGATAGTGGTTCAATGTCAAAGTGAGCGTTCCCAATACCAAAACAAAGTTAAAGCAATGCGTTTGCTTCAGTCAAGATTGTATCAACTACAAAAGGAGAAAGAGAGAGAGAAGTTTAACGAGTTTGAAAAGCAAAAAAAGAAAATTGAATGGGGCAGTCAAATTCGCTCATATATCTTTCACCCTTATAACCTCGTCAAAGACCACAGAACCGGATATGAAACATCAAATGTTCAAGCTGTTATGGATGGTGAGATAGATGAGTTTATAAAAGCGTATCTTTTAAACTCGGTCAAGGCAAATGCAAATTAACTCCCCCTTGAAGATGATTCTAAGTATGACAGGGTTTGGAAGATCTGAAGTCAATAGGAATGGAATTTCCGTTTCTGTTGAAATGAAAAGTGTTAACTCAAAATTTCTTGAGATAGCGCTTAAGCTTCCGAGTGTTCTACAGTCAAAAGAGCTTGAGATAAGAGAATTAGTTCGTAGTAAAATCACAAGAGGCAGGGTCATCGTATCGGTTGATTTTAAGTCGGATTTATCATCTCAGCCAGTGGTTAAAATTAATTTTGATGTTGCGAATGCATTTATAAAAGAACTTCGTAAGCTTAAAAGGAAGACAAAAGTTAAAGGTGAGATAAAACTTGAACATTTGCTTGAGCTTCCGCGAATTTTTGAGTTTGATTCGGTGGAGGAGATATCCGAAAACGATTGGGAGCTTGTCAAGAATACTATTGAGCAAGCAATTGAAGAACTTGTTCAATCAAAGCGAAGAGAAGGAATTGAGCTCGCGAAAGATATTAATGCGAGGCTTGATGTTATCGCGAATGATGTAGATAGAATTATCTCGCTTTCATCGGAAAAGATAAAAGAGAGACAGGTGAAGTTAAGAGAGAAAATTGAAATGCTTTTTAAAGATGTTGAGTTTGACAGAAATCGTCTTGAAGCTGAACTAGTTTTGCTTGCTGATAAGCTTGATGTCACTGAGGAATGTGTAAGGTTAAAAAGTCATATAAAATTTTTTCGCGAGATATTGAATGGCGAAGAAGTTGTGGTTGGAAGGCGGTTAAACTTTCTTCTGCAAGAAATGTTGCGTGAGGCTACGACAATAGGTGCGAAATCTGATGATGTAGAAGTGACGCATCTTGTGGTTGAACTCAAGGAGGAGATAGAGAAGATAAGAGAGCAATTGCAAAATGTTGAATAAAAAAATTTATTTGTGAAATGCCAAGAGGTATGTTAATTGTAGTTTCAGCCCCAAGTGGCTCTGGTAAAACGACGATAGCAAGAAAAATGATGGAGGAATTTCCGTTCATTAAATTTTCAGTTTCAGCAACGACGAGACCAAAGAGAAATGGCGAGGTTGATGGTAAGGATTATTTCTTTTTGACGCGTGAGGAATTTGAGGAAAAAATTAAAAATGGCGAATTGCTTGAGTGGGAGGAAATTTATGGAAATTATTATGGGACATTGAAAAGCGTGGTTGAATTGGCACTTCAAAACGGTGATGTATTATTATTTGATGTTGATGTCAATGGAGCGATATCAATAAAAAATAAATTTCCCGATGATTCGGTTTTAATTTTTATAAAGCCACCAAACATGGAGACTTTAAAAGAGAGGCTAAAGCGTAGAAAAACTGAGACTGATGAACAAATTCAAAAAAGGCTTGAGCGTGTCTCAATGGAACTTGAAAAAGCGAAGTATTTTGATTATATTTTTATCAATGATAAATTGGAAGACACAATAAAATCGGTTAAGAGAGCTATTTTTAACGAGATTGAGAAGTGGAAATCTCTTCAAAGGCATGAGTATTAAAAACAAAAAAATTCAACGAAATGGGAATTAAACCGCTTGATTTAAAGAAGATTCAGGAGATAGCAGGGAATACTTATGAGGCGATAGTCATAATGGCTAAAAGGGCGAGGCAGGTTAATGATGAAAGAAAAATAATGTTTAATAAACGGCTTGAGGAGCTTAAAGCCTTGAAAGCTCAACAACCGCACCAAGAGGAAACACCTAAGCATAGCGATGAAGACCAAGTTCCAAAAGCTCCACCCGAACAGCTTCAAATAGCAGAGGAATTTGATGCGATGCCGAAGCCTGCTGATGTCACAATTCAAGAATATCTTGAAGGGAAATTAACCTGGAGTTATGAGAAAAGGCGTGGATATTGAAGATGTTTGGAATTGAAAGGTTAAACCTTGGGAGACCAATTCTTGAAAAAGAGACAAATAATCAATGGGAAAACAAGGTTGTATTTAATCCAGCCTGCGTTCTTGTTGAAGATGAAAATGAGATCGGGGAAATAGTTGAATCAATAAAGCCAGATAAAGAAACTTTAGGGGAAATTAAAAAACAAAAAGCCCTCTGTTTTCTAATTTACAGAGCCCAGGGAAGTGACAAGCGTTCTTCCCTCGGGCTTGCTATTTTAACTTCTGATTTAAAACTTATAAAAAGATTCCCACAGCCGGTTTTAAGTCCAGAAGAAGAGTTTGAAAATCTTGGAGTTGAGGATCCAAGAATTACGAAGATTGGAGATAGATATTTTATGTTTTACACTGGCTATTCAAGTAGCGGAGGTAAAAATAAAATAAGAATTTGCATCGCCGAGACTAAAGATTTTTTGCATTGGCAAAAGCATGGGCTTTTAAGGGGAAAAATTAATGAGGTTGACAATAAAAATGCCGCCATTTTCCCGGAGAAGATAAACTCAAAGTATGTCCTTCTTCATCGTCCTATGGAAGGTGAAGATGCAATGAAAATTCACTACGCTACGAGTGATGATATTTTAGGAGAGTGGAAAGATGAAGGTGTTTTAATTGATGTTATACCAACTTCAGAATTTTCAAAGTCTTGGAATGGAGCTGGTGCACCACCGCTGAAAATCTCAGATGATAGGTTTTTTATGATTTATCACATTGGGAATTTGAAAAAGGATGGAAGTAGGGAATACGACCTTGGAGTTGCTGTGGTTGAAAAGAATTTTGAAAATTATATAAAGCTTGTGAAAAGATTTGAACCTTTTATGCGACCCAAAACTGAATTTGAAACAAGGGGAGATGAGGAACTTGGGGTGAATAATGTTTTATTCGTTTGTGGGTCATATTTTTATGGTGAATATCTTTACTTTCCGTACGCCGGTGCAGATAGCGTGATACTTGGAGGTAGAGTTTCAAAGGATGAAATTTTAAAATGGGCTTTATTATAAAACCTTGTTTTTAAAATAAATTAAACTTGTAAAATGGCAGGAATAATTTTTCTTGAAAAAATCAAAGAAAAAGCAAAGCAGCTTAAAAAGCACATTGTCCTTCCTGATGCACTTGACGAAAGAACATTGAAAGCAGGGCGAATTATCACAGATGAAAAAATCGCTGATATAACTTTAATCGGCGATGAAGAAAAAATTTATTCACTTGCTGAAAAAATTGGGGTTAGTTTATCTGGAATGCGCATTGTGAATCCGTTGAAATCTGAAAAGTTGAGCGATTTTGCGCACATATTTTACAATTTGCGAAAGCACAAGGGGATAACTTTTGAAGAGGCTAAAGAAACGATGAAAAATTCGCTCTTTTTCGGAGCGATGATGGTAAGAGAAGGAATGGCAAACGGAAGCGTAGCTGGGTCAATTTCAACTACTGCAGATGTGTTAAGGGCTGGAATTCAAGTTGTGGGGTTGATGGATGGAATTTCAATTGTTTCAAGTTTCTTTTTAATTGTTTTCCCAAACAAGGTTTATTCGTTTGCAGATTGTGCTGTAGTTCCAAATCCAGCGCCAGAGCAATTAGCTGATATAGCGATTTCAACAGCGATAAATCACAAAAAGTTAACAGGTGAAGAACCGATCGTCGCCATGCTTTCTTTTTCGACGAAAGGAAGCGCTAAGCATGAAATGGTTGATAAAGTTGTTCAAGCAACTCAAATTGCAAAACAAAAAAGACCTGATTTGATAATTGATGGTGAGCTACAACTTGATGCAGCAATTGTTCCTGAAGTAGCGAAGCGAAAAGCACCTGATAGTCCTGTCGGTGGGAATGCAAATGTTTTAATCTTCCCTAATCTTGATGCTGGAAATATAGGTTATAAAATGGCTCAAAGAATGGCAGGAGCTGAAGCTATAGGTCCAATTGTTCAAGGGCTTAAAAAACCATGTTTTGACTTATCAAGGGGTTGTAGCGTTGAAGATATTGTTAATGTTGTAGCAATAAATTGTTTAATGAGCTAAAGTATGAAAAGTGAAGTTAAAGAAGGGAAGTTTAAATTTAAAATTCAAATTCGGGTTAGAACATTTGACCTTGATTCTTACGGAATTGTCCACAACTCTGTTTATTTAAAATATTTTGAAATTGCGCGAACTGAATACGTAAGGCAGGCGCTTGGGATTGAGCCCGGGCGTTTCTTTACGGATTTTTATTTTATAATCGCAAGAAATGTATGCAATTACATAACACCAGCAAGATTTGATGAAGTGCTTGACCTTTATACGCGCGTTTCAAAAATCGGAAATTCAAGCTTTGAAATGGAATACCTAATGAAGGAGAGCAAAACAGGAAGGGAAGTTGCAACTGGTGAAACCGTCATCGTGCTTCTGAATCGTGAGACGTTTAAACCAGAGCCTATACCAAATAGCGTTCGTGATATGATTTTAAAATTTGAAGGTGATGATGTCGTTTTAAAAGAAAACAAAAGTTGAAATGTTTACACAATATGAAGAGTTAAAATCTTTAGCTGAAAGTGGAAATGTGATTCCAGTTTATGAGTCTCTTCTCGTGGATACTGAAACACCTGTTTCAGTTTATATGAAAATCAGGGATAGAAGTGAGTATTCATTTTTGTTTGAAAGCGTGGAAGGTGGGGAGAAAATCGCGCGTTATTCGTTTATAGGTTTTAATCCATTTATGACATTTGAAGTCAGAAATTTTGATTATAAAGTTAAAATTTTTGATGAAAAATTTTCATTCATTGAGGATGAAATTAAAGATATAAAACATCCACTTGACGCGATCAACAAGATAATTTCAAACTTTAAGTCAGTTCGCGTTGGCGAGCTTCCAAGATTTACGTGTGGCGCGGTTGGGTATTTTGGATATGAGAGCGTTTCATTAATTGAGAAAATCCCACGAATTGAAAAAGATGACATTGGCGCGCCGGATATATTTTTAATGTTTTTTGATTCGCTTTTGGTGTTTGACAATTTGAAGCGTAAAATTTTCATCATCTCAAATGTCTATAAAAATTCTGAAAACTTAAAAGACGGATATTACAGGGCGATTGGGAAGATAACAGAAATTAAATCATTTTTGAAGAGAAGAATAAATCCAGAACTTTCAAAAGTTGAAATAGATGAAGATTTCAAATTCAATATGAGCAGAGAAGAATTCATTGAAAAGGTGAATCGCATAAAGGAATATATTGCTAATGGGGATATATTTCAAGCGGTTTTTTCACAGAGAGCTGAAAGGAGAATTGAAGGTGACCCATTTGATATTTATCGAACGCTCAGAGTTGTAAATCCATCGCCGTATATGTATTTTTTAAATGTTGGAGATATTAAAATTATCGGTTCGTCGCCAGAACTTCTCGTCAGGGTTGAAGATGGGATTGTTGAAACAAGACCAATTGCTGGAACGAGAAGAAGAGGAAATACCGTTGAAGAAGATGAAAAGTTGGAGCGCGAACTTTTAAACGATGAAAAAGAACGAGCCGAACATCTCATGCTTGTTGACCTTGGAAGAAACGACATAGGGAAAATAAGTTATTTTGGAACTGTTAAAGTTGACCAATTTATGGTGGTTGAAAAATACTCGCATGTTATGCATATTGTGAGCAATATAAGTGGTAAATTGAGAGATGATGTGAGTCCTGTTGAAGCGCTTTATTCTTGTTTTCCTGCTGGAACTGTTACTGGAGCACCAAAAATAAGGGCGATGGAGATAATAGCCGAGCTTGAACCGTCAAAGCGTGGAGTTTATGGTGGAGCAATTGGATATATTGATTTTTCAGGGAACATTGACTCGTGCATAGCGATAAGAACCATTGTGATTAAAGGGAACAAGGCATATTTTCAAGCAGGTGCTGGCATCGTTTACGATTCGGTTCCAGAGCGTGAGTATCAAGAAACAATTGATAAACTTGGAGCAACATTTAAAGCTGTTGAATTGCTTACCGAAAATTAAAAGTTTTTATAGAGATGATTTTGATAATTGACAATTACGATTCGTTTACATACAATCTGGTTCAATATCTTGGTGAGTTAGGAGTTGAAATTGAAGTTGCGCGAAATGATAAAATTACAATTGAAGAAATTAAATATCTTAAACCAGATGCCATCGTAATTTCGCCTGGTCCATGTACCCCTTATGAAGCTGGCATCTCAATTGATGTGATAAAGCAATTTCATAAGTCAACGCCAATTCTTGGCGTTTGCCTTGGACATCAAGCTATAGGTGTTGCTTTTGGAGGTAAGGTTGTTAAAGCTCCTGTCATTATGCATGGCAAAGTTTCGGAAATTTATCACAATAATTCATCTATATTTTCAGGCTTGCCAAATCCGTTTAAAGCGACGCGCTATCATTCACTTATCGTTGATAGAGATACTTTACCAGATTCACTTGGGATTACTGCATGGACGAAGGATGGAATTATAATGGGTTTGAAACATAAAGAATTTCCAACATTTGGGGTCCAATTTCATCCCGAGTCAATTATGACGGAGTTTGGAAAAGAGATTTTAAAGAATTTTATTTATAGAAGATTCTAAATAAAAGTTAAGGCAGGGATGCCCGATAGAATTTTAAAAGATGAACAAGTTTGGCTTGAAAGTCGGCAAAAAGATATATGGCGAATTTTCAGGATAATGGCTGAATTCGTTGAAGGATTTGACCAGATGACGAAACTTGGACCCTGTGTTTCAATTTTTGGCTCTGCGCGGACAAAACCAGGACATAAATATTATGAGATGGCAAGAGAAGTTGCAAGAGAACTTGTCAAGGCAGGTTTTGGTATTATAACAGGTGGAGGTCCTGGGATAATGGAAGCTGCAAACCTTGGTGCTAAAGAAGCTGGGGGATTATCTGTTGGAATTAACATTGAACTCCCACTTGAACAAAAATTTAACCCTTATGTTGATGTTGGGATTGAATTCAGACATTTCTTCGTGAGAAAGGTTATGTTTGTTAAATATGCTCAAGGTTTTGTTGTCTTGCCCGGGGGATTTGGAACGCTTGATGAGTTTTTTGAAGCTGTAACTTTAATTCAAACTGGGAAAACAACTCGCTTTCCTGTGGTTTTGATGGGGAGCGAATACTGGGAAGGGTTGATTAACTGGCTTCGTGATAAGGTTTTAGCTGAAGGAAATATATCACCTGAAGATATGAATATATTTGAGATTACTGATGACCCCGTTGAAGCAGCGAGGATAATAACTGAATTTTATCAAGAGAATGTAGTTTCTCCGAATTTTTAAGAAAAAATTTTCTTGTTATGCTCCGGCTTGAAAATTTAACCAAAAAATTTGGAGAATTTGTTGCGGTTGATAATCTTTCGCTTGATATAAAACAGGGAGAATTTTTTGGCTTTCTCGGTCCAAACGGAGCTGGGAAGACGACAACGATAAAAATGATAGCTGGCTTGATCAAGCCGACGAGTGGTAAAATTTTCATCTGCGGGGTTGATGCCCTTGAAAAACCTGAGAAAGCGAAAAATTATCTTGCTTATGTTCCTGACCAACCTTACATATACGATAAATTGACAGGTCGCGAATTTCTGTATTTTATCGGTGGACTTTTTAAAATGCGAAAAGATGAGATTAAGGAAAAAGTTAAATATCTTATTGACCTTTTTGAAATAGGAAGATGGATTGATAAAAGAGTTGAGGAATATTCCCAAGGAATGAAACAGCGCGTTATAATAGCTTCTGTTCTTCTTCACGACCCGAAAGTGATAGTCATAGATGAGCCGATGGTTGGGCTTGACCCAAGAAGTACAAGGATTGTAAAAGACACGCTTAAAAAGAAATCAAAGGAAGGCGTCGCAATCTTTATGTCAACGCATTCGCTTGAAGTTGCAGAAGAGCTCTGTGATACAATTGGAATAATCAAAGATGGTAAACTTGCTGCTAAATTTAGCTCGGATGATATAGAAACATTGAAAAGAAGTAGTGATGGCAAATTTGAGGATATTTTCATAGAGTTAACAAAATGAGTTTTTTATGCGCGATGTATTTTTCATTTTGAAATATAAATTGATTTCAATCTTAAAATCAACCCCTGAGCCTAAGTGGAGCGGTGTTTTGAAAGAGATTGCCTCTGTCATAGTTTTCACTGGTTTTGCTCTTTCAACTTTTATCTCTTCAAACTATGCTACAGCATATTTGCTTTCAGAAGCGAGAATTGGGCTGTTTCTTTTTCATAGAATTTTATCTATGTTGCTTTTTATACTTTTCATACTTGTGAGCCTTGGTAATATAGTGGTTGCGTATTCAACACTTTACAAAAGCAAAGATGTAGAATTTTTACTCACCACACCCGTAAAACCAATTAAAATTTACACTGTTAAATTTCTTGACAATTTCTTTTACAGCTCATCAACCATGTTTGTCTTCATTTCGGCAATTTTGCTTGGCTATGGAAGTTATTTCGGAAAATCGCTTGGCTTTTATATTTTTTCATTTGCTGGTGTCGTTGTCCCATTTATGCTTATGTCAGCTTCTTTTAGCATTATAATTTTGATGTTGATTTTAAAACTTTCAAAAACATTTGACATAAGAAAGCTTGCTATATTCGCAGGTCTAATTTACGCTCTTGGGGTTTACTTTTATTTCAGAAGCATGAACCCAATGAAGTTATTCACTGAAGTGATGAAGTATTATCCTGATATAGATAGGTATTTTTCTCAGCTTGACCCTTCAATTTCAGTTTATCTGCCGAACCACTGGGTTGCGGAGATATTTTATTTCAGCATAAGAGGAAATTCGGGGATGGTTTTAAAGTATTTTTTAATTTTAATTTCTGCGACAGTTGGAATGTTGATTATAAATTTTGGGCTTGCCAGAAAACTTTACATTGAAACCTTATTCATAGCGCTTGATTTGAAGAATAAGATAAGGAAAAAATTTGATTTTGGGGTTTTAAACTTTGCTAAAAAATCAATTTTCAATCCACAACTTGAGGTTTTGTTAAAGAGGGATTTAATAACATTTTTAAGGGAGCCAAGCCAGTGGATTCATCTTTTGATAATGCTTTTGCTTGTTTTGATATTTATAGTAAGCCTTTTTAAAATGCGACTTTATAGGATTGAACCGAATATATTATCGCTTGCTTTTGTTTCAATTTTTTCGTTCAATGTTTTCTTGATAGCTTCAATCGTCATCAGATTTGTTTATCCAATGATTTCACTTGAAGGAATGAGCTACTGGAGTGTGAGGTCATCACCTGTTAAATTGCTTTGGGTTTACACTTATAAGTTTATCATTTCGTTTCTTTCAATTCTTGTGATTTCGGAAGCTATCGCTTATGCATCTGTTTTTCCATTTGGGAAAGATTTTAACATTGGGATTTTAATAACAAGTGTCACATTTTTCATTGCGCTTACTTATACTTCGCTGGGACTTGGCATGGGTGGGTATTTCGCAAATTATTCTGAGAAAAGTCCCGTCAGAATTGCTTCTTCAAGGGGTGCGACGATAACGCTTTTGCTTGGGCTCGTTTTAATTTCAATCTTCACAGGTATTATCTTTGTCCCTATAACTTTCTATTTTCAGTCTTTAAAATTTAATGTGGAATTCTTTAGGTCAGCTATTATCATAAGCGCGTTTGTTTCCGTTGTCCTTTCATCTCTTTTCAACTTCCTTGGTTTTTCAAGCATAGGTAGGGATTTTTGAAAGTTTGTTTTCACAGGAAGCATTTAAAGATAGAGGGGGCATTGATATAGTCTTGCATTTAATGGTTTGAAGAGTTATATTATTAAAAAATCAAAACTTTTACTTGCCATGGGTAGTGATATAGATTTTCTCAAGAATGTTTCTATTTTTGAAGACTTGCCTGAGTGGGATCTTGAGAAGATAGCAAGTCTTGGGACGAGAAAAATTTTTTCAAAAGGAAGTATAATTCTTATGGAGGATGAGATTGGAAGCGCTCTTTTCATCATAATTGACGGAAAGGTTAAGGTATCGCGACTTGATGAGACGGGAAGAGAGGTTATACTTTCAATACTTGGTCCCGGAGAAGTTTTCGGTGAGATGTCATTGCTTGATGGAATGAAAAGGTCTGCAACTGTTTCAGCTATTGTGGATACGGAAGTTTTAATCATTTACAGGGATGATTTTTTAAATTTACTTAACAGGTATCCGCAAATAGCCATTTCTTTGTTAAGGGAGTTAGCGCAGAGGTTAAGGAAAGCAGATATGCAGATAAAAAGTTTGTCATTGAAAGATGCAGAAGGACGAATTGGGTGTGTTTTGATTATGCTTGCTGATGATCTTGGTAGGATGTATAAAGGTCATGTTATAGTTGAAGGAATACCAACCCAACAGGATATTGCGAATATGGCTGGAACATCAAGGGAGACTGTGTCAAGAGTTTTATCAAGGTTTGAGAGGAGGGGATTGATAAAAGTTGAAGGGAGAAAACTTATCATTCTTGAATATGAGAAAATGAGGCAGATGTTCAAGTGAGAGTTGATTTGCATTTACATACATATTGTTCTGATGGAGCTTACTCACCGGCTCAGGTTGTTATGAAAGCTAAGGAAAATGGTCTTGATGTGATAAGCATAGTTGACCATGATACAACTGATGGGCTTGAGGAGGCGATAGAGACCGGTAAAGAGCTTGGCATTGAGGTTATACCTGGGATAGAGTTAAGTTCAAATATAAATGGGACTGATATACATATACTTGGATATTTTATCAATTGGCGCGATGAAAATCTTCGGACACATTTGAGGGTTTTTCGCGAGCTTAGACTTCAAAGGGCTAAAAGGATAGTTGAAAAGTTAAACATGCTTGACATACCGCTTGAATTTGAAAGCGTCGTTGAGCTTACAAGGAGCTCGGCTATAGGGCGGGTTCATATAGCAAATGCGCTTGTAAGATATGGTTTTGTGAACGATTTTTATGAGGCTTTTAATAAATATCTCGGCGTCGGATGTCCAGCTTATGAGAAAAACATTGAAATTTCACCGCGTAGAGCGATAAGGTTGATAGCTGAAGTTGGTGGTATTTCGTTTATAGCTCATCCGGCAAGATATTTAAGCGAAGATGACCTTGCAAATTTAATCAACTATGGCATTGATGGGATAGAAGTTATACACCCGTCGCATGATGATGAACTCGTCAGGTATTATCGTTCAATTGCTGATGAATATTTTTTGCTTGAAAGCGGGGGCTCAGATTTTCACGGTGGTTTGAGGCATGATGAAAACTGTATAGGAGTTTACACAGTTCCTTATAGTTTTGTTGAGACAATGAAGCAAAGGTTAAATTTAAAATAAATTTAGAAATTTAATGAAGACCTTTGAAGGAAAGCTCATAGCTCAGGGGTTAAAATTTGGGGTTGTTGTAAGCAGATTTAATGAACTTGTCACATCAAAATTGCTTGATGGGGCGCTTGATTGTTTGAAAAGGCACGGCGCGGGCGAAGAAGATATAGAAATTTTTTATTGTCCTGGCTCATTTGAAATTCCGCTCATTGCTAAAAAGCTTGCTCAAACTTCAAAATATGACGCCATCATTTGCCTTGGTGCTGTAATTCGTGGTGAGACGCCCCATTTTGATTATGTGGCTTCGGAAGTTGCGAAAGGTATTGCTTTAGTTCAACTTGAGACTGGTATTCCTGTCACTTTTGGGATTGTGACGGCGGATGATGTTGAACAAGCTCTTAACAGAGCTGGGCTTAAAAATGGAAACAGAGGCTGGGATTCTGCTCTTACCGCGATTGAGATGGCTAACCTTCTGAAGCAGATAAAAAAATAATCTTTACCCTCACTTAAATGCGAAAAGTTTTAAACCTCGCCGGGATAATTTTAATTATGTTTTCTATCTCATTTGCGCAAGTTGGACGATGGGAAAATTACACAGATATGAAGAATGTTAGAAAAATTTATGTCTCAAATGATACAATTTTTGCTGGAACGGAGGGTGGAATTTTTATATTTTATCTACTTCAAAATAGATTTGAGAAAATTTTGAAAGTTGATGGGCTTATTGATGTTGATGTTAGAGCTTTAACAGTAGCAAAAGGACAGGGAATTTTTGCAGGATTTTCAAATGGAGTGATTGATATTTTGACTTTCTCTTCGTCAAGTTATAAGATTAACCATGTCCTTGATATAATGAATTCAATTGAGACGGATAAAACGATAAATTTTTTGAAGGCTTATGGTGATACGCTTTTTATTGGGACAAACTTTGGGCTTTTAAGTTATAGGATTTCAAAGCTTGAATTTATAGATACATACAGAAGGATTTATCCAGATGTTGAAAGGATTAGAGTATTTGATATTGATGTTTTAAATGACACAATTTACATAGCGACATCTGAAGGTATGGCGATTGGATATAGGTTTAGCCCTATTCTTGTTTCTCCATCGGGATGGAGAGTTTGGAAGGTTTCAGGTGGATTTAAAACTGTTAAGATTTTTAATGGGGAAGTTTATGCTGGAAATCAATTTGGCTTGTTTGTCCTTGATGGTGATAATTTCGTCAAAGTGTCAAGCATACCTGTTAACTTAATTTTTAATGCTGGCGATTCAATTTTAATTTCAACTGGAAGTGGAATTTTTTCTTTTAAGAATAATCAACTTCAAAGGCTTGTTGAGAATGCGCCCGACGTTATAACTGACATCTCAATTTGGCGTGGTAAAATTATCGCTGGTGTTTCTTCAAATGGTGTTGGCATTTTTGAAAATGGAAAATGGAAATTTTATTACCCAGATGGACCAAATGGTAATCAGTTTTCAAACATGGTAGTTGATGAAGGTGGAAATTTATGGGTTGCTTCTTCAAAATTCTTTGGTCGCGGATTTTATAGATTTACGCCTGGCATAGGAGATGAAGAAGGTAAATGGAAGAATTTTTCAAGGGATAAGTTTCCGCAGATGCTTTCAAATGATTGCTACAAGGTCAGGGTTGGGGAAAATTATGTTTGGGTTGGAACATGGGGAGGTGGATTGATAAGGGTTGATAAAAATGATTCCTTGGAAGTTTTTTCAAAGGCTGAGGGTATAATGGGGGTTGTTGAGGACACAAATTTCGTCGTAATAACCGATGTAGCTGAACAAGGTGACATGGTTTGGATTTTAAATTACAAGGCGAGGAATTCAATTATAGTTTATTTGATGCGTGGGGATTCTTTGATTTATTCGTTTATTAACGGTTATAATTCATCGCATATCCTTAACATTCAACTTGAGATTGACGAAAGGGGTAGGAAGTGGATTGTTTCCGAGCATGGTTATATTTTAGTTTTTGATGATAATGGGACAGTGTTTGATAAAAGTGATGATAGATGGATAACTATTTCAAGGTCTAATGGCTTAAATGGGAATCCGACGGTTATAAGGTTTGACAATCGGGGTGATATATGGGTTGGGACAAATTACGGGCTTAACATCATCACTGGTTCTGATGAATCTAATTGGAGCGTAAGGAGCATTTTCGCTCTGCGTGATTTTTATGTGAATGATATTGCTGTTGATGGTGCGAACAACAAATGGGTTGCGACAAAAAATGGTGTATGGGTGCTTTCGCCAGATGGCACAAGTGTTTTAGCGCAGTATGATTCAAAAAATTCACCGCTTTTAAGCGATGATGTTAAGTCAATTGCTATTGACCTAAACTCGGGAACAGTTTATTTTGGAACCGATAAAGGGTTGACAAGTTTAAAAACGGTATTTGCTAAACCTGTTGAAAATTTTTCCACTATAAATGCATACCCCAATCCATTTCGCCCTGAGAAAGATTTTAATGTTGAAATTGATGGTCTTGTTGCTAATTCAACGATAAAAATTTTCACAATAAGTGGCGACCTTGTCAAGGTCATACAATCTCCCGGTGGAAGAAAATGGTTTTGGGACGGAAGAGACGAAAAAGGACAATATGTTCCTACCGGAATTTATTTAATTATAGCCTACAGTGAAGATGGAGCGAAAGTCGGGATTGGGAAATTAGCAGTTATAAGAGATTAGGTACTCATTGATTTAAGGAATTCCTTGTTATTTCTTGTTCCTTTCATATTTTCAAGTAAGAACTCCATCGCTTCAACTGGGGACATCTCGCTTAGGATTTTCCTCAATATCCAAACGCGGTTAAGCTCTTCTGGTTCAAGGAGCAATTCCTCTTTTCTTGTTCCGGTTTTGTTTATATCAATTGCTGGGAAAATTCTTCTATCAGCCAATTCTCTTGTCAGAACGACTTCCATATTTCCTGTTCCTTTGAACTCTTCAAATATAACTTCATCCATTCTGCTCCCCGTGTCAATTAGTGCTGTTGCAACGATGGTTAAGCTTCCAGCTTCTTCGGTATCTCTTGCTGCACCGAAGAATTTTTTAGGTTTTATAAGGGCGCTTGCGTCAATTCCACCTGATAGAATTCTTCCACTATGTGGCGTCACAAGGTTGCTTGCTCTCGCAAGACGGGTCAAGCTATCAAGAAGTATCACAACATCTCTCCCTGATTCGACGAGTCTTTTTGCTTTTTCAAGAACCATATCCGCAACTTGCATGTGTCTTTCTGGTGGCTCGTCAAATGTTGAACTTATAACCTCAACATCCGGACCGACTGAGCGCTCCATGTCAGTAACCTCTTCGGGGCGTTCATCAATGAGAAGTATTATCAGTTTTATCTCTGGATGATTGCGCATTATGCTATTTGCCATCTTCTGCAAAAGGACAGTTTTACCAGCTTTTGGTGGTGAAACTATCAATCCACGCTGTCCCTTACCGATGGGAGCAAATAGGTCAAGAATTCTCATTGAGTATTCACCTGGAACAGTTTCAAGCCGTATCCTTTTTGTCGGATATAGAGGAGTTAAGTTTTCAAATAAAATTCTCTCCCGAGCCTTCTCTGGTGGAAGTCCATTCACAGTTTCAATCCTTAAAAGGGCATAGAACCTTTCACCTTCTTTTGGTGGTCTCACCTGACCAGCTATTGTGTCCCCAGTTTTGAGATTGAATTTTTTAATCTGCGATGGCGATACATAGATATCATCAGGCGATGGAAGATAATTATAATTTGATGACCTTAAAAAGCCATATCCATCGGGCAGAATTTCAAGAACTCCTTTGCTGAATATGATTCCATTCTGCTCCTCACCTTCCTCAGCTTCACCGGTTGCGACTTTCTGCTCCTGCATTTTCTCAAGAATTTTCATTATCAACTCTTGCTTTTTTAAGTCGCTGTAACCTGTGAGACCGAGCTCTTTGGCAATTTTTTGAAGCTCGGTGACCCTCTTGGATTGCAATTCTGCAATGTCCATTACCATTTTTGGTTCACCCTCTTTATTTTGTTTTTAAATTAAACATTCAGTTTTTCTTTTCTCAACATGGGAAATTATTTCTCCGACAAGATAATGGGAGCCTGTTACCAAAACTATATTGTCCTTATCTGCTTTACTTATGATGAAATCAAATGCTTTGTCTGAATCACAAATATAAGTTGATTCAACTCCATTCTGTTTGAAAATATCCGAGATTATTTTTGCGTCAAGCGCACGACCTATCTTCGGCTGTGTTCCAACTGCAAAGTGTGCGATTTCAGACAATTTTTTTATCATTTTTTCATATTCTTTATCTTTCATTACCCCAAACAGGACAAGGAGATTTTTTCGCTTAAAGATCTCAAGTTCTGATACAATTTGACTTATAGCCTGGTAGTTATGGGCTACATCAATAATAATTTTCGGCTTCTCATCGCTTTTAGATAAATCTCCGCTGTTGAGAACCTCAAGCCGACCTCTTAACCCTGAAAGCTTTCTCACTTTTAAAAGACCTTCGTATATACTTTCAATTCTATATTCTGTTAATCCAAGCTCTGAAAGCTTTTCAAAAGTTAAAATTGAAATTTGTGCATTTTTTGTTTGAAATTTACCTGTCACCCCTGCAACTAAATCATTATAGAAATTTTTTTGCGTCTTTAGAGAGAACTTTATTTTGTCTTCCATTACTTCTTTTATTTCAACGCTTGAAACTTTATCCGCAATTATAAGTTCTGAGTTTTTTTCAAGGGCTATTTTTTTAATCACATTTAGAACTCTTTCATCGTTGCACCCTGTGATGCAGGGGGTTTCCCTCTTTATTATTCCCGCTTTTTCAAAAGCTATCTCTTCTATTGTCTCACCAAGAACATCCATATGGTCATATGAAATACCTGTAATAACTGATACAGCTGGTTTAATCACATTTGTTGAGTCAAGTCGTCCACCAAGTCCAACTTCAATAACCGCAAAGTTAACTTTCTCATCTGCAAAGTATTTAAATGCAATTGCTGTCGTAGCTTCAAAAAATGTCGCTCTTAAATTGTCAATTTCATCGCGTAAAATTTTTACATATTCAACAACTCTCTCTCTTGGGATTGGTATCCCATTAATTCTAATTCTTTCTGTAAAATCAACAAGGTGCGGTGATGTATAAAGACCTACTTTATAGCCGCTTGCAGATAAAATTGATGCTATAAAAGAAGATGTTGAACCTTTGCCGTTTGTTCCAGCAATATGAACTGAGATAAATTCTGTTTCAGGGTTCTGAAGTAATTTAAGCAATCTTTTTATATTATGCAAGCCTAATTTGATGCCAAATCGTTGCAGTGAATACAAATAATTTATAGTTTCAATGTAATCTTTTTTCATAGATTTTCCCATTGTGTGGTTTTAAAATTACTTAAGCATTTCCTGAGGGGAAGTTTCAATGACTATTGAGCCAACGAGTTCGTTTATATCTTCAATTTTATTTTCATCGCAATAGTTTATTATGCCAGATATAACTTGTAAAGGTGTTGTTGGATCAATGAAATTAGCAGTTCCAACTTGGACAGCTCTTGCCCCGGCTATCATAAATTCAATCGCATCTTCCCATGTTGTAATTCCACCTATCCCAATTATCGGTATATCAACATTTTGAAAGACTTCAAAGACTTTTGCAAGTGCAATTGGTTTTATCGCTGGACCGGAAAGACCACCTGTTATGGTTGAAAGTTTTGGTTTGCGTGTTCTTATATCAATTGCTATTCCGACAACTGTGTTTATTAATGAAACAGCATCAGCACCTTCATCTTTACAGACTTTTGCAAATTCCGATATCTTTGTGACATTTGGGGTAAGTTTTATTATTAAGGTTTTGTCAGTTATTTTTCTCACCTCGCTTACAATTTTTGCTGTCATTGATAAATTTGTCCCAAATTCAAGCCCACCTTCTTTCACATTTGGACAAGAGATGTTGACCTCATAAGCATGGATATCGGGGGAATCTTCAAGCCGTTTTATTATCTCGCAGTAATCTTCAATTCTTTTTGCAGCTACATTGACTATTATTGCAGTGTTAAATTTTTTCAAAATGGGTAATTTTTCGTTTATAAATCTTTCAACTCCAATATTTGCAAGCCCGATTGAGTTTAACATTCCGCACGGCGTTTCAGCAATTCGCGGTGGTGGGTTTCCTTCTTTCGGTTTAAGTGTTAACGATTTTGTGACAATTCCACCAAGTTTATTTATGTCAATTACATCAATAAGCTCATCGCCATAGCCGAATGTCCCGGAAGCGACTAAAACAGGGTTTTTAAGTTTTAATTTACCAATTGTGACTTCAGTTTTTACCATAGCGAAATCTCTTTTGTATTAAATATCGGTCCATCTTTGCAAGCAAGTTTATATTTGCCATCTTTTGTTTTAACAGCGCATCCTTGACATAAACCTGTCCCACAAGCCATCGGTGTTTCAACTGAAACTTCGCAATTTAGTCCAAGCTCATCGCATAATTTAGATACAGCTTTTAACATTGGGGTTGGTCCACAAGCAAAAATTTTATAAGGTGGCTCAAGTTTTGATAAATTTAACTCCATTAACTCAAGTACAGTTCCTTTAAATCCTAAGGAACCATCGTCAGTTGCAATGTGTATATTGTCAAGCCCATCAAGTATAAGCTGTGATTTCGTTCTGACACCGATAAAAGAAATTACATTTTTTCCTTTTTCTTTCAAAATTTTCGTCAGAAAGGGAAACGGCGCAACGCCAAGCCCACCAGCTAATATGATTGCAGTTTTAAAGTTATCATCAATGCTAAAAGAATTACCAAGCGGACCAAGGATGTCAATTTTTTCACTTGGTTTTAATCTTGAAAGAACTTTAGTGCCTTTGCCTATAATGTTGAAAATTATCTGTATTTTATCGTCAGCTATATTGTGAATGCTGAACGCTCTTCTGAGAAATGGGTCGGAATATTCAGAAACCTTTACATTTATAAATTGTCCAGGCTTTGATTGAGATGAAATTTCTGGCGCTAAAATTGTCAGGCGATAAATTTCATCGGTTATAGGTTCGTTTTCAATTACAGTTGATATTTTTTTAATTATCATCTATCCTTCGCTTTTTTCTTTCTCGTAGGCGCGGGTTGTCTTCATTAGTATCTGTTTCTTTTGGTGTAGTTTTTATTTCATCAGGTGCTTTTTTGACCGATTCTGTATCTGTGGTTATCGGTTGGGTTTGGGGTTTATATTTTTCTGGGTTAAGTTTCATTTCAGCTACCTTTGCAAATTCTGTGTTTGGGAAATTGTTTAAAACATTTGTGTAAAATTCAACAGCCTTTTCAAAATTTTTTAACTTATATTCGTTTATCCAACCGATAGCAAAATATGCTTTTGCTTTTAAAGTTGGGTTTGAATCACAGCTACAAATTATTGACAAAAGTTCTATTGCTTTTGATGGGTCTATGTCAATAAGTGAAATCGCTTTATTATAAAGCTCTTTTAAAGTGTCGTTTTCAAAATTATTTTTAAGCCCAAGGAATTTTATAGCCTGTAGTGAAAATTCGCTTTTGGGGAATTTGTTGACTAATTCAAGGTAAATTTCTCTCGCCTTCGTTGTGTCAATGGATTCGTAAATTGTCCCAAGAAGATAATATGAGCGCGGTGCTGATTTTGATGTTGGATAATTTTTAATTATATCTTGCAAATAATATATCGCTGAATCAATTCTGTTTAACGACATGTAAAATGTCCAGGCGAGTGAATATTTTGCTTGCGCGATTTGATTTTTAAGTGAGTCATAATTTAACTTTGCTGTTGAATCTGGATTTGTGAATTTTATAATGCTGTCGTTTTTTGATATGATTGAGTGATAGTTGAAGTATTCGTTCAAGCTCGCAACTTTTTTCTGCGCTTGTTTTGATGCCTCACTTTGCGGATATTCAAGGCGTGCTTTTTCGTAAAAGACTCGCGCCGAGTCATATCTTCCAATTTTCACTTCATAAATTTGCCCAAGTTCAAAATATCCATATGTTGATTCTTCCGTTCTCTTATATGTTGTGTCAAGATATGTATATGTTTCAATTGCTTTATCAAGATTGTCAGACAAGTTGTATGTTCGCGCAAGTTCAAGGTAAATTTTTCTTTCATAATCTTTGTCAATGTTTAAAAGAAGCAAGTCATTTAGAGTTTTTTCAACAAGTTCAAAATTTCCGAGCTTTCGTTGTTGGATTGCGTATTTTATTAAAGAGTAAGTTTTTAAGTTAGTTCTTTTTGTCGTTTTTGAGGCGCTGCGGTAGGATTCTGCGCTTTTTTGTGGGTTTATATCTTCATTCAGTTCGCCTAAATAGAATAAAATTTCCGCTTTATCTTCCCCCTTTGCTTTTTCAAGTGCGAGATTTAGGTAATGAATTGCGCTATCTATTTCACCAAGTCTAAATTTAGCAAAGGCATAAATTTTTTGAAGCTTCCACAAGTTTTTATTTTTGGGGTCATTTCTTGCTTTTGTTTGAAATGAGATTATGACATCGTTATATTTTTTCTCTTTTGAAAGTGTCAGCATAAGGTAATAAAGTGCTTCGTCGTAAAGTTTGCTGTTGTAGAAAGTCGTTATCAATTCGGCAAATTTTCTTTCAGCGCCGAGAAAGTTGTCTTGATATAGGTAAGATTTCCCAATCATTAAAAGAGCATCATCTGAAATTGAGGTGTTGAGGTAGTATTGTAAAATTTTTGAGCATTTTTTTATAACATCATCAAGCTTATTTTTCTCATTTGGTTTGAGTTTGGTTTCCTTTTCAATGTTTTCAAAAGTTGGGAATTTTTCCGCAAGGTAGTTATTTTTCAAAACTTCCTCAACCTCTTCAAATGTGACTTTCGCGTTGTAGTATGTATTGAAATACGCGTTAAATTCTTTAAATGTGCTTTTCCAAAGCGAACACCCCAAGAGTATAATTGATAAGGTAATTGGGGAAAATTTTTTAAGTTTAGCGCTATTCAAGGCTGTGTCTGAACTTTTAAGTTTGGCTTTAATTAATTTAAAAGAATTGTTTGCAATTTACAAATTTGGTAATTTTAATAACAAGATTTAAATTTTTCACAAAAAGTTCAGTAATTATGATAAAAAATGCTATAGCCAAGTTAATTCAGGGAGAGAATTTAACATTTGAAGAAGCGTATTTCACGATGCATCAGATTATGTCGGGGGAAGCTGAACCGGTGCAAATAGCCGGATTTCTCGTTGGATTGAGGATGAAAGGGGAAACGGTTCATGAAATAGCCGGATGTGCGAAGGCTATGATTGAGAAGGCTGTTAAGGTTGATTACTGTCATGAAAATCTCACTGACACTTGTGGAACTGGTGGAGATTCAGTAGGGACATTTAATATATCAACTGCTTCGGCAATTGTAGCAAGTGCTGCGGGTGTGAAGGTTGCAAAACATGGGAATAGAGCTGTTTCAAGCAAATGTGGGAGTGCCGATGTTTTAAAAGAGCTTGGCGTTAACATTGAGCTAAATCCCGAGCAAGCTAAAATATGTCTTGAGGAGCTTGGCATAGCGTTTATTTTTGCCCCGCTTTATCACACCGCTATGAAATATGCAGCTCCAGTTAGGCAATCGCTTGGAGTGAGAACGGTTTTCAATGTGCTTGGTCCACTTACAAATCCAGTAGGTGCGAGGAAACAGGTTGTTGGTGTGTTTTCCGAGAATTTAACTGATAAAATTGCATTTGTTTTAAAAGAGCTTGGAGCAAAGCATACTCTCGTCGTTCATGGTGCTGGTGGAATTGATGAAATTTCAATTGCAGGACATACGAAAATAAGTGAATTGAAAGACGGTAATGTGAAAACATATGAAATCGTGCCCGAAGATTTTGGCTTTAAAAGATGGGATATAAATTTAATTCTTGGTGGAGATGCTAAAGTTAACGCTAAAATCATAAAGCGGGTTCTTGATGGTGAAGAAGGTCCACAAAGAGATGTCGTGCTTTTAAATTCTGGTGCAGCAATTTATGTTTCCGGGCTTGCAAGTTCAATAAGCGATGGCATTAAGATGGCTCAAGAGGCGATAGATTCAGGAAGGGCGAAGAAAAAGCTTGAGGAATTGGTTAGATTAACAAACAAGTTTGTAAAAACTTGATGTTATTTATAATCGCAATAGTTTTAATTTTTGTTGGCGTTTTAACATCTGCAGTTGAATCTGCTGTTTTGTCAATTGAAGAGATTGAGAGGTTGAAAAGTTCGCTAATTGATAAAATTAAATGGTTTAAAAAAAGACCTTTTCATTTTTCGTTTTCTGTGGCTATTTTGAAATTTTTAATTTTATCGCTTGCCCTTATTTTGCTTGGGGTATGGACACAAGGCAAATTAGGTTTGTTTTTACTTGTTTGCTTTATAGCTGTTGTTTCATTTTATATTGCGTATTTGCTCAATAAATTTGCAAAAGATAAACCTGAGCTTGCCATCAAGCTTTTTACTCCTTTGCTTATTTTCATCTTTTTGCTTTTTAAACTTTCATTCGCTTTACCGGAAAAATTTATCTATGTTGTCTCAACAAGGGATGTTAACTTTTTAAGGCGTGAGCTTGAATTTTTCATTCAAAACACCAATCAAGTTGAAATTCAAAACGAAAATCAGCTTTTGCGCAATGTTCTTGAGTTTAACGATAAAACGGTTCGCGAGATAATGATACCACGAACAAAGGTTGTAGCTATTGACATAAACGCACCACGCGAGAAAGTTGTTAAAGTTGTGCTTAGCGAAGGATACTCAAGACTTCCAGTTTATAAAGATACAATTGATAACATAGTTGGCATAGTTTATGCGAAGGATTTGATAAACTATATTGAAGAGCCAAATTTGTTTGTTCTTTATGATTTGTTAAGACCAGCGTATTTTGTCCCGGAGACAAAGAAGATAAGTGATTTATTGAGGGAATTGCAAAGGCAAAAAATTCACATAGCAATAGTTGTTGATGAGTTCGGTGGATTTAAAGGCATTGTGACGCTTGAAGATATAATTGAAGAAATAGTTGGCGAAATCCATGATGAGTATGATAAAGTTGAAAAAAATTATGAGCTTCTTGAAGATGGTTCTGTAATTGTTGACGCTGGGATGCTTGTAAGCGATTTGAATAAGAAATTTGACTTTGATATTCCAGAAGGAACGGATTACGAAAGCATTGGTGGCTTTGTCTCTAAACTTGCAGGTAAAATTCCAGGTGAAGGTGATAAAATTAAGTTTAAGGATTTGATTTTTGAGGTTACGAAAAAATCAAAGCGAAAAATAATTGAATTAAAAATTTCAAAGGCGAAGACAAAATGAGCAAAATTGAAAAAATTGTCAGGCAAAAATTGGATGAAGTCTCAAAAGCTAAAGAGAACCTGCCGTTAAGGGAATTAATTAAACTTGTGAATTTGCTTGATTATGAGCATCGGAATTTTAAGGATTCATTGAAAAGAGATGGCGAAATTAAACTTATAGCGGAGATTAAAAAGTTTTCTCCATCAGCTGGAAATTTGAGCCTTGATGGGTTTGACCCTGTAAAAATCGCTATGGAATACGAAAATGCTGGTGTAAGTGCAATTTCTGTTTTGACTGATTTTGAATTTTTCGGCGGGCGAAAGCAGTATCTCGCACAGGTTAAAAATAGCGTGAAAGTTCCTGTTTTGAGGAAAGATTTTATAATTGATGAATATCAAATTTACGAAACGAAATACATTGGCGCAGATGCGTTTCTTTTAATTGTCAGGATAATTGATGATGTTCAGCTTGAGGATTACATTACGCTTGCTGATGAGCTTGGGCTTGAAGTCCTTGTTGAGGTTTGTGATAAACACGATATCGCAAGGGCTTTGAAAGTTTCACCATATCCGAAACTTATTGGGATAAACAATCGCGATCTTGACACATTTGATATTGACATTAAAAGGTCAATTGAACTATGTAAATTTCTTCCAGATGATGTCGTAAAGGTCAGCGAGAGCGGAATTAAAAGCAGAGATGATGTTTTGAAAATGATTGGCGCTGGATTTGATGCGATTTTAGTTGGTGAGTCTTTGATGAGAGCTGATGATAAAGTTGGAAAAATTTTTGAACTTCTCGGTAAAAATCAAATTAAACCTTGATATGTCGGTGATTGTAAAAATTTGTGGAATTACGAATCTTGAAGATGCTGTAAATTCTGTTGAAGCTGGAGCGGACATGCTTGGATTTGTATTTTATGATAAAAGTAAAAGGTATATTGAACCTGAAAAATCCGCTTCAATTATCCGTGAGGTTAGTTCGTTTGCCCTTTGTGTTGGTGTCTTTGTGAATGAAGACATTGAAACAATGAAAAAAATTATAGACCAAACAATGATTGACATCGTTCAATTAAGTGGATATGAAAGCCCCGATGTTTGCGATAAGTTGCGAGAATTTGTCCCTGTAATTAAATCGTTCAAGGTTGGAGAAAATTTTGACCCAAAAATTTTAGATGGGTTTAAAGTTGATTATTTCCATCTTGATTCGTTTTCTTTAGATGGATATGGCGGAACTGGAAAGACATTCAATTGGGAGCTTGTTTTGGGATTGAGCGAGAGATATAAAATTATTTTATCAGGTGGATTGACACCTGAAAATGTTAAAGATGCGATTTCAAAGGTTAAGCCTTATGGAGTTGATGTTTCAAGTGGGGTTGAAGAATATCCTGGGAAGAAAAGTTTTGAGAAGGTTAAATTATTCATTGAAAATGCAAAGGGTGTGAAGTTATGAAAAAAGTTGAGCTTCCAGATTCAAGAGGATATTTTGGCGTTTATGGGGGAAAATTTATCCCTGAGACGCTTGTTCCAGCGGTTGAGGAACTTGAAAGGTGGTATTTAAAGTTAAGAGATGATAAAAGTTTTTGGGATGAGTTTGATTATTATCTAAAAAATTATGTCGGTCGTCCAACTCCGCTTTACTATGCGCGAAGATTGAGCGATTATCTTGGTGGGGCGAAGATTTACTTGAAAAGGGAAGATTTATGTCATACGGGCGCGCATAAGATAAACAACACGATTGGTCAAGCGCTTCTTGCTAAAAGAATGGGAAAAAGGAGAATAATCGCTGAAACTGGAGCGGGGCAACACGGTGTTGCGGTTGCAACAGTCTGTGCAATTTTTGATTTTGAATGTGTCATTTACATGGGGGAAGAAGATATGAAAAGGCAAGAAGTAAATGTTTATAGAATGAAATTGCTTGGAGCTCAAGTCAAGGCTGTTTCATCTGGAAGTAAGACTCTAAAAGAGGCGATAAATGAAGCAATTCGTGATTGGGTTACAAATGTTAACACAACATTTTACATGCTTGGTTCGGTTGTCGGGATGCATCCTTATCCGATGATGGTGAGAGATTTTCAAAGTGTAATAGGGAAGGAGACGAAAAAACAAATACTTGAAGCTGAAGGAAGACTTCCCGATGTAATAATAGCATGTGTTGGGGGTGGGAGCAATTCAATAGGAATTTTTTATCCGTTTATTGAAGATGTTCCAAATGTTAAGTTGATAGGAGTTGAAGCTGGTGGTAAAGGACTTGAAAGTGGTTTACATGCTGCGTCTTTGACAGCTGGAAGACCTGGCGTTTTGCACGGGGCGATGCAATATCTTCTTCAAAATGAAGATGGTCAAATACTTGACACGCACTCAATTTCAGCTGGACTTGATTATCCGGGGGTTGGTCCTGAGCATTCGTTTCTTAAGGATTCAGGGATTGTTGAATATACAATTGCCACTGATGATGAGGTTATTGAAGCATTTCAAATTCTTTCAAAGCTTGAGGGTATAATTCCTGCGCTTGAAAGTGCACATGCAATTGCGCATGTTTTAAAAATTGCACCAAAGATGGAAAGAGACGATATTATAATTGTGAATTTGTCTGGACGAGGTGATAAAGATATATCAACGGTGATGAAATATATTTCAAAATAAAGACAAAACAGAAACTTGCTATGGAGCTTATCAGCGGAGTCCTGTATAAGGAGGAACAAAATTTACCCGGTTGGGTTTACCTTTTGTTTTTCATGTGGGTTCCGTTTTTGCTTATTTTGCCCGCAGTTAGACCGGAGATTTTTGAAAGAATGGAGTTTTTCCTTGCAATTTTTGCTGTGCTTCTTGTTGACCTTGTAATTATTGGTTTTATGGGCAAATTGACGGTGCTCGTCAAATGGAATGAAATGATAATCCAAATTGGCTTTTTTAAAGTGCCGATTAAAAGGCTTAAGAAAACAGATATTAAAAGTGCTAAAGTGGTTGATGGAAATTTATGGAAGATATATGGGGGTTGGGGTATAAGGACGACATTTGGCGCCACTGCTTACATCTATTCTGGAGGTGGTGGCGTTGAGATTGAGCTTGAAGAAACATCAAATAAAATTGGAAAAGCGTTGAAAGTAAAGAAGATAGTCGTCACAAGTAAAAATCCTGCTCGCCTTATGGATGCTATAATGTCAATGAGTTAAAAATAAATCTTGCTTTTGCTATGTTTCAAACTGAAAAAGCACTTATAATTTTACCGAGCAGGTTAGAAAATTTAAAAGTTGATGATAGTTTTTCCGTTGACGAGAAAATTGAAATTTACAAGGCAATTCTTCACGACACAGCTGAATATTATGTTCAGAAAAGCCGAAATACAAATGTCTATGTTTATTTCCCTGATTACGAGACTTGCGACTTGCTAATTCAGGTTTTCCCGTTGCGCGTGAGGACTTTAATTTTTGAAGGAAATCAAAACATTTATTTAGAAAGCATTTTAAGAGCTTTTAAAGATGAGCGTAAATTTGTGGTCTTACTTGAAATATCAAGTTTTATCTATCCAATCCCATGGATAAATAACGCATATGAAGTTATGACGCATAAGTATGATGTCATCGTAACTTCAATATACAAAGATAATCCGAACAAGCTTGTAGGTTTGAAGAAATTTCACGAGAAATTTTTGTCAAAATTAGAAAATGAAAATGATGAACTTAACATTTTAAAGTTTGCAAGCGAACTTGATGTTCTGTATGTTCCTTTGAAGAGGATTGATTATGCTTTTAATGTTGAATCTCTTAAACGCGTTTATTCATCGGTTCTTAATTTAAATAAGATAGATGAATTCAAAAGGACAAGGTCGGCTATTTTGAGCGTTCTGAAGAAAAGAAAAATAAGTGTTTTTGATTGATGAAGGTTGGAATTTTTGGTGGGACATTTAATCCACCTCACATTGGTCATTTAATAGTCGCTGAATTTATAAGGGTAGAGCTTGGGCTTAATAAAATTATCTTTGTTCCTTGTTTCAGCCCGCCTCACAAACAAAATTCTAATTATCTTTCACAACTTGCTGAGCCAAAACATAGGCTTGAGATGGTTAAAATTGCTATAAAAGATAACCCATTTTTTGAGGTTTCAGACATTGAAATAAAGCGTGGAGGAATATCTTACACAATTGACACAATTAATCAAATGCTTGACGAATTCCCAGGGTATAGTTTTAGCCTTTTAATTGGAGCTGATCAATTCAGGGAATTTAACACTTGGAGAAGACCTGATGAAATAGTTGAAAAGGTTAACCTTGTCGTTTTCAATCGCCCCGGTTTTTTTATCCCTGAGTCAAAATTTTCAAGCTTTGCAAAATTTATCACTATACCGAACATAGAAATTTCAGCATCAGCGATAAGAATGAGAGTCAAAAGTGGGAAATCAATAAAGTATCTTGTTCCGTCAGGAGTTGAAGAGTATATTTATGCTAATGGCTTATACAAATGATGTTTAATGATTTTGAAAAACTATCAAAATTTGCTCACCGAGGTATTTGAAAGGTGGGAGATGATTGATTGAGCATTCAATTTTGTTAAGTATTTTAAAAGCTTTAGCTGGCAATCTTTCTTCTGGTTTCAAGTATGGTGGGGGTAGAAGGAAAGGTAGAGCTAAACATTTTCTAATTGTGAAAAAATTCTGTGAAAATTTTTTTATTTCTGTAATTGAGTAATATCTCGCCGTTGCTTCTCTTTCTTTGCCTTCAAATGTGATATATCCCCAACCTCTTAACCTTTTTTTAAGATAATTCGTTACCCCAAGTGTGAAGAAAAGGAAATCACCCCAATACCAGCGGTTTATTATTGATGCGATAAAATAAGAACCGGGTTTTAATACGGTGTGAAGTTTTTGAAAAAATGAATTTATATCCGTTACGCAGTTCAAAACCCCAAATGATGCATAAGCCCCATCAAATTTAACTTTGAACGAATCAACATATTCGGCTGGTAGATTTATAAATTTGGGAATTCTTTCGGCAGGTAAGTTTTCAATTTTTGAAATTCTATATGAAGCGATTTTCAGCATTTCAGGTGAAATGTCAATGAGCGTTAAATTACAGCCATGTTTTATCATTTCAATTGCCTCAGTCCCGGTTCCGCATCCTATTTCAAGTATGTTCTGCCCTGGTTGGAAAAAAGATTTAAGTATTTTAAGATTTATGGCGCGCAAGTATTTGTCATTTTTTCGCTTTTCGTCGTAGAATGGGGCGTAGAAATTCCAGAATGTTTTATTGTTTTCAAATTTCATCGTCCCTCAGCTGGTTGGAATTGAACAAGATTTGATGTTGAGGTGCGGGCGAGTATGCTGACGATGGATTTTGATATATTGAGCTCAATTTTATTTCTGATTTTTTCAGATGCATTTGCTTTTTTGCCTGCTTTATACCATGCGTCTTTCCATTCCCTGTGAAACCATCTTATCACCCAACGGTAAAATGTAGTGTTATATTTTTCTCGCTTGAATAAAAGTTTATTTTCTGCTGTATAATCCCAATCAAGCATCCAATCCTGCGATTCAAACATCAACCTATCGCGAACCTGTTCATAAAATTTTGTCCCTGGAAGCGGGTAAGCGATAGTTGTGCTGAATTCGTCTGGGAGTGTTTCTCTTAAAAGTTTCACTGATAATTTTAAATCTTCAATATCTTCGCCTGGGTATCCTACCATCATAAAAAAGTATGTTTTAATACCGAGTTTTTTGCAAAGTTCAGATGCTTTATAAATTTGTTGAACTGTTATGCCTTTTTCCATAGCGTCAAGGACTTTTTGAGAGCCGGATTCAGCGCCGAAATAAATTTTATCACAACCCATGTTTTTAAGTGCCTTGAGCATCTCCTCAGAGGCAAGATTAACCCTTGTGAGACATTCAAACGGTATCACTGCGTTTCTTTTTAAAACCTCTTCACTCCACTTTAAAACCCAATTTCTCTGAACACCGGTTATATCGTCAACGACTCTTATGAAATCGGGGGAATAAACCTCTTTCAAAAGTTTCATTTCTTCAGCTGAGTTTTCAGGCGATCTTATCCTATATTTTCTTCCGAAGACAGCTTTTTGGCACCATGAGCAATGATATGGACAACCTCTGCTATTTATGATTGTCAAAGACCAATAGCCGTGTGCTTTTTTCCATGCCCTTCTGTAATCATCCATATCAACAAGGTCACGCGCTGGGAAAGGAATTGAGTCAAGGTTTTGAATGAGTTCTCTATTACCTGTTGATATCACATCTCCATTTTTGTCTCTTAGTCTTAAGCCTAGGATTTCTCTTAAATCATTCGGATAGTTTCCATTTTTAAAGTAAAAATTTGCAAGTTCAAGCATTGTTATCTCACCTTCATCAAATACGACTACATCAACTGGAAATTCACCATCGTTTCCCTTATAAAGTAGATATCTTTCTGGTAAAGCGGTTGGGTCAGGACCACCAAGTATAACTTTTGCGCCGTATCTATGTGCGATGTCTGCAAGTATCAAAGCATTTCTGCGGATTGTGATTAAAGATGTGATTCCGACGAGTTTTGGTTTGTGAGTTTTCATATAATTTTCAAAGTCGCTGAAATCTTTTCTAAAAGTGCAGTCAAAAATTTCAATATCGTAGCCGTTTTTTCTTAACACTGAGGCAAGATACATAAGCCCAAGCGGGAAATACGGAGTCATAATTTTTTTCTCAACAGGGTCTTTTTCAATGAATAATGGATGGACAAGAGTTATATCTATAGCCATTATGATTTCTGTCGTTAATTTTTAAGTTAGTTTATCCGAAGAAGACCTCTGCAATCTCAAACAAATCTGGGTCAACAGTTTTAAGTCCGCCGACGACTTCATAAAGTTCAACTTCTACTATATCATTACCATGAAGTGCTGTCATAAAGCCAAATTTTTTCTCGTTTATCAATTCAACAGCTTTAATTCCAAATCTTGTCGCTAAAATTCTATCAAATGCCGTTGGTGAGCCACCGCGCTGAATGTGTCCTAATATCGTTGCTCTTGCTTCCATGCCCGTTCTTTTTTCAATTTGGTCAGCTACAAGGTTTCCAATTCCGCCAAGGCGCACATGTCCAAATTCATCAACCCTTAAGTCTTGAACGATAAGGGTCCCATCTTTATCAACATGTTCTTCAACTTTGAATTTTGCTCCTTCAGCAACTACGACGATGCTAAAATTTTTCCCCCTTGCGTGCCTTTTTTCAATGATTTTACAAACTTGGTCAATGTCAAATGGTTTTTCAGGTATTAGGATAACATCAGCACCGCCAGCTAACCCGGAATAAAGAGCTATCCATCCTGTATGTCTTCCCATAACTTCAACAACTGCAACTCGGTTGTGGCTTTCTGCGGTTGTGTGTATTCTGTCAATTGCTTCTGTTGCAATGTTGACCGCCGTGTCAAACCCAATTGAATAATCAGTTCCACGCACATCGTTATCAATCGTTTTTGGGATTCCGACAACATTTATGCCAGCTTTATAGAGTTTATATGCTACGCTTAATGTATCTTCGCCTCCGATTGCGACAAGTGCGTCAATTTTCGCTTCTTCAAGATTTTCAAGTATTCTTTTTTCGCCGTCAGGATGCTTATATGGATTTGTCCTTGATGTCCCAAGTATTGTTCCACCTCGTGGAAGGATTCCTGATATGTTATTTAAGTCAAGAATGAATGTATCAAGTGTCATTAAACCTTTCCAGCCGTATCTTATGCCTATGGTCTCATGACCTGATGCGAGGGCTTTGCGAACGACAGACCTTATTGCAGCATTTAAACCTGGACAATCCCCACCGCCTGTTAATATGCCGATCCTCATTTAATTTTCACCTCCAGATTAGATTATTTCTTTTAGTTTTGATTCAATTTTTGAGAAATTTTTTGTCTCGGTTATTTTAATCACTTGATTACCGTCTTTATCAAATAAAATTATCGTTGGGACATTGAGGATGAGATAGTTCTCAGCCATGTTATGTTCTTTAGTTACATTAAAGTTAAGAACCTTGACGCTTCCTCTGAAATTTTCTTTTATTTTTTCAACAATTAGGCTCATCTCTTTACATCTTTTATCATCAGCCCAAAAGAAGGCAATCGTCGGTTTACCATTGATAAACTCTGGCATAAGTTTTTTCTTTTTTTGTGTCAAGTTAAGAACGAGAAGTCCAATTACTGTAAGGGCTACCGCAAATGCAGTCGTTATTAAAAGTGTCATCATTTTTTTGAATTTTTATTTTTTCAAAATTATTAACTATTTCATTTGCGATTTCGTTTCAAAGTTATAAAATAACTTCATCTCGGTCAAGAAAATTTTGCTTGAATTTGAAAAGTTTATTAATTTTTTAAAAATTGCTTGAAAAGTAAATGAGATTTGAAATTTGAGCGCAATTTTGATAGATATTCCCAACCCTTCGGATTATGAAAAGGTGTGGAGATTTCAAACTATGCTCCACGAGATGAGGTTGCGCGGGGAAATAAGCGATGTTCTCATACTTACAGAACATGAGCATGTTTATACGATAGGGAAAGTTGGAAATATGGAAGATTTCAGAGTTAGTGAATCTCTACTTAAAGAGCTTGGGTTGAAAATTTATAAAATTGATAGAGGGGGAAAGGTGACATATCACGGTCCGGGGCAGGTTGTAGGTTATCCGATTTTTAAAATTGATGAGCTTGGTTTTGATGTCCATTCTTATTTGAGGACGCTTGAGGAAGTTATAATTTTAACACTTGAAGATTATGGGATAAAAGGTGGTAGGAAGAAGGGGCTGACAGGTGTTTGGGTCGGAGATGAAAAAATTGCCTCAATTGGTATAAAAATTAGTCGGTGGGTGACGATGCACGGTTTTGCTTTAAATGTTAACACCGATTTGAAGTTTTTTGATTTTATTTTCCCCTGCGGATTGAAAAATTTTGAGATGACATCAATGAAAAAAATACTTGGTTTTGAAGTTGACATTGAAGAAGTTAAGAGAAGTTTAAAGGATAAATTTGAAATTGTTTTTGGTTTAAAATTTGTTGAAATTTTTAATGAAGAAGTTGAGAGTTTTAAAATTATAAAAAACAAAGGCGAAAATAGCTATGCCGAAAAATTTGACCAAACAGGTCAATCGTGAAAGCGAAGTTGAAGTTGGGATAGAAGCCAAAATTGAGTTAGGGTCTGATTTGTTGATTCAAGCTTTGAAGTCAATGTACATCGCAAGACAGATAGATAACAAAGCAATGACATTGCTGAAGCAGGGCAAAGTTTTCTTTCATATTGGTGTTTCTGGGCACGAGGCTATTCAAGTCGCAAGCGCTATGAATTTGCGTCCTGGGTATGACTGGGCTTATCCGTATTATAGAGATTGGGCTTTTGTTTATCAGTTAGGTGTGACGCTTGAAGAACTTTTTTACAGTGTTTTTGGAAGAGCTGATTGTCCTGCTACAGGTGGCAGGCAAATGCCAGCTCACTTCGGAAAGAAGGAGCTTAGGATAATAACTCAATCAAGCCCGACTGGGACTCAATATCTTCAGGCTGTTGGCACAGCGATGGGATGTGTTAGAGATAAGACGGATGAAGTTGTTTATGTTTCAGGTGGGGATGGTTCAACCAGTGAAGGTGAATTTCACGAAGCATTAAATTGGGCGAGCAAAGATAAATTGCCTGTTATATTTGTGATTCAAAATAATAGGTTTGCCATTTCCGTCCCAATTTATGAGCAGACAGCTGGGGCATCGGTGGCAAAAATAGGGCAAGGTTTCTCAGGACTTGAAGTTTATGAAATTGATGGGACAGATTTCATGCAAAGTTATCAAACTATGAAAAAAGCAGTTGAGAGAGCTCGCCTTGGGCTTGGACCGACGATGGTCGTTGCAAATGTCGTCAGGCTAATTCCGCATTCTTCATCTGATGACCATAGAAAGTATCGTTCGCCAGAAGAGCTTGAACAAGACAGGATGAACGACCCAATTTTAAAGATGGAGAATCTTTTGGTTGCTGAAAAAATTTTGACGAAGGGGGAAATTAGTAAAATTTACCGTGAATTGGATGAAGAAATTGAACGTGCAATTGAAATCGCTGAAAGCAAACCTTATGCGAAACCCGAAACTGTTATGCTTCATATTTATGCACCTGAAGAGACGCGGAAGTTAAATTATGAAGCGAGTGTTCCATCTGGCAAACCTATTGTCATGGTTGATGCGATAAATCATGCACTTCACGAAGAGATGGAGTTAAACCCAAAGCTTGTCGTTTACGGTGAAGATATTGCTGACCCTAAAGGTGGAGTATTTACTGCAACTAAAGGTTTAACGACAAAATTTGGCAAGGAGCGTACTTTTAATTCACCACTTGCAGAAGCGAGCATCGTCGGAACTGCGATTGGGCTTGCAGTTAAAGGTTATAAACCCGTTGTTGAAATTCAATTTGGCGATTATATCTGGCCTGCAATGATGCAAATTAGAGATGAACTTGCACCATTTAGATACAGGTCAAACGGAAACTGGTGGGCTCCAGTTGTTATAAGAGTCCCAGTTGGCGGATATATTCACGGTGGGCATTATCATAGTCAAAACATTGAGGGATTTTTCGCACATTTGCCGGGGATTTTCATCGCTTATCCATCAAACGCAGCAGATGCAAAAGGGCTTCTTAAAACTGCCTGTAGAATTGAAGACCCTGTTTTATTCCTTGAGCATAAAGCATTATACCGCTCACCTCAAGCGATGTCTCCAGAACCTGATGAAAATTATCTTCTACCATTTGGCAAAGCTCAAATCAAGAAATCAGGCAAAGATGCGACAATTATAACATGGGGACTTATGGTTTATAAGTCACTTGAAGCAGTTAAAATTGTTGAACAAAAGTATGATGTTGAAATTGAAGTGATTGACATACGGACGGTAAATCCACTTGATAGGGAAACAATTTTGAATTCGGTTAAAAAGACGAGCAAAGTTTTGATAGTTCATGAAGACACATTAACAGCTGGCTTTGGCGCTGAAATTTCAGCAATAATTGCTGATGAAGCATTTGAATATCTTGATGCCCCTGTTAAAAGAGTTGCAGGGCTTGATGTTCCTGGAATTCCTTATGCTCCAACACTTGAAGAAGCTGCACTTCCTCAAACCGATTGGATTGTTCGAGCGCTTGAGGAATTGATTAGATATTGAAAGGACAAACAAAGGTAAATGTATGCTTGTTATATCAATTCCTAAACCGTTATCTGCGCGATTGGAGGAAAGGATAGCTGAAGTGGAAAAAAGGATGATGGGCGAGGTTTCAAGGTTAGAGCAAAGGATAACTGAAGAAGTTTCAAAAATACGCGTTGAGATCAATGATGAGATTTCAAAATTGCGTGTGGAGATTATGGGTGAAATTTCAAAGTTGGTTCGAAAATGTCATCACATTATGCATCTTTAATAATACGCTTGATGTTTATTTTCTGGATTGGTCAAATTGGCGCTTTAATCGGAATTTTAATTGCTTTTTTAAATGAAAATAAAAAACTGAGGTAAAATGAGAGTTGAAGTAGTGATGCCAAAAATGGGAGAAAGTTTGCAAGAGGGGACAATCCTCAAATGGCATAAAAAACCCGGTGATAGAGTTAATAAAGACGAAATTTTGCTTGAAATCAGCACTGATAAAGTTGATACCGAAATTCCGTCGCCTGCAAGCGGGATTTTGACGGAGATTTTGTACAATGAAAATGAAACGGTTGCAGTTGGGACGGTGATAGCATACATTGAAACAGAGACTCCTTCTGAAGTTTCAGTTGGGGGAAAAAGTGTAAAAGAAAAAGAGGTTAAAATCCCTGAAAAAATAGAAACTAAAGCAAGTGAAATTATTTCGGAAACTATACCAGCAAGGACGCGAAGGTTTTATTCTCCTGTTGTAAGGGAAATCGCAAGGCGTGAAGGAATATCAATTGAGGAGCTTGAGAAAATCCCTGGGACAGGGCATGGTGGTCGGCTGACAAAAAATGATTTGTTAAATTACATTGAAACAAAGAGAAAGAAAGTTGAAGTTAAACCTGTTGAGGTTGAAGTTACGGAGGAATTTAAGCCTGTTGAAGAAGTAAAACGAGTTGCTTATCCTGAAGGTAAAGTTGAAGTTATTGAGATGAGCCATGTTGTTAAGATGATGGCTGAACATATGGTGCGAAGCGTTAGGACTTCACCACATGTTTCCACTGTTTCAGAGTGTGATATGACGGAGATAATGTCTTTTATTGATAAAAATGGTGATGAATTTCAAAAGCGTGAGGGATTTAAATTAACATTGACGCCATTTATAGTTGATGCTGTTGTGAAAGCGCTGAAAGAATTCCCACTTATTAACAGCAGTGTTGAAGGTGATAAAATCATAGTTAAAAAATTCATAAACATTGGTGTTGCTGTTGCGACTGATTATGGATTGATTGTTCCTGTGATAAAGAATGCCGATGAAAAAAATTTCATTGGACTTGCGAGGGCAGTAAATGATATCGTCACAAGGGCAAGGAATAAGAAGTTAACACCTGACGATATTCAAGGTGGAACATTTAGCATAACAAATTACGGCGTTTTTGGAAATATCATAGGAACTCCAATTATAAATCAACCACAGATTGCTATCCTTGGTGTTGGTGCAGTTAAAAAACGTCCAGTTGTGGTGACAAAAAATAATGAAGACTTTATCGCTATAAGAGCGATAGCATTTTTGACTTTAACATTTGATCACCGAATAATTGATGGCGCGCTCGGTGGGAGATTTCTTGAAAGGATTGTTTATTACCTTGAGAACTTTGATTTCAGGGGAATAATTTGAAACAAAAACTTGATAAATCTATGCGCAAAATTCTAATTACATTGTTTATCTTCATCTCTTTTGCATGTGGTCAAAGAGAAAATCCGAAAAATGAGCCTGTTGATTACTTGAAACTTCATTATGATGCAATTGTTGCTGATACCCATAACGATGTCCTATTGAGGGCAATGGAAGGTGAGGATATAACTGTTGAAACAAATCGTGGGCACAGCGACCTTGTCAGGTTGAAAAAAGGAGGTGTTGATATTCAAGTGTTTGCAGTATGGGTTGACCCAGTTGCATTTGAGAAAAGTTCATTCAAAAGAGCAAATCAAATGATTGATACGCTTTATTCTATTGTAAACAGAAATAAGGATAAAATCGCTGTTGTCACGAATTCAAAAGAGATTGAAAAAGCTTTAAGTGAGGGGAAAATTTGCGCTGTGATCGGAGTTGAAGGTGGGCATGCGATTGAAAATAGCATTGAAAAGCTTGAACAACTTTGCAAGCGTGGCGTTAGGTATCTTGGCTTGACATGGAATAACAGCACCGACTGGGCAAGCTCTGCATTTGATGAGACGACAAATCCAGAAAAATTGAAGGTTAAGGGATTAAGTGAGTTTGGGAAAAAAGTAATTGAAAAGATGAACGAGCTTGGGATGATAATTGATGTGTCGCATCTTGGTGAGCAAGCGTTTTGGGATGTTATAAAAACGACGAAAAAACCGGTCATAGCTTCTCATTCAAGCGTTTACAAACTTTGCCCGCATTATAGAAATTTAAAGGACGAGCAAATAAAAGCAATCGCTGAAACAGGCGGAGTTGTTTTTGTTAATTTTTACGCTGAATACATTGATTCAACTTTTAACACAAAAAGAAAACAACTTGAAGAAAAATACAAACCACAGTTTGATTCAATTAAAGTTCTTTATGAACATGACCAGCGCGCATATCGTCAAGCGAGGCGTCAGTTGATGATGAAAATTTCTGATGAACTTCGCCCACCGCTTGATGTTTTGATAGACCATATTGACTACATTGTAAAGCTTGTCGGCGTTGACCATGTTGGGCTTGGTTCTGACTTTGATGGGATAAGTGTGACACCGCTTGAAATGGATGATGTGACATTTCTTCCAAATATAACAAGAGAACTTTTAAAACGCGGATATTCACCCGATGATGTTAAGAAAATTCTCGGGGGAAACTTTTTGAGGGTTTTAAAACAAGTATGCGGTTAAAAACAAAATCGGATATTAAAAATGAAAAAGCTCAAATTTTTATCCCTCCTCTTTTTAATTTCATTCGTAATGTTTGCGCAAGACACAGATTTGCTACCCCTGTCATTTTTCAAGGCTAATAGGGAAGAATTTATGAAGGCGATAGGAAATGAGGCGGTTGCTATTTTTTACTCAAGTTCTTTAAAAAACCGCTCAAACGATGTTGAATACAAGTTTAAACAGGACAACAATTTTTATTACCTAACGGGTCTTGAAGAGCCTGATGCAGTTCTCGTTCTCGTGCCCGCGGGATTTTCTCCATCTGTTTTAAAACTTGCCGGAAGAGCAACAGGAAAATATTACGATGTGACGCTTGATACTGTTAAGTCGGATACAAAAATTCGGGAGATTTTATTTTTAAACGAAAGAGATTCACTGCGTGAAATCTGGACTGGGAGAACCCTTGGGACAAAAGGAGCCATGGAAAAGCTCGGAGTTCAACTTGCATTGCCAATTGATGAATTTAAAAATGTGATAAGGGCGATAATTTTTGCTTCAAGAGCGAAGACAATTTACTTCCCGTATCCATCGGGCTGTTACGAAGGGAAACTTAAAGATGTAATTGATGCGATTGAATCAATACTAAATTTACAGCGAAGCAGATTGCAATTTTCCGACCCAACCCCAATCCTTGCAAAGATGAGAATGATAAAAAAGCCAGAGGAAATAAACTTGATAAGAAAAGCTGTTGACATTACGACGAAAGCACATAAACAAATTATGATGTCTTGTGAGCCCGGGATGTATGAATATGAACTTCAAGCGATAGCTGAATATGTTTTTGCAAAACTTGGCTCCGAATATCCAGCTTTTCCATCAATCGTTGGTTCAGGTGAAAATTCCGTGATACTTCACTACAGTTCAAATAGGGAAAAAATTAACTATGGCAATTTAATTGTCGTTGATATCGGGGCTGAATATCATAATTACTGCGCTGATGTGACTAGGACAATCCCAGCAAATGGGAAATTTTCAGCAGAACAAAAAGAAATATATGAGATAGTTTTAAGGGCCCAAGAGGAAACGATTAAAATAATTCGCCCGGGTGCAAGCTTCATTGACCTTCAACTTAAAGCGACCGAAGTTATCGCAGATGGATTGTTGAAACTTGGAATAATAAAAGATAAAAGTGAAGCAAGAAAGTATTTCATGCATGGCGTCACACATCATCTCGGGCTTGATGTTCACGATATTGGAATTCCTGGAAATCTTGAACCTGGGATGGTTATAACTATTGAGCCCGGAATTTATATTCCTGCTGGTTCTGACTGTGACCCAAAATATTGGAATATCGGCGTAAGGATTGAAGATGATGTTCTTGTTACAAAAGATGGCTATGAAATTCTGTCAGCGGGTGCTCCTAAAACGATTGATGAAATTGAGCGCTTGATGAAAAGACGCGGGCTTGGAAATGAGCCAATTGACTAAAAATCAATAGGTTTTGGCTTGATTTTTTGAAATTTAACTTTTATATTTGAGTGCTATTTAAATTAAAGACTTTGAAGTTATGAAACCGCTTTATTTGATAATGCCCGATGGCACAGTGAAGCAAATTAACCCATTTACGGAAAGTGAAGTATGGTCTGTCCCGGGAAGGAATAATAAACCGATAACTAATGAAATTCCCCAAACTGCAAAACCAATTGAAATTCATCACCCTGAAGATTATTGCTCGTTTTGTCAGAAAAGATATTATGAAGTTCCACCTGAAAAATCACGACTTGTTAGACAGCCAGACGGGAGCTATAAAAAAATTGACTATCTATCACCCGACAAATACTTTGACATCGTTGCTGAGTTTAGAAGAGTTGGAAACTTATTTGAGATAGTAACTCTTGACTACTGGCGAAAAAATTATGAGTATAGATTTACAAGAGAAAAAGAAGAGTGGAAAAAGTCTTATCTTGAAAATCCTGCAGGTATGAAGCATGTCCTCGGGCTTATACATTATAAATTGATGATGATGGGTAAAACTCCAGAAGAGATAAACGCAATTCCAACGGACGAAAAACTCAAAATGGCGGACAGCTTCTTCGGTGGATGTCATGAGCTTATAATCGCAAGACGTCATTACATTGATGGCGCAAAGTGGACAAGTGATTTATGCTCATCGGGTGAATTAACCCAAGAAGAACACTATTGGTACTTTAAGTTTACAATTGATGCAATGGTTGATATAATGAATTCAAACCGTTATGTTCGTTATATAGCTGTCTTTCAAAACTGGCTTAGACCAGCTGGCGCTTCGTTTGACCACCTTCATAAACAGCTTGTTGGGCTTGATGATTGGGGAGCGACGATAGAAAGACAGATTGCTATGGTTAGAGAAAATCCGAATGTTTACAATGAATATGCTGTTAATTTTGCTGGCTATCATAATCTTGTTTTTGCTGAAAATGAAAACGCCATTGCTTTAGCTGGGTTTGGTTATCGTTTCCCAACGATTGCAATTTACTCAAAGTCAAAAGCTGGGAGACCATTTGAACTTGATGAAGAAGAGCTTCGCGATATGAGCGACCTCGCTTATGCAATTCACTCCGCAATGGGAAATCAAATCCCGTGTAATGAAGAGTGGTATTATACTCCGTTTGATTCAGTTTACAAAATGCCTTGGCATGTCTTGATAAAGTGGAGGATAAATGTCCCCGCAGGTTTTGAGGGAGGAACGAACATTTACATAAACCCGATTACACCTGTTGAGCTTAGAGATAAAATTGTCCCGCGTTTGTTTGAGCTTAGAGATAAAGGTAAAATTTCAAATCTTTTGATAGCTGAAGAATGTAAAGTTGAGCCAAATCCGTTGAAGTATTATTTACATTGAAAATGTCAACTTCTGAAAATAAAAATCCAGTAGTCAGCCATGATCTGGAGAATTATTTTGCTTATTTTTTCTTTGCTTTCCTATTTAGTCTCGCAGGATTTTGAATATGATTATCTCATAAAGGGGGCAAGGATAATTGATGGTTCAGGTGCGCCATGGTTTATTGGAGATGTTGCAATTAAAGGGGATAAAATTGTTGATGTTGGTTTTAATCTTGATGACAAAAAGTCAAAAAAAGTTATAGAAGCTGAGGGTTTATATCTAGCGCCAGGGTTTATAGATATTCATTCGCATGCAAGGAGCGGTCTTATTTTTGACCCCACGATGGAGAATGTCCTAAGGCAAGGGGTTACGACAGTGATTGAAGGGAACGATGGTTCATCGCCTTTGCCTTTAAGTATTGCCTTTTCGGAATTTGAAAAACTTCAGCTTGGTGCAAACATCGGATTTTTCGTCGGTCATGGAAGTGTAAGGGATTCAGTCATGGGATGGGAAAACAGAAAAGCAACACGTGAGGAAATTAACAAAATGAAAAAAATCATTGAAGACGCGATGAAAGAAGGTGCTTTTGGGTTATCAACCGGACTTATTTATCCACCTGGCTCATTTGGAGATACAGAGGAAATAATTGAACTCGCTAAAGTTGCAAGTAAGTATGGCGGGATTTACATAACTCATATGAGAAGTGAATCAAACAAAATTATGGAAGCAATTGAAGAAGCGATAAGAATTGGGAAAGAGGCTAAAATACCTGTGCAAATAACACATCATAAAATTGTCGGGCAAGCCAACTGGGGAATGAGCTTGAAAACGCTCCTTAGAATTGAAAGAGCAAGAGAAGAGGAAGGCGTTGATATTACCCTTGACCAATATCCTTATACTGCAACTCATACAGGTATAACTGTTTTAATTCCAGGATGGGCAATGGAAGGTGGGAATGAAAAACTTCTTGAAAGGCTAAAAAATCCCGAATTAAGAAGTTTGATAAAGCAGGGAATAATTGAAAACATGAAAAGCGACCGCGGAAGTGGAGACCCAGCAAACATTCAAATTGGAAGTTGTAGATGGAAACCCGAATATCAAGGTAAAACATTAAAACAAATCCTTGAAGAAAGAAAAGTTGAACCAAGCTTTGAAAACGCTGCTGAACTTGTGATTGAAATTGTTGAAAATGGTGGAGCGATGGCGATTTATCATTCATTAAATGAAGATGACCTTCAAAGAATTATGCGATTCCCTTGGACTATGCATGCAAGCGATGGGGGTGTAGCAAAGCCAGGAATGGGATTCCCACATCTGAGAACTTATGGAACTTTTCCAAGAGTGATAGCAAGGTATGTAAAAGAGCTCGGACTTTTAACACTTGAGGAAGCGATAAGAAAGATGACATCACTTCCAGCTTGGAGGTTGAAAATTTTTAACAGGGGAATGATACGACCTGGATATTATGCAGACATAGTCGTTTTTGATTATAAAAAATTCAAAGACAAAGCGACATTTGAAAATCCACATCAATATGCAGAAGGTGTTATTTATTTATGGGTTAATGGTGTTTTGACAATTGATAAAGGTCAATTAACTGGAAAAACAGGGGGACGAATCTTAAAGCGAGGGGAGTAGTTAATTTTGATTTTTAATTAATTTTTTTTAAATTTTATTGGTTTAGATTTTGTAAAATAAAAAACAGAGATGAATTCCAATGTATGGCGTTTTAGTTGCGATTGAGATAATTGTTGGGATTTTGCTTATAATTGCGGTTTTGCTTCAGGCTGGAAGAGGAGGCGGGCTTGCCGGAGCGTTTGGAGGCGCAGGATTTGGAACAGTTTTCGGCATAAGAAGAACGGCGGATTTCCTGACCAAAGCGACGATAACGCTTGGGGCAATATTTCTTTTGCTTGCAATTGTAATCAATCTCTTCTTTCTCCCTGGTAAAACACCAGAGAATGTCCGTGAAAGCATAATACAGCAAAGGGCTAAATCAGTTCCACCTGTTACCGTTCCTTCGCCTCAACCCGGGCAATCTCAACCAGCTGCAACTTCACAAGAACAGAAGTAGATGATGATTTATAGCTTTAAGGTATTGCTGAGTAAAATTTATGGGAGAAGATTTTAATGGAAACGCATTTGATTAGAGTTGTAAGTAAGGCTTTTGAGTTTATTTATGTTCTTTTGCCAGTAGTTTCTCTTACCGTTCTTGCATATAGATTGGCATCTTTAACCGGAAAAAGGACGGGCTCGTCTCTATTGTTTTTCTCGGCAGTTTTTTATCTTGCTGGGGTCTACAAAGCATTTTATATAACTACTGAATTTGGAATCATCACAAGTGCTGAATTAATTTTTATTCAGCTTATTTACCTTATCGCTGGTTTCCTTTTAATTTTTGGCTCCATCTCGTTTTATAAATTCTTCATTAGGCTTACAAGCATAGGGAGTTTAAAGGAAACACTGCAAAAGGTTACGCTTATAATTTTGTTTTATCTACTTTCTTTTATCCCATACTTTCTTGTGCAATCATATGAAAAGATGCTTCACATATTTACCGATGTGTTTTATATCCTAATTCAAGCTCAATTTTTTATCGCTTATTTTGTCCTTGGTGATATTATGTATACGAATAAAGATATTTGTGAAAAAGCTCGAAATAGAAGCAAATTGATAAAGTTAGTTTCATTTTATTACCTTTTTGAATCAATCTTATGGCTGTGGATTTTAAATACGAACATCTCGCCATTAACTTTGGATAGAATCTTCCTTTCTACTGAGGTTATTAGAGCTTCGGTTGGGGATTTTTAACATTTAGCATCGTTCATTTAATAATATCTCATATAATTGTTAAAAAATATGAATTTAAATATTTACCCGTTGTCAAGCCCAGATTTATAAGAAGGCTTGCGCTTGTTTTGGTATTTGTTGCTATTATGCTTACTTTGACGATGACATTTGTGACAGGGATGATTTTCAATTACCAAGAACAGTTCTTTCTTAACAGCATCTCTAAGGACATGGAGGCGATGAGAATTTTCGCAAGCGAAACCGAGCGCGAAATTGAGAGTTTAACGATAACGATGAAGATCCAACTTTTAATTAAAAGTGGACTTGAGCGCGAAAGGGTAAAAGATACGGTTAGAAGTTTAAGGGAAAGATATGGGATGATTTTATCAAATGTCTTCTTTTTTGACAGCAATGGGAAAATTTATTATTCGCATCCGAAAGAAGTGAACCTTGAGATACCGTATAGAAGCTTTTCACAAGATAGATCCGTTGAATCAGTATTTTTTAGGGATAAGGATGGGGATTTTAAACTTTACATTTTCTATCCATACTTTAAAGAGAACGAAAAGTTTTATGGTGGAATAGGGGTTGAGGTAAATCTTGACAGTTTAAGAAACGATTTGAAGAAAGTCCTTGATGCGAGTTCAAACATTATCATACTTGACACGCTAAATTCAATCGTTTCTGCAGATGATAAAAAAATTTGTTCCCAAAATTTCCTTCAGTATTTAAGTTCAATGGTTGATGAGCCTGAGTCCGTTTCACACATGTTTAAAGACATTGTTAAGATAAATGAAGCGAAGATTTTTTCAACCAGATTGTACAAAGATTCAAGGCGAGTGCTTCTGGCTATTGCAGTAGCTCCAGTTAACCTAAATGGAAATAGGTTTATAATTTGCGATTATCGCTTTCATGAAGAATTTTTATTATATAATGTGGTTTCAAGCCTTGATCTATTATTTGTTATGTTAAGTGGATTTAGTATGGTCGTAGGTATTGTTTTAGTATTGTATCTTAATTTTAGGTTTTCGAATACCTTGAGCAGGAAGTTGAAAGAAGAACTGTTGAGATTTTGAAATCGGAGGAGAAATACAGGTCAATTGTTGAAAATCCATTTTTTGGGGCTTATTTGATAGATGCGTCTGGTTTTAAATTTGTAAACGATAAATTTTGTGAAATTTTGGGCTATACGAAAGATGAAATTTTAAATCTTAAGGATTATTCGGTTTTAATTCATCCTGATGATAGGGAGAGATTGAATCAGCAGTTAAGGCGCATGTTGAAGGGTGAGATTGAAATTAACAGGTGGAGTGCAAGGGGTTTAAAGAAGGATGGAAAGGTGATATTTATTGAGGGTTATACTAAAAGGGTTGAATATGAAGGGAAGCCAGCTGCGCAGGGAATGATAGTTGATGTCACTGAGGAGAAGAAGAGGCGGGAGGCTCTTCAACAAGCTCAAAAACTTGAGGCACTTGGGACGCTTGCAAGCGGAATTGCACACGACTTTAACAATATTTTACAAATCATAATTGGTGCTGGACAACTTTTGGCGATAAAGGTGAAAAATTCGGAGTATATGAAATGGATTGATACCATAAATTCAACTGCTTTGCGCGGTGCTGAACTTGCAAAACGGCTTCCGACCTTTGCGCGAAAGAAACCCACGGGGGAACTTAAACCAATTGATCTTCATCATCTCATTGAGGAATCTGTGAAAGTTTTCAAGGAGACATTCCCGAGAAATATTGAGATAGTCGCACATCTTGAAGCTTGGAATCATATTATACCTGGTGAGGAGGCACAGGTTCAGCAGATAATTTTCAACCTTGCGGTTAATGCGAAAAATGCTATGCCGGGGGGCGGGAAATTAATTTTTAAGACTGAAAATAGAATTGGAAATGGTTTTGAAAAAGGGTCCGATGTTGAATACATAGTTTTGCATGTGATAGATACGGGGATTGGAATGACGGATGAGGTGAAGAGAAGATTGTTTGAACCATTTTTTACAACTAAACCAGCTGGCAAAGGAACAGGGCTTGGGCTATCCACCGTTTATGGAATTGTGAACTCGTATGGTGGATTTATAAAAGTTTATAGTGAGGTTGGAAAAGGAACGAAGTTTTCAATTTATCTCCCAGTTTATAAGGAAACCGAAAAAGTGGAGGGTGAAACAAAGGTGAGTGTTAAGAGAACAGGGGCATTACTTTTAATTGATGATGAAGAGGAGATAAGAATTGTAGGCAAAGAACTTCTTGAAGCAGAAGGATTTAAAGTTTATGTCGCTGGAGATGGAGTTGAAGGGATTAACATTTATAAAGAGCGCAAAGATGAAATTGACCTTGTGATACTTGACTTAAATATGCCGAAAATGAGCGGTAAGGAGACACTCGCCCAACTTCTCTTGATAAATCCAAATGTAAAGGTTTTAATTGCAACAGGTTATATCACTGAATCTGAAAAAGAAGAGATAACAGGTGTCGCTGGGTTTATTGAAAAACCTTTTGATATAAACAGGCTTCTAAAAATGATAGCATCGTTGATTTGAAAAATGTGATATGTATCACAGTAATTTATACATAATGATTGCATTGATTACATAAACGCAAAGCCTATGGTTATTTTGGAAATTATAAATTTTTAATTCAGGTATAAAAATCTTGACAATTGATTTTTAATTTTGTATATTCTAAAAAATACTCAAATAAACTCTGGAGGATGTCATGATGAGAAAGATAATACTTTCAGGGCTTCTTCTCTCGTTTTTAGTTTTTGAAGCATTTGCTCAGACTCTCACTATTGGATGGTCTGTTTCGGATGTGTATGTTGAAACGGGCTCAAGCGGTAATCAAGCTTATGTAAGGTTGGATTGGAATGATGGAAACCTGGGGCAAACACATGGAGTCTCGTCGTGGAGATTTAGTATAACAAGCACAAGCATAACAATTAACACTTCATCTGTTGCTTTACACTCTTCAATTGCATCTAATTTTAATATAAGTAAAGTAAATATTACAGGTGGTGTCAGGGTTACGATTTATGGTAAATCAAAAAGTAAAATGTTAAAGGATGGAGGTGGTACTACTGCCTCGTATCTTGTTTTGACTTTGACTTTCACTGCCCCAGCGACGGATGGTGATTATACTATAACTTTGACAAATTCATCACAAGCAACAATAAGAACTACATCTCCTCCTTATACAGTATCTACTCAAACTGTAACGGATGGAATTACAACTTTAAATGTTCATGCTTCAACGACACCAACGGATCAGGCTCCTGTATTTACTGGAACTGGATACACAAATGCTCGCAAATATGGGGACATAAACTGGGATGGATTTATAAATGTGGCTGATGTAACTGCACTTGCAGATGTTGTGATTGAAAATTATTCCGCTGTTCAGGTACAGGATCCGGAAAATAGTTGGTATCAAGGATACAGATATTTTTACGAGACAACGCAGGGTGAATCCCCGATAGTTTATAATAATGCCAATATAGATAATAACGATAGAACTTCAGCTGATGTTTACGGTTCTGGCGGAAATCCCGACAATGTTCTTGACCTTATGGATCTTGCGGTGTTGCAAGATGCTGTGACAGATGGGGCTTGGCCAAGTTATGCAATTACAGCGATTCAGGGTAAACCTGCATATAGGATTTCGGGTGGTGATAATTTTGCACCTGGGATTTTTGCGAAGGTAAGTGGCGGTTCAAAGTTTGATAAAGTTACAGCTGATGTGTTTGTTAATTTTGAGGTGTTTAATGCAGGGCAAAAGAGCAGTAAGATAAGAGTTAGCGTTAAGAACGGCGGTTCTGATTTAAGAGGGATTCAGATTGAGTTTAATTCCTCTGTTTTACCGGGCAAGCTTGATGTATGGAGGTTGCCCGACGCATCTGACTTGAAGCTTGCATGGGCGAGGAACGATTTTAATAGGATAGTCATACTTTTGTATGCTGATGGTGGTAAGGTGATAAAGGTAGGAAATAGATCGTATATAACGATAGTAATTCCAAATGTCAGTGTTGAGCAGTTGATTGGTGCTGAGCCGAGAGTTATAGCAAGCATAAGCAATCTTTCTTACGATGTTAACTTTGATATCAAGCAGGCTGGAGGCATTTTGCCTTTGACATATATGTTATATCAGAATTATCCGAATCCATTTAACCCTGGGACGACTGTTGAATTTGAGGTTCCTGAGTATTCAAGTGTTAAGTTAATAGTTTGGAATGCTCTTGGTCAGAAGGTTAAGGAGTTATACAATGGTGCTGTTGACCCGAACAAGTATCAGGTATATTGGGATGGTAAGGATGAGGATGGCACTCCTGTTGCATCTGGTGTTTATTTCATCACGATGTATGCAAGATCGCTTGAGGAGAATGGCAAGGAATTTACAATGACGAGGAAAGCATTATTGATGAAGTAAAATGGTTGCGGTTGACTTATGAACGAGGGGGCGTCAAATGACGCCCCTTTTTTGTTTTTAGGCAAGTTAATTTACATTTTTAAAATACTTGTCCTTTGATTAAAACAAAGATGGAGGACTTTAAAGATGAAAATTAAAATTAACGGTGTTGAAATTGACTATAATTTTTACGAGGTTGAATCATCTGCAGTTATTGCGTTTGTTCACGCGTTTCCGCTTAGTCAAAAAATGTGGAGCTCCCAAGTTGAAGCTTTAAAAGGGAAGTATTCAATTTTAACTTACGATTGTCGTGGGCTTGGACAAAGTGAGGTGGGGGATGGGCAATATATGTTTGAAAATCTCGTTGATGATTTTATTGAGTTGTTGAGAAGTTTGAAAGTTGAAAAAGTTATAGCTTGTGGTCTTTCAATGGGTGGGTATGTGATTTTGCGCGCTTATGAGAAACAGCCGTCTCTTTTCCATGCTTTGGTCCTTTGTGATACAAGGAGTGAAGCTGATGGAAATGAGGCAAAGATAAGAAGAGCTCAAATGCTACATATGTTGAAGTCCCATGGTAAGGAGAAATTCGCTGATGAATTTATTAAAGGTGCGCTTTCACCAAAAACATTCCAAAATAAAAATGAAGTTGTTTCTTTTGTTAAAAATTTAATCATTGAAAACGATGAAAAAGGTATAGCAGGGACATTGATAGCTCTTGCAACGAGGACTGACACAACACATATACTTGAGAAAATAAATACACCCGTTCTCATCATCGTCGGTGAGGATGACTTGTTAACTCCGCCTTCGCTTGCTCAAGCGATTAACAGTAAGATAAAAAACAGTGAAATTGTTCTTATACCCAAAGCAGGGCACTTGAGCAACCTTGAGAATAGTGAAAGGTTTAATGAGAACCTTTTGAAATTTTTAAGTGATGTATGTTAGTCGCCGTATTTCTCTCTCATTATCTTTGCGACTTGAATCATGTTCTTAAGCGAGGGTATGACCTCTTCCCAATTTCGCGTCTTCAGACCACAGTCAGGATTTATCCAAATTAAATTTTTATCAAGCACCTTGATGGCTCTTTCCGTTATCTCAAGCATTTCCTCAACCTTTGGAACGCGAGGAGAATGAATATCATATACGCCCGGACCTATCCCGTGGTCGTAATTGAATTTTTCAAAGGCGTCAAGAATTTCACCTTTGCTCCTTGATGCCTCAATTAAAATTACATCCGAATCCATTGCATAAATATATTCAATTATCTCGTTAAATTCGGAATAGCACATGTGGGTCTGTATCTGTGTTTCTGGTTTTACAGTTTCATTTGTCAGCTTAAAAGCGTTGACAGCCCATTCAAGATATTCCTTTTGTTTTGACTTTTTCAACGGTAAACCTTCTCTAAAGGCGGGTTCATCAATTTGAATGACCTTTATCCCAGCTTTTTCAAGGTCAATTACCTCGTCTCTCAAGGCAAGCGCTATTTGATACGCAATTTCCTTTTTCGGTATATCTTTTCTGTAAAACGACCAATTTAAAATTGTCACTGGTCCGGTTAACATCCCTTTCACAGGTTTTGAAGTCAGAGATTGTGCATATGTGAGCTCCTTTACAGTCATTGGTTCAGGTCTTGATACATCGCCATAAATTATAGGTGGTCTTACACATCTTGTCCCGTAGGATTGAACCCATCCATTTTTTGTAAATGCAAATCCGCGCATCTTTTGACCGAAAAACTCAACCATATCGGATCTTTCAAATTCACCATGGACGAGAACATCAAGCCCGAGATTTTCTTGAACTTCTATGACATTTTTTATTCGAGATTTTATGAAATTTTCATATTCATCTTGTGAAATTTTCCCAGAATTAAAATCTGCTCTTGCTTTTCGCACTTCTTTTGTCTGCGGGAAGCTCCCAATCGTGGTTGTCGGGAATTTGGGGAGATTGAGGATTGAAATTTGCTTTTTATATCTTTCTTTGAAGGGTTCTTTTCTACCAATATTTTTCTCGTCTATGCTTGCAACTCTACGGCGAACTGTTTCATCTTTAAATTCATCCCTTAAAGCTTGAAGATTCTGCTTTGGGACAGGAGCACCTTCGTTAAAAATTTTCTTCAATGTTTTCAACTCCTCAAGCCTTTCGTTTGCGAAAGATAAAAGCTCAATCAATCTATCATCAAGATGACCTTTCTCTGGTTCTAATGAAACGGGCAAGTGGAAAAGTGGCGAAGAATTTGAAAGAATTAAGTTATCATCGCTTACAAATTTTAAAATCTGATTTATCAACTCAACCGTTTTAGCATAATCAATCTTCCATGGGTCACGTCCTGAAACTACGCCCGCGATAAGTTTTTTATCTTTCGGAAAACCGAATTTCTTTAAGCTTTCAAAGTTTTCATCGTTAATTGTGAAGTCAAGCCCGATGCCGTTAACTGGGAGATTGTAGACAATTGCATCGTAGTTTGAAAGACTTTCATAGTATGTGTGAATGAAAATTTCAATGTTTTTAATCCCATCTGTCAGTATCTTATATGATTCAAATAAAGTTTCAACATCGCTTCCATCAAGGTCAAGCACCAAAGCTGGCTCATCAAGTTGTATAGCCTTCACCCCATTTGATTCAAGTTCTTTTAAAATTTGGTTGTAAACTTTTGAAATTGAAAGGACAATTTCCTTAAATCTTGGGCTTTCGTTTGCTTTGACCATATGGACAAGAAGCGTCCCTTCTTGTTTTTGTGGAACTTTGCCGAGCCAAACATATGTAAAAGGTCCAACAAGAACTGGTTTGGTTTCTATGCCGAGTTTTTCCTTAGCAAATTTATATGAATCAAGTGGGCGATTTTTCAAAAGTTTAAAATCATTCTCAAATTCTGGGACGATGTAGTGATAGTTTGTGTCAAACCATTTTGTCATTTCACAGGCAATGGCATCTTTACTTCCGCGAGCCATGGCAAAGTATGTGTCTATGTCAAGTTTATCCCCGAACCTTTTAGGTATCACACCCAGCATGGTTGAGATATCAAGTATGAAATCGTATAACGAAAAGTCATTTGATGGGATGTAATCAAGCTCTGCGGATTTTAAAATTTCAAGTCTATGTATTTGTATCTCTTCTGTTCTTTTGTAAAGTTCTTCTCTCGTTATCTCTCCAGCCCAGTAGCTTTCAACAACTTTTTTAAGCTCTCTGTTAGGACCAATTTTAGGATAACCAAATGCGGTTGTCTTTATCGCCATTTTCCCTTACCAAGCTTTTTTAGTTTCAATTATACAAAAAAAGATTCATTTTTACAAAACCATCGTAAGCAATGCCATCCTTATCAAAAGTCCATTTTTAGTTTGCTTGAAATATGCAGCTCTTGGATCAGAATCAACCTCGGGTGAAATCTCATTTAAACGCGGTAGGGGATGCATCACTATTGATTTTTCTTTCATTTTTGAGATTATATCTTTGTTGATGAAATAATTCCTCACGGTTTCTTCGTATATATCCACTTTATCGCCAAACCTTTCCTTTTCAATTCGCGTTACATAGATGACATCAACTTCTGATATAACTTTATTTAGATCATTTTCAAGCGTAAACCAAATGTTGTGTCTTGTTAAGTAATCTTGAATGTCTTCTCTTATTTGCAAGAAATCTGGAGCTATGAAGTGAATCATCACTCTTTCAAATTTGCCGAGTAAATACGCAAGCGACCTAACCGTTCGCCCTTGTTCAAGGTCTCCAACGAAAGCAATTTTCAATCCATCAATATAACCGAGCTCTTTGTAAATTGTGTAAAGATCAAGCAGAGCTTGCGTTGGATGTTGACCGCCTTTGCCATCACCAGCGTTAATTATTGGAACGGATGAAACGAGCGAAGCTCTTTTCGCAGCACCGACTTCAGTATGTCTTAAAACTATTACATCGCAAAAGTTTGATACGACTCTTATTGTATCCTCAAGTGTTTCACCACCGATTACAGAAGAAAAAAGGTGTGCTTGTTCAGTTGATATGACTTTACCGCCAAGTCTGAACATCGCTGATTCAAATGAAAATCTTGTCCTTGTAGAAGGGGCATAAAATAGCGAAGCCATAATTTTATTTTGATAATCAAGCGTTCCACCTCTTTCAAGGACTTTTTCCATTTGGTCAGCTATTTGAAAAAGTTCTCGTATCAGTGGAAGTGTAAATTGCTGTGCCTCAATGACATGTTGAAGTTTCTGCATTTTTAAATTTATTTTGATTTTACGATTCTTGTTCCAGCCTTACCATTTACGGCTTCGGTTAAATTCTCTGGTGATGTAATTATAGCACATTTACCGCCATTTTCAATGAAATCAATAACTGCTTCAATTTTGGGACCCATGCTTCCAGGTGGAAAATGTCCTTCCTCGTAAAATTTTTTTGCCTCGTCAACAGTTATAACATCAAGTGCTTTTTGATTAGGTTTTTTGTAATTAAGGTAAACTTTGTCTGAGTCGGTTGATATTATAAAGTAATCAACCTCAAGGTATTTTGCCAAAACTGCCGATGCTCTGTCTTTATCAATTACTGCTTCAACGCCAATGTATTCTCCATCTTTTTTTATCACAGGGATTCCGCCACCGCCAACAGCAATCACGATTATTCCGTTGTTTAAGCATTCTTTTATTGCTTCTTTTTCAACTATATCAATTGGTTTTGGGGATGGGACTACGCGTCTATAACCTCTCCCAGCATCTTCAATTATTTCCCAACCAAGTTTTTTCTTTTGCTCAGCCTCTTCGCGAGTATAAAAAGGTCCGACAGGTTTAGTAGGTTTTTTAAATGCCGGGTCATCTTCACTTACAACGACTTGGGTTATAACTGTGAGCACAGGATTTTTAATTCCCTTTTCTCTGAGAGATTTTTGAATTGAACTTTGAAGTATGTAACCGATTTCTCCCTGGGTTGATGCCACGCACACATCAAGTGGCATTGAATAAACTTGACTTGAGCCCAGTTCTGACCTTATGAGCTGAGCTCCAACTTGAGGTCCATTGCCGTGTGTGATCACAAGGTTAAATCCCATTTTTATGAGTTCTGCTACATATTCAGCTGTCATACGAGCGTTTTTAAACTGTTCTTCTATTGTTCCCCGTTGCCCAGCTCTTATGAGTGAATTACCACCAATTGCAAGCAAAGCTGTTTTTGAAGACATTGTAAAATTTCTTTAATTTTCAACAAATTTTTTATTTTTCTTTCATCAGTTCATACATAATTGCTTTCTGAACATGAAGGCGATTTTCCGCTTCATCAAAGACTACACTATTGGGGGAGTCAATTACATCGTTTGTGACTTCTTCACCGCGATGTGCTGGTAAACAATGCATGAAAATTGCATCTGGCTTTGCAAGTGAGAATAAATCTTTATTGACTTGATAAGGTTGGAAAATTTTCTTTCTGATTTCAGCTTCACTTTCTTGACCCATTGAAGCCCATACATCGGTATAGATGACATCGGCATCTTTTACAGCTTCTTTGGGGTCGTTAACTATGTTTATTTTTGCTCCAGTTTGTTTTGCGTCTTCAATTGCAAGCTCATAAATTTGCTTTTTGGGTTCATATCCTTTTGGTGTTGCCACCCAAAAGTTGACACCAAGTTTTGCAGCACCAAACATTAAAGAGTGACATACATTGTTTCCGTCGCCGACAAAGGCAACTTTTAAGTTCTTTAAGTCTCCTTTTTTCTCAATCATCGTGAAATAGTCAGCCATAGCTTGACACGGATGAAGCAGGTCGGTTAATCCGTTTATAACTGGAATTTTTACGGCTCGCGCAAGCTCAAGGACAATTTCATGCCCGAAAGTTCGTATCATAATGCCGTCAACCATTCTTTCAAGCGTTTTCCCGACATCGTAAACTGATTCCCTTTTTCCCATTTGAATATCAGTTGGTGCAAGATAAATTGCATCTCCACCAAGTTGACGAATCCCAACCTCAAAGCTTACTCTTGTGCGCAGGGATGGTTTTTCAAAAATTAACGCAAGTATTTTTCCTTCAAGCGATTTTGAAAATTTTTTCGGATTTGATTTCATTTCTTTAGCGAGCTCAAAAATGTTGTGAATTTCTTCAACTGTTAAGTCGTGAATTGAGATGAAATCTTTATTTCTCATTTTTTCTTGCCTTTATGTTTTTTGAAACGAATTCAGATAAGATATCTGATAAATCTGGTTTTCCAATTTCCTGTAATTCGTATCTTACGCGGACGCTTGGTTTGTTAAGTTTAAGCACACGCCTTAAATCTATTGGCGTTCCAATTATGACAACATCCGCAGGTGTTCTATTTATGGTTTTTTCAAGTTCTTTCATTTGTTCCTTCCCATAACCAACTGCTGGTAGGAGATTTTTTATCTGGGTGTATTTTTCAAATGTCTCTTTTATTGAGCCAACGACATATTCACGCGGGTCAACAAGTTCACTTGCGCCAAATTTTTTCGCAGCAAGGACAGCAGCTCCATAGCTCATCTCTCCATGTGTAAGTGTTGGACCATCTTCAACAGCAAGCGCTCTTTTACCGCGAATTAAAGAACCATCTTCAACAAATATCGGTGATGCAGCCTCAACAATTGTAGCCTTTGGATTTACTTCCCTTATGTTATTCCTTACCGTTTCAACATCTTCAGGTTTTGCAGAGTCAACTTTATTTATCACAACTACATCAGCAATCCTTAAATTTGAACTTCCGGGATAATACGTTAATTCATGTCCAGGTCTATGCGGGTCTGTGACGACAATCGTGAGATCGGGTCTGAAAAATGGCATATCGTTATTTCCGCCATCCCAAATGATGACATCAGCTTCTTTTTCTGCCTCGTGAAGTATTTTTTCATAATCAACACCAGCATAAACAACACCGCCATTTACAATGTGCGGTTCATATTCTTCCATTTCTTCTATTGTGCAGTTTTGTCTATGCATATCTTCAATTGACGCAAATCTTTGAACCACTTGCTTTCTTAGGTCTCCGTATGGCATTGGATGTCTTACTACGACAACTTTCAATCCCATTTCTCTTAACAATTTTGCAACTTTTCTTGATGTTTGGCTTTTGCCACATCCCGTTCTGACTGCGACGACTGCGACTACGGGAACTTTGCTTTCAAGCATAGTTTGATTAAGTCCTAAAAGCCTAAAGCTTGCACCAGCTGAAATTACCCTTGATGCCCTTTCCATCACATATTGGTGTGAAACATCTGAATATGAAAAGACGACCTCATCAACTTGGAATTTTCTGATCAATTCTTCAAGTTTTTCTTCTGGATAAATTGGGATTCCTTTTGGATAAAGCTTACCAGCAAGTTCAGGTGGATATTTCCTGTTTTCAATGTTTGGGATTTGCGTTGCGGTGAAGGCGACAACTTCGTAGTTTTCGTTATCGCGATAATACATGTTGAAATTATGGAAATCTCTTCCAGCAGCGCCCATAATAATTACTCTTTTTCTGGACATAATACCTCCATAATTATTTTGTGATTGATTTATTTTGTAAAGGTGTCAGAATTTGGGAGGGGTGGAAAGGGTGCTAAGTTTTGTGATCCTTTGGGGTTAAGGGTAAGGTGATATTTGTTTTAGCGCTTCTTTCTCTCATGGAACAAGCAAAAGTTTGCTTGAAAAGTCAATAATTCTTAAATTTCTTTTGTCTTCTATGCAAATTTACAAATAAAAGCTTGAAAAACAAAATCTTGAAAAATTTTAAACAAAGGAGGTGGCACTATGTTTAAAGATTTAATTGAACTGAAAAATTATCTCGCTGGCATTGTTGAATTTGATGGCGATGTGAATATAATTGATCCGGTGAAGTTAAGAGATAAGGCGATTGATGAGCTTGTTTACAACGCTGTTTTTAATCCTGATGATAATTTGAAAGTTGAAATTCGCAAATTAATAAGTGGAATTGCGAAAAAGCTTGGTGCTGTCCCAGCGTCAATACAGCATTTTTATGAGGCGATGGGAAGGGGTGAGGTTGGCGGGTTTACAGTTCCAGCAGTGAATATAAGAGGTTTAACTTATGATGTTGCAAGAGCTTATCTTCGTGCTGTTAAAAAACATAACGTTGGCGCGTTTATTTTTGAGATTGCTAAATCTGAGATCGGTTATACATTTCAAAGACCAAGCGAATACGCAGCGTGTGTTCTCGCAGCTTGCATAAAAGAAGGGTATAAAGGTCCAGTTTTCATTCAAGGGGACCATGTCCAAGTGAGCGCAAAGAAATATGCTGAAGACCCGCAAAAGGAAATTGATTCGCTTAAGGCTTTAGTCAAAGAGGAAATTGAAGCAGAATTTTATAACATTGATATTGATAGTTCAACTCTTGTTGATTTAAGTAAGCCGACGCTTGACGAACAGCAAAGACCAAATTGTGAAGTCGCAGCTGAAATGACTGAATTTATACGAAAACTTCAGCCTAAAGGAATTGAAATTTCCGTTGGTGGTGAGATCGGTGAAGTTGGTGGAAAGAACAGCACTCCAGAGGAATTAAGGACTTACATGGCAGGTTATCTTAGACTCCTTGCGGAGAAGGGAAATTATAAGGGCATAAGCAAGATAAGTGTTCAAACTGGGACTACGCACGGTGGAATTCCTTTACCAGATGGGACGATAGCTCAAGTTAAAATTGATTTTGAAACATTGAGAACGCTTTCCGAAGTTGCTCGTAAAGAGTATGGTTTATCTGGAGCGGTTCAGCACGGGGCTTCAACTTTGCCAGAGGAATTATTTGACAAGTTCCCACAGGTTGGAACAGCTGAAATTCACCTTGCGACGGAGTTTCAAAATATGATTTACTCAATGCTCCCGGATGATTTTAAGCGTGAAGTTTATGAATTTTTGAAAAAAGAGTTCAAAGATGAGTGGAAATCTGGCGATACTGAGGAGCAGTTTATTTACAAGACGAGGAAGAAAGGATTTGGTCCTTTCAAGAAAGAGTTTTGGGATTTACCAGCATCATTAAGGGAAGAAATTGGCAATGCGCTTGAGAAAAAATTTAGTCTGCTTTTGCAGAAGTTAAATGTTGTGAATACATATGAACTTGTTTGCAAATATGTCAAGGTATAAATTTTCGCTGGGGGCAAAAGCCCCCAGTTTTTTAATTCTTTTATCCTTCTATTTGCTCACTACTTTTAATCTCCATTCGCAAAGTTTTCAGATAAAATTTTACACCAACGAAGAAGTTAAAACTATAAATTATGAATTAAAACGTCCCAAAGTTGCACTTGTTTTAAGCGGTGGTGGAGCAAGAGGTTTGGCTCATATTGGAGTGCTTAAAGTTCTTGAAGAATACAATATACCGATTGATTGTATAGTTGGGACAAGTATGGGAAGTATTGTTGGTGGGCTTTATTGTGCGGGATTAAGGGCAAATGAAATTGAGAAGCTCGCGCTTAAGACAAATTGGGACGATATTTTATCGTTCGGTGAAGAGGAAGATAGAGCAAATTTATTTCTTGATAGAAAATATCTTGTTGAGAAAAGTTTCATCTATTTTCGTTTTAAGGGTTTAAGACCGCTTATCCCATCTTATGTGATTTCGGGGCAAAAGCTCACAGAATCACTTCTAAAAATTTTCTTCAAAACACCTTTTCACTATGAAACAAATTATGAAAATTTAAATCCAAAGTTTTACTCTGTTGCAACCGAGCTTGTAAGTGGACGAAGGATTGTCTTTTCAAGTGGAAATTTAGTTTACACCGTCAAAGCAAGTTCTACGATTCCACTTGTATTTCAACCTGTCATCATTGATTCGCTTGTCCTTGTTGATGGAGGGCTGATTTCAAATATACCTGTAGATGTTGCAAGAGACCTTGGTTATGATGTAATTATAACTGTTGATGCTACAAGTCCACTTCGCAGTCCGACGGAGATTCGGCTTCCGTGGAACACAGCTGACCAAATTGTTGGCATAATGATGCAACTTTCAAATAGTTTTCAACTTGAAAAATCTGACATAGTTTTAAAACCGGAGCTTGGTGATATAAGCTCAGCTGACTTTAACAAGGCAGGGTTTATAATTAAAAAGGGTGAGGAAATAGCAAGGGAAAAGATTGAGGAAATAATTTCATTTGTTAATTCAAAGTATAAGTTAACATCAGATGGAGAGATAGGTAAAATTTCAAATTACAAGTTAAATCTTTATGGGGATGGTTTACCTGCAGATGTTATTTCGTTTCTTGGACAAAATTGTGAATTTACTGACCTTGCGGAGGCTATGTGTAAGTTGTTGGCGACGGGCGAATATAAAAAAATCAATGTTGAGGTTAAAAAAGATACCGCTGGAGTTTACAACATAGTTATTGAAACTGCACTAAATCCAAAGATAGAAAAAATTAATGTCTATCCACAATCGCCGAAAGAACTTGAGATTAATTTTGATAGTTTTGGCTTATTTCGTTCTGTCGTAATAAGTGATTCAGTTTTTACTTTCATACCTTATGGTGAAATTTATTATTCGGAGCAAAATGTTGCAAAAATTAAGCGCGAAATTTTAAAAGTTTTTCATCAAGCTGGTTTTCCATTCGTCAGGGTGAGGAATTGGTATTTTGATGAGATTAATGGTGCGCTTAAAGTTTATCTAACCGATGGTTATGTATCTGGGATAAAAATTTTGGGAAATAAGAAGACGAAGGATTTTGTTATATTTCGCGATGTTAAGTTTAGAACAGGTGATATTTTAACTGATAGCAAGGTTATAGAAACGATGCAAAGTTTATGGGCAACAAATCTTTTTTCGCAAGTTAAATTTGAATATCGGGTTGATGATAGCATTGATGTCATGTTTGATTTGCAGGAGGCGTCATCTCAATTTTTAAGGTTAGGGGTAAGGGTTGATAATGAGCGCGGGATGCAAATTTTTTCTGATTTTAGAAATGAAAATACACTTGGCTTTAACGATGACCTTGGTTTAACATTTCAAGGTGGTATGAGGAATTCGCTTTTAAAATTTGAATATAAAGTTGACCGAATTTTGCAAACTATGTTGACTTACAATTTAAGTCTTTTCCATTTTGAGAGAAAAGTTTATACATATAGGACAATTTTGGGTGAGAGAAGTTTTTCGTTGAAAAATGAGGGTGAAGTTAAGTTTATTGGTACTGGATTTTCGTTATCGGCTGGGGGTCAACTTAGCAAGCTTGGGAATACGCTTTTGAAATATCAAGTGGAGAAGGCGCTTGTTAAAAATGTTTCAAGGGCTGAATTTAAAGATGAAGAAAATATAATTGCAAAATTGCAATTGAATATCACGGTTGATTCAAGAAACAGGGCATATTTTCCGGAGCGAGGCGTTTATTTAAATGCTTTTTATGAGATGTCTCAAAAGTTTCTCGGTTCTGATATCTCTTACTCAAGAATTTACTTTGCATACGAGAACTACAATACTTATTTTAAATATGGGACATTGAAGTTGAAATTCTTATTTGGCTTGTGCGATGAATCGACACCGCTTTCTCAACAGTTTTTTCTTGGTTCTGTTACGGGCATAAACTCATTTTCGGGGATTAGAGAAGATGAAGTTTACGGAAGGCAAATTATTCTTGGCGGAGTTGAGGTTAGGTTTAAAAATCCGGTGAGAATTTTGTTTGACAATTTTATCTCTTTTCGGTATGACATTGGTTCTGCGTGGGAGAAATTTGAATCAATCAGGTGGGAGGATTTAAGGCAAGGTTTTGGGGTTGAACTTGGTTTTGATACACCAATTGGCGCTTTGAGGGTGATTTTAGGTAAGAGCTTTATTTTCAAGACATTAAAGCGTGATGTGTTGCTTTGGGGTCAGACAGTATTTCAATTTTCGCTTGGATTTGAATGAAGGGACTTGACAAATTGAGTTAAATTCATTATCTTCAAGTCAGATAGTAAAATAGTAAAATATAGGAAGGAGATGCCTATGAAGATGAAAGTTTTCTACATTAACACCGAAAATTTAACTTTTAGTGAGGTTAAAAAATTTCACCTTAAACTTTTAGGGTTTGTGTTGCTTGTCTTATTTTTAAGTTTAGGTTTACTTTTTGTTTTGAATTACTTTACTGGTGATATTCTTGGCTTTGGGAAAGCAAGGGCTGAAAAGCTTCAGCGCGAGAATAATCTTTTGAAAGAACAATTGAGGGTTTTGAGGGGAAAATTTCAGCAAATTGAGTCTCTCGTTGCTAAATTGCTTGAGCAAGATAGGGAATTGAGGCTTGCGGTGGATTTAAGACCGATAGACGAAGATATAAAGAAAGTTGCGGTTGGAGGTGTTGAAGAAAAGTATGAGTTTAACCTTTCTGATGAAGAAGCGGAAAGACTTTTAGCTGAATCTTTCGCGAAGCTAAGTAAGCTTGAAAGAGAAGTTAAGCTTCAACAGAAAAGCTATGAAGAAATTTACAAGCAGTATAAATCTAATCAAGAAAAGTTTAGGCATATACCCGCAATTTTACCTTTGAAAGGAGGTTTAACTTCAAAGTTTGGATATAGAAGACATCCGATTCTTGGGATTTGGGCTATGCATGAGGGGATTGATATTGTAGTTGATGTTGGGACTCCAGTTTATGCGACTGGTGATGGGGTTGTAAGTTATGTCGGTTACAGGGGAAGATATGGGCTTATAGTTGAGATTGACCATGGATTTGGTTATGTGACTTTGTATGCTCATCTTTCAAGGGCGCTTGCTCGTGAAGGTCAGAGGGTAAAGCGTGGTGACAAAATTGCTTTAAGTGGTGCGACTGGTCTTGTGACCGCACCGCACTTGCATTATGAAATTTGGAAGGATGGGATTCCGCAAAATCCTTTAAATTATTTCTTTGAAGATGTTGACCCAGCAAAGTATAGAGAACTTGTTCAAGAATTAAATAACAAATCTAACGGAGGTTGAGCAAGCTATGTTGTGGACGCCTGAGCTTATTCGTTATCTTGAAGGGGCACCGTGGCCTGCTACAAAGCGTGAACTCATTGAATATGCAAAAAGGATAGGAGCTCCTCCAGAGGTAATTCAAAACCTTGAGGAGCTTGAGGATACCGATGAAGAATACAATGGGATTGAAGATATCTGGCCAGATTACTCACCTGAAGATGAGGACGATTACCTTTATGGTGAAGAGGATGAATATTAATGTTAACTTCCCCCGACGCTTGTCGGGGGGCTTTTAATTAATTGAATTTAGAGAAAGATGAAGAGATTAGTTTTCGTTCTTTTGAGTTTTATCATTTTGTTGGGAGTTTCCACGAATGAAATTAAAGGGCAGAATTTTGAACTTAAAAAAATTGAATTTAGAGGAAATAAAAATTTAGACAATAAAAGCCTATATTCTGTTCTTGTTTCAAGACAAAGTCCGGCGAAGTTTTGGCAATTTCTTTATAAAATTAACGAACGGCTCGGGGAAAAACCACAATATCTTGAAAAAATCAGGCTTATAAATGATTTAATAAACCTGAGGAATTTCTACTTTGATAGCGGCTTTTTTGATGTTAAAATTGACACCTTGATACAATATGACTACGAGGGGAAGAAAGCAAATTTGATATTTTTAATTGAGGAAAATCAGCAGTATAAAATTGAGAAAATTGAATTCGCAGGGCTTGAGCAAATTCCGGATTCATTAAGAGATATCGCGTTAAATTTTCAACATCTTAAAATTGGGGGTGGATATAGCAGGTTCTTGGTTGAAGAGGAAATACAACGCATTTTAAATTTACTTTATGATAATGGTTATCCAAACGCTTATGTTGACAAGACAAAAATTCAAGTTAAAGTTGACACAGTAAATAAGGTTGTCTCTATTTTTGCTTCATTTAGCCCTGGTGGAAGATTTTTGGTGAAGGATATAAAAATTTTCTTTGAAGACACGACGAGGATGAAAATTTCTGAAGGATTGGTCAGGCGAGAAATTGAGTTTAAGACTGGCGAATTTTACAATCGCAGTTTAATTTTGAAAACCGAGACGAACTTGTCGCAGACGGGGCTATTTGAGGGTATAAGAACCAGCGTTGAGCAAGTAGGTGGAGATGACACTATAAACTTTGCCGATGTAGGGATTATTTTATTACCGAGAAATAAACAGGATATTTCACCAGCGATTTATTTCAGCGATGAAAGAAATGCTTTTAATGTTGGGGTTTCTTTGGATTATCAAAATAGAAATTTTCTCGGTGGCGGAAGGCAATTCTCATCAAGCATAAGGTTTCAAGTTCAAAGTTTAAGCTTAAGTAAATTTCCAATATTGACGGATACTGTAAACGCGGGGCTCATTGAGTTAAATTTTAAGCTAAATCAACCTTACCTTTTGGGGCGAAAGGTTCCGGGAGAATTTGGCTTATCGTTTATGATTGATAAACAAAAAAGCTATGTGTTGAATATAGCGAGAAATAGGGTCAGGTTTATACATAGAACTGCTAATGAGTATTCAGTTTTTTTTGATTGGGATGTTGAAAGTGTAGATATAAAATTTCAAGCCTCAGTTGATTCAGCCCTTGTGAAGCTTTACCAGAGACAGTTGAACTCCATTTTGATTTTAACCTTGCAAGTTGAAAGGACTGACGACCTTATATATCCAAAGTCTGGATATTCTTATACATTTTCAGTTGAAGAGAGCGGGTTTGTTCCATACTTTATAGGTAGTGCTGGGGTGAGGGTTTTGCCGTTTTCACAGTACTATAAATTCACTTTGCTATATAGAAAATTTTTAAGCTTGAACAATTCTGTTTTAGCATTTAAATTAAAATTAGGTTTTGCGGATGAATATTTTATCAAGTCAAGAAGGAAATTTGATTTGTCGCCGATACCTGTAAATAGAAGATTTTTTGCCGGTGGAAGTGCGAGTGTGAGAGGATGGAGAGTTAGAGAGTTAGGAAATGTTCCAAATCCAGCTTTGGGTGGAAATCTTTTAATAGAAACAAATTTTGAGAGCAGGTTAATTTTTTGGAGAAATTTTGGTGGCGTTGTTTTCATTGATGTTGGGAATTTGTGGAATAAATTAAGTGATGTTAAATTTAATCAGCTTGCAGTTGCAAGTGGTTTTGGTTTAAGATATTTGACATTTTTTGGAGGTTTCAGGCTTGATTTTGGGTTTAAAGTTTATGAGCCGGGAGCAACGCAAAGGTTGATTTTTAGGAAAAACTTGAAGCAAATTTTAAAGGATATGGTGTTTCACATAGGTGTTGGTCAAACTTTCTAAGAAAAAGTCTTTGTCAAATGGCATGGTCAAATGTGATAGGTCAAGATAGAGTAAAGCAGATTTTAAAAAGGGCAATTCTCAAAGGTAAAGTGGCACATGCTTACCTTTTTTATGGTCCCGAGGGTGTAGGGAAAGATGCGATGGCGATTGAATTTGCAAAAGCTTTAAATTGTGAGCGAGGGGAAGGGGAAGCTTGTGATGAATGTAAAAGCTGTAAAAATATTGCTGAATTTTCGCATCCAAATTTCAAGTCAATTTTTAAACTTCCATTGGGGAAAAATGAAACGAAAGACGATTCACCACTTGATAAACTTGATGAATCTGAAATAAAAATTATTCAAGAGCAGGTAAAGTTAAAATCGCAAAACCCGTATCATAAAATTACAATTCCAAGGGCTAACAGCATCAAGATAAATAGTATAAGGGAGATAAAGATAGAAATTTCTCGGGGAATAATTCTTCCGGGGTGGAGGGTGATAGTTGTATCTGAGGCTGATGCTATGACTGAGCAAGCTGCTAATGCTTTTTTGAAGACGCTTGAGGAGCCAGCGTTAAAAACTGTGATAATTTTGACGACAGCAAATAAAGATAAACTTCCTTTGACGATAATATCCCGGTGTCAACTTGTAAGGTTTTCTTATCTTTCAGACGATGAGATTGCAAAGGCGTTGATTGAGAGATATGAGGTTAGCGAGACAAAAGCGAGGCTTATAGCAAGGCTTGCAAATGGAAGTTTTGGTAAGGCGATTGAGCTGCTTGATATCACGGTAAAAGATAAAAGAATAAAACCTGTTGACTTTCTCGCAACAGTTGCATCAGGAAGAGTTGTTAAACTTTTGCTTGAAATTGAGAAGATAGTCACGGATTATGAAAGAAGTGAATTTGAGAATTTTTTGCACATTATTTTGACATGGTTTAGAGATGCGCTTATGCTCAAAATTGGGATGGAGGATAAAGTTATAAATGTAGATATGATAGATAGGTTGAAGAAGTTTGTCGCAAACTATGGCGAGATTGATTATCAGAAGGCGATAGCGCTGGTTGAGGAAGCTATTTCGCGCGTTGAAAAAAATGTTCAGTTGAATTTGATACTGATAAACCTTGCTATTGGGTTATCAGAACTTATGGGTGAAGCTTACATTAAAACAAAACAAACAGGTGCAATGCAATGGACAGGAAAATAGATTCACCATTTTGGCTTGATGAAGACTGGGATTTGTTTGAAAGTGGATGGGAAAAACTTAGCAAAGAACTTGTCGCTGGGGCAGAGCCAGAAGGGCTTGAAGTTGAGGAAGCAAAACTACCGTGTGAGTCATGCTTTAGAAAACCGTTTGACCTAGAACTTGCAAAGATAGAGCATACACTTGATATAGTTGAAGTTGAATTTAAAGGCTCCCGTCGTGATTTCTTTATAAACGAACCTAAACTTGAACTTAAACCTGGGGATTATGTTTTGGTTGAGGCTATTCGCGGTATTGACCTTGGAAAAGTTCATCTTGTTGGTGAGAAGATTCATAAAAAGAGGGCATTCCTTGGTATAGTTGGGCAGGTGATGAAAAATGTGATTCGCTTGGCAAATGAAGAAGATTTGAAAAGATTAAGGAAAAACAGAGAAGATGAAATCAGGGCAAGTTATATATTCAAGCAAAGAGTTAAAGAGTTTAATCTTGAGATGAAGTTAATTGATGTTGAGTACCAATTTGATCGCAACAGATTGATATTTTATTTTACTGCTGATGGTAGGGTTGATTTCAGAGCTTTTGTTAGAGATCTTGCTAAAATTTTTAAGACGAGAATTGAACTTTGGCAAATTGGTGTTAGGGATATGGCTAAAAAAATTGGCGGGGTTGGAAGTTGTGGGAGAGCATTGTGTTGTTCTACATGGCTTGAGAAATTTAATAAAGTCACGCTTTTGCATGCTAAATTTCAAAATTTGCCTTTAAATCCGATGAAATTGTCAGGGCAATGTGGAAGGTTGAAATGTTGTCTTTTGTTTGAGATGGAGACATATTTTGATGCTTTGAAAAACTTTCCACCGATTGATTATGAGATTCAAACTGAAAGAGGGACGGGTAGGATTGAGAAGTTTGATATTTTCAAAAATTATGTTTATGTGCATTACGGAAATGATATTTGGGAAAGGTATACGCTTGATGAGATAAAGAAGCTAATTCCGCCAGAAGCATTTAAACATAGTAGAGAAATTTTCCCAAAGGTTTGAAAATTTTGGTTTAGAAATTTTGTTTTATTAAATTCTTAACGACCGATAACAAAATCTTGCAACTGAATTGAACAAGGATTTCAAAAGGATACTCGTCACAGCAGCTCTTCCTTATGCAAATGGACCTATTCATCTTGGGCATCTTGCTGGGGCTTATCTTCCAGCCGACATATATGTTCGCTATCAAAGGTTAAAGGGAAGGGATATAATTTACATTTGTGGTTCAGATGAACATGGTGTTCCAATTACGATCACGGCGGAGAAGGAGGGTGTAAGTCCCCAAAAAGTTGTTGATAAATATCATTACATGAACAAAGACAGCTTTGAAAGATTTGGGATAAGTTTTGATAATTATTCAAGGACATCGCTGCCGGTTCATCATGAAACTGCTCGTGAATTTTTCCTTGAGCTTTATAAAAAGGGGATTTTAAAGGAAAAGACCACGAAGCAACTTTATTGTGAAAGGGATAGGATGTTCCTTGCGGATAGATATGTTGAGGGAATATGTCCTGTGTGTGGTTCGCCTGGGGCGAGAGGTGACCAATGTGAAAAGTGCGGTAGCTGGCTTGAGCAAACTGATTTAATTGAGCCAAAGTGTAAAATTTGTGGTTCAACCCCAGTTATAAAAGATACATCGCATTGGTATCTTCCGCTTGGAGATTTTCAAAAGCGACTTGAGGAGTGGATGAGCACAAAGACCGATTGGAAGGAAAATGTGAAACAATATGTTTATTCTTGGTTTAAAGAAGGTTTGCAGGATAGAGCGGTGACAAGGGATTTACACTGGGGTGTTAAAGTCCCAATACAAGGTGCAGAGGGTAAAGTTATCTATGTTTGGTTTGATGCGCTTCTTGGCTACATCTCTTCGACAAAGGAATGGGCTCAAAAGATAGGTCAACCTGAAAAATGGCGTGAATACTGGCAAAATCAGGATACAAGGTTAATTCACTTCATTGGTAAGGATAATATTGTTTTTCATTGTATTGTTTTTCCTGCTATGCTGATGGCGTGGAACGAAGGGAGAGAGAAAGAAATTTATGTTCTTCCTGATAATGTTCCGGCGAATGAGTTTTTAAATCTTGAAGGCAAAAAATTTTCAACGAGTAGAAATTATGCAGTTTGGTTAAATGAGTATCTTGAAAAATTTGAACCTGACCCGCTTCGTTATGCGCTTGCTTGTATATTACCTGAGACAAAAGATACGGATTTTTCATGGAAGGAATTTCAAGCCAGAAATAATAATGAGCTTGCTGATATACTTGGTAATTTTGTTAATCGGACGCTGACATTTGCGAGGAAATATTTTGATAACAAAGTTCCAGAGAGGTTTGAGCTTGAGGAGATTGATAGGGAATTAATTGCAAAATTGAAGGAGTATGTGGATAAAATTTCTGAAAATTATGAAAATTTTAAGATAAGGGATGGGGTTTTTGAGACGATGAATTTGGCAAGGTTTGTTAACAAGTATTTCAACGATACTGAGCCATGGAAGATGATAAAGGAAAATCCGAAGCGTTCGGCAACAGCTATAAATTTATGCTTGCAAACGGTGAGAGCACTTGCGATTTTATTTGAGCCAGTTTTACCATTTTCAGCAAGGAAAATATGGAAAATGCTTAACATAAAAGATGATATTGTAAAAGCTAGATGGGATAGTGCTTATGAGCTTTTGCTTGAGTCTGGGCATCAGCTGGGTGAACCTGAGATTTTGTTTAGAAAGATTGAGGATTTTGAGATAGAGGAGCAGATAAAAAAATTAAAAGTTGCTTCTGGTGAAGTTGTTGAGGAGAAAATTGAGTTTAAGCCCCAAATAACAGTTGAGGATTTTGAGAAGATTGATTTGAGAGTGGCTGAAGTTATTGAATGTGAAAGGGTGAAAAATTCTGAAAAACTTTTGAAATTAAAGGTTAAAATTGGTAATGAGGAAAGACAGATCGTTGCTGGGATTGGGAAGCACTATAGCCCTGAGGAGCTCATTGGAAAGCGTGTTGTTGTGGTTGCAAATTTGAAACCGGCTAAATTGATGGGGATTGAATCTCAAGGGATGCTTCTTGCAGCTGTAAAAGATGATAAGCTAACAATTATAACCACGCTTGATGAGATTGAAAGTGGAACCCAAGTTAGGTAAATCCCGAACTTTATATTCGGGATTTTTTATTTAAAAATAAACAGGGAGAACAGCTATGATATCAGAGAGGGAAAAAGCACTTAAAAACGGGGCGAGGTCAATTTATGATATGGCTCTTGAGACATTTGACAGAGCCGCTGACCTTTTGAATCTTGAATGGGACATCCGCGAGCACATCAAGTATCCCGAAAGGATTTTGATTGTTAATTTCCCGGTTCGCATGGACAATGGTAAAATTCAGCATTTTGAGGGCTATCGCGTTCAATACAGCACAGCGCGTGGACCGGCGAAGGGTGGTATAAGATATCACCCAAATGTCACGCTTGATGAAGTTAAGGCTCTTGCTTTTTGGATGACATGGAAGTGTGCAATTGTTAATATCCCGTTTGGCGGTGGCAAAGGTGGAGTAGTTTGCAACCCGAAAGAAATGTCGCAAGGCGAGCTTGAGAGATTGACAAGGCGTTATACTGCGGAAATTTTACCCTTGATCGGACCTGAAAAGGACATACCAGCTCCAGATGTTTACACAAATCCACAGGTTATGGCTTGGATAATGGACACATACAGCATGATGAAAGGTTATGCTGTTCCTGGCGTTGTCACAGGTAAACCAGTTGCGCTTGGTGGTTCTCTTGGTCGTGACCAGGCAACTGGGCGTGGTGTATTTTATACAACTCAGAAGGCGGTTGAACATCTTGGACTTAAACTTGATGGGGCGAAAGTTGTAGTTCAAGGATTTGGAAATGCAGGTTCAGTTGCAGCAATGTTATTTGAAAAGGTTGGGGCAAAAGTTATAGCTGTGAATGACTCAAAGGGTGGAATTTATAATGACAAGGGACTTGATGTGATGAAACTTATTGAGCATAAAAATAAGGCTGGTTCTGTCATTGGCTTTCCAAATTCTGAGCCAATAAGTTCTGATGAGCTTTTGGCTTTAAAGTGCGATATCCTTGTTCCTGCAGCACTTGAAAACGCTATTCATGAAGGCAACGCTGGAAAAATAAACGCAAAAATTATTGCCGAAGCTGCAAATGGACCCACAACTCCTGAAGCTGACGCGATACTTGAAGATAAGGGAGTGTTCGTCATACCTGATATACTCTGCAATGCTGGTGGAGTTACGGTCTCTTACTTTGAATGGGTTCAAGATGAACAGCATCTTTTCTGGGACGAGGAGCAAATTTACAGTATGCTTGAAAAGATAATGAAGAGAGCATTTGATGAAGTCCTCAATATCCACTTGAAGAATAATGTTTCAATGAGGATGGCTGCATATATGCTTGGGATTGGAAGAGTGGCAGAAGCTGTTAAGCTTCGTGGTTTATATCCATAATTAAAATTTGGCGGGGGCTTTCCCCGCCTTTTTCAAAATTAAAGAATGATATTTTTAATGAGAAAATTCATCTTGTTTTTCTTTGTTCTTTTTCACTTTTGCCATTCTCAAAATTTTGTCATCTCGGCATACCTTGGGAAGAATTTTCCGTCAGATACATATCTTAAAATCGCACAAGATATAAATCAAACTTTTTTAAAATTTGAGAATGTTAAGTTAACAGATAAATCTTTTGAATTCCCGCTATATTACGGCTTGAAGATATCTTACGCTTTAAAGTTCATAAACCCAAAAATTTTCACCGAGCTTGAATTTATCCATTCAAAGGTTTATTCAAACCCCGAGCAAATCGTTAAAGTTAACGGGCTTTATAGAAATTCTTATATTGACTCGCTTATTAGATTTGGAGATATAGTTCAAAATTTTTCCATTTCCCATGGTTTGAATTATCTTTTGCTAAATTTTGGATATAGATTCGCTTATGATAGCAAAGTTGCTTTGCCTTTCTTAAAATTTGGTGTTGGGATTTCAATGCCACATTTTGAGGCGACTGTTGATTCACTTTCTTTTGAAAGATATGAAGTAAATGATTTCGTGGTGCAAGTTTCCAGTGGTTTAGATTTCAAGATTTATAAAAATTTAGGTGGGTTGCTTGAGTTGAAATATACTTGGGGTGAGATCATAAATGCAGGTATCTTTGGTGGCACAGCCGAGACATTTATAAAGATGTTTCACATTGTTTTTGGAATAGGTTATTTTTCAAATTAATGAAAAGCACTTCTTAACTATAGATGGAGATATGGAAGAAAAATCTATATATCGTCTGGGTTGCTCAGTTCATTACGATGATGGGCATGAGTATGGTTGTCCCGTTTCTTCCATTTTTTATTCGCGAGCTTGGGGTAAGTGATGAAGCGAGTGTAGTAAGATGGAGTGGGATTGTGTTTGCTGGACCATTTATTGTTTCTTTCTTTACGACACCTACTTGGGGAACGCTTGGCGATAGATTTGGGCGGAAATTAATTATGGTTCGTGCAATTTTCGGGCTCGGGATAGCCCAAATTTTAACAAGTTTGTCTCAAAATGTTTATCAGCTTTTTGTGTTCAGAATTATTCAAGGTGCTATAAGTGGATTTATACCTTCTGCTTTAGCTTTTATTTCAGCTGAAACTTCTTACGAGAAAAAAGGTTATGCTATTGGTGTGCTTCAAACCGCTACTTCAAGTGGACAACTTCTCGGTCCGCTGTTTGGTGGCGTTCTTGCTGATTTGATTGGCTATAGACATATATTTCAGTTGACTGGGATAATTTGTTTTATCGCTGGTTTTCTTTTGATTTGGGGGACAAGGGAGACGAGGAAAGCATCTAATAGAAACAGCAACGAGTTTAAAAATTTGATTGAAAATTATAAGTATGCTTTCGTTCAAAATAAAAATGTCAGCATTGCTTTAATTTTGATTTTTTTATCTCAGACATCCATCATGCTTGTGCAACCGATATTTGCTCTTTTTGTTGAGTATATTTCCGGAGATGTTAAGCATGTTTCAAGTTTATCAGGATTTGCGTTCTCAATTGCTGGAGCTTTTACGATTTTATCTGCACCTTGGTGGGGGAGAAAGAACGATAGAGATGTTAAAAGAAATGGTTTCGCTGGATATAGAAAGAATTTAACAATTTCATTTTTAGGTGCTGGTATTTCATTTGTATTGCAAGGGATTTCAAAATCAATTTTTGCATTAATTTTGTTTAGAGCAACTTTAGGATTCTTTCTTGGAGGTATGACGCCAGTTTTATACTCTTTCGTAAGTAGGAGTGTGAGTGAAGATAAACAAGGCGGTGTGATGGGAATTGCTTCAAGCTTTACGACATTTTCAAATGTTGTTGGTCCTGGGCTTGGTGGGTTAATTGCTGGATTTTGGGGATTGAGGGTAGGATTTTATCTTAGTGGTATTTTTGCTGTCATTTCAGCTTGGTTGAGTGGTAGAGTAGGAGTTAACAGGTAAATTTGTGTTTTGGCTTTTTAGTTTTTAAATTAAAAACAAAATTTGCCCGGGTGGCGGAATTGGGAGACGCGCTACATTCAGGGTGTAGTGGGCATTAGCCCGTGCGGGTTCGAATCCCGCCCCGGGCACAAAATTTGATTATTTAATTGACATTTTTTAAGTTTTTAAAAAAACCTCAAAAAATCATAAGTCAAAGATGAGCAATAATCCAATTGAAAGAAGCGATGGAAAGCCGTCCGAGGTTGGGGTATGGGATTATCTTTATGTGCTTTATAAGTGGAGAAGATTTATAATTATCAATGTTTTTGTCATCACTTTAATTGCGGTTGTTGTCGCATTACTTTTACCTGTTCAATATAAAGCGACAGCTACGGTTGTTGCTCCGAGAAAAACCGATATTTTGGGGGGGCTTGGCGTTTTTAGTCAGTCTATTCGTGAATTTGCTCCATTTTTAAGGGGTTTAAGTGGAGGTCAACTTCCACTTTTTACTTATCTTGCGATTCTTAACAGTAGAACAGCGATGGAGAAAGTTGTAAATAAGTTTGATCTTATTAAAGTTTATGGCATAAAGGACTCTTCAATGGAGAAAGCGATAAAGAAGCTTCGTGGGAATACTGATTTTGAAATTGATGAGAATGGTGTTCTTGTGATAAATGTATATGATGAAGACAGACAAAGGGCAGCTAATATGGCGAATTATTTCGTTGATGTTTTGAACGAGATAAATATAAAGTTAAACATTGAAGAAGCGAGGAATAATAGGATTGTGATTGAGCGACGATATCTTCAAAATCTCGCTGATTTAAAGGCAGCTGAAGATACACTTAAAAAATTTCAACAAAAGTATGGAATTTATTATTTGCCCGAGCAAACAAAAGCGTCGGTTGAAGCAGCAGCTGAGCTTGAGGCTCAAATAATTACTGAAGAAATTAAACTTGGAATTTTACAAAGACAGCTTGGCGAAGATGCTGCTGAAGTTAGGTCAGCGAAGATTCAAATTGACGAAATGAGAAGAAGATTAAATCAAATGAAAGAAGGTAATGATAAGTTGAAAGGTGAAATGAGTTTATTTGTTCCTTTCAAGGATATGCCTGAGCTTGGGTTACAATATCTTCGCCTTTATCGTGATTATGAGATTCAAAATAAGCTTCTTGAGTTCATTGTTCCGCTTTATGAGCAAGCGAAGATTGAGGAGCAAAAGAATGTTCCGGTGGTTCAAGTTCTTGACAGGGCAGTTCCACCAGAGAGAAAGGCAAGACCGTTTAGAACATTGATTGTTTTGTCTGTTTTTGCTTCGTCGTTTGTTCTGTTTGTTGTGGTTGCATTTTTAAGTGAGTCATTTCTTAACAAAAAGAAGCTTTTAAATTCGCTTGAAATAAAGACCTACAACTTTGCGCAAAAAATTGCCAATCTTTATAAAGTTGTATGACAAAGACAATAAATCCCACATCTGGAAAGTCAATCGTTAGAAATACAATTTTTAATTTGATTGGTCAATCCCTTCCAATTATAGCTGCAATTATCGGTGTTCCAGTTTTAATTAAATATCTAGGGGTTGAGAGGTTTGGAATTTTATCTCTTTTGTGGATGCTGATGTGGTATTCAACCATGCTTGATTTAGGGCTTGGGCGTTCAACAACAAAATTTATTGCAGATGCTCTTGCGAAGTCAAATTTTGATCAAATCGCGAAAATTTTCTGGACATCGGTGCTGGTTCAAGTATTAATTGGGGTTTTGGTTGGATTGATATTTTTTGTGTTAACGCCGTTGGTAGTTGAAAAATTTTTAAATATAACCCCGGATATCATTTTTGAGACAAAGTTATCGTTTTATGTAATTGCACTCTCAATTCCTATCATTCTTGTCAGTGCATCTTTTCAAGGTGTTCTTGAAGCCCATCAGCGCTTTGACCTTGTAAATGCTGTCCTTGTCCCTGTTAAGATAGGTGTATTGTTGTTGTCAATAGCTGGCGCAGTTGTTGGTTTTAAGTTATACGGCATAGTAATTATTTTGGTTTTAATGCGAATTTTGATGATTTTTGTTTTATTTTTATTTGATTTAAAAGTATGTCCAAGCATTAAAAAAATTTTTTCTTTTGATTTTAAAATTTTACCCACTTTACTTTCATTTGGTGGTTGGGTGACGGTGACAAATATTATGAATCCAATTCTCGTTTATTTTGATAGATTTTTGATCGCTGCGATATTATCAGCTGGTGTCTTAGCTTATTACACTGCCCCTTTTGAGATAGTTCAAAGGTTATGGATAATCCCAGCGAGTTTAAACATGACTTTGTTTCCTGCTTTTAGCTTGATGAGTGGAGCAAGTCAGAGGGAAAAAATTAACAGTGTATTTTCAAAAGCTGTTAAGTTAACTTTTGCAGTTCTTTTTCCGATAGTTTTCATCTTATCTGTGTTTTCAAGCGAGATCTTGAAAATATGGCTTGGTTCTGATTTTGCTTCTAAAAGTTCAACAGTTTTTAAAATCCTCAGTTTTGGAATTCTTTTAAATTCAATTGCTGGATTTTCTGCTACTTTATTGCAAGGTGTTGGAAGACCCGATTTAACAGCAAAGGTTTATATTGGTGAACTTATTTTTTATATTCCGCTTGTTTCAATTCTTATTTATAGGTTTGGACTTTTGGGTGCAGGAATTGGATGGATAGGTAGACAGTTAGTTGATGCGGTTTTGCTTTACTGGTTAATGTTCAGAAATAAATTTGTTGATGTGAGAGATTTCTTTAATGGAGAAATTTTAAGTATTTCTTTTGCTTCATTGATTTTGACTTTATTTGTTTTCGTTGGTGATTTTTTGAGCATTTGGTTTAAGCTTTCGTCTGTGATTTTTTTAACCTTTGCTTTTATGCTTTTCACTTGGTTTAAAGCATTAAACCAAAGCGAAAGGGATAGAATTAAATCACTTGCTAAAATAAAACAAACTTAAGCAAATGGATGCACCCGTTAGCGTTATAATACCTTGCTATAACTGCAAGGATACAATTGAAAGAGCTGTTGAGTCAGTGTGGATGCAAACATGGCGACCAGCTGAGTTGATTTTGGTTGATGATGGGAGTGATAAAGAAACAAAAGCGAAGTTATATGAGTTAAAAGAAAAGTATAGTAGCTGGTTAAAGTTGATTGAGCTTGAAAAAAACAGCGGTGGACCTGCTCTACCGCGAAACGTTGGTTGGGAAAACGCCACTCAAAAATATATCGCTTTGCTTGACGATGACGACGCTTGGCATCCGAGAAAGATTGAGATACAACTTAAATTTATGATTGAGCATCCTGAATTTGTGCTAACAGGACATAAGGTTAGGATTATTCAGGATGGCAAAATAAATTTTGAACTCCCAGAGAAGTTAACATATAGAGAGATTTCAAAAACAGAACTTGCTTTAAGAAATATTATTCCGTCAATTTCAGTTATAATGAAGTCAGACATCCCCTTTAAATTTGATTATAACTTTATTGGGGTTGATGATTATTTAATGTGGCTTTCTATTGCGTTTTCAGGATATAGAATTGCTTTAATTGAAATGCCTCTTGCTGTTAGATTTAAAAATTATTTTGATATAGGTGTACTAAGTGGGCAGCTTTTAAATATGGAGAAAAATGAATTACGGGTTTATATTAAATTGATGCATGAGAAAAAGATAAATCGTCTTTTGACATATTTTTTGATTTTATTTTCGCTTTTAAAATATTTTAGGAGGGTTTTAATAAGTTTATGGAGGCGATATCTCGGGACATAAGGCATTCTCCACGAATTGACATTCAAAACTTTTTTCTTTTACTTGCGGTTCTTTCGCCTGTTATTGGTATGTTTGTAAATTACTATGCAATGTGGATTGTCGCTTTTACACTTTGCTTGTTTTGGGTTTTATTTACAAGGAAGGAAGCAAATGCGGGACTTTTATTCTTGTGGGGGTTGGAATTTGAACCTGCACCCGTTGATTTTGCCTTTGCTTCTTCGTGGTTTAAAAGGGTCATAACTGGCGATATTAAGTGGATTTCGCATCCAGCTTTACATTTATTGCTTGCTTATTTGGTTTTAAACATTTTTCAAATTTTTTATTCAATATCTTTTTCAAAAGGTGTTTTTTTTGCTTTTGTCACTTTGTACACTATTTCACTTACTTTTTACTTTTCAAATTATATCCGGGACGAGAGAACTTGGGAAGAGGTTAAGAAGTTTTATCTACTTGCAGTTTATATTTCCGCAGTTGTTCTCGTTTTGATGATTTTTTTGCTTTTTATTCAAGGTAGGCTTGGCAGACCCGCGGGATTTTTCAAAGACCCAAATGTCGCTGGAGCATTTATATCTTCGGGTGCATTGTTTGCGCTTAACAGAGTTTTGTTCGGCAAAAAAGAGGAGTTTTTAAAATACACCTTGATTTTTCTTTTTCTTTTCATTTCTGTGGTTTTAACTTTCTCAAGAGGTTCTTTATTAAATTTGATAAGTGGGATTCTATTTATTGGTTTTATATCTTTGGTTATGCAGAGGAGCAAAAGATTCTTACTTATTCTTTCTGTTTCTGTTTTGATCGCCTTAATATCTATACCAGTTGTTCTTGAGGTTTTTAGACAAAGTTTTAGATTTAGAGGTCCGCAGTGGTATGATATTTACGGTAGAGCTATGGCTTGGAAGGCTGGAATTGATATGTTTAAATCTTATCCGCTTGGTGTAGGTCCGGGGCAATTTGAGATTTATTCTGTTGATTATCAGAAATCAATGGGTGGATGGATTCTAAGGCTAACTCCATCAGCACATAATTTATATTTGCGTATTTTAACCGAAAACGGGATTATTGGTTTCATAGTTTTTGCATCTGCTTTAATTTTTATTGTTATCTCAGGGCTCAGAAGAATTTATTTATCAAAAGAGAATTTTAAAGACTTAGTTTGGATTTTAGGTTCAATTGTGGGAATTTTAATTCAAAGTTTTGTTATAGATACATTACATTGGAGACACTTTTGGATACTTGTTGGCTTTCTATTTGCTCTTTTTAATCACGGTGGGAAAAATAAATATTTATGAGGGATGAAAATACTTTATGTTGTAACATCTGCTGGGTTTGGTGGTGCTTCTATGAATGTTTTACTTTTGATGCGGTATATGGTTAGTAAGGGACATACTGTTGGGCTTGTTTCAGCTGATGAAAAGAGATTAATTGCTGAAGCTGAAAATTTGGGTGTAAAGGTATTTGTGAATCCTTATTTCGTCAGGCGTTTGCATATTTTAAATGACATAAAGGCTTTTATGCCGATTTATAATGCTATAAGGGAATTCAAACCTGATTTAATTCATGCACATAGCACCAAAGCTGGTATTATAGCAAGATTTTGGTCAGCTTTGTTAAATATTAAGCCTGTTATTTTCACCGCTCATGGTTGGGCGTTTACTGAGGGTAGGGAATACTGGAAGAGGTGGTTGATTGCACAAATTGAGAAGGTAGCTGGAATCGCTACTACTAAAATAATCTGTGTCTCTGAACATGATAAAGAACTTGCTATAAAGTTTAGAGTTGCACCAGCCAGTAAAATTGTTGTTATTTACAATGGGGTTGAGCCTGAACCATTTCTAAAATTACAGAGGGGAAAAATGGGGCAAAAAACTGTTATAATTTATGTTGGTCGTTTAGCGCCACCGAAAGATTTAATAACACTTCTTAAAGCAGTTAAACTTTTGCCTGATGTTAAGCTTTTGATAGTGGGTGATGGTGAGTTAAGAAGTGAAATTGAAAAATATATTTCGCAAAATGGACTTACTGATAAGACTTTGTTGCTTGGAGAGAGAGAAGATATACCTATGATACTTTCAAATAGTGATATTTTCGTTTTACCTTCTCGTTGGGAAGGTTTACCCTTTACAATTATAGAAGCTATGATGGCAGGGTTACCAGTTGTGGCAACTAAAGTTGGAGGAGTTCCTGAGCTTGTTGATGATGGTATTACAGGTTTCCTTGTGCCCCCTGGAGATTATCTAGCTTTAGCGCAAGCTCTAATGAAACTGATTGAGGATAAAAGTTTGAGAGAGGAAATGGGAAAGTTTGGACGGGAAAAAGCTCTTAGGTTGTTTACAGCTAAACGCATGTTGGAAGAAACTGCCAAAGTTTATGATGAGGTTTTAAAGATAAAAAATTTAGAATTGGCTGATGTCAAAAACCATTGAAAAAACACTCGTTTTTATAATTGATGTTTCAATGCTTTTAGCTTCATGGTTGCTTTATTATTATATTCGCGTTGAAAGTGGGTGGTTTTCTTATTATGTGAAGCCAGAATTTTTTCTACCAATGATTGTGATAAGTATCTACTGGGTCGCTTTATTTTGGTTCTTTGGGCTTTATCAATCTTGGTATGCTAAATCAAGGCTTGACGAAATTATAACAATTTTTAAAGCTGTTACATTCGGGGTCGTATTTTTGTTTTTTGCTATTTTTATTGATGATATATCAACAAATTCACCTGCAAATTCAAGATTGCTGATATTAATTTACTGGTTTCTAATGATGTTTTTTGTCTCAGCTGGCAGGTTGACGGTGAGAACAATTCAAAGGAAGCTACTTGAATCTGGCATAGGTTTGAGAAATACTTTAATCGTTGGTTTCAGTGATAAAGGGAAGGAAATTTTTGACCTCATTCAAAAATACCCAGCACTTGGATATAAAGTTGTTGGATTTATCAGAACAGATAGGGAAAAGGGCGGTGAATATAAAGGTGTTCGGGTCCTTGGCTCAATGGGGGAAATAAATGAGATAATCGCTAAAAATGATGTTAAAGAAGTTATCTTTGCGCTTGAATCAAGTGAGCATGAAAAGTTGATTGATTTGATAGGGAGGGTTAACGAGAATGTCAACTTCAAAATTGTTCCAGACCTTTACGATGCTATAAGTGGGCTTGCAAGGACAAATCAAATCTATGGCTTTCCACTCATTGAAATAATGCCTGAGGTGATGAAACCATGGGAAAAGGTTGCAAAAAGGTTGATGGATATAGTTGTGTCTTTGGTAATTTTGGTTGTTGGTTTACCATTATGGATTTTGATTGCAATTTTGATAAAAATTGACTCCCCTGGACCAGTAATTTATAAGCAGAAAAGGGTTGGCAAAGATGATAAGATTTTCACACTGTATAAATTCAGGTCAATGTTTAAAGATGCGGAGAAAATGACGGGTCCGGTTTGGGCTGTTAAAAATGACCCTCGCGTCACACGAGTTGGAAGAATAATAAGAAAGCTTCACCTTGATGAAGTCCCACAATTTATAAATGTGCTTAAAGGTGATATGAGTTTGATTGGTCCAAGACCCGAAAGACCTGAGTTTGTAGAGAAACTTTCAAGTCAAATACCGCTTTATAAACGCAGGCTTAGAGTTAAGCCAGGGATTACTGGATGGGCTCAGATAAAATATAAGTATGATGAAACAATTGAGGATGTGAAAATGAAACTTAAATACGACCTTTTTTACATTGAAAATATGTCGCTTCGAATGGATTTGAAGATAATTATCTATACAATTTTGCATATTCTGTCAGGAAAAGGTCAATCTTAAAATAAAAAATTAAACTCCAATGCAAATTCCAATCTTTACACCTGTAAGACAATATCTTAACTTAAAAGAGGAAATTGATCAGGCTATTCAAAAGGTTTTGAACAAAGGAAATTTTATACTTGGCGATGAAGTTGCAGAGTTTGAAAGGAGAATTTCTGAATATCTTGGTGTAAAGCATGCCATAGGAGTTGCGTCTGGAACTGATGCGCTTCAAATTGCTTTGATGGCGGTTGATTTAAAGCCTGGGGATGAAGTGATTACAACTCCGTTTACTTTTGTTGCAACTGCTGAAACAATCGCTTTACTTGGGGGAAAACCAATTTATGTTGACATTGACGAGAAAACATATAATTTAAACCCCGAATTAATTGAGGGAAAAATAACCGAGAGGACAAAAGTAATCATTCCAGTTCATCTTTATGGACAGCCAGCGGAAATGGATGATATACTTGAAATAGCGAGAAAATATAATCTTTATATAATTGAAGATTCTGCCCAAGCTCTTGGCTCTGAATATAAAGGTCGTAAGGTTTGCACATTTGGAGATATTGCTTGTATAAGTTTTTTCCCAACGAAAAATCTCGGCGCATTTGGAGATGCTGGGATGATAGTGACAGACAATGATGAGCTTGCGGAAAAGATAAGAATGATAAGAGTTCATGGTTCTAAAGTTAGATATAATCATGAAGTGCTTGGGGTGAATAGTAGGCTTGATACTATACAAGCTGCGATACTTCTTGTTAAAATGAAATATCTTGATGCATGGAACAATAAAAGGATTGAAATTGCTCAAAAGTATAACAAATGGCTTTCTGATATTGATAACATTCGCACTCCATATCGTGAGCCGTATAATAAGCACATATATCATCAGTATACGATTAGAACTAATCAAAGAAATGAACTTGCACAGTTTTTAAAGGAAAAAGGGATTCAAACTGCGGTTCATTATCCCATACCTTTGCATCTTCAAAAAGCATTTTCATATCTCGGCTATAAGGAAGGCGATTTTCCAATCTCTGAAGCATGTTCAAAAGAGGTTCTTTCTCTCCCTATGTTCCCGGAGTTAAAAGATGATGAAGTTGAATATGTCGTTGAGAGCATTCGCGAGTTTTTTAAAATTAAAGGTTAATTTCTATGCGTATTCTTGTGATTATACCGACATATAATGAAGCTGAAAACATAAAAGATTTAATCCCAAAAGTTTTGGAGCAAAGTAAATTTACTGAGTCTTATGATATTGATGTCCTTGTTGTTGATGACAATTCGCCAGATGGAACAGCAAATGTGGTGAGAGACTTGCAGAAGGAATATGAAGGTCGTGTTTATCTCATTGAAAGACCCGGAAAACTTGGACTTGGGACTGCTTATGTTGAAGGTTTTAAGTTTGCTTTGAAAAATAGTTATGATTATGTGTTTGAAATGGATGCTGATTTTTCGCATGACCCAAATGAGATTCCGAAAATTTTAAAAGGGGCACTTAATGGCTATGATATTGTGATTGGTTCAAGATATTCACACGGAGTTTCAGTTATGAATTGGCCAATGAGCAGGGTTTTGTTAAGTTATTTTGCAAATGCTTATGCGCGAACATTAACTGGGGTTCCGGTGAAAGACTTAACAAGTGGTTTTAAATGTATTTCAAGAAATGTCCTTAAAAAAATTGACCTTGATAAAATCAGATCAAATGGTTATGCTTTTCAAATAGAGCTAACTGTTAAAGCGTATTACGAAAATTTGAAAATAGCTGAACACCCGATAATCTTCGTTGAGAGAAGGTCTGGTGTGTCAAAAATGAGCAAAAAGATCGTCCTTGAAGCAGCGTTGATGGTTTTGAGGCTTTCAATTTTAAGGTTTAAAAAACTTTTCAAACGAAGGGATGGGCGTTGACCTTTCAATAATAATAGTCAATTACAATGTGAAGGAGTTTTTAGAAAATGCACTTCTTTCAATAAGAAAAGCGATTGAAGGGATAAGCGCTGAGATATTTATTGTTGACAACGCAAGTGAGGATGGAAGTGTTGAAATGGTGAAGCAGAAATTTCCTGAAGTGAATTTAATTGCAAATGGTGAAAATGTCGGCTTTGCAAAGGCTAACAATCAAGCGTTGAAGCTCGCTAAAGGCAAATATGTTCTTTTGATAAATCCAGATACAATTGTTCAGGAGGATACATTTAAAGTTTTGATTTCGTTTCTTGATTCACATCCTGAGTGCGGGATGGTTGGATGTAAAGTTTTAAATCCGGATGGAACGCTTCAGCTTGCCTGTAGGCGAAGTTTTCCCACACCATGGGTTGCTTTTACAAAGATGGTTGGCTTGTCAAATTTATTCCCTAAAAGCAAAGTTTTTGCAAAATATAATTTAACCTATCTTGACCCGGGCGAAGTTACTGAAGTTGACGCAGTTAGTGGTTCTTTTATGATGATAAGAAGAGAGGTTTATGAGCAAGTTGGTGGTCTTGATGAGGAGTTTTTTATGTATGGTGAGGATTTGGATTGGTGTTATAGAATTAAAAAAGCTGGTTGGAAAATTTATTATGTTCCTTACACGCAGATAATTCACTTTAAGGGTGAAAGCACAAAAAGAAGCAATATAGATGAAGTTCGCGTTTTCTACGATGCTATGAGAATCTTTGTGAAGAAGCATTATAAAGAATTTGCCCTTCTTGGGATAATTTTGAGATTTGGGATTTTGTTTAGAGGTTTAATTGCTGTGATTGGCAAGTTTTTTAAAAATTATTGGGATATGTTAATTGACCTTGTTGTTGTAGTTTTTTCATTTTTGCTTGGTGAGTTTGTGAGATTTGGTCAAATTTTTGCGTTGCCGAAATATGCATATCCTGAAGTTTTAATTGTCCCGCCGTTTATAGTTTTATTTTCATTGTATTCATTTGGGATTTATACGAATAGAAAATTTTCAATCGGTTATGCTTTGATCGGTGTATGGTTTTCTTCGCTTATTTTATCTTCGCTTACATTTTTCTTGAAGCAATATGCCTTCAGCAGAATGATAGTTCTTGTAATGACAGGATTAAACACAGTTTTTATCCCGGGATGGAGGTTGGTTTTAAGAATTCTTGGGAAGATACCGTTTGTGAATATAAGAATTGTTACGAAAAGAGTTTTAATCGTTGGTGCAGGAGCAAATGCAATTTCTTTGATAAAGAAGCTTAAGAATAAGACAAGCGAGAATATAAAAATCGTTGGTATCGTTGATTTTGACCTTAAAAAAGTTGGGCAAAAGATAGAAGGTGTTGAAATAATTGGTAATGTTAGCACCATTGATAGGATAATACGCGAAAGGAAAATTAATGATGTTATTTTTCTTAGCGATGAAATTCCTTATGCTGATATTTTGGCGATAATAAGTCGCGTTAGAGATAAAGGTGTTAACTTCAAGCTTGCTCTTGTTGGCTCTGACTTAATTTTAAGTAAAGCGAGCATTGACTCGCTTGATGATATACCTGTCCTTGACATTGATTATAACATTAACAAATTTTTAAACAAATTTGCAAAAAGAGTTTTGGACATTGTTTTTTCAATTCCACTTTTGATTTTTGTATATCCTTTGGTATATTTTAAAAAAGTTTTTGCTGGAAAGGTTAGTGAATTTGGAGAAAGAGTTTTACTTTTGCCAGAGGTTTTGAGAGGAAGGTTAACGCTTGTCGGTCGCCCGCTTGATTCTCCGGACGGGAAAATTTATTTAGGGAAAAAAGGTTTGACAGGAATTGTTCAAATCTCAAATCCCGAAAGTTTAACTCCTAATGAGATTGAAAAATTAAACATTTTTTATGCACGTAATCAATCAATAGCACTTGATATTGAGATTTTGTTTAGGACATTAATACATTTAATTTCAAACAAAAGGTCAGTTTAAATATGTCAAAATTTGTCCTTGACTTTGAGAAGCCGATAGTTGAGCTTGAGCAGAAGATTGAGGAAATGCGAAGGTTTGCGAATAGTGGTGGAGTTGATTTAAGTGAGGAGATAAAAAAACTTGAAAGCAAAGTTGAGGAGCTGAAGAGAAATATCTATTCAAATTTAACTCGTTGGCAGAAAGTTCAAATTGCAAGACACCCGGATAGACCTTATCCTTTGGATTACATTTATCTTATGATGAGCGATTTCGTTGAGCTTCATGGTGATAGATATTTTGGAGATGATAAGGCGATGATAGGTGGTTTGGCAAGACTTGACAATATAACGGTTATGGTTATAGGGACGCAAAAGGGTAGGGATACGAAGTCAAATCTTTACCGAAATTTTGGGATGCCTCATCCAGAGGGATATAGAAAGGCTTTGAGGTTAATGAAGCTTGCTGAAAAATTTGGCAAACCAGTTATAACATTAATTGATACTCCTGGGGCTTATCCTGGTATAGGAGCTGAAGAAAGAGGTCAAGCTGAAGCTATTGCAAGAAATTTATTTGAGATGTCAAGGCTTCAAGTTCCGATAATTGTGGTCATAATTGGTGAAGGGGCAAGTGGAGGAGCTCTTGGAATAGGTGTTGGGGATAGGGTTCTTATGCTTGAGCACGCTTGGTATTCTGTGATTGCGCCTGAGTCGTGTTCAAGTATTTTGTGGAGAAGTTGGGATTTTAAGGAGCAAGCGGCTGAACAACTTAAATTAACAGCACAAGACCTTATAAAGCTTGGAGTCATAGATAGGATTGTGCCTGAACCAATTGGCGGAGCCCATCGCGACCATAAAGAAGCAGCCAGGATTTTAAAGGAGATCTTACTTGAGGAGCTTGATGCTCTCTTGAGAATTAAACCTAAAAAGCTTGTTGAAATGAGGCTTGAAAAATATAGAAAAATGGGGTTCTGGGAGGAATGATAAAGCACATCTTTAAAGTTAGGGTAAGATATTCGGACACAGATCAAATGAAATTTGTCTATCATGCAAAATTTTTTGAATACTTTGAATGGGCAAGAACTGAACTTTTAAGGGAATATGGCTTGCCTTACAGTGAAATTGAAAGGATGGGATATTTAATTCCGGTTCTTGAAGCATATGCAAAATTTAGAAAACCTGCTTATTATGATGATTTGCTTAGAATTGAGACTTATATGAAGGAGATACCAAATTTAAAATTTCGGCTTGAGTATGAAGTTTATCGTGATCTTGAAAATGAGCTAATTGTTGAGGGCTATACTGATCATGTTTTTATTGATGCGAAGACATATAAGCCTGTGAAACCGCCAGATGTTTTTATGAATTTTGTCATTGAGCAGTTTAAATCTTGTAAAAATAAAAACTGTTAAAAGAGTTATGTTTGATAAAGAATTATTAAAAATTTTGGCATGCCCAAAATGTAAAGGTGATTTAAAATATGTTGAGGAGCCAGAATCGCTTGTTTGCGAAAGTTGTGATAAGGTTTATGAGATAAAAGATGGGATACCAATTTTGCTTATAGACGAGGAGAATGATGAGTGAAGGTGTGATAAAAAATTATGGAAGAGAAGAGCAAATAATTGAGATCGTAAAAAGGGCACTTATTGAGGATATTGGTCCGGGAGATATAACCACTATTTCCGTGATCGGGGATGAGTATATTGAAGTGGAGGGTGAATTTGTTGTTAAAAGTGATGGTGTGATAGCAGGGCTAAATGTTTTATGGATCGTTTTCAGGGTTGTTGATCCAAGTTTAAAGTTTGTCCCGTTTGTTTCAGATGGGGATGAGGTTAAAAGTGGGGATGTGATAGGTAGAGTAAGTGGAGATGTGAGAAGCATATTAACATCTGAGAGGGTAGCGTTAAATTTTTTGCAAAGGATGAGTGGGATAGCAACATTAACGAGAAAATTCGTTAAAGCAGTTGAGGGGACAAAAGCTAAAATTACAGATACCAGGAAAACTGCACCTGGGCTTCGCTTGATTGATAAAATTGCAGTTGAAATTGGCGGTGGTGTGAATCATAGATTTGGGCTGTTTGATATGATCTTGATAAAGGATAATCACATTGCTGTTGCAGGTGGGGTTGAAAAGGCATTGGAGAGATGTTTAAAGTATGTTAAAGATAGAAAGATTAATGTTAAAATTGAAATTGAAGCACAAAGTCTTGATGATGTGAAAAAGATTTTGAAAATTGGTGGCGTTGATAGAATTTTACTTGATAATTTCAGCATTGACGATTTAAAGAGGGCGGTTGATTTAATTTCTGGAAAGTTTGAAGTTGAGGCGTCTGGTGGGATTAAACTTGAGAATGTTCGGCAAGTTGCTGAGACAGGCGTTGATTATATATCAATTGGTAGGCTTACGCATTCAGTTGAGGCGCTTGATATTTCACTTGAAATTTATAGGCGCAACCTTTAGTGGCTGTGTCGCAATTAGCATTTTGACTTAACTTGCCATGCTGAACTTGTTTCAGCATCTCATAAAATCAACGCTTTTTGAGACTCCGAAATAAATTCAGGATGACATAAAAGGATTACAACACAGCCACATAAAGCCTGCGGTTGACAGTTTCTACGGAGAAGAGAAATACTGAAACGAGTTCAGGGTGACGGAAAAATGTTAAGCGTGACTTTTAAGTTGCGTGATGACAACAACAAAATAAAAAATCAATTTTATGGCGATAATTTCTGATTTTCTTGTGATTGGGAGTGGGATAGCGGGTTTGTTTTATGCCTTGAAAGTTGCGGATTATGGACAGGTGGTTATAATAACGAAGAAGGAAAAAGCTGAATCAAACACAAATTACGCGCAGGGTGGAATTGCTTCGGTTTTTGCTCCTGATGATTCTTTTGAACTTCACATTCAGGATACATTGAATGCAGGTGCGGGGCTTTGCAAGCATGAAGCTGTTGAAATTATGGTTCGTGAGGGACCTAAAAAAGTTGAAGAATTAGTTCAAATTGGTGTTGAATTCACACGCACACAAAATGGCAGGCTTGACCTTGGGATGGAAGGGGGGCATTCAAAGAGAAGAATCGTCCACGCAAAAGACTTAACAGGGCGCGAAATTGAAAGGGCTTTGATAGAAAAAGTTTTAAATCATCCGAATGTCAAAATTTTTGAACATCATGTTGCGATTGATTTAATAACAGAACATCATCTCATTGGAATTGATAAAAGTAGAAAACTTGATAACATACATTGCTGGGGAGTTTATGCTCTTGATGTTAAAACTGGGCAAGTGAAAAAGTTTCTTTCAAAGGTCACAATGCTTGCAACGGGTGGACTCGGGCAAGTTTACCTTCATACGACAAATCCAACTATTGCTACAGGCGATGGCGTGGCGATGGCTTATAGAGCTGGGGCAAAGATTGGAAATATGGAATTTATTCAATTTCATCCAACGACGCTTTATAATTCAGGTTCACCTGTTTTTTTAATATCTGAAGCTGTGCGTGGGTTCGGGGGAATACTTAGGACTAAAAAAGGTGAGGATTTTATGAAAAAATACGACCCACGCGGTTCACTTGCACCAAGAGATATAGTTGCTAGGGCGATTGATAGCGAGCTGAAAAAATCGGGTGATGAGTATGTTTACCTTGATTTGACTCATCTTGAACCTGATAAAGTTAAAGAGAGATTTCCGCATATTTATGAGAAATGCCTTGAATTTAAAATTGATATAACAAAAGAACCAATCCCTGTTGTCCCAGCAGCGCACTATTCGTGTGGAGGTGTAGTTACGGACCTTTGGGGGAGGACTTCTATAACTGGGCTTTATGCTGCTGGCGAAACCGCAATGACAGGAGTTCATGGAGCAAATCGTCTTGCAAGCAATTCACTCCTTGAAGCACTTGTATTTTCTGAAAGAGCAGCTATTGATTCCGTCAAATTCGTCAAGGAAAACTTCTTCAAATTCCCAGATATTCCGGATTGGATTGACACTGGTGTTTTCAATACAGAAGAATGGGTTTTAATTTCACACGATAGGAAGGAGATTCAACAGTTGATGTGGGATTATGTTGGGATTGTCAGGTCAACATTGCGACTTGAAAGAGCGAAAAGAAGAATTGAATTGATTGCGAACGAAGTTGAAGAATTTTATAAAAAGACGAAAGTAACCGCGGATATAATTGAACTTAGAAATCTTGCTACAGTTGCCTTGCTTATAATCCGCTCTGCGTTGATGAGAAAGGAAAGCCGAGGGCTTCACTTTACCACTGATTATCTCCAAAGAGACGACGAAAATTGGTTGAAGGACACCATAATCCAAGACATAAAAATTTAGGTTCAAATTTTTATTTTCTTTGTATTTTTTGCTAAATTTTAACAACAGATAAAATGAAATTTACACAAGTTATGCTTTCAAGAATTAAATTTGGCGTTGTTGTCTTCCCTGGTTCAAATTGCGACTATGACACATACTATATTTTGAGGGATATTTTTAATCAAGATGTGAAATTTATATGGCACAAAGAAAATTCTGTTGGGGATGTTGATGTTATAATTTTACCTGGTGGGTTTTCCTATGGGGATTATTTGCGACCTGGGGCTATTGCAAGGTTTTCGCCTATTATGAATGATGTTGTTAATTTTGCAGATAGAGGTGGTAAAGTTATTGGGATATGCAATGGTTTTCAGATTCTTGTTGAAGCTGGGCTTTTGCCTGGAGCTTTGTTAAGGAATTCCTCACTGCGATTTGTGTGCAAATTTGTTTATGTTAGGGTTGAAAATAAAAATACTATTTTCACGTCACTTTGTGGAAATGGAGAAGTGTTAAGGTTGCCAATTGCGCATGGCGATGGAAATTACTATGTTGATGATGAGACATTGAAAAAATTAATTGAAAACGGTCAAATTGTCCTCAGATACTGCGATAAATATGGAAATATAACACAGGAAGCTAATCCGAATGGTTCAGTTTATAACATCGCTGGTATAATAAATGAAAGTGGAAATGTTTTTGGGCTTATGCCTCATCCCGAGCGTTGTTCGGATCCTGTGCTTGGGTGCACGGATGGAGCAAAAATTTTTAATTCTTTGATTTATTCGCTTTCTTTAATAGAAGAATTTTTAAAATGAGGATCAAAAAATTAAAGAGGTGAAAGTTATGTTTGGTCTTGGATGGCAGGAATTACTTTTAATTTTGATTGTTTTGTTAATTTTGTTTGGCGGTAAGAGACTTCCTGAACTTGCACGTGGCTTGGGAAGTGGGATAAAAGAATTTAAAAAGGCACTGCGTGAAGATGAATCAACATCATCGGATGAAAAGCCAAAGGAAATTGAGCCAAAGATTGAGAAGAAAGATTAAATTATCCGTTAGGAGGTGTTGCTATGTTTGATAACATTGGTTTTGGTGAGCTTCTTGTAATTGGGTTGTTTATTTTGATATTCTTTGGCCCGAAAAAGATTCCTGATATAGCAAGAACACTTGGCAAAGCTGTCCGCGAATTTAGAAAAGCAATGCAAGATGTCCAAAGTGAAATTCAAAGCGTAACTGGGATTGACCTTGACTCTGATGTAAGTCAAACTAATACGCCTGCGCCAGAAGAGACAAAAAGTAATGTTGATAAGTTTGATGAATTGAAATTTTTGAAGGAAGAAAATGTTGGTTCGGATAATTCCAGCGAGAAGAAAAATTCGCCTGCTCGTAAAACTTCCGCACGAAAGAAGATTAAAAGGTCAAGCTCTGGAGCTAAAACAAAGCCGAAAAGGAAATGAATCAAAAAAAATTTGATGTTTTGACTTACGATGAGATAAAGGAAAAACTTCTATCGGGGAGACTGACATGTGAATCACTTGTCAAGAATTATCTTAAAAAGATAAGCGAATTTAAACGCTTAAATGCTTTTATAAGTGTTTTTGAGGAAAAAGCAATTGAAAGAGCAATTGAGGTTGATAAAAGAATAAAATCCGGTGAAGCAGGAAAACTTGCTGGGATGGTCATAGCGGTCAAGGATAACATTTGTGTTAAAGATGAAAGATGCACTTGTGGTTCAAAGATACTTGAAAATTTTATTTCGCTTTATAATGCAACCGCTGTTGAAAGGTTGTTAAATGAGGATGCGATTATAATTGGGAAGACAAACCTTGATGAATTTGCAATGGGTTCATCAACTGAGAATTCATATTTTGGTCCAACTTTAAACCCATATGATGAGAAGCGTGTTCCTGGCGGTTCAAGTGGCGGAAGTGCTGTCGCTGTTGCTGTTGGGCTTTCAACTACAGCTCTTGGTTCGGATACAGGTGGCTCTATCAGGCAACCTGCGGCTTTTTGCGGTGTTTATGGATTAAAGCCAACATATGGCAGGGTTTCAAGATTTGGGCTTGTCGCATTTGCTTCATCTTTTGATGTCATAGGTCCGTTTGGAAATTCAACAAAGGATGTCGCTTTTGTTTTGCAGGTCATAGCTGGGCGCGATGAGTATGATTCAACATCAGCGGATGTGCCAGTTCCAAATTATTTGAATTTTTTGGATAAAGATGTTAAAGGTTTAAAAGTTGGCATTCCAGATGAATACTTTGGTGAGGGTCTTGATGATGAGATAAAAGAAGCAATTCAAAAAAGAATTGATTTTTTGAGAGAAAATGGCGCAATAATTGAAAAAATTTCACTTCCACACACGGATTATAATATACCGACATATTACATACTTGTCACTGCTGAAGCATCTTCAAACCTTGCTCGTTATGATGGCGCAAGATATGGATATCGTTCGCCCGGGGTTAAAACTTTGTATGAGATGTATGTTAAGTCAAGAAGTGAAGGTTTTGGTGCTGAAGTTAAAAGAAGGATTATGCTCGGAACTTATGTTCTTTCAGCTGGATATTATGAGGCTTATTATAGGAAAGCTCAAAAGGTAAGGCGTTTGATAAAAGAAGATTTTGACAAAGCATTTGAAAAAGTTGATATTATAATAACCCCAACATCACCGACGACAGCGTTTAAAATTGGTGAAAAAATTGACGACCCGCTTCAAATGTATCTTTCCGATATTTATACTGTCTCAATAAATCTTGCTGGTGTTCCGGCGATGAATGTCCCAGTTGGATTTGATGGCAAAGGTTTACCTATAGGAATGCAAATTATAAGTAAGCAATTTGATGAAGGGACGATTTTAAGAGTTTCTGATTTTCTTGAGAAAAATTTCAAAGATTCAAAATAAAAACAAAAAGACGAAAGATAAATGTCAATACTTGTTGACAAAAGCACCCGTCTTGTAGTTCAAGGTATAACTGGTGGTGAGGGCTCATTTCACACAAGACAAATGATTGAATATGGGACAAATGTTGTCGCAGGTGTAGTGCCTGGAAAAGGTGGGACATTTTTTGATGGGAAAATTCCGATTTTTAACACAGTTAAAGAAGTGGTTGAAAAAGAGGGAGCAAACACATCAATTATTTTCGTTCCAGCTCCTTTTGCCCCTGATGCGATAATTGAAGCAGCTGATGCTGGAATTAAACTTATAGTTTGCATCACAGAGGGAATCCCTGCGAAAGATATGATTCAGGTTTATGAGTATCTTAGACATACAAATTCGCGCTTGATAGGTCCTAACTGTCCTGGTGTGATTTCGCCCGGGAAAGCGAAGGTCGGTATAATGCCTGGATTTATTCACAAAGAGGGGAGTATCGGTGTAGTTTCAAGAAGTGGAACTTTAACTTATGAAGCCGTAAAGCAATTAACTGAACTTGGGTTTGGGCAGTCAACTTGTGTCGGAATTGGTGGAGACCCTGTGATTGGTTCAAGTTTTACTGATATAATTAAACTTTTCAATGAAGACCCTGAAACTGAAGCGATAGTTATGATAGGTGAAATTGGTGGAACTGCGGAAGAAGAAGCTGCTGAATTTGTTAAAAATTATGTTGATAAGCCAGTTTTTGGTTTTATCGCTGGGAGAACCGCTCCTCCAGGAAGAAGGATGGGACATGCTGGTGCTATAATTTCGGGTGGTAAAGGGACGGCGCAAGAAAAGATCAAAGCACTTTCAGAAGCTGGAATACATGTAATTGAAAATCCCGCAGTCATAGGTGAAACTGTGAAAAAGGTTCTCGGAGAGAAAAAGAAAAGAAGAATTGTTGTGCTATCTTCCGGGATAAAATCAAAAAGTGTTAAAAAATCAAAAGCATCAAAAAAGACAACGCGTAAAAAAACAAAAAAATCAAAATGACGAATCTTTATGGAGAGGACACTTGCTATACTTAAACCTGACTGCGTCAGAAAAAATTTAATTGGCAAAGTCATCGCACATATTGAAGAATCAGGCTTTAAAATTGTGGCAATGAAAATGGTTCGGCTTACTCCAGAACAAGCTGGGGCTTTTTACTATGTCCATCGCGAGAGACCATTTTACAACGATCTTGTAAAATTTATGAGCTCCGAAAGGGTGGTTGCACTTGTGCTTGAGAAAGAAAATGCGGTTGAAGACTTCAGAAAGTTGATAGGGGCTACCGACCCAAAAGAGGCGGAAGAAGGCACAATTCGCAAAATGTATGCTGACAGCAAACAAGAAAATATAGTTCACGGCTCGGATTCAATAGAAAATGCCAAAATTGAAATTTCATTTTTCTTCTCACAAAGTGAACTAATCGCGAATGGAATTGATTAAAAAAATAATTCTGTTAAATTTTTTGCTTACCTTGCTTTTACAATCTCAAGAAAAAAGAGTTAAAATCGGCGCTGAAATTTTTCTTGAAAAACATCTTGACTTGATAAAGGGCAAAAGAATTGGTATAGTAACAAATCATACTGGGATTTTGCCAGATGGAAAACATATAGTTGATGTCTTAAACGAAATACCCGATGTTAAAATTGTCACATTGTTTGGTCCAGAGCATGGGATAAGAGGTGAAGTCCCAGATGGTAAAAGCATTTCTCATGGCTTTGATGTTAAAACTGGCATACCTGTTTATTCGCTTTATGGTGAAGTTAAGAAGCCAACGCCGGAGATGTTAAAAGACATTGATGTTTTGCTTTTTGATATTCAGGATGTTGGGGCGAGATTTTACACATATATTTCAACTTTAAGCTACTGTATGGAAGCATGTGCTGAACAAGGTAAAAAGTTTATTGTGCTTGATAGACCAAATCCAATTCGTGGAGTTTATGTTGATGGTCCGGTGCTTGAACTAAAGTTTAAGTCTTTCGTCGGGCTTCAAACAATCCCAGTCGCTCATGGTATGACGGTTGGAGAGCTTGCGAAAATGTTCAATGAAGAGGGATGGCTTGAAAATGGTGTGAAGGCTGATTTAATTGTGATTAAAATGGAAAATTATTCAAGGAAGATGTGGTTTGACCAAACTGGGTTACCGTGGGTTAAGCCATCTCCAAACATGATGACGCTTAAAACTGCTGTTGTTTATACGGCGACATGTTTTATTGAAGGAACTAATGTTTCCGAAGGCAGGGGCACAGAGCATCCGTTTGAATGGATAGGGGCACCATGGATTGATGCGAAAAAATTCGCAAATGAACTTAACTCGTTTAATTTACCGGGAGTAAAATTTGAGCCAATTGAATTTGTCCCAGTTGATATAGAAAAAGTTACGGTTGACCCGAAATATGAAGGCGAAAAATGTTACGGTGTTTATTTAAATGTTTACGATAGGGAAAAATTTGAGCCTGTGAAAACTGCGGTTTATATACTTTATGCTTTAAAAAAATTGTTCCCGAACGACTTTAAGTGGAGAACCGCTGGGCAAGATAGGTTATGGGGAACGGATAGAATAAGGTTGATGATTGACGAAGGGAAAAAGCCCGATGAGATAATAAAAACATGGAAAAGCGAAGTTGAAAATTTCTTGAAGATAAGGCAGAAGTATCTGCTTTACAATTAATGTAAATGAAAAGATGAGAAGGCGCAAGCCCGAGGCAATACTTGAAGAGCTTGAAAAATTTGTTCGTGAGTTAGGTTTAAAGTTAAGATATGAGCGTGGGGATTTTGAGGGTGGTTATTGTGTTTTGAAAGAGCAAAAAATGATTGTGATAAATAAACTCGCAAATACTCAAAAGCGGATTTCTTTGCTTGCGCGAAGTATAGTTGAAATTGGTGTGGATGAAAGTCTTATGAGTGAAGAAATTAGAAGTATAATTGAAGATGAACTTGCAAAGTTAAGGATAACGCAGGGATGAAGATACTCGTGATAAATGGAGCAAATTTAAATATACTTGGGAAAAGAGAACTGGAAATTTATGGAACGATGAATCTTTCTGATATCAATCAAATTTTAGTTGATAAGTTTCCAGATGTTAACTTTGAATTTTTTCAGTCAAATTTTGAAGGTGAAATTGTAAACAAGTTAAATTCGTTGATTGATTCAGATTTTGATGGTGTTGTGATAAATCCGGGCGCTTTCACACATTACTCTTATGCTATAAGGGATGCTATTTCTGCTTTAAAAATTCCTGTTGTGGAGGTGCACTTGTCAAATATTTATGCCAGGTCTGAACGTGGTGAGGAATTTAGACGAACAAGTGTGATAGCGCCAGTTTGCAAGGGATATATTGCTGGTTTTGGATATTTGAGTTATATTTTAGGTGTAGAAGCGATATTGAAATTAAATGAAGACAAACGTGGAGATGATAAAGGCAGTTATATTTGACCTTGATAATACGCTTGTTGATTTTATGACGATGAAAAGGCAAGCAATTGATGCTGCGATAAGTGCTATGATTGACGCTGGGTTGAAGATATCGTATGAGGAAGCAAAACAAAAGATTGATAGGATTTATGCTGAAAAGGGGATTGAATATCAGCAGGTTTTTGATGACCTTTTGAAAGAGATTTATGGAAAGGTTGATTATAAAATTTTATCTGCTGGAATTGTCGCTTATAGAAGGGCTCGTGAGGCTGCGCTTGTTCCATATCCGCATGTTTATATGACGCTTACAACTCTTTTAAAGATGGGTTTAAAGCTTGCTGTCATTTCTGATGCTCCAGCTCGCGAAGCTTGGCTTAGGTTGTGTTATCTTAACTTTCATCATATTTTTGATTATGTTATAACTTTTGATGACACTGGTGAACGAAAACCAAGTCCAGTTCCGTTCTTGAAAATTCTTGAGCTTCTCAAGGTTGAACCGCATGAAGCGATTATGGTTGGAGATTGGGCAGAAAGAGATGTCGTTGGGGCTAAAAAAGTTGGGATGAAGACAGCATTTGCAAGATATGGCGATACATTTAACACGCAAAATCCAGAAGCTGATTACGAGCTAAACGATATAATTGAGCTTATTGATATAATCAAAAAAGAAAATGGTTGGCTGTGATAGTTGGCATTGGAGTGGACATAGTTGAAATTGACAGGTTTAAAGGTTTGACTGAGCGTTGGGGGGAACATTTTTTGAAGAAAATTTTTACACAGCGTGAAATAGATTATTGCCTTTCAAAGAAAAACCCGCATCAGCACCTTGCCGGAAGGTTCGCAGCTAAGGAAGCAGTCAGCAAGGCGATTTCAACAGGATGGAGTGGTGTTTTCAGGTGGAAAGATGTTGAAATTTTGAATGAAAACGACGGAAAACCTGTGGTTGTTTTACATAATCAATTAAAAGAAAAGTTCAATTCCTGTCTTTTGCATGTTTCAATTTCCCACTCTTTAAATTATGCAGTTTCATTTGTCCTTGTTGAGAAAAATTAATTTTTAAACCAAAAAGGAGTTCCGCTATGCCAGTTGTGAAGCCATTTTCAACAATTGCAGAAATGTTTGATGTCATAACGCGCCATTTCATTGATTCAGATAAGCCAGCTTATCTTTATAAAGTTGCTGGCGTTTATAAGCCTCTCTCGTATAAAGAATTAAGAGATATGGTTGAACTTACTGCATGTGGGCTTGCTGCACTTGGATTAAAAAAGGGAGATAAAGTTGGAATTGTTTCTGAAAATAGAATTGAATGGATAATAGTTGATTTCGCAATGACAACTACAGGGATAATAGATGTGCCGGTTTACCCGACTTTAACCGCTAAACAAATTGAATATATCTTCAACAATGCTGGAGTTAAAGCGACATTTGTTTCAAATCAAGTTCAACTTTCAAAGGTTGAGAAAATTTATAACGATGTCAAATCGCTTGATAAAGTTATAATTTTCACAGATAAAGGGATTTCAGCACCTGAGTATTTATTGAGTTTGAGGGAGCTTATGGAACTTGGGCGTGATTTCAGGGAGAAGAATCCGGATTATTGGATCAAGATGATAAATGAGATAAAGCCTGATGATATTTTAACGATAATTTACACATCCGGGACGACAGGTGAGCCTAAAGGTGTCGTCTTAACACATAAAAATTTGGTTTCAAATATACTTAGCGCAACGCAAGTTGTTCCTATGACACCAGAAGATACATTTCTTTCTTATCTTCCATTTTCGCACTCATTTGAACGAATGGCTGGATTTTACGCAGCTTTTGCATGTGGTGGGGTCGTGGCGCTTGCCGAAAGCATTGACACAATAGCTCAAAATTTGCTTGAAGTAAGACCTACAGTTATGACATCAGTTCCAAGATTATTTGAAAGACTTTACAATAGGATAATTAAAGGTGTTGAATCTGGTCCAGCAGTGAAGAAAAAAATATTTTACTGGGCTCTTGATGTAGGCAGAAAATATGTCCAAGCAAGTAAAAGGGGCAATATCCCAGCTTGGCTTAAGGCACAATATGCGCTTGCTGATAAACTCGTCTTCTCAAAATTAAAGGAAAGAACCGGTGGTAGGATAAAATTTTTCGTCTCTGGTGGAGCAGCGCTTGCAAAAGAGCTTGGTGAATTCTTTGAAGCCCTTGGCATAAAAATAATTGAAGGTTATGGTTTGACAGAGACATCGCCAGTTTTGACTGTTAACCGACTTGACGATTACAAGTTTGGAACGGTTGGCAAACCAATCCCAGGCGTTGAAATAAAAATAGCTGAAGATGGTGAGATACTTGCTCGTGGTCCAAATGTCATGCTTGGTTATTATAACAATCCAAAAGCGACGGCTGAAGTAATTGATAAAGATGGATGGTTTCATACAGGGGATATAGGTTATTTTGATGAGGATGGCTTCCTTGTGATAACGGATAGGAAGAAACATATTTTTGTTAGCTCTGGAGGGAAAAACATAGCGCCACAGCCAATTGAAAGCTTATTGATACAGTCAAATTACATTGATCAAGTAGTTGTAATTGGTGAAGGTAAACCGTTTTTAACAGCGTTGATTGTTCCCGATTTTGAAGCGATAAAAGATTATGCGAAACAGCGTGGGATTCAATTTACAGATGAAAAAGAGTTATTGCATAAGGATGAGATCAAGAAGCTATTTGAAAGTGAGGTAAAGCGAATTAACAAAGAACTTGCTCAGCATGAGCATATAAGGAATTTCAAATTGCTTGAAAAGCCATTTACAATTGAGGATGGTGAGTTAACGCCAACATTGAAGGTTAAAAGAAGAGTTGTTGAACAAAAGTATAAAAACATAATTGAGCAAATGTATGACGAGATTGGTGTATAGTTTTATGTTGGTAATTTTTCTTAAAACCTTATCGTTTTTTGAAAGCGAAAATTCCGCAAAAGTTGAAATTTTATCAGATTGGGATGGCGTATCAAAAAGATTTCATCTTGGCGTTAAATTTTCAATAAGCCCAGGTTGGTATATTTACTGGCAAAATCCTGGCGATGCTGGGCTTCCACCCGAGATAAATCTTGAACTCCCACCTTATCTTGAAGCTGAATCTGTTAAGTTCCCACTACCCGAAAAAATTGTTCACGGTGAGATTATTTCTTATGGCTATTATAAAGAAGTTGTTCTTTTAATCCCAATCAAAATAAAGTCAATTGATGAATTGAAAAAGCAAAATTTAATTAAACTGCGAGTTAATTGGCTTGTCTGCAGGGAAAGTTGCATTCCTGGAAGTGCAAGCGTTGAATATAGATTAAAGAAAGCAAGCTCTGATGAGCGATTGCTAATTGATAAGTATAAAGAACGAATTCCAAAAGAATTTAATGCATCTGGTTTGGAGGTGAGGGATTTTAAAGTTGAAAGTAAGGGGAATTTAAATTTGGTTAAGATTGAGTTTTCAGGGAATAGAGCGAAGCAAATAACCGATTTTTATCCTGATGCGGTTGAAAATTTCTTAATAGATTTTAAGAGCATAAGAATCAAGAACGGTGTTGTTGAGTTAAGTGCTACACTAACAAAGCCGGGTGAAAAGATGAACTTTTTGAGTGGGGTTGTCGTCGTAAATAATGAAGGTTATAACTTAAAATTAAATTTATCTCAAAAACAAAAATAGCCGGAGGTAAAAATGAATATAGTTCAAATACTTGGATTACTACTCATTGGATTAATGCTTTCTTTGTTTGACGGTGGTGATAAAAAAGTTGAAGTTGGCAGTATTGTTCCTGATTTTGCTTTAAATGATTTAAATGGCAAAGTTGTTAAGTTGTCTGATTTTAAAGGTAAGATAGTTGTTTTAGAGTGGACGAATCCTAATTGTCCATTTGTTCAGCGTGTTTATAGAGAGAAAATTATGACAGATGTTCAAAGGGAATTTACGCAAAGAGGGGTTATTTGGTTGGTTATAAATTCAACAAATCCAAAGCATAGGGATTACAGAGAGCCTGGGGAGCTTAAGAAGATTTACAGCGAATGGGGAGCAGTTTACACAAATTATTTGCTTGACCCAGATGGGAAGGTTGGAAAGATGTTTGATGCGAAGACGACACCACATATGTTTATAATTGATAAAGATGGTAAACTCGTTTACAGTGGGGCAATTGATGATGACCCAAGGGGTGAGAAGAAAGACAAGGTTAATTATGTTAGAAATGTCCTTAATGAGATTTTAAATGGTAAGTCGGTAAGTGTATCGGTTACGAAGCCTTATGGATGTTCTGTTAAGTATGCTGAGCAATGAAAATTTGATTTTTTATGTTTCGTGATATATATTTATAAAAAAGAGCGCGAGTAGTTCAGTTGGTAGAACACCAGCTTCCCAAGCTGGGTGTCGCGGGTTCGAGTCCCGTCTCGCGCTCTTGATTTGGCGCGTTCGTCTAGTGGCCTAGGACACCGCCCTCTCAAGGCGGAGATCGCGGGTTCGAATCCCGCACG
>CAYTKW010000006.1:0-198263 GCA_964438815.1 uncultured Bacteroidota bacterium
GCAAAATCAATAAAACTCATAATCTACCTCAAGTTTAATTTTTCAATATAAAACTAATATCGCTTTTAACAAAATAAATAGCCCACTTAACACATATCAAACCAATTCAACAAAAAAGAAAATTTTCGCACTAAACGAAAGAAACAAACTCAAACTTATCTATTCATAAATTTCCAAATTGTCGTTCCATCTTTTCTGTCTTCAAGAAAAATCCCAAGCTTTTTAAGTTCATCCCTTACCCAATCCGCAAGTTCCCAGTTCTTCTCAGCCCTTGCCTTTGCTCTTATATTAAGCAAAAGCTCTATCAGTTGACTTTCAATACCTGATTCAACACTTCGTTCTTCAAATTCATCTGGAATCAAACCTAAAACATTCCCCCCAAGTTCTCTATAAAAATTATCTATCTCTTTAAGTGATTCGGAAGAATACACCTCATTTGAATTTAAAATTTGATTTACCTCCCTTGACAGGTCAAATAAGACAGAAATCGCAACTGGGGTGTTGAAGTCATCGTCCATCGCTTCAATGAATTTGCGTTTGTATTCTTCAAGGTTTAATCTATGCGGTTTCCCCGTTTGGGATTTTGAAATTTCATATCTTAAAAGTTTAACTGTGTTGTGAAGTTTTTCAAGTCCTTTGCTCGCAGAATCAAGCACCTCATCGCTGTAATCAACAGGGTTTCTGTAATGACTTGATAAAATGAAAAACCTTATGACAAGTGGATGATATTTTTTAAATGCATCTTTCAATGTTACGACATTCCCAAGCGACTTGCTCATTTTGACGCCATTTACTGTGACCATATTATTATGAAGCCAATATCTGACGAATTGTTTTCCTGTCGCGGATTCACTTTGAGCGATCTCAGATTCGTGATGTGGGAATTGGTTTTCAATTCCCCCGCCGTGTATATCAAGTGTTTCACCAAGATATTTCATACTCATTGCCGAGCATTCAATATGCCAACCTGGATAGCCAATTCCCCAAGGGCTTTTCCATTTCATAATATGCCCTGGTTCAGCTCTTTTCCAAAGTGCAAAGTCAAAAGGATTTTTCTTTTCGCTTCTAACTTTAACCCTTGCCCCAGCGATTAAATCTTCAATTTTTTTCCCAGAAAGCTTCCCGTAGTCGGGAAACTTTAAAACATCAAAATAAACAGAACCATTCACTTCATATGCATAACCTTTTGAAAGCAAAATTTCAACAAGTTCAATTTGTTCAGGTATATGACCCGTTGCTCGCGGTGAAATATCAGGTCTCAAATTTCCAAGCTTATCCATATCCTCAAAATAACTTCTCATGTAAATCTCAACCAATTCCATCGGTTCAAGCCTTTCTTTTAGCGCTTGAGCAATTATTTTATCTTCACCTTGATCAGCATTGTCTGTTAAGTGCCCAACATCGGTTATATTTTGAACATATCTAACTTTATAGCCAAGGTATCTTAAATATCTAACTATGACATCAAAAGAGACATAACTTTTAGCATGTCCAAGGTGCGAGTGAGCGTAGACAGTTGGACCACATACATACATTCTAACGAAGCCTTTAACTTCTGGCACAAATTCTTCTTTTCTTCTCGTAAGTGAATTGTAAACTTTAAGTGGCATTTTCTGTGAAAATTTATTTTTAAAATTTACCTCCCTTTTGATGAAGTTTTGCGCGAAAGCCCCATTAATTCTTTAGCACTTTCAATTGACGCCCGTGTTACCTCTTCACCGCTCATAAGTTTCGCTATCTCTTTTATTCTCTCCTCAATTCCAAGCTCCCTTATCTTCGTCACGGCTCGTCCATCTTGAATGACTTTCTCAGCAAGGTAATGTGTATCTGCAAGGCTTGCTATTTGAGGCAAATGTGTGATGGCAATTATTTGATGATATTTTGACAAATTTTTTAGGCTATACCCAACCTTCTGGGCTATCCGCCCACTTATCCCAGTGTCAATTTCATCAAAAACTAAAAGTGGCAAACGCTCCGATTTAGCGAGAATGCTTTTCAAAGCAAGCATTATCCGCGAAACTTCACCCCCTGAAGCAACCTTAACAAGAGGTTTCGGGTCCTCACCAACGTTTGTTGATATGTAAAACTCCACATAATCAACACCTCTATCGTTAACCTCATAACATTCATTCCCAAACTTAACATAGCATCTTCCCTCACTCTTCGGGCGATTTTCAATCCTAACTTCAAAACGAGCATTTTCAATTCCAAGCTCTTTTAAAACATCAACTATAGCTTCGCTTACAGTTTCAGAAATTTCCCTCCTCTTTGATGACAATCTCTCTGCAATTTCAGAGCAAACCTTGATTTGCTCCTCTATCTCTTGATTTAATTTTGCGATCTCGCCTTCAAAATTTTCAACAAGCTCAAACTCACGCTTTACCTTGTCCCTGTATTCAATCACGCTTTCAATTGTCCCACCATATTTTTTCTTTAACCTGTTAAGCATATGCAACCTCTCCCGTATGAATTCAAGCCTATCCGGGTTAAATTCAATCCTTGAATTGTAATTTTGAACGAAACTTGTTATTTCATCAACTATAGCCTGAGCCGACCTCGCTTCCTCAACATAAGGTTGAAACCTTTTATCAATATCAGATAAATCCTCAAGCTGATTCCTTACAATTACAAGTAAGTCGTGAATTGATTTTTCAGAACTGTAAAGAAGTGAATAAAGTTGAGAAGTTACTTCATATAATCTCTCTGCGTTCTCAAGCAATTTTAATTCACTTTCAAGCTGTTCATCTTCACCAATCTGCGGATTTACAGCTTCAATCTCTTTAAGCTGAAACTCATAAAGCTCTCTCTTCTCTTTTAAAGTTCGTTCTTTTTGCTTTAACTCATCAAGCTGTTTATAAAGGTTATCAAGTTTATGAATTTCCCTTCTAAATTCTTCAACCATCCCGATCAATCCGCCGAAATCATCAAGTAGTTCAATATGTGTTTCAACCCTTAGAAGAGATTGATGCTCGTGCTGACCGTGCAGGTCAACAAGGTGATTGCCTATTTCTTTCATTAACACAAGCGAAATTGGCACATCGTTCGCAAAGCAACGGCTGTGTCCTTTTGCAGAAACCTCGCGCCTTAAAATTAGCTCATCTGAAAAACCAATCCCATTATCTTCAAGTATCTTCTTTATCTTCTTATTTCCCCCAACATAAAAAATCCCTTCAACTACAGCTTTATCTGCCCCTTTTCTGACGACATCACTGCTTGCTCTTTCGCCAAGGATTAACCCAAGCGCATCAATTAAAATTGATTTACCAGCACCCGTTTCCCCAGTTATTATATTCAATCCACTTTTAAACTCAACCTCTATCTCCTCAATCAAGGCATAATTTTTCACATAGAGAGTTCGGAGCATCTTCACATAGGATTATGTTTGCGTCTAAGTTTTAATTTAAAAAATTTCACTATCATTTTAAATTTGCAATGAACTCAGCAAACCTTTCTCCAATTGCCTCAACGATTTCATCTGGAACCCCATCCACAGCCTTTGACTTCAACCTCATATCGCACATCTCATTGACATAATCAATAACGACAAATTTTCCATCTTCACTACTTATCGCAATTTCACTTGAAAAGAAATCAAGCTTACAAGCATGATAAATTCTTCTCATGATATTTTCAATCTCACCAAGCTTATATCTTTCAATATCATCACCCGTCGTTGTCTCATAAACTTTCAATTCATTATCCCACCAACAAATTAGCACCTCATCAAACACATAGAAAGCCCTAAACCATGCTTTTCTTTTGTCAAGTTGAACAGGATGAATCAGTCTTTGAACAAGATAATTGTCATAAGGTATTTCCTTTCTTGCTTCAATTATATCTTCAATTGAATGCCCAATTTTAACTCCGATGCCACCGCCGGTTTCAGTGGATGGTTTACTCACAAATGGAGCCCCAATTTTTTTAAGGATTCCGCTGTCAATCTCAAGCGTCGGGCTCTCGTCAAAAGGTGGAATGACAAGGGTATATGGAACTTCAACGCCATGATTTAAAAGTTCAAAATGCATAGTTGCTTTATCAGACGCACGCAACATATCCTCATATCTATTTATCATCCTCACGCCCAGATTTTCAAGTAAAAAATTTAACTCAAGAAAATCCTCATTCGTGTCCGATGCTCTATCAAAATAAACAAAAAATTTTATCTCACCACTTTTAACCCCCTTGTAAACATCGCTGAGATTTTTTGAGGTCACATAGAAAACAGAAAGATTTTTCCGCCGACATCTTTCTCCTATCAAACTGACAAAATCAAAATCATATTCCCACTCCCATGCGACACCTAGGTCATAAAAGAAAGGCATCTTGAACTGTTAAACTTAAAGCAAAAATTATTTTTTCTTTTTCTTAGGTAGTCCCTTTTGGATGATTTCAAGTAACTTATCACGATACTTTTTTGCTACCCTTTTACCTTTGATTATTTGGGAGACATATGATTCTGTGACGCCAAGTGCCTCAGCTACATCTTTCTGCTTGAGTCCCTTTTTCAAAAGCATGACCTTGATGTCCGTCGGTGTTAATTTCTTCATTTCGGCCTCCTGCAATTTAAGTTTTGTTTTTCACAAATATATTAACAAATTTTGTGTTAAATGTCAAGTGAAAATTAACTTAACAGTGAAAAAATCTTATCAAGCATAAAGCTCGCCCGCTTGTCCCAAAACATCCATTCTTTTATCGCTCCCCTTTGCTTTAAAACAAATTCCACATCCTTTGAAAGCTCAACCGCGATATCAAGAAACCCCAAGAATTCCTTCTCGCTTTTTGCAATGAAGACATAATTTTTCAACTCATCACTTAAACTTACACCCGTTGAAATAACTGGCTTTCCAAAATAAAGATATTCATAAACCTTTATCGGGTCATTTGAAAGTGTAAACTCATCAACCTTATGTGGGATTATACAAACATCAAACGAAGAAATATAGCAAGGGAGAACATTGTAATGTTTATCGCCAAGTAAATAAACATTCTTGAATTTCTTCAACTTTTTAACCCACCCTTTCACATCTCCATATCCACTGCCGATAAAAATAAAATTATAATGTCCTCTCTCACTGGCAAGATACTCAACAAGCTCAAAATCAATCCTGCTTGAAATGACGCCAGCGTAACCAATCCTTGGAGCGTTTATCTTCGCGATATCTTTTGGAACTGAACCAGATGCCTTCAAATTTTTATCCACGCCATTTGGCAAGACATAAATTTTGCCCAATGAAGCAGGATAATTTCTCTCAAAAAATTCTTTCAAATTATCGTTGACACAAAAAATTAAATCAGCATTTGAAGAAATCCACTCAAAAGATTGACAAATGTAATTTTTGAAATCGTGAAATTCAAGATGAAAACAAAAATTATCCATCACATCAAATATAACTTTCTTAGCCTCAAGCGAACTGACGAAGCCATTTGCAAACGGATTAAATGATAACACAAAGAAATCCTTTAAACCCACAACCTCCAGCGCTTTTATAAACTTACCAACAAATTCATCGCTTCTATAAATTTTATCAAACCATAAATGTTTCAACCAGGATTGACTCAACCCAAAATTAAAAAATTCAAAAACGAAAACTTTATCATCAACTCTTTTCAAATTTTCTCCAATTTTTTCGCCCCGAATCATTTCAAACCTTGAAAATTTAGCGAATGTAAAAATTGAGCGAGGTCTTTCAACTATGATAACTTTGCCAATTCTTTCATCTTTTAAAATTTCAGAGACCAAATGCTGGTCTCTCGTCCTGAAGCCAAAAATTATGCCCTTCAAGAAATCGTTATACGGAATTAAAACCGCGTCAATCTTTTTCAACTTTTCCAAACCTCAGTTTATAAACTTTGACATCTTTTTCAGAAAGACAATAAAGAATTGAACTGCGGTAAGCGACATCAAAAATAACCTCATCAAAAGAAACTTTCCCAATAAATTTGCCTTCGTAATCAAATATGAAAACCTTATCCCCATCAGCAATATAAATTAAAGAATCAGCAAATAATCCAGTCGGTTCCTTTAAATGTTCATTCCAAAAGCTTCTCAAAAAATTTCCATAATAATCAAAAAGTAAAACATTGTCTTCGTCAATTATAACGATTAAATTTTGTGGAGAGATCGAAATTTGTGTTGGATTTATAAGTTTTCCACGCCCTGCCTCAATTCCACCAAATGATTTTTCAAATCTATTAAATTTGTTAATTTTCACACACCTTGAATTTTCACCATCAAGTATGAAAAGCTCTCCAAATTTTGAGACAGCAACACTTTTTGGAAATCCAAAAATTTTTTCACCATTGACCTCACCTTTAAATGTCGCAATAAAGTTTAAGTTTTTATCAAACCTTTGAACTCTATGGTTATTATAATCCGCAACATATATAGCAATTCCACTTCCAGCGTCAACATCGTAAGGCTGATCGAACTCAAGTTCCCCCCACCCATAACCCACAACTTCCATAATCAGTTTTCCATCGTTTGTAAATCTCTTTACCGAATTATTTCCAGTGTCGGCGATATAAATTTCACCATCAGGACTTATTGAAATCCCACGCGGGCGGTTCAAATCTCCAAACTGAAAGAGGAATTCTTTTTGAATCTGCGTTTGTGAACACAACTCAGTAGATAGAAAGAATAAAATTAAAATCGCCAACATTTCTAAAATTTATAGTGAAATTTTATCCCAATAGGTGAAATTTGAATTGAAAGGCTCTCTCCGACATCAAAATTGTAAAGATGAGCGTCAACATAAGCGTCAACTATATTTGCAAGGTAAAGGACGAAAAGATAAATCCCGAACAAATCTCTTTGGTCTCTATAAAAATCCCTCAATCTTTTATACCTATAATCTCCGCCCGAAATTTGAACGCTTTGTGCAAAAAGATCGCGGTAATATCTATAATTTTTATCGCTTTGTTTAAATTCATACACAAAATAACCAGCAAGCCCATAAATTATTGGAATTTTCCAATATGAACCGTTGTAAAATTGACCGAGCCCGGGGAGAATTGCACTCATAATCATTGCTTTGGTCGGCGATTTCGTCTTTACATTAGAGCTTTTTAGCGTGTCAGTCTGAGAAAAAGAAAGTGTCTTTGCGAGAAGAATAAAAATTAAAACTTTTACTTTCATTTTTATTTTTTCAAAGCTATCAAATCAATTTCTATTTTGACATCTCTTGGAAGCCTTGAAACTTCAACAGTTGTGCGCGCTGGTGGAGAATTTTTGAAATATTCTGAATAAACTTCATTCATTGCTGAAAACTCATTTAAATCCCTCATATAAACCGTAACTTTCACAACATCGTCAAAAGTTGCGCCAGCTTCTTCAAGAACAGCTTTCAAATTTTCAAGAACTTGTCGCGTCTGCTCCTTTATATCACCTTGAACAATTTGGTTTGTCTTCGGGTCAATTGGAATTTGCCCAGCTGTAAAAATAAAATTCCCAGCGATTATAGCTTGGCTATAAGGTCCAACTGGTTTTGGTGCTCTTTCAGTGTAAACAACTTTCTTCTCCATTTTACCTCCAAATGTTATTAGTGAAATTGTTAAAAAAAGTGAAACTAAAAAGATGAATAAAAACCTCATGGCACTTACTTTGAATGTTTTTCTATTAACTCAAGAAGCTCAAGTAATCTTTCAAAATCGTCATTTGAATAAAACTCAATTACTATCTCACCTTTTGAATTTCCAGTCTGCCGTATTTTAACTTGTGTTCCAAAAATTCTTTTTAGCTTTGATTCAATATCCCTGACGCCAGCAGATGAATGAGATTTTTTCTTTTGCGTTCTTTCCTCCGCCTCCTTACCTTTGAGCAAATCTCTAACTACCTTCTCAACTTTTCTAACAGACCATCCCTGCTTTACAATTTTATTCCATATTTCAATCTGGAGTTTTCTGCTTGGTATATTTATTAATGCTCGTGCATGTCCCATGGTAATTTCGCCACGCTTCAAACTATCCTGAATTTGCTCTGGAAGTTTAAGCAATCTTATGAAGTTTGCAACCGTTGTCCTATCCTTGCCTATCTTTTTGGCTATTTCCTCTTGAGTATATCCGAGTTCTTCAATTAATCGTTGATATGCCTTTGCAATTTCAATCGGGTTTAACTTTTCACGCTGTATATTCTCAATAAGAGCAAGCTCAAGAAGCTCTTTTTCAGATTCAATTTCAATTATATAAGCTGGAATATGCGTCAACCCCGCTTCAGTTGAAGCCCTTACCCTTCTCTCACCCGTGATGAGTTCATACATTCCACCAGGCAACCTTCTAACCGTTATCGGTTGGATTACACCTTTTTCAATTATTGATTGTTTTAACTCCTCAAGCGATGCCCTGTCAAAACTTTCACGAGGTTGATATGGGTTTGGTTTTATCCTTGATATTTCAATCTTTGCTATAACTCCTACAGATTGACCGTCATCAAAGCGTAAATCTTTTGAATCAATGCTTATCTCCTTCGTTGCGACTTTTGGAATTAAAGCGTCAAGCCCTCTTCCCAACCTTTGTTTGCTCATACCTGCCTCATCGTTTCTTGTCTTTGTATTTTTTCAGATTTGCCTAACTTTTCATTCCTTCTTATGATTTCTTCTGCAACCATCGCATACGAGATAGCGCCGGGTGATTTCGCGTCGTATAGCAAGATTGGTTTTCCATGACTTGGTGCTTCGCTAAGTTTTATGTTTCTTGGAATTTTAGCCTCAAAAACCCTATCGCCAAAATATCTCTTGATTTCGTCAGCAACCTCATTTGACAATCTCAATCTTCCATCATACATCGTCAAAAGAACGCCTTCAATGTCAAGCTTTGGATTTAACCTTTCCTTCACTATTTTAATCGTGTTAAGAAGCTGACCAAGCCCCTCAAGTGGTAGATATTCACATTGAACAGGTATAAGAACTGAATCAGCAGCTGTAAGAGCATTCAAAGTTAAAAGCCCAAGCGACGGTGGACAATCAATCAAAATATAATCATACTTGTTTCGCAACCTCTCTATAGCCCTCGCCAAAATCCTCTCCCTACCTTGAAATTCAATGAGCTCATATTCACTTCCAACAAGTTCAATCTTTGCAGGTATAAGTTCAAGAAATTTCAAATATGGATCGGAAAAACTGACTATCGCATCCTCAGCCCTGATTTTACCGAGTAAAACCTCATAAATTGTTTTTTCATATTCAGGTTCAACCCCAAGTGAGCTTGTAGCATTTGACTGTGGGTCAATGTCAATTAAAAGCGTCAATCTTTCAAGAGCTGCAAGGTATGAGGCAACATTAACAGCGGTTGTCGTTTTGCCAACTCCGCCCTTTTGATTTGCAATAGCGATAACCTTTCCCATTTTAAATCAGAACTTACTTTTCATCATTAACATAATTCAATCTAATAATTTGTCGTCAAAGTTTCAACTTTAAATTGCATCTTCACCCGTCTCTTCAGTTCTAACTCTTATCACCTCTTCAATCGGATATATAAAAATCTTCCCATCGCCGACTTGACCAGTCTTCGCAGCTTTTATAATCGTGCTCACTATCTTGTCAACCATATTATCAGGGGCGACGATTTCAATTTTCACTTTCGGCAGAAAATCAATTTTATACTCAGCCCCACGATAAAGTTCTGTATGCCCTTTTTGTCTGCCGTATCCTTTAACTTCAGTTATCGTCATCCCACGAACACCAATTTCGGACAGAGCTTCGCGAACCTCGTCAAGTTTAAATGGTCTGATAATGGCTTCTATTTTTTTCATATTTCATCAGATTTTATCTTCTAAGAACATTTATTATTGCTGCAATTCCACCAGCTGCAAGCCCAATATCTCTTAAAATCGCAAGTATATCCTTTATCACATCTATTGAACCACCTGGGACAACAACTGTATCACCTGGTAAAAGAATTGGACTTGGCTCACCATCTTCAATTATCTTTTCAACGTTAATTTTAATGACTTTTTCAACGATTGTCGTATCCTCCCTAACACTGCGAATTATCTTGACATCTTTTAACTTTGCTTCCTTCAAAGGTCCTCCACCGTAGGAAATCAATTGGACAAGGTCAGTTGAGCTTGGCACTTCATATCTTCCCGGATTCCTGACGAATCCCCACAAATTCACCGTAATTGTAAGCTCACCCGTTTTACCGACAAAATAGTAAGCACTTGAACCTCCACCAGTTACAATTCTTGTCCCACTTTCAAAAATTTGTGCAAATGAAACGGAAACAAAAAACAATAAAAGCAAAATTGCCTTTTTCAACATAACTTTAATTCACCTCCATATTTTTTATTTAACATAAAACACTCCCCATTTTGATCTCGAACCTGCACTTTGACCAAACTGAACTCTATCAACACGCCACTTATACTGCCGACCTGAAAGGAGATCTTCTTTTGCTTTTAAATCAACATTAAATTTAACCGAAAAATCAGAATAACTTCTATAACTATAAATCCACACCACGCTGTCAGTCTGGGCATTCTTAACTCTTAAAACAAAATCTCCACCACCATTTGGATCATCCCACCTAAAAATCAAAGTATCCGCACTCACTTGCGAATCGTTTCCGGGCGAAATTAATCTCGGTTTTAAATATAATTCAAATGAAATTGTATCCGATGGTTGACCCTCAATGTTATCACGGTTATATGCTCTGACAAAGTAAAAATATCTTTTACGAAGTTCAACATTCGTATCAATAAAAAATGTATCTGCGATCCCAGCCTGCGCCATTATGTCACGATAGAAGCTAAATTCAACTTTATCAGTTTTCATCTCACCGCGATAAACTTTATATCCAGCCGAATTTTCAACTTTTCCCCAAACAATTTTAATTCCATCAACCTCAGGAACAGCACCACTTCCAACATCTGATTCTGAAATCGGGTCTGGAACAGGATAAATTTTAACTTTTTCCGGCGCTGGTAAACTTTCACGATTTGGACTGCACGACAAAAATAAAAGCAATGGAATAAAAATTATGCAATTTCTTCTCATCATATTCTTTTCAAAATTTTGTCAATTATTAAAGAGCCACTTAATCTATGAACGGCGCCGAGTTCATGCGAAAGAAAAGCATAATCAACAATCAAGAAATCAATCCTCACACCAGCACCAATTGTGAAATTTTCTACATTTTTCCCAAGCCTGACAAATAGCAAATTCCTGTATCCATATTCAATCCCATACATTCTGTCAGTAAGATAAGAATTTTGACTGCCATATGCAACTGTTATCTTGCCTGCCAAGAAATTAATTGGAAAAGTATAAGCGATGCCAAACATAAGCGTTGATTCAACGATGTGCTCTCTCTTCGTGCTCCATGAAATTTTTGTCCTCCCGACATCTTTCAAAGCAAGTGAAATTGAAACATCACCAACATTTTCTTTTTGCAAAAAATCATCCATGCTAAACCTAAACATAAAACCAGCATCAAACCCAAACCCAGTAGCTTTCTCACCACCAATGCTTTGATTTATAAGCTTGAAATTTATACCTAAAGGCAAAGAAACCGGAACTTTATACCTTGACCATCCGAAATTTATGTCAAATTTAAACTCTTTTGAAAAAGAAATGTAAAAAGCATCCTCAATATCACTGAAAAAGCTTCCACCAGCGTAATTTTTCACAAGGTTTTCTCTATCTATCGGCGTTTCAACCTTTGTATAATCTGGCGTAAGAGGAATATCGTCAACACTTAACCTTGTCCAATTTATAGCAAACCCAACTCCCTGAATGTTTTGTATATATCCAAGATGAAAGAAAGAAGAAAGTGGGTTTGTAATACCTCCAAATTGAGAAGAATACATAAAAGATAAAATTCCACCCCCTGATATCGCAACCCCAGCTGGATTATAATAAAAGGAAGACCCATCATTTGCAATTGCAATGAAAGCTCCACCCATCCCAAGTGCTCTTGCACCAACAGGAATTCTCAAAAATTCACCTGCATATTTTGAGTTATCAGAATAAGCAAGCGAAAAAAACAGAAAAATTAAAATCAATTTTTTCATCCCTTGTCTCAAAAATTATCTTATCCTTGCAATTTTTCCAGTGAAACTTTGAACCTTTCCTTCACGCTTAATTGAAAATTTATAAAAATAAACACCATTTGCAACTTCATTCCCATCTCTATCCGTTCCATCCCACCATATCTCATGATATCCAATTGATGTTGGCGTACCTGTTCCACCAAATTGAAATCCATAAATCTCCAACGGGTCCAACGAAGGAAATCTAAAACTTTGAATCAATCTCCCCGCAACAGTGTAAATTTTAAATTCAACCTCTTCAACCGGTGAACCCAAAATCTCGTAGGCAAAAAATGTTCTATCAGAAAATGGATTCGGGAAATCGCCGAAAATTTTAACTTCAAACTTTGATTGAACCTTAAATAAGACCCTAATTTCATTAGACCAGTTTCCATTAACATCTCTTGCTTGAAAACTCGCCCAATGCTCTCCATCCGTTAACTTTGGATTGAACTTAACGAAGAAGCTTTTCGGATTTGTAATCGTGTCAGGAATAACTATCTCTGAATAATTCACATCCTTACCATCAACCTTAAACCTTAATGCTTCTCTTGAGACATCAACTCCCTCATCGTCTTCTATTAAAACGCTGAAAATTGGATTTGCTGAAACGAAAGCACCATCCCTAAAGCTTTGTCCCTCAACCGTAACCTCAATCATTGGCGCTTTGCTATCACTTGAATAACCTATAGCGTAAATCCCAGGCTCATCAAGCCTTCCGTGAAACCATTCACCATAAACATTCCCATTTTTAACTCTGAAAATTTTTAGCCTCTCATCGTAAATGTAAAGTTTTACCCTATCTTTATTTTGACTTAAATTTTGCTCCGAAAAATTAAGCTTTACAAAAATTTCAACTTCATCACCGTTGTTTAAATCATCATACCTTGCGAGAAAAATTCTTGAATCTCCAAACGGGCGCAACGGCGTAAAATTATTTGAAAACACCGAAAGTTGAAAATTAGCTGGGTATTCAAAACCAACGATTGATATCAACCGAGATGTCCGCTTCAAAGATATATCTTCAGAAATTGAAACTGAATCGGAATTGAACTTAACAAAGTTGTAAACAAGATCATTATATCCAAGATTGTTGGCATAATCAAAATCATCACCTGAAGATGAATCGCTTTCTATGACAGTATAAATTGTGTGTAAGCCTATGCTTAAATCTTTTTGCAATGGGACTTCAACTTCAACTTTAGAATTTGCTCCAACTGAAAACCTTGATTGTCCAATCAAATAATTTTCATCCCTTAAGCCATCATAAATTTTGATTTTGAAATTATTCGCATCAACATTGCTTAAATTGTAAACCGTTGCCCTAACTTTTACAGATGAGTCAGCAGTAAATTTGATACTTTGATTTTTGATATAAATTGAACTTTGTAATTTGTTTAATTCAGGTGGGACAAGTGATGGGTCAGGTAATCCACCAATTATCAACTCTTTAAAATCACCGAAAAATCTTTTATCACCGGCATAAGCAATCATTTGAAAAACATACTTGACGCCAGCTTCAACCGGGATTTTAGAAAACGAATAAACATTCCCGCCAAGATAATCACACAGCAAGGTATCGCGCCCAATTAGATAATCAAACCTTCCAAATTTGCTTTTATACCTGTAAACTACAAGCTTAACGGAATCAGGATTGACATTATTTTCAATTTCAACTCTCCCAGAAAAAGTTAAACTATCGCCGACGGTTGGATTTTCTAGAGTGATTGCATAATCTCCGATAAATGAACCGCCAGTTTTAAAAATGTCAAATCCAGCTTCAGCTCTTTGCCCATCGCTGATGAAAACTTTCACAAATCCAGACAAAATCTCTGGCTTGACATTAAAACTTGCTTTTCCAGATTGAACACTGATTGCAAATTCACTTTTTGGAACATGTTCATTATCAACAATTGAAACTAAAGCATTTCCAGATTGAATTTGAGATTGAAGTTGAACTTTTAATGTATCTCCAGAAGATATAACTTTCCTTTCACTTTTAACGATTGCACTAAAAGATGGGGCGTGAAGTTTAATTGCTGGGTCGCCAATGTAGTTATACTGATGAACCATTGTTTTGGCTTGTGGCCAGAAAAAATAATTTGAAAAATACCTCGCCTTCCCGAGTGTTATTATTTCTCCAACAGTTTTATTTGGGTCAAACATATATGGGAAAATGCTTAAAACCATGAAATAATCATTTAAAAGCCATCCAAGTCCACTTGACGCAAGGACGCCAATAGCTCCTTTATCTTTTTCAATGACAAGGTTTACTCCAAGAGCTATCTTTTGTGGATAATCAAAAGCCCCCGAAAAACATGTCATACTTGTTATAAAAGGATATTTGTCTTTGTTCGTTAACTTTCGTATATCTTCGTTTTTAAAAAGACCGTTATCAGCCCATATAGCGCCACCACCATGCCCGACAAAATTGACAAGTAATTGTCCATCGTTTATAAAATTTAAAAGTTTTGAAGTCCCGCCAGAAAAAATTGAACCTGCAATAACATAAAGGCGATTGATGTTAAAGTATTTCGGCAAAACATTTTTAACAAGATAATCCGTCTGTGATTCAAATTCGCTCCCTTCACCAGCAATCATCAAGACATTTCTGTTCCAAAGTTGCAGTTTTTGATTCCAGTAAGAAATTATCTTTTCAACAGAATTTTTAAGTTCATCTCTATCCCTTACAGGAAATCTCCCAAGCAAAACATCGCCCAAATAATCATCTCCATCAATGAAGGTAAACCATGCATCAGCGGATGTAGCTCCATACCAATAAGACTGATAAAACATCGTGGGTATAAGGTCAAGGTTTGGAAAACGACGATTATCATAAACAGCACCGCCAACAAGCAAAACATAAGTTGGTGATTTTGACCAGCTAAAATAAGCATACTTCAAAAAATCTCTTATCGCATACGGACTTTTTATCCCATAGTTGAACTCATCATAAATATCGTCAACACTTATTATTTTAACGCTTAAACCTTTCGACTCATACAAATTTTTAAGTTGATTCAATGGATTAGTTTGATCGTTTACCTCCTTTTGCTTGTCATAAAAAAGTGGGTGAGTTATTATTAAGTAATCAAAAGCATTTGCGAGATTTTTTAAATTCGTCTTCAAATCTTTTGCTATGCTGTCGGGTTTGAGCTTTGCGTTTTCACTTACAGCAATGAATTCAACATCTGGCGATAGAACATTCGCATAAAAAATTGCATGATAATTTTCACCTATTTTGTCATCTTTAACCTTGACAATTTCAACATTTGAAATTTTTGAAGCTCCAAGTCTATAAATGCTTATGTTTGGATTTTTAAATCCGAATATCTCAAATCTGAAATAGCCACTTTTATATTCAGGCGGAATTTTAAATTTTATCTCATCTTTATCGGCTTGATAAAGTCGCCTGTAAGTGAGCTCAAACCAATTAACAGCGAAAATTGTATTTGCAACTTTACCATCATTGGCATTGAAAACTCTAATTTTATTAAAACCATCCCTTAAAGTGCTATTTGGCACAGGATAACCTGAAAGCTCTGATGAAGCGATTTGGATATTTTGACCGTTCCATTCCGTCGTCAAAATTCTTCTATCGTTTACAAAAACATGCGCAATATGTTCAGGTCTGGCAGATAAAACCGATGTTATGCCATGAAATGCAAATTTAATTCCAACATTATCAAGTGACATAGGGTCAGGAGTGGGAACATAAACATCAAAATCAATTTGCTGATTTGAACCAACCTCTGCCCAAAACCAGTGGTCTCTGAGATCATATGTTAAATCAACATCAACATCTTTTAATCTCTCAAATACATTATCACTTTCAAAATGAAGTTCTGAATAAAATGAGGCACCGCGAAGGTCAATGTAATTTTCATAAAGCCTCGCCCCAGATTCCTGAGCCAATCTCAAACCATCAACATCTCCAACTTCAAGGAAATAAACATTTACATCGGTAAACGGGTCATTATATAAATCTTCTCTCCCGCCAGCAAACTTGTTCTTTCTCTTTTCAGCATGAAACTCAATGTAATCTCCTTCATTAAAAACCCCATCGCCACCTGAATAAACATAAATTGGGATTTCAACGCCATTGTTTTTAATCCTCAATCTTGATGCTTTAACACCTTTCAAATCAATCCCAGCGCTTTTCAAATCCTCGTAAGTAATTTTGTAAATTCCATCCCTTTTGACGAAAATTTTATATTCAAATTCATTCTGCGTTTGCCGGATGCTAAAGTTTATGTTAAACTTATTCTCCCTTGGCTCGGAAAAAATTTTATATACATCAAACTTTGAAACAACACCTCCTGCGATGACATTGAACTTTAATTTTTTCACAAATATAAGTTTGCGACCTTCAACTTTAAATGGGAAAACAACCAAGTTAAAAACATTTGTCCCACAAATTTTACCGAGATATACAAAGTCATAAAGTTTTTCACTATCAAATATGATTTCATTAAATTCAACTCCATCTGGAAGCGATCTCTCTTTAATCTCAAAAAGTGGAGCGTTCAAGTAAATTCCTTCAAGTTCATATTGAAGAAGTTCAATCTTTGTATCTGGCGTTGCGGAGAGGGGAAAACTGTAAAACGGGAGAAGGTTTGGAAGAAAAGAGCTATTTTCAATATCTTTTGGAATTATAACAGAACGACTTTCACCGAAAATTTTAACTTCTTCTATCTGTGGTCTCTCAATTTCTATTTCAATTTCCTTCGTTAGACCATGGTCAATCAAATTAAAATGTGTTTGTCCAAGTGCGATAGATAAAATAAATAAAATAAAAAGAGAAAGGAGAAAGAATTTGGAAACCTTCATTTCCAACATTTCTTTTTATATTCTCCCATGGCAATGTTTGTATTTTTTCCCACTTCCACAGGGGCAGGGGTCATTTCTCCCGACCTTTTGGTCAACCTTGACTGGCTTTAACTTTACATCACTTTTCACAGCAGTTGCAAAATCAGCTTCAGCAGCTGAAACCCTTAATCCCATACCTGTTGATTCCTGATGAACGAGATTTAGATGTTCTCTACGCGGTCTTCTCGGTCTTCTTTCAACAACCTCCTCTGGCATAACTGGGAACATTCTGAAGACTATACTTAACACACCGCTTCTTATCCTTCTCATCATTTCCATAAACATTTCAAATGCTTCGGTTTTATACTCAACGAGCGGGTCTTTTTGCGCATATGCTCTAAGATGAATTCCTTCTCTTAGTTCATCCATCTCACGCAGATGTTCTTGCCATCTTTGGTCTATCACTTGAAGCATGGCCATCTTCATCAAGGCAAACATCAATTCTTCGCCAAGTTGCATCTTCTTTTGATTATAAAATTCAAGCACTTCATTGTAAATTTTTTCCTTCAAACCTTCTCTGCCAAGTTTTTCAAACTCGTCCGGTGTAATTTTCAAATCTATAAGCAATGTCCTCATGAGTTCATCTTTCAAACCTTGATAATCAAGGCTTCCGTAATACTTTTCAACTGTGTCTTCAACATAATCCGTAAGCATATCAAGAATATCATCTTCAAGTCGCTCGCCCAGGAGAGCATGTCTTCTCAGGCTATAAATAACCTCTCTTTGTTTATTTAGCACATCATCATATTCAAGCAATCTTTTTCTTATCGCAAAGTTATTTTGTTCAACTTTCTTCTGTGCTCTTTCAACGCTTTTAGTTATCATCGGATGCTGTATCGGCTCGCCTTCTTTATAACCGAGGCGTTGCATTATATTTGCAATCCTTTCACCGCCAAATAATCTCAAAAGGTCATCTTCAAGTGAAAGGAAAAACCTTGACGAGCCCGGATCACCTTGTCTTCCGGCGCGACCTCTTAATTGCAGGTCTATTCTTCTTGCTTCGTGTCTTTCTGTTCCGATCACATGAAGACCGCCAAGTTCTGCTACACCAGGACCAAGCTTTATATCCGTTCCACGCCCAGCCATATTTGTTGCTATCGTCACCATCCCACGCAATCCAGCATTTGCAACTATTTCAGCTTCTCTTTGATGATGCTTTGCGTTTAAAACATTGTGTGGGATGCCGCGACGCTTCAACATTCTACTTAAAAGCTCAGAAACCTCAACGCTTGTCGTCCCAACAAGAACAGGTCTTCCAATTTTGTGCATCTTCTCTATTTCAGCAATGACTGCATTATACTTTTCTCTCTTTGTTCTGTAAATGACATCGTCATAATCAATCCTTATACAAGGTTTATTAGTTGGAATCACAACGACATCAAGTTTGTAGATTTCCCAAAACTCCTGTGCCTCTGTTGCAGCTGTTCCAGTCATCCCAGCAAGTTTCTTATACATTCTGAAGTAATTTTGAATCGTTATTGTCGCAAGTGTTTGAGTGTCTTGTTCAATTTTTACACCTTCCTTTGCTTCAATTGCCTGATGCAACCCTTCAGAATACCTGCGCCCAGGCAAAATCCTACCCGTGAATTCATCAACTATCAAAACCTTACCATCTTGAACAATATAGTCAACATCTTTTTCAAACATAATATAAGCCCTCAACAACTGCTGAATAGCATGGACTTTGTCACTTCGTTCCGAATAAAGACGGTAAAGTTCCTCTTTTCCCCTTTGTTTTTGTGATGGCGTAAGATACGGATCATTTTCAATTATACTTATCTCGGTCCCAATGTCTGGAAGGATGAAAAATTCTCTATCCTCAGGTGAAAGGTTGGCAAGGAACTCTCTACCTTTTTCCGTCAAATCAATTGTATGATTTTTCTCATCAACAACGAAATATAAATCCTCATCAAGCTGACGCATCTTAACACCTTGATCTTTCAAAAACTCCAATTCTGTATCAAGGACGAGCTTCTGATATTCCGGTTCAGCGAGAATTTTTCTTAATTTCTTATGCTTTGGTGCTCCTCTACTCGCCTTCAAAAGCAAAACCCCAGCTTCTTTAAGCTTGCCCTCGCTGAGCAACCTCTCCGCCTCATCAACTATCTTGCTTACAAGGTTAATTTGAACCGTAACAAGCCTTTCAACTTTTGGCTTCATCCAGTCAAATTTATGTTCCGTCTCTGGCACAGGACCACTTATAATAAGCGGAGTCCTAGCTTCATCAATTAACACAGAATCAACCTCATCAACAATCGCATAATAGTGACCACGCTGGACTATATCATTAGGGTCAATAGCCATATTATCACGAAGATAATCAAAGCCAAATTCATTATTTGTCCCATATGTTATATCACAGTTATATTGCGCTTTCCTTTGTTCTGTATTCATCCAGTTTTGAATACATCCGACCGTCAAACCAAGAAACTCATACACTTTACCCATCCATTGGCTATCCCTCAAGGCAAGATAATCGTTGACTGTCACAATATGAACACCTCTTCCAGTGAGAGCGTTAAGATAGGCTGGCATCGTCGCAACAAGTGTTTTACCTTCACCTGTAGCCATCTCGGCAATTTTACCCTGATGAAGGACAATAGCTCCCATCAATTGAACATCAAACGGAACCATATCCCACACAATTTTATGCCCTGTCACCTCCCAACTCTTGCCGACAAGTCGTCTACAAGTTTCCTTAACAACTGCATATGCTTCGGGCAAAATCTCATCAAGAATTTTTTGCTCCTCTTTAAAAAGTTCTTTTTCAAGTTTTTCTATTTCATCATAAATTTCAAGTCGCTCCTCGCGAGTTAACTCTTTGTCTTCTCGGACCCTGACCTTAAGTTCATTTATTCTATCTTCAATATGTTTCGTCCTTTGCTTTATTCTTGCTCTGAATTCGTCTGTTTTTGCCCTTAATTCAGCGTCGGTAAGAGTGTTAAGTGTAGAATAGATTTGATTTATGTGATTGACGATTGGGGTTAGCTCTTTTATATCTTTTTCGTTCTTGCTTGGGAAAATTTTTCTTAAAAGTTTGAGAAGCATGATTTAAAATTTTGTTTGATTTTTTAGGAAATATAAGGATAATTGGAAACATAATCAAGAAAAACACCTCAAAATATAAAAGCGGAGAGGGTGGGATTCGAACCCACGATCCCGGTTTTTGCCGGGATACACGCTCTCCAGGCGTGCGCCTTCAACCACTCGGCCACCTCTCCGCAAAAAAATATAAACCTTTACACATTAAAAGTCAAACTATGACCCCTTCAAAGCATTTATCAACCCCTGAACCATCTTCCTCGCATCACCAAACAACATCAATGTGTTATCAGCTGCAAAAAGTGGGTTCGGTATTCCAGCAAACCCAGGCGCAAGACTTCTCTTTATGACGACAACAGTCTTTGATTTATCAACATCAAGAATCGGCATTCCAGCAATCGGGCTATTTGAATCAGTTCGCGCAAGCGGATTAACAACATCATTCGCACCAATCACAATTGAAACATCCGTCTGTTCAAATGTAGGATTTATCTCGTCCATCTCTTTCAATTTTTCATACGGGATATTTGCTTCAGCAAGCAAAACATTCATATGCCCTGGCATTCTGCCAGCAACTGGATGAATAGCAAATTCAACCTCTATGCCTTTTGATTCAAGAACCCTCATAAGATCGCGCACAGCAAACTGTGCCTGCGATACAGCCATGCCATAACCTGGAACTATGACAACACGCCTCGCATTTTCCAATAACATTGCAACTTCTTCAGGTGAAGCGGATTTAATTTTGCCACCGTAAACTTTATCCTCATCAGTATCAGAAACTACCTCGCCAAATCCACCAAACAAAACATTTGTCAAAGATCTGTTCATAGCTTTACACATCAAATTCGTCAATATAATTCCAGACGCACCAACGAGAGAACCTGAAATTATCAAAACATTATTGTTTAAAACAAATCCAGTCGCACAAGCTGCAAGTCCCGAATATGAGTTCAAAAGCGAAATAACAACAGGCATATCCGCTCCACCAATCGGAATAGTTAACAAAATACCAAGAATTGACGATGTCAAAACCAAAAACCAGTAATAATTCAAGTTTCTTTCAATTCCAAACATAATGCCTAAAATAATTGACCCGAGCCCAAATATGATTTTAACAATTTGCTCACCCTTGTAGCGAATTGGTCTTTCTTCAATTAAACCTTCAAGCTTCGCAAACGCCACCATGCTACCCCAGAAGGTCACTGCACCAATTATGCCTGATGCAACAGTTGCAACCGTCTCCTGCGTCCCCATAACTTTGTTAAGTTCTAAAGCTTCTATAAACGCAAGCGCAGCTACAAGCGTAGATGCACCGCCACCAAAACCGTTAAATATCGCTACCATTTGAGGCATTGATGTCATTGGAACTTTTAAAGCTGAAACAACACCAATAGCAGAACCAATAACAAAACCTAAAATTATGAGCTCATAATTTACAATTGATTTATCCATAAGTGTAACCACTATCGCTATCAACATTCCAAGAGCTCCAAGAAGATTGCCCCTTACAGCAGTTCTCGGATGTGATAAACCTTTTAATGCAAAGATGAATAAAATCGCTGAAATTAGATAAGCTATATTTACAAATGCTTGTGGCATAATAGGTTCTTTTTTGTTTTAACTATCTCTCAACTTTTTGCTCTTTTTTCGGCTTTTGGAACATCTGCAACATTCTATGAGTGATAAGGAAACCACCAACAACATTTATCGTCGCAAAAATAACAGCTATAACACCAAGCACAGATGCAAGCGTAGTATACTTCGCCCCAGCTGCAATTATTGAACCAATAATCGTAATTCCTGAAATAGCATTTGAACCTGACATCAATGGAGTGTGAAGAATTGGTGGAACTTTCGTTATAACCTCAAATCCTACAAATATAGCGAGAGCAAAAATTGTCAACGCAGCGACAAAGCTATCCATGTTCTTTAACTTCTTTTTGTTTTTAATTAAAAATTGAATTTACAAGCTTCCCGTCTTTTGTAAGTAATGTGCTTGATAAAATATCATCTTCAAGGTTAATTTTAACTTCTCCATTTTTAATAAAAAGCATACAGAAATTCGTCACATTCCGTGAATACATCTGGCTCGCATGATAAGGAACTGACGACGGGATATTTACAGGTCCAATTATCGTAACACCATATTTTTCAACAATTTCGCCCGGTTTAGTTAACTCACAATTTCCACCCCTTTCAGCAGAAATATCAACGATAACGGAACCGGGTTTCATTGACTTAACCATCTCTTCCGTAATCAAAATTGGTGCTTTTTTACCGGGGACTGATGCAGTTGAAATAACGACATCGCTTTCAGCTATAACCTTCGCAAGCATTTCTCTTTGTCTTCTGTAAAATTCCTCGCCCATATCTTTCGCATATCCTCTCTTATCCTCCGCCTCTTGAGATTCTAATCCAAGTTCAACAAACTTTGCCCCGAGACTTTCAACTTCTTGCTTCGTTGCAGGTCGTATATCATAAGCCCTAACCACAGCACCAAGCCTTCTTGCTGTCGCTATCGCTTGAAGACCTGCAACACCTGCACCAATCACAAAAACATTTGCTGGCATAATCGTCCCAGCAGCTGTTGTAAGCATAGGAAACATCTTTGGAATGTAATTTGCTGCAATCAAAACAGCTTTATACCCCGAAATCGTCGCCATTGATGAAAGGACATCCATGCTCTGTGCCTTTGAAGTTCTCGGCAAAAGCTCAAGAGCAAAGCTTAAAACGCCTTTTCCCCCTACTTCTTCAATTAAATCTTTCGCAAAAAATGGCTCCATAAAACCAATTAAAATTTGTCCTTCCCTCATTAAAGGAATATCCTTTAACCCTTCCTGCGGATTTGCACCTAAAGCGCGAACTTGTATAATCACATCAGCGTTTGCAAAAACTTCTTCACGACTTTTTACAATCGTTGCTCCCTTATCAACATATCCTGAATCTGGATAACCAGCTTCTTCCCCTGCTCCAGATTGGACTATTACTTCAGCACCAGCTTTTTTAAATCTTTGAACATCCGCAGGAATAAGTGCTACTCTTTTTTCCCCAGGGTAAGTTTCCTTAGGAATTCCAACCTTGATCATAAAAACAGGTTCTTATTTTTTTGTTTTAAGTTAACAAAAAAAATTAACTTTTCAAAACCATTAAACTCCACCCGGAAATTTTATCACCGCTCCATTAATGCTACGCGCATCGTCAGAACAAAGATAACCTATAAATTTTGCGAGTTCAATCGGCTCAACCCAACGTGAAAAATCTGCCCCAGGCATACTTCTTTTATTTTCCTCCGTCGCAATTATGCTTGGCAAAATCGCATTACAAGTTATGTTAAAATCCTTAACCTCCTCAGCTATAACCTCCGTAAGAGCGATCAATCCAGCTTTTGAAACAATATAAGCCCCTTTTCCAGGAGATGGCTTAACAGCAAGTAAAGCTGATATATTCACAATTCTTCCACTTCTTCTCGGTATCATATCGCGCAAAGCCCATTTTGAACAAAGAAAAGCAGAACGAAGGTTTATATCAATCATCTCGTCAAATTCATCTTCCTCAAGCTCAAAAATCATCTTGTCTTCAAAATATCCACCGGCACAATTTATCAAAAAATCAACCCCACCACTTTTCTTCACAAACTTAAAAATTTTTTGCACTTCTTTTTCATCATCTAATTCAGCTTTGACGCCAACAAAATTTTTGTTCTTTAAAATATCACTAAAAACTTTTCTAAATTTTTTTCCCTTTCTATAAACAGCGAAAACTTTTGCTCCATTTTCAAGAAAATAACGCACAACAACAGAACCAAGCCCTCCAGTTGAACCAGTCACAACAACATTTTTCTTTTCAAACATTGATTTCACCATTTTTTGTTTTTAAATATACTTCAAACCTGAAGCGGTGTTAAAAATCACAACAACATCATCACTTTTAATAATTCCATTTAAAGCAAGCTTTTCAACCGCAACAGCGGTCGCCGAACCTTCAGGACAAAACATAATCCCTTCAATCTCAGCAAGCTTTCTCATCGTTTTAATTATCTCATCATCTTCAACTTCAACTACGATTCCGCCACTTTCGCGTATAATTTCAAGTATCAACCTACCTGCAAATGGTTTCGGAACTCTTAATCCATATGCGATTGTATTTGCATTTTCCCAAAATTCAATATTATCCTTTCCTTCGTTAAATGCCTTAACGATAGGCGCACAACCTGAAGATTGAACTGCAACCATTTTCGGAAATTTTTTCTCAATTAATCCAGCTTCAATTAATTCCTTAACCGCTATCCAAATCCCAATTAATCCTGTTCCTCCACCCGTTGGATAAATTATCCAATCAGGAACTTCCCAACTTAGCTGTTCAACTATTTCAAATCCGAGTGTCTTCTTACCCTGTAAGCGATATGGCTCTTTCATTGTTGAAATATCAAAAAAATCTGATTTACTCTGAACTACCTTAACAGCATCAGATATCAATCCATTCACCAGTTGAAATTCTGCACCGTAAAATTCACATTCTTTCAAAATCAAAGACGGCGTATCTTCAGGAGCACTTATAAAACATTTTAATCCAGCCTTTGCACAATAAGCACTCAACGCACCACCAGCATTCCCCGCAGTTGGAACGACAAGTTTATCAACACCAAGCTCAACATACTTTGAAACAGCACACGATATACCACGCGCTTTAAACGAAAGCGTCGGATTAAATGATTCATCCTTCAAAAATAAATTTTTCAATCCAATCAAATTTCCAAACTTTCTCAACTTTAAAAGTGGCGTCCATCCTTCACCTAAACTCACAACATTTCTTTCATCAACAACAGGCAAAAATTCAAAATACCTCCACATACTTTGGATTCTACTTTTAAAACTATCTCTACTTACGCTTTGCCTTATCCCATCATAATCATAAACCGCAATCAATGGTTCACTGCATTTAAAGCAATATCTCTGCACCATTTCATGCTCAAACTTTTCACCACAAACTGAACATTCTAGATAAAGGATAAAAGATTTCACTTTTCATCTTGCTTTTGTTTGCAAAAATACCAGCGTCAGTTATGTAATACGAAATAAATTCTGGCAAGACGATTTCAAAAATCAAATCAATTTTTTTAATTCCTTTCTTTTCTTCAACATTTAACGCCTGAGTCAAAATTTTTTCACGTTTAAACTTTTCACGCACGATTTTAAAAGAGTCAAAAAGAACTACTGTCTCCTTCCCAACACTCTTCGCAAGTTTAAAAATTGCTGATGTTCCAGCCTTATTCAAGATATGTCCGCCTTCAAATATAGCATCGCATCCTGAAACAATAAAATCTACATTGTTTAAAACATAATCTAAAGAAAAGTCATTCACAAGGTAAACATCCAATCCCCTTTTTGAAGCTTCCTTTGCCATTTTCTCTCCCTCGCAATTTGGGCAGGAGCGAAAAATGTAAACTTCTGAAACTCTATCACCAACATAAAAAAGTGAGTTTAAAACAGTCCCACTATAACTCAATGTCGCAACTGAAAATTTATAAAAACCATTTTCATTTAGCCAGGTTAAAAAATTACTCGCTATCTTATCGCCAGCGGTTTTGAAATTTCCCTCAATCGTTTTTAATTCACCAAGAAAATGTTCAACCCCCCGACTTACCGTAATTTTATAAATGACATCAACAAGATTATGAAGCTGAAACAACAAAGGATGGTGCTTTTTGATATCTCTTTTTAAAATTTTAAGGAAGCTTAAAAATTCACTTTTATCTTTGACTTCAGCAAACTTCATTTTTAAAATTTTAAACAACCCTATCGCGAGAATAAACGAACCCGAAGTTTTATCTTCGTAAAAATTTCTCAACTTATCATCAGCCGTCCATCTTCGCATTTCAAATCTTCCCTTTTTCCCTCGCAAAGATGAAATAAGCAGAGATGAGAACAAAGAAAGATATCAAAGTTGAAGCAATGAAACTTTCCGAAGGATTTAAACCTTCACCCCTTATAACTATCTCAGAAGGCATTTGAACCTGAGATGGAACACTTCGCTTTTTGGGATAATATGGACCAGCCTCTTTAGCGGAGACAATTTGAAACTCAAAATAATAATCATAAATCTCCGTCTCGGTCTCAATTGGAAGATAAAGACCAACTTTTTTACCTATGTTGCCATAAATTTCTTTAACTTTAACCTCATCATTAAAATCAACCGTCGGATAAAAGTTGACAACTTCATAATCCCCATTGCTTTCAAGGACATTGTCAGCTGGCGCAAGATGAAACTCAACAAAAGCATTCGGGAAAATATCAACAACAGATTTAAAAGTAGCTGGCGAATAATTAAACTCATTGAGATAATTAAAGTTTATAACCCCCGACGAGCGAGCACTTATAAAAATTTGCACATCATTCAAAGATACCGATATCTTCTCATTCTTTTTATTTTTCAACCTTAAATGAACGAAAGACTCATCGATCACAAATTCAACGAAGATATTCGCATCCGAAAAATAAAGTTCATCTCTCACAACTGGCTTAATAAGTCTGTAAATATACTCATATTTTCCCCCGAAAGGTGAAACATTCTTATCATTTGAATTTGAAGAAGAGTTACCCATCAAATGCTTATTTTCAACTAATGCCTGTTTTGAACTGCTACAACCAAAGAATATGATTATAACCAATAGCAGAAATTTTTTCATACGCATACAGTTTTTGTTTTTAAAATCTATAGCGCAGTGTCAAAACAAAATTTCTAACCTTATTTTCTTCGTCAGTTACAAGGCTATAAAAATTACCTCCATACTCATAACTGTATTGGGTATGTATTGTGCCCCATTTTCCGTTTATATAAGCAAAATCAATAAGGAGCGTCTTTTGTAAAAGAACGCTAAATCCAAATGTTAACGACCTCGTTGCCCGGCTTGAAATCCCTTTATCTTCAACATAAGGTGAAGGTCTATAACTATAGCCGGCTCTTACCTTAACTTCTTGCAAAAATGGAATTGTAAATTCAACACCACCGTTCAAACTTACCGTTTCGGTGAAAATTTGCTTTATTTCTCTATTGAGTTGAACCAAGTCAGAATTGTTTCTAAATTCCATTTGTCTCCAGTCAATGTAAATCAAATCGCCCGCAAGCAAAAGCACATCTTTTATGTTAAACGAAACACCACCGCCGAAATAAAACGGAGAACGAACCCCATATCTTGAAATCGCAGAATAGGAATAAGAGTAAGAATCCCCGTTGTCGAACGAACTTTCACTTCCCCTTGAATAATTCTCCTTTATGCTCAAAGATGACGGCAATCTCATCATCAAACCAAATCTAAAAACTTTACTCCTATACATCAATCCAGCGTTTGCTGAAAAACCGCTTATAGTGGCATCAATTAAATCAGTAACTGTTAATTGCTTGAAATCCCAAGGATAACTTTCATAATAATTTCTCGTGTCGCTTTCAATGAATTCCCTGTTATACTTATAATTTCCCGTCACGATTGAAATCGTGGCACCAACAGATAGATTTTCCGCTATGTCAATTGCACCTGAGACGAACCAGTTGTTAAGTCCGCCGTTCTCATACAATGTTATCTTCTGTTGAACATTATTTAAAATTTGTGTCGCTCCGGTTGAATCCTCAAGGTTAAGATTCCATGCAAGGTCAAAATTTGGGTCTGGATCATAAAGGGATGGAACTATTGAGCTAACAGCGTTAAAAAGTGAGATTGAAAGCGTTCCTGTAAAATCCGATATTCTAACATATCCACCAGCAAAAACTAAACTTCCACGAATTGTAGGAACTGGAAAAACGAGGGCGACAGAATTTAAATCTGTTGTTGTATTTTCAAATGAGTTTTTATAAGTTAAAACTTTTGCTGAATTTGTCAACGCAAGATGATTTAACCCACCCGCAAATTCAAATCTTCTTATTTGAGCAAGCCCTGCTGGATTCCAAAAAACCGCTGAGTAATCGTCGGCGACACCGATATAAGAAAATCCAAGTCCAATTGCTCTCGCTCCAACTCCAAGATTTAATGTTGAATACCTTAAAGCATCATCCGGAAATTGTGCAAACAAAAAATTAACTGATAAAAAAATTAAAGCGAATATTCTTTTCATTTTCTCCTTTGCCCAATGTTTCTTTCCCTTTTGCCATTTTGCCTATTTTCTTGAGATTTAGCATTTTCATTTGAAGGATTAGCACCCGCTGAATCTTTACTGATTCTAACAGAATTGTTCCCTCTTTCTTTGCTTGAAGTAGTTGAATCTTTTGCAAATGTTGATGTCCTCGTCGGCGGTGGAGGTGAAAATGAAGTTTCATTCCCAGCTCTATGCTCTCCAAAATTTCTAACTTTCTCGGTTGATGATGCACCAACATTTACCTGTGATGAATCATCTCTTAACCATTCAATCCACCACGGGATATTATAGTAAACCCAAGGCGAGGAAACATGCGAAGGCAAAGGTTCATAAAGATAAGAAATATCAAAAGCCGAGTGACAACTTGCACAATCACTCTTATATTGATACCCTAAATCTTCATTTACATCAGGGTGCTTTATCACAGTATAACAACCTGCAAATAAAATCAAAATAAAGATTAACTTTTTCATCTTCTTTGGCCTATATGTCTTCTTTGTTCAGTTCTCTGCTCAAACTGAGTTGATACATTCATAGCAGGATGATTTAAAACATTCGTTCTCTCAATCCTTGGAAAATTACTTGGGAAATTGTGTCGCGGTGCTTCAATCAATGTGCTTCTACCAGTGTTGTAATCTCTATAAGTTTGAATTGAATTTCTATGCGTTCCTGTCCTCCTTGGCGGTGTTCCTCGTGGTGTAGATGGTGTATTTTGAGTCCCAGAATTCTCATCACTTGACCTCGGAACAACTCTCAGGACAATTCTTGGAGTTGAAGATGTTCTCGTCGCGCCAGTGCTCCTTGTCCTTTCCTCACTTCTACCTTTTTCAACCGTTGGTGTTTCTCCCGTCGGCGTATTTGGCTTCCTTAAACTTCCTTCACCCGAAGCACTTTGAGTATTGACACTTGAAGTTCTCGTTGGGACAGTTCTTGATGGTGGAGGAACTGTTAAGTTTCCATCTGTGCTTGAACTTCTCCTAGCATCTCTCACACCTATGCGTGTTGAGCCAAAGTTCCTCGTCCTATAAACATAATCTTTACCATAGCCAGGTGAATAATAAGGATTGTTAATTATCACAATCACAGGAGCTCTATACCACCACGGGTAATAATACCATGTTGGGAAATACCAATACGAATACCAATAATATCTATCCCACCAATACCAATCCCCCCAGTAGTAGTAATCATACCACCAAGACGGGCTATACCACCAATCGCTCCAACCCCAGCCCATTGCAAAACCGGGCGTATAATACCTAAAGAAAAGATAGTATCTCGGATAAGGAAGATAGTATCTGTAAGCATATCTATCGTAGATTCTACTATGATAAATCCACGAATCGTAATAATTATAATCGTCAGCAGAGCTATAATTTTCCTTACTTTCAACCTTTGGTTTACTTTCAGAAACTGAATATCCTTCGTCTTCCTTTATCGTTCCGATTTGCGTATAACACCCCCAAAACATAATCCCAAGCGCGATCGCTAAAATTATTCTCTTCATTTCAAAACACCTCCTGTTATTGAATTTTTCTCTCTATTTACTTTAACAAGCTATAAATTTAAAAAATTCTCTTAATAACCGAATTTGTCATGCTGAACTTTGTTTCATCATCTTTTTTCTCCCTTCCTTGTCATCCCGAACTTGTTTTAGGTTCTCTTTTTCTTCTTATCATTCTGAACTTGCTTCAGAATCTCTCTTCAAACCCTGAACCAAGTTCAGGGTGACAGGGAGAAATAACCCTGAAATAAAATTTAAAAAGTTTGAATATATTCAAGCTTTACAACCCTTGAATTTCCAGGTTCTTTATTCCTCAAAATATCCTTCCAGTTAAGCTCAATTGTAAACCCATTTCCAAGCGACCATCTTATCCCTGCATTTAAATATCCCTTCCCTTTCCCCACTTTTCCAGAATTATCGTTGATTGCAAAGTTATATTCAGCAGCAAAGGTTATATCGTTTCCGATAGTTTTATCAAATCCAATGTAATAATTTAGTGAAGCATCGTCGTCATCTTTTTCAAGGCTATAATTAACTCCACCGTGAATTGACGAATATCCGAAAAATTTAAAAGCTTTACTTACCACCGCGAAAAATCCAGGAGATTTAAACTCATATCTTTTTAAACTGTCAATATATCCTTCTCTTCCCTGTGAATCAAATCCAATTGCAATTGCTGGAAAATTTTTAACTTCATCAATTATTCTTATTTTCAAATTTACTCCGGGAAGTTTAAACCAATTAACACTTCCGTTACCAATAATTTTACTTCCCCCGTATGAAATTCCAAAGTTGAGGCGATTAAATGCAGAAGCAGTGAGCCTTAACATCAAACCACCATCAGAGAAGAAGTCAGCGTCAAGCGAAACACTATTTGGTTTCAAAATGCCCGCGGTTGGCATATCAACAATAAATCTTTGCTGAAATGTTGCCGAAGCCCCAGCCGAACTTTGAGTTAAAGAAAACTCAACAAAAAATACAAGTGAAAACAGAAAGAGCAATAGTTTTTTCATTTGGTACTCTTTTTGACTTTGAATTTTTGTTTAAAAATAATAAATTTTGGCAAAAAATTCAATCAAGGCACACATATGAAAAAACAGAAACAAACTCTTGATTTTTTGAAAATTATTTATTATTATATTTAGTAACAAAAAAAATTTTAAAAAATTTTGGAGGTTAAAAATATGGTCTTATCTCAAGGTCTGTTAGCATTCTTGCTTCAGGCTCAACAAAAGGGAATGGTTGAGCAAATAGCCAATCTTTTGGTTGAAAAGTATATTGAAGGTGGCTTTTTTATGCATCCAATTTTGGCAATTTTAATCATTGGTTTGGCGTTAAGCATTGCAAAGTGGATTTCCTTAAGCAGAGCTAGCATCAATACGAGAAAGTTTCTTGATGAGGTGAAGAAAGCGCTCGATGAAGGTGGTATTGATAAGGCACTTGAAGTCTGCCAAAAAACCCCAGGACCAGTTGCAAGCATATTCCAAGCTGGACTTCTAAGAGCAAATGAAGGAATTGAAGCAGCTGAAAAGGCTATAATCTCCTATGGTGGAATTGAAATGGCTTTCCTTGAAAGAGGGCTTGTCTGGTTATCACTATTCATATCGCTTGCACCACTTCTTGGGTTCACTGGGACAGTTCAAGGAATGATAGTTGCATTTGACTCAATTAAAGAAGCGAAGAACATCTCTCCTGAAATAGTCGCTGGTGGTATCTCAATAGCTCTTTTGACAACGCTTTTCGGTCTTGTTGTAGCAATGATTTTGCAGACATTTTATAATTATTTCGTCTCAAAGGTTGATAGAATTGTAATTGATATGGAAGAAAGTTCTATAGAGCTCATTGACGCCCTTGCAGCAATGCAACAAGGGAAGAAAGTCAGTCCAACAGTTGAAGCAAAAAACACAACAAAGTAAATCAATAAACCATGCTTAAAAGAAGAAAAAGAGTTGAAGCGGAGATCCCCTCCGCTTCCATGGCTGATATAGCATTTGAGCTAATGATATTCTTCCTAGTTGCTACAACTTTTGATGTTGATACTGGTATTGGTCTTGTGCTCCCTCCAGCTGCTGAAACAACAGAGCAAGTTAAAGTTAAGCAAAGCAACATCGCAAAACTTCTCGTAAATGCAGCTGGTGAAGTTCTCCTTGATGGTGAACTCATCACCGTCCAACAAATAAAGGAGACGATAAAAAATAAAATCAAACAAAATCCGAAACTTATAATTTCAATAAAGACAGACCGCGAAACTAACTACAGTAAATACATTGAGGTCCTTGATGAACTCAAGCTTGCCTACAATGACCTACGAGAAGAATATTCACTGAAGCAATTTGGAAAGTCATTTAAAGACTTAACAAAAGAGCAACAGGAAGAAGTTAAGAAGGAAATCCCAATCCGTATTTCAATAGCTGAACCAGGAGAGGTTAAATAAAAACATGAGGTGATTAACAATGAAATTCAAGAAGAAATTTGGCGAAACAAAACCAAGAATCCCAACTGCATCGTTGCCAGATGTGATCTTTCAATTGATATTGTTCTTCATGGTGACAACAACTATCAAAGTTTATGATGTTAAAGTCAGATATATCCTTCCTGAAGCAGCTGCTACTGAGAAAATTGAAAACAAGAGACTTGTCTCATATATATGGGTTGGAAGAGATGGAAGAATTCAAATTGACGATAACATAGTCACACTTGACGATATAACTGACATCATGTATAGAAAAAGGCAGGAAAATCCGAATGTAATTGTATCGCTTAGAATTGACAAAGACTCAAAGATGGGAATTGTGATCGATATACAGCAAAGGTTGAGAAAGGCGGATGCTTTGAGAATCAACTATTCAACTCTGCAAAAGTTATAATGTATGCTGAACTTTTAAATAAAATTGAACCACCATTCGTTATCATTAAACCTGGCGCAACCGCTGATGACTACTTCAATCTTTGCGATGAAGATTTAAAGGTTGAACTTATCAACGGTGATTTAGTCGTGCATTCCCCTGCTTCATTTAAACATGAGCGAATTTTTAGATTTATTTTAACTTTGTTATGTGGATATGTTTCAAATTACAAACTTGGTGAAGTTCTCGGTTCAAGATTTAGTGTGAAATTGTTAGAAAACGATGTTTATGAGCCCGATATTGTCTTTATATCAAACGAAAAACTTAACAGAGTAAAAGAGACATATCTTGACGGTGCACCTGACCTCGCGATTGAGATACCCTCGCAATCAACAAAAAGATTTGACCTTGGGATTAAACTTGTGAGGTATTTTGAGCACGGAACTGGTGAAGTATTGTTCATAGAGCCAGATGAAAAGTGGGTCAGGCTGTATAATAAACCTGATGAATTCATTGAGAAAAGAGAAGGAAGTTTGAAGCTCGAAACGATTCGGAATTTCTCATTTGAAGTTGATTGGTTATGGAATTTACCGTCTGAATTTGAATGCTTAAGAAAAGTAATAGAATCAAAATGAGGCTTTCCAACATAAGCCAGTTTTAACTTCATAAAGGCAGGCTTTGCCCTGCCTTTTTATTTTTAAAAACAAAAATTTAAAAAGCAATGGGGTTAAGAGAAAAGCTTGCAGACGACCTTAAGAACGCGATGAAATCCGGGGATAAAATAAGGCTTGAAGTTGTGCGAATGCTTCAAACAATGTTAAGAAGAAGAGAAATTGAAAGAAAAGCTGAAGAGAAAGAGTTAACAGAAGAAGATGAAATACAGGTTATAAGGTCAGAGATAAAAAAGAGAAAAGAGTCAATTGAACTTTTTGAAAAAGGTGGTAGAAAAGACCTTGCGGAGAAAGAAATGAGGGAACTTGAGATTTTAAATGAATATCTCCCCAAGCAGATGTCAGAGGAAGAGATACAAGAATTTGTTGATAAAGTCATTCGGGAAATTGGAGCAACTGGTCCAAAAGACCTCGGCAAAGTTATGGGAGCAGTTATGAAAGAATTACGCGGAAAAGCAGATGGTGCAACAGTTCAAAAAATTGTAAAAGAAAAGCTTGAATCCCTGTGAACTGGCTTGACTATGTAACACTTGGATTTTTAGCAATTTTCGTATACCGTGGGTTTAGAAAAGGATTTCTGGCACGGGTGCTTGGGCTTGCTGGAGTTATTTTGGGGATATGGTTTGGAATCAAGCATAATTTAAAAATTGCACAAATTTTAAAAGACATTGGTGTATCAGCTGAGATCTCACCTTACCTTGCGATGTTTTTAATTTTCCTCGCTTGTATTATAGTTGCGAATTTGCTCGTTAGATTTCTGCGCAATGTGTCAGTTTTTATTGAATTGGTAGACAGCATACTTGGCGCTGGGCTTGGTTTACTTGAAGGTTTGCTGATTGCTGGTGTTTTGCTTATCCTTTTAGGTTCTTTAAATTTTCCATCAAAGGAAATCAAAGATTCATCAAAATTTTATAAGCCTGTCACAAAAGCAACGATTTACATCTATGATTTCATAGAGGAAAATTTTGGCTCAAAAATTAAATTTAAAGAACAAATCCAAAGAACAATTGACTCAATAAAAGGTGAACAGCGAGACATTAAATAAACTTGAATTTGATAAGATAAAAAAACACATTTTGAATTTTGCAACATCACAGCTTGGCACTGAACTTATAGAAAGCCTTACACCGATGACAAACAAAAATATCATTGAACGAGAGCTCAAATTAACGATTGAAATGAAAGATATCCTCGCATACGATGATCCATTTCCAATTGATGGGATAAAAGATATAAGAATTGCTTTAAGAAGATGCGAAATTGAGGGAAGTTTCTTATCCCCTGAGGAACTCCTTGACATAAAATCTGTCTTCACAGTTTCAAGATTGATAAGGGAATACCTTAACAAAAGAAGTCAAAAATATCCGAATTTATGGGGGCTTGGGAAAAACATATTTGTTAACAGAGTCCTTGAATATAACATTGATGATGTCATAGATGAATACGGTAAGGTTCGCGACACTGCAAGTCCCGAATTGAGGCGAATTCGGGATGAAATTTTTAAAAAACAAGATTATGTGAGAAAAAGATTATATGCGATACTTAAACAGATATCCGATAAGGATTATACTCAAGATGACATCATTCCGCAAAGAGATGGAAGGCTCGTGATCCCTGTAAAAGTTGAACACAAAAAACATGTCGCTGGAGTTGTTCATGGGACTTCATCAACTGGATTAACAGTTTTTATTGAGCCAGCGGAAATAGTGGAGCTTAACAATGAAATCTTACAACTTCAATTTCAAGAGCAAAAAGAAGTAGAAAGAATACTTCGCGAGTTGACTGAAAAAGTTAGGGAAAATTTAAAGTATCTGCAAACGAATATAAGCATACTTGGGAAAATTGACTTAATTTACGCAAAGGCTAAATTTACGCTTCAAATAGATGGATATGCCCCAGAAGTTTCAGAAGACGGTCCAATCGTTCTTAACTCAGCATATCATCCGATCCTTTTGCTAAGACATGGGGAAAATAAGGTTGTTCCACTTGATTTCAAACTTGGTGATGGTTCTTCAATTCTTGTTATTTCGGGTCCAAACTCCGGCGGTAAGACTGTTGTCTTGAAAACCGTTGGTCTCTTGACGCTTATGGTTCAAGCTGGTATACCTGTTCCATTAAAAGAATCAAGCAAGGTTAGAATTTTCAAAAAAGTTTTCATTGACATAGGTGATGATCAATCGGTTGAAAAAGATCTTTCATCATTTGGCTCACACATAAAAAATTTGAAAAAGATAATTTCTGAATCAGATTCAAGAACTCTTGTTTTGCTTGATGAACTTGGCTCGGGGACTGACCCTGCGGAAGGTGGAGCGCTCGGAATTGCGATAATTGAAAAATTGAAAAGCAAAGGTTCATTTGTAATTGTAACAACGCACAATAGCAGTTTAAAATTTTATGCCTATAGTAATCCTGAAATAGAATGCGGTGCGATGGAGTTTGACCATCAAACATTAGCACCAGCATATAAATTAAGAATTGGCATACCTGGAAGCAGTTACGCTTTTGAGATCGCGAAACGGCTCGGTCTTGATGAAGACATCATAAACAACGCAAAAAGAAATCTTACTGAATCGCAGTTTAAAATTGAGGAAATTTTATCAAATCTTGAATCGCTTGAAATAGAATACAGGAGATCGGTCTTGGCGGTAAAAGAGAAAGAGGAAAACCTTAAAAAGATGATTTTGGAATACAAGCAAAAACTTGCAGAGGTTGAAAGAGAGAAGAAAAAAGCAAAACGTGAAGCGATAGCTGAACTCAGAGAAATAGTAGAGAGCACAAGGTCAAAGATTGAAGAAGCGATAAAAAAGATAAAAGAGATGAACGCTTCAAAAGAAAGCATAAAATCTGCTCATTCAATCGTTGAACAAATTGAAAAACAATTTCAAGAAGTTTCAAAGCAAATTGAAGAAGAGAAAACAGAAACGGTTGAATTTAAGCCTGGTGATTTTGTCAAGATGAAAGATGGAACTCAAATTGGTGAAATTTTACAAATTGACAACTCAAATGCCGTTGTGTCTTTTGGTTCTGTTAAGATGGTCTTAAAACTTGATGAACTTGAAAAAGTTGAACATAAAGAGGTAAAAAGATTAAATTTAAAACCGGATTTATTTGCAAATGTATCAACACGAATTGATGTAAGAGGTATGAGAGCAGATGAAGCTATAAGTGCAGTTGATAAATTTATTGATTCAAGCTTTTTGCATGGGTTAAAGCAGATTGAGATAATTCACGGCAAAGGGACTGGGAAATTAAGAAATGCCATAAACGAGTTTTTAAGGCGACACCCAAATGTTAAATCGTTCCGACTCGGTAGCTGGGAAGAAGGTGGCGATGGCGTTACGATCGTTGAGTTAAATGTTGATTGAAAACAAAGTTTAAAAGTTTTTATGCGGGTTTTGATAGCCAATCGTGGTGAAATAGCGATAAGAATTATGCGAACATGTAAAATGCTCGGGATTGAAACAGTAGCGGTTTATTCATATGTTGACAGAGATAAACCATTTGTAGCAATGGCTGATTATGCTGTATGCATTGGCGAAGCAAATCCTGCTGAAACATATCTTAACATTGAAAAAATAGTCAGCGTGGCGAAGAAATTAAAAGTGGATGCGATACACCCAGGATATGGATTTTTATCGGAGAATGAGGAATTTGCGCAATTTGTTCAAGATAACGGAATAATTTTCATAGGTCCATCGCCCGATGCTATAAAAAAGATGGGAGATAAGCTTGAAGCTCGCAAAATAGCAAAAAGCGCAGGTGCTCCAATCGTCCCAGGTTCGGAATATCCAATATCGGATTTAGATACGGCGATTGAAATTGTGAAATCAATTGGCTTTCCAATTTTGATAAAAGCAGCAGCTGGAGGCGGTGGTAAAGGGATGAGAATTGTCAAAAGTGAGGATGAACTTGAATCAGCGATAAGGTCAGCGAAAAATGAAGCGAAGTTTGCGTTTGGAGATGATAGAGTTTACATTGAAAAATATGTTGAAGAACCGCACCATATTGAAGTTCAAATTCTCGCAGATAAATTTGGAAACGTCGTCGCTCTCGGCGAAAGGGAATGCTCAATTCAAAGAAGACATCAAAAGGTAATTGAGGAAACCCCATCGCCAATCGTTACGCCAGAATTAAGGCAAAAACTTTTTGATTCGGCTATAAAAATCGCAAAAATGGTAAACTATGAAAACGCTGGAACAATTGAATTCATTGTTGACAAAAATCGCAATTTTTATTTCCTTGAAATGAACACCCGCCTTCAGGTTGAACATCCAATAACTGAAATGGTCACAGGAATTGACATCGTAGCGGAACAGATACGAATTGCCTTAGGAAATAAATTAAGTTTCTTGCAAGATGAGATAAATCCACGAGGTCATGCTATTGAATGTAGAATTTATGCTGAGGATCCGTTCAATAATTTTCTCCCATCAACAGGTAAAATTACACACATAAAACAACCGTCAGGTCCTTGGGTTAGAGTTGACGCTGGGATTGACGCCGGAAATGAGATAACAATACATTACGACCCGATGATTTCAAAACTTATCACATGGGGAAAAGATAGGCTTGAGGCAATTGAAAGGATGAAGACAGCATTAAGCGAATACAAAATCACCGGTGTTAAAACGACAATTCCATTTTGCCTGTGGGTGATGAATAACAAATTTTTCCGCGAAGGAAAGTATGACACGCACTTTATTCAAAACCATTTCAAAATTGCAGAGCTTGGCGAAATTGTGGAGATTTCAGGAGATGATACATTGAACTCAGAAATAGCTGCTGCGATAGCTTCTGGGATTTTAAATATGGAAAGGAAAAACCAACACTACTCCCTACCGCAGGAGAAACTATCCTCTAAAAGCTCAAACAGGTGGAAGCTCAAACGCTATGAAAATTTCAGATGAGCAACTTAATTTGATTAAACTTTATGCAGATGCACCCTTGCGAGAAAAGATAAAAATTTATGCAAGGATAATTTTCAACTTCAACGACATCAAAAGACACCTTGACAAATATATACCTGAATCAGGGGCTGTCCTTGATTATGGCTGTGGATATGGAATCTTTGCAAACTACATAAAGTTAAAAAATCCAAATTTAAACGTCATCGGATTTGATATTTCAAAAACCAGAATTAACGAGGCTAAAAAATCGGCAAAAACAACTGGTGTTAAATTTGTTGAGAAACCTAACGAGGTTGAGCTTGACAATTTAAATCTCGTTTTGCTAATTGATGTCCTTTTATTCCTGCCAATTGAAGAAAAAATAAAACTTTTAAAAAAACTTTACATTGCAATTGAAGACAACGGGATTGTTTTCATAAAGGATACACTTAAATCTGACTCGTTAAGATTCAAATACACGAAGTTTGAGGAAAAGGTAAAATTGAAATTTGGAATTTATGGAAAGGAAGTCAAATCTGGATTACACTATATAGGCGTTGACGAGTTTAAAGGAATTTTAACAAACTTTGGATTTAAAATAGTTGAAATAGCTCATTCAAATTTAATTGTTTATCCAGGCGTTTTCATCGTTGCTCGGAAATAGTGTATGCTCTTTCTGATAAAATTATGCCAGCTGATACGGCGACATTTAAAGATTCAGTTTTGCCAAATTTTTTGATTTTTATTGTCCCGTCTGAAACCTTTATTAATTCACTGCTAACGCCATGAGCTTCGCTTCCGAAAATAATCACAATTTTATTCCCAACTAAGGCATCGTGATAATCAATTTTTCCAGATGGAGATGTTGATAAAACTTTAAAGTGATGTTTTTTCAGTTTTAAAATATAATTTTTCAATTCAACATTTTGCAGAAATGGGACATTGAACACAGAACCCATCGTTGCTCGCAATGTCTTTGGGTTGAAAACATCAACGCTTCCATTTGAAATTAAAATCAAATCAACTTTAAACCAATCGCAAATTCTAAATATCGTCCCAAGATTTCCGGGGTCTGAGACCTTGTCAAGAGCAACGACGGTTGAAAACTTGGCACTGGTGATACTTTTCAACAAATCATCTTCATTGTATTCAAACATTTTAGCAACTGCTATTATGCCTTGTGATGTCTCAAGGTTTGAAACTTTTTCAAGTTTGTTTTCCCCAGCTTCGTAGACCTCAATCTTTTTATTTTTGAGATAATTTAAAAATTCTTCCGCGGCTGATGACTTTAAAAATTTTTCGGAATAAACCGCATAAGAAATTTCAGCGCCAAACTTTACCGCATCTCTTATTATTTTTTCACCTTCAAGTATGAAAAGCCCCATTTTGTATCGGTATTTCTTACTTTTGAGAAGTTGAAGCTGCGCGTATTTTTGTCTTGTTAATTTCATCTTTCCCTGTATTCTCCCCAAATTTCTCTAAGTGTATCTGAAATTTCGCCTATGGTTGCATAAGATTCAACGCATTCAATAATTGCAGGCATTAAATTTTCTCCAAGAAGAGCGCTTTTATGTAATCTTTTAAGTGATATCTTCACTTTATCGTTATCCCTTTCGGCTCTTAACTTTTTCAATCTTTCTATTTGTTTTTTAATTGCTTCTTCATTTAATTTAAAAATTTCAATTTTTTGCTTTTCATCAGTTTTAAATTCATTAACGCCGACTATAATTTTTTCCTTCTTTTCAATTTTCATTTGATATTCGTATGCACTTTTTGAAATTTCATTTTGAATATAACCCGATTCAATTGCCTTTATAGCACCGCCCACTGATTCAATTTTCTCAATATACTCCCAAACCCTTTTTTCAATTTCATCTGTGAGATACTCAACAAAATAACTTCCAGCCAGCGGGTCAACTGTATCAGTGACGCCACTTTCGTAAGCGATTATTTGTTGAGTTCTAAGCGCAGTCCTTGCTGATTCTTCGGTTGGAAGAGCTAACGCTTCATCTTTTGCATTTGTGTGAAGTGATTGGCAACCGCCGAGAACAGCAGCAAGCGCCTGAATTGTAACGCGGACGATATTGTTCTCTATTTGCTGAGCTGTTAAGGTTGAGCCACCTGTTTGAGCGTGAAATCTAAGTTTCATAGCTTCTTCATTTGTGACGCCAAATTTCTCACGCATAATTTTAGCCCAAATTCTCCTCGCTGCTCTGAACTTCGCTATCTCCTCGAAGAAATTATTGTGGGCATTGAAAAAGAAAGAAAGTTGCTCGCCAAATTTATTCACATCAAGTCCAGCTTTTATCGCAGACCTAACATATTCAATTGCATTTGCAAATGTGAAAGCAAGCTCTTGAACAGCATTAGCGCCAGCCTCACGAATATGATAACCACTTATTGATATAACATTCCACTTCGGCAAGTTTTTATTACACCATTCAAAGATGTCAACGATTAGCTTCATTGATTGTTCTGGTGGATAAATATATGTTCCTCTTGCGATATATTCCTTCAAGATGTCATTTTGAATTGTTCCAGATATTTTCTTCAAATCAGCTCCTTGTTTTTTCGCGACGGCAACATACATGGCAAGCAAAATCGCAGCTGTTGCATTTATCGTCATTGATGTCGTAATTTTTTCAAGATTTATCCCATCAAACAAAATCTCCATATCTTGAAGTGAATCAATCGCAACCCCTACGCGTCCAACTTCACCTTCAGCTATTGGATGATCTGAATCATAGCCCATTTGCGTCGGCAGGTCAAAGGCAACAGATAAACCCATCTGCCCATGTTCAAGAAGATACTTAAATCTTTTATTCGTCTCTTCTGCAGTACCAAAACCCGCATATTGACGCATCGTCCAAAACCTGCCTCTATACATTGTCGGATAAATGCCCCTTGTAAATGGATATTCACCTGGAAAACCAAGCTTTGAAACATAGTTAAAAGCTTCATCTGGAATGTAAACTCTTTCTATATCAATTCCCGAATCAGTTTGAAATGTCTCTTTTCGCTCTTTGAACTTATCCGAATTTAAAAATTTATCTTCCCAATTCTTTTTTAATTCTTTCAAATTTTCCCGCATAACTTAATTTAACTTTTTATTTTTGTTAATTCTTTGCCACTTCTTGCTTATATCTGTAAATTACATTCAAAACAACTTTTCCAACTTTTTCAAGACTTTGAGGAGAACATTTATCTGGCGTGTCTTCTGTTGTGTGCCAATATGGATAATCAAAATCAATTATATCAATCGTTCTTATACCCGCTTCATTTAAAGGTATATGATCATCGTAGATATCGTGTTTAATTTCATCTTTAAACTCGGATATTCCAATTTCACGAGCAATTGACCAAACATAATTTACGACATCCGGGGCATATCTCATTGAATTCCTTTCTTTAAAAATTTGCAAATCTTTATCTCCAACCATGTCAAGCAAAATTCCAAATTGTGGCAGATAATTTGGCGATTTATTTTTCGCGAAATATTTTGAACCAATGCAAAAGTTTTCAAGGTCTCCAGAATCTCCAAGGTCTTCACCATCAAAAAAAATTATATCTACCCCAATTGGTGGTGGATTATTTTTCAAAATTCGTGCTATTTCAAGTAGAACTGCGACTCCACTTGCACCATCGTTTGCTCCTGGCACTGGTTTAATTTTTTTCACTGTTTCCTTTTCCTCATCAGCATAAGGTCTTGAGTCCCAATGGGCACAAAGCAAAATTCTAAATCCAGAATTAAGGTTAAAAGAAGCTATTATGTTAGTGAGGTTGAAATTTTTACCAAGATAAGAATGTGTAAAATTCTGTAAATTCACCGCATCCGCATATTTTGAGATTTCGTTTATGAGAAAATTTTTGCAATCCGCGTGCGCTTTTGAATTCGGGACCCTTGGTCCAAATGAAACTTGCTTTTCTAAATACTCAAATGCAAGGTTTTCGTCAAATTCGGGGACATTTACTTGAACGGTGGTTTCAGGCCTTGATTGAGGTTCTGGCTTTCTTTCGGAGTTGCAACTTAAGATAAAAATTAGCAAAATTAAAAAAGAAATTCTTCTCATTCGGATGTCAAGTTGTGTTTTTTAAGCAAAATTAAAATAAAAACGAATTTTTCAATTTCAAAATGGCTGAATATAAAATTTTACACTCGTGGGATGTCAGCCCAGAGGAAGCAATAAAGATACAAAACAAGCTTCGTGAACTTGTCAAAGTTGAAAAATTGAAAAGTGAAACTCGCTACATTGCTGGTGCAGATGTATCCTTTGATAAAGGTTCAAACATAGTTTACGCTGGGGTAGTTGTTTTGAAATTCCCTGAGTTTGAAGAAGTTGACCGTTCGCTTGTTGTGACGAAGGTAAGCTTTCCATATATCCCTGGTCTTTTATCTTTTCGTGAATCACCAGCGTTGATAAGAGCGTGGGAGAAAATTAAAATAGTTCCAGATGTAGTTGTAATTGATGGTCAAGGCATAGCACACCCGCGTAGGTTTGGGATTGCTTCTCACTTTGGGGTTTTAATTGACAAGCCAACAATTGGATGCGCAAAGAGTTTGCTCGTTGGAAAATATCAAGAGCCTGATGAAAAAGCGGGTAGTTATTCATATCTTTACGACTTAGGTGAAATCATTGGAGTTGCCCTTAGAACAAGAGATGGAGTTCAACCTGTATTCGTTTCCGTTGGACATAGGATTACACTTGAGGAGTCAATAAGGATAATTATGCAGTCAACGCGTGGTTATAGAATTCCTAAACCCACAAGATACGCACATAATCTTGTTAACGCTTTACGCAGAGGTGAAATAAAACCTGGAACGATGACAAAGCCAGAGCAAGATAGATTGTTTTAAAGCACAATTTTCAAATGCCTTTTTATAACACTTAACCCAGGATTAAAATAACCATAAACAAGGTGTGGAAATTCTTTGCGCAAAAGTTTCATAACATTTTTAACACCGAGCTTTTTAATTTCCCCTTCAACTCCAATAAGCTCAAGATACCAGTCTGGATCAATGTTGAAATTTCGCCACTGTATCATTGATATATTCGTTTCCTCTACCAATTTTCTCATCGCTTGATATTCTTCAACCCAGTCTGTCATACCAGGAAAAACAAAATAGTTAACCGAAACCCAACAGTTATACTTTCTCGCAATTTTTATTGCTTCAACTACATCTTCAAATGTGTAATTATTTGGTCTATAATACCTGTGGTAAATTTCTGGAACAGCGCTGTTCATGCTAACTCTGACACTGTTAAGTCCAGCTTTGCATAATTGTTCAATCGCTTCAGGTTTACTTGCGTTTGTATTAATGTTTATGACTCCTCGCTTTGTCTTTTTTCTTATTTCTTTTATCGCATCTCTTATAACTTCCCATACAAGCAAAGGCTCACCTTCACATCCCTGGCCAAAACTTACAATTGCACCCGGGGCATTTTCAAGATGTGGAACTGCAACTTCAACAATTTCTTCAACTTCAGGTATAAATGTCAATCTATCCTGCGTGCTCGGGATACCAGATTCCTCAGGTTGATATGAGATGCAACCTATACAATTTGCATTGCACCCAGGAGAAGTTGGAATCGGTGCTTCCCATCGTCCAAGGAAATAATTTCTCGCAGCTGGACAAAGATAACGCAAAGCACAGTTTTCACCAAGATGCCGGATTAAACGATTGTTTGGATATTTTTTTAACTTTCTGCGGACATTTTTCGCAACAAGGTTTTGGTCAAACTGGTCGCAATCTTGTCTTTTATCTGGGTCAATTCTGACTGCTGGAACATAGAACTTTCTGTTAAGCCAACCGACAGCGGTATATGCAAAAAGTGGAAGTGTTGGAGCATTTTTATCTTTTTCATAAGCAGAGAGTAAAAACTGCGTATGAGCTGGTGCAAGAAAAGCTGCTACCGCCCAACCTTCTTCAAGTATAACTTTTTTACCTGTTTTTCTATCAAATCCAATGGGCTTGCGAAACGGAAGCTCAAAGAGTTGACTTCCTTCGGGAAGCTCAATCAAATCTGATGGTTCTATTTTTACAATATCAAATCCGCTTCTTCCTGCTATTTCAATTTCTGGCACATCGTAGACATTTCCCTTTCCATCGCTATATACAAGGTTTGGAATTTGCTTAAGACCCATATTGTTCAAAACATTATCTTTGTTTTAGGGAATAATTTAAAGAGCAAAAGGATAAATATGCAAAAGTTTGTAGAATTTGATTTTGAAGGTGCCAAATTTTATATTTTTTAAAAAACGCACACTTATGAAAACACTTGGAAAAGATAAAAATTTCCTCTCCATCCCAGATGAATTTTCAACACTTGAAAAATCAAGAATTGTAATTCTCCCAGCTCCATACGAACATACAACAAGCTATATAAAAGGAACAATTCTTGGACCCGAAAAAATTTTGGAAGCATCGCATCAAGTTGAACTTTACGATGAAGAATTTGACATGGAACTTTATCGCGATGTTGGTATAGCAACGCTTGAGCCTCTTGACTTCACCGATTTAAAAGATGATAAAGCAGTTGAACTAATCTACAAAACCATTCTTGATCTTTTGAAAAAAGATAAATTCGTTGTGACAATCGGAGGCGAACATACGATTTCAATTGGAGCGATAAAAGCTTATTCCGAAACTTATCCAAATTTGACTATACTTCATTTTGACGCTCACTCTGACCTTAGAGACGAATATGAAGGCAATAAATACAGCCACGCTTCGGCGTTGGCTCGTGTTTATGAATTCAATAAAAATCTGGTTCAAGTTGGAATAAGAGCACAGGATGTTGAAGAGTCAAAATTTATCAGGAAAAATGGCATAAAAACATTTTATGCGTGGGAGATAAAATCTGGAAAATATAAATCATGGCAGGATGCGGTTGTATCTGAGCTTGGTGAAAATGTTTATATCACATTTGACCTTGATTATTTTGACCCGAGCGTTATGCCTGCAGTTGGAACTCCTGTGCCAAATGGTTTATATTGGGATGAGACAATTGAACTGATTAAAAAAGTATGTCAGCAAAAAAATGTGGTTGGATTTGACATTGTTGAGCTTTGTCCTTTGCCAGGGCTTGAATACCCGAATTTCACAGCTGCATTTTTTGTGAATAAATTGCTCAACATTATATTCGCGAACAAAATCAAATTAAAAAATTGAGCGTTAAAACTTACATAGTTGACGGCTACAACTTAATTCACAAATCAAGCAAGTTGAAAAAAATTTTCACTGAAGATCCAAAGCTTGCGCGCGAAAACCTCGTTTCAATTCTTTCCGACTTTTTCTCAAGGCGAAAAGATAGATGTATTCTCGTATTTGACGGCAACATCAACATCCCAAGTAGTTTATCAACACCTGCTGTGAGGGTCATATTTTCAAGGCCACCGAACAAAGCCGATGACGAGATAAAAAGGATAATAATGAGCAAAAATTTAAAGGAAAGGAAAAACTTAATCGTTGTTTCATCTGATAATGAGATAATAAATTGTGCGAAAGCTTGCGGAGCCGAAAGGCTTTCATCTGAGGACTTTTTAAAGCTTATTAACTCAAAAAACAAAACTTCATATGACGATGAAAAGCTAATTATCAAACTCACTGAAGAGGAAATTAAAAGAATGTTCCAAAGATGAATATACTTATTGTTGATGACAATGCCGACGAAAGGAATTTGCTTGCTGAACTTCTCACACAGTCTGGTTTCAATGTCATTGAAGCTGAAAATGGAAAATCAGCACTTGAAATTTTAAAAGAAGAAAAAAATTTCGCTCTAATCATATCCGATGTTCTAATGCCGGTTATGGATGGATTTAAATTTTGTCGTGAGGTTAAATCCGATGCTGAGTTAAGTTTGATTCCTTTCGTTTTTTACACTGGAAGTTACATTTCGGAAGAAGATAAAAACCTTGGGCTAAAGCTTGGCGCTGACGATTACATTACAAAACCAATTAGATTTGACCTTTTCCTCAAAAAGGTAAATGAAATAATCAAAAGAAAAAGGGCAAGGAAAACCAAGGCAGAGCTTGAAATTGATGAGACGACTTATCTTACCGAATACAACGCACGACTTGTGAAAAAGCTTGAAGATAAATTGATTGAACTAAATCAAGCATACGAAGAATTAAATCTTGTAAATTTCATACTCACCGCCCTTACTTATTCAAAAGACCTCAAACACCTTTTCAAGGAAATTTCTGAGCCTGTTGCGAAACTTTTCAACGCTGATGTTGTGAATTTTTTCATTTATGATAGCACAACCGACTCATTAAATCTTTGTTTTTCGCTTTCAAAAACTGGCGATGAAAACATCTTTGAAAATTACCCCGTGCTTAAAATTGGGGAAGATTTCGCAACCGAATCCATAAATCAAAAACCGATAATTTATCACAACCTCTCCAAAGAAAGCACGAAGATAAGAAAAGCAATTTTTAAGCATGATTTTAAAGTATTTGTTGAAGCTGGGCTTCATTCAAGGGGAAAATTTCTCGGCTTAATGGAGCTCGTTTATAAACACGAATGGCTTCAATTTGATGATAAAAAATTTTCACTTCTTGACACACTCGCCAGACAGATTGCGGTTGGGATTGAAAACATACTTTTAATTTCGGAGCTTAAGGAATCGGAAGAAAAATATCGCACCTTTATACATTTGACCCCGGCTGGTTTGGTTGTGCTTGACGAAAATCTAAATATCTTATTTGCGAGTCAAACTACAGAAAAAATCTTCAACCGTGAGGTAGAGGGCGAAAACTTAAAAAGGCTTATTAATTCTGAGGCTCTTTTGAAAGAGCACTTGGTTTATACCGACAGGACATTTGAAGCTGAATACAACGGCAAGTTTCTTTTAATTTCAATGACGAGAAAGCTCAGAGACATAAAATTTGGGAAATACATTGCGATAATAAGCGATATAAGTGAGTTTAAAAAGCTTCAAGATGAAAAAAGAAAGATGGAAATAAAGTTAATTCAGGAGTATAAACTTGCGTCAATAGGAAGGTTAGCCGGCGGGATTGCTCATAACCTTCGTAATCCACTTGCGGTCTTAAACCTTGGGTTGCAAGCATTAAGAAGAAAAGGAGTTGAAGAGGAACAAATTGAAAGGTTAATGAAGCAGGTTGAGAGAATAAATAAAATCGTTGAAAATCTATCTTTGAAAGCGAGGGAAGAAATTGAAAAGAACAAAAAGAAATTTGATTTAAATGAGTTGATAAGAAAGGAGCTTGAAACACTTGAATTTGACCAGTTTTACAAACATAAAGTTGAGAAAAACATCCAGTTATATGAAAAGCCGATTGTAATTGAGGCGGTTTATTCTGATTTTTCAAGTGCCATTGCCAACATCTTGAAAAACGCAGTTGAGGCTATGATAGAGTCAGATAGAAAAATTCTCAGCGTAAGGACATGGGAAGATGAGGAGAGAATTTACATTGAGATTTCAGACACGGGCGTTGGAATACCGGATGAGATAAAGGATAAAATTTTTGAGCCGTTTTTTACGACAAAATCAAGCAACGAATTTACCGAAACGAGAGGATTTGGACTTGGGTTGACGATAACTTACAACAGATTAAAAGTTTATGGCGCTAAATTTGAAATTGATTCAAAGGTTGGAAAAGGAACGAACTTTAGAGTTATAATTCCAAAAAGAAAAGTCTCGTAAGACAGCGATGATATTATACCGATACATACTTCGGTCGCATATTGGTCCTTTCTTCTTCTCATTCTTTACGCTGATATTGATTTTCTTACTTCAATTTTTGATGAAATATATTGACCAGCTTATTGGTAAAGGGCTGGGGTTTTGGGTTATTGCCGAGCTTATAGTTTTAAATCTTGCTTGGATTGTCGTTCTTGCTGTGCCGATGTCTGTGCTAATAGCTGTTTTGATGGCTTTCGGAGGTCTTTCGGCAAGTAATGAAGTCACAGCTATGAAATCAAGTGGAGTGAGCCTTTATAAAATGATGTTTTCTGTTTTAATTGTCTCGTTTATTATCACTGGTTTATTGATTGTATTTAACAATAGGATTTTGCCTGATGCAAATCATAGGTTAAAAGTTTTAATGATTGACATACACAGAAAAAAACCGACGCTGACATTGAACCCGGGGATATTTTCAACCGATATACCTGGCTATGCAATACTTGTTAGAAAATCGCATGAACATACAAATGAATTTGAAGACGCAACAATATACGACAACTCCGACCCAGCAAGACAAGTTATAATAACTGCAAAACGCGGTAAAATTTCCTTCACACCTGATTACAGAAAATTGATAATGGACCTTGAAAACGGTGAGATACACGAACAAGATACTGAAAATAAAAATCTTTACAGAATTGTCAAATACAAAAACTACAGAGTTGCGATGGAAGTTGAAGGCTTTGGATTTGAACGCTCGCCCGACAATGCTTTTCAGCGTGGTGATAGAGAGTTAAGCGCAAGTGATATGTTGAGAATAGTGGACAGTTTAAGAAACATTCAAAACAAAATTTATGAAAGTTTAAACTCCGTCGCTATTACGAACTTTAAAAATCCATTTTATGGCAAAACCGCATTACCTTCATTTTATCAACCTCAAGTTCAAGATTCAATTGGAGATTATGAAGCGACACTTACAGCGGTGCAAAAGCTTATAAGCATCAATGCCATAATTAAAAATTATCTTTCGCAAATTGAATACTATAACAGGTCAATAGATGCATACATGGTTGAAGTTCACAAAAAATACGCTATCCCATTTGCTTGTGTTGTTTTCGCTTTAGTTGGTGCTCCACTTGGTATGATGGCAAGGCGTGGAAATTTCGGTGTCGCTGCAAGCTTAAGTTTAGCGTTTTTCTTGTTTTATTGGGCTTGCTTAATCGGTGGTGAAAAACTCGCAGATAGAGATTTACTATCGCCATTTTTAAGCATGTGGATTGCAAATTTTGTCGTAGGTATACTTGGAATATATCTTACAATTAGAATGGGAAAAGAAGCGATGATAATTGATTGGTATCGGATAAAGGAAGTGATGCCACAAAAAATTAAAATATGGCTTGGAATCCCAGAAGAAGAAATTTTAACAGACAGATATGCGAGATAAAATCAAAATACTTGACATCTACACGACGAAACAATTTTTGCAAATGATAATTTTTGGGCTCATAGCTTTCATACTCATTTTTATCCTTGTTGATTTAATGGAGAACCTTGACGATTTTATAGATCGGAATGTCTCGCTTTCAATAATTTTAAAATACTACCTATATTTTTCGCCCGAGATAATAAAATTAACTTTGCCAGTTGCGGTTCTCCTTTCTTGTCTGTTCACAACGGGAAGAATGTCAAATCTAAATGAGCTCACAGCCATAAAGGTTGCTGGCGTAAGCCTTTACAGGTTTATGATGCCATTTTTGATAATATCGTTGCTATTAAGTTTAATTTCTGTTTATTTTAACGGTTGGGTTGTCCCGCGAACTAACAAGAAAAAGTTAAACCTTGAGAGAGTTCACATGCGAAAACATCTTGAAACATGGGGGAAATACAATATTTACATCCAAGATTCATACACAAGGCTTCTTTCAATTGGCTACTTTGACGATGAACTTAACATAGGTCATAGAATTGATATTCAAGATTTTGACCCGAATGACTTAACAAAAATTATCGCAAGATATACAGCGCCTGCAATGAAATGGGACAGCTTGCGCGATAACTGGTTGCTTATTAATTGTATTTATCGTAAATTTGAACAAAGTGGAGAATCCATTGAAATAGTGGATACATTGAACATTGGTAAGTTAAATTTTAAACCGATAGATATAAAGCGAAAGCAAATGAAACCTGACGAAATGAACATAGATGAAATGAGAGAATTTATAAACGACCAAATAAGAAGCGGAAACGACCCGTCAAGATGGTTGACTGACTATTACTCAAAGTTTGCGTTCCCATTTTCAAACTTCATAGTTGTTTTGTTTGGCGTCGCACTTGCATCGCAGAAAAGAAGAGCAGGACTTGCAATGGAATTTGGTATAAGCCTTTTAATAGCGTTTTTATATTTCATTTGTATGAAGATTGGGGCATCACTTGGGTATGCACGGATTTTACATCCGTTCGTTTCAGCATGGCTTGCAAATTTTGTTTTCTTGATTGGAGGTATATTTGTAATTTTAAAAGTCAGAAAATAAAAGTGAGGCTTCAAAAATGGGACAACAACAGCTACTTCTCCTTGTCCTTGGAATGACCATAGTCACAATAGCTATCGCAGTAGCGATAAACATCTTCATCTCAAGGTCAGGTGCAATAGCTGAGCAATATCTCAATGACACAATTAATGATTGCTTAAGGATTGGGCAACAGGCACAAGCATGGGCAAAAAAACCTTCTGAACTTGGGGGCGGTGGATGGTCGTTCTATGGTTTTACACTCTCAAAAATAAGCTTCCCTGAATCAACAAACTACGCAAAATATCAAGTTCAAATAAAAAATAAGGATAGCATAATCGTCGTCGGTAAAACTGTTACAGGACAAATAGTTGAAGTCTTAGTAAATCACTACGAAATTAGTAAACCAAGGGTGACAAGATAAAGTTTAAAATTCAGGGCTTTGGTAAACCACTTTTCCACCGAGAAGGGTCATTAAAACTTTTACATCTTTTATCTTTTCAGGGGAAATTTTAAATATATCTTCAGATAAAACGACAAGGTCAGCAAGCTTACCTACGGTTATGCTACCTTTTTCATTTTCAGCAAATTCAGCGTATGTGTTATTTATAGTATAACATTCAACTGCTTCTTCAACGGAGATTTTTTGTTCAGGAAACCAACCTTCTGGATGTTTTCCATCAAGGGTTTGCCTTGTGACAGCAGCATAAATCCCAAGCAATGGACTTAAAGGTGCAACATTCCAATCGCTCCCAAAACAAAGCTTAACACCATTGTCAAGGAAAGTTCTAAATGCATAACTTGACTTACATCTTTCCTTCCCAATTCTCTTCTCAGCCCATCTTCCATCATCAATTGCATGATAAGGTTGCATTGAAGCTATGACATTCAATTTTTTAAATCTTGCAAAGTCCTTTGGGTGAATATGTTGAGCATGTTCAATTCTAAATCTTCTATCCCAAGTTGGATTTTTCTCAATTATTTTTTCAAATAAAGAAAGAACAAGGCTGTTTGCACTATCTCCAATTGCATGGATTGAAAGTTGAAGCTTTGCTTTATCGGCTTCAATTGCCCATTTTTCAAGCCTTCCATCAATTACTATATCCGTCGCTAATCCGCGCGTATTTGGGTTTTCATCATAAGGGTCAAAGAAAAGCGCAGTCATTGAACCAAGCGAGCCATCAGCGTATGCTTTTAAAGAACCGATGCGTATGTAATTATTGCCAAATGGAACTTCTATGCCGAGCTTTGCAAGATCTTCCCACTGTGAAATCGGCAGACGAAGATAAACTCTAATTGTTAATTCACCCCTTTTGTAAAGTTCTTGATACGCGCGCAAATCTTCAGTAGTTCCTATATCGTGAATCCCAGTTAAACCAAGTTTATTTGCTTCCTCAAGCGCAAGTTTAATTGCTTTCATTCTCTCCTCAAGCGACGGCTCTGGTATAACTCTGTAAACAAGTGACATCGCTTCATCTTTTAAAATCCCCGTAGGCTCACCATTTTCATCCCTGACTATAAGTCCACCCGGCGGGTCTGGTGTCTCTTTAGTTATCCCAGCAAGTTTTAAAGCGAGGCTGTTCGCAAGTCCCATATGCCCATCGTATCTTGTCACAAAAACAGGAACATCACGCGTGAATTCATCAATCCATTCTTTTCTCGGCAATTCCCCACCCCATAACTCGTGATCCCAATCTCCACCCGTAATCCATCTGTCAGGGTTTTTCTCAGCATATTCTTTTATTCTTTTTGCAAATTCCTCAGGCGTCCTCGCATCCCTCAAATTAACGCTCATAATTTGAAAACCACCGCTGACAAAATGCGTATGATCATCAATAAACCCCGGCAACATCAAACGCCCTTTCAAATCAATAACCTTCGTATTCTTCCCAGCATATTTTTTTATCTCCGAATTTGAACCGACAGCAATAATTTTATCACCCAAAACAGCTACAGCTTGAGCAAGAGGTTTTGTTTTGTCAACAGTCCATACTTTTCCATTGATAAAAATTAAATCTGCTTTTGACATTTGAGCATAGAAAATTTGTTGAAAAGAAAATATAAAAGTGATGATAAGGCAAATTCTTAACATTTTAAACTTTCAACTTTTTGTTTTATTCATACCTTAACGCTTCCACAGGATTAAGGTTAGCCGCTTTTCTCGCAGGATAAAACCCAAAGAAGATCCCAACAGCAGCGGAGAAACCAAACGCAAGAAGTATTGCACCAACAGAAATAAAAACAGGCCAACCCGCAAAACCTGATATTATTCGCGAGAGAATGATTCCCAAAATTATTCCAAAAATTCCACCAGTTACAGTCAAAACAACCGATTCAAGAAGAAACTGGAATAAGATATCCCTTTTTCTCGCCCCAACAGATATCCTCACCCCAATTTCCCTTGTCCTTTCAGTAACGGAAACAAGCATTATGTTCATAACGCCAATTCCACCAACAATCAAAGAAACTGAAGCGATACTTCCAAGCAAAATAGTCATAATCCTTGATGTCTCCTGCGCAGCTGAAGCTATTTCATCTTGAGTTCTAACAGTAAAGTCATCTTCTTGCCATGGCTGAATTTTATGCTTTTCCCTTAAAACCTGCGTCACCTGTTGTTGTGCAACAGGAATTAAATTCTGACTTACTGCTGAAACAATAATTGAACCAATGAAATAAAATCTTGAAAGTCGCATCATAACTGTCGTATACGGAGCAACTATTATATCATCTTGGTCTTGTCCCATCACATTTTGTCCCTTCGGCTCAAGAACGCCAACTACTTTGACAGGTACATCCCTAATCCTAATGATTTTTCCAATTGGGTCTTCTTCACCAAATAGAGCATTTTTAACTGTTTGTCCTATAACGCAAACCTTCGCTCCAGCTTTGACATCTTGCTCTGTAAAATAACTCCCCGCTGAAAGCCCCCAGGCTCTAATTTGAAAATAATCCGTACTCACACCATAAATACCCGTCCTCCAATTATTGTTTCCATAAATCACCTGTGCACCTGTCCTGACAATTGGACTTGCATAAGCAACGGCATCACATTGATTTTTTATGGCTTCATAATCTTCAATTGTTAATCTACTCATAAAGCCAGCTTCCGTCCTGACCCTTCCAGTTTGAGTTCCAGCACCTGGGAAGACAACTAAAACATTTGTTCCAAGCGATTCAATCTGCTTTTGCACAGAGTACTGAGCACCTTGACCAACTGCAACCATCGCTATGACAGCAGCAACACCGATAATTATCCCAAGGATTGTCAAAAACGAACGCATCGGATTGCTTTTTATTGAATGATATGCTGATAGAATTGTATCTTCAAGATTCATCGCTCAACCACAAGTTTTTTACAATTTAGATGAAATTAAAAAGCAAAAGGTTTCATAAACATGACCAAAAAATTTCCCCATTGTTCACTATCCCAAGCGGTTTCCCCTTTAACTTCCATCCAATAAACGGTGAATTTCGGGACTTTGATTTAAACTTATTTGCATCAACAATCCATTCAGCATCAGGGTCAAGCAATGTTAAATTAGCTTCCTCTCCTTCAGAAATTTTAACTTGAGGTAAACCAAGAACTTTTCTCGGATTGATTGAAAACATTTCAATCATCCTATGAATTGAGATAATTCCTTTATTCACAAATTCGCTCAAAATTAACCCAACAGCTGTCTCAAGCCCAATCATCCCAAACGGCGCTGAAGCAAAATCTGTTTCCTTTTCCTCCGGAGCATGTGGCGCGTGGTCCGTTGCTATAACATCAATAGTCCCATCTTTTAAGGCTTCAATTAACACTTCAACATCTTCTCTGCTTTTTAACGGCGGATTGACCTTTAAATTTGTATCGTAGCTGGATTTCCATATATCTTCATCAGTTAAAAGCAAATGATGAGGCGTGACTTCCGCTGTCACATTCAATCCTCTGTCTTTATATTCCCTTAACAATTTAACTGAACCCTTACTGCTTATATGTGCTACATGGTATCGTATATTTTTTACTTTCGGCTTTAAATATTCCATCAACCTAAGGTCGCGAAATAAAATTATCTCCTCGCTTATATCAGGATACGGCGTAAGCCCAAGCAATGTTGACCAGTATCCTTCATTTGCAATACCATTTTGACTTAAAGTTTTATCCTCGCAATGCTGAATTACAACTTTATTGAACATGCTTATGTATTCAAAAGCTTTCCTCAAAACCCCAGAGTCCTGTACCGGATTTCCATCATCCGAAAAACCGAGGACCCCGGCTTCAACAAGTTCTGCAATTGGTGCAAGCTCCTTGCCAGCTCTTCTCTTGGTTATAGCTCCAATTGGAAAAATATCAACGATTCCATCAAGTGATTCAATTGCTCTTTTCTTCACATACTCAACCACACCAGGTTCATCAATCGCTGGCTCAGTGTTAGGCATACAGCATAAAGTTGTAAACCCACCATTCGCTCCAGCTTCAACGCCACTTTCAATTGTTTCTTTATGCTCAAATCCAGGCTCCCTCAAATGAACATGCATATCAACAAATCCAGGTGCTACTATTTTCCCACTCATATTGTAAACTTGAAAATTTTCGCTCGGCTCAATCTTCCCTATTTTTTTTATTTTTCCGTCAATTATCAAAAGGTCAACGATTTCGTCAAAATTTCTTGATGGGTCAATGACACGAGCATTTTTAAAAAGTATCCTCACAAAACAAACCATTTTGTTTTTAACTTGACATTGTCCCAAGAAGATACAAAATCGCCATCCGAACAGCCACTCCATTTGTGACTTGTTCAAGTATGACGGAATGTTCACTATCAGCAACATCTGATGAAAGTTCAACACCGCGATTTATCGGTCCTGGATGCATTATTAAAATTGGTTTACTTGCTTTCTCAAGCCTTTTTCTCGTGATCCCGAAAAACTTGTGATATTCCTGAAGTGAAGGGATAAACGCCGAATTTTGTCTTTCAAGCTGTAATCTTAAAACATTTAAAACATCAACTTTTGGAATAACTTCGTCAATGTTATGATAAACCTCAACGCCAAGTTTTTCAATATCCTTCGGAATTAATGTTTCAGGTCCACAAACACTCACATTTGCGCCGAGCGTTTTCAAACCGAATATGTTTGACCTCGCAACACGACTATGCAGTATATCACCAACGATGCAAACATTTAAACCTTCAATTCGCCCAAATTTTTCACGCATTGTAAAAATGTCAAGCAATGCCTGTGTCGGGTGCTCATGCGTCCCGTCACCAGCGTTTATTACATTCGCATCAATTATCTTTGCAAGAAAGTGTGGCGCCCCGGGAGAAGAATGCCTTATAACAACCATGTCAATTTTCATAGCTTCAATATTCTTAACAGTATCCTTAAATGTTTCCCCCTTCGCAATGCTACTTCCAGCTGTTGTGAAATTAACAACATCAGCCGATAACCTTCTTTCAGCAAGCTCAAATGAAATTCTCGTCCTCGTTGAACTTTCAAAAAATAAATTTACAATTGTCTTCCCCTGAAGAGTTGGAACTTTCTTTATCGGTCTTTCAAGAACCTCTTTAAACGAAACCGCAGTGTTTAAAATCAGCTCAATATCTTCCCTCGGCATACACTCAAGCCCAAGGAGATGACGACTTTTAAGTGCCATATGATTTTAAAACATTTATTTTATTCATGCTCAACTAAAAGAACTGAATCCTCACCATCAACTTCCCTCAAATTAACCTTTATTTCCTCATTCAAACTTGTTTTAACTTCTTTCCCAACGAAATCAGCTTGAATCGGGAGCTCACGATTGCCACGGTCAATCAAAACAACAAGCTGAACAGTTCTCGGTCTTCCAAAATCAATCAATTCATCAAGCGCAGCTCTGATGGTTCTACCAGTGAACAAAACATCGTCAACAAGAATTATATCTTTATCATCTATTGGAAAATTAATTTCCGTCGTCTTAACTTCTGGTTGTCTCAATTTTAACCTGACATCATCTCTGTAAAATGTTATATCAAGGATTCCAACTGGAATTTGATTTTTTTCAAGTTTTGAAATTTTCTCGGCGAGTCTTTTCGCAAGGAATTCACCCCTTGTCCTTATTCCAACTATGGCAAGATTTTTCGAGCCCTTGTTTCTTTCAATGATTTCATAAGCCAACCTATTAAGCGTTCGTTCAATGTCGGCTTCGTCCATGATTTTCTCCTTTATTCTCATCCTCGCATCTAAAAAATTTTTGTAAAAATAAAAAAATTAACCTTAAAAAATCAAGTTAAATTCTTGCACAAGAAAACTCTATCCAATTTCTTGTAAACGGATTAAAACCAGCAAACTTTTCCCTCACTTGAGCTAGTATCGTCTTAACAGCAAGCTTGAGAGCATCACTTTTTTGCTGAAGCGAAAAACTATCAGAATCTTCCATATCAATGAAAACACCATTTATAAAAGCATCATACTCACAAATCGCAAGCATCGCTTTCTCACTTAATTCAACCTTTACCTCTTTAATTTCATCAACTGAAAAACCCGCCTTTTCAATCATCCTTTTATAATCGTTAACCGACAAAATTTCAAAGCTCGGTGCATTTTTATCTCTTTTCTTGCCGAGTGATTGAAAAGCAAGAAGCTTCAACATACCCCAAAACTTAACAGTATCAGCAATGTAAGATTCTTTTGTGAAAGTGCTGTTTATAAAAAGTTTTCCGCCTGATTTCAAAACTTTTGAAATAGTAATAAGCGAGTTCATCTTTGCTTCATCAGTTGGAATTTCATGTATGGCGTTGCAAAAATAAGCAACATCAATGCTTTCAGGTTCAACAAAATTTGAAACCCCTTCAGCAAAAGATTCATAAAATTCAACTTTCGTCTCACCTTGCGATTTAACCTTCTGCTCTGCAATTTCAATTGAAACAGGATTTGGGTCAATCCCAACAATTTTGCATTTTCTACCATTTAAAATCTCAAGCAAAATTGAAGTAATTAAACCAGTGCCACAAGCGATGTCAAGCACTGTTATTTCTTCACCCGATTCAATTTGTTTAAATGGAAAAGTCCGACGAACGAAATTATAATTTACCTCGCGATATTCCCTTTGCTCGCTGAAAGAATCAAAGTTAAAATAAACCCTTTCCTCCGGCTTTAAAATTTTCATAGCTAATAAACCCCTTGATTTTAAAATCCCGGATGGAATGCTAAACCTCACCCGGCAGTTTACATTATTATAACAAATTTAAAGATATTTGCCAAATTGTCGCTGATTAAAACTCCGCCCCAAATCCAATTCTTATAACCGAGTCAAGCCTTGAGAAGTTAACAAACGCAAAATCAAAACTTACCGGAATTCCAGCATTTGAACCTTTTAAACCAAGTCCAAAGGTAAAATTTTCCTCATCATAGTTAAATTTATATCCCACCACTTAAACTCAAAAAATCCTTAAATGTATATTCAATTCCAAAGTTTAATTTTTCTGGTGAATCACTTGGATGAAGAGCTTCAACAAGCAATGAAAGTCGCGTTGGTGTATTATGCTCACCGATGAGTTCACCAGCAACACCAAGTCTAAAAATTGAAGGCATTTTGAATGTATCGCCGATATACCTGCTGTCAACGCCAAAATTTTGAATTACCCCAGCTATTCTCAAACTTCCAAACCCCGTGAAATAAACTATTCCCGCGTCAAAAACAAAATTATCCGACTTATAAATCCATATCCTTTCTCTCATATACTTTACAAATCCTCCAAATGAAAATCTATCTGTTAACATCTTTGCATACGAAAGCCCGAAAGCCATTGCATCCGCTGAAAATGGTTCGGTTATGATATAATTTCCCGGCTGGTCTGGATTCGCATTTGCGGTTCCTTGCATCGTCCCAAAATCAAGCCGAACAAATCCTACTCCAAATACGCCAAGATTTTTAAATTTAAGCACATAAGCCCCAGATTGATGTTTTGTGTCCGCAAGCCAGCTGGCAAATGTGAAATTCACAGAATGAGTTTTAGTCGTAAACCCAACAAGCACCGGATTTATGAAAATTGCATCAGCCCCGGTATGAAACAAAGCAACGGAAGCATCGCCAACTCCACTTGACCTTGCGCTCACTGGAATTTCAAGAAAAACATACCCACTTGTGCCAACCTTTTTAAAATCCTGCGAAGACAAAAAATTTACAATAAAAATTAAAGCAAAAATAAACAACACTTTTCTCATTTCTAACCTCACCTTATTATTGCAAATTTCCCAATTTTCTTTCTACCATCTGGCGTTTCTATGTGATAAATATAAACACCACTTTCAACATATTGACCATAATCCGTAACTTGATTCCACCAAGCTATTCCCGAACCATCAGAATGATAAATCGTCTTAACAAGGTCCCCGCGAACGGTATAAATTCTTATAATGCATGGACTGGGTATATTGATAAACTGAATAACATCAACATCTCTTGGATTTAAAAATCGTGAGCGAACGATAAATGGATTTGGAACGACGAGAACCTTTTCAAGTTCATTTGTTGCTGGAATTGTAGCTTTAAAAGGAAACATCATCCTGTTTGCAAAAATTGAACTTTCCATAGGAGGGACGCGATTTGAGTTAGTCTCCGGAAAACGAGCCAACGGATTCGGTGGCCAAAAAGTATGCCCAGTATCGTAAGCCGTGATAACATAATAATAGCTAAATCCAACGGTGACAGAGGAATCAGCGAACTTATACTTTCGTTCACTTGGATTGTAAAAGTTAGCATCACCTTTTTTAATATCAGCTATCAACTCCCAAGGTCCAATCGGTAAATAATTTGACCGATAAATCCTATAACCGACAAGGTCATAAGCTTCATCTCCAGAATAATCCGGGTCAGGTATCGCTTCAACAGAATCATACCATTCAATCACATTTGCAACGACACCTTCCTTTTCATCAAAAAGTCGCACCTTAAAATTTAGTGCTGGTGGTGGATCTGGGACATTATATCCGTTGTCATAATTAAACTGCGCACGTCGAGAATTTTTTAACAATTCAGTGTAACCTTTACTCCCGACCACCGAAGCAGATGTCACTGGGTCAATTGCTTCTTTATAAGAAATCCCACCTATAACTTCAGCCGTTACAATTTTTATTGTGTCCCTAGGTCTTAATGTCCAAGGACCAAATGAAACCAAAGACCACATCCTTCTCGTGGTCCATATCGAGTCACCTGGAGAAACGACCGCGGAAGCTGCATTTCTCGGGTCTTTACAAATTGCGTATCTACCATCAAGCCCAATCCTTGCGGTTCCAAACGGTCCGTATAAATCAATTCTGTCATCAGCTGCAGACCACGCATAACCATTTATTCTATTTGCTCTACCCGTGCTGTCAGGCGAAATATATAAAAATCTTAACCCTGGGTATCCCGGCGCAAGCCATTCACCCTGTCTATTGGGTCCTCCCTGGTCGTAATATCCATATCTTTCATTTCTCCCAGATGTAGCTGGAAAATCATCAGCATAACCAAATAATAATCTTTCAGTTGGAATGAAGAAAAAACGGATTATTCCGAGCTCCTTCACTATACTGTGGATAAAAAAGAATTCGCCAGGCTCTTGAATTTATTGAAAAAGCGTAAATGAAAAGCACATACATTTTGTAAATCGTTGCATTGTAAAGTCCAAATTTATCAGACGAATTTAACTCGTTGCTTATGTTTTTTATTACATATTCAACGATGATATAATTTTCATCAGCTTGCGTCCCACCCCATTGCATAGCTTTTCTTTCAACCCTTACTGGCAAAGGAACATCTCCTTGATATTGAGATTGATAATTCGGATTATACTCCCAAACCGTCTCAATAATTTCTTCAGAACCAGGAAAATTTCTCTGCCAATGATTTTGTATCTTTGTGTGTTTTTTAACTATGTATTTTGCTCCTTGTTCTGGTGAAACTGTCCCAGCATATATAGCCCAATCATCAGCTGCTATAACCTTGCCCGTTGAATCAAGTCCAGCTATTATAAATCCGCCTGACACAAGATGCGAAGCTGCGCCACCAATGTCCGCTCCAATCCATTCAGGGTCAAACCCAGGCCAATCCATACTGTAATTTATCCTTTGCCAATTATTAAAAGGTGGACAAATTTTCCCATAATAAAATGACTCCCACAACATCCCACGCTTAAAGTAAAGAAGAGGCGCATCAATTTGAGCAATTAATTGACAAGAAAATTTTCCTAATCATTTAAAATTTCCATTTCTTTTAGAATCCCAGACCAATTGTAAAGTAAATTTCCCTCGGGGCATTGCGATATGTTGTAAAGTAGTTAAACTTATAACTCGCCCTTGGATTCAGCGGGTCTTCGCCTGGCTTCAACATATCCGGCGTTATATTTTTCTCAACCCAATCCCTTAAATCATCCTGTGAAGAAAATGGTGTCAACCACTTGTTGTTAAACAAATTCATAATACGAACCCCAATCAAAACACTTTGCTTCCCAAGATAAATTCTCTTCGTTACATTAACATCAAATTTTGCCTCAAGAGGATAACGACGGTTATTTACAAAAGTAAACGGCGTCCCGCTCTGTACAGTGTATGTCAAACTCACATTAAAATCAGAAAAAGGTTTAACTCCAAAAATTTCAACACCGCCACCTCTTTCAACGCTATAGCTTACCAAAGCTTTAAATGTATGCGTTCTATCATCGTAAGATAAAAAATCGTTTGCTTGATTTCTCTCCTGATAATTTCTTGGGTCATCCGACCACAGCGACCTTGGGCCATAATAACCAAATGTTGTCCTTGATAAACTGTAAGTTAACCTATATCCCCATCGCCCTGGAGAAACTCTGTCAATTGTTATCTCAATACCTTTTGAAGCTCCGTAAGAATTGTTTTCATATGTGACATATCTTTTCTGACGCCGTATCCCGGCAGTCGGTGCATAAATATAAAGTGTTCCAACTTGCCGAACTCTATCGTTGTAATACGCGACGACATCAATTCTATATATATTTTTGTAGCTATGCTGAATTCCAAATTCATAGCTTATCGTTTGTTTTGGACCTAAATTTCCATTGCCGTAAGCTATCCAACCGAGCTCTGTTGTCTTCATAAGCGCTTCTTTAAATGTCGGCATTGAATAAAAATGACCATATTGCAACCTGAAAGCTGTGTTCTCCCTTATTGGAAAAGAAAGTCCAAAACGCGGTGAAATACGCATATATCCTCTCGTTTTCTTCGTCCTTGGGTAACCAATTGCCTCAGCTCCAAGAGCAGGATAAAATGGATTAAATCTATCATAAGGTATCTCTGTGTTAAAATTATAACTATCTAACCTAACCCCAACATTTGCAACCATCCCTTCATATTCAAACCTACTCTGAACATAACCAGCAATATAGTAAGGATACGCTTTGTAATATTCCGCATATCCAGTTCTTGAAATAAAAGCATTTGCTGCGAAACTTGAAACGGCATTGTAATAAGTGTCCCAGTAATTAAGCTTAAAACCTGTCTTTAACTGTAATCTTGAGGTTATTTGATTTGTGTAATCACCATAAATGCTCCAAGCGTCAGTCCTTGCGTCTTGACCATAAAGCGTTGTAAACGAGTAAACAGTTCTATAACCCTCATCCCATGGACCAGGCGGAATTGACCAAACATCATCTCTTAAATAGCTTGGTCTTTGTGGAACTTGCAAAACTAAAACCACATACCTTTCCATTGAATGATACGCTGTAAGTTCAAAAAATGAATTTTGATCTATTGCGAAAGTCCATGTGAAACTTTGCGTTGTCGTTATCTCATCCCTTGGTGAATCGGTCACAAGGACATATTTCCACGAGCCATCTCTCCCAGCCCAACGAATATCATCAGAACCAGAAAACAACCCACCGCGATAATACTGATACATGCCCATAAATTTAAACTTATGGCGTGGAATTGGATTCCACGATAATGTCAAAGTATAATTTTGATATATTTGAACCCTTTCAATCGTTGGTATTCTTGTTGGTTTAACTCTGTACTCAGCGGAGATGAAAAATTTTAAAGCTTCAGGACTTGCACCAAGCGGACCACCAAAGCCGATCAAAAATCTTTTATATGACAACTTCCTGTAGTTATAAACACCAAGCGGATTTGCCCCTCCATCTGGTGATGGCGAATGGTTTTCAACCCATTTTTCCACATCTTATACAACCATTCCTCCGATGAATCTGGAAAAGCTTGCCTCCACTTGTCAATACTACCTCACTTTTTCCATTCAACATTTTCAGGTCCATAAAGATAATGCCCCCAGTGATATTGACCGGGCGGACGGTACTCAAACCTAAACTCGCCGGATAACTTGGGGCCACCCTCTTTTGTCACGACCTTAACAACACCTGATTGCGCATTTCCATATTCGGCGCTGAAACCACCTGAAATTATCTCCATCTGTGCAACCGCAAGTGGATTATAATCATACTTCCAACTGTTGTTTGATTTATCCCACGCAAAACTATACCCTGGAACACCTGTATTAGTTGTAATCTGCTCAACCTCATTTATCAAAAAGTTTAACTCATATGCACCTCCACCGCGGATGCTATAAGTCCCATTTGGATTTTGCATAATTCCAGCGGTCAATTCCAAAATTTGTTTCAATCCCTCAATCGGGGCACTTTCAATCTCACGCGATTCAATATTAACAGATGTGGATGTCTTATCCTTTTCAATGACAGGACGTTTCGCCTCAACAACAACTGGTTCAACTTCTATAACCGTCGGCTCAAGTTGAAAGTCAACAGTCGTAGTTCTATCAACATAGACGACGACATCTCTCACAAGCATTTTTCTACAACCGATCATACTCGCAATAAGAGTATACTTGCCAGGAGGAACATTTATTATGAAGTATTCACCGTCAAAATTAGCAGCTGCCACCATGCTTGTCCCTTCAATCAAAACATTTGCGCCCGGCAGAGGTTCACCTGTAGTTTTATCCACAACTTTGCCCGCTATTTTACCCTTCGGCGTTTGTGAAAAGACAATTGAAAAGATAAAAATAAAGCAAGTTAAAATTTTCCACGCACGCATAACTTTGAAAATTTACTTTATTAAAACCATTTTCTTCATCTGTGACTTTAAATTTTCAAACTCAAGCTGATAATAATAAATACCGCTTGACAAATCACCTGCATCAAACGCTACAGCATGTTTACCTTGAGATTGAACTGAATTCACAAGCGATGCAACTTTTTGACCAAGCGAATTATAAATGTTAACTTTAACAAACCCAGTTGATGGTATTTCATAGATTATCGCTGTTGAAGAATTAAATGGATTTGGATAATTTTGATGCAATTAAAGTCTAATAGGATATGTTTCTCATTCTCAACAGATGTAACCTTTTCAAAAACAAAAGCTTTCTTCGCAAACATATCAATCACATAAGCCTTTGATTCATCTGGGCTCAATGCGACATCACATGGAGCAATAAACGGTGCACCTTCAAGTGTTAAAATTTCCATGGCGAAATTACCGGCAATTTCAAAAACTTTCACAGTTTGAAAACCTGAATCAGGTCTACAAACTCACAATCTTCCCGCTTTGTCAGCATAAATTCCATAAGGGACAAACCTGCCAAGCGCGAGAAAACCAGCAAAATCACTCAAAATTTGACCCCTATAATCTTTCGGCTCAATCTGCGTTCCACCTGTCCACACAGCAACATTTCCAGCAGTTGGGTTATCCTCCGAACTATTTCTGGCTGTATAAAAAGGCGTATTCGGATTGTCGTAATCACCATCAGGTATAACTGCGACATCACGAATCGCATCAACACCAGCAATACTATATCCACCCGGGTCACTTGCATAAAATGCCGGTGGGACATAAATCCCGGGGGTCAGCAGAACCTGCTGAATTAGTTATCGTTTTACTTGTAAAGTTGTAAACTCTCGGTGTTGGTCCAGGATTCCCAGCTTGATAAGTTGTGCCAGCATAAACGAAACTATCTTTCGTCGCACTCAAACCGTAAACAAATGTCCCATATCCAGGCTATCCAAAACCATATCTTACCTTCTGCGTTGGGTCCCCATTTTTGAAGTAATCAAGCCCGCTGACATCAACTATCGTTTTTGGTTGTCTGAAAACAACAAACACATCATTTTGAATTGTTGCAATACCTCTAAGTGAATAAACATTCGTCGTGTCAACTCTTGCGGTGTAATCGTAAATGAGTGTGAAAACATCATCATTTGGTCCAGCTTTCCAGAGTGCATTGTGCGCTGTTGTATCAGTTGCCCTTGAAGAGATAACCCATAAATTCCAACTTGCATCCACAGCACATAGAAATGGTCTAACATAAGCTGTGTCGCTTGGTGGAAATTCAATTGCTCCTTTATATACCCATTGTTCTTGAGATGAAAGATTAAAAGATATGATGAGGATAAGAGCGAGAGTTTTGTAAAGTGTCTTCATAAAATTTTTCATCTTTTATTTTCGTTCATTTAAAATTTACTTCAAAAAAGCAAGAAAAAAATGGGTTTTTAACTTGAATTTGAAATTTAACATCCTTAACTTTATCTTAAGTTATCAAACACAAAAGGCTGGAGATGATACGGAAAATTTCACAATTTTTATTCGCTTTGAAAGCATGGGTTGAAAGTTTTGCAAGCAAACCTTACGCAGGACTTGCACTTTTTTTAATCGCATTTGCCGAATCCTCATTCTTTCCAATCCCGCCAGATGTTCTATTAATTGCGATTGCTCTTCTGAAACCAAATCTTTCCTTTAGATATGCCCTTATTTGCTCCATTGGTTCCGTTCTTGGTGGGATGTTTGGATATTTTCTCGGATTTCAATTTTACGAAACTATCGGTAAAAAAATCATTGAATTTTATCACCTGCAAGAGCAGTATAACACAGTGAAAATTATGTATGATAAAAACGCATTTACCGCAATCGCAATAGCTGGCTTCACACCGATACCATATAAAGTTTTCACAATTGCAGCTGGCGCTTTTCAAATAAATTTCACAACCCTAGTAATCGCATCAGCTGTAAGTAGACCTGCACGATTTTTTCTCGTTGGTGGTTTAATATACTTTCTGGGTCCAAAAGTTAAATCGTTCATTGATAAGTATTTTGATTGGCTTACGATAGCTTTCGTGATTCTACTTCTTCTTGGCTTTATGTTAATTAAATATCTAAAGTGAGATGAAAAGCTCGGGTGTAAGCCTTGAACGAGCGCTATCAAAACTTGGATATACATCAAGAAAAAACGCACGAGAATTGATAAAAAGCAGAAGAGTGACAGTTAATTCAAAAATTGTAAGCGATCCTTCTTTCAGAGTAAATCTTAAAAAAGACAAAATTGCGGTTGATGGAAAACTCCTAAAGCCAAAAGAAAAAATTTACATAATCTTAAACAAACCGAAAGGAATTGTTACAACAAGGAAAGATGAGCTTAACAGAAAAACAATTTATGACATTGTAAAGATTGACACATGGGTTGCTCCTGCTGGAAGACTTGACAAAAACACAAGCGGACTTATAATTTTAACCAACGATAACAAATTCTCGGATTTCATCACTAATCCAGAGTCAAAAGTCCCTAAAACATATCTTGTTAAACTTAACAAAAGAATAAAACGAGAAGACCTGCTCAAACTTCAAATTGGAATTGAAATTGAAATAAATGGACAAACCTACAAAACTTTGCCAACAAGAGTAAATGTAGTAAAGGAAAATCCAAAAACATGCTGGGTTGAAATTGAAATAGTTGAAGGCAAAAATAGACAGATAAGGCGAATGTTTGAAAAACTCGGCTATAAAGTTGAAAACTTAGTCAGAATAAAAATTGGAAATTTTGAAGATAAAAATTTAAAACCTGGGATGTGGAGGCTTTTAACTCAAACGGAACTAAAACAAATTGCATCTGGATATTTCAAATGAAACCACTCGTAATTGGAATCGCTGGAGGAACTGGCTCTGGGAAAACAACTGTGGCGAGAAAAATCACACAAAAAATTGGCGACGAAAATGTCATTATACTTGAACACGACAGCTATTACAAAGACATAACTCAATTTGAAGGCAAAAAAGCTGAAGAAATTAACTTTGACCATCCGGATGCACTTGACACAAAACTTTTAATTGAACATGTCAAGGCATTGAAAAATAAACAAGCGGTTGACATACCAGTTTACGACTTTGCGACATACAGGCGACTTCCACAGGTCCGACATGTTGAGCCAAAAGATGTGATAATAATTGAAGGTATCCTCGTATTTGTTGAAAAAGAGCTTCGCGATTTAATGGACATAAAAATTTTCGTTGACACCGACGCCGACGAACGAGTGTTAAGAAGAATAAAAAGGGATATAATTGAAAGAGGTAGAACACTTGAATTAGTGATAAACCAGTATCTTTCAACCGTTAAACCATCTCATCTTGAATTCGTTGAACCAAGCAAACGATGGGCTGATATAATCATTCCAAGAGGTGGTGAAAATGAAGTTGCAATAGAAATGGTTGTGTCAAGAATAAAAACAATGATGGAGGATAAAAAATGAGAAAAATTTTATTCTTTGTCGCAATATCTCTGCTTTTCTACACTTGCACAGCGAAAAAATATTCAGTGATTGAGCGAGGAAACACAAAGGTAATTGTTGGCGAATTTCCCATTCAACTGCTTCAAAGCGGGGATTTCAAATGGTTTAACGAAGGTTATCTTCAATTTACAATTGAAGACACACAGGATTTCAACCTCATAAAGTCAAAAGCGAACAAATTTGATGTGATTATCTTTCTTGGCACATGGTGTCCAGATAGCAGAGAGCATGTCCCAAAGTTTATGAAAATTATGAATGAAGCTGGTGTTTCAAGAAAACATATAAGAACGATAGGTCTGGATAAAGATAAAACTTTAAAAGGTTTGACTGATAAATACGACATAAAAAGAGTTCCAACATTTATATTTTTTGAAAACGGTAAAGAAATCGGTCGGATAGTTGAGCACCCGCAAGTAAGTTTAATTAAACACATTGCAAAAATTTTGATCAAAGTAAAATGAATTCATGGATTTCAATTTTACCACCACTTTCAGCTATAATTTTAGCTCTTTTGATCAAACAAGTTTACATCTCTCTTTTCTTTGGCATATGGTTTGGTTGGACAATTCTATCGGGCGGAAATCCACTTCTCGGACTTGTTAACTCAATAGACGCTATAATAAACGTTTTTAAAGAACCAAGCAACACAAGAGTTATAATTTTTAGTGCACTCATTGGAGCTTTGCTCGCTTTAACTCAACGCTCAGGTGGAGTTAAAGGATTTGTAAATTTAATTCTATCAAAAGGCTTTATTAAATCCAGAAAAACAGCTCAGCTATTTGCTTGGGCAGTTGGTATGATGATATTTGTTGAGTCAAGTATCACTTGTCTTGTCACTGGGGCTGTATCAAGACCGATTTTTGACAGGCTGAAAATATCAAGGGAAAAACTTGCATACATATGTGATTCAACATCAGCACCAGTTTGCATTATGATTCCACTTAACGCCTGGGGAGCGTATGTCATAGCTTTGTTAAGTCAGCTTGGCTTAAAAAATGAAATTTCGCTTTTCATTTCTGCCTTGCCGTTGAATTTTTATGCGATCTTTGCAATTCTTATGGTGCCTTTTATCTCAATAACAGGGTTTGACTTTGGACCAATGAAAAAAGCTGAGCTTAGAGCTATACGCGAAGGTAAAGTCCTAGCAGATGATGCAATCCCGCTTGTTTCAGAAGAAGTTATAAATATAGAACCGAAACAGGGCGTAAACCCGAAAGCAAGAAATATGCTTATACCTATCTTAACGATGATCCTGATGATGCCAATTGGTCTTTATATAACTGGAAATGGAGATATAATGAATGGCTCTGGCTCAACATCAGTCCTTTGGGCTGTTATGACATCAATTTTGGTAGCTGGGGTGATGTATAAAGTTCAAAAAATTTTGTCAATTCGCGAAACTATTGAGTTAACACTTAAAGGTATGGGAGGATTAATTCCACTTGCGGTTCTTATGACATTTGCGTTTGCAATTGGCACAGTATGTAAAGAATTGAAAACGGGTGAATATGTTGCACACATCGCTGAGAAATTTTTAAATCCATCCCTGCTCCCTGCCGTCATTTTTATAACATCCGTTTTCATATCGTTTTCAACTGGAACAAGCTGGGGAACTTTCGCAATTATGATGCCAATCGCAGTTCCATCAGCAATAGCTCTAAATTCAAATTTACCACTCGTAATCGCAAGTGTTTTAAGCGGTGGCGTCTTCGGCGACCATTCTTCTCCAATTTCTGACACAACTATTGTCTCATCAATGGCTTCAGCATGCGACCACCTTGACCATGTTGAAACTCAACTTCCATATGCAATTACCGCAGCAATTTTAGCTTTGATATTTTTCATAGTGTTTGGCTTCATTTTAAACTAAAAAGCAAAAATTATGACGGGACTAATTTTAACACTTGGATTAATTGCAACTGTAGCTGAGGTTCTTGGTGGCTCAATTATAATTTTCACAAGAAAATGGCCACAAAAATTTCAAGATTATTTGCTTGCCATCAGCGCCGGTTTTATAATTGCACTTGTTCTCACGCAACTTATTCCTGAATCAATAAACTCAGTTGGTGAGATCGCACCTATTTTAATCATGCTTGGATACGCCACACTTCACCTTTTTGAACATACACTTGTCCCACATCTTCACTTTGGTGAAGAAACGCACACAGAGCATATAATTTCAAAAACTGCAAGTTATTCAACTTTTTTCGGCTTCTTCATCCACGCTTTCTTTGATGGTATGGCTATTGCAATTGGTTTGAAATTTAACTATACAATTGGGCTTTTGCTATTCATCGGAATTTTCTTACATAAATTTCCTGAAGGCATGACAGTTGCATCTGTTTTATTCGCATCAGGAAAAAAAACTTCAACTTCATTTTTTCTTGCTTCATTAGTTGGACTTGCAACACTTGTAGGAATTTTAATAGGTTTGATAATTCCTGAGACAGGTGAAAAATTCACAGGTTTTTTGTTTGCATTTATATCTGGAATTGGGCTTTATGTTGGAACAACTGATTTAATTCCAGAGATAAATAATTCAAAGACGAAACTCGCCCCTATTGTTGTTTTTCTCGGCATGCTCCTTTTTTATATAACCGCGGATATTTTGCATAAAACAATCAAATGATTATGAAGAAAAAAGATTTCAAAAATTTATCAGACGCAGAGCTTGTAAATCTCGCACTCAAAGGTGAAGAACTGGCATACACTGAACTTATGAACAGATATAAAAAGAAAGTTAAAATCATAGTTATAAAAATCGTAAAGCAAAGGACAGAAATTGATGATCTTGTCCAAGAAATTTTCACAAAAGCATTTACATCCATTTCAACATTTAAATCGCAATTTTCATTTTCAACTTGGCTATATAAAATTGCAACAAATCATTGTATTGATTTTATCCGAAAGAAAAAACTTTCAACCTATTCAATTGACGAAAACTACGAACTTGAAGAGGACTCAATACAGCGAGAAATACCCGACTGGAGCAAACTTCCAGACTATGAACTCATTGAAAAACAAAGAAACGAAATAATCCATCAGGCGATAAACTCACTTCCTGAAAATTATCGCAAAGTTATAATAATGCGCCATTTTGAAGAGAAATCATACGAAGAAATAGCAAAGGAATTAAAAATTCCCATAGGAACGGTCAAAGTCCAGATATTCAGAGCTAGAGAGCTACTTTACAAAAAACTCAAAGATAAATTGAGGGGATATTGAAACTGAAAACGACAAAATACGTAAATTAACATAGAAGCGAAAAAGAAGAAGACACTAAATTGATACTGCATAAATTCAAAATACCGCTGCTGTTTTCTATCATCTTGCTCAGTATTACTTTAGTCAGTGAGCATGGTTTATCTCAATCAAGATTTTATAAAGAAATTGACCGTAAAAATGAGAGGGAATTAAAAGTTAAAATTTCAGGTGGTGTTGGTGCGTTTTATATACTTCCAGGTAGTAAGGACAAGATAGCGATAATTGATGGTTACTTGGATAAACCTACAGGCAAAAACTTCGTCAATGTAAAATACTTCGTTGACGATGAAATTGGCTACCTTGAATTTGAGATGACAAAAACATCTTCTGGAAGCGTTTCAAAAGACATCTCAAAAGATGAGCGATGGTATATAAAACTTTGCGACAATATCCCGACAACTCTTGATGTTGAACTGGGTGCAGCAAAGGCAGACATTGAGCTTGGTGGATTAAGCATAAAAAATTTGAAAATATCAACTGGTGTAAGTAGCACAAATGTGAAGTTCACAAAACCGAATAAAATTATGATGAAAAGGTTTGAGATTGAAGCTGGTGTTGCAAAATTTGACGGCGAAATGCTTGGAAATGCAAAATTTAAAAATTTAGACTTTTCAGGTGGGATGGGAGATTTTGACCTTGACTTTTCCGGAGAGTTAATTGATGATGCAGATATAAATATCTCAATTGGATTTGGAAACCTTGATGTATATCTGCCGAAGGATATCGGTGCAATAATCAGATCCTCAGGATTCCTCTCGTCAAAAAAATTTGACGACTTTTATAAAAGTGGTGATAAATTTATAAGCTTCAACATAAATGAGGTAAATAAAAAAGTTAACATCAACATTGAATCCGGACTTGGAAACATAAGGGTTAAATGGATTGAATAATCTTTAAACAAAACTCCTCAACCTTATCCATCACGAATCCATCTTGAATATCCCTTCGCTTAAATTTCTGTACAGCTATAACATTATAACCATCTTTCACAAACTTATTTTTCAACCTCTCAAGATAAACATCTTCTTTAAAACCACCATATGTGAGAAAAATACCAATTTTAAACTTTCTCCCAGACTTCTTCACAAACCGAATGAATGAAGTTGCAGGTGGGCAATTAAATGTCCATTTCGGCGTTCCAAGAATGACAACATCGTAATCATACAATTTCAAAAGTTTTAAATTTTTCAATGGGAAAGGCAAACCCGGAACAAAAGATAAAAAAAGCCATAATAAATATGGCAACTTAAACACAGGCTCAATTGTAAAAAGAGCACAATTTATCCCTTTCTGTTTTAGGAAGTTTAAAATCAAATTTCCAACTTTTTCAGTATTTCCCGTAAACGAAAAGTAAGCAAGCAAAATTTTCATAAAGTTCAGCCTAAAATTTTCAACAACAGCGTTGCAACAGTTAAATAAGTTGTAGTGCTTAAAATATCCGTTCCAGTCGTAACAAGCGGACCAACTGCAGTAGCTGGGTCTTTTTTCAACTTTATTAGAACAAACGGCTCAATTGACCCCATAACTGATGAAAATGTCATAGACGCAAGACATCCAACCAAAGCTGAAATAGGCAAAACAAATGAATACTTCAAACCATAAACAAGCAAACTTATCAAAGCAAGCACAACCCCATAAGTAAGCCCCATTATTGAGCCTGCAAGTGTTTCTTTGACAACAACTTTCCCCAAATCGTTCATTTTTATAGTTCCCATCGCAAGCCCACGAACACAAATAGTTGACGCTTGAGTCCCAACATTTCCACCCATAGCTGCTATAAGTGGCATATAAGATGTAAGAGCTATAACTTGCTGAAGTGTTGGCTCAAAGTGTTTTACAATAAATGAAACCAATACCTCCCCAATGTAAGTTAAAATCAACCACGGCATCCTCAAGCGCGCTGATTTAAGTGGAGATAACAAAGTTTCAATATCCTCAAGATGAGTTCCAACCATCTTTGCTATATCCTCAGATGCCTCCTCGTGAATCACATCAATTATATCATCTATCGTCACAATTCCAAGTAATTTTCTGTACTTATCAACTACAGGAATAACTGTGAGATTATACTTTTTCATAATGCTTGCGACTTCTTCCTGGTCAGTATTAACATCAACACTTATAACTTTTTCATCCATTATATCACTTATCTTTTTCCTAGGATCGGACAAAATTAAATCCTTTAGTTGAACAACACCAACTAAAACTCCCTTTTCACTTGTCACATAAATTGAATAAATCGTTTCTTTATCTGGCGCTGTCATTCTTAAAAAATCAATCGCCTCGCCAACGGTCATGCTCTCAACAACGGACGCAAACTCAGTCGTCATCAAACCACCAGCTGTTTCAGAAGAATAAGAAGTTAAAATTTCAACTTCGCGCCTCGCTTCTTCAGTCATCAAAGACTCATACTCTTGACTCTTTTCACTTGTTAACTCCTCAAACAAATCAGCTCTTTCATCTGGCGCCATCTCATTCAAAAAGTATGCCTTATCATCGGGAGGCAAATGCTCAAGTATAAAAATTTGATCATTCTCGTCAAGCTCATCAAAAACCTCAACCGCTTTATCTTTACGAACAAGGCTAAATAAACTTACTTTCTCATCACCGTAGAGCTCCGAAATTATCTCAGCTATATCCGCTGGATGAAGGTCTTCAAGAATGTCAATCAACTCCTCACGCCTTCCCGCTTGAATTAATTCCCGAATGTCAGGCACCAAAATAAGCATCATCTTCATAACTAACCTCCTGCTTTACTTTTCCAGATTTTCACTTTCAAACTCATAAAATTTTATCTCCGGAATGAACTCAATCATACCATAATAAAATGCATATGTAAAAAATTCCTTCATACCATTAATCTCCATCTCACCAAGCTCATAGTGTAAATTTTCAGTCAAATAAGATTTACAAAATTCAAAATCAACTCCATATTTTTCACTTGCCTCATCACATATAACATCAATATTTTGAATCCCGTATCTTTTCGCCTCGATCAATTTTGATACATCATCATGGCTTAAAGTGTCCCTACGACCGACCCAAAGCGCATAAACGAAAGGCAATCCCGTCAAATCATCCCACTCATCTCCAAGGTCAAGATAAGATTCATAACCTGATGATTCAAACAAAGCATGATCGCCAATTAAAAGTGCCGCATCCGCCCTTGATAACATCTCTTCAGGATTTGGCTTCATAGCTATAAACTTCGGCTGAACATCATACTTTTCAGAAAGTATAATCCTTGCAAGAACAACAGATGTCATTGAACTTATATCTGTCGCAACTGACTTTATATCCTTCAAGTCTTTTTTAAAATAAAGTCTGACGCTGTTGACAGGACCGCGTGATGCAATGCAAACTTCTGGAACTATGCGATATTTAACAGAATACTTTGCGTAATGGATTGATGAAACAAGCCCAGCGTTTATCTCCTTGTTTAAAAGATTTACCGCAACTTGAGATGGAATATCATAAACTAACTCAAAGTTATGCTGAATTTTATCATTCTCAATCGCATAAATCAAAGGTTTAGCGTTTAAAAAATTGAATACACCAAGTTTAACTTTCTGCATCTTAGAATTCAAATTTATTTTTACGGAAGGTTCAACGGAAAACCAATTTTTATCTCATCAAGAAACCTTGAACTAAGCTTTTTATATCTACTTCGGAGAACATCTATATTCTCACCCTTCATAAGCTTTTTGACAAGAACGATGTGCAACTTTTCAAAATTATACCCATATTTTTTGGAAATTTCAAAAATTCGTTCAATCTTGTCGTCTTTAATTTCCCCATTCAACAAAAAATCAACTTCAATCTTTCCAAGCTCGGTATAAATTAAACCTCTCTTATCTCCAACCATCTTAAAAATTTCTTCAGCTCTTGAAAATTTCTCAATTGCTAAATCAAATTTTCCAACTACCTTCGCAAGCGTTCCTTCACCCCAAAGCGTATAAGCATAACTTACTTTATCCCCAATTTTTTTATAATTTTCCGTCGCAAGTTTAAAATACTTTTCAGCATTTTTGAAATTTCCAAGCATTCTATTTGCGTTAGCGATCCCACAGTATGAATAAGCAACACCAAATCTATCACCTATTTGCTTTAACACTTGATTTGCTTTTGTATAATACTCAAGTGATAGATTAAACTCCCCCATAATCCTGCTAACCCCACCCAACCCACATAAAGAATATCCAATTCCAGATTTATCTTTTAACTTCTCGTAAATTGAAAGAGCCTTTTTAAACATTTCAAATGCCTTATCAAGATAACCCATAAACCTAAAGGTTCCACCCTTAGCCCAAAATACATATCCCTGCCCCTCAAAGTCGCCAATCTTACGATAAACTTTCATCGCACGATTAAAACTCTCAATTGCCTTTTTAAACTCTCCAATGACCCTCAACGCTGTCCCAAGCCCAGCATATGCATCCGCAACAGCTCTTTCATCAATTTTATTTCCAACTTTCAAAGCAAGTTGATAATAATTTACTGCCTTTTTAAAATCCCCAGCCAACCTCGCACAATGCCCTTCATTCAACCTAAGATAATAAAGCCATTCATCATCAAAAGAATTTTCATCCAAAACCTTATCAATTCTCTCATAAATGAGAAGTGCCTTTGAAAACTTGCTCTCCCTTTGCAACTTTTCAGCTTTTCTCATCTCATTTAGAATATTCACCATATCTTGCCTTTCATTCGTTTCACAAGAGATTTAATTTCTTTTTTGCTTGATCCGATAGATAACTTAACTCTTTGCCCATGCCCCGGGAGAATCCACTCAAAATCAAAAGCGAGTAATTTTTCCGTTGATTTAATTTGCTCATCCCATGAATACCAGCAAACTTCCCTACCAGCATCAAGACATTTTTCTTCACGATTCCACCACATATGATCGCCCGTAAATAAAAACTTATCCCTGTAAAGAAGGACACAGTGCCCTGAAGTGTGCCCAGGTGTTGGGATTACAACAAAGCCAGGAATTATCTCAACAGGATCGTCACCATCAATAATTATATCTGCATTCCTGAACCTACCGCTATCGCGTTTGTGAATTATAACTTTTGCTCCAAAATGTGATGCAAATTTTTCAGCATCAGCTACATCATCCCGGTGCGTCAAAAATATGTAGCTTATCCTACCAAGCAATTCAAATTTTCTAATCAAGTGCGAAACAAACCGCGGAGAATCAATTAACCAATTTCCATTTGAGTTTTTAATAAAATAGCTATTTGCACCAAATGATTTTTCCGAGTTAAAACCGCAATAGTAAACATCATCTTCAATTAAAATCGGAAAATCATCAATGACCTTTAAAACATCAGATTTAAAATCTACCCCTCTCGTTCCTATCGCCCCAACCGGACAAAAAATTAACGCTTGAATTGCTTTTCTTCTTTCAAGATCATCCTTCGGTTGAGAATAAACATAAGAATATCCTCCCGACTCAGCGAAAATTTCTGGAGCAATTTGCCTACAAGCATCACAATCAATACAAGTTGAATCAACGAAAAACTCGCCATCTGCATTTAATTTTAAAGCCTTAACAAAGCTTGCCATGATTTAGTATTCCTCAATGATGTTATAGTAAGCATCTCTTTCTACAGGGATTCTTCCCGCATCTTTTATAAGTTTGATGAGTTGATTCTTTGAAAGATACTGCGCCGTATCTGCACCCGCCATATGATAAATCCTCTCTTCACGGACAGTTCCATCAAGGTCGTCAACACCAAAGCTTTGTGAAATTTGCGCAACTTTAACTCCTGTTGAAACCCAGAAACATTTTATATGCGGGAAATTATCAAGCATTAACCTTGCCACAGCAAAACTTTTCAAGTTTTGTAACCCTGTCGTCCAATCTCCGGCATACTTGTTATTTTTCGGATGATATGGCAATGGGATAAACGCCAAAAATCCCCCTGTTTCATCTTGAAGTTCGCGCAGCTTAGTCAAATGTTCAACTCTTTCCTCAATCGTTTCCATATGTCCATAAAGCATCGTAGCATTTGTCCTTATCCCAAGTCTATGTGCTATTCGGTGAACTTCAAGCCATTCTCTTGCCCCAATTTTATCAGGGAATAATTTCTGTCTAACCCTTTCGCTGAAAACTTCCGCGCCACCACCTGGCATCGTGTCAAGTCCCGCTTCCTTTAACCCAATTAAAACCTCTTCATAATTTTTATTAAACATCCTCGCAAAATAATCTATCTCAACTGCAGTGAAAGCCTTAATGTTAATTTTTGGATTTATCTCCTTTATGCCCCTCAACATATCAAGATAATAATCCCATGGTAATTTCGGGTCAAGCGAACCAACTATGTGAACTTCAACAATTTCATCTTTCAATGGTCTAATCCTCTCAAAAATTTGCTCAAGTGTGAACCTATAAGCACCATCTTGCCCCTCTTTTCGGTAAAAAGAGCAAAACTTACAATCAAGCTCACAAATGTTTGAATAATTGATTATATAATTTTTCACAAAGTAAGTCCTATCACCATTTAACCTCTCCCGAACTATATTCGCAATAAACCCAAGTGCAAGAACATCATTAGTTTTGTAAAGCCTAACGCCATCATCAAAGTTTAATCTTTCACCATTTAAAACTTTCTCAAAAATGTCCATCAAACCAGCCCGTTGAATCTGCTTTTCTTGAATCGGTAGAATTTCTATCCCCATTTACCTAACTCCATTTTTTTTCAGAATTTTTCCTAAAATTTCAGCAATTTGAGAATAATGATTTGAAATCCGAACTTTATCAATAACATAAGCAATTTCCCCATCTGAGTCAATTATAAATGTCACCCGCTTTGCAAAACCAAACAAACCCGAAATCCCAAATGACCTTATTATCTCCCCTTTCTCGTCAGCGATGAGTTCGTATGGAAGTCCATATTTCTCTTTAAATTTCCTCTGCGTTTCAACATCATCCTTACTTATCCCATAAACTTTAACACCATATCTTGAAATCAAACCAAAACCATCGCGCAAGTTGCAAGCTTCAGCCGTGTACCCAGGCGTAAATGCCTTCGGATAAAAAAATAAAACCGTCCAGCTTCCTCTTAAACTTTTAGAAGTTACCAAATTACCATCTGTGCACTTCCCTACGAAATCAGGAATTTTATCACCAACTTTTAGCATTTCCTAACCCTTAATTTAAATTAAAAGAGGCACGCTTTAAACGTGCCTCTAAAATTACTCAGCGGTCTTTTGCCTAACCTGCTTTGAGCTCATCTCACGCAAATAATAAAGCTTAGCTCTCCTTACAGAACCGCGCTTCTTAACTTCAATCTTTGCAATTGACGGTGAATGAAGTGGGAATATCCTTTCAACGCCAACACCATCGCTTATCTTCCTAACGGTAAATGTCTCATTAATGCCACTGCCCCTCCTTGAAATCACAATTCCCTCAAATTCTTGAATCCTTTCCTTATCTCCCTCAACCACTCTCACATGAACAGAAACGGTATCACCTGGCTTAAAATCAGGTATGTCTGTCTTTAGATATTTTGACTCAACAAGTTTCACCTTATCCATTTTTATCATCTCCCATAAATTTGTTTAACAAATCTTTCCTTCTTTTTAATGTTTTTTCAAGTGCTTTCTCATATCTCCACTTTTTTATCAACTCATGATTCCCAGAAAGCAAAACCTCGGGGACTTTCATCCCTTTATATTCAGCTGGTCTTGTATAATGCGGATGATCAAGAAGTCCCATCTGAAAAGAATCAGTCATCGCAGACTCAATATCATTCAAAACTCCAGGGATAAGCCTCACAGTCGCATCTATCACAACAAGAGCTGGAAGTTCTCCACCAGTTAAAACATAATCTCCAATGGAAATCTCCCTCGTCACCAAAGCCTCTCTGACTCTCTCATCAACTCCTTTATAATGACCACAGAGCAAAATTATATTTTTCAACTTCGCAAGCTCATTAGCCATTTTCTGATTAAAAAGTTCTCCATCCGGAGTTAAAAAAATTATCTCATCATATTCGCGCTCTGATCTCAACTTCTTAATGCATTCAAAAATTGGCTCAGGTTTCAAAATCATACCAGCACCTCCACCATAAGGGTGATCGTCAATCTGCCTGTATCTACCGATTCCATAATCATGCAAATCGTGAACATATATCTCAACTATTTTTTTCTCCCGAGCTCTTTTAATTATGCTTGAATTCAATGGACTTTCAAATATCTGCGGAACAGCTGTTATTATATCAATCCTCATTTGCACATCACCTCCACAAAAATCAATCAAATTAAACCTTCAATTAATTCAACTATCATAACTTTTTTCTCAAGGTCAACTTTCTTAACAACATCACTTATCGCTGGGATTAAAATTTCCTTTCCTTTGGACTCAACCACATAAACATCGTTCGCAGGAAGAAGCCACACATCGGTTATTATGCCAAGTTTATTTCCATTTGTATCAAAAACCTTGAGCCCAATCAAATCATGCACATAAAACGCTCCCTCCGGAAGTTTAACCAACTCCTCTTCGGGAATATAAATAAATTTTCCAGAGAACGATTCTGCTTTTGTTCTATTGTCAACACCCTTAAACTTTAAAATTACATCACTATCCCTTAAAAAGGAGCTCACAACGAAATACTCCTCAACTTCAATGGGATTATCTCCAACATATACACGCTTCAATTTACGAAACCTTTCAACGAAATCAGTAATCGGCTTAATACATACTTGCCCTTTGAGACCATAAGGTCTCAAAACTTTTCCAATTATGCACAGATCACCCATAAAATCAAAAGGATGCTACTTCTTAAATGTCGGCATATTAAACATCTCCTTCGGCGGATGCTTCCAGATTCGGATAAAATACTTAACATCACCATGGATAAGCCCTGTGTCATCAAATCTTTCAACCCCAACCATCTTTAATTCCTTAACTTTCTTACGCATCTCTTCAGGCTTCTCCAACATTTTGCGCATCTTTTCATTCAACATTTCCTCAATCTTTCTCATCTCCTCTGACTTTTTCATCATTTCAATCGCTTTTTCCTTTTGCATCTGTTCCCAACCCTTCCTCATTTCCTCATACTTTTCAGTATACTCTTTAACCATTTCAAACATCTCGCGCGCTTTTTTCTCATAAACAACCACAGAATCAATCCACTTCCTGTAAACCAAATCCGGAAGCCAAATTTGACATCTCAAAGTATCTCCTACTTTATTACCAAACGATATCTCTCCAACTAAACAACTAAATAGGATAAGAACTGCAAATTCCCCAAGCATGGCTTAGCTTACTGTAAAATTTCAAGAATTGCCCTTTTACCTTCTTTAGCAGCAACCGCACTTAATAAAACACGCATCGCATTTGCAGTTCTACCTCTCCTACCGATAATTTTTCCAACATCACCTTGACCAACCTGCAATCTGAAAATCACACGGTTTTCCCTGTCCTCCATAGTGATTTTCACATCTTCCGGTTTGTCAACTAAATGCTTTGCGATAAATTCCAGGAATTCACGCATTTTTTCAGCCCTCCATAATGTTTCAGTTATATTTTGGAGGGCGTCACCATCAAGAAATTAACTTTCTTGTGATGGCGCCTCTCCCTGCCCAGAACCTTCCTTTTCTGCTTCTTTTTGTTTCTTTCTCAATCTCCTTCTCTCCTTCCTTTCCTTCTCTCTTTTCTCCCTATCAATCTGAAGCTGAAGCCATTTTTCATACTCCGCCTGAATAAAAGATTCATCTTTTCCTTGCTTCATCAATGACCATTTTAACCAAATACCTTTTCTTCGCAAAAGAGACTTCACCGTATCTGTCGGTATTGCTCCCTTTTTAAGCCAGTGAATTACCCTGTCTTCTTTGATTTCAACTTGCATTGGTTCAGGAAGCGGATTATAACATCCAACCGATTCAATATACTTGCCATCTCTCGGCTCTTTTGAATTAGCAACAACTATTCTGTAAAAGGGTTGTTTTTTCTTGCCAAATCTTTGCAAACGAATCCTTACAGCCAAATCTCCTCCTGTTTTTGTTTTTTAATCTCAAAAATCATAAGAGTAATATAAAGTCCTCAGGTAAACACCCTTAAGTCTATTTCGCTACCCATCTCTCTAAAAAGTTCTTTTAATTCGTCAAACTCATCCCTCGTAACCATCTGAGATTTGATTCCTTCATCCACAAGATGCTTAACTTCTTTCTTCTTCTTTAGAGATTTCAAAATTTCAATCAATGTCGCCATAACTTAACTAAAACTGAAATTTAAAACCTTTAAACCTTCCACGATTTAATTGCTTCAGCAACTTTTGCATCTCTTCAAATTGTTTCAACAATCTATTAACATCCTGAACCGTCGTCCCGCTTCCCATGGCAATTCTTCTTTTGCGACTTGCGTTTATAATCTGTGGTTTTTGCCTCTCCTCAGGCGTCATTGAATTTATTATAGCCTCAGCCTTAATCAATTCTTTCTCATCTATATCAACACCCTTAAGAGCACTCCCAACTCCCGGAATCATACTTAAGATCTCCCTTAAAGGTCCCATCTTTCTTATTTCACGAATTTGCTCCCTAAAATCCTCAAGCGTAAATTGATTTTTCTTTAACTTCTCCTCAAGTTTTCTTGCCTTCTCCTCATCAATTTGCTTCTGTGCTTTCTCAACAAGCGTCACAATATCTCCCATCCCCAAAATCCTTGATGCCATGCGATCTGGGTAAAACGGCTCAAGAGCATCAAGTTTTTCTCCAACACTTACAAACTTTATCGGCTTATTTATAACCGCCTTAATTGAAAGCGCTGCTCCTCCGCGAGCATCACCATCAAGCTTAGTTAAAACAACACCATCAAATCCTAACCTATTATTAAATTCTTTAGCGACATTTACAGCTTCTTGACCTGTCATTGAATCAACAACAAAAAGTATCTCGTGTGGTTTAACTGCCTCTTTTATCATCTTAACCTCTTGCATCATCTCCTCATCTATATGCATTCTCCCAGCAGTATCTATTATCACAACATCTCTATAATTTTTCCTTGCGTAATCAATTGAAGACACCGGAATTTCAACCGCACTCGCTTTTGAATCCATGTAAAATATAGGAACTTGAATTTGCTCACCAAGTTGCTTCAACTGCTCAATCGCTGCGGGACGGTGAATATCAGCAGCAACCAAAAGTGGATGTCTACCTTTATGCTTTAAATGATTTGCAAGCTTTGCACAAAAAGTTGTCTTTCCAGAACCCTGCAAACCAACAACCATTATAATTGTTGGCGGATTTGAAGAAAACTTTATATCAGAATGAGTTGAACCCATCAAATTCACAAGCTCATCATAAATTATCTTAATTAACATCTGCCCAGGCGTAATACTGCGCAATACCTCTTGACCAATTGCTCTTTGTTGAACCTTCTCGGTAAATTCCTTCACGACCTTATAATTCACATCCGCCTCAAGTAAAACGCGCCTCACCTCTCGCATTGTATCTGCGATATTTGCCTCAGTAATTCTCGCCTGACCGCGTATCTTCTTAAAAAGTAACTCAAATTTTTGCGTTATCTCCTCGAACATCTTATAAAACGATCACCTTACTTTATGGAAATGCACTTGTAAATTTACAAAAAATCAAGAACTTTTACAATTTACTCGGTGTATCTTAAATAGACCAAACAAATCAACGCAAAAACTTGAAATCCCACAGAAAAAGCAATAAGATATGAAATTGAAATTTCATACAATCCCCCTATTACTAAACTCCCCACAAACCATGCAACCCCAAACAAACCATGAAATAACCCATATGCCAAGCCTCTCCTTTCTACAGGGACAAGCTCCGCTACAGCAGACTTCATAACTGTTTCTTGAAATCCCATCACAATACCCCACAAAATAATGCAAATAACCAACGAAATAAAACTTTTAATTAAAAATGCAAAAATTGTAATCGGGATCGCAAAAACTGGCATTAAATATAAAACTTTAAGCTTAAATCTATCAAATAAACCACCTACTATTAAGGCAGTAATTGCATCAACCCCCATAGCTAAAGCGAACAAAGCTGGGATTATTTCATCGCTTACAAGATTAATTTTTTTGAAATGATAAGATAAAATTTGAAAATGCGGATAACCGCAAATCATTAGAACACTAAATAAAAGGTAAAGGTAAAAAACTTTGCTAAAATTTTTGCCCCCAAAATCTTCTTTAGCAACTTCCATCGCTTCTGACTTTGGATAGATCGCTACATTTATAAAGAGCGCTAAAAGAGACAAAACAGCTGGAATTCCCAAAAGAAGAAAAGCATGTTGATAACTTTTACTCACATAAATTGTGCCTGCAACTAACAAAGGACCTGCAATCGCTCCAATTTGATCAAGAGCTTCATGCAACCCAAACCCTTTGCCATATCCAACACTTGATGAAACATATGAAAGAATTGTATCACGAGCTGGCGTCCTTATGGCTTTACCAAACCTTTCAGCAATTATCAAGAATGATGCAAACTCCCAACTTCCAGCAAAAGCAAGTAAAGGCACAGCGATCAAGTTAATGAAATAACCAGCAATTATTATAGCCCAATATCTTCTTGTCTTATCAGCAATATAACCAGATACCAACCTAAGCCCATATCCAATAAATTCACCTAATCCTCCAACGAAGCCAACTGCTACAGCGCTTGCACCAAGCGTAAATAAAAAAGGACCCGTGATGCCACGAGCCCCTTCATAAGTTATATCAGCAAATAGACTAACAAAACCAAAAAGAACGATAACCTTAAGTGCTCTGTTAACCGGAATCGTATCTTTCATTTGGCTTCAATTTATCCTTGTTTTAGATGTCGGGGAAAATTAAAACTTGATTTTGAAATTTAAAATTTTTATATTAAAAATGAATTTTGGGCGGTTAGCTCAGCCTGGTTAGAGCGCTTGCTTGACATGCAAGAGGTCAGAGGTTCGAATCCTCTACCGCCCACTCAAGTTTCTATTTTAACAGTGAATTTTTTTCTACACTTCTTGCATTGATACTCAACCGTGACCCAATTATTCCTTTCATAATATGCAATTTCCTCAAGCTCACCTGAACAACCTTTAAAAATACATTTTTTAATTTCCACATTGAATTGCCTGTTTCCATTCTTTATCTCTTCCATCTCTCTTTCAAAATTTTTTCTCCAATCATTATCCCAGCTATTGACTTAGCATCAACTATTTCACCCTTTAAAACCATATCAACCGCTTCATCTATAGTTTTATACTCAACAGAAAGAACTTCCCCCTCCTCGAGGTTTTGCTTCTCCTTTTGAAGTTCTTCAGCAAGGTAAATGTAAAGCTTTTCACTACAAAATCCCGGGCTCGTATAAATATATGTCAAAAGCTCAATCTTACCTGCTCTATACCCAGTTTCTTCCTCAAGCTCCCTTATCGCACAAACCTTTGGGTCCTCAGCTGGGTCTAACTTCCCAGCTGGAAGCTCATATATAAACTTATCAATCGGATAGCGATACTGCTTTATCAAAATAATCCTTTTATCAGGGAGAACACCAAGAACAACAGCTCCACCCGGATGTTCAACAACCTCTCTAATTGTATTGTTGCCAGATTCAAAATATTCAAGCTCATCAACGATTATATTAAAAACCTTACCACGATAGATTACATTTCTTTTTTTCAATCTCATATTTCCCTTAACATTTTCCCCATGCATTTTGAGGTGAAAGATAATTTTTTAATAAATTCCTCTGCTACCTGGCTTTTCTATCTCAAGACCTTCTTTACATAATGGACACTCTTCAGGTTTAAAAACAGGAACCTCAAGTCGTATAACAGACGCAAATCTTGTGCTGAAATCAATTTTTCCACCACTTCTATCAACAATACACCCAACCCCGACAAGTCTACCGCCAGCGTTTTTAACAAGCTCAATTACTTCGAAAACACTTCCACCAGTTGTAACAACATCTTCACAAACCAAAACCCTCTCACCCGATTTTATTTCAAACCCACGTCTTAACCTCATCACTCCTTCCTCTCTCTCAGCAAATATATTTCTTGCTTCAAGTTGCCTTGCAACTTCATAGCCAACAATTATTCCACCAATCGCTGGCGAAACAACAAGTTCAACTTCACTCGTATAAAAATGCCTCGCTATCTGCCTGCAGAGAAGTTCTGCATATTCTGGATATTGTAAAACCTTGGCACACTGGAAATACTTTGAACTATGCAACCCCGAGCTCAAAAGGAAATGCCCTTCAAGTAGCGCCCCTGTCTCTTTGAAAATTTTTAAAACTTCTTCAGGCGAAATCTGTAAAGATTGCATATTTTTAAAAATTTATTTTAAGCAAAAGCGGATGGTCAAAACCATCCGCCTAAAACTACTTTTCTTCCTCGGCAAGCTCCTCAGGCTCTCCCTTTTGCTTACTTACATCATAAAAAACAAGCTCATCGCGATTCTTTGACAACTTGACTTTAATTACACTTCCAGATGTAAACTTACCTTTCAAAATCTCCTCCGACAAAGGCTCTTCAAGATATTTTTGAACCGCTCTCTTCAAAGGTCTAGCTCCAAAAGCTGGGTCATACCCTTTTTCAGCGAGAAACTCCTTCGCACTTCTGGTCAACTCAAGTGTCATATTCATCGTCTTCAATCTCTTCAATATATCTTGTACAGCTATGTCAACAATTTGAATTATATGCTCTTTCTCAAGCGGTTTGAATATTATGATCTCATCAATTCTATTCAAGAACTCAGGACTAAAAACTCTTTTCACCGCTTCTTCAATAGTTGCCTTCATTGCTTCAAACTTATCTTTCGGCGTCTCACTAATTCCAAAACCGATGCCACCCGTAACTTTTATATCCCTTGTGCCAATGTTTGAAGTCATAATTATAACCGTATTCCTAAAATCAACCCTACGACCAAGGCTATCGGTAAGCTGACCATCATCAAGAACTTGAAGCAAAATGTTAAACACATCTGGGTGCGCCTTTTCAATTTCGTCAAAAAGAACAACAGAATAAGGTTTTCTCCTAACTTTCTCAGTCAATTGTCCACCTTCTTCATAACCAACATATCCGGGCGGTGCTCCAATTAACCTTGAAACATTGAACTTCTCCATATATTCGCTCATATCAATCCTAATCAAGGCATCTTCAGTGTCAAAAAGATATCTCGCAAGTGCTTTGGCAAGCTCAGTCTTACCAACACCAGTAGGTCCAAGGAATATAAATGAACCGATCGGTCTTCGCGGGTCTTTCAACCCAGCTCTGGCTCTCCTGATAGCGCGTGTTAACTTCTCAATAGCTTCATCTTGACCAACAACCTGCTTCTTCAATTCCTCAGCCATATTCATCAGTTTTTCGGATTCAGATTGACTTATCTTGTTAACAGGAATTCCAGTCATCATAGCAACTACCTCAGCGATATCATCTTCAGTTACTTCAAACACCATACTTTGCGCTTTTATCTCCCACTCACGCTTTGCTATTTCAAGGTCGCTTAAAAGTTTCTTCTCAAGGTCTCGCAAACGAGCGGCTTGTTCAAAATCTTGATTTTTAACAACTTGATTTTTCATCTGCCTTATCCTTTCAATTTCCTCTTCAAGCTCAACTATCTCTTTCGGGACAACTATATGCGAAAGGTGAACTCTCGCCCCAGCTTCATCCATAACATCAATGGCTTTATCGGGAAGATAACGGTCAGTAATGTACCTATCGCTTAATCTCACCGCAGCTTCAATTGCCTTGTCCGTGTACCTAACATTATGATGTTCCTCATATTTGTCCTTTATGTTCATTAAAATGTAAATCGTCTCCTCAACACTTGGCGGATCAATCATAACTTTTTGAAATCTCCTCTCCAAAGCCCCGTCTTTTTCAATATACTGCCGATATTCATCAAGTGTCGTAGCACCTATGCACTGCAATTCACCTCTCGCAAGAGCTGGTTTGAACATATTTGAAGCATCAAGAGAACCAGAAGCTCCACCAGCACCTACAATTGTATGAAGCTCATCAATGAAAAGAATTACATCTTTTGCTTTTTCAAGCTCATTTAAAATTGCCTTAACTCTCTCCTCAAATTGACCACGATATTTCGTCCCAGCCACCAGCGCAGCAAGGTCAAGCTGAACGATCCTCTTGTTATGCAAAACCCTTGAAACTTTCTTCTGCACAATTCTTAACGCAAGCCCTTCAACTATTGCCGTCTTCCCAACCCCTGGTTCACCTATCAAAACAGGATTATTTTTCTTCCTTCTGCTTAAAATTTGTGCAACCCTGTCTATCTCTTTATCTCTGCCAATTACAGGGTCAAGTTTACCTTCCAAAGCAAGCTTGGTCAAATCCCTGCTAAAATTATCCAAAACAGGCGTTTTAGTTCTCTCCTGCTGTGCCTTAGCTGATTCAGCATAACGAGCCCTATCAGCTACACTTGACCTTCCGCTCAATATATTCTCAAGCTCATTTCGCACAGCCTCATATGTCACGCCAAATTGTCTCAATATCTGCGATGCAATGTTATCCTCATCCCTCAAAATTGAAAGAAGAAGATGTTCCGTCCCAATCACATCTGATTTATAAAGCTTCGCCTCAAGATAAGTCACCTTCAAAACCTTCTCCGCTTGCTTAGTCAATGGCAAACTTCCCATCACAAGCGTCCCACCTGCCGTCCTGACTGTATCTTCAATCGCCTTTTTAAGCTTATAGAGATCACAGCCAAGATTGCGCAAAATTTTAACAGCAAGCCCTTCCCCCTCTCTGATTATCCCAAGCAATAAATGCTCTGTCCCTATGTAATCGTGTCCAAGCCTTAACGCCTCCTCACGGCTTAACCTTATAACTTCCTGAACCCGATTTGAAAAGTTGCCTTCCATAGAAGTTTATTAACTTTTGTTTGAGTTTTATCTTACTTAACATTTCCTAAACCTATTCAAGTTTCACAAGAACAAGCTCCCTTAAGTAAATATAACATTTTAAATCAATTTCCCAAATTAATTGTAAAATTCACAAGCGTTTGATAAATTCATCTTCAAAAATAATAAACAACAAAGTTTGTTAAAATGCAAATTTTAATCCTGCTGATAACCTTGTCCAACTTCACTCTATGTCAATCAAATCCAGACACTTCCAAACCTTTCCTTACTTTTATTATCGGAAAAAACTTTCAAAAAGACAAAACAAAAATAACAACAGAACAAATTGAAAGGCTTGACTATAAAACGCCAGCTGATATACTTGTCTTAAAATATAAAACATTTGCAAATGAACTTGGCGAAAACGGAAAACCTGTAAACCTAAACCTCAACCTCACAAACATGCGCTCAACTCAATTCCTATTAAATGGCAGAACTTTAAACGCCTACATATACCCATATCCTTCACTTAACATACTCCCAATGGATAACATAATAGCAATTGAAGTTGACAAAACTTTCTCGTCAGCGCTGTTCCAAAATGCAAATTCCTCAATTGTAAATTTTATCTTTAAAAATACCTTTACTTCAAGACCTATAACGAGAATAAGATATGTTGAAGACGCTTACGACTTAACAGTTGCAGATGGAAGTTTTTCCTACAACATTTTTAAGAGTTTAAACTTTACACTTGGCTTCAGAAGAAGCACATCAGCAGGAAGATTTGAAAACTCACAATATGACGCATGGAATCTATTTTTAAATTCGCTCTGGTCTCCAACCGAAAAGCTCAAAATTTCAATGCTTAACATTTATACAACGGAAAACAATGCTTTAAATGGTGGAGTTGATATAACAAAACTATCTCCTGAAGACGAAAACATGCTCTATAACGAAAGAATTGCACCAGTTGTTGAACCAAATTCAAATCTTTCATCAAAACGAAATGACTTGACGATTATATTGAACTATAAATTAGACTCAATAAACGAAGCCAACTTAACACTTTATCACACTTTCCAAAAAAATAGATACTCATCATCAAAAGACCCAAACGAAAGAAGTTCCAACTTTTACGGCTTCAAATTTAACCTGTTTAAAACAATCCAATCAGCAGATTTAAACATAGGTTTTGAGGTTCAGAAAAATAATCTCAATTTATCCCTGTTAAGCGACTCACTTTCAACAGGTTATTTAAAGCCAGGTTCAAATTCGCTTCTTTCATTATTATCTTTTCTTAAAATTGAAATTAATCTCGGTAGATTCACCCCATCGGCTTTTTTACGATTGGAAAGTTTACACAAAAAAATAAAAACAAACTATGGCTTCGGCTTAAGCACCGATTTAAACCAAGCTGAAATTTATGCTGGTTTTTCAACCTCATTCAGAACCCCCACCTTACTTGAACAGCTTATAACGAATTCGTCAGATTTTGAAAAACACACTATTTACGAATCTGGACTCAAATATAAGATCAAAAATGTCCAAATTGAGATAAAAATTCAAAACAGGAAAATATCAAACTACCTTATCTTCCATGATTCATCCTTTTACAGGACCTATGTAAGCAGAACATTTGCTGAAGCTAACTCAACCTTTAAATTTTGGAACTTAACATTTGAAGTGAGCCCTTGCATAATGCTTAACAAAATAACAAAGCCATATCCTGGCTACTTTTTAAGAAGCGAGCTCTTTTTTGAAGGTAAATTGACTAAAACTTTGAACTTAAAAGCAGGCGCAAGAGCAAATTTCTCGGATAAATTTTACGGATTTAGATTTATAAACTCTGCGGGTTTATTCGTTGAGGATGAAGTTGAACTAAAAAAATTCACCACGATTGATTTATTTTTGAGTGGAAAAATCAAAAATGCTATTATAATCCTCACACTTGCAAATGCAACAAACACAAAATACATGACAACAACATTTTACCCAATGCAAAATAGAAGCTTAAGACTCGGCGTCGTATGGACATTTTTTGATTAACGCCAGATATTTCTCGTCCACTCATCCCAAAGAGGAGTTATCAAACGATAATCTCCAAAACCCGTCTCGTCAAGAAAAATGAATCTTCTGTTAATTTCATAATAATACCATATTTCATACGGCTTGCTATCTATATCAAATGGATGTCTATCAACACTACTCGGCGGTCCAAAAATTATATAAACCATACCCATATCTGTTTTCCATCCTTCAATATAATGTCCGAAATGTTCATTTGCATATTTAACTCTACCGTAGTATTCCTCCATAAGCTCATTTTTGAGCGTGTTCGGCGTCGGGTCCTTCTTCCGCCAAAACTCAAGAAACCTCCTTTCCTTTTCTGCATCATCAGTAGCAGATTTGATATAATTTATCTCTTCGGGTTTGGCAATGTAAACAAGTTGTTCAATCGCCTTATCAAGGTCAGAAATCAACTCCGGGATTTCATGCCACCTGACCTTAAATTCTTTTTGAGCTACAGAATAATAATCCTTATTTGACCTCATCCGCACCTCAACTGAAATCAAATAATCGCCAAATCCAAGCTGAAGTTTTGGTACCTCAAGTATTACCGAATTTTTACCCAACTTAGCAAAATCAGATTTTGAACCTGTATAAACCTGGATCAATCTTCTCTTTTTTCCACTGCTAAACTTATCAATTTTAAACCCAATATCTATTGAATCCTCAAGCGTCGTGTTATTGTAGACTTCAAAGAACAAATAAAATCCTTCATCCGATGTTGATGTTACAGTGTTTAAAATATTCGGAACTATCGTTTTAACTCCATCTTCAACTCTAACCGATAAAACCATCATCATATCGCTTACGGATAGCGAAGACTTAAGAAAGTTTTTAACGCTTACTATATCTTCCTTCTTTAGTCCGCGTCTTGTATCAAGGTCAATTACCTGCACCGAAATTTTATAATCACCAAAAGGTAAAATTAAAAATGTTTGAGATATGTCCCAAAAAGCCCTTGAAATGGTTTGGTCAAAATTTTCAGCTACAACTTTTCGCGTCCAAGTCTTTTCAGTAACATATTTACCTTTTTTCGTCAAAACGCTTACATTAACTTCATAATTTGCGACATACTTCGTATCCTCTTTTATAAATTGAAGAAACTCATATGGAACTTGGACATAGATATCAAGTCTGCTTTGAGTTGAATTCTCACTGATATCCCCAGCAAAATTCAAGGCATTAAAATAAAACTGTGGCATAACATAACTTCTCGGAGAGCTCGTCTCAACTTGTGAGAAAACAACTGCATTAAAGAAAACCGCAAAAATTAAAATTAAAATTTTCATTTTGCCTCCACCCGATTTAATCGGTCATTTTAATTTTTATTTCCAAAAAATTTAACAAAACCCAAATTTGATTTGTTTCTCAAAGCCTAACTCTTCCAATTAAATCATACTCAAAATTATCATAAATTTCAACTTCATAAAAATCACCAACCCTTAAATTCTCGCCTTCAACCAAAACTTCAAGGTCTATCTCAGGAGCATCCCATTGAGTTCTACCAACATAAAATTCACCCTCCCTGTGGTCAATTAAAACCTTAATCCTTTGCCCGAGCAATTTTTCATTTTTTTCAACAATTATATCATGCTGCACATTCATTATCAATGCCATTCTCCTTTCTTTCTCCTCAGGCGAAACAGTATCACCAAGCTCAAAAGCCGATGTTCCCTCCTCTTGCGAATATGTGAAAACACCAAGCCTGTCAAATTTAAACTCTATGACAAAGTTAAGCAATTCCTCAAACTCTTTTTCTGTCTCCTCGGGATAACCGACTATCAAACTTGTCCTTATCGCAACATTTGGGACTTTATCTCTAATTTTTTCAAGAAGTTCAATAGTTTTTTGTTTTGTGATGCCACGCCTCATTGATTTCAAAATTTTATCAGAAATATGCTGAATTGGGATGTCAATATACTTGCAAATTTTTTCATTTTTAGCCATCACATCAAGAACCTCAAGAGGAAATTTAGCTGGAAAAGTATACATCAATCGTATCCATTCAACACCTTCAATCTCAGATAAGCGTTCCAAAAGCTCAGCGATTTTTCTATGCCCATAAATGTCAAGTCCATAATAAGTTGTATCTTGAGCAATTATTATCAACTCTTTAACACCTCTCCACGCTAACTTTTGTGCTTCTTTGATTATATCCCCCATCGGGCGACTTACATATTTACCTCGGATTAACGGTATCGCGCAGAAAGAACAAGGATTATCGCATCCTTCAGAAATTTTAACATAAGCAAAATGTCCAGGCGTTAAAATCATCCTTTCACCAAATAGCTCGTATCGGTAATCAATTCCTAATTCACCTAAAATTTCGTTAAACTTTCCAGCGCCGAAAAATTTATCAACCTCAGGAATCTCCTTCTCAAGTTCCTCTTTATATCTTTCAGATAAACACCCAGCCACATAGACTTTTTTGACCTTACCCTTGTCTTTAAGTTCAACCATTTCAAAAATTTTATCTATTGATTCTTGTTTAGCCGATTCAATGAAACCACAAGTGTTTATAATAACAACATCGGCTTTTTCGGGATTATCAACAATTTTAAATCTATTTTTAAATCCGCTTATCAAAATTTCTGAGTCAACGAGGTTTTTTGGACAACCAAGCGTCAAAATATGAATTTTTTCTTTGCCGTTTTTCATCGCTTGAACAAGTTTATTTAAACAAAGTGAAATAAAGATAAACAAACGGAGCAACATAAATCAAACTATCAAACCTATCAAACACTCCGCCATGCCCTGGAATTATACTTGAAGAATCTTTAACGCCAGCATCCCTTTTAAAAGAAGATTCAACAAGATCGCCAAGCTGACCAAGAATCCCCACAATTAAACCTATAACCACAGCGTCAAACTCTGTCAAATTGTTAAAGAAAAGATATTTTATAACAAATGAAAAAATAATCGCAAAAGCTAATCCACCTACAAAACCCTCAACTGTTTTATTCGGGCTTATCCTTTCATAAAGCTTTTTGTTCCCAAAAGATTTACCAATAAAGTAAGCTGCAGTATCACAAATCCATATCGTCGCAAACAGCAAAAATATAAAAAGCCCACCTTCAAAATAATCACTCCATTTGAACTTATCTTCCCTTAAACCAATTAAAGTCCCAAGAGACAAACCAATGTAAAACACAGGAAATAATGCTGTTGCGAAATTTGAAATTGAAGACCAACCTGAAAACTTCGGGCTCCTGAACAGTTCAATAAGACCAAGCAATAGCACAGTTAAAATAACAAGCGGTGTAAAATATTCAACCTTCCCAATGTAAAAAATCACATCAATTAACAAAATAGCCACATATCCAATAAATGCAAACGGCGATGCATTCTTTCTCCCCACAAGCCGATAATATTCAAATGTAGCAAGGATTGAAATCAAAGCAATGAAGCCAAAGAAAAATAATTTACCTTGAATAGTCACAAAAAAAATTAAAGGTATACCGATTACCGCGACTAAAACGCGAACTGAAAGATTACTCATTTTCACGATAACGAAGGTCTTCTATTATTTTAACTGCGATTTCCTTTTGATTTTTCGGGACTAAAACTTTAACGGTTCCAAAGCCAATCGTCATAAAGTAAGAATGGTCCTTCGTTGAGAAAACAACGCAAGGAACACCTGCACTTTCAATATTTGCCTTCAACATTTCTGCCTCGTATTCATATTGGGTTGTGTAAACAACGGTCCACTCCTCATCATATTGTCTATGATTCCCCTCTTTGCAATAAATTTTACCGTCAACTTCAATTCCGCATTCGCCACAAACTGGTCTTCCACAAACAACACAAACCCCAACAGCCAACCTTTCAATATGTTCATCACATTCAATCTCATCCGCAGGGTCAAGAATTCGTGAGATGAAAATTTTTCCACATTCAGGGCAATAAAGTAAACCCGGCTCAATCTCGGCACCACAATAAATGCAAATCTCGGGTTTATCATCAATTAAATTTATGTTGCAGTCAGGACAAACAGTCGTTCCATCTGGATATGCGACGCCACAAAGTGGACATTTCGGCATGTTAGATTTCTACATTTGATTTTTTATTAATATGCAAAATTTCAAGGGCATAAATTGAACTAATGAAAATTGCAAGCGAAAAAAAGACAACGACAAATAATGAAGCTCCAACTCCTTGAATAATTTCTTCTTTTCCAAAGGCATAATAAAAATATGCAGCGGTGAAATTATTTATGAAATGAGCTAAAATCGCAAGAAATATGCTTTCAGACCTGTAAACAAGATAACCAAAATAAATCCCAAGCGCAACCAAAGGTATAAAGCTAAACGGATTTGCATGATACATCGCGAAAACCACACCTGTGATGATGAACCCAAGCTTATAATTAATTGCCTTTGAAAGGTTATATTGCACAAGACCACGGAACAAAAGCTCTTCACATACAGCTGGTGTAACTGCTACAACAAGTGCGACAAAAGCAAATTCAATTGGTGATTTAGCTGAAATTAAAATTAAATATGTTCGCTCAACCATCTTTCTTAAAGTTTCAAATATAGGTGAAATTTTTTCAATAGGAATTATAATATCCTGCAAATAAAGATAAACTTGAGCTATACTTTGAAGTGAAAGAGTTCCAACAATCGCGATAAGAACTTCAAACAAAGATGGGGCTTTAAGTTTGAAAATTTCGCTGTAGCTGACATCCTGCCATCTCGCAAAAATTAGCGTTGGAATCAAAATGAAAACCAACTGCGAAACCATCGTCATAAATCTAAAACCCTGAACATTCCCTTCACCAAGCCCACCAAATAAAATAAGTGTAATGCCAGCACCAAAAAATTGATACAAAATAAATATCGCTCCAAGAGCAATTAAAGTCATCGCAATTGGCGATGACTTAAGCGAGCTTTTTGATTCAAATTCTTCCATAATTACAATTTAAATTTTACTTTTTATCATTGCCACTAAAAGTGGAATCATAATCTCATGATGCCCAGTTATCATAAAACCTTGACCTCCACCTTGAGTTGGTCGCTGAACTACATTTACCGTCGGTCTATAATGACGCAACATATCAAAATTTGCAGTTGTAAAGCCAAAAGCATTATAACCAAGATTGCGAACAACCGTCAACGCTTTAAGAAAAACTTCGGGCATTATAACCGCAGAACCGATATTTACTACAACTCCATCAGAATCAAGCAAAGTTAAAACATTACATAAAACTTTAAAATCCCTAAAGCTCATCTCCCCTGTTACAGCTCCATCCATAGTTGGTTGTTGATGAACTATATCCGTTCCAATCGCCGCATGCACAGTCACAGGTATATCAAAATTATAATAAGACGCAAGGACGCTATAATCTCTATTCGGAGCATTTACTTCATTCAAATGCTTTCCAAGAGCTTCTCCATAACCAAGTTCTGAATTTTTGCAGTAATATTCAAGCGTCAAATTTATGAAATCACCTGTCTCTTTAGCCATTCCGAAACTACCGTCCATTATATTTTCCGCCACATCTTCGGATGTTTGACCAAATAAAGCAACTTCAACATCATGAATTGCAGATGCGCTATTCATAGCCAGCGCCCTTACAACGCCAATTTTCCCAAGCTCAATAAGAAGAGGTGAAAGACCAACTTTTATAACATGAGCGCCGATCAAAAATAAAACAAGCTTATCTTTTTTGTAAGCATTGACAATTTTATCTACAAGAATTTTTAAATCCTTGGCAACAAGTATATCGGGCAGTGAATCAATAAAATCAGAAAAACTTTGGCTTTTCGGGTCAAATACTTTAGCAAATTCACCAAACTTAACTTTGCTTTTCCTGTTAAGAATTGATATCGTTTTAACTTTGGACAGATCAATTTTCTCATATTTTGACTTCATCAATCAAGCTTTGCACCTATATTTTCAATTCCTTCAAATTCTCTCAATTCGCCAACTATATTCCCAATTGGAATTTCCGCCGTCATTTTAACGGGAATTTTTTTATCATCATTTGTAATCCAAAGCAAAAATCTTCCCTTCGCCTTGAAAAGTCCACCTTCAACTATCAACGGCTCAACAACTACACATTTAAATTTTCCTGCTTTAACCTTTACAACTTGCTCACCGAGATACTTTATCTCAAGCGGATAAACTTTATTTTTATAAAAGTTTTCAAGTCTAACTCTCTCGCCAACTTTTTTACCCGAGTAATCCTGCGTTCTCGCATAATAAAAAGCAGAAAAAACATCTTGCGCATATTGTGGTATTGGATAAACTCCTTCAGATGTCCTCGCAACTAAATTAACATGGTCAAACTCAGCGTAAAAATCCCGCTTATAACCTCCCTCTCTTATGCGCTGTTCAAATCTCCACGGATAAATTCCCTCAACATCAATATAGCTTTCGTATCTATCATCAACTTTATAAAAAACAGAAAAAAATGGTAAAGACCAAACCCGAAATACAGCTTTATAGCATTTCCTACCGTTGTAATCAATCACTTCTGGAATAGATATTTCAGCTTCCCCAACTTTTATGAATTGATATTTCACATCATAAAGTAAGCGCTCACCAACTTTGAAAGCATTATGTTCAATCTTTCTGCTGTTAAATTGAACGACTTGTTCATCCTGCTTTAAAAACGCCAAACAAGCAAAAACCAAAGGTAAAATTAAGCCCTTACGCATTAACCCATTCTCTTTCTTTTATTGCATTTACAACTTCGTCAGGATTTATCAAGTCCATACAGTCGTAAAATTTACATCTTTTACCGATACATTTTTTGCATTCAAATGGCACATTCGGAATAAAGATAATTTTATTGTTCGTATACGGTCCCCATCTTCGCGGGCTCATAACTCTAATGGGCGGATAAAAACCAACCACCGGCGTCCCAAGAGCGGATGCTATGTGAATTGGACCAGTTGAATTTGAAATAAAAACCATAGCACCCTTTATCAATGCTGAAAGCTCCTCCAAGTTTAACAAACCTGAAAAATCAAAAACATTTTCAATCCCATCACCAACATATCGCACAAGCTCTTTTTCACTCTTACTACCAGTTAAAATTATCTTAACCCCCCCCATTGTCAACCCTTTAACTATCTCCCTGAATTTACTCGGCTTTAAATCTCTCGCTGAACCCTTGCTCCCAGGATGAACGATGATGTAATTTCCCTCGCTTAACCCATGCTCCGCAAGAAGCTGTTTTACTCTTTCAAATGCTGATTCTGGAATAAATATGTCAAATTTGACTTCTCTTACCTCAACTCCGATGCTTTTTATCAAGTTTAAATTATACTCAACTTCGTGCTTCTCGGCATACTTTCTATGTTCAAAAACTTTTCTATTGAAAAGGAAAGAAAAAAGCCTGTATCCCGTCCCAACCCTTACGGGAACGCGAGCAAGCCATAGGGCAAGTGCAATTTTAAAAACGGGAAAAACTACAACTGCAAGGTCAAATTTTTTTTGTTTTATTTTTTTCGCAAGACTAAAAACGCTTTCGCTCGGTTCATAAATCATAATTTCATCAATCGCCCTATGCCCTTGAATGATCTCGCTCGCATATCCACTTACAAGAAAAGTTATTCTTGAATTTGGGTAGAAATCCCTTAAAGCATTTACAACTGGTAAGGTCAAAATAACATCACCAATTTTATCAGTCCTGCTGATGAGGATATTTGAAAATTCCCTGTTCAAATTAACTGTTTTTGTTCTTTAATTTTCATAAAATATAAATCAAGTATCTTTAAAAAACAATTTGCCCAAGTTGAAATTTTAAATCACAAGTTTTAAATTATATTTGTGTAAAACAAAATTCGGGGTCATCATGGAAGCAAAAAACTTAAACTTGCCCGATGATATTTGCGAGGAGATTGAAAACATCATCAAAGCTGCAAATTTATCACTTGAGGAAAAAATAAAACTATGGAATGCTGTAATTGAGTTTATATCAAAATGGATTGAGATGAACACAGAACATCACGAAGGGGCTTAAAAATATAAAGGGGCTCAAAAAGAGCCCCTTTTTACTTTAATCTTCCGCCTTACCTTGCAGAAATTTCTCCGCAAGCTTTACATCCTCCTCGCTACCGATAAAAAGCGGTGTTCTCTGATGCAAGCTGGTTGGCTTTATGTCAAGTATATTCTGAAATCCGTTGCTTGCCCTTCCACCAGCTTTTTCAACAACATACGCAAGAGGAGCTGCTTCGTAAATTAACCTCAACTTTCCTTCGGGATTCTTTGAATCCCCAGGATACATGAAAATACCGCCATAAAGCAAAGTCCTGTGAAAATCAGCAACGAGCGTCCCAACATATCTTAACTTATAAGGTCTACCAGTAGCTTTATCTTCGGCTTTGAGATAGTTGATGAATTTTTTCATATTCTCGTCCCATCTTTCATAATATCCTTCGTTTACGCTGTAAATGTCGCCCTTCTTTGGTATCCGTATGTTTTCATGCGACAAGAGAAACTCACCAATGCTTGGGTCAAGTGTAAATCCATGAACACCATTTCCAGTAGTGTAAACAAATATAGTACTTGAACCATAAACAACATAACCAGCTGCGACAAGATTTCTCCCTGGCTGAAGGACATCTTCCTCGGTTCCCTTCCCAGATTGCGTGACCCTTCTGTAAATTCCAAATATTGAACCAATTGAAACATTAACATCAATGTTTGAACTTCCATCAAGTGGGTCGAAAACAAGAACATATTTACCTTTCGCAAGTTCATCTGGAATTTCAATTAAACCTTTGCTCTCTTCGCTTGCCATAACGCACAAATGCCCCCCCTTTTGCATAACATTAATGAAAATCTCATTCGCAAATTCGTCAAGCTTCTGAACAACATCGCCTGAAACGTTAACTTTACCAGTTGAACCTATGATATCAACAAGCCCAGCTTTTGAAACCTCACGCCAAACAATTTTTGCTGCAAGAGCAAGGTCGGTGAGAAGTTTTGAAAACTCACCCGTCGCTCCCGGAATTTCGTGTTCCCTTTCAATTATAAAACGCTCAATTGTGATGATCCTTTGCATGGCTTGAACCCTCCCTTAATTTTTTCACTTTTTAAATTTTTCTTCCCTTTGGGGAAAGAACTAACTATTCCCCGACAAAACAATTTTTCTTCTTCTCTCTTTATACTGCAATTGATAAAGCCTGTAATAAATCCCTCCTAATTTAAGTAATTCCTCATGCGTCCCAATTTCACGAACTTCACCTTTGTGAAGAACGATAATTTTGTCCGAGTTCTGAATCGTTGATAACCTATGAGCAATGATTATAGCTGTTCTATTTTCAAGCAATTTTTCAATAGCGTTCTGAATCAAACGCTCAGTCTCTACATCAACGCTTGATGTCGCCTCATCAAGTATGAGAATTTTAGGGTCATAAACAAGTGCTCTGACAAAGGATATAAGTTGCCTTTCGCCAACGGAAAAGTTAGCACCTCTTTCATGAACGCTTTCAAAATATCCATTTGGCAATTTCTCAATGAACTTATCCGCACCAATTAAACGAGCCGATTCAATGACTTTATCCATCGTAATTTTTTCATTTCCAAGAGTTATATTCATCAAAATATCTCCTGAAAAAAGCATAACATCTTGCAACACTATTGCAATGTGCTTTCTTAATTCTCTCTCATCAATGTTTTTTATATCTATACCATCTATCAAAATTTGTCCATGCTGTGGCTCATAAAATTTGCTTATCAAATTTATAATCGTGCTCTTTCCTGAACCAGTTGCTCCGACTATTGCAACTTTCTCTCCGGCATTAATTTTAAAAGAAACATTTTTCAAAATCCAGTCCTCATCGCCAAGATTTTCTCCATCGTCTCTATATGCGAACCAGACATTTTTGAATTCAATCTCGCCATGTATCTTTTCAAGTTTAACTGGATTTTCCGGCTTTTTTATGAAAATTTTGGTATCAAGAAGTTTAAAAATTCTCTCGGCTGAAGCCATAGCGGTCTGGAAGATATTGTATTTCTCGGATAAATCCCTTATGGGTCTGAAGAACATTTCGGTATATTGAATGAAAGAAATCAATGTCCCTATTGTCACCGTCCCTTTTATAACTTTACCACCACCATACCAAATAATTAAAGCAATTCCAACCGCGCTTATCAATTCAACAGCTGGGAAGAAAACGGCATAGTAAAAAATTGATTTTATATTTGCATCTCTATATTTCGCATTTATTTGGTCAAACTTTTTAAATTCCTCTTCCTCGCGGTTGAAAACTTGAACAACGCTCACGCCCGAGAAATGTTCTTGTAAAAATGCATTTATTCTCGCAATTAATGTCCTGATTTCTCTGTATGTCTCTCTTGCCTTTTTTTTAAATAAAAATGTCGCATAAAAAAGAAGTGGCAAAACGCTTAATGTCACAAGCGAAAGCTCAAAACTCAACTTAAACATAAAATAGAAAATCCCGATCATCGTAAATATATCCCCAAAAACCATAACAATCCCCGACGAATACATCTCATTGAGTGATTCAACATCATTTGTTACACGAGTTACAAGCCGACCAGTTGGATTTTTATCAAAAAATCTTAAGGCAAGCCTCTGCAAATGTCTAAAAACCTCCATACGCAAATCAAAAATTGTCCTCTGCCCAATCCATTCGGTTGTATAACTCAAAAGATATTGCAAAATCCCCTGCATAAAAAGAAGCAAAAACAACAAAAGTGCTAATTTGACGAGCCCCTCATAATTTGACTTCAAAATATAATCATCTATCGCAAATTTTGTTATATAAGGTCTAAGCGGATTTAAAACCGCAAGTAGCAAAACAAGGACAACTGAAAAAGCAACCCGTTTCCAATATGGCTTTACATATTTCAAAAGCCTCTTCATCAATCTTGAATCATACGCCTTTCCAAGTATTTCATCATCTCTAAAATCGCTCATAAAAAAGCAAAAAATTTGTTTTACATCCTCTCAAGCTCCTCTTCAAGAATTTGCTTCTGATAAAGGTCTGCGTAAATACCACCGAGATTGAGCAATTCCTCATGTGTGCCTTTCTCAACAATTTCACCATCATCAATTACAATTATAAAATCAGCATCCTTGACAGCGGTCACTCTATGACTTATTATTATCGTAGTTCTTCCCCTTCTAAACTCCCTTAAGTTTTTCAAAATCACCTCTTCCGTGTAAGCATCAACCGATGAAAAAGAATCATCAAGAATTAAAATTTTTGGGTCTTTAATCAAAGCCCTCGCAAGACCAAGCCTTTGCTTCTGCCCGCCCGATAAAGTTATACCCCTCTCACCTATAATCGTATCAAATTTATTCGGGAAATCCATAACCTCATCATAAATATGAACAAGCTTTGACACTTCAATTATTTTATCATTGCTTACCCCGTCAACCCCAAACTTGATGTTATTTTTCACGGTGTCGGAGAAAAGAAAAACCTCCTGCTGAACATACCCAATACTTTCCCTCAAAATTTTAAGTGGGATTTTCTTAACATTTACACCATCTATCAAAACTTCACCTTTATCAGGGTCAAACAAACGCGGGATTAAATTCACAAGCGTAGTCTTTCCGCTCCCAGTATAACCAACAATCCCAACCGTTTGCCCTTGCTTGATTTCAAGGTTTATACCACGAAGGACATAATCTTCAGAATCGGGATATTTAAACCAAACATTTTTGAAAGTTATATCGCCTTTTATACTCTTGATTGAATAATCTGTCTCATTTGTGTCTTTTATTTGAGGTTCAACTTTTAGAACTTCAAGCAATCTATCCATAGATGCAGATGCCCTCTGAGTTAAATTAACAATCCAACCAAAGGCAATCATCGGCCATATTAAATACCCGAGATAAATTAAAAACGATGTAACTTGCCCAAGCGTCATCACACCTTTTATGACTTGATAACCACCATACCAAATGACAAGTATAATTGAAATCCCAGTTATCAAAATCATAAGCGGGTATGTAAGCGATTGAACTTTGATAAGTTTTAGGTTCTTGACAAGATATTCAAAATTTAACTTTCTAAACTTTTCAATTTCATAATCCTCTCTCACATAAGCCTTGGTAACCCTTATGCCAGAGATATTTTCCTGTGCTGCGGTCGTAATGACGCCAAAATGTTCTTGTATATCTTCATATCTTTCGTGGACTATTTTGCCAACTTTGTAAACAAGAAAAGAAATCAAAGGAAGTGGGATTAAAGTTATAAGAGTCAGCTTAATGTTTATTGAAAACATAATCATAAGAATTACGACAAACTCAATTATCGTCTCAACTGAATACATTATCCCAGGCCCAAGAAAGTTTCTAAGAGAGGGGATATCATTTGTAGCATAAGCCATTATATCACCAACCTTTTTATCCCTGAAGTAAAGATAATGCAAACCTTGAACATGACGATAAAAATCGTTTCGCATATCATATTCTATCTTACGCGAAGCAACAATTATAGTTTGACGAGTAAAGAAAGAAGCAATACCACTTAAAAGGGTTGAACCAACTACAAGCGCAGAAAACCACAGTAACTTTTCACCTGTAACCCCAGCTCTCAAACCATCAACTGCACGACCTATTAAAATTGGTATAATAACATAAAAAAATTCACTCACAAGTATTGCTAAAATCCCAAGGGAAATCAAGCGCCTATATCTCAAAATGTATGGCTTAAGCTCAAATAGCGAACGCATATATATATTTACTTTGAATTAACCTTTATCTCCAAACCCTTTGCAGTGAAACCAATTTTACGGTGAGTCCCGTCACAAAAAGGTTTATTATTTGAACCACCGCATCTGCATAAAGCAATCGTCTTTTTATTTACCACCTCTTTCCCTGAATCCTTTTCAATTTCAAAGTTGCCACCCTCTATCTCAATGACATAAGGACCATTTTCACTTACTTTTATCTTGACCATTGCTCTTTCCACAATTTTATTTTTAATAAAACTTAACAAAACAAAGCCAATTTTACAAACTCAAAAAATTACGCACCAAGGTTTTAAAGACGATAAAATAGATAGATAACTGAAATTCCCTGGTCTTTGGTTTTCCTACCCGATGGAAGAGCACTTGTGAGCAAAAGACCCGGAAGAATTCGCTTGATTGAAAATGGTAAACTATTATCAGAGTCATATATGACAATTGATGTTAAACGTATACGAAAGCTTGCTTCTGTTCATATGCTTTTTGAAAAAACAAGAAATTTGACACCTTTGCTTCACAACAATTCCTCAAATGCGAGTGCTCCAGCGCCGAGAATGCCCGCCCTGTTCCCAAGTTTTGCTGGGATCACAATCGCTCTTTCAGCAATCGGTTTCAATGCTCTTGACTTAACAGTTTCATTCATCGCATCAAATAAAATTTTTCCTGCTTTCGCTATACCACCGCCAACTATCGCAACATTTATATCAAACAAATTCATCACCGAAGCGAGCATAACTCCAACATAAAACCCAACCTTTTTCCACACATTTATCGCAAATTCGTCTCCTTGTTCAGAGGCAAGCGAAATTATATAAGGTTCAATTTTTGACAAATCACCATTTACAAGTTTAACTATTTTTGAATTCGGATTTTTTTCAACTTCTTTTGCTACCCACGCCGAAAGATATCTTTGCCCAACATAAGCTTCAACGCATCCGTAATTTCCACAATTACATTTCGGACCATCAAAATTAATTGATACATGACCGATTTCCCCGGCTCCTCCAGTTGGACCGCGATAAATTTTACCACCGATTATTATACCACCACCAATGCCTGTTCCAAGCGTAACCATTATAAAATTAGGATATTCCTTCCCAGCGCCAAATTTTGCCTCACCAATAGCTGCAACATTTGCATCATTATCAACAACAGCTTTTAATCCCGTTTCTTTTTCAACCTCCTTTGCAAGGTAAACAACAGTCCACCCCGGAAAATTTGGCGGATATTTAACCCCACCCTCAGGGTCAACTTGACCAGGTGCGCCAATTCCAACGCAAATTATATTACCGTCTTTAAATTCATTTTTAAGTTTTCCAACAACTTTTGAAATTTGCTCAACAACATGCGTAGGTCCTTTTTCAGCTTCAGTTGGTATTGAATCCTCAATTAAAATTTCCCCTGAAACGCTTACAACCCCAGCTTTTATAAATGTCCCTCCAAGGTCAACACCAATTACAAAGTTATTCATTTTTTCTTTCTATTTTGTTTTCTTTTCTCCCAAAGGCTTTCAAGTCTCTCTTTTAAAATCTTCCCCCTCCCAATTTCTGTAGGTCTATAATAAATTTTATCTTTAAGTTCATCGGGCAAAAATTGTTGTTCAACAAAATGCTCAGGAAAATTATGACTATATTTATAACCCTTACCGTAGCCAAGTTCTTCCATTAACTTCGTCAGCGCATTTCTTAAATGTAAAGGAACCGGGAGGTCAGGATATTTTTTCACATCTTCCATCGCTTCTTCAATAGCAAGATATGCTGAATTGCTTTTGGGGCAACTTGCAAGATAAGTTGCAACTTGTGCAAGTATTATCCGTGCCTCGGGCATTCCAACATAATCAACAGCGGTGAAACAGCTTGTCGCCAGTGTGAGTGCATAAGGTTCGGCATTTCCTATATCTTCGCTTGCAAGTATTATCATTCGTCTTGCGATAAATTTCGGGTCCTCCCCAGCAAACAACATCCGAGCAAGCCAATAAACAGCTCCATCAGGGTCACTTCCGCGAACGCTTTTTATAAAAGCAGAAATTAAATTGTAATGCTCTTCACCAGCTTTATCGTATTTAAAATGTCTTCTTTGAAATGCCTCGGATATAATTTCACGAGTTAAAAATATCTCGTTATTTTCATTCGGGTTTGCAAGTTTCACCGCCACTTCAAGGGCATTTAACATAACTCTGGCATCGCCACCTGAATAAAGAAAAAGAAGATTTTTATCTTCAATGTTAACTTTAAATTTTGATAAAACTTCATCAACTCTCAACGCTCTCTCAAGTATTGCGTTAAGCTCTTTAACACCAAGAGGTTCAAGCACAAAAACTTGACACCTTGACAAAAGCGGTGAAATTATCTCAAAAGAAGGATTCTCAGTTGTCGCCCCAATGAGCACAACAGTCCCTTCCTCAACGCTATTTAAAAGAATGCTTTGTTGAGCTTTGTTAAATCTGTGAATCTCATCAATAAACAAAATCGTCTTCCGCCCATAATGTTTAAGATTTAACTCGGCTTTTTCAATTATCTCTTTAATTTCTTTAACCCCAGACAAAACTGCATTGATTTGATAAAAATCGCTATTGATTTTTTCAGCTATAATTTTTGCAATTGTTGTTTTCCCTGTGCCCGGTGGACCCCATAATATCATTGATTGAACTTCGCCCGTCTCAATCATAATTCGCAGTGGTTTACCTTCACCCAGGATATGTTCTTGACCTACAAACTCATCAAGCGATTTTGGTCTTATTCTGTCTGCAAGCGGGGGGAGAATTTTCTTCATTTTCATTTTTGAAGGTGTGATGTTCATTTTTCTTTTATATTAAAAACGACTTCACCCTCTTTCGCCATCCCATATTTTTCGCGCGCTATCTTCTCAATTGCTTCAGGATTTGTCTCAAGTTCATAAATTTTCCTTCTCAACAATGCGTTTTCTTTTTCAATTTTCTCTATCTCGTTTTTTAACTTTTTTGCTTCAATTTCAAGTTTTATCCTTTTGATCAATCCACCACTACCAAAAATAAAATAAAGAAGCAAAGCAAAAATGATTCCAGCGGGGATTAAATTTGCAGGGTTTAAGAAAAATTTTTTCATCGCATTTAAATAGTGAATTTTGTTTCTCGCTAAAAAATATAAAAAAGAACTGGCGAAGTAGCAAATTTTGATAAAACCTTTTGATTGAAAAATTTAATTTTTTATCTTTAATAAACGAACAAAAATCAAAAGCATTTGAAAAAATGAGAGCGTTAATTTATCTTCTAATTGTGTTTCTTCTTTCAAATCAAACCAATATCCAAAAAGGAGGGGTGAAGAAAATGTTTACCATCAAATCAACCGCATTTAAAGACGGCGAAACAATCCCAAAAAAGTTTACATGCGATGGGCAAGATTTTTCGCCTGAACTCACATGGGAAAACACACCAGCTGGGACAAAAAGTTTTGCTTTGATTTGCGAAGACCCCGATGCGCCAGGAGGAACATTTATACACTGGGTCATTTACGATATACCGGCAAATGTGACGAAACTTGCTGAAAATGTTAAGAAAGTCGGCATCGTTGATGAAAAAATTAAACAAGGTGTCAACGATTTCGGTCGCATTGGCTATGGTGGACCTTGCCCACCGCGAGGACATAAACCACACAGGTATATCTTTAAACTTTATGCGCTTGATGTTGAAACACTTGGTCTGAACGCAGGCGCTACAGCTGAGCAAGTTGAAAATAAAGCAAAAGGTCACATACTTGGCGAGGCGAAAATAACTGGTCTTTACGGTCGTTAAGATATAAACTTTTAAAAATAAGCACATGAAACGAATTCTCCTGATTCACACTGGTGGAACTTTTGGAATGGCTCTCAAAAATGGGACGCTTGCCCCAAGCTCATTTGTCAAAAAAATTCTTGAATTTGTCCCAGAGGTAAAGCAAATAGCAAAAATTGAATCAATAATAGTTTCAAACATTGACTCCTCAAACATCGGGATTGAACATTGGCTCAAAATTGCAGATACAATAGCCGAAAATTATGAAAAGTTTGACGGCTTCGTGATAACCCATGGAACGGATACAATGACCTATACTGCTTCAGCACTTTCCTTTATGCTTGATGGACTTTCAAAACCAGTGATACTTACCGGTTCACAACGCCCACTTTCTGAAATAAGAACAGACGCACGAAACAATCTCATCAATGCAGTTGAACTTGCAACTTACCCGATACCTGAGGTTTGCATCTTTTTCAACAATAAATTATTTCGTGGGAATAGAACGAAAAAAATAGATATATGGGGATTTAATGCTTTTGACTCGCCAAACTATCCACCGCTTGTTGAGGTCGGAGTTGAAATAAAAGTTTACCCGGAAAATTTCTTAAAGCGCAAAAATTTTAATTTAAATTTATCCAAAAAGTTTTCCAGCAAAATTTTTTGTGTCAAGATATTTCCATCGCTTAAAATTGACTACCTAATGAGCCTACTTAAACTTGACATAGATGGATTCGTAATAGAAGCGTTTGGCTCGGGGAATGTGCCAAATATAGGGAAAGATTCGCTCGTCCCTTTCGTGAAAAAAGCAGTTGAAATGGGAAAAATAGTTGCTATATCAACACAAGCAATATATGGAGCAGTTGACTTAACACTTTATGAATGCGGTAAAGAGGTGCTTGAAGCTGGAGCTCTGAGCTGTAAAGATATGACTACAGAAACAGCAATTGTAAAACTTATGTTTTTACTTGGCAAATATAATGGTGATACCTTAAGAGTAATGGATGAATTTCACACTCCGATAGCTGGCGAAATAAGTTAACCTCTTGAAATAAAAATTTTTTTGATTTATATTTAAAACCAGAAACATCTAAATCAGGTTTTCTATGAAGATAACCATTAACGATTTAACCCTTGAGCTTGAGCTGAAAAAACTTGAAATCGACAAATTTGAGGCAGAGATTAAGGGGAAAAAATTTGAAGTTAAAATTTTAAATACCTCAAAAAATGAAATAACTATTTCAATTAACGACAAAATCTTCACATTTAACTTCACTCTTGACGGCGAATCAGTCATTCTCACCGATTCAATTCGGGATTATAATTGCAAACCCATCAGCAAATATCAAAATCTTATAGATTCCTACCGAAGCACCTACGCTTGGGAAACAAAAAAGGAAAAAATCTTAAAATCACCTATGCCCGGGCTTATTACTAAAATCTTTGTAAAGCCCGGGATGAAAATCAAAATTGGAGACAAACTTTTAATTCTTGAAGCTATGAAGATGGAAAATGAGATACGAAGTGACCTTGAAGGCATTGTTGAGGAGATTATGGTAAATGAGGGAGTAGCCGTTGAAAAAGGGACATCTCTTTTAAAAATTTCAACAAACTAAACAAAATATGGGAGGAAATATGCGATTTATTTTTGGCTCTACCTTACTTCTTTTGCTTTTATCAACTGTTCTATTTGCCGGGGGCTTCCAAATCAACGAACACGGAGCAAGGGCAACCGGCATGGCTGGGGCATTTGTAACATCATACGCCCCAATAAGCATTTTTTATAACCCAGCTGGACTTGCTTACCTGAAAGGGATGAATTTTTCATTAGGGACAACGCTTATATTCCCATCAGCGAGATTTCGCGGACCATACCAGCTGAACACGACTCAAGAAAGCAAAATGGTTAAGCAAGTTTTTTATCCAAGCAATCTTTATTTAACTTATACAACCGAAGCAGGTTTAGCATTTGGTATTGGGGTTTTTAATCCATATGGGCTTGGCTCAAAATGGCCTGAAGATTGGGTCGGACGTGCGATAACGATTGAATCCGACCTTAAAACATTCTACATCAATCCAACGATCGCTTATAAACTTGCTGATGAACTTTCTCTTGCTGTTGGCTTTGACTATGTTTACAGCACAGTGACATTGACAAGGAAAATAACATCATTTAATCCTGAAGTTGATGTCAAACTTTCAGGAAGTGGCACGGGTGTAGGATTTAATACTGGTTTACTTTTGAAGCTTGATCCTATTGCATTTGGACTTTCATATCGTTCGCAAGTTAAAGTAAATTATTCTGGAACTGCTGATTTCAAAACTCCACCAGCTCTTGACTCACTACTTCCAGGTGGGAATATCAAAACAAGCGTAAAAATGCCCGATATCATCATGGCTGGAATTGGTTTATCAGGTGAAAGTGTAACATTTGAACTTGGTTATCAATTCACGAGATGGTCTTCGTATGATGTGCTTGAAATTGATTTTGAAACCAAAACATCTGCACAAACCGACCAAAAACTTGAAAGATATTACAAAGATGCGTCAATTTACAAAGCTGGGCTTGAATACCGCTTTGGCAACATTGCTTTAAGAGGCGGAATTGCATATGATCAGAATCCAATTTCAGATAAATATGTTGAGCCTTCTTTACCAGATGCAGATAGATGGGAATTTACACTTGGAGCTGGATATACTGTTGGGAACTTGACAATTGACCTCGCTTATATGTTTGTCAGATTTAAACAAAGAGAGGTGATAGGGACAGTCGTTGGATTTGACGGAGTTTATAATGCAAGTGCCCATCTATTCGGCATAAACTTCTCATACAAACTTTTCTAATTGAAAACTAAAAATAGGTTTAGTGCTATGAAGAGAAAATCTAAATTAACGGGATTTATATCAATCTTACTCATCTTTTCTTTCGCTTTCATTTTCTATGCTTGTGAAGAATTTTCAGAAGTTGGAAATCCACCATCACTTGGTGTGCAAGTTGACTTTTCAAGGGTTGTCGCAATTGGAAACTCATTAACAGCTGGTTTTCAAGATGGAGCACTGTTTGAAGGGGCTCAACAATATTCCTATGTAAATCTTATAGTAAAACAAATAAATTCAATCGGTGGAAATGCAACTTTCGTTCAGCCACTTATAAGTGAGCCTGGGATTGGGCAAAGGTTATATTTAAGGTCGCTTTCGCCATTACAAATTCAGCAACAGTTTGTAACAGGAGCACCCAAAAATTCCACTCATCCCGCACCATTTAATAACCTTGCTGTCCCTGGGGCAATTCTTTACGATGTTTTTGATACAACTGATTATGTAACCAAGTCAACACAACGCAATAACCCATTTTTCCAGATTATCTTGAGGAGCAAGGCTTTAGGTCAGACGATGTTTCATCAGGCAAAGGCGTTGAATCCTACTTTCGTAATTTTCTGGATGGGTAATAATGATGTCCTTGGCTATGCCTCAAGCGGTGGGACGAGAGGAACTGACCCAACTGGTAAACTTCCAACTCCAGATGTGATTTTCCAATTACTTTTCAGACAAGCTATTGATTCATTGTTAAAAATTAACTCTCAAGTAAAAATCGCAGTTGCAAACATCCCCGATGTCACCGTCATTCCATTCTTCACGACAATTCCTTGGTTCATAGTTGACCCGAATACAGGTAAACCTGTTCTTGACCAACAAGGTAGGCCAATTCCATTAATTGGGATTAAAGGTGGAGCTTTAGCGCAACTTACATCAAACGACCTTGTCTTACTTCCAGCAAGCACATTAATTGCGACTGGTTATGGGCTCCCAGCTGTTCCACCATTTAATCAGCTTCCTAATGCTGGGAAACCGCTGCCAAATGAATATATCCTTGACGCAAATGAGGTTGCAGTCGCAAGAACAGCTATTCAAAAGTTTAATTTCATAATTGATACAGTGCTGGCGAACCCATCAAGAGCAGGGAGAGTTGTGAAAGTAGATATTTATTCAAAGTTAAACGATGTTAAAGTACACGGGCTTGAAATCGCTGGTGTAAAGTTCACAACAGATTACATAACTGGAGGTCTCTTCAGTCTTGATGGTATTCACCCATCAAGCAGAGGTCATGCAATCGTTGCTAACGAATTCATAAAAGCAATAAACTCCAAATTTGGCTCAAATATACCATTCATTGACGTGATGTCGGTGCCAGGAATTCAATTACCAACCACTTCAGTTGCGGGTAAATATCAACTACCTAAAGTTCCATCAGAGGCATTAAAAAATGTAGTTGAGCTTTTCACTGCAAGATAACCTTGTGAATTTGCCCGGGGAATTCCCCGGGTTTTTTTATTTTCAAACCTTCAAATCAAATTTCCGTTATCAGTTTATCAAATTCCTCAACTGTTACAGCTGGAGAAGTTTTAAATGATATATTCGTCAATTTTGCCAACGCAATTGAGGCTTTCATTGCTTCGGCGTTGCTTGGGAACTCTGCAATTATCACGAGGTCTATTTCACCTAACAACGCATAAATCTTCTTGACTTTGCCACCCAATTTTTCAATTAATTTGTTCGCTTCAATGGTTCTTTCTGGTGACATCCCTTTGAGCGCCTCTTGAGAATATTTTCCAAAGAGAAAATATAGTGCCATTTTTTCAAGCTCCTTTTTGAGATAATTTAATCATTTTCAAAATAGGTGTCAACACCTTTGTTTAATTGATTTTTAAAGACTTTTAGGTTAAATTTATTAAAAATTTCAAAAATAATTTGAGGTGAAAAGCGCACCATGCCTATAATGGCTAAAATGAGAGACAACCTGCCCGCGATACTTTTATCGCTCGTCGTTCTTTTTCTTTTAACAATTATACTTGACTGGGGAATGGACATAACCGGAAGACATCGTGAAAGACTTACCCGTGAACCTGTGGGCATAATAAACGGCGAAGAAATAACATATCAAGAGTTCAATCAAGCGCTTGAGATGGAAATTGAAAACTTTAAGCAGAGAGCTGGAAATGACCCAGACGATTTCATGCTTGAACAATTGAGAAATCAGGTTTGGGAACAACTTGTGACAAGAAAACTTATTGAGCAGGAGATAAAAAGGCTTGGCATAACTGTAACCGATGAAGAAATAACTGATTGGGTCTTAAACTCACCGGAGACATTGCCTGAAGCTGTAAAAAGAAATTTTGTTGATTCGCTTGGGAATATTGATAGAGCACTTTTAGAAAGGGCTCTTAAATCAACTTCTCCTCAAGCAAGACAATTTTGGATTGAAGTTGAAAAATTTTTAAAAGCACAAAAATTAACAGAAAAGCTTCAAAGCAGACTCCTCGCTGGCATTCGCGTAAGTGAAGGTGAAATAAGAGAAAGATTTGAAAAGCAAAATACAAAATATGAGATAAAATATGTTTCGCTTGACCCAAATAAATTTGCCAAAGAAATAGGTGAGCCATCGGATGAGGAAATAAGGGAATATTACAGAAATCATCAAGATGAATTTAGAATTCAAGAAACGCGCAAGTTAAAATATGTCGTCTTTTCAGATGCGCCTTCGGCTGAAGATTCAGCTTCGGTGTTAAGGGAACTTGAAAATCTAAAACAGCAGGCTTTACAAGGAGCTGATTTCGTTGAGATTGTAAAAAATTATTCAGAGATTCCTTATTCAGATGTATTCTTTAAACATGGCGAATTACAGCCTGAAATTGAAAATGAAATATGGGATAAAAAAGTTGGCGAAGTAATTGGACCGATTAAAGCAAGCGATGGTTTTCATTTGATAAAAATTCTTGATGAGCGTAAAGGAACAGAAACATTTGTCAGAGCAAGTCATATCCTTTTACCGATAGGTCGTGATACCACTGAAGCATACAAACTTGCCAAAGATGTGCTTGAACTTGCGAAAAAAGGTGAAGATTTTGCAAAACTTGCGGCGACATTCTCGCTTGACCAAAGCACAGCTCGTAGAGGTGGTGACCTCGGATGGTTCGGGAAAGGAAGAATGGTGAAAGAATTTGAAGAAGCATGCTTCAAAGCCAAACCGGGAGAAATCGTCGGACCAGTTAAAACTCAATATGGTTTACACATAATCAAAGTTGTCGCAAAGGACAATAGAGAACTCAAAATCGCAAATCTTAAATTAAGTGTAAGAGCAAGCTCCGAAACCATTGAATCACAGAGAAAACGAGCCGAAGATTTCAGCCATACTGTCAAAGGAAGCAATTTCGTTCAAGAAGCGTCAGCTCTTGGTCTTGAAATTAAAACAACGCCACAATTTACAAAAGATTCACCTATACCTGGAATTGGAATGAACAAATCAATTTCCAACTGGGCATTTTCAAATAAAATTGGAAGTGTAAGTCCTGTTTTTAAAATTAGAGGCGGTTTTGCAGTTTTTACGATAACAGAAATAAAAGAAGCTGGGATAAGACCGCTTGAAGAAGTTAAGGAAGCGATAAAGGCAAGGGTAAGAAGGGGAAAACTCAAAGATAAAGCGTATGCGTATCTTTTGGATTTAAGGAGGAAAATAGAGGGTAAAGGACTTGACGAAATAACAAAATTTGATTCAACGCTTGAAGTAAGAACCGCATCAGGCTTTACAATCTCCGGAGGCATCCCTGGAATAGGAACGGATGAAAATGTCATCGGAAAAATAATCGACATGAAAATCAACGAAATCTCCGAACCAGTGAAAGGAAATTCGCTTGTGTATATTATTCAACTTTTAAATAAAACCCCGTTTGATTCAACGCTTTACAAATCGCAATACGAGACGCTGAAAGAACAAATTTATAACGAAAAGCGAAATAATTTGTTTTTCGCATGGATTGACAATTTGAAGAAAAATGCAAAGATAGTTGATAACAGGGCTTTATATTTTGAACATTAAAAGCCTTGTTTTATGCGAGTTATAAATATAATCCTTGCGCTTTTTTTAACTTTAAATGTTTCATTCTCTCAATCGCGAAAATTTATCGGTTTGAACTTTAACTATGTTCTATCTGCGTTTGTTTATCCGAATGTTATATCAAGCGACAGAGGAATGCGTGAATTTTCAAATGAGATAAATGGATGGCTCGGGCTATCGTGCGACTTTAGATATGAAATAGCCGAAGGATATATGCTTGGGATCTCAGGAGAAATTGTGAATAAAGAAACTCAGGATTTTTTGATACGAAGAATTGCAAGTCAAACCTTTAGAATTCCAGTTGAAGATAAATACAAAATTTACATAGTTGAATTAAGTGCTTTTTTCATTGCTCCATTTAGTTCTGAAAAGTTAAATCTTTACATTGGTGGTGGGGTTGGAGCTTACAAAGGAAATTTTGTCAAGTCAATTTTAAATGTTAAAAGCGAAATCCAAAAATCACCCGTTAACTTTGGAATTCAAGTGATGTCCGGGGTTCAGTATAATTTTACAAGAAATTTCGGTTTAAGAGCCGAAGTTAGATTCAGAGACCCAATCGCGGAAGTAGAAAGCAGATTCAAAGATAACCGGATAAATTACAACGGCTACATAATCCAAATTGACCCGTCACCATTCAGAACGAGAGTTAACTTTGACACAACGACCTTCACACTTGGGCTTATTTTAAAAATTTAACATTAAACCACCGATGACGACCTACGCAGAGCAAAAAAAGATGATTGAGGAATTACAACGAATATCATACCGATTGAAAGGAAGGGACAAATATGACTTTGAAATGTTTTTAAAGCGCCACAAAGACGACGAAGACCTTGACTCACTCTCAATGAAACGACTCCGCGAGATTTACGAGAAATATGTTGTAAAGAAAGAGAAATAGCTAAATGGTTGGTTTAATTGGGATTGCTGTGATTGTGCTTATAACCATCTTTGCAATTTTTTACGGATATGGTTTAATTTTAAAGCGCGAAAGAAGTCCCGACACAAGCTCTTTAAAGTTAAAGTGCACACTTTGTGGTAGATTATTTGAGAAGGAGTTTCTCGTTGAAAGAGCTATTGGCATTGAAAAACTTTATTACTTCTGTGGGGATTGCATCCAAAGTTTATACACGGAACATCTAAATAAAAAGATAAAACAAAATTAAAAAAGCCATATGTTGCTCTGTGAATTCAGCATGACTCCAATCGGTCAAGGTGAAAGCGTGAGCAAGTTCGTGGCAAGATGCGTTGACATAGTTGACAAAAGTGGGCTTGAATATAGGCTGACACCGATGGGAACAATAATTGAGGGTGAATGGGATGATGTTTTTAACACAATTAAAAAATGTTTTGAAGCACTTAAAGAAGATTGCAACAGAATATCAATAACTATAAAAGTTGACTACCGGAAAGGCAGAACTGGAGCCCTTGAGAGCAAAGTTAAAAGTGTAGAAGAAAAACTTGGACGAAGCGTAAAGAAGGGTTAACTTTCCTCATCCTTAAACTTTTTCAAAATCGCATACGGTATGACTATAACATACGCAATAAATAAAATTATCGGTGCAAGCGTTATAGCAATGAAATCATCAACATCACCAATTGCCATAAGGTAATAACCGATGAAAATTAAAACCACACCAATTAAAAGCACGAAAAGATTTTTCTTTGAAAAAGGGATTTGGTGTTTTTGAAAAGATGCTTTTCGCTTTTCTTTTTTTGCCATACGAGTAAAACTTTGTTTTTTAAGTTTTTCAAAAGATAAAAAAACAAATCAAGTTTTGCAAATATGAAACACAAAATTTTGCTCATTTTCCTTCTTTTGTTTATCTCTTGTGATCATGGATTAAAACCGTCTGAAGCAGGCACTCCATCTGAACAATATGAGGAACCAGGCTTTGGCGGAACGGTATATTTTAAGGGAAACTGGCCCGATAGCATTTACGATTTAAGAGTTGTAGCATTTAGAAAATATCCACCGCAAGACATAATAAACGAAGTTTTGCAAGGCAGGGCAAAATTTAGTCAAACTCTTACAACAAGTAAAGTTGATTCAACAAAATATGAAGTTCTTGCTGATACAGGAAAATGGGAATACATAGTCGTTGCACTTCAATATGGCTCAAATATATTTTCAGATTGGAAAGCTGTTGGGGTTTACGACACCACACCAGAAGATACAATTCCAACACCACTTTACATCCCTTATGGGAAATTTTTAAGAGGAATAAACATAACTTGTGACTTTGATAATCCGCCTCCACAGCCGTTTAAGTTTTCTGAGTTAATTGGAATTTTACTCACAAAAAAGGAGTTTGACCCATGAAAATAATTATTTTTTCACTTTTGATTTTTTCACAATTACTCGCACAGCAAACTGGAAGTTTAACTGGGACTGTGATTGATGCCCAGACAAAGCAGCCAATATTTGGCGTTAATGTTATAATTGAAAACACGCTCCTTGGTTCAGCCACAAATGCGAAAGGTGAATTTACAATCAAAAGAATCCCCACTGGGAGATATACACTGAGATTTTCTGCGATTGGATATGAAACTCAAAGAATTGATATTTTAATTCAACCGTCGCAAGTGGTGAATATAAAAGTTGAAATGAAACCAACCACATACGCAGTTGAACCTGTTATAGTTACAGCGACAAAAAGAGAAGAAATAATCAGCGAAATTCCAGTAAGCACGCATGTCGTTGAATCTGAAATTATTTCAACGAGAAATAACCTTCAAATTGATGACATCTTACGGTATGTTCCCGGAGTTAATATGATTCAATATCAAGTTAACATTCGCGGTTCAAGTGGATATAGTCGCGGGACAGGGACGAGAGTTTTGCTTCTTTTTGATGGGATGCCGTTTTTAACTGGCGATGCAGGCGAGATAATTTGGGAAGCTATACCTGTATGGCAAATTGATAGAATTGAAGTTGTGAAAGGAGCTGGCTCAGCGCTTTACGGCTCAAATGCAATTGGTGGCGTTATAAATGTGATCACGAAAGAAACGCAACAAATGAGAAACTTAAGATTTAGGACATACTTCGGGGTTTACGACGAACCATATTATCCTGAGTGGAGATGGTCAAAGAGAACAAGATTTTATTATGGCGGATTTGCATCGTTTGCTGGTACAATTGGGAATGTTGGAACATTAATTCACATTCAAAGAGGAATTGATGAGGGATATAAACAGAATCAGAATTATCATAGGTGGAATATATTCACAAAGTTAAAACACAACCCATCGCCTTATTCAACAATTAATTTTATGTTTAATTACATACTTCAAAGGAACGAGGCATTTTTTTACTGGAAAAATTTGAGAAATGCTCTTATTCCAAGAGACGAAGATGTCGGGGCGAGGGTAAATTCAGAAAGATTTAACACATTTGTTCAGTATAAAAAAATTTTAACTCCAAAACTTTTCTATCTTGCTCGCGCTGGATTTTTCAGGAACAAATGGAACGACAATGCAACACAACAAAATAGAAGCACCGCTGGATTTGTAAACTCCGAAATCCAAATAAATTACCAACCAAATGACAAACATTATTTAATCTTCGGCGTTGAAGCAAACCTTAACACAGTTAAATCATCTCTATTTGGAAACCGCAGCTCACACTCTATTGCACTTTATTTTCAAGATGAATTTAAAATTTCTGAAAAATTTAGAACATCTTACGGAGTACGAAGCGATTTATACAAACTTGACATCTTAAAATACACAGGGCAAGTAAATCCAAAGTTAAGTGCAATTTATAAAGTCAATCAATTTTTAAATTTAAGGACATCGGTCGGAACTGGGTTCAGAGCCCCTGCGATAAGTGAAGCATTTACAAGCACAAGTGCTGCAGGTGTAACGATAAAACCAAATCCATCACTTAAACCAGAACGTGCCGTATCATTTGAAATCGGCTCAAAGTTCACTCACCCGTTGATTTCAGCTGACTTGTCAATCTTCTGGAATCACTATTGGAATTTAATTGAACCAGTTTTTGACATAGACGGGAAAATCATATTTAAAAATGTAACTGAAGCAAGGATACAAGGTGTAGAAATTGGAATTAACTTTTATTTTAATCCGTTAAATTTTTCACTTGGCTATACTTATCTTCACCCGTGGGACTTAAGCGAAGATGCAATTTTAAAATATAGACCGAAACACATTTTCTACACAAATGCAAGCATTAACTACAAATTTTTATTTGCTGGGATCGACTTCAGATTTATAAGCAAGTATGAGAGGATAGACGAACTCTTAAAACTTATCGTCCAAGATGCTGAAGAGAGGGTGCCGGTCTATGTCGTTGATGCAAGGATTGGCTTGAACTTTAAAAACTTGAAGATATTTTTCAATGTGAACAATTTGCTTCAGTATAACTATGTTGAAATCTCCGGCAACCTCGCTCCGATAAGAAATTTCAATTTATCTATTGAATATGAACTTTAAACAATTTCAGGTTCTTCAATTTTCTTTATAAAAACTGGTTTACCATAAAAGTCAACATCAACCAAAACAATATCGCCATTCATAAATTCACCAGCGAGAATTTTTTCCGCAAGCTGGTCAAGTATTTGCTTTTGTATAATTCTTCTCAGAGGTCTTGCTCCAAATGTTGGGTCGTAACCAATATCCGCAAGCCATACTCTCGCTTTATCTGTGAGATCAATTCGCATATTGTTCTTTTCAAGACGCTTGTTAACCTGCTTTATCTGCAAATCAACAATTTTGAGTATGTCGTTTTTCGTCAATGGCTTAAAGAAAATTATCTCGTCAATTCTATTCAAAAATTCGGGTCTTATCGTCTGCCTTAAAATTTGCATAAGCTCACTCCTTAATTCCTCCATAATTTTATCCCTGTTCTCATCCGTCATCTTTGACATCTTCTCTTGTATTATGTGTGAACCAATGTTTGATGTCATAATTATGATTGTGTTTTTAAAGTTTACAACATGACCTTTGCTATCCGTGAGGCGACCGTCTTCAAGGACCTGAAGCAAAATGTTGAAAACTTCCGGATGAGCTTTTTCAATTTCATCAAGCAAAACAACCGAATACGGTTTCCTTCTAACAGCTTCGGTCAGTTGTCCTCCCTCTTCATAACCAACATATCCAGGCGGAGCACCAATTAATCTTGAAACCGAGAACCTTTCTATATACTCCGACATATCAATTCTTATCATTGCATTTTCATCGTTGAAAAGAAGTTCTGCAAGAGCCCTTGCAAGCTCTGTTTTACCAACGCCCGTGCTTCCAATGAATAAGAAAGAACCAATCGGTCTTCTTTCATCTTGAAGTCCAGCTCTTGCCCTACGAATTGCATTGCTTACAGCTCTAACTGCTTCTTCCTGGTCAACTATCCTCTCGTGCAATCTTTCTTCCATGTGAAGAAGTTTTGTCCTTTCGCTTTCAAGCATTTTTTGAACTGGAATCCCCGTCCATCTTGAAACGATCTCAGCGATGTCTTCAGCGTCAACCTCTTCTTTCAACATTCTCAAATCTTTTTGAACTTCGGCAAGTTTTTGTGTTGTCTCTTTTAATCTCATTTCAAGCGCATGAATGACACCGTATCTTAATTCAGCAACTTTTGCGTAATCTCCCTCTCTTTCAGCTTTTTCAGCCTCAATTTTTGCTTTTTCAATTTGCTCCTTCATATCACGAATTGATTTAATAAGCTCTTTCTCCGTTTGCCAATGCGCTCTTAAACGGTCCCTCTCTTCACGAAGCGAAGCAAGCCCTTGCTCTATTTCTTCAAGCTTTTTCTGTGTTGCCTTTTTGTCAATTTCAGTCGCATAGTTTGAGGTTAACTCTCGCTTCACAGCCTCACGCTCAATTTCAAGCTGTTTTATCTTCCTTTCAATCTCATCAAGTTCTTCAGGCATTGAATCAATTTCAATTCTCAATTTTGAGGCTGCTTCATCAATCAAATCAATCGCCTTGTCGGGAAGATATCTATCAGTTATGTATCTATGGCTAAGTTGTGCAGCTGCGACTATCGCCGCGTCTGTGATTCTAACGCCGTGATGAACTTCGTATTTTTCTTTCAAACCGCGCAAAATTGAAATTGTATCTTCAACAGATGGTTCTTCAACAAGGATTGGTTGAAATCTTCTCTCAAGCGCTGGATCTTTTTCAATATGCTTTCTGTATTCGTCAATTGTCGTCGCTCCAATTGCGTGGAGATCACCTCTGGCAAGAGCTGGCTTTAACATGTTCGCAGCGTCAACCGCCCCTTCAGCAGCTCCAGCTCCAACAATTGTATGAAGCTCATCTATGAAAAGAATTATCTCACCATTTGACTCTTGAATCTCACGAAGGACAGCTTTAAGTCTATCTTCAAACTCACCACGATATTTCGTCCCAGCGATGAGAGCTCCTATATCAAGCGCAAAAATTCGTTTGTTTTTTAAAGGCTCAGGAACATCACCCTGAACAATCCTATGTGCTATCCCCTCAACTATAGCTGTCTTACCAACGCCTGGTTCACCAATTAACACAGGATTATTTTTCGTTCTCCTTGCAAGAACTTGCATAACTCTTCTTATCTCCTCATCTCTACCTATCACTGGGTCAAGCTTACCAAGCCTTGCAAGCTCTGTTAAATCTCTCCCGTATTTTTGAAGCGCTTGATATTTATCTTCTGGATTTTGGTCTGTCACCCTTTGCGAGCCACGAATTTCACGCATTACCCTCAATATTGAATCTTTATTAATCCCCTGCTCAGCAAGAATTCTTCCAGCATCGTTATTTCTGTTTTCTGAAAGCGCTATTAAAAGATGTTCAACGCTTATATATTCATCTTTCAATTGATTTGTTTCCTTCAAAGCATCATCAAAAATTTTCATCAAACCCTGCGAAATATACTGATTCCCAAGCCCAGCACCTTGAACTTGTGGAAATCTTTTTACAGAATCGTTCAATCTATTTTTAATGTATTGTATGTTTCCACCGATCTTTTTTATAATTGAATTGACAAGCCCCGTCTCATCATCAATAAGAGCCAACAAAAGATGTTCAGGTTCAATCGCTTGATGACTTCTTTCAGCTGCTATTTGCATCGCCTTTTGAATCGCATCTTGTGCTTTTATCGTGAATTTATTCCAGTTCATAAAATCACCTCCTTAATTTTATAATTTTTGACAAAAAAGGCGAGGTTGAAAAACCTCGCCAGCAAAAAGTTAGGTGCTTGTAATAATTTTTAATTTTTATCTTTTTTACCTTTGTCATCAACTATCTCGTAATCGGCATCTTTTACATCTTTCTTCGTCTCAGACTCTGACTGCGAACTACTTGTATAACCAGTTCCATAAGAAGTTCCAGCAGTAGCATGCTGATACAAGTAATTTGAAGCTTCGTTCCATACTTGCGTCAACTCATCCATCCCAGCTCTAATATCAGCTATAGGTGCATTGGTCTTGATTAAATCTTCAAGTTTATTCGCTTTCATTTCAACCCTACTTCTCAAATCAGATGGAAGTTTATCGCCGATTTCTCTAAGTTGCTTACGCGTTGTGTAAACAAGATTATCAGCCTGATTCCTAAGTTCGGCTTCTTCGCGTCTTCTTCTGTCCTCTTCAGCGTGCTCTTGAGCCTCGCGTTTCATTCTTTCAATTTCTTCCTTCGTCAATCCGCTTGAAGCGGTTATCCTTATGCTCTGCTCTCTACCCGTTGCTTTATCTCTTGCGGTGACATGAAGAATTCCATTCGCATCAATGTCAAATGTAACCTCAATCTGCGGAACTCCACGCGGTGCTGGAGGTATCCCGTCAAGTATGAACCTTCCAAGAGTTCTATTGTCCTTAGCCATCGGTCTTTCGCCTTGCAAAACATGAATCTCAACGGAAGTCTGATTATCAGCAGCAGTCGTAAATATCTCAGTCTTGCGTGTCGGTATCGTTGTATTCGCAGGTATCAAAACAGTCATAATACCACCAAGAGTTTCAACTCCAAGTGAAAGCGGTGTAACATCAAGCAAGAGAATGTCTTTTTCTTCACCTGCAAGAACAGCTGCTTGAATCGCTGCGCCAATTGCAACAGCTTCATCAGGGTTAACACTCTTGTTCGGCTCTTTCTTGAAGAAATCACGCACAATCTGCTGAACCTTTGGAATTCGCGTTGAACCACCAACGAGAATAACTTCATCAATATCCTCAACTCTCATCTTCGCTCTCCTCAACGCCTCCTCACACGGTGGGATAAGCTTCTGGAGTAAGTTATCTATCAAAGCTTCAAACTTCGCCCTCGTCAATGTCATTTGCAAATGCTTTGGTCCAGTGTTAGTAGCAGTGATAAATGGAAGATTTATCTCAGTTTCAAGTCTGCTTGAAAGTTCAATTTTCGCTCTTTCAGCTGCTTCTTTCAATCTTTGCAAAGCTATTGGATCTTTTCTCAAGTCAACACCTTCTTGCTTCAAAAATTCCTCAGCTATCCAGTCAATTATCCTCTGGTCAAAATCATCTCCACCAAGGTGCGTATCTCCGCTCGTTCCCTTAACCTCAAAAACACCTTCGCCAATTTCAAGAATTGAAATATCAAAAGTTCCACCGCCAAGGTCAAACACAGCTATTTTCATTTGTTTACCTTTCTTATCAAGACCAAAAGCAAGTGAAGCAGCTGTTGGCTCGTTAATTATCCTTCTGACATTAAGACCAGCTATTTCTCCGGCTTCCTTTGTCGCTTGACGCTGCGCATCGTTGAAATATGCAGGAACAGTTATAACCGCATCCGTTATCTTCTCGCCAAGATAAGCTTCAGCATCTTGTTTTAGTTTTTGCAAGATCATAGCTGAAATCTCAGGCGGTGAATAAATCCTATCGCCAATTTGAACACGCGCAGTATTGTTTGGTCCGCGGACAACTTTATATGGAACTCGCTTTGCTTCCTCAATTACTTCATCATAAAATCTACCCATAAACCTTTTTATTGAATAAATCGTGTTTTCAGGGTTGGTTATCGCCTGTCTTTTTGCTGGATGACCGACAAGCCTTTCGCCAGTCTTCGTGAACGCAACTACTGACGGTAGCGTCCTCGGACCTTCAGAAGTTGGGATTACAACAACATCATTTCCCATCTTTACTGCGACAACAGAGTTTGTCGTTCCAAGGTCAATTCCGACAATTTTTCCCATAACCTTTCACCTCGTTTTTTGTTTTTTAGAAAAAAGAAAATTTTCTGTAAATTCAATAATGCAAAACATGTGCCAAAAAAACTTATTAAAATTCAAATAATCTCCGTCCAAGAAATTTCATCAAACTTTGCAAAGATTTCAGAAAGTTAAGAATTTTTGTCTTATGAGAGTTAAAGCGACAGAGGAAACAATAAAACTTGCAGGTTCAATCATAAAAAATAGTGGACTTGTTGCTTTCCCTACCGAAACAGTTTACGGGCTTGGAGCGAATGCTTTGAACCCTTATGCTGTTGCAAAAATTTTTGAAGTTAAAAATCGCCCAACTTTTGACCCCTTAATAGTTCACATCTCAAAAATTGAGTGGCTTGAAAAATTAACAACGAAAATTGACGACAGAGCCTTAAAATTAATTGAAAAATTTTGGCCCGGACCACTTACGCTCGTTTTACCAAAAACTCAAATTGTCCCCGATATCGTCACAGCAGGACTTCCAACCGTCGCTATAAGGATGCCATCGCATCCAGTTGCACTTGCCCTGATTGAAAGCGCAGAAACCCCTATTTCAGCACCAAGCGCTAACCCATTCGGATATATAAGCCCAACCACAGCTGAACATGTTGAAAAACAGCTCGGTGATAAAGTTGATCTAATTCTTGATGGTGGCAAATGTCCAATAGGAGTAGAATCAACTGTGCTTTCATTAATTGAAGAGCCAACTATTTTGCGCCCTGGTGGTCTTCCTGTTGAAGAGATTGAAAAAGTTATAGGTAAAGTCAAAATCCAAAGTAAATCAAAAACCCCACTTTCACCTGGACAATTACCAAAACATTATTCGCCTAAAACCCCTGTAAAGCTTTTTAAGTCAATTGATGAAATAAAAGAGAATGAAAATATCGGGATTTTGTTATTTAAGAAGGTTGACCTTAACATAAAAGCAAAGCATGTTGAAATTTTATCCGAAAATGGTGACCTTGTTGAAGCAGCTGGAAATTTATTTTCAGCACTTCATCGTTTGGATGAATCCAGCGTTAGCATAATTTATGCTCAGGAAGTTCCAGAGGTTGGGCTTGGTTTAGCAATTATGGATAGATTAAGGAAAGCAGCGGGTGAAAAATTTTAAATTTGCATTTTTTAAGGTCTTTGATTATATTTATCACTGGTTTTTGAGCGGAGCCGTGGTGCAATTGGTTAGCACGCCAGCCTGTCACGCTGGAAGTTGCGGGTTCGAGCCCCGTCGGCTCCGCAAAAATAAAAAAGGGCGGGTAAAAACCCGCCCTTTAATTTTTATTCAACCCCACTCCTTACTTCATCAAGACCATTTTCTTCGTGGACACAAAATCACCCGCAATCAACCTGTAAATATAAATCCCACTTGCAACATACTCACCATAATCATTCTTCCCATTCCACTGCACCCTATATAAACCAGGCTCATACTCATCACCATCAATTAAAGTCTTGACAACACGACCAGTTATATCATAAACAACAAGTTTAACTTTAACTCTCTTTGGAACTGAAAATTCAATCGTTGTTGACGGGTTAAACGGATTCGGATAATTTTGGCGAAGTTCAAATGTTGACACTAAACTTGCAAGCTGTTCAACCTTGGTTGGCCACCAACTCTTAAAGTAATTCCAAAGTGTATCAGCAAGCTGAATATCTGTAGCCTCAGTCCAATCGGTCAAATTCGCATCAATCCCTATCCCAAATGTCGGTATATTACCAGTTGAATTCCTATGACAACTCACAGCACATGAATTCAGCATACCTTTTGTCGGTGTCGTAACAGTTTTATAATCAAGCGTCTTCTTAGGCGAAATCACCTCAAATGTGTGGCTATGTATGTCATATGCCTTCGCCGTTATAGCTGTCTTCGCCATATGGCACTTTGAACATCTGCTCGCACCACCAGTATTGTTGCTATTTTCAGGGTCATGAGAATGATGCGTATGCTTCGTCACAACAGCTGCAATTGTATCTTTATTCACAATCGGGTCTTGAATCATAGCTCTGGTCAAACCAGCAAAAGGTCCATATCCAGCATGGCAGGCTAAACAAAGCGTATTGTCATCATTCTTCGTTTTTATCCAAATATAATTTCCACTCTGATCGCGAACATAAAGCGAATCAACAATTTGATGTGAATTGCTCGTAACCTTGTGCGGATCATGACACTCAAAGCATGTCAACTTATGGTAAGGATTAGTATAATGCTTTGACCTCAAAATATCATTATATTGCTGATGATGCTGTCTTGAAGTTTCGTTATCAGGCCAAAGCCCAGGAGCATGAACTATGTAAAGCCCAAGGCTATCCCCAGGTATATAGCCCTTATTATTCGTCTCATCCCACGGATACTCATAAGTATGCTCACTACTTGCACCGCGGAAATGACATTGCCCACAAACTTCAAGTTGTCTCTCGTAAGGTAAATTCTTTGGATTGATTATCTTTGTTTTATCTCCAGTAGACGCATGGTCCGCACCTGGTCCGTGACAATTTTCACATCCGATTATCATATCGTTGATGCTATTATTATTTGCCCATTTCGCTATCCAGAAAGTATCGTTTTGAGCTGATACATATTTAGTTATGTTAAGTCCCGTCACATGGCAACCTGCGCAATTCTTGTCGTAAGCTTTGGCTCTAAAAGAATTTGTTTTGGTGCTCTTTAAAGTCCCATCAGAGTTAAACCAGTTACCTGGATTATAAGAAACCCAGCTACCGCTTGAGTTATCAAGATATTCCTTCATATTCCATTGAATTGGAAGCATATAGTAACTGCTGTCAATTTTAACAAGATACCTTTGCTTCCACCCAAATCCATAGACATAAACTATTTCATATTCAACGGAATCACCAGAGCTCGGAACAAGCTTTGCATACCATTTCGTCCCATCAGTTCTCAAACGAACTAATGCATTACCATAAGATGAACCCATTGATACAGTTTGAGTGAAATCACCACGAACAGTTGCATTGGTGGGTAGTTGATGAATCTTAGTATGAAGTGTTTGCTTGTAATCCTTTGCAACGGGTTTAACATAAGAGTGGCAAGTTAGACATCTGTCCGTGCCAACATAATTTGATTGGGAAAATGCCAAATTAAGCAAAATTAAGAGCCCCAAAGTTGTTAGTATCACTCTCATCGTTTTTAACCTTTTTAGTTTTTAAAGTTTTCGCAAGAATAAATTTTACAAAATCTATGCCAAAATTTACCCCCTATTAGCAAGCAAATTTTTAACAATTTATCTTGTTTATCTTGTGGCAAACTTGCACAATTTATCTTGTTTATCTTGTGGCAAACTTGCACAAAGTCACTTCACCGAATCCTCAACCATAGTTTCTTGAGATATCTCCCTTATCAATTTCACATGTTTTCTCATCGCAAAATAAAACCCAAGCAAACCATTTATTGAATACCCAACCCCATGTGTTAAAACTGCATATCCAAGCGCAACTTCATGTTTTATACCATAAAGTCCAACAAGTGCACCAGTTATGAGCGAATGATAACTTCCCACACCCCCAGGCGTTGGAATTATGAAACCAACTGTTGAAACAACAAATATGACAAGAGCGGTGAAAAGACCAATTTTCGATTTATCAATATCAAAAGCAAAGAGCGGGAAGTAAGCTGCAAGGATATAGCAGATGTAAATTGAAAAACTAAAAAAGAAAACCTGCCCATAAATACCTTTATGCCTCAAGGCTTCAAACCCAGAAACAAATGAGATAAATGTCTTTTCAAATTTTTCTGAAAATTTTTTACTAAAAATTTTGAAAAAGTTAGTCAATACGGAAATAAATTTATCTTGCCAAATTAAAAGAGTTAAAATCAGAATAAGAAACAAACCAACAACTATAGAACTTATCAATGCAACTTCGCCAAGCCACGGATAATGTCTTTCAAAAATTTTTTTATTCATTAAAAGCGCCACACCAAAAAAGAAAAGCGAAAAGATAACATCAAGAATCCTTTCAAGAAAAACGCTTGCCAAACTTGATGCTCCTGAAATTTTTTCATCTTTGCTCAATGTATAAGCTTTTAATATCTCCCCAGCCCTTGGGAAAACATTGTTTGCGAGATAACCTATCATCATCGCTTCAAAAAAATTAACAAATGATGTATCAGGTTTAACAGGTTTCAAAAGATACTTCCACCTCAAAGCCCTGAAAAAATGCGAAAACAACAAGATGATAGACATAAGAAAAATGTAAAGATAATTAACTTCCAAAAAAACCCTCAAAAATGCGTTCCATTCAACCCCCCTGAAAGCAAAATAAAGGAAAAAGCAGGCGACTGCGAGTCCTAAAATGAATCTAAAAAGAGCTTTTAAATTAAACATTGGCACTCAAATTTTGTTTTATCTCAAGTCAACGACCTTGACATCAGAAGGAATTGTAAACTTGAAAAGGCTATCATCAATTCCTGAATTCAATTTAATGCTATTAACACTATATGTTGTGATAGTCCCATTTATGTCGGTTATCTCAACCTTTACAATGCTTAAATCATTTTCAACTATCCACACCCTCGCTGATTCAATAAACGAATCCTCACCTTTCGGCGTTAACTTTAAAATGTAAACTTTTTTACCATTGGAACGCTCAACATTGAGAATTATAGGAATATATTCATCTGAGATCGTGAGCAAAAATTTATCAAGCGAAAGAGCATTTTTATCCTCTTTAAATCGGTCAATTATCACCTGCTTATTAACCTTTGAATAAAGCCAACTTGTAACGCCATCAGTTACAACAGTTTGCTGTCCTGTTTCAATTCTATATTTATTTTTCTTTTTGAAGTAAAGCGTTCCAGAAAAACTTTGCTTAAACTTTGATATGCTATATTTCACGGTCTGTTCAAATTTTATAGTGGCATCGTTGACATCAGAATATTTCTTTTTCAGCTGTTCAATTAAATCTTTGCCCGTTTGAGCCAAGATAAAATCGGAAAACAAAACCAAGAAGAAAATTTTCCAAAAAAATTTCATATTTTCATTTTTCATTTGTTTCTAATTTGCTTTAAGAACTCCTCAAGCTCCATCTCATTCTCAATTAAAACTTCCCTTGCCTTGTTTCCTTCAAGCGGTGGACCCACAATACCTTCCCTTTCAAGTTGGTCCATTATCCTCGCTGCTCTGGCATATCCAATCTTCAACTTTCTCTGAAGCAAAGATGTTGACCCCTGCTGATACCTCACGACAATTTTAGCTGCTTCATCAAAAAGCTCGTCAAGCTCAGCGCCAGTGTTAATTTCAACTCTTTGCTTCTCCACCACAGATGGAAGCTCATATGGCTTTTCATACCCAGGCTGACTGGCTATGTAATCAACTACTCTTTCAACTTCATCAGCTGAGACGAAAGCATTTTGAATTCTTATAGGCTTCACCGCTCCAGATGGAAGATAAAGCATATCACCACTCCCAAGCAGTTGCTCTGCTCCATTCATGTCAAGTATAGTTCTTGAATCAACTTTTGAAGCAACTTGATAAGCAATTCTGGTTGGGAAGTTAGCCTTTATCAATCCAGTTATCACATCAACAGATGGTCTTTGTGTTGCAACGACGAGATGAATCCCAACTCCTCTCGCAAGCTGGGCAAGACGAGTGATAGGTCCTTCAACATCATTTGACGCAGCGATCATCAAATCCGCAAGCTCATCAATTATCACAACTATATAAGGCAATTCAAAACTATCTCCATCTTCACTTTTTATCCGACCTTGTCTAACGCGTTCGTTATACTCTTGAATGTTCCTAACCCCAGCTTTTGAAAATTTATCGTATCTATCATTCATCTCAAGGACAAGGCTTCTCAAAACAACTACTGCATTTTCAGGTGTTGTAATTATCTCCTCATCAACATCAGGGCAAACAGCAAGATAATGATTTACAAGTTTGCGATAATTTATAAGCTCAACTCTTTTCGGGTCAATTATCACAAACTTAACTTCAGATGGATTGAGTTTGTAAAGCAAACTTACAATTATCGTATTTATCCCAACGCTTTTCCCCGAACCTGTAGCTCCACCAATTAAAAGATGAGGCATCTTCGCAAGGTCATCACAATATACTTCGCCAGTTATCGTCTTCCCCATCGCTATCGGAAGAATTCCATTAAAGTTTTTAAATTCAGGCGAATCTATTACACTCCTTATCCTTACAATTGCAGGTTTGCGATTTGGAATCTCAATCCCAACCGTCCCCTTCCCCGGCATCGGAGCGATAACCCTTATACCACGAGCTGCAAGAGCAAGCGCAATGTCATCAGCAAGTGAAACAATCTCTCTAACTTTAACATCAGCAGCTGGAACAATTTCATAAAGCGTGACAACAGGTCCAGGTGTTATGCTTATCTTCTCAACTTCAATATCAAAATTTGCAAGTTTATTCCTCAAAAGCTCAGCATTCATACTTAACTCCTCTTCATCTGCGACAGACTCATCATCCCCAACATCAAGCAATTCAACTGGTGGAAGTTTAAAATCAATCTTCTTCCTAATCTGCTGATTTCTTCGCTGTTCTTCTTTTACCTCAACAACTTCATCTTTCTTAATTTTCTCTTCTTCGACTCGCTCTTTTTTCTCAACAGGTTGTGATGAAATCACAACCTCAGTTTGCTTAACGGGCTTCCGTTCACGCTTTAAAACTTTAATATCAGATGTCTTTGGCTTCGGTTTTAATTTGTCTATAAAATCTATAACCTTATCACCAATTTTTATAGCAATACCGTAAAAATTCAATTCAATTATAAAACCGAGAAAGATTAAAAATAAAACGAGAACTATGAAAATACTCCCAATACCCCCAAAAAGTTTTATTAAAATATCAGCAACATATAAACCAACAAGACCACAAATCTCATCCTTAAATTCCTCCGTCCCGAATATCAGCTTCAAATTACCAAGAAAAATAGAAGTAAGAAAAGAAAAGAACAAAATATAAAATGCCCATTTTAACAGCCCCTTTTTAAATACATTTAAAAACAAAGCCACGCCTAACACAACCAAAATCAAACCAAACAAAATTGAACTGTATCCGAAAGTATAATTCAAAAGAAAGAATGAAATTTTTGCCCCGATAAACCCAAGCCAGTTGTGTGTTCTTTCAAGTTTTTGGCGAACTTGCTCATTACCTGTTAAAAGCTTGCCAAGCTCAGAAAATGAAACAAGATTTGCTTCATCCTTTGGCGTATATGAAAGTATACTCAAAATCAAAACTACGCCAACGGTGAAAATTAAAATTGAAATTCCTATCCTATGTCGTGAGAAAAAACTCCCGCCCTTCGCACTGTTTTTCTCTTTACTATAATCATTATTTTTGACGTGTGAAGCCATTTTGCAACAAGTTTAAAAATTTAGATTTAAAAAAAATTACTCAAAAAACTTAATTATTGCAACATTAATCTTCATCAAGTGAGTTAAGTATGTTAATATAGCTCATGTATCTTCTCTTGTCAATGCGCTTTGAATTAACCGCTTCTTTAACAGCACAATCAGGCTCATGCGTGTGCGTGCAATTTGAAAACTTACAATTCTCAATGAACTGCCTAAACTCTGGAAAATAAAAACCAAGCTCGCTCTTTTCAATCCCAGCCAAACCAAATTCTTTCATCCCTGGTGTATCAGCAATAAAACCACCAAAAGAAAGCTTGTGAAGCTGTGTATATGTCGTCGTGTGTCTACCTTTACCTGTCTTTTCACTTACTTCTGTAGTTCTCACATTCAAATTTGGCTCAATCGCATTTATCAATGCTGACTTCCCAACCCCTGATTGACCCACGAAAACACTCGTCTTGTCTTTCAAAATTTCTTTTAACACATCAAGCCCTTCACCCGTGACAGCGCTTGTCCTTATTATCTCATAACCAACTTTCTCCCCATAGACTTTTATAAAATCATTCACCTCTCTCCAATTATCAATAAGGTCAGTTTTATTTATGCAAATTATTGGTTTTATATTGTTTCTTTCGCTTGCGACAAGCAATCTATCTACAAATCCCCACGGAACATGTGGCATATTAAACGAAGTCACAACTATTGCCTGGTCAATGTTTGCTACTATGACATGTTCAAGCTCACGCTTACCAACAGCTCTTCTATAAAGTTTGTTAAATCTTTCAAAAACCTCCTCAATCACACCTGTGCCATCTTCAAGAATTCTAATCTTCACATTGTCTCCAGCTACAACTGGACTTGTGCTAACTTTATCCTGTAAACGCATCTTGCCTCTTAACTTGCACATTATGACTTTATCATCAACCTGAACATTAAAAAAAGTCCCGTGAGCACTTATAACCTTTCCAACAGCCTGTTCCTCCATAACCCAATACAAGTTTTTTTCTTAAAAATAACACACACAACCCAATTTTTCAAAATAAACACCCCAAAACCAAATTCTCACAATCCCAAACTATCCTAAAATTACAAAAAATTTTTTGTAAAAATTACAAAAATTTTTAGACTTAACTCCTGTTTGGGCTTTTTTAAATTAAAATTAATTGTAATTCAATTGCTTCAAGTAGTATAAGTTTATTAAAAATCATTGGCACAATTATTGATAAAAATATTTTGTGGAAAAACAAAATTACAAAGGAAAAATGAAAATGCTCAAAAAGACATTCAACATACTTATAGCGCTGATAACAACAGCAACTTTAATAAATGCTCAAAACCTTCTCCATCTTGATGGAAATCCTCAAATAAGCACACAAACATTTGAAGTAAATCTTGTACTTTCAAACACAGATACAGTCTCGGGAATACAAACAACTCTGAAGCTTGATAAACCATTGATTAAACTTGACACAATTATAGTTTTGCAAAACAATTTGCTTTTCAGATATTACTCACCCGATAGTCTCACGACAAACATCGTCATGCTCACATCTCAAGGAAGCGAATTTAAACCCGGAAAAACAACAATTGCAAAAATTAAATTCAAAGTTTTGAACTTCAAACATGACGACAGCGTCACTGTTAACTTTGAAAACTTGCTTATGATAGCTCCAAAAGTTCAAAAACTCAATGCTTCTGCACAAGGAATCACATTTAAATTTTCAGAAACAAGTGATAAAATAACTGAACTTAAGTTTCAAATAAGTTATTCTTCAATAGTGGTTTCGCTCAAAAACGACGAAAGAGTTAGAAATCTTAAAATTGAACTTAGAATTAAAGAAAGCTCATCCGTTGACTTTGTCGCCCCAATGCCGAGAAGTGCTGGATTTATGAGGCTTGATTATACAACTCAAGATAAACTTGTAAAAATTAATTTAACATCTATAAACGATTTAGGTCTTGAACCTGGCGACGGTGAAATTTTCTTCATAACAGGAAAATTTAACAGCACTGACGATATTGAAATAGTAAATCTTGAATTAACAAATCCAAATGGGTTGATAATAACACCCGACTTCAAATTGATAAACGCTGGAATTTATCCTGTGGATTTTAAACTTGAGCAAAACTATCCAAATCCATTTAACCCAGCAACAACGATAAAATTCACCATTCCAAAGGAGACAAGAGTTCATATAGCAGTATTTGATATCACCGGGAGAAAGGTTAAAACATTAGTTGATGATATTTTGCCAGCTGGAGAACATATAACGGTATGGGATGGAACTGATGAAAACGGTTCAAAGTTAAGCTCTGAAATTTACATCTACAGAATGCATGCAGATAATTTCGTTGAAACGAAAAAAATGATGCTATTAAAATAAAAAGGGCGTCAAATAGACGCCCCTAAATTTTTAAAACCCAAATCTCGCACCAAGCAAAAGCTGGAACGAGGAAATTTTCCAATCATCTTCCTTAGTAACCTTATTCACTCCAATGTCATATCTTGCTTCAATGAAAATTTTGAACATGCTTATGTTAAAATCATATCCCGCACCAACAGGAACACTAAAACGAGTTTTAACATCCTCTATTTTATTTTCCTTTTCTAATGTCCCACTTTCTATGAAATTGCCATATACATCATAAGCCCTATAACCAGCCTTAAATTTATATTTTTTATCTGTTGGGAATCCTATTGCAGGTCCAGCATTGACATAGAAACCACCATAATAAAACTTTACAACTGGATTTATAACAACATATCCCAGAGTTATGTCATATGTGACATCAGGACCAAGCTTTACTACGTAATCATCTTCAAGATATTCAAAAGGTTTTATTTTCCAATTTCCATTCTTTTGCTCAACTAGCAAGTTAACGCCAAAGGCAAATCTCATGTCAATAAGATATTGAATTCCTAACCCGAGGTTCGCACCACCTCCACTTGTCTCCTCCATTTGATTTGCTATCTCACCTGATAATGAATGGAAGTTTGCATTACCACCGATGAAACCATAAACCCAAAGTTTTTTTAACTCTGGTTGTTGTATAATTGTTTTTCTTTCAACTTTACGCCCTAAATCTTTCGGCTTTGCTTCAGTTGGTGTAGGTTTGACAACCTGCGGTTGTGGAGCTCTCTGCTCAATCTCATCTTGAGGTGAAACTTTAACAAACACAAATTCACCATCTTCATCGCCAGGAAGCTTGCCATATTGCGGATTCTGAGGCGCTCTGAACCTTACATTCCTGGCAACATAATCTGCAAGCTCAGAGACTGTTATAATTCCATCATTATCAACATCAGCTTCACCATCAAGCCCACGCAAAAAATAAAACGAAAAAACACTAATCCCCTGGTCAGCAAGGTCAACAACTTGCTCATCCTTACTCCCAGCAGTTATAGCTACTCTGGCTTTCTTTCCTGTAAATTTAAGAATCGCTTCAAGTTTAGAGGTAAATGTTTCACTCTTCAAACCTATACCACGCGTGAAAATAGTCCCGCTATAGCATGCATCCATTACATAGAGAAGATGCTTTGCTGGTATTATTTCCTGAAACTCGTGGAGTTGATCTGTTGAAATCGCCGTGCTCACAAATTTATCCATCACCCCATCTACAGGCATAATATAACCTTTATCTTTACCTCCAACATTTTTTGTCACACCATGACCTGCAAAATAAACAAGAGCCCTATCATCTTTTGAAACCCTTTTTGGATCCATCAGCTTATCAAATGCTTTAAGTATATTCTCTCTTGTAGCTTGATCATCGTAAAGTTCAATTACATTTTCAGGGTCAAATCCAAATTCACGAACAAGCTTTTCACGAACCATCTTCGCACTCTTTACAGCTCCGCTCAATCTTGGCAAACTTTGATATTCATTAATCCCCACAATTAACGCCCAGCTCTTCCTGTATCCTTGTTGCTGAGAAAATAGCTGAATGGTGAAAAAAATTAAACAGATTAAAACTTTTGAATATCGCATTTCACTTACCCTCCTAAACTTTTCTAATTTTTAATTTTGTTTATTTTTGGCAATGTGGTCAGGGCGAAACTGCTTTCAGCGTAATTTGATGTTTTCAATCCAACACTGCGAGTTCTAACGAGATAATCTTGCATTGAATCAAGAACAATTAAACCTCCAACTTCTTTACCTTTTGGAATTGGAAAAGGTGTCTCACTTGCAAATACTTTTAATATCTCGCGACCAAATGGCGGTTTTATCACATATTCACCTGGAACTTTGTAAACTTTATTTGCTTCAATTCTATTGTTCCAATTACCTCTGTGCGGGAAAACAAGAATTGCATTTCCTTCAGCATCGTAATAAACAAGATTGATATAACAGTCTTTATTTGAGCGGACGAAAATTTTTATATCGTCACCCTCATAGTAAATTCCATCTGGTCTATCAACCCATACTTCAACTTTCAAATCCTCACCTTTACTTTCTTCTTTTAAAATTTCATCGTCAACTTTAGCATTATAATTTTCTGGCGCAAGCGGAATTGATGGAAGAAGCGACATAGGTATTTTAACATTTGCTGTTGCAAGTATAATTTTTGACTCAACATCAACTGCTTTAAGATTTAAGTCAATCTCATTTGCACCATCCCAATATGAACCATTTATCACAATTTTTGCACCCGTCAAACGACCAAATGCCTCAGGAGTTCCAAGGTTTTCATACGAATAATTAACGCTGGCTAATTTAACAGAGGCATCCTTAACCTGTTCCTCACTTATGAGTGAAAAACTTGTATATGATTCAATTCCCATTTCAAGCTTTTGCTTTAAATACAAAGCCATCGGTCCAGGAAGTTTGTCCCTGTAGTAAATCCTTGCAACTATAACTTTCACAGTCTTATCGGGGATTTTGGAGTTGAGATTTAACACAGCTTCCCTTATTTTATCGTCAAGTGTCAAACTTTCTTTGCGCAATGTGAAGTTAATCTCAATTTCATTTCTCGCTAACAGCTCATCCCAATCTTCATATCCATTTTTAAATTCAGATAAATCAAGCTTTGCTACAATCGTATAAAATATCTCGCGATAAGGTTGAAGCGAATAAATTTCACATACCACTTTCCCATCTTTATCAGTTACACTATAATCTGAAATCTTCCCAAGCCCATCTTTCAAGTAATACTTAAACTTAAGTCCCGCTACAGGCAAGTTAACATTGCCATCGCTAAAATAAACTTTTAAAACAAGTGGTTTCAATGGCTGGTTGTAAAATATATCTTGTTCTTCACCCGAAACTTTTTCAATTTTTATCTTTGAAAAAATACCTTGAGCAACAGATTTAACTTCAGAAAAAAGCAAAGGGTCACTGAGTTTCCATTCTTCGGGGTTCATTTCTTCAAGGGGTCTTGTTATAAATCTGTAAAGTGGCAAAATATTGTTATATTGTGGTATGCTTTTATAAGCCTCAGAAAGATTCAAAATTGCTTGATAAAAGTTTCCATCATTTATATTTTTTCTCGCAAGCTCCATACTTTTCAAATACAAATCCAAATACTGAACGAGCTTGTCCTTTAATTCCCTCCCGGCTGTTTCCCTCTCAAGGACAGCAAGAGAATAATAAATATCATCGTCGTCATCAAAATAAGTTTCAACTATCTTAAGACCGCCAATGGTTATCTGAGTTGTAACTTGAAGATTAGATGAAGCTTTTTCAACCGATTCAACCTTTTTCCCGGATATAATTTCAACCTGCTCAACAACTGTTTTTGATTCAATTGTCGCTTTTATTTGCTTTGCTATATCGGAAAAAGCCTCATTATTTGCTTTTTGTATATCTTCAAGCTTATTCTTTGTCTTTTTCGCAGCTCCAACGCCAAGGATGTAAAGTCGTTCGGAGTAACGCGGATGCTTTTTCGTCGTAACCCAGGCAGGTTTTTCGCCAAAAAGAATTTCAGAGGAGAAAAAGAAAACTAACAAAGTTAAAATAATTTTCTTCATGCTCATTTCACCTCCACAATAAATGATAATTTGCCGACATTGTGGTAAACATCTTTTGCAACTATTTCAATCACATTTCTTCCTTTTGACAAACGAATCTTCTTATAGAAATTCATCCCAGCAAGTCCAAGCTTAACATCTGCTGGTTCACCATTTACTTCAATCGAAACTATACCGCTTTCATCCGTCACAATTCCGCTCATTTCAAAATTTCTGTTGCTGACGCGCAAGTATCCATTATTTTTCACAGACGGATAATAAAGTTCAATCTTCGGCGCATCGCTGTCTTTGAATGGGTCTTCCGCAATGTTGAACTCTTTATACAAATCCTTAAATATATCCTCTTCTTCCTCTTCTGAGAGTTCTTCAACATTTTGTTTTTCCTCTGCTTTTTGTTCAGACTTCATTCCCTCCGACTCCATTTTCAAGGCAACATGTTTTTGCGATGAATTTTCAGCAAGTTTGTATGCGAGTTGTTCCATAAGCTTTAAAAGCCCCGAAACTTTACCTTTATAATCAGCGCTTGCAGTTTGAGCTATTTCTGATGTCTCAACGCTTATCCTGCGGACATTGACGGTGTAAATATCCTCAACTTTACCGATGTCGCCAGTTATTATCTCCTTTACGCCAAGTATTTTCCCAATTTGAACATTATCCCCCGAGCCCTCTGCTATTTCGCTTTGTTGTAAATTTTGCTCGGCGAGTATCTCTTTAATTTTTTCACGTTCAAGGACGCTGAATTTCCCAGTCGCATTTAAAGCCACTCTAAACCTTGACACAAGGACATCAATTTGCGCAGGGTCAAAACCTTTTGCATCAAACTTTAAAACAGCAACACTTATCTTCCCTTCTTGAGAAAATAGCAAAGTTGAAATTAAAAAAATAGCCAAAATTAATTTTAAGCCCTTCATCTTTTATCCCCTCATTTTTTGTTTATTTTTTGAAGCTCGCGCTCAAGTTCATCCAAAGCCTTATTCATAAGTCCCTCAATTGAGCCACCTTGACTTACCAAATTTTCAGGCGGATTCCTTTTGATTTCATTTGCTGTCAGTTGTTTAATCTGCTGAATCAAGCTTTTTTTATACATTCTTGCAAGCGCGTAATTTGCGCCCGTTTTTGGGCCCACCCAAAAACCAACTATTTGCGAGCCATAAAGTTTAGCTTGCGAAATTGTGCGCGAAATCCTCATTGAATAGCCCAACTCAAAAACTTTATTTCCCTGAGACCAATTGTCAATTAAAGATTGTATCTTTAAGCTTATAATTCGCGAAAGTTCAGCCCTTGCGTTTTGAATCGCCTTTTTGCGCGTTTGAGCAGGGTCAAAATGTCTGTCAGCACCGCCAACAGCATAAATTGCGACATTAGATTCGGGAACTTTATAAAGCCATTCCGGTGAACGGTTAGATGAAGCTATGCCAAGAAGAGCCGGGTCGTAAACAAATTCATCAGGAATTGAAAAAGATGAATCAACAGATAGCACCTTAACAGGAATTCTTATAAGAACATACAAAATCCTTGATTTAGGCTCTTTCCATTGAGCTACAAATTCAAAATTTGACCTAATGAAATTGATAATGTTTGTGTCAATCTCTTCTTCGTACTCTTCCTCAAAATGCGAAATCCCTGAGAAAATACTTCCCGTGTCTTCAAACCAGTTCACCTGTTTTGTCTTAACCCCAACTTCAATCGTCCGGGCAAGTTCTAAAATTGCATCTTCAATTGCTTTGACGCGCGTTGTTTCAGGATAAAAATATGGAGAGGACGCACCAACTGCATAAAGATAATTTTTTGACTGAGGCAAAACTGAAAGCCAGGATGGATACATTTGAGCATCAACTTTGGAAAATAAGATAAAAAGTAAAAATGTTAAAAATCTGAATCTCATAAATTTTTAAAATTTACTTTAATGTCTTCAACGAAAGGATATGCTTTGTAACTCCAATCCCAATCAAGATAACAATCAAACTTGCAAAAACATTTGACAAAGCAAACAAAGCTGTATATCCCATAACAAGCCACATAACCACAAGAGATATTATCTTTCCACGCAGTGTTATAGCGCGATGCTCGCGATAATTTCTTATATAACTTCCAAAAACCTTATGATTTAAAAGTCAATTATAAAATTTTTTTGAACTTCTCGCAAAACAAGCAGCTGCAAGCAGTAAAAACGGTGTTGTCGGCAAAAGTGGAAGAAAAGCGCCAAGAATTCCAAGCCCAACAAAGATAAAACCAAGGACTATCAAAGTTAATCTATAAATTTCACCCATAATCTTACCGATGGAACATACTTTTTCTTGAGATTTAACTTCGCCTCACTTAAAAATCAAAAAGGTCGAGGCAACAACCCCGACCCTGTTCAAAAACTTACTTGCTCAAATCCCACTTCTCAAGTTCCTCATCAAGCAATTTTAAAGCTTCTTCAGCCTTTTGCTCAACGAAAGCGGTCTTCTTCTGGCGCTGTGCCTCGTTCATCGTCCTTACGATCTCATTAACAATGTCATTTTTCCTAAGAACTGCAAGAGCATAGTAAATTTTATTATCCTTGTCATAATAAAATTCAACTATCTGTGAACCTGCAAGTGTTGCCTGACTAACAGATCTACTGACGCTTCTTGTAAATTCCTCAGATGTAATCGTGCCCTGATTGTTTATGAATTCTTGATGCTCTTGCATAAAATTATCAAGCAAGCTTTTAACCTTCGTTTGAATAATTCTACCAAGCTCTTGCCTCGCAGCGTCTGCAGATTTATTTCTCGCAAGAACTGGATTAGCTCCAACATTTGCTGCGCCAACTGCGTAGATTGCATCAACAGCAGTTGGTGGATTATTAACCCAAGCTGGGGCTGGCGATTCAGGAACCGCAACTCGTTCCTTACCGCCACAACCCATCAAGGCAAGCCCAACCGCTAAAATCAAAATTAAAGAAGCCAGATAACGCATGTTTTTTCACCCCTTTTAGTTTTTAATTTTATTCCTCAATTTTTGCATTTGACAACATCTCAGCAAGCTCTTTCCTTGAAAATCTCATCCCTTTTAACGCTTTCTCATAAGCCTCCTTTTCACTCTTACCAACAGCTCTTGACTTAACACTCATGCTTCCAATGATTTGACCCGTTTCAAGGTCCTTAAGAAACAAACTTAACTCAGCTTCAACCGTATAAAGCATACCGCCGACACCTTGAACAGTTGAAACAACCCTTGAACTTATATCACCACCAATCACAAATCTTGCCTCGTCTTCAATTTTATACCCACTCTTTTCAATCTCTTGAGACAATTTTTTCATAACATCAAATATAAGCTTATCCTCTTTCGCACCTTTCAAAGACACAGAAACTGTTGGCGTTGTTTCAGCTCCACTCGTCGCATAAGAAAATTCTGTCCTAACTCGAGATAGCACCCGAGCATATTCAGCTGGCAAACCAGGTATTGAAAAAGTGACAACAATTGAATTAACCGCCTTCTTACCAATTGCTATTGCCCTTACACTTGCAATGCCATCTTCATCAGTAGTAGCTTTTTCTATCACTTCACCATTTTTGTATGCAAAAACAACCGAAGCATTTGAAATTGGAATTGACACATCCCCCTGATAAACAACCTTAACAACCAGCGGCTCTGGAAGCTCTTCACCAACTGCCACAACTTGATTGTCGCCAGATACTTTTTCAATTTTTATCTTTGAAATTAAATCCCTTATCTCAGACTCAATCCCTGCAGGAGTTAGCTCAACATCTGGCTTATATGGAATCTTTGACAAAGCATTGTAAAAAACTTGTTTTGAGTAAATCTCATAAATTTTTTGTTGAGCATCCTTTAAATTCTGTATCGCCTGCAAAATCGCTCCAGAGTTAACAAAAGATTGAGCGTCATCATACAATCTCTTTATCTGCGTCCAAGCATTTTCAAGCTCGTCTTCAAGCGAAGCTAAATATCTTTGTTTATCAAGCACAGCAAGCGCATACCATGTCTTTGATTTCCTGTCAAATTCCATCTCAACAACTTCGCATCCTGTTAAAACTTCATCAACTATTGTTTTTGATTTCTGTTGAAATTCAGAATAATAATCCGATTCCTTATTTACTATCCTCTCCTTCTCCAAACTTGTTATCTCAGATTGGGCTTGAACTCTTATTTGAGATGCGACATCAGCAATTGCATTTTGCTTAGCTGTTTCTCGGGCATCTTCACCAACCGCAGCACCAATGCCAAGTATGTAAAATTCCTTTGGATACTTCGGATGGGTTTGCGTTTTATACCAATTTGGCTGTGAAAAAGCGTAAATTGAAAATAAAAATGTTAAAAAGAATAACCTCATATCCAATACCTTTTTATTGTTCTGCTATTTTAACTATTAAAAGCTTCCTATTTGCGTTTATCCTTCTTACTTTAACCGGAACCGCCGATTCAATTGACCTTCTTAAGTCTCTAAAAAGCGCAAGCGGTGAATTATACTTCTTAGGGTCAACCCAAACGATATAATCCATTGTCTGGTCCGTTACAACATTTTGCTTACTCCTGTTGCAAATTTTTTTAAGCGCTGATTCAGTCGCCATTAAAATTTCATCGTGCGTATCTTCATCAAAATTCCCATTAATTCTAAAAAGAAGCTTAAACTGTAAACCACGTGTCAGGTCATCTTTCCAATAAGCCATAATCCTACTTAAAACCTTATCAATGGCATCGTTCATCGCTTCCTCAACAACCGTTTCTTCTGGAACTGGATGCTCACCACTATAACCTGTTTCAGTCCCAAGCAATCTTGCAGTTGTTGTTTCGTAAGCACGTGCAGCGACAACTGCTTTGCGAACCTTCGTGCTTCCAATATATCTTTCTTCTACCTTCACATTGTAAGTGATATAAACATCGCTTCCAATCGCAAGCGCAAGTTGATAAGCATAATCTTCTTCAATCCCTTTAAGACCAGCCTGCGCCTGAGCAAGCTCACTTAATGTCTCCATTTGCTCAGGCACTTGAACATCATACTTTCTCGCTGTAAGGTAAGACTCTATTACCTCCGCACCTTTTTTAAGCAATCTATCGCTCCTTAAAAGGTCAACAGGACTTACACCTTTTGGAGCTTCCGGAACAACCATTATAAACGGAAGCCCAATCGCTTCCGTTATCTCCTCTTTCGGCTTTATAACATTTCTCGCAATAAGATCGTCAATTAAAATTTTCTTGTTAACTCTGTAATATTTAGTAATTTTAACCCTTTTATCGGCAAGTTTAACGCGCGATTCATATTCAGTTGACTCAAAAGAGATATATTTGGATATATTCCCACTATCAAATATCTCATCTTGAACTGATTCAAATGCTTTTCTCTCTTCAAGGGTTTGCAAAATTGGGTCTGTTGCACCAATTAAAACATAATAAACCGCTGCTCTTCTTCCATCAAGCTCAGCTTCTTTATTATCCTTCCCAATCCCAGAAGCTCTTATTGTTACTTCAGTTGGTGAATAACTTTCAATAAATGTCGCTTCTCTTGATACAGGAAGGTTTTTCTGCGCAAAGGCGATAGGGAAAACCACAAATAGAGCCAACAAACTTAAAATCAATTTTTTCATCTTTTACTTGCAATTTGTTATTGTTGCTGTTTAAAAATAGTTTTAAAGCAACTTTTAAATTGTGCTTCAAAGCACAATCACCATCCTACAGCTCCTTTTATAACCGCAATCGGATCAAAACCAAGCTTCGGCAATGAATAATTCAAACAAAGTGAAAACACAACTCCTGAGTGATTGCCAGTAGCAATGTTATAAGTTAAACCATTAAAATCCCACTCCTCGCTTTCAGAGAAAGTCCTATAGCCAAGACTAAATCCAAGGTTCAAATCCGGTGTCGCAACATATTCAACACCAAGCCCGAAACCTAACCCAAGACTTGAATGTGCAAGACTTTCATCACTGTTGGATTTATAAAATGTTATACCTTCGGTGATTAACTCAGCTCTGCCAATTACAGAAAGCCTTCTAAAGTAAAATTTTTTTATCAAAACACCATTAAGCCCGAAAATAGTAACATTTGGCTTATCAGTGCCCAAATAAAATTGAAACTTATCTTTAATTCCCTCAAGCTCCCCTGAATTTCCAGATCCAATGAAAAGTCCAGCACCAATCCAGAGCTGATTTACATTTATATTCCTTCCAAAGTTATAGATCAATTCCGCATGAATTGAATAACCAATCATTTTACTAGTTCCTTGCCCCGAATTAACAGTAAATGGATTATTCATCAATCTAACGACGAGGTCAATTGGAAGTCTTGGTCTTTCGGAGACATAAACTCCAGGTTCAATTCCGCGCCCGATTATAATTTGCGCCCTTGAGAAAGTTCTTGGATATAAGCGATTATTTGCAACGCGTGTAACTCTTACAAATCCAATTTTCTTCCGAATAATTCCACCGTTTGGGTCCTCTTGTAATTCAACCAAATCAAATCCATCATCAATTTTAATTCCTTCCTTCGTTCCCATCGGGAAGCTAACAGCATTTGAGTAAACTTCCGTCACTTGTGCGCCGAGTCTAAATTCAGGGATATCACGCGTTGCAACTTGAAGGTCACGAGCAAGAGCCACAACCGCAGTTCTGAAAGCATAATCAATATCTTTAACTTTAACTCCTTCGTGCTTAAACTCCTTCCCGATTTTTGCAACTCCCACTCCCTTTGCTTCTTTTTTAACCACAAGTTTCAAATCATTTTCACCTTCTTCACTATAAATAACTCTATACCATATAGCACCAGCAATTATTTCAACAGTGTGCAATTGATTTACATTATCAGTGTAAACTTTGTATTTACTTATCATGGGGATATAAATGAAAGCGGAGTTCATAATTTTCATCAATTGCTCCGCTGTTATGCCAAGAGATTTTGCCTTTGTTGCGATAAAACTATTTCTTTGGGCTTCTGTCAGAAGATTTTGGGCTCTCATCTCTTTTTCAATGTCAAGGATTTCAATGATTTTCGGGACAAATTTTTGCTTTAAAATTTCAACCACATCATCTAAAGAAAGGCTTGTTCCTCTTGCTTCAACTTCAGACTTAAACTCATTAAGTAATTCTTCTGGTATCGGGTTATAGTCAAATCTTGGCATCTCAATATAACTTCGGAACTTCTTTATCATATAATCTGCCTGTTTTGCCTCAATTTTTATACTTGGGTCGGAAACAAGAATGACATTTGCGTATGAAATTGATTTTCTCTCATACTTTAAATCTTGCGCTATCAAAAACCCACTCAAAACAATCAAAAAAATTATCCCATTTTTCATAGCGCTACCCTATTTTATTGCAAACTTTTGTTTGACTTAATTTATTATTTTTGCAAATAAAAGTCAAGCCAGTCAAGAACCGTATCTCACCATAGTTTCGCATTTTGAGGTTTTAGTATATGATGACCTTCATCGGGGAAGTAAAGCATTTTTGATGGGACACCCATCCTTTGCAAGGCGGTGAACATCATAAAGCCCTGACTTACATCAACTTTATAATCAAGTTGACCATGAATTACAAGCGTTGGAGTTTTAAAATTCTTAACATAATTGCTTGGTGACCACTTTTTATATTGTTCAGGGTTTGTCCAAGGTGTTCCTTTGAATTCCCATTCTGGAAACCATAGCTCTTCGGTTGACCCATACATGCTTTCCAAGTCAAAAACTCCAGCATGTGAAACAAGACATTTAAAAATACCTTTATCATTGTGCCCAGCTATCCAATTTATCATATACCCACCGTATGATGCACCAGCTGCGCCGATTCTATCTTTATCAACAAACTTATAATTTTTAATAACACAGTCAACGCCGTTCATTAAATCAATAAAAACTTTACCACTCCAATCACCGCTTATCTCATCTGTAAACTTTTGTCCATAGCCTGTTGAACCACGTGGATTTATCATAACGACAACATAACCTCTTGAAGCAAACATTTGCGCATTCCATCTATAATGGAAATAATCGCCCCACATTGATTGAGGTCCACCATGAATGAGAAAAACAGTTGGGTATTTTTTCGTTGAATCAAAAAATGGGGGCTTTAAAATAAATCCATGGACCTTTGTCCCACCTGCACCGCAAACCAAAAATCCCCAAGTGGGTTCATTTCAAGTTGAGAAATAAGTTCATCATTATGGCACGTCAATTGAACTGTCTCAAGCCTTGAAATCTCAAGCCGATAAATCTCGGCTGGTTTATTTACCGATTCTCTCTTGAAAATTAAATATCGTCCATCCGGGGTTATTAAAACTTCTGTGTTGTAGCTTTTCTCAGTGATTTTCTTAATCTCACCAGTTTTTACTTCAATTCTGTAAATTGAATTATAGCCTTGATCTTCCGCAGTAAAAAATATAAACTTTCCATCCGGAGACCAAATAACTTCTCCGACCGAACGATCAAAATTTTTTGTTAAGTTAACACTTTCTCCCGTCTTCCTATCATAAAGCATCAACCCATATCTGTCAGATTCAAATCCTGCTCTAAACTGCGCCCTATATGCAATATATTTCCCATCGGGTGAATACACCAGTTGATTATCGTTTGCCTTATTTTGTGTAATTCTTTTTATTTCCCCACCTTCTGGAGATGAGATGAAAAGGTCATTGTTCGTGCTTATTGCGACCATAGTATCAGTATTTCTAACAAAACAAATCTCTTTGCCATCTGGGGAGAAAGCATAATCAATTCTTCCACCAAGGTCTATCGGCGGGGTATCATAATCCCCTGGAGTTATATCAACAATTTTGCCTGTATTGACCTCAAGGACGAAAACATGACTTCGTTTATCATCAATCCATCTGTTCCAGATTCTAAACGGCAACCTTGCAAAAAATTTCGCTTTTACTTTACTTGATTCTTTTTCCTTTTCTTTTTTAGCATTGCAATCGTTATCGGGACAATTTGGATAAACCTGTGATGTAAAGGCAAGATATTTACCATCCGGAGACCATATAACCCCATCCACACCAAGAGCTATATCAGTCATTTTCTTAACATTTCCAGTTTCAAGCCCCATAACATAAACTTGTAGCTCTCCGTCGCGTGTTGAGATAAACGCAAGTCTTTTCCTATCTGGGGACCAAGCTGGTGAATAATTTGTACCTTCCCCTTTTGTCAATTGTTTTGTCTCCTTTCCATCAATTGAAACAAGATAAATGTCCCTCTGCCCACGATTATTCTCCATATCGTAAGATGTGAGAACATAAGCAACCCATTTGCCATCCGGAGAAACAACTGGATTTGAAATTCTTTTAACACTCCATAGATCATCAACGGTTATTGGTCTTTTCTGGGAATAAGTTGGAAGGAGTGCCAAAATCGCAAATAGAAAAATAAATGTGTAAAGTTTCCTAATTTTTGTCCCAATGTTTATTTTCAAAAATTGATTTGCTGTCAGTAAAATTTAACTTAAATTTTCAATTAATTCAACCAAAATAGAATCTATGCGGTAATTAGCATTGTTTCAGAATCTCTTTTTTAGACCTTGAACCAAGTTCAAGGTGACATAAAACCACAACTTCATAAGTTGCAAAATGGTGATAAAATTTATATATTTTATTTCAAAGGAGCTTGTAGAAACAAAAAATTTAATGAGAAGAATAAATTGGACATTTTAGCTACAAGATTAGTGATTACGGATTTTATCTCCTTTCAAATCTCCTTCCGTGTTTGCTTTTACGCCTACTATTTTGCCCAGTGGTGGCGCAACCACTGGGCGTGAAGATAAATTATACTTACCCCCATATTTCTATCTTTATATAAAAATTTTTGCCTGAAATCTTTTAAAATTAAAAGGGAGGTCAATTTAAAATGATAGTTGTTATGGAACCCGATGCAACCGAAGAACAAATCCAAAATGTGATAAAAGTTTTAAACGAATACGGTTTTGATGTTCACCGCTCAACAGGTGTCACAAGAACAGTCCTCGGGGCAATTGGAGTCAAACCTGAATTTGACCATAGAAATATCCAACTTTTGCCAGGTGTAGCTGAGGTTTACAGAATAACCGAACCATACAAGCTTGCAAATCGTGCCTTCAAACACGAAGGAACAGTGATAAACATAAACGGAGTGAAAATAGGAAGTTGCATTGAGGAGGTTGTAGTGATGGCTGGACCGTGCGCAGTTGAAAGTGAAGAACAGATATTCACAATTGCCAGACATGTCGCCAAAAATGGAGCTAAAATACTTCGCGGTGGCGCATTTAAACCAAGAACTTCGCCATATTCATTCCAAGGTCTTGGCGAAGAAGGACTTAAACTTTTAAGAGAAGCTGCCGATGAAAATGGATTGCTTGTTATAACCGAAGTTCTTGATACTAAAGACATACCATTAGTTGCAAAATATGCTGATATACTTCAAGTTGGTGCAAGAAATATGCAAAATTTTGCGCTTTTAAAAGAACTTGGTAAAATTGATAAACCAGTTATGTTAAAGCGCGGAATGGCTGCAACAATTGAAGAATGGCTTATGGCTGCTGAATACATTCTCGCTGGCGGAAATCATAATGTGATTTTGTGTGAAAGAGGTATAAGAACATTTGAGACATCAACTCGCAATACACTTGATATAAATGCAATTCCAGTGATACACAAGAAAAGCCATCTCCCAATCATCGTTGACCCATCCCATGCCACAGGGATAAGAGATAAAGTCATACCAATAGCAAGAGCAGCGATTGCAGCTGGGGCTGATGGTTTGATAGTTGAAGTTCATCATCAACCGGAAAAAGCAAAGTCAGACGGACCTCAATCGCTTTATCTTGAGCAATTTACACAGCTTATGACCGAGATAAGAAAAATTGCAGAAGCAATAGGAAGAAGAATACAATGAGATTTAAGAAAATTACAATCATTGGGACTGGTTTAATTGGCGGTTCACTTGGGCTTGCGCTTAAACAGGCTAAAAAATACAACTTCATAATAACTGGATTTGATATAGATGAAAACTCACTTAATACAGCCATTGAAATAGGAGCGATAACTGAAAAGGCAAGTTCAATTGAGGAAGCGGTTAACGATTCAAATGTCGTTTTCCTTTGCACACCATTGAATGAAATTTTAAATCAAATTAGCATTGTCGCAAAATGCGCCAGGAGCGGAACGATAATAACAGATGTCGGAAGTGTCAAAAGAGCAGTTATGAGAGAAGCTGAAAAAATTAAAAATGATGTTTATTTCATTGGTGGGCACCCAATGACTGGTTCAGAAAAAAGCGGAATAAATTTTGCAGATCCGTTTTTATTTGAAAATGCAGTCTATGTTATATGCCCAAGCTTCAATGTCCCAATAAAAATTATAAATGAATTTGCTGAATTGCTAAAATTAACTGGAGCGAATATAATCCTACTTGATGCAGAGATACACGACAGAATTGCTGCATATATAAGCCACTTGCCACAGCTGCTTGCGGTCTCTTTAGTTAATATAGCTGGTGCTATGGGAACTGATTACTTGACACTTGCAGGAGGTGGATTTAAAGACTTGACACGAATCGCATCAAGCCAATTCAAAATTTGGAACGATATAATTTCGCTTAACCGCGATAAAATAGTTGAAGCGCTTGACAATTTAATAAATGAGTTGAGCAAATATAAAGAGTATATTAAACTTGGAAATGTAAAAAATTTTGAATCTGAATTTAACAGAGCTTTTAAATTCAGGAACGAGCTCCCAGCTGGGAAGAAAGGGTTCATACATCCTTTGTATGATGTTTTTATAATTGTTGAAGATAAACCTGGGGTTTTGAGCAAAATTTCAACTGCACTTTATCATGGTGGGTTAAATATAAAAGATATTGAACTTTTACGCGTGAGAGAAGGTATAGGTGGAACTTTTAGGCTTTCATTTGGAAGTGAGAATGATGCGAAAAAAGCAATTAAAATAATAACGGAACTTGGCTACAAAGCTTTCACGCGATGATAGAAAAAATTTTAAACATATTTAAAAAGAAAACAGAACAAGACACCGAAGTTGAGATAAAAATAACGCCAAGAACCCTTGTCGTCCTTTGCGGTGTAGCTGGGAGCGGTAAATCAACATTCGCAAAAAAATTTTTCAAGCGAACCCAAATCGTCTCATCAGACCATTGTCGTGCTATGATTTCGGACAACCCGGCGAATCAATCTGTTTCAAAACATGCGTTTGAACTTTTTTATTTTATAATTGAAAAGCGACTCCTTGTCGGCAGGTTAACAGTTGCGGATGCGACATCGCTTTCAAAAGAAACAAGACGACAACTTATTGAAATTGCAAGAAAGTACAGATTCAGAGTCGTAATAATAATTTTCGACATCCCAGTTGAAATATGCATAGAAAGGGACCAAAAAAGACCGAGAAAAGTTGGCGAACAAGTAATAAGAAATCAATATGTTAACTTTCTTGAAGCTAAAAAATCAATTCCAACAGAAGGATTTGATGATATTTTCATACTTGATGAAAAGACGCTTGATAAAGCAGTTGTGAAAATTGTTCACTCGACTCCGAACAATTCAGCAAACGTTTGATTTCGCTTTAAAATTGTGATTAAAAAATTTTGCATTGAATAGACCTCAACCGCAAATGCTAAGAAGCCAAGAAATCCAAGCAATGGCATCTCAAAAATTTTTGGACCAGCAAATGGAATCGGCACTGTGTAAATCCATTTACCAATAGCCCAATAATTCCAAAATTCCCACAACAATCCACAAATTAAACCAGCAAGGAAAAGAGAAAAAAGCTTCGTTAATTTGCCTATTTCAAATTCTCTGAACAAGCTTTCCCCACCAAGTTTATAATTTACAGGTTCAAGAAGAAAAGCAAACCCAACCCAGACCAAAGCAAAAAGATAAGATGCAATTTCAGACGGCAAAATTAATGGCAAACCAAGAAAAATAACCCCAAACACGAAGTAAACCGATAACTTAGTATTAGTTGTCTGAGATGGCTTTATCTTTACATTTTTAAAAATTGGCTCAACAAGATAAAATGTTTCAAGTATTGCAGGAAAAATTGTCGCAAATGACCATACATATCCAATCGTGCGTGCAAGCGCATTCTCAGGCAAGCCGACATAATACCAATTTTTAAGATGGAAATTATACGCCTCAAAAATTAACCAGCAAATAATAGACCAAGGCAACATTATTAAAAATTCCCCCATCCTGCTTTTTATAAGAGAATTCCCATAAAGTTTATAATTCAACGCATCAACAAAAAGAATATAACCAGTCCATACAATCGGGGTAAAATAAATACCGACCACTTTGACCTTAAGGAAAAGCAATACTTCAGCCAAAATGATGATAAATAGTCCAATATATCCATAAAAAGGCATAAAAGTTTAAATCTTTTGTTTTCACCTTAACTTATTTCAACTTCGTTTGAAAGCTCGTTTGTATCATCTGGTTTTATGGGAAAGTGTTGAGCGAGGATTTTGCCAATTTCATCCAGTCCATTTAAAATTCCTTCAAGATATCTACCTTCTTTAAAATGTTCCGCAATTAGATTAGCGATCGTTTGCCATGTTGCGTCTTCAACTTTATCATTTATGCCTTTATCCGCTACTATTTGAAGTTTTCTTTCCGAAAGCAATATATAAACGAGCACGCCAGTTCTATCGCGCGTATTATCCATTCCAAGTCTATAAAATTCTTTAACTGCCATATCAAAAAGACTCATCTTCCTTTCAATTAAACTTCTTTTCTCACGTATTGAAACTCTCACCTCACCGCTCGTCTTTTTCTCTATCTCTGCAATCTTACTTGAAATTTTCGCAAGGTCTTCCTTTGTAAATAAGTCTTTAACTTTAATCATGGCTTATGAAAATTTTTTTACCAACTACTGCTTGCTCCACCTCCGCCGAAACTTCCACCACCGCCAGACCACCCACCTCCAAATCCACCACTTGTCCATCCACCCCAACCACTTCCACCTCTTTTTCTCTCACTCATTGAGCCCAACAACCAAAGCCAAAATAATGTTGAATCATGTCCACCAGAACGAATTGAATAATGCCTTACACCACTTAACAATGAACCAAAGAATGCCAAAAAAATAAGTCCAATTATTATCAAAGCAATTATTGTTCCAACACTTGTTTCAGGTCTTTTTCTGGGGTCAGCTTTAAACTCACCTTTTGTTGCAGAAATTATCGCGTCAATCCCAGCGTTTATCCCACCGTAATAGTCCCCCTGCCTGAATTTAGGACGAACTACATTTCTCAAAATTTGATCACACAAAGCATCTGGCAATGCACCTTCAAGTCCATATCCAACCTCAAGCCTCATCTTTCTATCTTGAACCACTATCAAAAATAAAACCCCGTTATTTCCCCCCTTTTGACCAAGCTTATTTTTTTCGGCAACTCTAATTGAAAAATCTTCAAGGTCCTCACCTTCAAGCGATGGTATAATTAAAACAGCAATTTGATTTGATGTTTCATCTTCAAACTTTTTAAGCTTATACTCAAGTGAAGCTATTTGCTCATTTGTCAAAATTCCTACAAGGTCAGTCACACGCCGAGTTAACAGCGGAACATCAACACCAGCAAATGTAAATGAATGCAAAAGTATGATAAGACATAGATAAACCAGTTTCTTCGCTATTGTTAATCTGTGATAAGATGCAAACAACTTTTCGCTCATTTTAATTTTTCAATCTTTTCCATAACTCTATAAATCTGCCTTTGTATTTATGGTTTGGTGATGCTAAACCAGATTTTCTGAATATCATAAAATGAAAATAGAGATTCTTACGCCAAACTCTAACGCAACCTTTACAGTAGTTTCACTGCCTAAAAACAGCTCTAAAACTGTGTCGCCCTTATCCTCTTCCGCCAACCCTCTCTTTTTCAATTGCTTCGGCAACTGCTATTGCTGCCATATTCACTATTTCACTCACTTCAGCGCCTGTTTGCAAAACATGGACAGGTTTCTTCATTCCCATAAGAATTGGTCCAATGACATCAGCACCTCCAATTCTATAGACAAGCTTATAAGCGATGTTTGCAGAGTTAAGATCCGGGAATATGAGGACATTTGCTGGAGCTTTCCCTCTCAATGTTGAGAAAGGATACATTTCTTCAATTATTTCTGGGACAACAGCCGTATCAGCTTGCATTTCCCCATCAACTATCAAATCAGGAGCTTTTTGACGAATTATCTCAACTGCTTTTTTAACTTTGAGTGAATATGGATTTTCAGTGCTCCCAAAATTGCTAAACGAAAGCAATGCAACAACAGGCTCAATATTAAATCTACGTGCCGTCTCCGCAGAAGCAATCGCAATTTCAGCAAGCTCCTCAGGTGTCGGATCAATGTTAACTGTTGTATCAGCGAAGAAAAATGTTCCTTTTTTAGTTATCATAATGTAAAGTCCCGAAACACGGGTAAATCTCTCATCCATTCTTATAATTTGAAGTGCTGGACGAATTGTATCCGGATAATGAGATGTAAGCCCCGAAATTAAACCGTCAGCATCACCCATGCGCACCATCATTGAGCCAAAGTAGTTTGGCAATGTCATAATTTTCCTCGCTTCCTTCAAAGTCACACCTTTGCGCTGACGCAGGCGATAATATTCCTCAACATATTCATCAAACCTTGGATATTTCAAAGGCTCAACTATTTTAACATCTTTTAAACTTAACTTATTTTCCTCTATCTTTTGTCTTATCACACTTTCAGAACCTATCAAAATTGGTTTTGCAATTCCTTCATCAACTAAAATTTGGCTCGCCTTCAATATCTTTATCTCTTCACCTTCAGGGAAGACAATTCGTTTCGGGTTCTTTCTTGCTATTGCAAATATCGGTCTCATAATTTCTCTTGAAATTCCAAGCCTGACTTCAAGTTGATGTTTATATTCTTCCCAATCTGTAATTTGAACCCTTGCTACACCAGATTCAATTGCAGCTTTTGCAACTGCTGGTGCAACCCAAGTCAAAACGCGCGGGTCAAACGGCTTTGGAATTATATAATTTCTTCCAAATTCAATTTTCTCTCCACCGTAAGCCCTTATGACAGAATCAGGAACATCTTGTTTAGCAAGTTGAGCAAGTGCGCGCGCTGCTGCAAGTTTCATTTCCTCATTAATCGCTCTTGCTCTCACATCAAGCGCACCTCTGAAGATAAAAGGAAATCCAAGGACATTGTTAACTTGATTTGGATAATCGGATCTCCCAGTTGCCATTATGATATCATCACGGGCTTCAATTGCATCTTCGTATCTTATCTCTGGGTCAGGGTTTGCCATAGCGAAAACGATTGGATTATCAGCCATTGTTTTTAGCATTTCCTTTGTGAGGACATTTCCAACTGATAAACCAACGAAAACATCCGCTCCAACAAGTGCATCTTTAAGCGTTGCCCCATCGCTAAATTTATTTGTGGCAAATTCCTCTTTGTAAGGATTCATATCTTCTTTTCTTCCCTTGTAAATAACCCCTTTCCTATCGCACATAATTATGTTCTCTTTTTTAACCCCAAGCAAGACATAAAATCTCGCACAAGCTATTGCAGATGCCCCAGCCCCATTAAAGACAACTTTCACTTCATCAATTTTCTTGCCTGCAAGTTCAAGTGCGTTTAACAATGCAGCTCCGCTTATTATTGCCGTTCCGTGTTGGTCATCATGGAAAACAGGGATATTCATTCGCTTTTTCAACTCCTCTTCAATGTAGAAACATTCTGGCGCCTTTATATCTTCAAGATTTATCCCGCCAAATGTCGGCTCAAGTGCAGAGATTATTTCAATTAGCTTATCCGGGTCCTTCTCGTTTATTTCAATATCAATTGCATCAATGTCAGCAAATCTCTTAAATAAAACCGCCTTCCCCTCCATAACGGGCTTCCCAGCCAGTGCTCCAATGTCCCCAAGCCCAAGAACAGCAGTCCCATTTGATATCACAGCAACAAAATTACCCTTCATCGTATACTCATAAGCAAGGTCAGGATTTTTATGTATCTCCCTACAAGGTTCAGCAACTCCAGGAGTGTATGCAAGTGAAAGGTCACGCTGTGTTAAACATGGCTTTGAAGGTATTATTTCAAGTTTTCCTTTGCGCCCTTTGCTGTGATATTCAAGGGCTTCTTCGCGACGAATTTTGACTACCATGGTAGGTCCTCCCTTGAAAGTTTATTTTTAAGGTTTTTAACTCTGATGTGCAAGGTGCTTTTTGCAAAAATGTTTCAAAATTTTTTCTCATACAACATTAAAATTTTTTCTTCAGGTTTAATTTATAAAATTACCTACTCAAAATCAATCTAACACTGGCTTCAGAAAGAGTTGCGTCAACAGAAACAATTTTGTCAGCGTCAGCTATGAAAATTATGTTATCTTTCAAATCAATGCTTCTCGGAAACTTTAACCCTCCAAAATTTTCACACTTAAAAACTTTTTCTACTTTATCACCCGTAATTTTAACAACAGCCCTCAATCCAGCATCGGCTACGAAAAGTGAATTTGAAGTTGAATCATATTTGACATCAACAGGCGCAATCAATTTATCCTTAATTTTACCAACCAATTTAGTTTCTCTTTTTGAATAAACAACAATATGCCCAAGCACAGGATCAGCGCAATAGATATTGTATTTATCAGATGTAATCGCAGATGGAAACTTTAAATTATCAGGGTCCATGAATGATGAAATTAATCTGAAATCGCGATTAAAAATTTTCACCGCACCATCGTCAATCACATAAAATCTTTCAGGGTCAGCCGAAACATAACTTGGATATTTAACCATAAACTGCCCAACATTTATGCTTCTTCCCGGAAACACAACACTTATCCTACCAGCATCGCAAATGTATAATCCCCCATCTACATAAGTCAATCCCCCTGCCCATCTAAGATATGCGAACCTGTGCACTAAATTTCCAGACATATCAACTATTTGAACCTGCGAATAAACATCGCTTGAAATTGCGAATTTTGAGCTATCCATAATTGCAATTGAACTTATGCGATCAATTAATGGTTCATTTATCTTTTTTAAATCTTCAATCGTTTTATATTTCTCCTTTGATGAGATGATGAAATAATCAATTTCAACTTCACCATCGCTAACTCCGATGATTATGTCTCCAGATTTGAAATACGGTTTTTCCTCAAGGACTTTTCTGTTGTTAAAATATAAGATGTATTTTTCAGGCGTTACTTCAATTGTTATCTCATTAAGTTTTGCTTTAATTAAAGTTGATGGCAATGAGACAAATTTTTTAATGTTTTCATCACCATTTAATTCAATTTTTCCCGTGTAAAGTGCGCTGTTAAAGAATTTAACATAGTTACCTGTCGTCATAGAATAAAGCTCATAAACATTGAACATAATCAAAACATTTTTCCCATAAAACCCAAATTTTACAGTGTATCTTGAATTTGGTGGCATGGGCAGATTTAGACCGAGCAAAGCTGGTTTATCGGTTGCTTTCAATTTTAGTCTTCCATTTTCTATTCCCCACCTCCCTGAAATTTCAAACCAGATATTACCCAATTTCGGATTGTTAAAATTATCTGAAAACCAAATGTTTTGAGCCCAAGCGTTGAAGGATAAAAAGATAAATAAAAATGCGATTTTAAATTTCATGGCATAGATTTTATTTTATTTCAAGAAGCGCTTTTTTCAATCAAGCCAAGCTTGAGAAGGGCATCATAGGCGGCAAATTTTTCAGCCTCTTTCTTGCTCCTCCCCCGTCCAACACCGGCAACTTCATTCCCAAGTAAAACTTCAACAGTGTAAATTCTATCATGCTCCGGACCTTCAACATTAACAACTCTATAAGTCACATCAACATTTGTCTTATGCGAATACTCAACAAGCAAACTTTTATAATGTTCTTTGGTCGTTTCATAAAATTTCAGATCAAATTCGCCAATTTCTTCTTTAAAAACACGGCTTAAAAATTTCCTCACCGTTTCATAACCTGAATCAAGATAAATTGCCCCAACGATTGCTTCAAATGCGTCAGCAAGCATTGAGTTGTATCCTTGCATCAACGCTCTTCTGGCAGAATGGCTCAAAAGGATAAATCGGTCAAGCTTTAAAAGGTAAGCATACTTTATCAAGATCCCTTTATTTATGATGCGAGACCTCAAACGAGTTAACCTCCCTTCACTTGCAAATGGATAAGCTTTGTAAAGAAGCTCACCAGCGACAAGATTTAAAATTGAATCGCCAAGAAATTCAAGCCTTTCATTTGATTCAATTTTCATCCCATATTTCTGCTTAGCTACGGAGACGAATGACCTATGCGTTAACGCTTGAATAAAAATATCTTTGTTATGTATCTTCACACCGAGAACTTTTTCAAGCTCTTTAAACTTTTCCTTATCTATGAGATTTGAATCCGAACGACTTAAAATCCAGCGGATCTTTTTAAGTATTTTAATCAAAATTATTCTTCAAACTTTTTGAAAACTATTGAAACATTATGCCCACCAAATCCAAACGAATTTGAAATTGCAGCTTTTACCTCACGCTCTATCGCCTGATTCGGAACATAGAAAAGGTCACACTCCGGGTCGGGATATTCGTAGTTTATCGTCGGATGAATTTTTCCAGTTTTTATAGAAAGAATCGTCGCAATCGCTTCAACTGCCCCAGCTGCACCAAGCAAATGTCCAATCATTGACTTGGTTGAATTAACAGCAAGCTTATAAGCGTGCTCCCCAAATACAGTTTTTATAGCTTGTGTTTCGTTTTTATCATTTTCTTTAGTTGAGGTTCCGTGAGCATTGATATAGTCAATATCTTCAGGTTGAAGTCCAGCGTCTTTTATTGCCAGAGCCATTGACCTTGCTGCGCCTTCACCACACGGTGCAGGAGCAGTTATGTGATAAGCATCAGCTGTTAATCCAAAGCCCGCAACTTCTGCATAAATTTTCGCCCCACGATTTAAAGCATGCTCAAGAGATTCAAGTATCAATGTCCCAGCCCCTTCGCCCATAACGAAACCATCGCGTTGAGCGTCAAAAGGTCTACTGGCTTTTTCAGGAGAATCATTTCTCGTTGATAAAGCTCTCATTGCATTAAACGAACCAATTCCCATCGGGCATATTGCGGACTCCGTCCCACCGGTTATCACAACATCAGCAAGCCCTCTTTCAATCAGCATAACAGCATCAGTTATGGCATTTGCAGAACTTGCACAAGCGGAAACAGTTGCATAATTTGGGCCTTTATAGCCATACCTTATTGAAATATACCCAGCAGCTATGTCAATTATCATCATTGGAACTGTAAAGGGGCTTATGTGCCTTGGCGTTCCAGTTTTAAAAAGCAATTCATGTTGTGTATGATATGTCCACATGCCACCGATACCAGAAGCATAAACTACAGCGACCCTCTCTTTATCTATCTTTGAATCAGAATTAAGCCCAGCATCTTGAATTGCAATTTCAGTAGCAGCCATTGCAAATTGAGTAAATATGTCCATCCTTTGAGCAAGCTTTTTATCCATATAATTCATCGGGTCAAAATTTTTAACCTCAGCTGCAAACTTTGTCGCAAAATTAGTTGTATCAAATTTTGTTATATATCCAACTCCGCTTTTACCTTCAAGGAGATTGCGCCAAAATTCATCTATTGTTAATCCAACGGGTGATATTACACCCATGCCAGTTACAACAACCCTTTTACGATTCTTCATGACACAAATAAAATTTTTTTAAAAAATTAAAAAGGGAGAGACAAAGCTCTCCCAAACAGGATTTTTTAAGCTTGACCCAACTTCTGCTTTAAGTAGTTAATCGCATCGCCAACGGTTCTTATTTTCTCTGCATCTTCATCCGGAACTTGAATTCCAAATTCCTTCTCAAATTCCATAACAAGCTCAACCGTATCAAGTGAATCTGCCCCGAGGTCATTGATAAAAGATGCCTCAGGGACAACTTTGTCCTCGCTTACATTAAGCTTGTTAACTATTATCTGCTTGACCTTGGCTTCAATGTCCATATCTTTATCCTCCTTTAATTTTTAATTTTTATTTTTATTGCGATTAAGCAGTTAAACCGCCATCAACAATGATAACCTGTCCAGTTATATAATCAGCTTCTGGCGAAGCAAGGAATTTAACAACATAAGCAATTTCTTCCGGTTTAGCGATTCTTTTCGCTGGAATCAATTCAAAAAGCCTTTTCTTCTGCTCATCCGTCAACTTTCCAGTCATCTCAGTTTCAACATAACCTGGCGCAACGACATTTACTTGTATATTTCTTGAAGCAACTTCTTTTGCGAGCGCCTTCGTAAAGCCAATTATTCCAGCTTTTGAAGCTGCATAATTTGCCTGCCCTGGATTTCCAATTAATCCAACAACAGAAGCTATGTTAATTATCTTTCCAGACCTTTGAGACAGCATATGTTTTATAACAGCTTTTGTGAAATTAAAAACTCCTTTTAAATTCGTATCAATTACATCATCCCATTCACTCTCGGTCATTCTAATAAAAAGATTATCTCGTGTAATTCCAGCATTATTAATAAGTATATCAATTTTACCGAAATTTTTCAAAACTTCATCAACAACTCTTTGAGCATCTTCAAATTTTGCTGAATCAGATTGAATTGCAAGGGCTTTTGAACCCTCACCTGAAATCTCATCAACAACAGCCTGAGCTTGTGCGGACGAGCTCTTATAGGTTATCACAACTGAACATCCAGAAGATGCGAGAATTTTTGCTATCGCTCTGCCGATACCTCTTGAACCACCTGTAACTATTGCAACCTTATCTTTCAAATTTGACATATTCAATCCAAACTATTTATTTTGATTTTTTTGTTTCCATTCCTGATAAATTTCAAGAAGCTCCCAGTAGCCATCCTTACCGAGTATGTATATAAACTCCTCTTTACAAACCTCAATAACAGGTCCAGCATGATTATGGGTTGCTTTTATACCACAATATGGCAAGTCCTCCGCGTGACCGTCATCGTAGGTTAAAACCCCTTCCCAAAATGTCAACGGATAAATACAACAATAAAATGGTTTAAGAGCCCATTTATGCATGCCACTGTTCACAGCAGTTATTTGAAGAACACAATAACCTTCTTTCGTTAAAAAAGCACATTTGTCTTTATAAATGTTCGTCCCAACACATTTACCAGAAGGAAAATCTGGGTCATCATATTCCTCTTTCTCAAACCAAAGTTCAACATCGTGAGGCTGTGTCTCATCCATGTATTTCAAAATTAAATCTTTATGCTTAAGGATTTTATCTCGCTCGCTGACATCAACATAAACTCCCCAGTAACAGCAATTTCCTTGACAGACCGGGATATTACAAAATGGGACAAATCCAGCTGTAAAAACAAGCGTATCAATTTTAAAGCCTTTAACTTGAACTATTTCTCTACCTGAAATTTTGACCTCTGTTAATTGCTCCATATTTTACGCCCGGAAATTTTGAATCTCACTTAACTTGTCAAATCCGAATATCTCAGAATTCGGTGCTATTCGCTTGATTAAACCCTGCAAAACTTTCCCAGGTCCTATCTCATAAAATCTACTTGCTCCGTCCGAGATCATGTTAGCAATAGTTTGGGACCAGAGCACAGGGCTTGTAATTTGATGATAAAGAAGCTCTTTTATTTCGTCAATTTCAAATGATGGTTTCGCAGTGACATTGAAGTAAACCGGTATAGATGGCTTTTTAAATTCAACATCATCAAGAGCTTTTTTAAGTTCTTCCTTTGCGCTTTCCATAAGTGGGGAATGAAAAGCACCACTCACAACTAATTCTTTTACCATTCTCGCTCCAGCCTTTTGGGCAAGTTCCATAGCTTTTTTAACCGAAGAAATATCCCCAGAAATTACGATTTGTCCAGGTGCATTGAAATTAGCAGGTTGAACAATTCCTTCATTCACCTCGCTACAAATTTTCCTGACTGTTTCATCATCAAGCCCAATTATCGCAGCCATAGTTCCTGGCTTTTCCTCACTAGCTTTTTGCATAAGTTCACCACGAAGTTTCACAATTTTTAAAGCATCTTTAAAACTTAACACACCAGCATAAACGAGCGCTGAATACTCACCGAGCGAATGACCCGCTACCATGTCCGCTTTTAACTTGCCATCAAGAAGTTGTATAACAACATAGCTATGGACAAAAATTGCAGGTTGGGTTATCTTCGTTTGCTTTAATTCATCCTCCGGACCTTCAAAGCAAACCCTTCTTAATTCAAACTCAAGTATTTCCTCTGCCCGTTCATAAATTTTTCTTGCAATTTCACTGCCTTCATATAAATCTTTTCCCATACCAACATACTGCGAAGCTTGACCCGGGAATACGAAAGCAATTTTCACTTACCAACTTCATTTTTTATTTTCAATTCCTCTGGAAGTTCAAATCTTCTTGAATCCATTTCTTCGCAATATTTTGCAACATCGGGTCTTGGCTTTGGTGGATTTGCCAAAGACCATCTCATCAAAACAGCTCCCCAAGTATAACCAGCACCGAAAGCTGACATAACTATCATATGCCCGGGTTTAAGCTTTCCACACTCCCAGTATTCGGAAAGACACAATGGAATAGTAGCAGCAGTTGTATTTCCATATCTATCTATGTTTATCATGACCTTTGAAAGGTCAAGCCCCATCCTCTCAGCAGTCGCAACAATTATGCGCAGATTTGCCTGATGCGGAACAAGCCAGTCAATATCCTCCCCACTTAAACCATTTTTCTTAACTATCTCTTCAGATACATCAGCCATTCCAACTACTGCAACTTTAAAAACAGCTCTGCCATCTTGATAAATATAGTGCATCTTTTTATCAACAGTTTCATGCGTTGGTGGATTTAAACTGCCACCGCCTGGCATGTAAAGATATTTTCCACCTGAACCATCCATATACATTATGTGATCAATGATCCCATACTCCGGGTCATCACTTGGCTCAAGTAAAACTGCTCCAGCTGCATCCCCGAATAAAACGCAAGTATTTCTATCAGTATAATCAACTATTGAACTCATTTTATCTGCACCGACGACAAGAACTTTATTATATCTTCCTGACTCAATGAACTGCGCGCCAGTAATAAGCGCATAAATAAATCCCGAACACGCAGCAGAAAGGTCAAATCCCCACGCCCTCTTCAATCCAAGTTTCTCCTGTATCACCGCCGCAGTTGAAGGGAAAAACATATCAGGCGTAACAGTTGCAACAATTATCAATTCAATCTCGTCCGGAGAAACACCACTATTTTCAAATAATCTTTTTATTGCCTCAACCGCAAGATCTGAAGTTGCGCCTTTTTCAAGAATTCTCCTCTCGCGGATTCCCGTTCTTGTCCTTATCCATTCGTCGCTTGTATCAACTATCTTTTCAAGATCAAAATTTGAAAGAACTTTTTCAGGCACATAATGCCCAACTGCTGTAATAGTCGCTCTACGTTGCCCCAATTTTACACCTCCGTTTTAATTTTATAAAATTTCAAAGCCTCTTTTATTTTTTGATTAACTTTTTTCAGCACAGTCTCCTCAGCCCTATAAATCATATTTTTAATCGCAATTGAAGTTGAACTGCCATGTCCAATTATAGCCACACCGTTAACACCAAGAAATGGAACGCCTCCATATTCTTGATAATCAAACTCTTTTAAAGCTTTCTTCAAACTACCAGCCAGAAAACCAAATGTTAACCGCCTAAATATATTTTTGACAGCGTAATTCCTTAATTTTCTCTTCAAAACTCCAAGGACGCTTTCAGCGAATTTCAAAACTATATTTCCGACAAAACCATCACAAACTATGACATCAGCTTTACCAAGAAGTATATCACGACCCTCAACATTTCCAATAAAGTTTAATTTGCTATCCGAAAGAAGGCGATACGCTTGCAGAACAACATCTCCACCTTTTGTGCTTTCCTCACCTATGTTCAAAAGAGCAACTTTTGGATTTTTTTGCTCAAGTATCACACTTGAATAAATACTCCCCATAACCGCAAATTCAAACAAATGCTGAGGTTTGCAATCAACATTAGCCCCAACATCAAGCATCATACTTCTTGTTCCAGCTTCCGTTGGGAAAACAGTCCCAATAGTTGGTCTTGAAATACCCTCAATACGACCGAGTATAAAAGTCGCAGCAGTCAAAACAGCACCTGTATTCCCCGCGCTTGCAAAAGCATCAACTTGACCATCGCTATGAAGTTTCATTCCAACAACAATTGAAGAATTTTTCTTCTTTCTCAAAGCAACCGTTGGAATGTCATCCATCTCAATCACCTGAGGAGCATCAACAATTGAATAATCAAGCCCCACAGCATAATGCTTTTTTATCTCCTCTTTAATTCTTTTCTCATCACCAACAAAAACGATCTCAAATCTATTATTTGACTCCTTCAAAGCCATAAGCGCACCTTCAACGACAACAGCTGGTGCATAGTCACCACCCATTGTATCAACAGCAATTCGTATTTTCTTTGAATTCGTCATTGCAAAATGTTTTTAAATTACTCAAAAAGAATTAACCAATTATTCCTTCGGGACTATAACAGTTCTTCCGTGGTAATATCCGCACTTTGGACACGCACGATGGGGAAGTTTTGGCTCATGACACTGTGGGCATTTGCTCAATGTCGGTGCAGTAGGTTTATAATTTGCTCTTCTTTTATCCCTGCGCGACCTTGAATGTCTGCGTTTTGGATTTGGCATTTGTTATTCCTCCGTTAATTTTCTTTTTCTTTTCCTAAACCTTCACTTTCCATAAGTTTTAAAAGTGGCGCCCAGCGTGGGTCTATCTGCTCAACTTTACAATTACAAATTTCAAAATTTAAATTCTTCCCACACCTCGGGCAAAGACCAAGACACTCCTCATAACAAAGCAACTTCATCGGGACAGAAAGTAAAACCATCTGCCTCACATCATCAGATATATCAATTTCGTTAGTCTCAGGAGTTATAACTACAACCTCGTCCGGCTCATATTTTTTTGACTCTTCTTCACTGTAAACATAATACATTCTGTAGCTGTTTTCAAGAACCATATCAAAATCTTCAATGCACCTGTCGCATTGAAACCTCCCAACCGTGTAAACAGTCGCTCTTAAAAATAACTGTCGTCTTGACTTTTCAAATATCGCCTCAACATAAACAGGCTTATTAAATCTGTCATTATTAAGCTCAAGGTCCGATGGTTTAACTATAAATTTGTAAAGATGTTCCCCATCGGACAATTTTGAAATGTTGATTTTCATTTGAAAATCCACCAATTTTCAAAAATTTTGAATAAATATAAACAAAAAAATAGTCATAAGCAAGACATAAACGCTAAATTTTCTCAATATCAATCTTTGCGCTCATCCTTTGTATCATCACATTTTTCCACTCCGCAAAATCTCCATCAATTATATGTTTCCTTGACTCACGGACAAGCCAAAGGTAAAAAGAAAGGTTATGTATGGAGGCAAGCTGAAGTGCAAGAATTTCATCGGCATTAAAAAGATGACGAAGATATGCTCGTGTGAAATTGCTACAAGTATAACATCCGCACTCCGGGTCAATAGGTGAAAAATCTTCTTTGTAAACCGCATTTTTAATGCTAAATTTACCATCCCTTGTGTATAAAGTTGCATTTCTACCATTTCGCGTTGGGATGACACAATCAAGCATATCAATTCCACGAGCAATTGACTCAAGTATATTTTCAGGTGTCCCAACGCCCATAAGATACCTGGGTTTATCCTTCGGAAGCAACGAAGCAGTAAATTCAGCTATTTGATACATCATTTCCACCGGTTCACCAACAGCAAGCCCACCGATTGCATAACCATCAAAATCAAGCTTGAGGAGCTCTTCCACACTTTTTGCCCTGATTTCTGGATAAATGCTTCCTTGAACTATTCCGAAAAGTGCCTGCGTATGTCCATAAAGTGGCTCGGTCTTTTCAAACTTCTCCCTTGCCCTCTTTGCCCATTCAATAGTTAAAAGATTTGACTTAAATGTATAATCAAAATCACACGGATAAGGTGTGCATTCATCAAGACACATCATAATATCTGAACCAAGGATTCGCTGGATTTCAACAACGCTCTCGGGAGTGAAAAAATGATAAGAACCATCAATGTGAGATTGAAACCTTACACCATCTTTTGAAATTTTTCTAAATTGAGCAAGGCTAAAAATTTGGAAGCCACCGCTATCTGTTAAAATTCCTCTATCCCAATTCATAAATTTGTGCAATCCCCCAGCTTTTCGGATAACCTCAACACCAGGTCTTAAGTAAAGATGATACGCGTTACCAAGAATTATTTGCGCCCCAATTTCAACAAGTTCCCTTTGTTCAACCGCCTTAACCGTTGCCTGTGTTCCAACAGGCATAAAAATTGGTGTTTCAATAACTCCATGGTCTGTGTAAATCAAACCAGCTCTGGCTGATGTTTTCTCATCAACAGCTACAAGCTCAAACTTAAACACAGCGATAAATTCACAAAAATTATTTTTTTAACTTTCCTCAACAGGCTCAATAGATTCAACCGTCTGATGAAGTTCCTCAGCTAAATCTTCTTCTTCAAGTTCAACCGTTATATCTTTCATCAAATCATTCACAAGCCAATTTGCAACGACATACCCAACTGCAAGTCCAACGCCAAGTGCAGTTAAACCTGCAAGGATTATCTTAACTTCTTTTTTCATCTTTCAGCACAAAATTTTGTTTTAAAAAATTTACACTTTACCAGCTTCAATAACCTCATAAATTTTCCCATCAACGATTTTTATAATCCTATCGGCTCTTTCAGCAAGTCTCTCGTTATGCGTCGCAATTATAAATGTCTGCCCAAACTTTTTGTTAAGTTCAATTATCAACTCGTGCAATGCTTCGGCATTTTTGCTGTCAAGATTTCCAGAAGGTTCATCAGCTAAAACAAGTTCAGGTGAATTCATCAAAGCCCTTGCAACCGCAACCCTTTGCTGTTCACCGCCGGAAAGTTCAGAAGGTTTATGGTTTACTCTGTCCGCAAGTCCAACTCCTTTCAAAAGCTCAAACGCCCTATCCTTGACCTCACTAAAACTTTTTCCAGATATCATAGCGGGCATAGCGACATTTTCAATGGCAGTGAACTCAGGCAAAAGATGATGAAATTGAAAAACAAAACCAATTTTTCTATTTCTAAATTTCGCAAGCTCATAATCATTCATCTCAAATAAACTAACTCCATTAAAAAAAACCTTACCTTCACTCGGTCTATCAAGCGCTCCAAGAATATGAAGAAGTGTGCTTTTCCCAGCACCCGATGCACCAACAATCGCAATTATTTCTCCTCTTCTCACCTCAAAACTTATACCCTTCAAAACATGCAACTTTACATTTCTCCCAAGCGAAAAAAACTTATGTATATTTTCGGCTCTTAAAATTATGTCTCCCAACTTATGTCTCCATCTAATTTTACTTTACAGCGACAACTTCACTCAAGTCACACTTCATAATGTTTTCAACCATCCTCTGCGCAAATTCACTCGTTTTAACTTCAACTGCGCCTTCCATCTGCCTTGCAAAATCATAAGTCACATACTTTTGCTTTATCGTCTCCTGCATTCCGTATTCAATTAACTTAGCAACCTCTTTCCATCCGATGTATTCAAACATCATAACTCCCGACAAAATTACCGAGCCAGGGTTCACCTTATCAAGCCCAGCATATTTTGGTGCTGTTCCATGCGTTGCCTCAAAAACAGCATAGAAATCCCCTATATTTCCACCTGGAGCGATACCAAGACCTCCGACCAAAGCAGCTGCTGCGTCAGAAAGGTAATCTCCGTTCAAATTTGGCGTCGCTATGACATCATACTCAGCTGGTCGCGTAATCAACTGCTGAAACATATTGTCAGCAATCCTATCTTTAATCACAATTTTGCTATCAGGTTGTTTCCCACCATAATCTTTCGTCAACTCTTCCTCGGTTATAACATATTCTCTAAATTCCTCAAGTGCCACCTCATAACCCCACTCACGAAAAGCCCCTTCCGTAAATTTCATTATATTCCCCTTGTGAACAAGCGTAACACTCCTTCTACCATTTTCAATCGCATACTTTATCGCCTTGCGGACGAGACGCTTTGAACCAAATTCAGACATCGGCTTAACACCAATCCCAGAATCAGCGCGAACTTTAATTCCAAACTCCTTCTCAAGTATATCAATCATCTTCAATGCTTCGGGCGAACCCATTTTCCATTCAATCCCCGCATAAACATCTTCGGTGTTTTCCCTGAAAATCACAACATCAACATTTTGAGGTCTTTTCATTGGACTTGGAACACCTTCATAATACTTAACAGGTCTAACACAAGCATAAAGGTCAAGAACCTGCCTCAATGTAACATTCAAACTTCTTATCCCACCACCGACGGGCGTTGTCAAAGGTCCTTTAATCGCAATTATGTGCTCCTTGATTGCCTCAAGGGTATCATCCGGCAACCAGATTTCACGACCGTAGACTTGATTTGCTTTTTCACCAGCATAAATTTCAAACCATACAACTTTCTTCTTCCCACTATAAGCCTTCTCAACAGCTGCATCAAAAACCATCCGCGCTGCTCTCCAAATGTCGGGACCAGTTCCATCCCCCTCAATAAACGGAATTATCGGATTATCAGGGACATGAAGTTTTCCATCTCTAACTGTTATCTTTTCTCCCTCCTTAGGTGGAGTTAATTTCTCGTATGGCATAACTTACTACCTCCTGTTAAGTTATTTGATTTTTAGGTTCTTTTGTTGTTGACGAATTTATCTCAGCTTCTATTTTTTGCCTTATCAAATTTGCATATTTTTCAATTTCGCCTTTGGCATATCTTCTCACAACAGGTTTAAACTTCAATCCATCGCCAGCATATCTTGGAATTATATGAAAATGCGCGTGGAAAACTCTCTGACCTGCAACGAAACCATTATTTGACAAAATGTTAAATCCCTCTGGCTTTGGCTCAACCGCATTAACTACCGCCTCAGCAACTATTTTAATTGCTTTCAAAAGGGATGAATATTCTTCCTCAGGCAAATAAAGAAAATTTTCATAATGTCGCTTCGGTATCACGAGAGCATGACCGAAATTGACAGGATTAATATCAAGAATTGAAACCACATGCTCATTCTCGTAAAGAACCTCTGCTCTCTCAACACCTTCAATAATCTTGCAAAAAACGCAATTTGACCTCAACTTTGACTCCATAATTTTCCTCAAGATATTCTTAAACGGAAAAAGTTTTAATTGAAAAATCAAAAAAGTTATGTAACGATAAAACCTTGTCATCACAAATTAAATTTAATCAAACAATGGTTAACAATCAAAACTTGCCATCACTATTCAAATTTTCTGACCTTGGCGAAGTTCTTTATGCTTATATTAAGATACACTTGATAAACAAGACCCCTCATATTTGCAGCTGAGATATTAATCTTCCACCTTTTCTCGTCATCGCCAACCTTTTTAAGGAAGCTCCATTCATTTGTCTTTCCCGTGAACCAATAAGAAACCCTTGCCCCAATGTTAACATCGGGATTTATTACAAGTTCAAGTCCAGCTCCTGGACCAACACCCCAGAGCCAATTCCTCAAGCTCAGCGCATATTCAACTGTATCTTTTTCACTCTTAACTTTGGTGCTGAATTTAAAATTTGATATTCCTCCCCTTAACTCAAACGTCAACGCAAGACGCCTAAAATAAAACTTCTTCATCAAACCAAAATCAAAAGCTCCAAATATAGCTGTCTTAACATCATTGCCAAAGAATTTTATGTCAACTGGCAAAACCCCAATGCTTGCGCTCATAACTAACCAAAATTGACTTATACCGTAATACCTTCCAAAGTTCTTATTGATGCTGAATCTTCCCGTATATGCAAGAAGTTTTTCTTTTTTTATTATCAAAGTGTCATTTTGCAATCCAAGATTTCTAACTTGAGTGCTAATTTTAAATTCTCCACTTTGAAGCTTAACAGGATAACTGCTTCCACCAAAAGCGAAGTCAAATGGAAACCTTGGTCTCTCCTCAACGAACATACCTTCAACAATTTTTCCAGAGCCAAACAAACTCCCAATTATAATTTGACCTCTACTTGGAACTCTTCTTTTCCTGTTGTCGGCAACCTGCGTTACTCTGACAAAACCGATATTTTTCGCCTTTATCTGACCATCTGGCATTTGAACAAATTCAAAAACATCAAAACCATCATCAACTAAAATACCTTCTCTCTTCCCAAGGTCAAACATGACAAAATTAAAACCAGCTGATAAAATTGGAGCACTTAATTTAAAAATTTCTCTAATTGCTAATTCAAAACTTAAAACCACATTTTTGCTTGCAAGCATAAAAGCTGAATCAACTGGCGAAAGCGACGATTTGATTTCACTGCTAACAAAAGCATCATCTTCATCCTTCATCTCGTATGAAAATTTTAAACTATACTCGTTATTTGAGAAATTCACTCTTAAAAATGCTATCCCAGCCTGAAGATAAACTTTTACCCCAGGGATTCGCCTTTCCCTACCTTTCTCTTCAACTGTTATAGTATCTCTTTTTGAAGTGAACTTATCCACGAATGGAATTACAATATAACCTGAATTCATAACCCTTTCAAGTTTTTCCGCATCTATGCCAAGTGATTTAGCTTTCGTTGAGATGAACTTATTCCTATCTGCTTCGCTAACAAGCTGAAGCGCTCTTATTTCTTTGTTTATGTCAAGTATCTTCACAAATTCAGGCGCAAGATACCTTTCAACATCTTTTATCATCTCATCAAAATTTTTATACCTTTTTCCACGAGCTAATTTAGAAAATTCAGATACAGTCGCATCAGGTAAGCTTTCCCAGAAAAATCTTGGCAATTTAATTTGAGTTGAAACAAGCTTTACAAAATAGCTTAATGCTACATCAGATGGTGGTTTTACAACTGATGTGTCAACGATGATAACCCCATCGTAGTAAGCTATGGTTCTTTTGAAATATCGCTGACCCTCGGGAATTTGAGCAAATAAGGTGAAAGTGAAAAATAATGTTAAAAGCGAAGTGTAAATTTTTGCTTTCATCTTTTTTTCTATTTCATTTTACCTTCTTGGCAAAATATAACAAAAAACCTTGCTTAAGTCAATTTCCGTTAAGAGTGTGTTTAAACGAGAAGAGTAAATGATTACTCAATCTGTCATGCTGAACTTGTTTCAGAACCTCTTTTTTGAAACCCCGTGCCTAAGGTCCTAAGCCCCCTTAGGGACATCCCTTTGGGAAAATAAATTCAGGGTGACACAAAAGGATTATAACACAACCTCCTTTAGCCTGCGTAATATCTAATGCATATTTTATTTCCCATCCCTGACAAAGTATAATAAAAAATCACGCTTAAGTCAGGTTTTGATTTTACAATTTCGCTAATTTAAATTTATCTAAAAACCTTGCTTGATGAAACAGCCAAAGGTTAGCATTATAATTTTAAACTGGAACACTAAACATTTCCTTGAAAAGTTTTTGCCAAGCGTAGTCCAGACAAATTATCCAAATCTTGAGATAATCGTTGCGGACAATGGTTCAAGAGATGGAAGTGCTGAATTTGTGCGAGAAAATTTTAAAAATGTAAAGCTCGTTCAATTTGATAAAAACTATGGATTTTGTGGTGGATATAACCGTGCCTTCAAATTTTCAAACGGCGATTATATAGTCTTGCTTAATTCAGATATTGAAGTCACATCAGGATGGTTAAATCCGATAATAGAATTTATGGAGCTCAATCCTGATGTCTTTGCTTGTCAGCCTAAAATTTTATCTTACTTTGAAAGAAATAAATTTGAATACGCTGGAGCTTGTGGTGGTTTTATTGATAGGTTTGGATATCCATTTTGCAGGGGCAGGATATTTGATTTTTGCGAAGAAGACAAGGGGCAGTACGATGACATAAAGCAGGCCTTCTGGGCTACAGGTGCTTGCATGGTTGTGAGAAGAAATTTACTTAATGAAGTTGACTTACTTGACGAAGATTTCTTTGCACATATGGAAGAGATTGACTGGTGCTGGAGAGCAAATCTTTATGGCTATAAAATTTTCTGCATCCCGCAAAGCGTGGTCTATCATGTTGGTGGGGGAACACTTTCAAGAACAAATCCCTGGAAAACTTTTTTAAACTACAGAAATAGCTTGATAATGCTTGAGAAAAATTTGAAATTTCCAGATGTCTTATTCATAATTGCTATTCGTCTTGTCTTTGACCTGATATCAGCTTTTATATATTTGCTAAAAGGGGATTTCAACAACTTCTTCGCTGTGATAAAAGCGCATTTTGTCTTTTTAACAGGTCAACCAAAATGGATTTGTAAAAGGTTCTCGGTTAGAAGAAATGTCAAAAGAAAAAAAGTTAACGATAAGCTAATTTACAATAGAAGCATAGTTTTTGATTATTTTATCAAAGGAGTGAAAAAATTTTCGGAGCTGAGATTTTGAAAACAAAAAAAGAATTTGCAAAACTTAAAAATAAACTCCACCAAGCACCGTCATCTCTTTAGCACCCGTCACGGATTTTATATTAGATGGATTACCTGAAATAGTTTCGTTTGCTAAAACTGCAAAACATACCGCTTCCTTTATGTCAGACGGAATCCCAAACTCATCACTGAGGCGAACAGGGATTTTGAAATATCTTGATAGCAAACTTAACATAAATTTATTCTTCGCACCTCCACCACTTACTATCACCTCATCAATTTTAACCTCCGGCTTAACAAATAACTCGTAATTTTTATATATCGCATAAACCGTAAATTCCGTTGCAGTTGCAATTATATCTTCAGGTTTGAGCGAAAGCTCTTGCGACCATTTTAAAACTTGACTTACAAAATCACTTCCGAATGTCTCCCTTCCTGTTGATTTCGGTGGCTTTCTCTTGATAAACGGATGCCGAGACATTTTTTCAAGAAGTTCATCTGAAACATTACCTCTTTGTGCAATTTCTCCGTCTTCATCATAATTTTTTCCGAAAAATATCCTCACGAGAGCATCAACGACCATATTCCCTGGTCCCGTGTCAAAGGCGATAATATCTTCAGCGTTTGCATTTTTCTTCAAAATTGTGAAATTTGCAATCCCACCAGTGTTAAGAAGTAATCTATTTAAATCTCTTGACGAAAAAATCAAATAATCAAAATAAGGCGCAAGCGGAGCACCTTCACCTCCAAGCGCCATATCACCAACGCGAAAATTACCAACAACAGGTATCCCCGTTAACTTAGTTATCACGCCCGGGTCTCCTATCTGCAAAGTTGCTTTAACCCTATAACCAAACATCTCAACTTCATCGGGTAAATGCTGAATTGTTTGCCCATGTGAACCAATTAAATCAACATCATTAACGCTAAGTCCAATTTCATTAAGTGTTTTTAAAATTGAATCAGCGTAAATTTGAGCAAGAAGAAAATTTAATCTACATATTTCATCAACTCTACTTGTTTCAGGGTGTGAATTTTTTAAAATCATCGCCTTTAAATCAGCAGGGAAAGGAAAAACTTTCCAGCCAAGCGTTTTTATTTGTGTCTCTTTACCGCTATTTTTAACTTCAACCACAGCCACATCAACTCCATCAACTGATGTCCCTGACATCAAACCGACAATAATTTTGGGATTTTTTTCTTTCAATTCAATCAATTTTTTAAGCATGGGAAGTTTTATGATTTGTTGACAAATTTTCAATACTTCGCAAATTCAACTTTCACTCTTTTTGGTATCACGCCTTTTTCAAATCCAGTATCAAGCAATAATTCAACCGCCTTTCTTCCATCTTTACCATAATCAAGCGTAAGCTCATTAACATACATTCCAACAAATTTATCCGCAAGCTTATTATCCATACCTCTTGCAAACTCTAAAGCATATTCAAGGGCTTCGTCTCTGTTGTCCATTGCATATCTTATACTCGCATGAAGATACCTTGCGATCTTTTTTATCAAATCTTCGCCAAGTTCTCGTTTAACCACATTTCCGCCAAGTGGCAATGGCAAACCCGTTTTTTCATACCACCACTGCCCGAAATCAAATACCTTCTCAAGTCCAAAATTTAAATATGTCAACTGCCCCTCGTGAATTAAAAGTCCAGCGTCAACCTCATCATTCATAACCGAATCAATGATTTTATCAAACTGGATAACTTTATAATTCACCTCGGGTTCAAAAATTTTCAAAATTAAAAAAGCGCTTGTCAATGTCCCCGGGACACCGACCGTCATTTGTTTCAATTTTGAGATTTCAAATTTTTTCTTTGCTACAAGAATTGGACCATATCCAACACCCATGCTCGCCCCACACGGAAGCAAAACATATTTGTCAGATATATAAGCATAAGCGTGAAACGAAATAGCAGTGACATCATAAACTCCATCAAAAGCCTTGCGGTTCAATGTCTCTATATCGCTTAAAATGTTAACAAACTTTAAATCCCCAGTGTCAATTTTACCGTTAACAAGAGCATAAAACATAAAAGCATCGTCTGAATCCGGGCTGTGAGCAACTGTTATCTCTCTCATTCGCTTCTATCCTTTGTTTTCAATTACACTTTTGCCGACGGACAGAGTTTATTGATTTTACAAATTGAGCATTTCGGCTTCCTCGCCTCACAAATATATCTTCCATGTTCACCTATAAGATGAGAAAAGAGCGTCCATTTATCCTTAGAAACTATCTCCATAAGTTCAAATTCAATTTTATCAGGATTTTTGCTCTTGACAAGTCCAAGCCGTGCGGTTACCCTTTTCAAATGTGTATCAACGATAATTCCTTGCTTTCCAAAAGCATTTGCAAGAACGGCGTTTGCTGTTTTTCTCCCAACCCCAGGCAATTGTATCAACTCCTCAAGCGTATCCGGAACTTGCCCATTATATTTCTCAACTAAAACTTGACAACACCTTTTTATCGCTTTTGCTTTGTTTCTGTAAAAACCAGTGGGCTTGACTTCCTGTTCAAGTGTCTTGAGGTCAGCGTTGACGTAATCATCAGCTGTGCGATATTTTTTGAAAAGATATTCCGTCACCTTGTTAACTCTCTCATCTGTGCACTGTGCAGCTAAGATGGTCGCAACGAGAAGTTCAAGCGGATTTGAAAAATTCAAATGCGTTCTCGCATTCGGATAAAGCTTCTTGAGTATCTGTATAATTTTCCGCGCTCTTTTCTTTTTATCTTGCAAAGTTTCCTTCGTAAATGGCGAAGCTTTTTTCGGCATTTTTACCTTTTAAATTGTTTTATTTTATCTCCTAACGGTTCAATTTTTAAACTAAGCATAAGTTCTGGCTTAAATTTTTCATCATTTATAAGAAGCTCTTTAACAACCTTTCCCTCAAGCAAATGCTCATTTATAATTTTATCAATGTCATCGTCTTTAACAGCGCCATACCACACACCTTCAGGATAAATGACAACGCTTATCCCATGCTCACACGCATCAAGGCAACCGGCAGAGTTAACGCGCACAAGATCATTTAAACCAAGCTCAGCTATTCTCTTTTTAAATTTATTTCTCAAATTTTCCGAACCTTTCTGTCCACATGAACCTTTCGGATGCTCAGGTGGACGAAGATTTGTGCAAACGAAGATATGCTTTTTATATCTCATATCCTTTGATGATAATTTTTTCTTAAATCAATCATTAAAACCACATCACCTGACTTTGTCCCTTTATCTGAAAGTGTTTCGTGACTTTGATATTCAAATCCCTGCGATAAATTAAAAAGAACAAAGTCATCCACATTGCCATCACCATTATAAATTTCTTTTATAAACCTTCTGACAATATCATTAACCTTCAAATTATCGTCAACTTCACACCTAAAAATTTCTCCCGAAAAATCTTTCCCAACAGCCAAAGTTATCATTGTCATATTACCAATATGAAGTTTTTATTTTAATATCGCCATAAACCTTGACCGCACATGCAAGCCTTTCATTTTCAGAAAAATTTTTCTCACTCATCAATTTTAATTCATCAAGTTCAGGCTTGGATAAATTTTCCATTCCTTGAACGACTTCAACTCTGCAATGTCCGCAGATTTTATCACCTCCGCATGATTCAGCAATCGGGATTGAATTTTTAACCGCAACTTCAAAAATCGTCATACCTTCATCGCAAAAAACTTTAATTCCAAGTGGCACAAAATCAACAATCGGCATTTAAATTTGCTTTTTTAATTTAAATTTACTCAAAACCCAAAATAGAGCAAAGATTTTTTAAACTTTTTTTGCAACTATAGCAACATAACCCATCCACTTATCACCACCCTGGTCAAGATAAACACTGACCTCATGCTTGAACCTTTTCACATCTTTAAATTCACTCTTTGAAAATTTCCGCTCTTTTAAAGAGCGCTGAATTATCTTTTTAAATTTTGAATAATAAGTTCGTAATTCATCGCTTATATCTTGGACGAAAACAGATTTAAATCCGTATGAATTTAAAATTTCAATTTTCTCCGCAAGTGTTTCAATACCACCTTCTTCAACATACCAAGCATCTTTAACATATGTCGGCACTGGCAATTTCTTCCAATAAAAATCGCAAATGCCAATGAATGAATCAGCCTTTAAAACCCTGTAAAATTCCTTTAATATTCGGCTCTTTTTATATTGACTTAATATCCCCTCCGTTATTATTAAATCAAACATCCCGTCTTCAAAATCAAGGCTAATAGGACTCATAACTTTAATTTTAACCTTGTCTTCAAGCTCTGTATTTGCAAGTTTACTTTTCGCATCCATAACTATCTGTGGCAGTTCATGGATTCCAAAAACATTGCAATCAAAATTTTTTGCCACAAATATGACGCTATCGCTCAAATTAACGCTTGCGATTAAAACATTCATATCTTTTTTAATTTCAAAGTGAGAGCACAAAAGCTTTGTTGAATTTATCCCCCCAAGCGTTGGAAGTTTAATTTCCTCAACTTTTCCCATCTCAATATATCAACTTCAAATTTGCATATTTTAAAAGAAGATGCTTGCGACCGAAATTATCAAAATCAACTATTGCTCTGGCGTCATCCCCATTCCCCGAAATATCAATAACGACGCCACGCCCGAAAACACTATGCTCAACCCGTGAACCAATTTTAAACCTCTGCTCATGCTCAAACTCACGATGCCTTTCTCTTTTATCAAGTTTTGACTTATAAAATGTTATCAACTCAGCTGGAATCTCATCTAAAAACCTTGATCTTCTCTGTGCAAATATATTTCCTGCCCTCATTCTTTCCTTCGCATATGACAAGTAAAGTTTCTTCATTGCTCTTGTTATGCCGACATAAAAAAGACGTCTCTCTTCTTCAAGCTCTCTCATATTGTAAATTGAGTTAGCTATCGGGAAAAGCCCCTCCTCAAGTCCCGTCACAAATACAACAGGAAATTCAAGCCCCTTTGCACTGTGTAAAGTCATCAATGTAATCGCATCTCGCTTATTTTCCCATGTGTCTATATCAGAGACCAACGAAACTTCTTCAAGAAATTTTTCAAGTCCACCATAATCAGGATTTTCATTTGAAAATTCAGTTATGGCTGACAAAAGCTCCTCAATGTTTTCAATCCTTTGCTGGGCCTCCAAAGTCCTCTCTTGCTTGTAAAATCTAATGAGACCAATATCGTCAACAAGAGCACGGGCAAGTTCACTGGGGCTAATTTTGTCTTTTAAATCAATATACTTTTGAATCAAAGTGCAAAAATTCATAATACTACGCCTTGTCCTATCCGTTAAACCCGGTATAGCGTAGGATTTGCACATGGCTTCAAAAATTGACAAACCTTTCATCATAGCAAATGCCCTGACTCGCTCAATCGTCGTTTCACCAATACCACGATTTGGAAAGTTTACAATTCTTAACAAACTTTCATCATCTTTTGGATTAACTATGACTTTAAGATATGCGAGTAGGTCTTTAACTTCTTTTCGTTTGTAGAATGCGACACCGCCAACAATCACATACGGAAGTCCCTCTCTACGCAGAGCATCTTCAAATGACCGTGATTGAGCATTTGTTCTATAAAGAATTACAAAATCACGAAGGTTATATTTATTCTTGCGAATCTCCTCTTTAATGAAATGAACAACTTTTTCCGCTTCATCTCTATCATCTCGGCACTCAATTACAACAATCGGTTCACCTTCGCTATTTTCGGTCCATAAATTCTTCAAAATCTGTTCAGTGTTATTCTTAATCACAGAATCAGCTGCGCGCAGTATCCTTTTCGTTGAGCGATAATTTTGCTCAAGTTTAAAAATTTTACAATCGGGAAAATCAGCTTTGAAGTCAAGTATGTTTCTAATTTCAGCACCACGCCAAGAATAAATGCTTTGTGCATCATCTCCGATAACGCATAGATTCCTATGTTTTGCCGAAAGCATCTTCAAAAGAATATACTGAACACGATTTGTATCCTGATATTCGTCAACCAAAATATACTTAAATCTCGTCTGATATCTCTCAAGCACATCAGGATAATATTCAAAAAGTTCAACTGATTTCAACAAAAGGTCATCAAAATCCATAGCGTTCCTTTGCAAAAGGGCATTTTGATAAGCTCTGTAAATTTGGGCAATTTTAACTTCAAACTGATTTTCAGCCATAGATGAAAATAAATCCGGCGACACAAGCGCATTTTTAAGATTACTTATCTTCGTTTGAACAAGTGCAGGCGCTAGACTGTCTTCTGAAAAATTAAGTTCTTTTATCAAACTTTTTATCAAACTTAAACTGTCATCTTGGTCGTAAATTGTAAAGTTCTTCGTATAACCTAATTTTTCAGCCTCTTGTCTTAAAATTTTTGCAAAAACAGAATGGAATGTTCCTATAGTGACATTTTTAGCAATATCACCAACAAGAGCTACAGTGCGTTCTTTCATTTCATTTGCTGCCTTATTCGTGAATGTAAGCGCAAGGATTTCATAAGGTCTGACGCCAAGCGATAAAAGATATGCAATTTTATAAGTCAAAACACGAGTTTTCCCGCTCCCGGGTCCAGCAAGTATAAGAACAGGTCCATTTATCCACTTTACAGCCTCTCTTTGCTCTATGTTTAAATCCTTCAAAAAATCCCTCATAAAAATTTTAATCCTTACTTCAAAAACTCCTTCACAACTTTTGCAATTCCTTTCGGGTCAAGCCCATGCTTCTCATATAAAGCCTTCGGACTTCCAGACTCACCAAACTTTCTAACTCCTATCCTCTTCACTTTGACAGGATAATTTTCAGATAAAACTTCCATAACTGCCGAACCAAGTCCACCAACTATGCTATGGTCTTCAACTGTTACGATCTTCCCAGTCTCAATTGCACATTTTATTATCAATTCCTCGTCAATTGGCTTTATCGTATGAATATTCACGACACGAGCACTTATGCCGTCTTTTTCAAGTTCTTCTGCTGCAAGTAAAGAATTAAAAACAACTCCACCTGTTGCGAAAATTGTCACATCTTTCCCATCTTTTAAAATTACACCTTTGCCAAAGTTAAATTTATACCCAGGTGAATTAACATCTTCAAGTGGTTGACGGGTTAATCGCAAAAAGACAGGACCTTCATGATTTGCGATATATTCAACCGCTTGCTTTGTTTCAATATCATCGCAAGGCTGAACAACTGAAACATTTGGAAGGCTTCTCATAAGAGCGATATCTTCAAGCCCCATCTGACTATAACCATCCTCACCAATTCCTATCCCCGCATGTGTTCCAACAAGTTTTACATTTGCGTTCATGTAAGCAACTGATACTCTTATCGTCTCAAATCTTCCTATCAAAAAGCAAGCAAAACTACAAGCAAACGGAATTTTACCCGCAAGAGCAAGCCCAGCTGCTGTTCCTATCATGTTTTGTTCAGCTATGCCCATTTCAAAAAATCTATCGGGAAACTTTTTAGCGAATTTAATTGACATAGTTGACTTTGAAAGGTCAGCGTCAAGGACGACAATGTTGGGATTTTTTTCTCCAAGTTCCTCAAGCGCTTCACCAAATGAAACGCGAGTCGCCTTTGCCATTATTTCACCTCCAATTTTTGTGATAATAGCTCGTTTAATTGCTCTTCAAGCTCCTGCAAGGCAAGTTTCGTCTCCTCATCATTTGGAGCCCTACCGTGCCATTCATGATTGTCCTCCATAAACGAGACATCTTTGCCTTTGATAGTATGCGCAACTATGAAAGTTGGCTTCCCCTTGACAAGCTCAGCCTCGTCAAGCGCAGAAAGAATCTGCTCAAAATCATGACCGTCAATCTCAATCACATTCCAGTTAAAAGCCTCAAGTTTATCAACAAGTGGCTCAATGCTCATTACATCTTTAACATAACCATCAATCTGTCCCTTGTTATAATCAACAATCGCACAAAGATTATCAAGTTTAAATTTTGGTGCAGACATTATTGCTTCCCACACCTGTCCCTCTTGCATTTCTCCATCCCCGAGAAGACAATAAACACGATAATTTTTACGGTCAATTTTCCCAGCAAGTGCAATCCCTTGAGCTATTGACAATCCTTGACCAAGTGAACCAGTTGAAGCTTCAACATAAGGAAGGTCAATTCGCGATGGATGACCCTGAAGCCTTGAATTTATCTTGCGAAGTGTGAAAAGTTCTTCGCGCGGAATTACACCTCTATGTGCTAAAACTGCATAAAGAGCTGGAACGCCATGACCCTTTGATAATATAAATCTATCTCTGTTTGGGTCAAGAGCGTTTTCAGGTGTCCTTTTTATTTTTTCCCAGAAAAGAGCCACAAGAATTTCAACACATGAAAGTGAACCTCCAGGATGCCCAGAACCAGCAGAATTTAACATTCTTATTATGTCAATGCGTATCTTTGTTGCGATAATTTTGAGATCAAGAATTGAATTTTCCATCCGCCAACTTTATTTATTTTGTAAATTCAGCACCAAAAAATATAAAAATTTAAACGCTAAAAAACAATCTGAAATTTTATCAACACTTACCTCAATTCCACAATTTTACTGCACAAAATCCCATCAGTATCCGCATGTCCTAATGCCCTGGTGATTTATACCTGTGTGAAAAATTTTTAACCTTCAAAAAAATAATCGGTCTCCCCCTTTCTTATTTCCGTTGAAATGCTATAAACAGGCACACTAAAATCATATTTTCCACCTACAGCTGTAATTGTAATATCTATAAATACCCCATTGATGAGCATAAATTTTAAAAAGAGAATTCATTGAACTTGATATTTCAATGCAAAACTCTCTGAGGTGATCTCTCATTCCCCTTGACAGAGGCAACACCTACGGGAGTTAAACTAACTGGACTTAATGTTTTCCTACCTATTATTCCTCCACAATTTTGTTTCTCAAAAATTATATAAATCACTTCACTACCACCATCTTTCTCACCCCCCTAAACAATGTCTTACCACCACTTACAGCTTCCATAACATAAAAGTAAACTCCACTTGAAACCTCAACCCCATATCTATCCCTGCTATCCCAAATAACCTCATAATACCCAGGATCAAATTCATCATCAACTATCACCCCAACCTCACGACCAAGTATATCAAATATCCTTATTTTAACCTTGACTTTGCCTACACCCGGAACCTCAAACCTTATCGTAGTATTTGGATTAAACGGATTCGGAAAGTTCTGCAAAAGCCTAAATTCATCAGGAATCTCCTTCCCAACATCTATCTCTATTGGACTCATAACTATATCTTCTCCCAACCCCATCTATTATCTCATACCCGAGAAAACCAGATACTTCACCCCCCTCAACTGATGTAAATGTCAACACCGCTATCGGGAGACCCTTAACAACACCGAGCTCGCCAAAATTGGCTATATCCACGACTATCACGCCTCTAACTGTATCAACATAACTAAGAAATATCGTCTCCCCACCTTCTATACCATTGAAAATTCTTTTATCCTTTATACCCAAAAATTTTAACTTATCTGGAGCATACCTCAAAACCAACTCAACTGCTGATATCGTATCTGGAAAATCAACCATCAAGTTATACGCATATGTTCTTCTCTCCGAAACACCAACACGAGTGTATATATTCCCCTCCCGAAGACTCCGCCCCAACATCCAAAATATACCCAACTTTTTCAGCAAACTTAAACCCACCACTCCTAACCGACCAATTCCAATTCATAACGAAAACCATCAAATCCCCAAAATCAACTCTGCCATCGGGCTGGACTAACATCTGCGGTAGCTCACCAACCGCAGGACCAATCTCATAAAATGTATCCTTATTCACCCAAATACTTCTGAAAAGATAAAGGTCATTGATGTTAACCTTCCTGTCCTTGTTAAAATCCCCAAGAAGCGTCGTCACAAATGTAAGCCTAATATCATCCTCAGGCGAACCCTCAGGGTCTCCATCCCTATCACCATCAAGCAAATTCTCTAATTCATCCTTAATACCAGAATTAATATCACCACTTATAAATACAAACACAGTCTCAGCAGAAAAGAAATGCGACCCAAGGATTATCTCAAAAGTTGAATCATCAACAGCAGGCTTAATCTTAAAACTATGAACCCCACTCCTTGAACCCTCTATCTAAATACCATTCCTCAAACTTTGCACAAGTACCTTCCTATCAAATGTTAACTTTATAACATCATTATAAAATCCAACACCAACAGGATAACTTGAAACAAGAATCGGACCCGTCCGATTATCAACTCTAAACTTTCTCGTTATACCAGCTTTTCCCGTATCATTTTCCACGATACACTATCAACCGAAAATTCACATATAAAACTCAACGAATCTCTCTCACTATCTAACGCTACAAATTTAAACATCACATACACCAGAAATCTCACCTAATGGCATCTCAACATAAACTATAACAGGCGCCTCATTATTGTCAATATGTAAATCACCAGTAGCAGAATAAATCCCCATATTCCTATCATATGGAACTATCCTAAACCTTGCAGTTTGAATATCTAAACCTCTAAGATCAACACCAGAATGCCAAACTATTTGCCCTGAATACCTCATGCTGTCTGTAAGCAAAGTGTCCCCAGTTATCGTAGCCCTCCTCTATGTCAAACCTGCATCAACAGAATACTCAGGAACAATCCTAATACTACCTCTCTCCTCATCTATCACCCTGTATCTGAAAACTATATCACCCGAAAGCTCACCTTGCAAAGTATCAAGCAATGTAATTAACGGAACACCAACATTATCAATATCTATTATAACACCAAATCAGCTACATCTTCATCAATATCATACAGAACAATCTTAAAGTAATACCTTCCAGCAAAAGGCACATCATTTAATGTAATCCACCTAACGCTCTTCATACCAACCGCCATACTACCCGTATCACCAACTACACTCGCATCCCTCCATAATACCCCAACGCTATCAGGACGATAAAGATATCTAACCCGAACAGAATCACCCTCAGAATCCTAAATATTAAATGTAAATGTTATATCCTGCTTATAAGCCCCAGTCCTACGCCTCTGACCTGTATAAGATATGGAAGAAATAACAGGCGGTAAATTATTATCAAGATGAAACTTAATTACATCAGCTCGCCCAGTATCCCTATCAAACGGCGTTATCCTTAAATAAACATAGGTATCTACATCAGGCAAATCAACCCTTGAAAGCCAAATAATACTTGAACTATATCTTGAAGATGGCAAAATCGTATCACCATACACACTTACTCTATGCCAAACAAGACTATCAACCGAATACTCAACATATATCCTCAAAGTATCACCCTCATCATCTCCCAAAGTAAAATCAACCTTAACACTATCTGAAAACTCACCAACAAGCGAAGATACACTTGCAATTGGACCACTCCCACTTACATTCTCGGGCTGTGCACCAGCAACAGCTACACTTATAATAACCCTACCAACCTCAAAATCAACAAAATCTATAATAGTCCCGCCATTTTTAAGAAGTATGCTCTTATCTCTATCCCTGTAAACCTCAGCACTTACAAAAGAAAAACTCATCGTGTCATATTCAATCACAACCTTCACCCCAGCAAAATCTGTTGACTCCTCAACATATACATCAGAATCAAAATCTGAACCCCTCTCAACCTCCGCTCTCCTTGGAACGAACATAAGCGCAAGACCTTAGACTGCATCAACCGTAAAACTAACCACGGTCGGTTTATCTTGCTCAATCCATTTATATATCTTGCCTTCACCATAAATGTATGCCCCCCCTTCATCAAGATAAGTATATGTCACCTCCTTACTTCTTGACCACTCAGACCAATTCTGATTGTCAAGTTTATAACTAAATAACATAAGCGTATCCTCTTGATTCCCCCTCCACTTGAATGTCACCGTATGACCAGTTACAGTCTCACCCTTCTTTGGACTTGAAATTATCTCAACATAAGGCGGTCTATAACTTGGACTCTTCGGATCTATGGAATTATCAGGCGGAGGTGGAGGCTGAGTCACTAAATTACACCCAATGAAAAAACAAAACAAAAGATAAAACCTTCAACAAATACAAATTTTGACCCATATGTAAACAAACTTTGTTAGAAGTTGTACCTGATATACATCAAATTACCTGAAACCCCAAATTTTAAACGCGATTCATCAATTAATCCCTTTGGTGAGAAAATCACGGCATCAACAAAATTATATAACCACACCGCCCCAGTCAAAGCAAGAGAACCCATCAAATACTTCCAAAACTTCTTAGATTTATTATAATTTTTTATCATAAGCGAATAATACTTCTCCATATCGTCAACATCCCTCGCACCAAGATATAAATCACGATATTTCAAATACTCATTGTTAAGTTGATTATATTTTGTGAACATCGCTATTGATGCCCCAGTAGATGCAAGCCCCGCAACAAGAATCACAATCCCAGTTGTACTCTGCCCATGTAAATCTGCCCCGCCCCAGGGATAAGCGCCGAAAGAAATAACGAAAACATCTTTGATTTAGGCTCCAAACGAATAGGTATGTTAACTTCAGGCTCCACAAGCTCTATACTCCTGCGAAACTTATGATAACCCACCTTCTCAACAACTATCTCATACCTACCATATGTAAGACTCAAATTTCTCAACGGAAGCCCCTTAAATACTTGCTTTGAATTACTCTCATCACTCCTTATCGTAACATCAGCCTCACCTCTCATCCCAAAAATCGTTAACTTTGACTTCATCTTCTCAAGAGTTACATTCAAATCAACCCTTTCCAACTCCTGTAAATTTACTGTCTCCTCAAAATCTTGATAATTTGCAAGTGTGAGTTTAACCTGATACTTTTCTCTTTTCATCTTTGGAAGAACAAGCGGGGTCTTACCCACAGATTTGCCATTTATGTAAACCTCCGCACCCAACGGCATGCTATTTATGCTCAAAAATCCCGCCTTCTCAAGCTTCACCCTAAGCTCATGATAACCTTCCGTTATATCAACCACAGCTTCATAATCAAGATAACCATCCTTCTTAACCACAACTTTAATCTCACCAAACTCATATATATCAACATCAGTAGGCGTCTTCCCAACAAACCTATCATCCACAAATACATCAGCTTCACCTGGATTTGATACAATCTCAAGACTTGAAACCCTCGGTCTCAGAATAAAATAAAACTCACCCCCACGATCACCTACAAGTATACCATACTGAGGAGTCTGCTGACCTCTTGACTCAGCCGTAACCCTCGGCATTATATAACTTGCTATCTCACTCGCCGTTATAACACCATTCTTGTCCAAATCAGCCGACATCGTCTCCAAACCCTGAATGAAATGGAATGTGAAAACACTATGCCCACCAGGATCTGTATCAAAGACAGGCTGGTCCCTACCACTAGCAGTTATCGCCTGCCTCGCCCTTCTCGTTGAAATAACCTCTATAAAGTTTTGAGTCTCGGGCGATAAAGGCTGTGAACGCGTGAAAATCAAACCACCATAACAAGCATCCATAACCACATATAAATGCTTGGCATATATAGCCTCCAATAACTCATTAAGCTGATCAGTAGATATAGCTGTCACTATCGGATTATTCGGATCAGCATCAACCGGAAGTATATAACCCCTCTCCTTACCCTCAGGCAAAGGCATCGTTATACCATGACCAGCATAAAATATAAAACCCTATCATCAACGGATGTCTGCTTCGCAAGCACCTCAAACGCTCTAAGTATGTTCTCCCTCATCGCCCCCTCATCATAAAGCTCTATAACATACTTGGGATTAAAACCAAATTGCTTCGTAAGCAAACTTCGCATCATTGACAGCGTATTTAAGCTGCGTAGCCCTCTGATACTTGTCAATTCCTATGATCAAAACCCAGTTTTTCCTAAAATATGAGCTTAACGCACCTTTAACCCCTTCCTTAAGCCCAATTCTCCTCTTGCCTTCATCTTGAGAATACAAACTTGTGAACGAAAAAATAAAAAAGCCAAATAAGATGAAATTTTTTTTCATTTTTTCACCCCCCTTTTATTAATGCTCCAGCATTAACAAGTTGATCCGGCAGAATCCCACCTTTATTTTTATTTCTTCACTTAAAAATATAAAAAATATGAAACTAAAAGTCAGGTCCCAAAGCACCTTTCCTGAAAGGACCCCTTAAGGGAAAAATGTTATATCTGAACCTCCTCATCTCTCACTTCATCAAAACCATCTTTTTAACACTTCTATATTTCCCCAGATAAACAAAACAATAAATGGATTGGGACAACCGGGGAACTTGCTGCATATCGGGAAGATGAACAATCTTATGACAGTAATTGAGTTTGATTTACCTGAAAGAGCAAATGTTAAGTTAATTATGTATGATGTATCTGGGTGAGAAGTAGCAGTTTCAGGGGTCGGTAAGCATATAGTTAGATTTGATGCTGTTAATTTGGCAAGTGGGGTATATTTTTTATGAGTTAAGGGCTGGAAAATTTAGAAGCGTAAAGACAAACTTATCAAAATTAAAATAAAAAACCTGTGGGTCTTGGGAAACCCACAGATTCTATCTTTTGATTTTTTGAGGCGGGCTTTGAACTTTCTGTTGCTCTTGCTTCGGAAGGAGAGATTTTCTACTTAATGTAAATCTTCCCATATTGTCAACTGTTAAAATTTGAACTTCAACTTCATCTCCAACTTTCAAAACATCCGAAACCTTATCAATTCTGCGATGATCAATTTCAGAAATATGAAGCAATCCAATTTTACCAGGCAATATCTCAACGAAAGCACCAAAATCAGCAATTTTTCTCACAATACCTTTGTAAACTTTTCCAACCTCAGGGACTTCAGCAAGCTGTTCAACCATTTGTTTTGCTTTTTCACAAGATTCTTTATTAGGACCACTTATCCAAACCAGCCCATCATTTTCAATGAAAACTTCTGCACCAAATTCTTGCTTCATCATTTTTATATTCTTTCCAGCTGGACCTATAACCCAACCTATCATCTCAACAGGGATGCGCGTGGTTATCAACCTTGGGGCATAAGGTGAAATTTCAGGTCTTGGACCTGGAATAGTTTGCTCAAGTATATCAATAATTTTCATCCGCGCCTCTTTCGCCTGCTCAAGCGCCCGCTCAAAAATATCATAACTTATACCACTTATCTTTATGTCCATCTGAAATGCAGTAATACCATCGCGAGTCCCAGCAACTTTAAAGTCCATATCACCAAGACGATCCTCATTCCCAAGTATATCGGTTAAAATTGCAACTTCATCATCTTCTTTAACAAGCCCCATCGCTATCCCAGCGACATGCTTTTTCAACGGAATTCCACCATCCATCAAAGCAAGCGTCCCAGAACAAACAGTTGCCATTGAAGACGAACCATTTGACTCAAGAATATCAGAAACAACTCTGATTGTATAAGGGAATTCTTCTTCCGGTGGAATTAAATTCTTAAGGGCTCTCTCGGCAAGGTTTCCATGCCCAATTTCTCTTCTGCTTGGGCCCTTGAACGGCGCAACCTCACCAACTGAAAATGGCGGAAAGTTATAATGCAACATAAATCTCTTCGTGTATTCAGCCAAAAGACCATCTATAAGCTGTTCATCCATCTTCGTCCCAAGCGTAACAGTTGCAAGAGATTGTGTTTCACCCCTGGTAAACAGAGCCGAACCATGTGTTCTTGGCAAAACTCCAACCTCGGCAGTTATTGGTCTTATATCCTTCAATCCACGCCCATCTATCCTTCGCCCCTCCTTCAAAACCATATATCTCATATCAAGTCGTTCAATCTCCTCTACAATTTGCTTCACCCAAAACTCAAGCTTCGGGTAAAGTGAAAGAAGCGGAACTTGATTACCGCTCTCATCTTGAACAAATTCAGATGAATACCTTTGTTTCAATGCTTCAACCGTCTCACAGAGAATCGCATCCATACGCTCACTTCTTTCAAGCTTTTTAAGCACAGTCCTGTTAAGTTCTTTAATTCTCGGCTCAGCAACCTCTCTTACATCGTTCAAAATTCTCTCCGGTATCTCCTCTTTAACAAGCTCCCGTTTAGGTTTTCCAATCTCTTTAGCAATTTCAATTTGAACCTCACAAATTTTCTTGATATACTCGTGTGCAAATTTTATAGCTTCAACCATGTCTTTCTCAGAGATCTCCTTAGCTTCACCTTCAACCATAACAATTGAATCAATCGTCCCAGCAACTACAAGGTCAAGGTCACTTTTCTCAAGTTGTGATATAGTCGGATTTATGACAAACTGCCCATCAATTCTTCCAACCCTAACTTCCGCTATAGGACCATTCCATGGGATATCGGATATCATCAAAGCAGTTGAACTCGCAATCCCACCAATTATGTCTGGGTCATTTTCAAGGTCAAATGAGAAAACAGTTACGGTTATCTGCGTTTCGCATTTAAATTCCTTTGGGAAGAGTGGACGCAAAGCCCTGTCAATTAACCTTGCCGATAAAATTTCTTTTTCTGTTGGTTTACCTTCCCTTTTCTCAAATCCGCCAGGGATCTTTCCAGCTGCGGATGTCTTCTCCCGATATTCAACCGAAAGAGGCATAAAATCAATATCTTCCTTCGGCTCTTCCTCTGCAACAGCAGTTGCAAGGACCATCGTATCAGCATACCTCACCATCACAGCGCCATCCGCCTGCTTTGCATATTTACCTATCTCAAAAGATAAAATCCTACCGCCAATTTCAATCTCTTTCTTCATATATGACATGGCTTCACCACCGCCTTTAATTTTTTATTTTCTCAAATCAAGCTCTTCAAGTATTTTCTTATAACTTTCATAATTTGTCCTCTCAAGATACCTCAAAAGTCGTCTCCTTTTACCTATCATCTTTATCAACCCCATCCTTGAATGTTTGTCCTTCGGATGCTTTTCAAAATGTTCAGCGAGTTGATTAATCCTCGCCGTCAAAATTGCAATTTGAACCTCTGGTGATCCTGTATCCTTTTCGTGCTTCCCATATTTTTTGATTAACTCCTTCTTTTGTTCGCTTGTCAATGGCATGCCTCTTTTATTTTTTTGTTTTACATTAATTTTTCATTTGAATATTCAAACTCACTCTTAATAATCTCAATTGCCTTTTCTTTGTCAATCTCAATCTGCTTGACAAGCTCAACAGGCGATGTAAACTTCATTTCATCACGCAACCTATCTATAAATTCAACTTTGATATGTTTAAAATAAATTTCCTCATCAAAATCAAATATATTCACCTCAATAACCCTATCGCCATCAAACCCAAAAGTCGGTCTATAACCTATATTCATAACTCCAAAATAATGCTTCCTATCAAGTGTGACCCTAACGACATAGACTCCATTTTTGGGTATCAACTTTCTCCTTGAATTTGGTTCAATATTCGCAGTCGGAATTCCAAGATCTTTTCCACGACCGCTTCCTTTGACCACAACACCATTTATAAAATAATATCCACCGAGCAATTTATATGCAAGTTTAACATCGCCAGCGTTCAATAGCGCTCTTATCCTTGAACTGCTGACCGGGATATTTTCAACAATGAGTTGTTCAATTAATTCTACCTCAAAACCATATTTGTTAGCAAATTCTTTTAACTTCTCGGGATTTCCTTCCCTGTTTTTCCCAAACGCATGGTTATAGCCGACGATGACTTTTCTCAAACCAATCTTTCCAAGCATTATATCCTTGCAAAACTCCTCTGCAGTAATGTTTGCAAATTCAGGCGTAAAATTTACAACAAAAGCAATATCAGGCTCGTATTCCTTTAAAAGCTCAATCCTTTCATCTATCGTGGTTAAAACCTTAAAATTCTCATCAGGTCTAAGAACCTCCTGTGGATGAGGGTCAAATGTGACTACAATGGTTCTTGAACCAAATTTTTTCTTTTCTTCTCTCATTCTTTGCAAAATCTCACGATGAGCGATATGAACACCATCAAAAACTCCAACTGTGACAACTGAGCTGGCATCAAAATTAATTTTTTCTATGTTCCTTACTACCTCCATCAAGCAAAATTTTCTTTATTTCGTCAATTGTCAATGCTTCTTCAATTTTGTAATCCCCGATGCGTGTCCTAACAAGAGATTTCAAATACGCTCCACACCCGAGCTTTACACCAAAATCATGAACAAGCGACCTAATATAAGTTCCCTTTGAACATCTAACTCTAAAACGAACTTCAGGGAGATTAACTTCAAGAATTTGAAACTCAAAAATTTTAACTTTTCTTGGCTTCCTTTCAACAACTATTCCCTTCCTCGCAAGTTTGTAAAGAGGTTTACCTTTATATTTTACAGCTGAATACATCGGCGGAATTTGTTCAATCTCGCCAATAAAATACTTAACAGTTTCTCTTATCTTTTCCTCAGTGATACCATCAAGACTTCTATGCTCAATTATCTCTGTTTCCGAATCATAACTTGGGGTAATTGCCCCAAGCACCATTACACCTTCATATTCCTTATCAAGTTCTATTATCTTTGAAAGCTCCTTTGTTTTATTTTGAGTTGCGATGATAAGAAGCCCTTCTGCAAATGGGTCAAGTGTCCCACCATGTCCAACTTTTTTTACCCTAAACCACCGCTTTATTTTAACAACAACTTTATAAGATGTCCATCCCGCCGGTTTATTCACAAGTATTATTTCACCCTGTCTTATCTTCTGTGCCAGCGTCATCACCTTTCTTATCGTTTTTCTCTTGCTCAATTTGTTTTAAAAGGGCATTTATCCTATCAACATGCTCAAGCGTATCATCAAGATAAAACTCTATCTCTGGAATAAACCTAAGCCTCAATCTTGAACCAAGCCGTGACCTTATTGTTTTTTTAAGGGATTCAATCTTACGAATTGTGTTTTGCTGTGTTACTTTATCCCCGTAAATGCTAATGTAAATTTTTGCATGCCTTAAATCTGAACTCACCCTCACACCTGTGACCGTCCAAAAACCAACATTTTCATGTTCAAGGACTTTCGTTATTATATCAGAAACCTCCTCTTTAATTAATGAAGCAACACGCTCAGCTCTTAAAGTGCTCATTTTAATCCCTCGCTTTAAGTTCAAAAAATTTAAGTCTTTTTCACCTCTTCAATCTTTCTTTTGATTTCAAGAACATTGTAAGATTCAATTATATCGCCAACCTTTATATCGTTATAATTTTCAAGCGCAATGCCACACTCAAGCCCAGCTTCAACTTCTTTAACATCATCTTTAAACCTCTTCAAAGACGCGATCTTTCCATCGTAAATTACTATTCCGTTTCTTATCAAGCGAGCTCGTGAATTTCTCAAAATTTTACCCTCCGTCACAAAACAACCAGCAACAGTCCCAACTTTTGAAATTTTGAATGTCTCCCTGACCTCAGCAGTCCCAAGAAACTCTTCTCTCTTTTCAGGCTCAAGCATACCTTCAAGGGCTTTCTTCACATCCTCAATAACATTGTAAATAATGTTGTAAAGCCGTATCTCAACATTTTCATTCTCTGCAAGCTTCTTCGCACTTGATGTAGGTCTAACATTAAAACCAATTATGATAGCCCCAGATGCCTGGGCAAGCAAAACATCAGACTCACTTATAGCACCAACCGCTTTATGAATTATTCTAACTTTCACTTCTTCAGTTGAAAGCTTCATCAATGAATCAGACAAAGCTTCAATAGAACCATTGACATCAGCTTTTATGATTACAGGCAACTCTTTAACTTTACCCTCTTTAATTTGTTCAGATAGTTTATTCAATGAAATCGCTCTAATCTGTCTAAATGTTTGCTCACGCCTTAGCTGGACTCTTCTGTTTGCGATTTCTCTTGCTCTCTTCTCATCTTCAACTACAACAAATGAATCACCCGCCTCAGGAAGTTGGTCAAAACCTATAACTTGGACAGGTGTTGAAGGTTTGGCAATCTCAACTCTATTTCCTCTTTCATCAAACATCGCCCTAACTCTTCCAAATGTAGCACCTGCAACAAACGGGTCACCAATTTTCAATGTCCCATTTTGAACAAGCACAGTTCCAATTGGACCACGCCCTTTATCAAGCTTTGACTCAATTACAACACCGCGAGCTCTTTTCTTCGGGTTTGCTTTAAGATCCATAAGTTCAGCTTCAAGGAGAATCTTCTCCAAAAGAAGGTCCACATTTTTACCATACTTTGCTGAAATTTCAACGCATTGATGTTTTCCACCCCAATCTTCAACAAGTATTCCTCTTTCTGCAAGTTGCTGTTTAATTTTATCTGGATTAGCTTCAGGCTTATCAATTTTATTTATGGCAACAATAATCGGAACATTTGCCGCAAGAGCATGATTTATAGCCTCAACAGTTTGAGGCATAACCGCATCATCAGCTGCAACTACAAGAACTACAATGTCCGTCACTTGTGCACCTCGGGCTCTCATCGCAGTAAACGCTTCATGCCCAGGGGTGTCAATAAATGTTATTTGCTTGCCATTTGGAAGTGTAACCTGGTAAGCTCCAATGTGCTGTGTTATTCCACCAGCCTCACCAGCAACGATATTGCTCTGCCTTATGTAATCAAGAAGCGTCGTTTTACCATGGTCAACATGTCCCATAATTGTTACAACTGGTGGTCTTGGCTCAAGATCTTCCTCACGATCTGGCTCTTCCTCAATCACATCTTCAAGGTATCCCTCTGCGCGCTCAACTTCAAAGCCATAATCACTTGCAATAAGAGTTATTGTGTCAAAGTCAAGCCTTTGATTTATTGATACAACAAGCCCAAGCCCCAAACACTTTTTAATTACCTCACTTGCTGAAACCCCAAGAAGATTGGCAAGCTCATTAACAGTTATAAACTCTGCAACTTTTATCTTTCTATTCTCGCGCTCAATCTGTTCTATCCTTTTCTCTTCCTTCTCTCTTCTTTCTTTCTTCTTGCGCTTTTTTATCATCTCTCTCAAATCAGGTCCCGAATCTTCCATCTCCGCAAGTGTTTGCTCAACTCTCTTCCATATCTCCTCTTCATCAACTTCAACTCTGCTTCGTTTAGGCTTCTTCAACGGCTTCTTTATCTCTATATCTTCAATCTCAACTACCTTTCTCTTCTTCTCCTCTTTTTCTCTCGCCTGCTTTTTCTTTCTCGTCTCTTCTTTCATCACTGCAACATCCGGAGAATGAACAACCTCTTCAACACCTGGCTCCTTTGTTGTTTCCTTCTCTTTCCGCTCAATCGGCGGTCTCATTTTTCTTCCCCTTCGCTTCCTTCTTCTCGGCTCTCCCTCACCTTTTTCCCTATCTTCCCTAAATCTCTTCTCAGGTCTATCCCTTCTCCTTTCGTGAAGGTCAACATAAACCATCCCACCAGCTGGTTTAGCCTGCTCCTCTACAATAGGTTCTGCTTGCGCAGATTCTTTAACGTCTAACCTAACTGCTACTGTTTCAGATTCTGCTACAGGCGAAGGTTCAATTGGCTTTTCAACCCGCTCAAGCTTTTCTTCAGCCTTCATCTCCTCAATTTCAATACTCTCCTTTTCCTCTGCTTGCTCAGCGACAGATTCAACAACGGGCTCCGAAACAGCTTGCCCTTCCAAACCATTTTCAACAACTTCACTTTCAGGTTGTTCAGGCACTTCCACTTCTTCTACCTTTTCAGGTATAACTTCTTCACTTACTACTTTTGGCTCTTCAATTTGAACTTGTTCCTGGAGCGGTTCTGAAATTTCAACATCTTGAACCTTCGGCGCAACCTGCTCAATAGGTTTCTCCAACTTCCCTTTCTTCCTCCTCAAACGTTCAGCTATCTCTCTTTCATGCTTATAATGCTTATTTATAACTTCAAGCATCTTATCATCAACGGGAGACATGTAGCTTTTCACTTCCGAAAATCCCTGCTTTTGCAAAAAACTAACAAGCTCATCGGATGATATGTTCAACTCCTTAGCTATTTGATAAACTCTCTTCGCCATGATGTTATCTTGAAGCTTTTCTTATTATGTTTCTCAACCTCTTTATCTTCTTATCATCAACTCCGGGCAATCCAGACAGGATTGACTTTATGTTATCATCAGAAAGCGCAAGGTAATCTCTATTCGTTTCAATTCCAGCATCTTTAAGCCGTTGATAAATCTCTTCTCCAATTTGATCTCTCAAATCAGACAAGCGAACAATCCTTTGAATATCCTTCTTCTCACCCTCCGTTGAAACTATCTCAATATCATATTCAGTCAATTCAGATGCAAGTTTTACATTTATGCCGTCACTTCCAACAGCAGATGAGACCTCTTCAGGTGGCACATAAACTATCGCCCTTCGCTTCTCTTTATCAATTTCAACAGCCTTTGGCTTTGCGGGTTGCAAAGCCCTCGCGACAAAAATCGCAGGATCATCGCTGTAAGCAATTATATCTATATTCTCATTGTTAAGTTCTTTAACTATTGAATGAATCCTTACACCCTTCATTCCAACGCACGCTCCAACAGGGTCAACCCTTTCATCGGTTGAAGCAACCGCAACTTTTGATTTCTTGCCCGGCAATCTGGCAACATTTTTAATAACTACAACACCATCATAAACTTCCGGGATTTCAAGCTCAAACAACTTAACAAGAAACTGTGGGTCAGCTCTTGAAACTATAATCTGCGGATTCCCTCCGCCCCTTCGTTCATCTTTTAGATTCAGTGGCTTCACTTCTTTAACAAGAACCCTTAAACTTTCATTCTTCCTGTATCTTTCATCTGGGATCATTTCACTTCTTGGCAGAATCAACTCGTTCCTATTGTGCATCAAAAGAACAGTCTCAGGCTTACCATCCCTTCCAGTGTAAACTTGATAAATTTCACCTATCAAAATCTCACCCTTATGCGATTCATATTCCTTCATTATAGCATCACGCTCATATTCGCTTAACTTCTGAATAAACAATTGCTTTGCCTGCGCTATCAACCTCAAACCAAAATCTTTCAAATCAATCTTCTCAACAAACTTTTCTCCAACCTCAAGAGTTGGGTCAAATTCCTTAGCCTTCTCAAGTGAAATCTCCCTCAAAGGGTCTTTGATAACATCAACTATATCCTTCATAAGATAAATCTCTATATCGCCTCTCTCCATATTCACAATAACGTCAAATTCAGCATCATCACCATACTTTTTCCTAACAAGCGTCTTAAAAATATCCTCAAGAATAAAAGAAATCTTATCTTTTTCAATCTTTTTCTCTTTTGCAAGTTGCGTGAATGCTTCAACTATTTCACGATTCATAACCTAATTTTCCAAAATTTAATTTTCACCACACAATTTCAGTTTTCGCTTCAATTATCTGCCCATATTTTAGAACAATCGTATCATTATCTTCAACCTCTAACTTAATCTCATCATCACCAGCATAAACAAGCCGACCCAAAATTTCAAATATTTGACCTGAAGCCTCATCAATATACCTGACCCTCAAAAACCTCCCTACATTCGTAAAATACTGTCTCTTGACCTTAAAAGGATTACCAACCCCAGGCGATGAAACTTCAAGCCTATAGCTCCAGGGTATAGGGTCATAAAAATCAAGTGCATCTGAAATTTTTCTGCTTATCTCCTCACATTTCTTAACAGTTATGCCATCATCAGTATCAACCAGAACTTCAACCACCATCTTCTTGCCAACTCCCTTCAAATTAATGTCAACTAAATAAGCACCTAAATTTTCAACAATCGGCACAATTATTTCTCTAAGCTTTGACCTTATCTGCTCAACATCCAACATAGAAATCAAAAAAATAGTGGGTTTAAAGCCCACCAAAAGATGAGTTTTTTAGAAATATAAAAAAATTGAATACAAATTGCAAATTAAAAACCAGACCTCATTTTACTTATAAAATCTCTTATCTTCCCCTCAATTAATTCATCACCCGTCAACTTCGCAAAAGCTTCGCTTAAATCCGAAACCCCAGCAACGCCAAGTATCTCCTCAACCGTTCCAATAGCAATAACCTTCCCCCGATTTATGACCACAAGTTTATCGCAAATTTTCTCAATTACATCAAGTAAATGAGAAGAATAAAATATCGTCCTACCTTTTTCAGCAAGATTTTTAACAATTTCTTTAAAAACCTGAATAGCTCTCGCATCAAGCCCATTTAACGGCTCATCAAGAAATAAAACCTCAGGGTCGTGAAGTAATGCCGAAATTAAAATAACCTTTTGCTTCATACCTTTTGAAAAACTTATCATAGGCTCATTTCTTTTATCATAAATCTCAAAAATTTCCATCAACTCACAAGCTCTGCTCTCTATATCCTTCTTATCCATATGATACACTCTGCCAACAAATGTAAGAAACTCCATTGGCGTCAATGTCTCAAATACAGCCCCAGATTCAGGAACATAACCAATTATCCGCTTAACATCGGTAGGATTCTCAATGACATTTACACCACCAATATACGCAACCCCAGAAGTTGGCTTAAGCATCCCAATTAAAATTTTTATCGTCGTCGTTTTACCAGCTCCATTTGGACCGACATAACCGCAAATCTCTCCCTTACGGACACTAAAACTTACCCTGTCAAGAATAAGTTTTTCACCAAAATATTTGACTATGCTTATCGCTTCAATCATCTTGCATTTATCGTGAAACTTCTCGTTTCACTTATTGAATTTATAATATCCTCATCCTTTGTAAAAGTCGCAACTTTCCAAAAATAAGTTCTACCATTATAAAGCGCTGGACCAGTATAAGAAATAGAAATGGTATCGCTTTCTGAATAAACAACCTTTTTCCATATTTCATTTCCAAATCTTGATGTCGAAACAAAAACAACATATCCTGTCGCATCTTCAACTTTTTTCCACTTAAAAGTAAAGCTATAACCTACAAACGCCCTATCCAACGGATGGATAAGTTCGGGGGTCAACAAAATTACATCATCATCCTCATAACTTGGCTTACTCTCAAGTCCTCCTTTGTCAACAGCAACAACCTTATAATAATACCGATGCCCAGAGGTCAAATTCAATGTATCACGATAAAAATTTACCGCCGAAATTCCAACTAAGTTAGAATCGCTTATTTGAAAATTTTGCGTTGTAGATCTAAAAATTTTGTAAAGTTTTAAATCGCCATCTGGATTTTCGCGCCATCTCAAATTAAAATAAACTCCATCAGGGTCATTATGTGCATCAACAACAAGACCATAAGGCTGAGTCGGTGGAGCAAGATTTACAGGCTTTGCGCTCACAATTAAACTCGGCTCACTTTCATTTCCAGAGTTATCAACCGCAGTGATATAGTAATAATATGTCGTATCATAATCAAGCCCTTTATCAGCAAATACATTCTCGCTCGCACTCCCAACATAAGAAAAATTTAATGTATCAACACCGCGATAGACTTTATAAAATGACAAATCAAGCTCACGATTGCTCTGCCATACAAGTATCACCATACCATCACCAGCAAAATAGACATAAAGCCCTTGCGGTGGCGAAGGCGGATTTGTATCAGGCCCAATAATTTCGTTAACTTCCCTTGAACAACCCGAAATAAACAAAACTAAACATAAAAGAAAAATAAATTTATACATCAACTTTCAGGAAGAAGATTTATTAAAGTTATCTCAGCTGGAGCATTAAACCTAATCGGCGCAAGAGTGAAGCCAAGTCCATTATTCACATTCACAAGCATTGAACCAAGCTTATAATGTCCCGAAACATACCTTGTCTCAATCCTTGACGGTATGAACTTAAATCCAAAGAACGAAATTACCACTTGACCTCCGTGAGTATGACCAGCAAGAAAAATTTGATACCCATTTTCAAGTGCAAAATTAACAAGACTTTCTGACGGTTGATGTGTGACAAAAATTTTTAAGTCAGCATTATTTTGAGATGACAATTCATTTAACACCTCAAGCGCGGGACGCAAACTGTATATATTCGTCACAAATGTTAACCCAACTTCAGCTCCATCTATCTTCAACCTAACATTCTCATCATCGTATAATCTCAAACCGTATTTGATCATCTCACTTTTTATGACTTCAACTCCAGCCCAATAATCATGGTCACCGATGCAAGAATAAAACCCAAATTTTGATTTTATATTTGATAACGATTTAACTGCAATAGGTATATGCTTCGTCCCATAAGTCACCATATCCCCAGTAAAGACCACAAGGTCAGGTTGAAGCGAATTTAAAAGCTCAACATATCTTTTAATCTTCTCTTCCCCAGTTCTACTATCAGCTTGTATATCGCTTATGTGTGCGATTTTGAAATTGTGTAAAGCTTTAGGCAAAAATTTAACTTTAAAATTGACCTTGTTTACTTTAATTGAATTTGTACCTCTGTAAATTTTTACCCCTGAATATATAGCAATTGAAATGGCAAGGAGTAAAATTAACCGTGGATATATGTAGTTTAATTTCACCTGCAAAGAATATACCTTCACAAGCGATAAAATTATCTTGCTTAAATCAAGCACAAGAATTGGAAGCAAAATCTGACCGACAAAAACAAGCCCAAACCAAAATGGATATGTGAATAAAATGTCAAATAATTTATGACCAAACCTAAAACTTGAAACTATACCTTGCACATCGAACAAATAGCCAATTAAACCAATAATTGGATAAGACAAAAGATAAAACGGAATAAAGAAAATCAAAACTTTTACTACATTTGAATTTTCGCCAGTTACATCTTTAACAGCATTAAATACCCTAAACGCCAGATATATGTAAATCAACACTAAAAGTCCAAATAAAAGCAATGTCATCCTCAAAACCCAAAGCAAGTCTGAAACCAATTTTGTTTTTTAAATTTAAAAAATTTGAAAGGATGAAACAAACTTTTTTGTTTTTCCAAATTTCAATAATTTTTTGAAAAAATTGAACGCATATGGAATATCAGAAAGAACTTGAAATAGCGACTCTGGCTGTAATTGAAGCAGGCGAAATTTTAAGAAGATATTTTCAAAAGAAGAATTATAACATCAAATACAAAAGCAAATCTGGAAAAGGAAATCCCGTTACAGACGCCGATATTGAATCAAACGAAATTTTGAAAGATAAAATAATCTCAAACTTTCCAAACGATAGATGGCTTTCAGAAGAAACAATTGACGATAAAACAAGACTAAAAAAACAAAGGGTTTGGGTTGTTGACCCGCTTGATGGAACAAATGATTTTTTAAAAGGTATACCCGAATTTTCAATCTCTATCTCACTTGTCATACAGAAAAAACCCGTGCTTGGAATTGCTCACAATCCCATAACTGGCGAGCTTTACTACGGCGTCAGCGGAAATGGCTCATTTTTAAAAAATTTAAAAACGAATGAACTTAAAAAACTCCATATAAGCCAAAATCATAAAAAATCAATGAAGGAATCTTCAATAATCGTAAGCAGAAAAGAAATTCGCGAAGTTGAGAAAATAAGAGAATTGGCTGAAAAATTTGGTGAGATTAAGCTTAGAGAAAGCATAGCTTATAAAATTGTAAGCGTTGCAAGTGAATGGGCTGATGCAACCGTAAGCGTATTTAGTAAAAGCGAATGGGACCTTGCGGGTGCACACATCATAACTGAAGAAGCCGGGCTTAAAATTACAGATTCGCTTGGTAGAGAAATTTTATACAACGATGAAAATATCAGAAAAAATGGGGTAATTGTAGCAAATGAATTTTTACACTCTGAAATTTTGAAAATTTTATCAAACAAATAAAAAAACCTCCCCAATTTTGGGGAGGGCTAAAAAAGTGCGTTTTTTACCAGGGGCAATGTAATCTTAATCCACCTCTTGCTCCACCCCACCAGCGAAAATATAGCCTCTCATTTAAAATCTTTCTCTGCTCAGGTGTCAAAATTTGCTGAATACTAAGCCAGTGCTCAGCCCTATTCTTCATCATTTCCTTCATATAACCAGATATCTCATCTAACTTTTTATCAATTGCCGTCTTATCTGTTTTCTCTGCTGAAAGAAGTTCCTGAAGCTCAATCCTAGCCTTGTTCAATTTCCCAGCGATATCTGCTTGCTTTTTGCGAAATTCAAAAGATAGATTTTGAAGTTTGCTCTTTTGCTCATCTGTAAGTTTGAGTTCCTCATAAAGTCGTGCTATACCTCTCTGTTGAAACAAATCACCGCGAAATTTGAACCCTGGACCAAACATTTGGCTAAATGATGTAGTGGTTAAAAGCAACAAACCAAGCGCTATTATTACTGCTTTCACTTTCATAACTTCATCCTCCTGGAGCTTTTGTTTTGTGTTTTATCTTCACTAAATTAGATGCAATTTCCACAACTAAAGTTTAATAACCTATGAAAATTTTTTTAGCTAGATACATTCTCCCTGTAACTTCTGAAATTATTGAAAATGGGGCTGTTGTAGTTGATAAAAACAAAATAGTTGATTTTGGACATAGAGAAGAAATTGAGTCAAAATTTAAAAATGTTCAAAAAATTGACCTTAAAAATGCCTTGATAATGCCTGGCTTTGTAAATGCACACACTCACCTTGAACTTTCAAACATAAAAATTAAAATTAAAGAAATAAAAAATTTCCGCGACTGGCTTGCAAAACTTATGACCAAGCGGGATAAATACAACAGAAGAATTTTCAGAAAGATAAAATTTCTTGATTCAATTTTTGATAAGAGATTTAAAAGTCTTGTGCGAAAAAAGCTTGTTGAGATGATAAATTCTGGAACAATTGCTATTGGAGATGTGACAAATACAGCAACTTTACTAACAACGCTACTTAGGGCTCCGCTGAAGGTTCATATATTCGTTGAATTGATTGCATTTGATGACGAGAGAGGAAAAGGTTTTTTTGAAATTGCAAGTGAATTAGTTAAAAATACAAACAAAGTTGCAAGCTCACACAATATTGAAAATTTATTCCGCGTTTCCCTATCGGCACACGCTCCTTACTCCGTTTCAGAAAACTTGTTTAAGATGATAAAAAACTTCAGCGGGACAGCAAAAACAAGCGTTCACCTGGCTGAACCTGTTGAAGAGATTGAATTTATAAAAAATGGCACTGGCTTTTTTTATAATTTATTAGTTCAACTCGGCAGATTAAAATCAGATTGGAAACCACCAGCGACATCGCCAGTTAAATATCTTGACAGCCTTGGATTTCTTGACGAAAATACACTTGCAGTTCATTGTGTAAATGTTGATGATGAGGACATTGAAATTTTAAGCTCAAGAAAAGTAAGTGTATGTACTTGTCCAAGGAGTAATTTCTTTCTCAAGGTTGGGAAAGCACCTGTTAGAAAATTCCTTGACAGTGGTATCAATGTTTGTCTTGGGACTGACAGTCTAACGAGCAATCGCGACCTAAACATTCTTCACGAGTTGAGGTTTGTGCAGGAATTCTACCCTGATGTAAGCGATGAAGAATTGATAAAAATTGCAACTATAAACGGCGCAAAAGCCCTCGGCTTTGATAACACTTGTGGTAGTATTGAAAAAGGCAAAGATTCAGACTTGATTTTCTTCGCTATTCCAAAAGATTTAAGAAAAGACCAAATCTACGATTTCATATTTCAATCAAGCATATGCGGAAGATTAAGTTAATCCCATATCAGCATGTCTTTGGCTTGCGTAAAATCATTAACATTTTTATCACAGTAAACCTCTTAACCTTTAATTAACTTCAAAACCTCACTTAAACGATTCGGATTCTTACTCGTAATCACATATATAAACCTTAAACCGGCAGAATTTGTCAACCATTTGCCAATTCTTGCCCCTAAGCCTGAGCTATCCTCTGGAACTTTAAACTCAATTTCAACACCACCTTTACCAGAGTAAATGTATGTATTAATCAGCTTATTGGAATAAACCCAAACCTTTTGCGCCGAAAACCGTGCCATCCATGTTCCAAGATAAATTGTTGAATCCTCTAACTTATTCATATACTCACCAATATCTTTAATTACATTAACACTTTTAATTTCATCTTTCCCAATTTTCAAAGCTCTAAAAAACTCAACCCTAATAATCATCTTATCCCGCTTAACAATAATTTTCATTTTCCCCATACCCAAAAGCTCAAAAATTATTCAAAAAAATTAAAACGGAAATGATAAACATTATAAGCAAAATCTCCAACACATCATAAAATTCCTTATCAAACCTACCTTCACCCCAAATCAAATATGCAATTAAAATCCCGACAAAAGAAAGAAACACGGTAACCACAGCATAAAAAATTCCTTTGACCTCTGCTCTTCTTTATAAATAACCTTATCCTCTCTCACAAGTCAAAGTTTTAACTTTTTACTCAAATATAAACAAATCACAATTTTT
>CAYTKW010000007.1:0-183325 GCA_964438815.1 uncultured Bacteroidota bacterium
GATGAGGGCTGGTAGGTTTAGAAGTGTAAAGAAGATGGTATTGGTGAGGTGAGGGGTAGGTTGAAACAAGAGAACTTGAAATGAGTTCGGGATGACATAAGGGAGAAGCCTATAGATACCATTAAGACTATTTAGAAGTGTGAAACGAGAGTAGGTCTAACATTACAGATTTAGTCAGAGTTTTATTTATGGTGTAGATTATTCGGGTTCACCGTAAAGTTCAATTTCAACAAGTTCACTTATGATGTGCCCGATTGTTATATGTCCTTCTTGGATTCGTTGTGTATTGTTTGATGGGACGATGATAGCTATGTCACAAAGTTTTTTCATTTGCCCGCCATCTCGTCCAAGTAAACCTATCACAGTCATGCCTTTTTCTTTTGCGGTTTTCACAGCCCTTATTACATTTTCAGAATTTCCGCTTGTGCTTATTCCTATTAACACATCGCCTTGATTGCCCAAAGCTTCAACTGTTCTTGCGAATGTGTTTTCAAAACCTATATCGTTTCCACCAGCTGTGAGATTTGATGAATCTGTTGTTATAGCAATTGCTGGTAAGCCTGGTCTTTTTATTTTTGGGTTAAGTCGGATGACAAATTCAGTTGCTATATGTTGTGAATCTGCGGCGCTTCCACCATTTCCACAAAGTAGAAGTTTTTTGCCGTTTTTAAACGCATTTGATATTACCTCAACTGCTTTTAAAATTTGTTCGGTGCACTTTGAAAAAATTTCTCTTTTAAGCTGTGCACTTTCAAGAAGTGATGTCTCTATGAATTTTATCTTGTCCATTTTTGAATTCACTATTTTTTATGTATTGCGTTTGCAAATTCAGAAATTAAACTTTTTAAATTTTTCACGGATGTATTTTCAAGTATGTTGCCCGTCACGATTATGTCAGCTCCAGCTCTTGCTTTTTCAAATGCTGTTTCAGGATTTTTTATGCCACCGCCAACAATCAACGGAATATCAATGAAGCTTTTTATTTTTTGGATTAACTCTGCAGGAACTGAGTTATCAGCACCACTTCCTGCTTCAAGATAAATAAGTTTCATTCCAAGATACTGAGCTGTTAACGCATACGCAACTGCTATGTCGGGTTTATCTCTTGGAATTTGCTTGCTCTGGCTCATAAAGACTGCTGATGTCATTTTGCCTGACTCAATCAAGAGATAAGCGGTTGAAATCGGTTCAATTCCATATTTGAAAATTATCGGTGCTGCAAGTGTTTGCTGTCCGACAATGTATTCGGTGTTTGTGCTTGTTAGAACGGAGAGAAATAAAATTGCATCTGCAAATTTTGAAATTTGGTATACGCTTCCGGGGAAGATTATTACTGGTTTATTTGTATTTTGCTTTACAAGTTTAAGGCATCTTTCAAAATTTTCGGAAAGAAGTATACTGCTTCCTATGAAGAATCCATCAGCACCGCATTCTGTTGCGATGCGGGTGAAGCTTTGAATGTCTTTGTTTGGTTTGTCAGGGTCAATTAAAATAAAATAAAGCGAGCCGTTTTTATTAATTTCATCAATTAAAAGTTTGTAAACTTTGCCCGGTGAATTTTTAAAAGTTTTTTTGTCTTTTGAATTTTCCTTTATCAATCCAGCCCCTTTTTATTTCTACAGGCTCTCTTGAACTATTTTAGGTAAATTCTTAAGTGCTTCATCAAGTTTTGAGATATCTTTTCCACCAGCTGTTGCCATATTGGGGTGTCCTCCACCACTGCCACCTGTGATTTTTGCAACTTTACGAACTATTTCCCCAGCGTTAAGTTTTCTGTCTCTTACGAGGTCATCTGTAACAACACAAACAAAATTAATCTTATCACCGATCACGCTCGCTAAAAGCCCAACGCCACTTCCAATTTTGCTCCGGAGGATGTCGCCGAATTGTTTAAGTTCATCAATGTTTCTTGCATCAACTTTCAGTGAAACAACTTTTAAACCATCAATCCTTAGTATATCTGAAGAGTTCACCGCTTTTTCAATTTCATTTGAAATAAGTTTTAGCCTTACCCGCGTCAGTTCTTTTTCAAGGTTTTCTTTCTCTTCAAGTAACGAATCAATTTTTTCGTTTAGTTTTAAGATCTCCTCTTCTTTTTCCTTCAAATACTTTTCAAGGGCTTTACCTGTAATTGCTTCAATTCTTCTTACACCGCTTGCGATACTTCCCTCGTAAATAATTTTGAAATAACCTGTTTCAATTGTTCTGTCAAGATGCGTTCCTCCGCATAACTCATAACTGAAATCGCCAATTCTAACAGTTCTTACAATATCTCCGTATTTATCTCCAAAGAAAGCTAACGCACCTTCTTCAAGAGCCTGTTTAATAGGTTTGTATTCTTTCACGAGTTCAATATCTTCAAATATCAAATCATTGACGAGATGTTCAACCATTTCAATTTCTTCTTTGCCAAGTTTTCTTGGGTGAGTGAAATCAAATCTCAATCTATCGGGTGCCACAAGTGAGCCAGCTTGCTGAACGTGCGTTCCAAGAACTTTTCTCAAAGCAGAGTGCAAAAGATGCGTTGCCGAATGATTTTTCATTATTGACTTTCTTCTTTCAACATCAATTTTTGCGATAAATTTGCCACCGCTTTTTACAAATTTCTCAATCTCTTTAGCTTGTTTGCTGTCTTTTTTAATTTTCGGGATAAAATGAATTATTAAATCGTCAACCCTTTGTGTATCAATGATTTCAATTTCACCATCTGGATAAATTAACTTTCCTGTATCTCCAACTTGTCCACCTGATTCGGGATAAAATATAGTTCGTTTTGAAAAGACAATCTGGTCTATATGCTCGTCATCGCTTGAAAGTAATATGACTCTGTTTGATTCATCGTTAACTTCAAATTCATATTGCTTCAAATCAGGGTCAAATTCGGTTTTGATAACATCACCTTTTCTAAGCAGGGCTTCAACTTTTTCGGCAATGCTTATCTTTCCTTCTGTGAAAATTTTTCGCGTTGCTTCTCTTGACCTCTCTCTTTGTTCGCTCATTAATCGTTCAAACTCAATAATGTCAACCTTAAAGCCTCTCTCCTCAGCCATAAGATTGGTGAGGTCAATTGGAAATCCATATGTATCATAAAGTTTGAACGCTTCTTCACCAGGAAAAACCTTTACACCTTTCTTTTCAAGTTTTGATATAACACTTTCAAATATCTCAATTCCACGGTCAAGCGTTTGATTGAAATTCTCTTCCTCTGTTTTTATTATCTCTTTCACATACTCTTTCTTTAACTCTATTTCTGGGTAAGCTTTGCCCATTATCTCTACAACTTTGTCAACTAACTTGTAAATAAATGGTTCATGCATATCAAGGTTTCGTGCATATCTTGAAGCTCTTCTTAAAATCCTTCTTAAAACATAACCTCTTCCCTCATTTGATGGGGCAGCTCCATCCGTTATCGCAAATGTTAACATCCTTATATGGTCCGCAAGCACACGCATAGCAACTTGATTCCTATCTCCAATGTATTCCTTGCCTGTAAGTCTTGAGATTTCTTCAATTAATGGCTGGAAAAGGTCTGTGTCATAGTTTGAATTTTTACCTTGCAATATAGCAGTTATTCTTTCAAGTCCCATTCCAGTGTCAACATGTTTTGCTGGTAGAGGTTCAAGTTCTCCTTTTTCGTTGCGATTAAATTGGATGAAGACGAGATTCCACAACTCAATAAATCTTGAACATCCATCAACATTTACCCCACACTTATGGTTTTTGTTGCATGTTCCTTCGCCAAGGTCAATGTGAATTTCAGAGCAAGGTCCACACGGACCAGTATCTCCCATTTCCCAGAAGTTTGATTTTTCATCAAATCTTAAAATTCTATTCGGCGCTATGTCCGTCACTTTTTTCCAATATTCTTCAGCTTCGTCATCATCCTTAAATACAGTTGCATATAATCTATTTTTCGGGAGTCCCCATTCCTTTGTTAGAAGTTCCCATGCCCATTCTATCGCTTCTTTTTTATAATAATCGCCAAACGACCAATTGCCAAGCATCTCAAAAAATGTGTGGTGATATGTATCTTTCCCAACTTCTTCAAGGTCGTTATGCTTCCCACTGACGCGGATGCATTTTTGATAATTTACAGCTCTTTTGTATGGTCTTGTCCCTGTTCCAAGAAAAACATCTTTAAATTGGTTCATCCCAGCGTTTGTGAATAGAAGCGTTGGGTCGTCAAAAGGTATAACTGGTGAACTTGGAACAAATGTATGTCCTCTGTCCTCAAAAAATTTAACAAATGATTTCCTTATATCTTCAGCCTTCATAATCTTTTCCAAAAGTTTTTTAAAAAATCTAATAAAAGCGTAGATTTCTTACAAATTTAAAAAGAAAGCGAAAAATTTGATTAAGCAAGAATTAAAAAACGAACTTTTGCAAAATCATTGCCCCAATTATAATAAGAAGTGTGCAAATGATAATTATGAAGGGATAACTTTTAAATGATTGAACTGTTTCATTAATTGAGTTAATTGATGTAGTCAAGTCCTGCTTTTGAGCTTTTAATTCCTTGATTATCTCGGATTTTATAACTTGAAAACTTTCGGCTATATCTTTTTTAACTGTCCTTGAAACATTTGGGATTTCGGTTGTTATAACAGCTACTTTTTCAAGTAAATTACCTATGTTATTTTGAATTTCATACTGTGAAGTTGCAACTTCGTCAAATGTGGATTTTATGCTGTTTATCTGTGCATCAATTAATTTTAGGCTTTCATCTAAATTAACCGAAGGCGTAAATGTCAAAGCATTTGTATTGAGTGCTATCTCTTCTGAAATTTTCTTTATAAGGGCAAGATTGTTTTGAATTTCTTCGGAAATTTGCCTTAAAACTTCAGCATCTGGAATTTCTGGAACTACGAATTCCTTCCCATACCCAAGGTTTCTAATCTCATCAAGCTTTGAGTTTATGTCCATAAGTATTTGAGTATTGTCCGATTGAGGAACAGCGTTATAGTTTAACTTTAACTCAGCAATTTCTCGGTTCAGGTTATTTAAAAGCTGTGAAACTTCATTCTTAAACTCGTTTAAGACCACGGGGTCAATGTTCGGGTTAATTTCAAGCGAGTTTACCTTGACTTGAAGTGTTTCTTTAAGTTTGTCAAAAGTTGTATTTATTATTTCACCAACTTGCTTGTTTATTTGCTCAGTTATATTTGCATAGAAATTTTGAATCAAGTTAAGATTTCTCTCAATAGCTGATAATTTATCTTTAAACTCACTTAACTCGTTAGTTATGGGCGAAAAAAGGTAGGGGATTATGTCGGCATTGTTCTCAATAAATGAGCGAAGATCACTTTTTGAAAGAAATTCGTAAAAGTCCTTTCTATATCTTTCAAATTCAGCTATTATTGATGCGTTGAGCTCAGCAAATTGATGGTTAATTTCAGCAAGCTTTTGAGTGAAATAGTTATTTATCTCAAGGACTTTATAACTTAAATTTGTTATGCGTGTAATGAATTCAGAATTTAAAAGTTTGAATTGTTCTTTAAGAGCTTCTATCTCGGTTTTTAAATTGAGCTTCTCTTCAAGGTAATTAAACCTTGATTCTTTTAGTTGCAAAAGCTTTGCTTCAATTTCTCTTTCAAGCAATTCAAGTTTATCAGCGAAAAACTTTTGAAGCTGTTCGTAAGTGACATAATTATTGGTTAGGCGTAAATCCTCCAACGGCATTTTGACCTCCGTAATTATTTTTGCCTTTCTACCTTCTATTATAATAAATTATTTTGCAAATGTCAAGTGCAGGGGGAATGTGTTTGAAAAACTTGAGTAGAAGAAAAGGTGTAGGACGTCTGTCATGCTTAACTTGTTTTGGCGTCTCGTAATCAGCACTTTTTAGACCCTGAAGCAAGTTCAGGGTGACATCGTTTAAAGTGAGATTTGTTTTATTGTCAACTTTGTTTGCTTTGGGATACGGCTCTATTTTAGTGTAGGGGGTTGATTTCGTTGATTATTTCACCCCAAATTTTTATATTTACCATAAGTTTAAAAATAAAGTATTTGCCAGATGACGACACAAGCACTTGTTTTTTTATTTCTTGCTTTTATATCAATTGCATCGGCAATTTTAATGATAACGAGGGCAAATCCTGTTAAAAGTGCTATCTTTCTAATAGTTAATTTTTTATCCTTATCTATTCTTTATCTAACCCTTGGGGCACAGTTCATAGCTATAATTCAGGTTCTCGTTTATGCTGGGGCTATAATGGTTTTATTCGTTTTTGTGATAATGCTTTTAAATCTTCAAGGTGAGAAGAGGTTAAGCGACAAATTTGACTTTAGAAGATTAGTGGCTTTCTTGCTTGTTCTTTTTGTTTTTGCTGAAATTGCTCTCGGGCTTGGGCGGTCTATGGGCGGTAGATTTTTAAAACAAGCTGGAAATGCGGTTGAAATTGGTAAAATTGAATTTATCGGAGAGAGATTGTTTACAAATTATATCCTGCCGTTTGAAATAACCTCGCTGATTCTGATTTCTGCAATCGTTGGTGCAATAGTCCTCGCTAAAAGAAAATTTGAGTAAGATTTTGATGTGGCTCTATGGCTTGAATAATTTGAAAATAAAATTCGGGTGAGGAAGTTATGATTCCATTATCCTGGTATCTTTTTTTGAGTTTGATACTTTTTACCATCGGAGTTATTGGGGTTTTGATAAGGAGAAATGCAATTGTGATTTTTATGTGCATTGAGCTTATGCTTAATTCGGTGAATTTAGCGCTTGTTGGGTTTTCAAGTTATATTGGGAATGAAATTGGGCAAATGTTGGTGTTTTTCGTTATGGTTGTCGCTGCTGCTGAGGTTTCAGTTGGGCTTGCAATTGTCATTGCAATTTTTAGAAACAGGTTGACAGTTAACATTGATGAAATCAATTTATTAAAATGGTAAAGAAAAAAAGAGGCACCTGAAGATGCACAAGTATATTGGACTTGCTTTACTTTTCCCGTTCATCGGTTTTATTATCAATGGTCTATTTGGATGGAAAATTAAGAAAGAGAAAATAATCGGTTGGTTTGGAAGTTTAGCGGTTGGAGCATCATTTGTTATCTTTTTGCTAATTTACATTGAACTTTTAGGTCTTCAATCTCTTGAAAGGAAAATCATAGTTGAATATTTCAGTTGGATTAAAACTGGCTCTCTTGATGTTTCGTTTTCGTATCTTGTTGACCAGCTTTCTATTTTAATGGCTATGGTTGTCACAGGAGTTGGTTTTTTGATCCATGTTTATTCAATTGGTTATATGCACGGTGAGAGAGGATTTGCGAGGTTTTTCGCTTACCTTAATCTTTTCATATTTATGATGCTTACACTTGTTCTTGCTGATAATTATCTTCTTATGTTTCTTGGATGGGAGGGGGTTGGGCTCTGTTCGTATCTTTTGATTGGATTTTGGTATGATAGACCATTTGAGAAGATGACCACAAGCGATGCTGGGAGAAAAGCTTTTATAGTCAATAGAATTGGTGATTTTGGGTTCTTGCTTGGTTTGTTTTTGATGTATAAATATTTTGGGAGTTTAAATTTTAACACTGTTTTTTCAATTGCAAGTAAACTACAAGTTGGGGACACAACTGTTTTTTGGATAACTTTGCTTTTGTTTTTGGGGGCAACAGGTAAATCTGCGCAAATTCCTCTCTATGTTTGGCTTCCTGATGCAATGGCTGGACCAACTCCTGTCAGTGCCTTAATTCATGCAGCAACGATGGTTACTGCTGGTGTTTATATGATTGCAAGGTCTTCAGTTTTGTATGCACTTGCTCCAACAACGATGACGATTGTTGCGGTAATTGGGAGTTTAACAGCTGTTTATGCTGCTTCAATGGGACTTGTTCAAAATGGGATTAAAAAAGTTCTTGCTTATTCAACTATAAGTCAGCTTGGTTATATGTTTCTTGCAATGGGGGTTGGTGCGTTTTCCGCTGGGATATTTCATCTTACAACTCATGCATTCTTCAAAGCTCTTCTTTTCCTTGGCGCTGGTGCGGTGATGCACGCTCTTGATAATGAAGAAGATATACAAAAGATGGGTGGGTTAAAAGGGCATCTACCGATAACTTATAAAGCATTTTTCATCGCATCGCTTGCCATTGCTGGAATTCCACCGCTTTCAGGATTTTTCAGCAAAGATGAAATTTTATGGGGCGCTTATTCGCAAGGCTCATTTTGGCTGTGGCTTCTTGGCGTGATTGGAGCTTTTATGACAGCATTTTATATGTTTCGCCTTGTTGCGCTTGTTTTTGAAACACCCCCAAGATATGGAGCTAAACATCCACACGAAGCACCAAAGGTTATGACCATCCCTTTAATGATACTTGGGTTTTTCTCTGTGGTTTCAGGATTTATAGGCGTTCCAGAAGCTTTCGGCATTAAAAATTTGATACATCACTGGCTTGAACCCGTATTTGAAGACGCAAGCGCAAAATTAACATTTGAATATGCCCACTCAAGCATTGAGGAATTTACCCTCATGGCTTTGTCTGTCCTTGTCGGTGTAGCTGGAATTTTACTTGCAAGATATCTCTATTTAAGGAAAATTGATTTGATGAGAAAATTAACGCAAAGTTTCTCTGTAATTTATAAATTGCTCCACAATAAATATTATGTTGACGAGATTTACGACTTTATCGTTGTCAAACCTGTAACATGGGGAAGTGAAAAGTTGCTGTGGAGATTTTTTGATGTTAAGATAATTGATGGAGCTGTAAATGGAAGCGCAAGGATCACATTCCTTATAAGTTCCGTTTTGCGTTTCATTCAAAATGGAATCGTTCAGTTTTATGCTGTCGTCTTTATACTTGGAATTTTAATAATTCTTCTGTTCATCATTTGAAATAAAATTTTGAAATAGGACATGGAATTAATTCAAAAGCATATTTTGACTATCATAATTTTCACACCTTTTGTTGGAGCTCTAATTATTGCTTTTATAAACAGCGAGAGAAAAAACCTCATAAAATTTCTTGGCATTTTCTTCAGCACTATCGCATTCCTTCTCTCTGTATATGTTTTCCTGAAGTATGACCCTCAAAATCCAAAATTTCAATTTGTTGAAACCTATCCATGGATTAAATCACTTGACATCGCGTATAGGGTTGGAATTGATGGAATTTCGCTTTTACTTCTTGTCTTGACAACATTTTTAACTCCGGTTGGATTTCTTGCTACATGGGGTTCGGTTGAGAAAAGAGTTAAGGGTTATGTTATCATGTTTTTGCTTCTTGAAACTAGCATGAACGGTGTTTTCTGTGCTCTTGATATATTTCTTTTCTATATCTTTTGGGAGGCGATGCTAATTCCGATGTATTTTATAATTGGAATTTGGGGAGGTGAAAATAGAATTTACGCTGCCGTAAAGTTTGTAATTTATACAATGGTTGGAAGTTTGCTTATGCTTGTTGCTATAATTGCACTTGGCAATTACGCAAGCCAAATTGATAGTCAATTTACTGGAAACCTTGAGAAGTTATACTCCATAGCTCCGAAAATTTCACTTGGCGCCCAAATTTTAATGTTTCTTGCTTTTACATTAAGTTTTGCTATAAAAGTTCCGCTTTTCCCGTTTCATACATGGCTTCCGGATGCCCATGTTGAAGCACCGACCGCTGGAAGCGTCATACTTGCCGGTGTTTTGCTGAAAATGGGGACATATGGGATTTTGAGATTTTCAATACCTCTTTTCCCTGATGCCACATTTGTATTTTTGCCGTATATTTCTATGCTGGCAGTGATTGGAATTATCTATGGGGCACTTGTTTCGTTTGTTCAGCCAGATTTGAAAAAGCTTGTCGCATATTCGTCTGTAAGCCATCTTGGATTTGTGGTTTTTGGATTAATGGCATTGACAGTTGAAAGTGTTCAAGGTGGACTCATTCAAATGGTAAATCATGGGCTTTCAACGGGTGCGTTGTTTATGCTTGTTGGAATGATTTATGATAGAAGACATACAAGAATGATCAGTGAATTTGGAGGACTTGCGCGTGTTACACCTGTGTATGCGACAATTTTTATGATAGTTGTTCTTTCATCGCTTGGTTTACCGGGATTAAATGGGTTTATCGGTGAATTTTTAATTTTGCTTGGCTCTTTTAAATCGAAATTTCTTGGGACATCTTTGTTCTCTATTTTTGCTGCAACAGGAGTGATCCTTGCTGCTGTGTATCTTTTGACAGCTTATCAAAGGATATTCTTTGGTAAAGTTACAAAGCCAGAAAATCAAAGTGTAAAGGACTTAAACCTAAGAGAAATAATTTCGCTTGTTTTGGTGTTAATTTTTATAGTATGGATTGGAGTTTATCCGAATACATTTTTGAAAAAATCTGAGCCAAGCGTTAAAAAGATAGTTGAACAGATGGAAAGGTATCGCACTGATGTGTTTAGAGCAAATAGGTAATTAAGAAAGGAGGAGACATTTATGAAACAGGTTAAGGAAAAGCCAGAGGAATACACATATCGTGCTGACCCGTTTACTGTTGTTTTTCGTGAACTTGATATTTTGCATCAGGATGTAAGGGATGTGAAGACTGAACTAAGATGGGCTAGGGAACAGTTTGAAGGCGTCCATAGGAAATTGGGTGAGATTGATGGCAAATTTGAAGGTATTAACGCAAGGTTTGATGATATTTACAAAAGGTTTGATGATGTTTACAAACGATTTGATGAGGTTAATAAACGATTTGATAGTGTGGATAAGAAATTTGAGGATGTCAATAAGCGTTTTGACGATGTCAATAAGCGCTTTGATGATGTGAATAAACGAATTGATAGACTTCTTGTGTTGGTAGTTATTTACTTGCTTGGACTTGTTGGGTTTTTGATAAAAGAATTTTTCTTTTGATTAAAAAAATAGGAGAATGGGAATGAAGAAACTTTTTGTTTTTTGCTTAATCACGCTTTCACTTCTATTTATTCCAGTTTCTGATGCTTTCGCGATAGAATATGAAATACTTCCAGTTAACCCTATAATGATCGCACCATTTATAATTCTTTTGCTTGCAATTGCGGTTATGCCTTTTATAAATCGTCACTGGTGGGAGCATAATTATCCACTTGTTTCGTTCGCGCTTGGCGCTGTTTCTGTAATTTATTACTTTTTCATTTTGAAAAATGCACCGAGAATGATTCACACTGCAATTGAGTATTTTAGCTTTATTTCATTGATAGGGTCACTTTTTGTCGTTGCAGGTGGAATTCATATAAGGGTTAAAGGAAGGTCAACGCCAATTGCAAATGTTATATTGCTTGGGATTGGAGCCGTTATTTCAAATTTGCTTGGAACTACGGGAGCGTCAATGGTTTTAATTAGACCTTACATAAGATTGAACAATTATAGAATATCAGGTTATCACATTGTCTTCTTCATTTTCATTGTTTCAAACATCGGTGGAATGCTCACGCCGATGGGTGACCCACCACTATTTTTGGGTTATTTAAAAGGTGTTCCGTTTTTCTGGGTTATATCGCACGTGTGGTATATCTGGCTTATTGCTATTGTTTCGGTTCTGTTTGTATTTTACCTAATTGACAGGCATAATTACAAAAAATTGCCGGATGTTATGGAGAAAGAGATTGAGGCAAAGGGTGAGGAAGCTGTGGTTGAAGGTTTGCATAATATCATATTTCTTTTGATAATTTTGGGTGCTGTTTTTCTTAAGGAGCCAATCAGGGAAATAATTATGATCGGCTCTGCTGTTGCAAGCTATTTAACGACGAAAAGAGAAATCCACGAAAGAAATGATTTTAATTTCATCCCGATAAAAGAGGTTGCGATTTTATTTGTTGGAATTTTTGCTACAATGGTTCCAGCTCTTGATTGGCTTGAATTAAATGCTGAAAAGCTTGGAATAACTCATCCAGGTCAGTTTTTCTGGAGCACAGGAATTTTGTCAAGTTTTCTTGATAATGCACCAACTTATCTTAATTTCTTGAGCGCAGCTTTTGGACTTCACGGTCTAAGTGTTGATAATCCAATTCATATGAAAGCGATGCTTGGTATGCTTTCATCGAATGATTTAAGTCATTTACAAATTTTGCACAATTCAAATGTTTTTCCTGTAACGAGCGAATCGTGGCGATATGTTCAAGCTATCTCTGTGTCTGCTGTTATGTTCGGCGCGATGACTTATATCGGCAATGGTCCAAACTTTATGGTCAAATCAATAGCTGAACAATCTCATGTTAAGATGCCGAGTTTCTTTGGTTATATGGTTAAATACTCAATCCCAATTCTAATTCCAATTTTTACGCTTATTTGGCTTATTTTCTTCGCAGGAATTTAAAAACTAACGCACATAAACATAGCAATGAACTACACTATGGATTTACTTGGTATATTGCCTGCTTTAACTGTATCAGTGGTTGGATTAATAGTTGTAATTTTAGAAGCACTTATTAAAAGAAGTGAATCTGTAAGTTATGCTGTCAGCATAGTTGGTTTGCTTGTATCTGGATTCTTATCAATTTACACATATCCTATGTATTCAACTGCTTTCAATGGCATGGTTGCAGTTGGTGGTTATGCGAGTTTTTTTAGTTTCGTTATATCACTTGGTGCTTTGCTTACGATTTTGCTTTCAAAGGATTATCTTGTGAAGAGAAGGATAAATTACGGTGAATTTTATATCATAGTTTTATTCGCTTCAGCTGGGATGATGTTTCTTGCATCTGGGACGGACCTTATAATTACATTTCTTGGGCTTGAGCTTATGTCAATTTCTTTATATGTTTTAGCTGCTTTTATTCGCACGGACCCGAAGTCAAGCGAAGCGGGGTTGAAATATCTTTTGCTTGGTGCATTTGCAACTGGATTTTTTATGTTTGGTGTGGCTTTTATTTACGGTAGCACTGGGACGACAAATTTGAAGTTTATTTCGGCAAATTTCCAATCTTATCAAAGTGATTTTCTTTTCTGGCTTGGTGTTGTTTTTCTACTTGTTGGCTTTTCATTTAAAGTCGCTGCTGTTCCATTTCATATGTGGGCTCCTGATGCGTATGAAGGTGCGCCAACCCCAGCAAGCGGATTTATGTCTGCAGTGGCAAAAGCTTCGGCGTTTGGCGCTTTTGTTCTTGTTTTCATCTTTGGTTTTAATGGGGCTAATGAACAAGTAAGACAAGCGATAGCAGTTATATCCGTTCTTTCAATGGCACTTGGAAACATAATCGCTTTATCTCAGACTAACATCAAGAGGATGCTCGCTTACTCAAGCATAGCTCATTCTGGATATATTTTGATTGGACTTGCTTCAGCAAATGAACTTGGAAAACAAGGTGTCCTTTATTACTCGCTTGCTTATGTTTTGATGCAAGTTGGCGCATTTGGTGTCGTTGCAATTATAGAAAAAGATGAAGGCAAGTTTCTTGACATAAAAGATTATGTGGGACTTGGACATAGAAAGCCTTTGGTTGGTGTTTTGATGTCAATTTTTATGTTTGCTTTAACTGGATTTCCACCTTTCGCTGGATTTATAGGTAAATATTATCTTTTTGCTTCGGCGGTTCAATCAAAGATGACATGGCTTGCGGTTGCTGGTGTGCTGGCAACACTTGTGTCTGTATATTACTATCTTGGTGTAGTTATGAATATGTATCTTAAGGAGCCAGCAGAGGTTTCATATAATCCTGAGGGCTCAAAAATTTCAATTTCAGGAATTCTCGCAATTTTAACTTCAGCAATTGGTGTGTTTTTAATAGGTATTTTCCCGACTTTGGTGATGAGATATTTTGAAAAATTGTTTTAATCTTAAAAAACAGAAATTTAAACATTATGCTTTTGGTTGCTTCAACTGAGGAAATGAAAAAATGTGATAGTTATGCAATAGATAAAGTTGGCATCCCAGGAATTTTGCTTATGGAAAGTGCAGCGCAGGGTGTTATAAGTTCAATTTTGATGAAATATGGGTCTGTCACTGGAAAAAAGGCGTTTGTTTTTTGTGGGAGTGGGAATAATGGTGGCGATGGGCTTGCGGTTGCAAGGAAACTTTTTTCATTGAGGGCGGATGTCTTCGTTTTTTTGCTCGCAGACCCGGAGAAATTTCGCGGTGATGTGAAGACGAATTATGAAATTGCTTTGAGGATACGAGATAAGAAAAGGGAAAGTGATGTTTTTGAGATTATAACTTTAAAAAATGTAAATGAGCTTAATAAATATCCGAAGCCGGATTTAATAGTTGATGCAATTTTTGGCACTGGTTTTAAGGGCAAGGTTGAAGGTTTATTTTATGATGTTATAAGCTGGATAAATTCGCAACGCGTTTTTACGATTTCAATTGATATTCCATCCGGTTTAAATGGTGATACTGGCGAAGTTGAAGGAGTTGCAGTAAAAGCTGATGTCACGGCGACAATGGGATTAGCAAAAAGAGGGCTTATGTTTAGTTGGGGCAAAATCCTCCCAGGTAAAATTTATATCGTTGATATTGGGATACCAAGTTATGTTTACAGCGAGGTCGGCATAAAAACATATTATATTGAATCAAGCGATGTCAAGGCGAAATTGCCAGTAAGACCAATTGACGCTCATAAATATAGCTGTGGTAAAATTTTCGCTATTGTTGGTTCTTCAGGTTTGACGGGTGCAGCGACGATGTCAACGCTTTCAGCGATGAAAGTTGGAGCTGGCGCGGTTATTGCGGGAGTTCCAAAAAGTTTGTGTCCCGTTTTAGAGACGAAATTAACAGAGATTATGAAATTACCCCTCCCAGAAACAGATGAACACACAATAGGGTGGAACGCTCTTGATTTAATAGAAGAATACATTGAGTGGGCTGATGTTGTGATAATCGGTCCTGGGCTTTCAAAAAATTACGAGACAAAGCAAGTAATTTTAAATATTATAAAAAAGTTAAACAAAAAAGCTGTAATTGACGCAGATGGTTTAAATGCGCTCGTTGGAAACTTAAATGTCTTAAAAAGTTTAAATGTTGAAGTAGTTTTGACACCTCACGCTGGAGAATTTTCCCGTTTGACGGATTTACCTGTGCAAAAGATTGAGCGAGAAAGAATTGATGTGGCGAGAAATTTTGCTGTTGAATATGGCGTTGTGCTTGTCCTTAAGAGTGATACAACGGTGATAGCAACTCCAGGGGGTGAAGTTTTTATAAATTCAACTGGAAATCCTGGCATGGCAACTGCGGGAAGCGGTGATGTTTTAACGGGTATGATAGCTGGATTTATGGGGCAGGGGTTGAAAGCTGTTGATGCAGCAATTTGTGGCGTCTATCTGCATGGTCTTGCAGGTGACCTTGCACGCGACAAAATTGGCGAACTTCCGATGATGGCTATGGATATACTTAATATGATTCCAGAGGCAATTCAAAAAGTTGTGAAAGGGGAAAAGTAATAATGGCATCCAGTTTTGTTAAATATCAGCTTCCCGCATTTCTTTGGATAGGTTTAATTTTCGCTCTATCCTCAATCCCTGGGGATTACTTTCCTGAGCAACCGTTTGATTTATTTGATAAACTTGTTCATGTAGTTTTGTTTGGTGTTTTGACATATTTTATTTATCGTGGCTTTCAATATCAGGATAAAAGTTTTTTTCTTAAAAATTTTAGTATTGGAATTGCTTTTTTAATCTGCGTAATTTATGGGATTATAGATGAACTTCATCAAGAATTTGTTCCGGGTCGCTCACCAGATGTAACTGATGCTTTTGCGGATATAATCGGTGGAGGTTTAACTTCGCTTTATCTTCTTCTTCACAATTACAGAAAAACAAAAAATCGGATATGAGAATGTCGTTGAAAATTATTTTAACAACTTTCTTGACTATATTTCTCGCTGAGCTTGGAGATAAAACTCAAATTGCTGTTTTAACTCTCTCGGCACAGTCAAAGAATCCGATATCTGTATTTCTTGGGGCAATTTTGGCGTTTGTGGTTATAACTTTTATTGGCGCGATTCTTGGCGATTTTATAACCAAGTTTATACCAGCGCATTTTATAGAAAAAGTTGCTGCTCTTGCCTTTATTGTCATTGGAATTTTGATGCTTTTAGAAAAAATATAAGTTCAAAAACACCCCGATGTTTGAGAAGCTTGGTTTTAAAATTGGGCATTCAACAAATTTAGAAGCTATGACAGGTTGCACTGTGATTTTATGTCCGTCTAAAACAGTTGGAAGTTGTTTTGTCAGCGGTAATGCCCCAGGAAGTAGAGAGCTTGAGCTTTTATCTCCACATATGACTGTCTCTGAGGTTCATGCGGTTGTTTTAACGGGTGGAAGTGCATTTGGGCTTGCTTCGGCGGATGGAGTTATGCGTTATCTTGAGGAAAACGGAATTGGTTATCAAACACCATGGGCAAAAGTTCCAATCGTTCCAGCAGCTGTGGTTTATGATTTAAATGTTGGGGATCCGAAAATTAGACCCACTGCTGATGACGGTTATAATGCTTGTTTAAAAGCAAGTGTTAACTTTGAAACAGGGCTTGTTGGTGCTGGAACTGGCACAACGGTTGGTAAATGGGCTGGGTTTGAATATAGGATGAATGGTGGTTTTGGTTTTTCAATTGTTGGAAGCGATGGTTTGATTGTTTCAGCTGTTGCTGTTGTAAATTCAGTTGGTGATGTAGTTGACGATGATGGGGAAATAATAGCTGGTGCAAGAGCAGATGGTAAATTCATTGGTGAGGAAAAAAAACTTCGTTTTGCTTTGCAGAGAAAAATTCAATTTGGGATGAATACGACGCTTGTTTGCGTTATGACAAATGCAAAAATTTCAAAGCTTGAAGCTTATAAAATTTCAAAGCGTGCCGATGATGGCATCCCAAGAGCAATCCGTCCATCCCACACAAGCTATGATGGCGATGTCATCTTTACACTTGCAACAGGTGAAGTAGAAGCGGAATTTGAGGTTTTAGCTGAGCTTTCAGCTTATGTTGTTGCAGAAGCGATAAGGGATGCAGTTAGAAAATCAAATTGATGTTTTTTGCAAATTTCATATAAGTTTTGGAAATTATAAACGCATTTCAAAATAAAAATGAGGTGGCAAGATGAAGGTTATAATTTTCTTCATCTTGGTTTCACTTGTAGTTTTAGCGGGGGCTGTAGCTTCGGCTGAAAAGAAACAGCAACGCTTTAAAGGAGTTGAAATCACATGGCTTGGGCATGCAGCATTTCAATTGAAATCGCCTAACGGGAAAATTATTTTAATTGACCCTTGGCTTGATAATCCGAAGGCTCCAGAGACAGCAAAGGATATAACAAAAGCGGACATAATTCTTTTAACTCACGGGCATTTTGACCATGTTGGCTCCGCGCCTGAGCTTGCTAAGAAAACAGGTGCAAAAGTTGTATGCATTTTTGAAGTGTCAAGGTATATCGCAAAACAAGGGGTTTCGGAAGAACAAATCATAGGAATGAATTACTCTGGAACTGTTAATGTTGATGGGATTAAAATCACTATGGTTCCAGCTGTGCACAGTTCGGGAATTTCGGATGGTGATAACATCGTTGAAGGTGGAAATCCAGCTGGATTTGTTGTTGAATTTGAAAATAGCTTCAAGGTTTATCACACAGGAGATACAGGTTTGTTTGGAGACATGAAATTGATTGGGAAACTTTACGCTCCGGATTTAATGCTTGTGTGCATAGGTGGACATTTCACGATGGGTCCAAGGGAAGCAGCTGAGGCTATTAAACTTGTTCAACCGAAGTATATCATCCCAATGCATTATGGAACTTTCCCAATTCTTGCAGGAACTCCGGACGAATTGAAAAAATATCTTCCTGCTAAATTTAAAAATGCTGTTATTGAACTTAAACCGGGTGAGACGGCGAATTAAGGTAATTCTTGATTTTTAAGTGTTTGCTTTTTATTTTATCTTAAAATCGTAAATAAAATTTTGGAGGTTATCATGGCACGTGATAATAACGAGGGAATGTTCAAGGGATTTCTTATCGGTTTTCTTGTTGGGAGTGCGATAGGTGCTGTTCTTGCTATGTTGTTTACACCCAAGAGCGGAAGGGAAATGAGATCTATGCTCAAGGAGAAATCTTTACTTGCAAAGGATAAGGCTGGCGAATATCTTGAGGAAGCAAAGTCAAAAGCAGAGCAGATAGTTGAAAAGGTGAAGCAGGAAGCTGAAAAAATTAAAAAAGAGGTTGATGAAATAATTTCATCGGCTAAGGAGAAGGTTGAAACTGTCAAGGAAGCTATGAAAGCTGGAGTGGAAACTTATAAGGAAGAGAGCAAGAAAAAAAGTTAAAAATGAATGAGGGCAAGACATTTCGTCTTGCCTTTTTTATTTAAAATTAAGCATCGTTGAGCAATGGAAATTTTAACCCAAATTTTAATGATAGTTTTACTTACTCTTGCAGCGGTTGCTTTGATTTACCTTATCATAATTTTTACAAGATTTAAAACATTGCTTGAAAATCTTAACAGGACAACGGTTGAGCTAAATGCAAAGATTCCATCAATACTTGAAAACATTGAGACTACATCAAAACAGATGGCTGATGTTGCCTCTCGGGCGCAATCGCAGTTTGAGATGATTCAAAATTTATCGGACACGGTTCAATCTTATTTTCAGCGCTTTAGAGGCGCCTTTTCAAGTGATGACTCATCATCATTTGAAGGTTTTCCATCAACTTTGAGAAAAGTTTTTGCATTGATAAAGGCAATTCGTGTAGTTATCGCAAAGCTAAAAACATAAAACAGAGGGAGGCTGATGGTAGTGAAAGAATATCCAACAGAAAAAATCAGAAATATCGGTCTTATTGGGCATGGTGGTTCGGGAAAAACATCATTTGCCGAGGCAATACTTTACAGCGCTGGGGTTACGACGCGACTTGGCAGAGTTCAAGAAGGGAACACTGTGTCGGATTATCACCCCGATGAAATTGCACAGCAGGTGTCAATTAATTTATCTCTTTTACATTGTGAGTGGAAAGATACAAAAATTAACATAATTGATATGCCCGGTTACGCCGATTTTGTCGGAGAAGTTAAAAGTGGTTTAAAGGTCGTTGATACAGCTTTGCTTTTTGTTAAATCAGTTGAAGGCGTTGAAATCGGGACGGAAACAGCTTGGGAATCCGCAAAGGAAACCAGCAATAGTGTGATTTTTGTCGTGAACAAGCTTGACGCTGAACATTCAAATTTTGATAATGTCGTAAACCAAATAAAGGAAAGATTTGGACATGAAGCTGTTGTAGTTCAATTTCCAGTGAACCAAGGGACAAATTTTGATTCAATTGTTGATTTAATAAGGATGAAAGTTTTAAAATTTTCAAAAGATTTATCCGGAAATTATACTGAAGAAGAAATTCCACAGGATTTACGTGAGAAGGCTGAAAAATTACGCGAGGAATTAATTGAATCAATTGCTGAAACTGATGAAGAGCTTTTAAACAAATTCTTTGAAAATGGTGGATTGACTGATGAAGAGCTTAAAATTGGATTTATAAATGCGCTTGCTGAAAGAAAAATTTATCCTATCTTCTGCGCTGACGCCTACCATAACATTGGTGTTAAACCGATCCTTGACTTCATCGTTAATTATTGCCCCAGCTCGAACAAAAAAACTGTTGAAGCAATTTTAAAAGACGATACATCCAAAACTGTTAAGTTAAACTATGACGCTTCATCCGAACCTGTGATTTTTGTCTTCAAAACTGTTTCAGAAGCACATGTTGGTGAGTTTTCATTCTTTAAAGTTTTCTCTGGGACGATAACGCGTGGGATTGACCTTGTCAACCAAAGCAATGGCACACTTGAAAGATTAAGCCAGCTTTACATCATGAATGGCAAGGAAAGGAAAGAAGTTCAAAAGTTTTACGCTGGTGATATTGGCGCTGTTGTTAAACTGAAAAACACCCACACAAATGATACGCTTTCAACAAAAACATTCCCAGTGATTATTCCACCGATAAAATTCCCAGAACCCGTCATCCAGTTTGCAATTATCTCAAAGAATAAAGGTGAGGAAGAAAAAATTGCAGCTGGTTTACATGCGCTTCACGAGGAAGACCCAACTTTTGTCTTCACAGTTGATAATGAATTGCAACAAACATTAATAAGTGGTCAAGGTGAAACTCATTTGATGATAATTGCGAAGAGATTAAAAGAAAAATATGGTGTTGAAGTTGAGCTTGGCGAGCCGAAGATACCATATCGCGAAACTATCAAAGGTAGAGCAAGAGAACAAGGTAAATATAAAAGGCAAACTGGTGGTAGAGGTCAATATGGCGATGTTTGGCTTGTGCTTGAACCATTGCCGAGAGGAGCTGGGTTTGAGTTCGTTGACGCGATAGTTGGTGGTGTCGTCCCAAGAAATTATATCCCTGCAGTTGAAAAGGGCGTAAGAGATACAATGGCAAAAGGAGTTTTGGCGGGTTATCCAGTTATTGATGTCAAAGTCACACTTGACTATGGCTCATATCATCCTGTTGATTCATCTGACCTTGCTTTCCAAATAGCAGCGTCAATGGCATTTAAGAAGGCATTTATGAATGCAAATCCAGTTTTACTTGAGCCGATATATGAAATTGAAGTTAAAGTTCCGGAAGAATATATGGGAAGCGTAATTGGGGACATCTCAAGCAGGAGAGGTAAAGTTATCGGTATGACAGCGGAAGGTCCATATCAAGTTGTTAAGGCATATGTTCCGCAGAAGGAACTTTACAGATATTCATCTGCTTTAAGATCTTTGACCCAGGGTCGTGGGATTTTCACAGCTAAATTCTCACATTATGAAGAAGTTCCGAAAGAAATAGCCGATAAAATCATAGCAGAGGCGCAGAAACAGAAGGAAACGATTGAAGAATAATGTGAAAACAAAGGGGGCGCAAAGCCTCCTTTTTATTTTTTTAGAAGTGACTCAATTGCATTCGCAAGCTCATCCCAACTAAATTTACCCTTTTCAATTTTAATGTTTTCCGAGAATTTATCGCTTAAACCTTCCTTAAAGAATTTAACAACAGCTTTAGCTATTTCATTTGGATTTGGGTTAACAATAAACCCGGTTTCTCCATCAATTACAACTTCTGGAAGACCGCCAACATTCGTTGCAATTACAGGTTTGTTAAAGTTATATGCAATTTGGACAATTCCACTTTGCGTTGCAGATATATAAGGCAAAACAACTACATCACATGCGGAAAAGTAAATTTTAACCTCATCCATAGGTATATATTCACTTTTAAAAATTACAAAATCAGCGATTCCTTCTTCTTCAACGATTTTATAATATCTCTTTGGGTCTTCATAAAATTCACCAGCTATTAAAAGTTTAACTGGGAATTCGCTTAAAATAAATTTCATCGCTCTTAAAATTATGTCAAGCCCTTTATATTCTCTTATATACCCGAAGAAGAGAAGCACTTTTTCATCTGGCTTTATGCCAAGAATTTTGCGCGCTTCTTTTTTGTCAATTCCTTCACCGAAAATTCCATATACAGGGTGATAAACTTTTTGATATTTTGCGTTCGGTTTAAGTTTTGAGAGATCTTTTTCAACAATATCAGATTGGACTATAAAATAATCAGCGAAAGCGAAAGCAAATTTTGTCAAAAGTCCAGAAAGTGGAAATTTTTCGTGAGGTGTTATGTTATGGCAAATGGAAATTATTTTTGATTTTGAAAAAGTCTTAACAATTGCCGAAATAACCCCGAAACATGGTGCAAGGAAGGGAAGCCAGTATTTGAAAATTACAAGGTCGGGCTTTTCTTTTGAAATTTTAAACCCTATGTTTACCCAATTTATGGGATTTATTGAATCAATAATTTGTTCGCTTTCAATTTTATCTGATTTAAAGTTTGGTTCAAATTGCGTTTTGCCTGGAAATAAAAGTTTGGGATATAGCCTTTTGAAGTTAAAAATTTTTACATCGTGTCCGCGAGCTATTAAAGTTTTGTATAAAAGCTCTGTGTAATGCGCTATCCCTCCCCTGTATGGATACGATGGAGCAATGATGATTATTTTCATAACTATGGTCAGAGGTGAATTTCTTTAATTGAATAAGTTTCAAGATGTTGATAAGCTCTGGTTATCATCTCACCAAGCAATCCAATTGAAATAAATTGTATCCCTATAATCATCAACATAATTCCAACTGTGAAAAGGGGTCTATTGCTCAAGGATATGTTTTCAATTATTTTCAAAAGTGATAGATAAAGTGTAATTCCAAATCCGAATAAAAATATAAAAATTCCAAGCGTCCCAAAGAAATGCAAAGGTCTTTTAAAATAACGAGTTGTAAACATAACTGTCAATAGATCAAGGAATCCCTTTAAAAATCTGCTCACACCAAATTTTGTCTTTCCATATTTTCGCGGATGATGTTGAACAACTATTTCACCAATTTTATATCCAGCCCAATGCGCAAGAACAGGTAGATATCTGTGTAGCTCGCCGTATACTTTAATGTCTTGCGTTACAGTTTTTTTATATGCTTTTAAACCACAATTAAAATCGTGAATTTTTATCCCAGTGAGCGTTGAAACAACAAAGTTAAAAATTCGCGAAGGTATTGTTTTCGTTATCGGGTCATATCTTTTCTTTTTCCAACCCGAAACAAGGTCATAACCTTCGTCAAGTTTTTTGAGAAGGTTTGGTATTTCATATGGGTCGTCTTGTAAATCAGCATCCATAGTTATCACGACATCTCCTTTCGCATATTCAAATCCAGCTGCAAGCGCAGCGGACTTTCCGTAGTTTCTCCTGAAACTTATTATCTTGACATTTTTATTGTTTTGCCTCAATTTTTTTAAAACATCAAGCGAACCATCATCCGAGCCATCGTCAACAAATATGATTTCATAAGAATAACGATTCGCTTTCACAACCTCTTTTATTCGCTCATAAAGCTCTTTCAGTGATTCAACTTCATTGTAAAGTGGGATAACGATGGAAATTAAGCGTTTTTCTTCTGGTTTTGCTTTTTTTGAACTTGCAGGCATAGTAAGTTTCCAATTGATTTTCTATCGTATTAAAAATAAATCAACAAATGAACTTTTCAAAATGCCACCCAATATAAGGTTGGATTTAGTTGGTAAGGTGAATTCAGTATCTTTTCCAATGTATTCGTATTTCATAGTTGAACATTTTACGCCTTTAGTGTTGGAAAGGAAATTCTGACTACAAGGCATAATTATTCTATTTCAATATCTTGAACGCTACAATCAGTCTCGCAATTCACACAACGAATTAGACCTAACTCAATATCGCGAGTAAAGTCATCTTCGTATCCGATAATATTCCACCGCTTACTGTTTAAATGTTATACCACCACACTTTGGGCATTTTCTTGATTTAAGAGTTCTTTTTCAGTCATAAATATTCTCAAGCAAAGTTTTTATATGAAGTTCTAATGACAATCCCTTTTATTGCAAATCTATTCAAACCTTTCGTACAAGTTGCCTCTTGACAATTTTAAAAACATTTTCGGGTTTATTACACTAAAATTTTGTCAAGTTTAATTTTAATTTCGGGGGCAGATTTTGCAGATGTTAAAGTTGATATTAATTTTTTTATTTTTTAATTTTAAACTGAAAAAATCAAAAACATAAGGAGCACTTTACATGAAGGTTGAAAAGACACGCGAAGGCTACTTCAAGTTGGTTGCTTCCTACAAAAAAGAGGCTGGGGGATGGGCGTGGATAATTCACAGAATTTCTGGATTAGCTCTGACGGCTTATATTTATGTTCATATCTATGCTTTATCTACATTGACAAAGGGTAAGGAAGCTTTTGACGCTGAGATGGCTTTGTTTCAAAAGCCATTGTTTAAGTTTCTTGAATGGATACTTTTTGCTTTTGTCCTTGCTCATACCTTAAATGGTATAAGGATTGTGCTTGTTGATTTTGGCAAAGGGGCATATTATCACAAAAAAGTTTTCGCATATCTTATGATAATTGGGATAATCGCTTTTCTTGTTATGGGCTACTTTATCTTTAGTTATGAGATACACCAAGCATTCGCTGGATTAATTTAAGAACCTAAAACAAACTTGGAGGTTTTTCAATGTCATTTAAATATTATGGTTCAAGAAAAAGCGGTTCAATCGGGTGGCTTCTTCAAAGGATAACCGGCATTGTTTTAATTTTCGCTATGGTTGGACATTACATATTGATGCATTATACGCCTGAGACGGGTCATTCGTATGAACAATCTGTTATGAGATTTTCAAATGCATATTGGAAAATGTTTTATCTTACATTTGTGACGGTTGGTCTATGGCATGGATTAAACGGTGTTTGGTCAATTTTAAGAGACTTTAAAATGAAAACATGGCTTGCGATCACGCTCTATGGGATAATTGTAATTTCTGGAATTGCATTTTGGGTTCTTGGTGTTAGCACAGCTTTACATTTTTAAAGCACTTGTAAAACAAAATATTTAGAGGTGTAAAAAATGATACATCAATTTGATACAGTAATTGTCGGAGCTGGTGGCGCGGGACTTCGCGCAGCACTTGAAATTCCGGAGGGTTATTCCTGCGCCGTTTTAACAAAGGTTTATCCAACAAGGTCACATACAGGAACTGCTCAAGGTGGTGTGTGTGCAGCACTTGGAAACGAAGAGGAAGACTCTTGGGAATATCATTTTTTTGATACTGTTAAGGGAAGTGATTTTCTCGGGGATCAAGACGCAATTGAAATAATGTGTCAAGATGCGATAAGAGCGATAATTGAGCTTGAACATATGGGTATGCCATTTTCAAGAAATGAAAAAGGATTAATAGCGCAAAGACCGTTTGGCGGTCATACGAAACCCAAAGACCCAAATAATCCATTCGGCGAAAGAGTCCCTGTGAAGAGAGCTTGCTTTTCAGCTGACAGAACAGGGCATGTGATGTTGCAGACACTTTATGAAAATTGCATTAAAAGAGGCGTTAAATTCTTCCCTGAATTTTTCGTCACTGATTTAATTGTGCAAGATAATATTGTAAGGGGCGTTGTCGCAATTGAGATTGCAACTGGTGAGATTCATATCTTCCACGCTAAAGCCGTGATGTTTGCAACAGGTGGATATGGTAGAGTTTATAAGATAACATCAAATGCTGTCGTTGGGACGGGCGATGGATTTGCAATTGTGTATAGGAGAGGTATACCGCTTGAGGATATGGAATTTGTTCAGTTCCATCCAACTGGCTTGTGGAGACTTGGAATTCTGGTTTCAGAAGCTGCAAGGGGTGAGGGTGGAGTGTTAAGAAATAAGTATGGCGAAAGATTTATGGAAAAATACGCTCCTACAATTAAAGACCTTGCCCCAAGAGATGTCATCTCAAGAGCAATGTATATAGAAATTCGCGAGGGTAGGGGAATTCAAGGACCAGATGGGACATATTATCTTTTGCTTGATTTAACACATCTCGGACCAGAAATTATAAACAAGAAACTTCCTGAGATAACTGGATTTGCAAGAATTTACCTTGGCGTTGACCCAGTAAAAGAGCCTATCCCTGTTCAACCGACAACGCATTATGCTATGGGCGGTATACCAACAAATGTTGATGCTGAAGTTGTAATTGATGATAAAGGGACAAAGGTTGAAGGTTTTTACGCAGCTGGAGAAGTTGCATGCGTTTCTGTTCATGGTGCTAATCGTCTCGGAACAAATTCTTTGCTTGATATAATTGTCTTCGGACGTCGCGGTGGAAAGAAAATGGCAGAATATATCAAAGAACGCGATTTCCCACCGCTTCCAAAGGATGCTGATGAATGGACAAGGAAAACAATTGAGAAACTGCTCACAAGTAATGGGAAAGAGCGCGTTTCAAGGATAAGGAAAGAACTTCAAGAGATAATGATGGATAATGTCTCTGTATTTAGAACTGCTGAAACGATAAAACAGGCAATTGAGAAAATTAAAGAATTGAAGGAAAGATATAAAGAAGTCAAAATAGATGACAAAGGCAAAAAATTTAATACTGACCTAATTGAAGCAATTGAACTTGGCAATTTGCTTGACACGGCAGAAACGATTGCTTATAGCGCTCTTAACAGAACTGAAAGTAGAGGTGCTCACTATCGTGAGGACTATCCAAATCGTGACGATAAGAACTGGCTCAAGCATACTCTAATTTACAAGAATGAGGACAAAGAACCAGTAATAAAATACAAGCCAGTAGTCATAACGAAAATTCAACCTATGGAAAGAAAATATTAAAAATAATTGAGGTCAAAAAAATGAAGGTGACCTTTAGAATTTTCAGATTCAACCCCGAAATAGACAGCAAACCTTATTACAAAGATTATGAAGTTAACGCAGACCCTAAAGACCGCGTAATAGATGTGCTACATTATATAAAAAATGAAATAGACGGAACCTTAACATTTCGTCGCTCTTGTTTGCATGGAATTTGTGGTTCTGATGGGATGAGGATAAATGGGAAAAATATGCTAGCTTGCTCAATTCTATTGCAAGACCTTGGTTATTCCGACAAAGACAAAACCTATAAAAAGCCTATATTTGTTGAACCATTACCAGGGATGCCAGTGATAAAAGACCTTGTGACGGATTTTACCGATTTTTGGAAAAAGTATGAAGCTGTCAAACCGTATCTTATTACGAAAACACCACCACCAGAAAGAGAACGCTTGCAAAGTCCTGAAGATGTTGAATTGATTATGGAAGCTTCAAAATGTATCCTTTGTGCGTGTTGCACAACAAGTTGTCCATCAACTTGGTCAAATGATAATTACCTTGGTCCAGCTGCATTGCTTAAAGCTTACAGATTTATATTTGATTCAAGGGATGAGGCGGCGGATGAAAGGCTTGACATAATTGATACGCCGGATGGGGTGTGGCGTTGTCATACCATATTCCATTGTGTTCAAGCGTGTCCCAAAGAAATTAACATCACTTGGCACATTTCTCAACTGAAGAAGAAACTCGTTGAAAGGGAAATTTAAATTGCAAGGGGCGGTTTTAGACCGCCCTTTTTTATTCTTCTTTTAACCCCCTTAAATAATCAAAGCTATAAATCCCTGTGTTATGCCCATCGCCCCATGTTATTTGAATTGCATAGTTTCCAACAAGGTTTATTTCTTTTATCTCATATTGACCTGAAACTGGCAATTCAATAAGTGATTCTTCTTTTTCTGCAGAACAGGTAGCGCATGGACAATTATCGCGCAAAAATTTTAATGTGAATGTGCTTTCATATCCGTCGTTCCAAGTGAATTTTAATTTGTCCCCATTTATCCTCTCAATTCTCGTCGGGTAAATCATTTGGTATAGAACCAAATTTGTTTTTAAATTTACTTTGAAAAATAAAAAATTGAAATGAAATTTCAAATCAACCAATGGAAGCAATTGGTGAAAGAGTCGTTAAGTTCTTTATCCCAGAAATAGGCGATGTTTACTTTAACCTTCAAAAGTATTCAACAACGATTTCGGAGGAGCATAAATTTATTTATTACTTTGATGCAGAGGGAAGGTTTATGGGCGGGTTTTTCAATGGGATAAGCTATAGGCGTGGACTTGATAATAGATTGATGAAAAAGTTTTTTGATGAAGATAAATTCAAGGTCAAAGTTTTCATCAATGACGCTGAAAAAAGAAAAGTGATTGAAAATGTGTTGAATAGAGTTTTTAAAATAAAAATGGCGTTGAATTTTAACAGAAACGCTCACGACATCATTGTAAGACTTGATGATATTTTGAGATGGAATTATGAAGAGCTTGAAAAAGATGGAATTAAGTTTTTTACAGTTTATAAACCGATAAGTATACTGCCACCGGACCAATATTTCTCACTTGTGTTGCAACCTGCTGAAGGTTGTTCTTGGAACAGATGCACATTTTGTAGTTTTTATCAAGATAGAAGGTTTAGAGTTAAATCTCCTGCGGAATTTCTTGAGCATGTTAAAAAAGTCAAGGAATTCTTTGGAAAGTCAATTGGCTTGAGAAAGTCAATTTTTCTTGGTGATGCGAATGCTTTAATAATACCGCAGAAAAGATTGATTGAATTGATCAAAATTGTTCATGAGGAATTCCCGATAACGCAAAAGAGAGATGAATTTGATTATGTTTTTGATGGGATTTACTCATTTCTTGACATTTTCGGGGCTGAGAAAAAAAGTTTAGGTGAGTATTCCGAGTTAAAAGATTGGCAGGTTAAGAGAATTTACATTGGACTTGAAACTGGGGATGAGGAGTTATTTGGATATTTAAATAAACCTGGTTCACCCGAAGAATGTGTTGAGGTTGTCAGCACTATTAAAGAAGCTGGCATAAATGTTGGAGTGATAGTTCTTGCGGGCGCTGGCGGGATAAAGTTTTATGATAGGCATGTTCAAAAGACAATTGAGACAATTTTAAAAATGCCACTTGGCAGTGGCGATATCGTTTATATTTCTCCACTTGTCCTTGATAATGCTTATGAATATGTGAAAATCATGGACGACATTGGGTCAAGGACTTTAGATAAATTTGAAGTTTCAAGACAAATACAAGAGATCAAAGATGAGCTTAAAGAACTTAACAAATTTGGATCTAAAGTTACACTTTATGATATACAAGAGTTCATTTACTAAAAAAGATAAATTTAGAAATGGACTTTGATAAAGTTCGTGGCAATGTTGGCTTCTTTCTCGGTTTATTTTGCTTTTTCATAATACTTCTTTTACCAACACCTCAATCTTTCATTGAATATGCAAAGGCAAGAATTGGGGTTGACGAAATTAATTCAAATGTTTTAAATCTTTCATACAGTATGAAAATTACCTTTGCCCTTATGGTTTTGATGATAATATGGTGGATAACAGAGGCTGTTTCAATTCCAGTGACATCTCTTTTGCCTGGAGTTATTTTGCCGATGTTCCATGTTTATGGGTTTCAATCTGGAAGATTAGTTCCTCTTGATGGTAAAAGCGTGTTTTTGAACTACGCCAACCCAATAATTTTTCTTTTCCTTGCTGGTTTTATGATTTCTGGAGCGATGCAAAAGTGGGGGCTTGATAAAAGAATTGCGCTTTGGATTCTCACTCGCGGAAATGTGGCTAAAAGCCCCGGGAAAGTTTTGTTTGGTTTAATCATTGCAACTGCATTTATTTCAATGTGGGTTTCAAATACTGCGACAACTGCTATGATGTTGCCAATAGCCCTTGGGATATTAAATAAGCTTAATGTTGATTATAGCTCAAAGTATGCAAAGGCTGTGATGCTTGGTGTAGCTTATGCAGCTTCAATCGGGGGAATTGGAACGATAATTGGAACACCCCCAAATGGCATTGCAGTTTCTATACTTGAAAAGGAAGGAATTGCACATATAAATTTTTTAAAATGGATGATGTTTGGAGTTCCATTTGTAATTTTAGCTTTGCCAATTTTATGGGTTGTTTTAAAAGTTGTGTTTAAATTTGAATTGAAATTCGGGGATGAAATTAAAGAGATACTTTTAAATGAGAAAAGTAAACTTGGAAAATTAACTCGTGCTGAGAAATTAACACTTACTGGATTTTCTATCACTGTCTTCTTATGGATTACAAATCCATTTTGGAATTTGATACCTTTTGTTGGACAAAAGCTTGAATGGTTTGATGAGTATTTGATAGCTGTTTTTGGATGTATACTTTTGTTTATTTTACCCGTTGACTTTTCAAAAAGAAAATTTGTTCTTGATTGGAGTGATTCAAAGTATGTTGACTGGGGAACTTTGCTTTTGTTTGGCGGTGGGATAGCTCTTTCCGATGTTTTATTCAAAACAGGTCTTGCAAATGTGATGGCTAATGAATTTATAAAACTTTTTGGACACCCTTCGCCTGTATTACTTGTGTTTATAGTTGTGATTTTTATGGAACTTTTAACTGAGGTGACATCAAACACAGCTGTGACATCAATGATGGTTCCAATTTTGATTTCAATTTCCTCAGGGCTTGGCATTAATTCTATCATTTTAGTTTTGCCAGCTACCATTGGAGCTTCAATGGCTTTTATGCTTCCTGTTGCAACTCCTCCAAATGCTCTTGTATATGGGACAAGATTTGTGACTTTGTTTGATATGTTAAAAGCAGGTTTTGTTCTTGATATAACTACTTGGATTTACATCGGCATTTTTTTCTTTTTAGTGTTTAACATAATTGGATTTTGATTTATGAATTTTATATGCGATAAGTCCAGCAATTGTGATTGATACGACGCCTGATATAAAAATCAAATCTGCAGGAAGCCTTAACCATTCAATTAATTTCATTAGTTCATTTGACGCAAATTCCGAACTTCTCGCAAAGCGATATCCTTTCTCAATCACTGCTTTTAATTGTAAAATTCCACCTGGGAATAATGTAAGAATTGACATCAAAGCAAGACCGACATTGAGCGTCCAGAAAGATGTTTTGACATACTTTTCAATCCTATCCCAATTTTTCTCGTCAAGAATTTGTCTCATTCCAAAAACTATTAGGGAGATAGCAAGCATTCCGAAGACGCCCATCATCGCAGTGTGACCATGGTTTGAGGTAAGCATTGTTCCGACTTCAAAATAACTGATTATTGGCAAATTTATTAAAAATCCGAAAATCCCAGCTCCAACAAAATTCCAGAACCCAACTGACATCAGGAAGTAAAATGTCCATTTATGTGGTATGTTAACTTTTTGCCCACATATATCACACTTTGTTGATGTTAGTTTTATAAAGTCCCATGCCTCAAGCGTTAGCAAAGTAAGTGGGACAACCTCCATAGCTGAAAACATAGCACCAAGTGCCATCGTTATATTAGTTTGACCAGTCCAATACCAATGGTGACCTGTCCCGACTATTCCACTTCCAAGATAAAGTAAAGCATCAAGATATACAACCCTTGCAGCTGTCTTTGGGGAAATTATATCAAGTTTATAGAAGATTATAGCAACTATTGAAGTTAAAAACACTTCAAAAAATCCCTCAACCCATAGATGAATTATCCAAAACCTCCAGGTATCAACTACTGTATAATGAGAACTGTGATTGAAAAATAGCGCTGGTGCGTAGAAGATTGGAATAGCTATAGCGGAATATATAAATAGCGAAACAACCTCTTTAGTGTCGTTATCTTTGAGCCCTGGTCTGATGAGATTAATAAGTATGAATAACCAGATGAGAAGTGAAATTGCAAGCAAAATTTGCCATCCTCTTCCAAGGTCAAGATATTCCCATCCTTGATGACCAAATAAAAACCATAATTTACCCATTAAATTATTAACACCGAGATATTCACCCAACAAACTTCCTACAACAGTTATGAATAGGAGGGAAAATACGATATTTATCAATCTGACAAATTTTTCGTAATTAATTTTTTCAGCAAATGTTGATGCTATAAAAATTGCTCCACCAACATAAGCTATTGCAACCCAGAAAATAGCGAGCTGAATATGCCAAGTCCTTAAGATATTGCTTGGTAAAATGTTAAAAATTTTAAATCCGTAAAAACTTGTCGGGTCAGCCCTGTAGTGGGCAACTGCTCCACCAGCAAAAACTTGCAGGAGAAACAGAATTAAGGATACGACGAAAAATTTTAATGTTGAAGATTGAATTTGATTTGGTTCACCTGGAATTAAAGTTGGATGTGCATGTCCATCTTTACCTTTCCATCCGAGATAGTCAAATCTACCAAATACGAAAAGTGCAAGGGCAAGCATTCCAAGAAGGGCGATGAGACTTAACGCGCTCCACATATATGCATCAAGCGTTGGCTTATTTTCAAGCTCTGGGAAATAGGGGAAATTATTTGTATATGAATAATTTTTTCCAGGTCTATTTGCAACGGAAGCCCACGCTGTCCAGCTGAAGAAGGCAACAAGGGAGCGTAATTCATCTTTATCTTGAATTAAGTTTTCTTTTAACCCAAAATTTAAACTTGGAACACCAAAATAATTTTCCCATGTCTTTATTTGCTTTGTAAAAGATAAAACTTCTGCATCTGTGTAAACTAAAATTCTGGTTTCCGAATTATATCTATTTGTTTTTAAAAGTTTGGCAACTTTATTCTTTATTTTTTCTTTATCTTCGTTATTAAGTTCTGAAAAATTTTTCCCGTATTCGGCTTTTGCCATAAATTCAATTGCATCATTATAAAGGTTATACAGGTATTCAGCTGAAAAATCCGGACCAAGGTATGCTCCATGACCCCATATCGTCCCATTTTCGTGCAAGCCATATTTCAAAAAGACTTCTTGTCCTTTTAATATGTCATCTTTTGTTATAATTGTATTTCCTTTTTCATCAATGATTTTCTCGGGGATAGGGGGTGCATCTGTATAAGATTTTACTGAAATAAATATCAAGACGCTAAAGCATACTATAAATGTGATGATAGCGATATGCTTTAAAAGTGATTGATTTATTTGCTTTTCCATGTTAAACTGCGAATTTTGTTTTTGTTTTCAAATTAAAATTTAATTTGATCTGCGGGTGAAAACATTGACTTAAATCAGGGTTTGGCAAAAGATGATGTGAAACTTGACTTTTTAATTTTGTTTTATTATATTTAGATTGAGTCTAAATAAAATATAAGCATGCGATGAAGCTACTTCTTAGAACTATCTTGGCGGTGCTTGTGTTTGAGGTATCTGTTTCGCAAGGTGAAACCTATTATCTTATGGGGACATATGCTTATATTGAGTTTCCAAGCAAAGAATGGAATCTCCTTGTATATAAATACCTAAGGGAGATTGAGTCTAAACTTTCAGATTTCATTGACACATCTGAAATTTCTCTAATCAACTCAAGTGCTGGAAAAAATTTTGTAAAGGTCTCGGATATCACGATTGAGGTCATAAGGAAGTCAATTGAAGTATCTGAAAAAACATTTGGATATTTTGATGTAACGGTTGGGGCTTTGACGATTAATTCTAAAAGGTTGGGGAAAATAGATGAAGATTCAGCTCACAAGCTTGTCAATTTCAAAGATATAATCATCAGTGGTGATAGTGTTATGCTGGCAAAGGAAAGTATGGCGATTGACCTTGGTGGAATAGGTAAGGGGTTTGCGATTGAAAAAGTTTATCAGCGTTTTAGGACTGCGCGTGGCTTTGTTTCAATAGGTGGAGATATGAAAGTATGGGGGCATAAAAGGACGCTCGCAATTAAAGACCCAATAAACGGTGGCTCTCTGGTTCAGATGGTGAATTCAAAAGATGTCAGCATTTCAACATCTGGAAATTACATAAAAAAACACATTCAAACGGAGGACGATGAAATTATTCAAGTTACAGTTGCCCATGAAGATGCAACTTATGCTGATGCTTATGCGACTGCGCTTTTTGCAATGTCAAGAAGTGCACGAGAAAAATTTTTAAAGGAAAATAACCTTGCCGTTCTAATTTTGTATAAAGATGGTTCTATATATATGAGCGATAAATTTAAAGATTTCTTTGCAGTGATAATTTTCAGGGGTGGCGAAAAATATATTTCAAAAACAAAAAAGGAGAAGAAAAAATGAAGGGCTCAATAATCTTGAAAACATTTGCAATCATAAGCGCATTGTTAACATTATTTAACTTAAACCTTATTTATGCTCAACAAGATAAAGGGCGAATAATTGGGCTCGTTATTGATGCTAAAACTGGCGAAGGACTTCCAGCAGTTAATGTAGTCGTAAAGGGAACACATTACAGCGCAACAACTGATTTTGATGGCAAATTTGAGATAAGAGATGTTAACCCAGGAATATATACGCTTGAAATTTTAATTATTGGTTATAAGAAGGTGACGATTACTGATGTTAAAGTTCGTCCTGGCGAGACCACAGATTTAAAGACTATAAAAATTGAAGAAATATCTGCAGGACTTGAACGGGAAATTGAAGCGTTAAAGGAAGAAATAAGACGGCTTCGCCTTGAGGTTGCTATGCCAGAAATAGAACTTAAGTCATACTTTGGACTTGGTCCGGCTGCGTCAAAAATTTACTATACCCCAAGAGGTCTTTCAATAGCAGGATATGGTGAGATAACATATGAAAATTATCTTGATAATTCTAAGACAGACCGCGGTGATGTGTTAAGGTTTATACCATATATCGGATATAAGTTCACAGAAAAAATAATTGTTAATTCAGAACTTGAAATTGAACATGCAGGAATTGGAAATGTTGGCAATAGGCAACCGGAAGTTTATGTTGAATTTTTATATGTTGAATTTTTAAACCCGAGGTTTAATTTGAGAACTGGTTTATTCCTTATCCCTGTAAGCAGTATGAATGAATATCACGAGCCACCAGTCTTTTTTGCAACCTTAAGACCCGATGTTGAAAGATTTATAATACCAACTGTGTGGCGCGAAATTGGGGTTATGGCTTATGGTGAGATAGCTCAAGGTTTGTCTTACAAGATTGCGTTGGTGAATGGTTTGAGAACTGATTTAATAGGTGATTGGATTAGCTCGGGAAGGCAAAGAGGAGCGAATGTTAATTTTGATAAATTTGCTGGAATAGTCAGAATTGATTTTAATGTAGTTAGAGGATTGAATTTAGGTGGCTCGGTTTATTATGGCAAAGGTAGCGATAAAAGTGGTGCAAGCGAAAAAGGAAGTGAGGAAGCAAAGTTTACTTTAATTACAGTTGAAGGTGAATACCAGTTTAAGAGTTTATTTTTGAAAGGGCTTTTTGCTTCGGGTAGAGCTGATGGGAATAATAGTTATAAATCCAAAGCTGGGCGAGCAAGTAAAGTCTATGGCTGGTATGTTGAAACAGGATATAATCTTATTCCATTGATTTCTCCTGAATCGCTCGTTTCGCTTTCGCCATTTGTAAGATACGAAAGGTATAATCTTAATCAAGGAGTTTTGACAGGAAATAATGACTTATCAAAAGATAGGAGTGTGTTAACATTTGGACTTGATTTTAAGCCACATCCTCAAGTTGTAATCAAAGTAGATTATCAATTGCGTGATACGAAGTCAGGTTTTCCTGCAGGAAAGGGAACTGGCAAGGATGAATGGAAAATTAACCAGTTTAATCTTGGCATCGGATTTATTTTTTAATATCTTTAAAAGCCATTGAGGTTCTCCGCCCGGGTTCTCCCGGGCGTGTTTTTGAAATTAATATCCAAATGGATTAACCTTTGGTATAACGATTTAACGAAAAATTTAAAAAATTGATAATGGCGCAATTAAAGGTTTTGACATTATTGCTCTCTTTGTTAATTCAAATTCAACAACCAGAAAAAGTTTTAAATGAAATTTATCTTGGTGCAAAAATTGAAGTTAAAAACATCATACTTTCAGATTCCCAACTTGAAAGAGTAAAAAAATTGTCGGGTGTGAAACTTGAAAGTAAGCTTATTACATTCTACCTTGTTAAGTATAATTCAAATATCAAATTCTATGGTTATGTTGACATTCACATTGTAAGAACTCATCCAGAGGTAGTTCTATATGTGCTTAACGAGAAAGGGGAAATTGAGTTAATTAAAATACTTTCGTTTAAGGAGCCACCTGAGTATATGGCTGATGAGAATTGGTTAAATTACCTGAAAGGGAAAACGCTTGAAAAAGATCTTTTAAGGTTGAGAAGGGATGTTCCGAACATGACAGGTGCGACTTTAACTGCGAAAGCGATAACTGATAACGCGAGGAAAGTTATAGCGCTGTGGGAAATAATTTACGGTGATAAAAAATGAGATTTTTCTGGACAGGGAATTTTAAAAGCTTAAAGCCAATCCGTATTGCAATTTTGCTTTTCATTTTATTTGTTTTTCTGTTCTGGGTTGGAAATTTTGTTTATTTCGGTTTTGAGTTTGGTTATTCAATTGATAAAATAGGAAATTACTTCTTTGGCGACTCTGAATTTCCCGTAGAAGTTTCAGTATCGCAGCTTGCTGAAAATTTGCATGTGAATTTATTTGTTTTTTCTCTTTTGTTTTTATGCATTTCCGCTTTGCTTATTTATACAGTTTTTTCAGAGGAAGTTAAAATTTTCTTGATTTTATCTTTTGCTTTAATAGGATTTTTATATTCAGTTTCTGATTTTTTGGTTTTTTATCTTGGGCGGGATTTTGCTTTTTTGAAACTTGTTTTATTTTTCATTTTTCAAATTACATTATTCTTGACGACGCTTGCAATTTTATTTAAGGGCTCAAATGGTAAGAGAAACAATGGCTTTTCAAAGTCTCTTGCGATTATAATTTTTATTTTCGCTTTTATTAATCTTCTCTTTGTCGTTTTTAACATCATTTTATTCGCAAGCAAAATCGGGTTCAAGGTTTCAGATGTCATTAATTATCATCTTGGCAATCCGCAAAAATTTATAAAACCGAAATCAATTCATGGTCTCATTGAAGTTTCGTATTTTCACTTTTTGCCAATGGCGTTGTATTTGACAACGATTTCTCATTTTATTTTTCTTGTAAGCGATAAGTTTAATATAGCGATAACTGTTTCTCTTTTTCTGAGCGCTTTGCTTGATAATATATCTGGTATTTTTATAGTTTTGTTTTGGTCCGGTTTTGCGATTGTTAAGTTATTTTCTTTCTATCTTTTGCAAATTTTACTTTTGCTTTGCTCTGTAATTTTAATTTATAAATTGCTGGCTTTGAAATTTAACTTCCCCAATCGCGGGCGTATCTGAAATCTATGTTTATGGTTCTATAAGAAATTTTTGCTATTATTGGCGGTCTTCGTTTAAATTGATTTCTTTGAACCATCATTTTAACCCTTTCAATCAGTTTTTTCTCAAATCCAAGCTCAATTAACTCTTCATCTGTCTTCCTCTCATCCACCATAAAATAGAGGAGTTTATCGGCAATTTTATATGAAAGCCCAAGTTCATCTTCATCGGTTTGTCCAACCCATAGGTCAGCTGTTGGCTTTTTGTCAATTATTTTTCTTGGGACGCCAAGCTCTTCAGCAAGTTGCCATACCTGTGTTTTGTAGAGGTCGCCAAGTGGATTTATTGCGCTTGCCATGTCGCCATAAAGAGTTCCATATCCCAAAAGTAGTTCGGTTTTGTTGCTTGTTCCAATTACCAAGGCTTTTTCCCTTGCCGACAAATCATAAAGTATTATCATTCTCATTCTTGCCATTACATTTCCGCGTCGGACATTATCCATATCTGGGAATTTTTCAAAATATGGGTCGCACATCGGGGTGATATCAACAACTTCGCTTCTAATTCCAAGGTTTGATATCACAAGTTTCGCATCTTCAATGCTATCTGGCGAACTTGTTTTATACGGCATGATAACGCCGAGAACATTTTCCGGACCGAGAGATTCAGCTGATAAGTAAGCTGAAACGGCAGAGTCAACGCCACCTGAAACACCGATTACAGCTTTGTTAAGCCCAAACCTTGTCGTTTCTTTTCTTATAAAATCAACAAGGATTTTTCTAACTATTTTCATATTGAGCTTTAAATCCTTTGCCTTTTCAAGTATTTCCATTTTCCCGATAAATTTTGTTTTTGTTAAATTTCAGCTACTTTATCTCTCTTTTTTTGATATCTTCTTCCACACTTTTTGCAAGTTGCTATTCCTCTTGTGAATTTCAATTTTTCTCCACATTCGCAAATCCATCCTGTAATTTTTGCTGGGACACCAGTGACGATAGCATAGTCAGGAACATTTTTTGTCACTACAGCTCCTGCTCCAACCATAGCCCATTTTCCAATTGTTATTCCGCATAGTATTGTTGCGTTTGCGCCAATTGTTGCACCTTCTTTGATTAAAGTTGGAATCCATTTCCCACCTTTTGGATATTTTGCGCGTGGATTTATGTCATTTGTAAAAACTGCCGAAGGACCAACGAACACATAGTCCTCAAGCGTCACAAAGTCATAAACCGAAACATTGTTTTGAAGTTTTACGCCATTTCCTATAATTGCTCTTGACCCAATGAAACAATTTTGCCCAATTACACAATTTTTCCCTATTTTTGCACCTTTCATTACATGTGAAAAGTGCCAAATTTTTGTCCCTTCTCCAATCTCGCACGGTTCATCAATGATTGCAGTTTCGTGAGCGTAAAAGTTTCTGTCCATTTTTAAAGGTAAACCACCCATTTTGATAGATTGATTTACTGTTTCAATAATTTTGAGAACGCGCAAAGCTTCGTTTCCGTCGGTAAGCGGGTTAGTTCTATTTTTAACACATTCAATAAAATGTAAACATGCGTTTTTTAATGGCTCATCATCAGCGATATCAACAACTTCTGCTTCTGCTTTTTGCGCAATGGGAATATCACCGAGCCATTTAACTTTGTGTGGATAGAGTATGAGTTTATTTTTTGGCTCCGTGTCATTAAAAACTGCCATTTTTTCGTTTCCAATCACAACCAGTTTTTGTTCCTTGAAAGGATGAAGCCAGCTTACGAAAATATGGGCACGTATTTTATTTTTAAATTCAAGATGCGTCAAAGTTACATCGCATGGAATTTTTGAACTTTCGTTTGGATTATCCGCAAATAGATAATTTTCGCCGACGCATGAAACTTTTTCTGGCATTTCTCCAACGATTGAAAGTATAAGCGAGACATCATGTGGGGCAAAGCTCCAAAGTATATTTTCTTCTTTTCTAAATCTTCCAAAGTTTAACCTATTTGAATAAATGTATTTGAGTTCACCAAGCGCGCCCGAACGAATTAACTCTTTTAACTTAACAATTGCAGGATGATAGTGCAAAACATGGTCAACCATTAAAATTAAATTTTTCTCTTGGGCAATTTTGATAAGTTCAATAGCATTTTCAACATTTAAAGTTAACGGTTTTTCAACAAGGATATCTCTACCGGAGAGCAAAAATTTTCGGGCTAATTCAAAATGTGTTTCAGATGGTGTTGCAATTGCGACTGCTTTTATATCTGGATCTTTAAGCACATCATCAATTGAATCGGTATAATTTGTTGAAAATTGATTTTTCAGTTCTTCAAAGTTTGTTCTATTAATGTCGCATACTGTTTTTAAAACTCCAAGTTTATAAAAATTTCTAACAAGGTTTTTCCCCCAATTGCCCGAGCCAATCACAGCTATGAATTTTTCCATTTCATTCAAAAAGTTTATTAAAAAATAATTTTTTAATCATCGCTCTTACAAAGTCATCTGAAAAGCCAAAAAATGATGGAACAGTATAAAATTTGACCTTGTATTCGTCCTTTATCTTTGCTTTATCCCTTGCAAATTCAATCGCTTTTGCCAATCCACCAAGCTCGTCAATTAATTTTAACTCTAAAGCTTTTGTTCCTGTGTAAACTTTTCCCTGCGCAAGTTCTTCAACCTCATCAAGTGTCATGTTTCTGTTTTCAGCTACTTTTTCCTTAAATCCAATGTAGGTGTATTGAAGCGCGGTTTCAATCCCTTTTCTTTCAGCTTCTGTCCAGTGTCTTGTTATTGAGAACATATCCGTATGCTCACCCTTTTTGTATTGTTCAATTTTTATTCTTAGGTTTTCATAAAGTTTTTCAAGCACAGGTTTTGAATAGACAACGCCGATGCTTCCAGTTAAAGTCGCAGGATTTGCGAAAATTTTATCAGAGCTACATGCTACATAATAACCTCCACTTGCTGCGACATTTCCGAACGATACCACAACAGGTTTCTTTTTTCTTGCTTCTTTAAGAGCTGAATAGATTTCATTTGACGCAAATGCGGAACCACCTCCGCTGTTAACTCTTAAAACTATAGCTTTTACACTTTTATCTTTGACGGCTGCGTTAATTTGGTTTACAATAGTTTCAGATCCTGTGACCCTTTCGCCAAAAAATGGATCTGGTGGTAGACTTCTTCCAGCCATGATTGTGCCATGAACTCCGATGACAGCAATTTTTGGAATTAACCCCCATGTTGTGCTCCAATATTTCCTCTTACTCAAATCAGTTGTTTTTATTTTCTTGTCTTCTCTGTTATTTGCGAGCTTGTTTATGATTTTTTTCGCATCATCATAAGTTCCAATTTCATCAACTATTCCAAATTCCTTCGCTCGCGGTGGAATTAATCCACCCGATATTTCATCAATAAGCTCATCTGTGAAGTTTACATTTCTTGATTTTGCTACTTGCTCAATCATTTGCCGATGTATCTCATTAACGAGACCCTTTATCAACTGCGCTTGTTCTGGTGTTGCTGAATCGGTGTAGGTTGAGTGAAAGGTTGACTTAAATTTTCCAGCCGTCATCGCATCCCATTCAACACCGAACTTTTCAAAAAAGCTTTTCAACCTCATGACATCAATTAAAGCTCCATAGCCGACAATTAAGCATAGTGGCGATATTACAATTTTATCCGCTACGCTGGCAAGGTAAATTTCATTAATCCCTGCCATTTCACCATAAAGATAGGCGACGACAGGTTTTCCTGATTTTTTAACTTTCATAACCGCATCAACAAGCTCTTGCGTTAATCCTTCAAGCTCATAAAGTTTAACTTCACCTGTAAACGGTTGGATTTTGAGCAAAAGCCCGTTTATGTCCTTGTCGTTTGCTGCTTTTTCAATTTCGCTTACGATATCATGTATGCTTTTTCTCGGTTTTGCAAAAAGTGAAGCTTGCTCTTTATAATCTGGTATTACATCACGAATTTCAACCTCGGCGATTTTCTTATTCGGATATGCAAAAGTTTTCATAACTTCGCTGGAGTAAAAAGTTGCAACTGTTGTCTTCGTATTTGACTTTTCAAAATCTGTGAAGAATTTAAGCCCGTTATTTTGAAGGTTAACAGATAGACCAAAAATATATGCACTTTTTCCCGAAAAAATTTTTGAATTGTCAACTATTGCTTGAAGGTTAATGCCGTTTATTATTTTTAATTCAGCACCGTATTTAAAGTTTTTAACTTTTTGTTTTTCTTTTATGAATAAATCAGCTGATATAGTCAAAATGTCATTTCCAAACGGGCGAAGACCCATGCCAACAATATACTTTTTTCCAAAATTTGTATTTTCAAAATACCTGCCCGTTAGGTTTTGAGCTACTATTGAAAGTGAAACAAAGTTAAATGGTCTTGATATAAGTCCAAAGTTTATTGATGGTCTAAATTTTTCATCGTTTATTCTTAAGCAATCAATTCCAAGTCCAATAGCAAAATCTTCGCTTCCAAAGCCAGTTGAAGCTGAAATTAAAGTTGAATTTTCATTTTGTGTTTTAGTTCTATTTAACCCAAAACCAAGGCGCATAATTTGGAGGAAAAATCCGGCATCATAGTTTTTAAGTGAGAATTTTTCGCGTGTATGAAAGTAAAGTAGGGAGTTTATCTTGTGCGCAAAACCTATATTTGCTGGGTTGAGCCTCAAGCCTTTTGCACCGTCTGAATTTGCTGTAAAGAGATAGTTTTCAAATTTTGGCGGTTTAATATCTTGGGCTTGGATTCGGAGGCTCAAAAGCAGGAGGAAGAAAAACGTTGATAGTTTCTTCATTGCTTTACCAAATTTTGTTTATAGCTAACAAAAATAAAATTAATCAAAGTTGGTTGAAAGTTCAATTTTTAGATTTTTTGTTCTTTTGAATTTTGGGTGAATTGGTGTATATTGGTTGAGAAGCTATCGTTCAAAATTCGGGAGAATCGGTTTTTGAAAAGGATCAAAAAGTTGAAACAAAAAATGCAAATCATATGCAGGATAGAAAGTTAAAATACGGAGAAGAGGCGATTTTAAACGCACAGCTTGAAACTTGGGAGAATCCTTACCCGGATAGAAATTACAAAATTGAGATAACATTCCCAGAGTTTACTTGTCTTTGCCCAAGGTCGGGTTATCCTGATTTTGCGACGATAAGGATAACATACATACCAGACAAATACATAGTTGAGCTTCGCTCCCTTAAGCTTTATCTTAATAAGTTTAGAAATGAGTATATCTCACACGAAGCAGCGACAAATAAAATTTACGATGACCTTGAAAAACTTCTCAAACCGAGATTTCTTGAAGTCATCGGGGACTGGAATCCGAGAGGAAATGTTAAGACAATCATAACTGTCTCTTCAAAAGATAAACAGACTGTTGAGTAACTTTTTAGTTTGAATAAAAAATAACACAGGCATAAAGAGGCTGTGTCATCAGAATTTATTTGCGTGACAAGTTAAATCAAAATGCTAATTACGACACAGCCACATAAAGCCTGCGTTAACATTTTGGTTGTTTTAAAAGTTAAAACGGTGTCCTTCCTCTGAACTGGAATGGTTGTTGTGAAGTTGCGGGATTATTTGCTGTTGTGAATATATAACCTGTTATAACTTCATCTCCTTCTTTTAGATTTCCACCAATAACCTCAGTATAATTTCCATCGGTTATGCCCAATCTTACAAAGGTTGGTTTCGGATTTTTATTTTCGTCAAGTATCCAAATAATTGCTCTATTTGTTCCTTGTCCAAATGATTCTCTTCGCGGAAATTCAAATCCTTCACGTGGTCCTGGGGCTTGAGTTCCTTCTTGTTGTCTTCTTCTCATAAATTCTTCGCGTCTTTTTTGTATTTCCTCCATCGCCTTTGCAAATCGTTTATCTTGTGGGTCTGGTTTAAATCTTAACGCTTGGTTTGGAATCCGTAAGACATTTTCTCTTTTGTCAATTAAAATTTTGACATTTGCAGTCATACCGGGTCTAAGTTTGAGGTCCTTGTTTTCAACATCAATTATTACTGTATAGTTTATGACATTTTGCACGTTTATCGGTTGAAGACGAACTTGCACAACTTTTCCAATGAAAGTTTCGTCGGGATATGCATCAACTGTGAAAAACACCGTTTGTCCGGGTTTAACTTTCCCTATGTCAGCTTCGTCAACATTTGCTTCAACTCTCATTTTTCTAAGGTCATTTGCTATGGTGAAAAGTGTTGGTGCTTGCAGACTTGCTGCAACTGTTTGTCCAACATCAACATTTCTTGATATAACAATTCCATCAATTGGGGAGTAAATGGTTGAATATTTAAGGTTGACTTTTGCTCTTTCAAGTTGGGCTTCTGCGGATTTAAGCTGTGCAAGTGCAGTTTCGTAATTTGTCAATGCTTGGTCATAATCAGCCTGTGAAACAAGATTTTTCGCGTAAAGTTCTTTTATTCTATTTAAATCGCGACTTGCTTGATTTACTTGTGCTCTTGCTCTTTCAACTTGGGCTTCTACGTCTTTGACTTGAGCTGCAAGGAATGTTGAATCAATTTGCGCTATTACTTGTCCTTTCTTCACAATATCGTTAAAATCAACATAAATTTTCGCTATCGTCCCGGATACCTGCGTTCCAACTTGAACAAGCGTGACTGGATTTAACGTCCCTGTTGTTGTGACATAGACCTCAATATCTCCAACATCAGCTTTCGCAGTTTTTATTTGGAGGGTCTTGGAGTTCTTGTTGTTAAGATAAAAGGCGACCGCCAAGCCTGATATAGTTAAAATTACCGCTATTATTAGAAAGCGAGTCAGTTTTCTTCTCATTTTATCTTCTTCCATTTTTTTCTTTTACCATTCTTTCAAACTCTTTCAATTGCTCTGGTGTGAGAATTGACCTTATTGAATCATAAAGTGCACTTTTTAATGAATCAAACTTCGGGCGAAATTCCTTACTTAAGTTTTTAAATTCTCTCTGCGACCAGCTTAAAATTGAATCAAGCCTTGTCTGTTGTGTTTTATCAAGATTCAATCTCTTGATGAGCTCTTTTTTATAACTTCTTTCTTTTTTCGGGTGATATAACTTCAATAGAGCTACTCTGTCAAGCGCTATTCCAAGGATTAAACCAATTAAAATGCAACCAATTATTAGGAGTACCGCTTTAGTTTTACTGTTCATTTCTTTTCTCCATTTGATAGTGTTAATTCAAGAACTTCATCTTTCGTTGGACTGTCGCTTGATGAGATAACTTTTTGAACTGATAGCATCTCGCTTAAAATCACTTCATCAATTTTCAAAGAAGTTTTGCTTGACATCACTTCTATGCCAATTAAAATAAAAAGCAATAAAACCAACGCAAATACAATTTTGTGCGCTAAACCCGCCACATAAGCCCAGAATTCAGCTTTACTTCTCACTTCACTTAACTGCGCTTGTATTCGGGTGAAAAGATATGGCGAAACCTCAATTGTATTTTCTTTAAGTGATTCTCTTACCAATTCATGAACTTTTACAAGATATGAACATTCTTCGCATGATTTCAGATGTTCTTCAACAAGTGCGATGTTGTTTTTTAATTCGCCGTCAATATATTCGGAGACGAGTTTTTTTATTTTGCTGTGTCTCATTTTAAAATTCCTCTATATTCTTTTAGATACTCTGCGAGAAGTTTTCTTGCTCTAAAAATTCTTGATTTCACAGTTCCAATACTTATTTTCAAAATTTTCGCTATCTCTTCGTATGGTAAATCTTCAAAGTCTCGCAAAATTATTACGGTTTTATATTCAGGCGGAAGCTTGGACATCGCCTTTTCAATTATTTCTCTCATTTCACTTCGTTCAACATTTTTTTCAACCGGCGAATAAGAAGGTTCAGCTTTTGGATTTTGGCTCAAGACATCAAATAGGGAGTAAGCCCTTGAGCGTTGTCTTTTCCTTATTTCATCAATACAGATGTTCACGGTTATTCTATAAATCCAAGTGTAAGGAGCTGAACTAAATTTGTATTCTTTTAAAGACTCAAAAACTCTCAAAAAAACCTCCTGCGTTAAATCTTCAACTATATCTGAATCGCCGATAATTTTAAAAATTAAGTTAGCAACCCTATTCTGATACTTTTTTACTATTACCTCAAATGCCTTCTTATCTCCATCCTTTGCTTTTTTGACGATTTCAACCTCGTCAAATGTTTCATTTTGTTGCTTCATATTTCTGAAATTATGACGATTGGATTTTATCTAAGTTCCCTAAAATTCATCTGTTTGTTCTCTCCATATTTGTGCCCCAAGGCGTTGGAGTTTTAGCTCTATTCTTTCGTATCCTCTATCAATGTGGTAAATTCTCAATACCTCGGTTTTTCCTTCAGCAACAAGCCCTGCAAGTATCAGGGACGCACTCGCTCTCAGGTCAGTTGACATAACCTTTGCACCTTTAAGTTTTTTCACACCGCGAACAACAGCGACATTTTCGTTAACTTCAATATCAGCACCAAGTCGCACAAGTTCAGGGACATGTTTAAACCTGTCGTAAAAAATTGTCTCGGTTATAACTGATGTTCCTTTTGCGATTGACATAAGTGCAATCCATTGCGCTTGCATATCCGTTGGAAAGCCTGGGTAAACTGCAGTTATGACATCTACAGGTTTAATTTCATCTGGAGCTTCAATTTCCACGAAATCTTCTCCAACATTTAGATGACAACCTGCGTCTTCAAGTTTAAGAAGCACAGCTTCAAAATGTAAAGGGTTGCATTTTTCAACTCGGATTTTTCCGCCAGTTATAGCTCCTGCTACGAGAAATGTTCCTGCTTCAATTCTGTCTGGGATTGTCACAATATCGGCTGGGTATAATTCTTCAACGCCTTCAATTTCAATTTTATCCGTTCCAAGTCCATTGATTTTTGCTCCCATTGATATTAAAAACTCCCCAAGTTGGACAATTTCTGGCTCTTTTGCTGCGTTTTCAATCAATGTCGTTCCTCTGGCGAGGGCAGAAGCCATCATTATGTTTCCCGTTGCTCCGACGCTTGGTTTGTCAAGGTGAATTTTTGTCCCATACAATTTTTTTGCTTTTGCAATGATATAGCCAGCGTCAAGCTCAACTTCAGCGCCGAGTTTTTTTATGCCTTCAATATGCAGGTCAACAGGTCTTGGACCCCAAGCACATCCGCCCGGTAGGGAAACACGCGCATAGCCGAATCTTCCGACAAGCGGACCAAGGACATAGATAGAAGCTCTCATCTTTTTTACAAGTTCGTATGGAGCTTCATACTTTGAAATGTTTTCTGTGTTAATGGTTAAGGTGTGGTTTTCAAATTTGACATCAACTCCCATTGCAGTTAAAACTTGGCTCATCGTCTTAACATCTCTAAGGTCGGGGGCGTTATAGATTTTGTAAGTTCCGCTCGCAAGGATTGTAGCTGGCATCAAGGCAAGGACAGAGTTTTTAGCTCCGCTTATTTCAACGCTTCCGGAGAGTTTTTTCCCTCCAATTATGACAAATTTTTCCATTTTTAAACCTTCTTGTTTTTAGTTTAATCAAAATTCCAAAATTAAACTCAAAAAACAAAATTTTGCAATACTTCACTTTTTTAGTAATTTTAAATGTGTAAAGGGTATTTAGAAACAAAATCCCGAAAGTAAATGAATTTTGAAGATAGATTTTTTGAAAAAATTAAGTCGGATATAGAAGAAAAAATTTTACCATTCGTTGAGAAGCCAGGAAGATATATTGGTAATGAGTTTAACATAATCGTAAAACCAGACGCAAGAATTCGGATTGCGCTTTGTTTTCCCGATATTTATGAGATTGGTATGTCTTATATAGGTTTTAAAATTTTATACAACATCGTAAATAAAATTGAGTGGGCAAGCGCCGAAAGAGTTTACGCTCCATGGGTTGATGCCGAAGAAATAATGCGTAAAGAAAACATACCGCTTTTTTCACTTGAGACTAAAAGACCGCTGAAATTTTTTGATGTCGTTGGTTTTACATTTCAATATGAACTTCACTATACCAATGTTTTGAATATACTTGAGCTTGGTGGCATTCCTGTTTTCTCTAAAGATAGAACTGAGTCTGACCCAATTGTGATAGCTGGTGGTCCTGTTGCTTGTAATCCTGAGCCGATGTCTGCTTTCGTTGACGCATTTTTGCTTGGGGATGGTGAAACATTGCTTCCAAGATTTCTTGAACTTGTATACAAAATGAAAAAAGATGGTGCTAAAAGGGATGAAATTTTGTTAACAGCTGGGAAAACTTTACAAGGTGTTTATGTTCCGAAGTTTTATGAACCTATTTATGAGGATGGCAAGTATAAAGGTATAAAAAAATTACACGATGAATTACCACTCCCAATTAAAAGAAATGTCATCGCTGAGCTTAAACCTGAGTATTATCCTGATAAACCAGTTGTACCGCTGATAGAAGTTATTCACGATAGGTTTCAGCTTGAGATAATGCGTGGATGCACTCAAGGTTGTAGATTTTGCAACGCTGGGATGATTTATAGACCTGTTCGCGAAAGATCGGTAGATGACTTAATAAATGAAACGAGGCGTGTTATTGAAAACACTGGCTATGAGGAGATGTCTCTTGTTTCACTTTCAACTTCTGATTATTCTCTTTTGCCCGAGCTTATGAGCAAGAACTACGAGCTTGTCAGGGAGAAGCGGGTGATACCAAGCTTTCCATCTCTTAGACCTCAAACTTATAATGAAGGTATTGCGAAATTTGTTCGTGAAGGTGGGACAAGTGGTTTAACATTTGCACCTGAGGCTGGGACTGAAAGGTTAAGAAGAGTTATAAACAAGCAAAGCTCCGAGGAAGATTTCTATCGTGCTGTTGAAATAGCGATTGATTATGGTTGGAGGTTTGTCAAGCTTTATTTTATGATGGGGCTTCCGACGGAAACTTACGAGGACCTTGATGGGATTTTGAGGATCGCTGAAAATGTTGTAAATATCGCTTGTCGCAAAAAAGTTTACAATATGGAAGTTCATGTCTCCGTATCTCCATTTTCCCCAAAAGCTCACACACCATTTCAATGGGAAAGACAAAATTCCATTGAAGAACTCCTTGATAAAACAAAATACCTGAAATCAAAGAACAAATGCAAAAATATCAGGCTTGACATTCGTGACCCAAGAGTGACAACGCTTGAGACGATACTTGGTCGTGGTGATAGAAGGATTTCAAATGTAATATATTCAGCGTGGAGAAAAGGTGCAAAGTTTGACGCATGGACGGATAAAATGAGATTTGACATATGGATGGAAGCTATGGATGAGAATGGGTTGAAAGTTGAAGATTATACGCGTGAATTTGGAAAAGATGAAATTTTCCCGTGGGACCACATATTTATGGGTGTGCTTAAAAAATTTTTGTGGAGAGATAGGCAAAAAGCGTATCAAGAGGCAATGATACCTGATTGTAGACCCGAAGATATATGCCATGCTTGTGGTGCTTGTGATTTCAAAACGATCAAAATGCTTATAAGAAGTCAAATTGACAAGAAAGTTGAATCAGATTTTGTGAGTGAAGTAATTAACACAGGAGAAGATTCAATATGGGTTGATAAATCAGATGCGATGAAAAATCCAAAGCCGTTGAAAACTTACTCATACAGAATGAAATACACTAAAGAGGGATATTTGAGGTTCATATCTCACCTTGATGTTGTAAGGTTATTCAACAGAGTTTTTAGAAAGTCGGGTTTAAAGGTTGCTTACACGCAAGGTTTTCATCCGCTTCCGAAGTTTTCTTTCTCTCCACCGCTACAAATTGGATACACAAGCATTTGTGAATATCTTGATTTTGAGCTTTTTGAGGACCTTGAACCAGAAGAAATTAAAAATCTCTTGCTCCCAAATCTTCCAGACGGTATGAGGATAATTGACATAAAGAAAATTGAGAAACAAAGGAAATCTCTTGATAGCCGGATAAATCTTTTTGAGTATAAAGTTTATTGGACATCTGACGATTTAAGGGATAAAATTTTTGCATTTCTTGCGAATGAAGAGATTTTGGTTCAAAAGTCTAAATCAAATGGAAAAGCGAAAATTATAAATCTTCGCAAGTATGTTGATGAAATTGTTTTTGAGTCTGATGGTTTCAGATTAAGGATAAAACGTGACGATAATGGGGTAATGCCAAAGGTTGAACAGGTTATTGAAAGTATCATGGGTTTAAGTGGTAGCGAAATTAAGAAAATTAGAGTAGAAAGGACGGGACAGTTTATTTGTAAAGATGGTCTTTTAATTGACCCAATTGAGATAAACCAGAAAAACAAAGAGAGGGTTTTTTATGGTGAAGGAGATTTATATCAGCACAAAGGGCAAGGAGACTCGTATAGCAGTTCTTGAAGATGGTCAACTCGCTGAGTTGTTCTTTGAAAGCCCGGAACAAGAGAGAATGGTTGGGGATATTTATTTGGGCGAGGTTGCAAGAGTTTTACCTGGGATTAAAGCTGCATTTATAAACATTGGACATAAGCAAGACGCATTTCTTCATTTTGCTGACATTGACCAAGCTTCAATTGAGGAATATGCTGATTTGCTTGGGGATGATACAAGCGTTGATGAAATTTCAGAGGCGGGCGTTGAAGAGAGCACACAAGAGTTGAAATCCCTTCAGCCAATTACAACATCTCAGACATCAAGCGCTGTTGAAACTTATGCACCGCGAAGGTCTCATCTTTTGAGAAAAGGTCAACCTATACTTGTTCAAGTTATTAAAGAACCACTTGGACGGAAAGGGGCTCGGGTCACGACAAGGATAACTTTGCCTGGTAGGTTTCTTGTTTTGATGCCATTTATGGAAAATAAAATTGGGATATCACGCAAAATTCAGAATCCGAAAGAAAGAAGAAGGTTGAGGAACATAATTAAGGCTTTGCTTCCAAGTGGTTATGGTGTAATAGTTAGAACAGCAGCTGAAGGTAAAGACCCGAGAACTTTGCGTGGCGAGCTTGAGCAGTTAATAGCGGTGTGGGAAAAAATTGAAAAAACTATAACTAATGAGAAACCACCAGCTTTACTTTACAAGGACCTAAGCGTCACTTCAAGCGTGATGCGTGACCTTTTGACGAAAGATGTTGAAAAGGTTGTGGTTGATTCAAAATCTCTCTTTCGTGAGGTCGTAGCCTATGCAAGGTGGGCAGCTCCGGATTTAGTTGATAAAATTGAGCTTGATGAGACAAAAGACATTTTTGAAAAGTATGGGATAAATAGAGAAATTGAAAATTCACTTGCAAGAAAAATTTATCTTCGCGGTGGCGCTTATATTTTAATTGAGCAAACGGAGGCGATGACGGTTATTGATGTCAATACAGGTAGATATGCACCGAGGCAAAATCAAGAGCAGGTATCTTTAAGGATAAACCTTGATGCAGCGAAAGAGATAGTGAGACAGTTGAGGTTGAGAGATATTGGTGGATTGATTGTGGTTGATTTCATTGATATGGAAGATGAGAGGAGCAGAAAGAGACTTTTTGATGAACTTCGTAAAGAATTTAAGAAGGACAGGGCGAAGGTGACTGTCTTGCCGATGACTGAATTTGGGCTTATTCAGGTAACAAGGCAGAGGGTGAGACCGAGTGTTTTTGAGAAGTTTAGCGAACCGTGCCCGACATGTGCTGGAACTGGGACGATTTTCCTTAGAAATTTGATTTTTAGAAGAATTGAAAGATGGTTTTCAAAATTTAGAGCTATTTCGTCCGAGAGGAATTTAATTTTGAAATTACATCCAACCATTGCAAATTATGTTAAGTCAAGTTTGGCGGGCAGATTGAAAGTTTTGAAACTTATTCTTAAACATTTTGTGAAAATTAAAATTGAGCCAGACCCGACTTTGTCGGTTGAAGAATTTAAAGTGATTTCAAACAAAACTGGAAAAGAGTTAACTGAGCCAGGCATGGCACAAATGTCCGTTGTAAAAGAAAATCAAAATAAATAAGGAGCAATAAAGATGAAAATTTTTCTTGACACAGCAAATGTTGAAGAAATAAGGGAAGCCGCAAGTTGGGGAATTCTTGACGGGGTTACGACAAATCCAAGTCTTGTCGCAAAAGAGAAAAGAGATTTTAAAGGGCTTTTGCAAGAGATATGTTCTATCGTTGATGGTGATGTAAGCGCTGAGGTTATTTCAACTGATTTTGAAGGAATGGTAAAAGAGGCAAGGGAACTGGTTAAAATTGCGGATAATATAGTTGTGAAGATACCATTGATCAAAGATGGATTAAAAGCTGTTAAGTTTTTAAAAGCCGAAGGGATCAGGGCAAATGTGACGCTTTGTTTCTCTCCTGCGCAAGCGATTCTCGCAGCAAAAGCCGGTGCTTATTACATCAGCCCATTTATTGGAAGGCTTGATGATATATCAAGTGATGGGATGAATCTCGTAAGGCAAATTGTGCAGATATACAGAAACTATAATTTTGAGACAAAAGTTTTAGTTGCAAGTGTCAGGCATCCGATGCATGTTGTTGAAGCTGGTTTAATAGGTGCTGATGTTGTGACGATGCCGTTTAAAGTTCTTGAGCAGTTGATAAAGCATCCACTTACTGACATAGGTCTTGAGAGATTTTTAAGCGATTGGAAAAAAGCACAGGAGGAACTTGAGAAAAGGTTTGAAAAAGTTTAAAAACAAAAAATTCATTTACCATGAAGCGCACACCTTTTTATGAAATTCATGTAAAACTTGGCGCAAAAATAGCACCTTTTGCTGGGTTTGAGATGCCAATTCAATATGAAGGTATAATTGCGGAACACAAACGGGTCCGCGAAGCAGTTGGGGTTTTTGATGTGTCACATATGGGCGAGTTCAAAGTAAGTGGTAAGGATGCTTTAAATTTTTTGCAAAAGATGACAGTAAACGATGTTTCAAAACTTGTCCCTGGAAGAGCTCAATACTCGGCTATGTGCTATGAAGATGGCGGAATTGTGGATGACCTTTTGGTTTATAATCTTAGTGATCACTATATGGTTGTTGTGAACGCATCAAACATTGAAAAAGATTTTGAATGGATGCAGAAACATGTTGAGGGTGATGTAAAACTTGAAAATGTAAGCGACCAAACCGCTCTTCTCGCTGTTCAGGGACCGAAATCGCTTTTAACTTTGCAAAAATTGACGGATGTTGACCTTTCGCAGATAAAATACTACCATTTTGTAAGAGGAAAACTTGCTGATGTTGAGATGATAATTTCGCGCACGGGATATACAGGTGAGCTTGGTTTTGAACTTTATTTTGAGGCAAGACCTGAACTTTGCCAAAGGGTGTGGGAAGCGGTGATGGAAGCTGGTAAAGAGTTTAACATTGCTCCAATTGGTCTTGGTGCAAGAGATACACTCAGAACTGAAATGGGATATATGCTTTATGGAAATGATATTGATCAAACAACGAATCCGCTTGAAGCTGGGCTTGATTGGATCGTGAAGTTTGATAAAGGTGATTTCATAGGGAAGGAAAGTTTGTTGAAAGTTAAAAGCAAGGGAATTAAAAGAAAACTTGTAGGATTTACACTTAACGATAAAATTCCACCACGGCATGGTTATGAAATTTTAAAGGATGGTGAGAAAATTGGATATGTCACGAGCGGAACATTTTCTCCAATTCTTGAAAGGGGGATAGGGTTGGGATATATTGATATAAAGTTTGCTAATCCCGGTGAACAAATAGAAATAGTTTCACATGGGAGGAAGCTTTTAGGAACAGTTGTTAACCTTCCATTTGTTCAAAACAGAGCAAGGTGAAAATAAAGACGAATGGTTTATGAATATTGATGTCTTTTTCACACCTTTACAGATTAATGATGAGTTAATTTTACAGGGGAAAACCGTAATTGTCGTTGATGTTTTAAGGGCTTCAACAACCATAGCAACCGCCTTAAAAAATGGAGCAAGGGTTATAATTCCGGTTGCATCTGTTGAAAATGCTGTAAAATATGCTTCAACGCTTGAGCCAAGTTCGTTTTTATTGTGTGGTGAAAGGGGCGGAAAAATTATTGATGGATTTCATCTTGGAAATTCACCATTTGAATACACTGAGGACAAAGTTAAGGGTAAAACTTTAATTTATGCCAGCACTAATGGTTCGGTTGCAATCACAAAAACAAAGTATGCTCAAAATTCGGTAATTGGTGGTTTTGTGAATATCTCAAAGGTGGTGAATTTTGCAAGTAAGCAAGATGACATTTTAATTTTATGCTCTGGAAAGTTAAATCGCTTTTGCATTGAAGATGCTGTTTGTGCGGGTATGATAGTTTTTCTTCTAACTAAAGGAAAGGCTAAGAAAAGGATTAAATTAAGTGATTCAGCTGTTGCATCTGTGAATCTTTATAAGTCGTATAGAAAAAATCTCCTTAAAATGCTTCAAGAAAGTGAGCATGGCAGATTTTTAATTGAGATTGGGTTTGAGGAGGATTTAAAGGTTGCTTCGGAGGTTGATTCAATCCCTGTCCTTCCAGTTTATATAGATGGGGTAGTTAAAGCAGTTGTTGAAAATAATTTTTGAAAAATAAGGCGAGGGTTTTGTGATGAAACATATAGTTGCGGTTGCGCAGATTGATTGTGTTCTTGGGGATTTGAAAAAGAACATTGAAAAGCATGTTGATTACATTCAGCGAGCGATAAAAGAGAAGGCAAGCTTAATTTTATTCCCTGAGTTAAGTTTAACTGGCTACACATTGCGGGATATTAACATTGATGTCGCAGTTAATCCATTTAAGTCAAAAGCATTTGATGATTTTAAAAAGTTGAGCAAGGAGATAATTATCATAGTTGGAGGTGTTGAAGAAGGTGAAAATTATGGGATTTATAATTCTGCTTTTGTTTTTGAAGATGGGGATATAAGGCATATACATAGGAAAATTTATCCGCCAACCTATGGGATGTTTGAGGAGATGAGATATTTTTCAAGTGGTAAAAGTATTCGCGCGTTTGATACAAAAATTGGTCGGATCGGTGTTTTAATTTGTGAGGATTTGTGGCATCTTTCGCTTCCGTATCTTCTTGCGATTGACGGGGCGAATATAATAGCAGGTCTTGCTGCAAGCCCAACGAGGATTTCAGGGGAGTCGGAGGAGTTAACGAATTACAAGATAAATTCTGAACATCATAAGACTTATGCGAGGCTTTTGAGCGTTTATCTTCTTTTTAGCAATCGTGTTGGGTATGAAGATGGTGTTAACTTTTGGGGTGGTTCAGAAGTTGTTAATTCGGATGGTGAAGTTGTAGCTGTTGCAAAATTATTTGAGGAGGATTTAATTTTTGCTGAGATTGATTTTAACACTATAAAAAGGTCAAGGCAGTTTTCAAGGCATTTTATTGATGAAGACCCTTATTTTGTGGAGAGGGAGTTGAGGAGGATTTTACATTTTTAATTTGACATTGATAAATTAATTTATTATATTGTAATTAACTTTTTGCGCTCAGGAGCAGTAAATAGCGAGAGCGACCGCCCAAGTTAAATTTGTTCCTGGGCGTGCGAGGGTGGTTGCTTGAGCAGTAAAATTTATTTAGGAGGTAGTAGTAAGATGTCTCGCGGTAAAGTTAAGTGGTTCAACAACAAGAAGGGCTACGGATTTATCGAGGCAGATGATGGGCGTGAAGTTTTCGTCCATTACTCCGAGATTAAATCCGATAAGCGCTTCAAGACCCTTGAGGAAGGGGCAACTGTTGAATTTGAGGTCGTTGACGGACCCAAAGGACCGAAGGCAGTTAATGTCGTTGTGTTGTAAAGGCATAACTGGATGAGGTGAGCATATTAAACCCCAATTGTTTTGTTCAAAGTAACCCCTCGGCTGGGGCTGGCTTTGACGAGCAATTGGGGTTTTTTAGTTTAAAAATAATTAGGAAAATAAAAATGAAGTTTAAAGAAGAAGACGCGAGAAAAATTGGAAAGGTTTTAAATGCAAGGCTTAAATTAGCTAAAAATTTCTATCGCTTAACTGTAGGTAAAGCAATTCTTGAAATCCGCTCAAATATAAAAATCGGAAAAAGGAAAGGGGCATTAGTTTCGGTCTATGCACCGTATACACATCTTCAACTTCATTTTTGCACTGGTTATGTTGTAAGTGAACTTCTCCGTGAGGTCACCTTTATCGGCGAGTATAATGGTAAAGTTTCTGGGTTAATCATTGGAAAAAACGGGGCGTGTTCTTTATATGCAAATCTTGATAAGGAAATTTTGCGTGGGGATTTTACAAAGCTTGAGCCTGAAATTATGATATCAGGCGTTGCTCTTTCACTCGGGGAATTATTGCTGGAGAAAAAATCAAAAAAGAAGTGATTTGGCGAAAATTAAAATTATTAACACTTGCAGGGGGATTAAACTACCAAGCAAGAAACTTAAAAATCTTGTCAAGCAAATAATTTTTGAAGAGAATCTTAAATTTACAGAAATTAACATTGTTTTTGTTGATGATGATAAAATTTGGGAGATTAATAAACAATTTTTAAATCACGATTACCCAACGGATGTAATTTCATTTGACCTTTCAGATGATGAAATATCTGGCTTAGATAAAGTTGCTGAAATTTATATAAGTGTTGATAGAGCAATTCAACAGTCAAAGTTTTATAAAGTTAGCTTTGAAAACGAAATTGCTCGCCTTACTGCTCATGGTTTGCTTCATCTTGCTGGCTATGATGATAAAATGAGAGGTGAAAAACTTAAGATGAGAAGGAGAGAAAATTATTATATGGAAAGGGCTGGATTTTGAATTTATTTTTTTACTATCTTGTCATTGACTATCCATGCGTATTTAAAACCACTTTCAACCAAAAAATTTTTAACTCGGCTTGCCTCTTGTAGATTTTCAAAATCCCCAACCCTTATCTTGTAATTTGGAGGCTCGTAAACAATGTATACTTTTTGAGATTTAAAATCGGATGAGTTTAAAATGTTTTGAAGCATATTTTTCAATGAAATAGCGCTATCAAGATTTGTTGTCGTTGAAACTTGAACTCTGAAACCCGAAATTGCCTTGACACCTTCATCCGATAATGTTTGCTGAGGAAAAATTAAATTTAAAATATCATATGTTGCTGGGTTGAACTGCTTTTCATAATATGTTAAAGAATCTATATTTTGACCCAATGTTAAGCTAACAAATGCAAAAAACAGGATTAAAATTTTCATGCTCAATCACAAAGTTTATTTTATTATAAATGCGTCTGGAAATTCCAATTTTATCAAATTCAGCATATTTTCATCGCCCTCGTTTAAAAAAACAATTACTTTAAAGAGACCGAATGACTCAACTATATCTGATTTAACATTAAATTTTGACTCAACATATTTTTTGATTTCAGTCGCGTTAGAAATTTTTGAATAAGCACCGAGTTGAAGCTTAATAAAAGAAGTTTCGCTTTTTAATTCTGGCTCAACCTTCTGATTTTGTTTAAATTTTGGAATTTTTATAGTTATAAATGCATCGGGGAAATTTTCTTGTATTTTAGTAAGAATTTTTTTAAGCTCGGTTGAATCTTTTATGCCGTTTATTTGAACTTTGTAAAGCCCAGAGGTTGAATCAAAGAATAAAAATACATTTTTGTCGGGATGTAAACGCTTGAAATATTGGATTTGCTCATTTGCGGAATTTTCCGTGACAAATGCACCGATTTGAACAAAGTATTCGGTAGGTTGGGAATAAGAAAGTGTTGGTTTGAGCTCTATCGTTGGTTCAATTTTTGAAGGTTGAATTTGCGTGATAGATTTATCTTTTTCAACCTCAACCTTTTCTGGTTTTTGCTCCGGCATTTGAATTTGAATTGGTGTTGTTATAGGTAGAACTATTGGTGCGACGATAATTTGTGGGGATTTTTCTGTTTTTGTTCTTTTGGGAATCACAATTGTATCAGTGGTAGTTTCAGGGATTTTATCAGAGAAAATTTTTTTAGGCGCTGTTGGTACTATAGATGTGTCTTTTTGTGTAGTTTTACTTTGCTCTGGTTTAATTTCAACTTTGCTTCCAGAACATGATAAAATAAAAAATGAAAGTAAGGTTATGAATAATTTTTTTAGCATTAGTAATAATCATATATTTTGGTTTCAGGTTTTATTCCGCTGACGATTTTAACGCTTGCGCTTGCTCCGATTCTGTCGGCTCCACTTTTTATCATTTGCAACGCTTCTTCGTAGCTTCTTATTCCACCGCTTGCTTTTACACCCATTGCACTGCCGACGACTCTTCTCATTAGTGCGACATCCCCAGCTGTAGCTCCACCTTTGCTGAAACCTGTTGAAGTTTTAACAAAGTCAGCATTGGCACGTTTTGCAATTAAACATGCTTTTACTTTTTCCTCGTCTGTTAAAAGCGATGTTTCAAGTATGACTTTAACGAGGACATCTCTTTTATGTGCGACATTTACAACTGCTCTTATATCTTGCTCAACATAATCATAATAGCCACCTTTTAACATTCCTATGTTCATAACCATATCAACCTCCTGAGCTCCATCATCAATAGCTTTTTCGGTTTCAAAAACTTTTGTTTCAGTTCTATTTGCGCCAAGCGGGAATCCAATGACTGTGCAAACCTTTACCTTTCTACCTTTTAAAATTTCCGCTGCGAGTTTTACATAACATGGATTTACGCAGACGCTTGCGAATTGATATTGTATTGCTTCATTGCAAAGTTTTTCTATATCTTTCGGTGTTGCCTCTGGTTTTAAAAGTGTATGGTCTATCATTTTTGCTATATCTACATCTATCTCACCCTGTTGAGAAACGCCGAGTGTTGCGCTCACTCTTTCAGCACCGTTTGAAATTATATTTTTCACAGCTTCTTTTTTGTGAACAACGCAATATCCACAACCCGCGCAAGGTTCTCTTGGGTCACAAACTCCACCTGGAATTTCAGGCGCAGGGTAAGTTTTTTTAACTTCAAGTAAAAGCTCTTCAATTATTCTTTCAAGATATTCTCTGTCCATTGTGATAAACCTTTAGTTTATTCAATAAGATAAGCGTAGTTTTGGTTAAGTTTTTCAAGTGTTGCTTTGAAATTTTCGTATTTTTGCCTTTCTTTTTCAACTATTTCCTTCGGAGCTCTTGATATAAAGTTTTCATCATTGAGTTTTCGCTCAGTCTCAGCAAGCATTGATTTAAATCTTTGAATTTCCTTTTCAAGCCTTTTCTTTTCAACTTCAATATCAATCAGTCCCTCAAGCGGGACGAAAATTTCATCTCCTGATATGACGGCACTTGCTGCAAATTTTGGTCTTTCAATGTTTTGACCAACAGTTATATTTTTAACTTTTGCCAGCCTTTTCAAATATTGGGCATAATCATTTATCAGTGTCTGTTTTCTCTCATCCGCTACGGAAATTAAAACATCGCATTCTTTTGTATGTGGAACGTTCATCTCAGCTCGTATTGACCTTATTGCAACAATTATGTCTTGAACGAATTTCATATTTTTTGATATTGTCTCATCAATCCATTTTTCATCGGCGGTTGGAAATGGTTGAATCATTATGCTGTCGCCTTCTTTTCTTTCACGAAGGTTTTGCCATATTTCTTCAGTTACGAATAGCATAAACGGATGAAGTAATTTCAACGCCTCCTCAAATATATAAACCGCTCGGCTTAACACCGCAATTTTCTCTTCTTCTGATTTAGGTGAATAAATTCTCTCTTTTATAATTTCAAGATACCAATCGCAGAAATCGTGCCATAAAAAGTCATAAATTATCCTCGTCGCATCGTTTATCCGATATGATTCAAGTGCTCGGTTGAGCTCGTAAATTGTCTTATTAAGTTCACTCAGTATCCATTTATCTGCAAGGTCAAGGTATTCAAACTTAAGTTCGTCTTTAACTTCTACATTTTCAAAATTCATAAGTAAAAATCTTCCCGCATTCCATATCTTATTGGCGAAATTTCTACCTATTTCGCATTTCTTTGTTGAAAACAAGATATCTTGTCCAAGTGGCGCAAGATAAACGATTGTGAACCTGAGAGCATCTGCACCATATTCGCGAATGACATCAAGCGGGTCGGGTGAATTGCCAAGAGATTTTGACATTTTTCTACCAAATTCATCCCGAATTATACTTGTAAAGTAAACTTCTTTAAATGGGATTTCTCCCATAAATTCAAGCCCTGCCATTATCATTCTCGCAACCCAGAAAAATATTATATCTGGACCTGTGACAAGCAAATCCGTCGGGTAAAAATATCTTAAATCAGGGTTATCCTCAGGCCAGTTCAGAGTTGAAAATGGCCATAGCCAAGAGCTAAACCATGTGTCAAGGACATCTTCATCTTGTCGTATTTTTGAGCTTCCGCACTTTTTGCACGATTTCGGCCCCTCTCTTTCAACCATGATTTCTCCGCAATCATCACAATAATAAACAGGGATTCGGTGACCCCACCATATTTGTCTTGATATGCACCAGTCGCGCACATTTCGCATCCAGTGCTCGTAAACCTTTATCCATCTTTCAGGATAAAATTTTATCTTCCCATCAAGGACAACTTGAAGTGCTTTTTCAGCAAGTGGTTTCATCTTTACAAACCATTGATCGGAAAGATACGGCTCAATCACAGTGTCACAGCGATAACATTTTCCAACAGCATGAGTGTAATCCTCAACTTTGACAAGATATCCTTGCTGTTCAAGGTCTTTCAAAACCTTTTTTCTCGCTTCATATCTATCAAGACCGCGATATTTTTCTGGAACATTTTCATTCATCTTCGCATAAGTATCCATCGCAAGGACGAATTCAAGATTGTGCTTCATCGCTATTAAATAGTCGTTTGGGTCATGAGCAGGTGTGACCTTCACAGCGCCAGTTCCAAATTCAATGTCAACAATTTCATCTGCAATTATAGGGAGTTTGCGACCAACAAGTGGGAGAATTGCAAATTTTCCAATTATGTATTTATATCTTTCATCCTTTGGATTAACAGCAACCGCTGTATCTCCGAGCATTGTTTCTGGGCGAGTTGTAGCAACAACTATGAACTCATCCGAATTTTCAATTGGATATTTTATAAACCAAAGTTTTCCAGCTTGTTCTTTGTATTCAACCTCATCATCCGCTAAAGCGGTGTGGCATCTTGGGCACCAGTTTACAATATATTTTCCTCTGTAGATTAAGCCTTTCTCATACAGGCGAATGAAAACTTCCTTGACGGCGTTTGAAAGCCCCTCGTCCATGGTAAATCTTTCGCGATTCCAGTCGCACGAAACCCCAAGCTTTTTAAGTTGCTTTATAATTGTGTTTCCATATTCCTCTTTCCATTGCCAGACCCTTTCAAGAAATTTTTCTCTTCCAAGGTCTTCTCTTCGCAATCCTTCCTTTGCAAGTGCTTTTTCTACAACATTTTGAGTTGCGATTCCAGCGTGGTCAGTTCCCGGAATCCAGCACGCTTCGTATCCCTGCATCCTTTTCCAGCGTATGTAAATGTCTTGAATTGTATTATTTAAAACATGTCCCAATGTCAGCATGCCCGTTATGTTCGGCGGAGGCATTACAATTGTGTAAGGCTTTTTATCTAGGTTGACTTTTGCGTAGAAGTATCCATTTTTCATCCAGTATTCATACCACTTATCTTCAACCTCTTGTGGGTTATACGCTTTTGCAAGTTCTTTTTTCTGCATTTTCCAGCAAAATAAATGTTTTTTACTTAAAATATCGTTAATTTAAGTGAAAATATCAAGATTTACCCCAGCTTTTTAAGTGTAGCAGTTTGAAGAATGCTAAAAATATCTTCACCTTCTTTAAGTTTTTTAAGTAAAGTTTGAAAAATTTTCCCCTCTGGATAGTTTGTTTTTTCTTGAAGCATCAATAGCTTGGCTAAAAGCAATAAAAATTTCACATTATACTCACCGTATTTACTCAATTCCTTGAAATTTTCAAGAGTTTTTGCGTCATATTCTAACAATTCTTCTAATTTTAATTTATCTCTTTCCATATCCTTTCAAGCTCCTCTATGAATTTCTGAGAATGTATCCACTATCCAATGGATATGCTTAGGTGTTCTTATTTTTGACCACTTACCATTTTTTAGTTTTTGTCTATATTTTATTATGATGTCTGTCTCTCCCTTTTTACCTTTATATATTGCGACTATAAAATTATTATTAACTTTCAGTACACTTAAAGGAATTATTTTTTCTTTCCCAATTCATCCATAACTATCCCTCCAAAGTTTAGAGCTAAATTTAAGTTTCTTTAACTCCTTCTCATTCTCCGACTTTCTAAAAACAAAAATATGTTCATAGGCAACAAGGAGAAATTCATAATTTTTACCTCTCCATTTTTCCCTTGTGCTTTTCATATTCCATTGCAATTTAATAATATTTTCCTTCAATACAAATCCAAGGAAAAGGAATATTTTCATAACATTATAAAATATAGGAACATAGTGTTTGTGCTTCCTGGTATCACCTATTAAGATAGCACACACTTTTCCTGGTTTCAAAACCCTATAATATTCCCTTGCAACCTTTTCCATCTCTCTCAAAAATTCATCTATATTTCTCACATTAGAAAGATCACCCTCTATCTTAATTTTTACTGAACTTGATAATGTTTGCATAAGGAGGATGTGTTGCTATTAAGTCTATACTGTTATTTTCAATTTTATGAAGATTTCTTGCATCTCCCCAATATGTTTTTATTATTGGCTCATTACATTTAGAATTAAAAAGATTATAATAAAAATTTAAGCGATCTCTTGCAACCATAACTGCATCTAAATTTACATCTACTCCTACTACTCATCATTTGATCTAAAACCCAATCTCCTTCTTTCGTATATTTTAGTATTAGATTTCTTAGAATATTTTCCTTTATGAGTTGCCCAGGAACCTCTATCTGGGAAACTCCAAACCGTTGTTCTCTCCAATTTGTAATCCCCGGAAGGAGCGTATGATTTTATTTTCCAATTTCCATGTAATTTAATCTCAACATCTTCAATGATCACTAACTTTTTCTTTTTTAGAAATTCCAAATAATCAGCATATGTTATTTCTTCCATTTCCTTGTATTTTTTTGATGTCATTTTTACACCTAAAAATTTTTCTTTTCATCTACTTAAAATCAAACTCATCGCTGTCGTCAACTTTAATATATCGCTGTTTGCTTTCTTCAAACGCTGTGCTAAAACTTCAGCAATGTTTTTAAATAAAACATAGCCAATTTCCTTATCCCGCTCGGCGAGATTTAAAAGGTCATCTTTATTTATTATCGCAAATTTACTTGGCTTCGTGGTTATAACTGTTGCTGTTCTTTCACCTTTTTCATCAAATAAAACTATCTCACCAAAAAGTGGCAAATTTTCAGATGTTAATTTTGTCAACGATTTCTCCCTTTGTGAAATTTCAGAGCCAGGCAGTTTCATAACAAGCGATTTTGAGACTTCAACCTCACCGTCAAGCAGAATGAAAATTTCATCTCCAACTTCACCTTCTTTTATCACTGTCGTGTTTTGCTGAAACTCCTTAACTTGAATTATTTGAGATAACTTCTCAATCTGCTTTTCCGTCAGCCCTTTGAAAATAGGTATCTTTTTCAAAACCTCTTTTGAGATTTTCATCAATTTTCTATTTTATGTTTCCGATAACTATTGCCTCATCTTTTTGACTTATGATGTAATCCGTCGGTGGATTAAGATTTAACTTGACATATTGCGATTTTAAATTCAAGCCAGCTTCTTTAAGTTTTCTCTCAATAAATTCGTCAATCTCCGTGTAATCGTGAGAAAGTATGCTTTCAAGCGTCAAGGTTTCTTCTTCAGATATGAAACCTATCAACAAATAATTTTCCTTGGTTTTAAAATAGTTAAAAAGTTCAAGGTAAGTTTTCCCAACAAATTTTTGCGGTATCTTGACGCGAAATATCTTTAGCGGTGATTCCTCGTTAAAAAGCATGTTAAGAACTTGAACGATCCCAGGTGATAAAATTTGTCCTGCAAGCAAGGTTGGGATATAATCATTGCTTATTATTATCTCATCTGCGTTTGCTTTTTTGAGGTTTTCTGCGTTTTCTTTGTCAATTATGCAAGCATAAACTTTAACATTTGGATTCATTGACTTTATGTTAAGCGTTGCTATAAGAGTTTTTTCATCTGATGGCGTGGGGGAAAGTGTTTCATCTGGTAAAATTATAACTTCTTTGGCTTTTTTGATATTCGCTCTTTCCAAAATCAATTCCCGAGAAAAATCCCCACGAACAAACTTTATATCAATGTTTTTGTATGTCTCAATCAACTCTTCAACTTTCTCGGGGGGTAAATTGTTCACGAGGACGATTTTTAATTCCTTATCTTTCCCAAGTTGATTTAAGGCTCTAAGTATCCTTTCCGCATATTTATTCCATCCGCAGATTATGGTATGTTCAGATATATCCACTTTTTTTAACCCCTCTATTTCTTTTATCTTTTTCGTTACAAAAATTGATGAAATTGTCGCAGTAAAAATTGACACTAAAATTACGCCAGTGAACATAAGCATAAAAGCAAAAATTCGCCCAAGACCTGTCACAGGGACTTTATCACCATAACCAACGGTTGTCATCGTCACAACAGCCCACCACAAGCCATCAAAAATTGATGTGAATTGTTGATTCTTTGAGTTTTCAGAAAGATAAATAAGCAACGAGCTCAAAAAAAGTGCCAACATTATAAAAAATAAAATCCTTAAAACCTCGTTTCGCCATATTATTTTAAAAGCAAATCTCAACTTTATCCTCACATCTTTGTTCTGATTGAAATTAAAAACTTAAATTCAAAGTTTCAAGCAAACCTTATTGCTTCAACTGGCTGAACTTTTGAAGCAATGGCTGATGGGACAAGTGTGGCAACAAAAGTCAAAATAAGCGTTACAATTGATACAAGGATGAAATATTCAGGCTTGAGCAAAATTGGGACTGAGCTCATAAAGTAAATATCTTCAGGGAGGGAAAGCAGTTTGTATTCAAGTTGGATTTTGCAAAGGATATAGGCAAGTAAATTTCCAAGTATCGTTCCTGTTGCTCCGATGAACATTCCCTGAAAAATGAAAATTTTCATTATACTTTTTGAATTTGCGCCCATTGATTTTAAAATTCCAATTTCTTTCGTCTTCTCAAGCACCATCATAAGAAGCGTTCCAACTATATTGAAAACAGCAACTATGGTAATTAAACCTAAAACAATTGGAACGGGCTTCTTTTGTAGCTCAAGCCATGCGAAAAGGTTTCTATACATCTGATACATAGTTCTCGCATAATATGGATATCCAAGTTTATCTTGAATTAAAAGTGCAGTTTCATCAATTAAGTTGACATTTTCAACCATGACATCAAAGCCAGTCACTTTGTTTCCAAGTTCAAAAAGATATTGCGCATGGTCAAGTCGCACATAGACAAATATATCATCGTATTCAGCCATACCAGTTTCGTAGATTCCAGAGACTTTGAACTGTTCAATCTTTGGTGCAGAAAAATATAGGTTATTTGGGTCAACTGCTAATATCGCAATTTTATCGCCAATTTCAACGCCAATTTTATTCGCGAGTTTTTTACCTATTATAATCTTTGGAATACCATCGCTTTCGTCAAAATCATACTTTCCTTCAACGATGCTTCTTTTAACGATTGAAAAATCATATTCAGGCAAAATTCCCTTCAAATAAACGCCTTCAATTGCATAATTTGACCTTATCATCGCTTCTCCACCTGCAAATGGTGAAACAAACTTAACATTTGAAGTCATTTTTATCTTTTCTAAACTTTTCCAGTCATATTTATCAAAATACCTGACATCAAACTTTGAAATTTGAATATGAGATGTGAAACCTATAACCTTTTCCTTTAACTCTTTCTCAAATCCATTTGAAATTGAAATTGCAATTATCAAAGCTGATGTCCCAAGCATTATCCCGATTATCGCTATCAAGGTTATAAACGATATGAAGCCTGTTATCCGAGTTGACTTTATGTATCTTTTCGTGATGAAAAATTCAAACGACATTTTCAGCAGTTGAGTTATTTTTTAAAAATTTAAAACCGATGTATTTTAAATGCAAAAGTTCTCCCGATGCTGGTACTTGCTGAAAATTAAAATTTTTTTTAATTTTTTTCAAAGTTCCTTACTAATAAACAAACGAGTCAATGAGTTTGCAAAACTTTTATATAACACTACTCGGGACACTATCTGAACTTGCAATTCTTGGCGTTATCATCTACTCCTATTTTCGCGAAACTGGAAGAGAAAGACAACTTCTTTTTTGGTTTGCAGGTTTTTCCCTTATAGCTATTGGGGAGTTATTTTTCCTTTTATCTTACCTTGAAATTTTAAAAATTGAAATTTTTGAACGTTTTTTCCAGATATTATCAGCATTCGCGTTCCTATTTGGCACAATTGATTTTAAACAGCAAAAAATTTGGGTATTACTTCCAATTACCTTTTTGGTTGTTATAATAAGCCTCTTTGGTGAATTAATTTTCGCTGGGAAATTAAGATATATTATTTCGTTCATTTTGATCTCGCCAATTTTAGTGTTTTCTGGCTTCAGGGTAATTTTGCAGAGTCGCATTTTGGGTTTAACTTTAATTATATGGGGAATCCTTACTCTGTTTCGCTTTATACAAGGGTTATCTATTTATTTTGTTTTTAGAGAGGTTGCAATCACCTTGCTTGGGCTTGCCATTTTGATCTCAATCCTTGATAGATACAGGACTAAAGAGGTGTATGTTGAAAAACTATACCATACAATTGTTGACGCTATGAATGAGGCTCTTATTTTGCTTGCTCCTGACGAAAAAATAACTTACATTAACAATAGATTTTGTGAGTTGATGCAGTGCGCGAATCCGCAGAATTTAATTGGCAGGAATTTTCTTGATTTTGTCCCAGAGAGGTTTAATGAAGTCGTCAGAAAAAAAACAGAAATGATAAGAATGGGGGGTTGTGATAGTTATGAAATTGAGCTAAAAGATTTAAAAGGTAATATCCACAATGTTATTGTAAGTTGTGCGCCATATTATGATGAATTTGGAAATTTTGCTGGAGCGATTGGGCTTATTCTTGATATAACTGAAAAAAAGAGGCTTGAGATTGATTATCAACTTGCAAGTAGGCTTGCTGCTATTGGTGAGCTTGCAGCTGGGGTTGCACATAATATAAAAAATCCACTTCAAGGGATAATTTTTGTAGCTGAAAGCTTAAAGCGAAAGAATGTTGAACCACAATTGGTTGATATGCTGATAAGACAGGCAGAAAAAATAAATGCAATTATAACAAATCTTCAATTCAAAGCGGTGATGGATAGCAGGGTGGATGTTCAAGTTTTTGATTTAAATGTAATTTTAAAAGAGGAGTTAACATTTTTGCAAGCGCATAGATTTTTTAAGCATGAAATTGAGAAGGATTTTCAATTTATAGAAGAGCCTTTGTTGGTGCGTGGGGTTTACAGCGATTTTTCGCAAATTTTTTCAAACATAATTAAAAATGCAATTGATGCGATGTATCAAACCGAGAAGAAGGTTTTAACTGTGCGAACAAAGAAAAATGGGAAGTTTGCAATTGTTGAAATTGGGGATACGGGAGTTGGAATTCCAGGTGATATTTTGTCCAGGATATGGGATATGTTTTTTACGACGAAGCCAACATTTTATGAAAAGCGGGGAGATGAGCCCGTTGGGACGGGAATTGGGCTTGCTGTGGTTAAAAGGTTGCTTGAAAAGTATAATGCCACAGCTGAGGTTAAAACAAAGGTTGGTGAAGGAACGACTTTTATATTAAAATTTCCCCTTGTAAATTAAAATAAAAGTTGAGAGTTAGAAATGCTTAAAAGAATATGGCGAGAATTTGTGGATGATTTTGTCCTAAGACATCCTGCTCTCTTTTCAGCTGTGATAATTTATCTTTATTATCTTTTTACGACGCTTGATCTGTTCAAGAAGCTCAAAGATGGAATTGTTTCTGTTTCAGATATATTCACTCATTTTGATTCGTTGTTGTGGATATGGGGTCTTTCGTATTTATTTGTTAAGCTTGTAAACTTGAAAGAACAAAGGCACAAGGAAGAGAAACTTAGGCTTGAACAAATCAAGCAATACGAAACTCAACTTGCGAGGTTGAAGGTTTTAAAGGATTTTACATTCTCACTGCGTGATTTAATTTACAATCCACTTGCTATAATAATGAGTGCATCTGCAAGGATAGAGAGAAGATATCCGTATGATAACGAAACGCTAAAAGATGTGAGGGCAATTGAGCAGGGATGTAGAAGGATAGAAAAACTTTTGGTGGAAGTTAAAGAGTTTGAGGAAAAGCTTGTGATTGGGGAAGAAAGCGTAGAAGTGGAACAACCGATCGCCGAAACCCAAACAAAGTAATTAGTGCGGAAAGTGCTGATTCTTGTCGTTGATGATGAAAAAGATCTTAGAGATACCCTTAAAAGCGCACTTGAAAGTGAAGGTTATGATGTTATAACTGCCGAAAACGGTTTGATGGGGCTTGTGATGGCTCAGGAGAAAAAGCCAGATTTGATACTGCTTGATATAAGCATGCCTGTTATGGATGGGTTCACAGTTTTGTTTAAGTTGAAACAAAATTCGGCAACAAAGGAAATCCCAGTGATAATTTTAACGGGGCAATATGTTGATGAGGGGAATCTTGAGCGTGGCTTTAACCTTGGGGCGGTTGAGTATCTTTATAAGCCGATTAGGTTTACTGAATTGGTTGCGCGTGTTAAGTCAGTTTTAAGGATGCGGGCACTTGAAATTGAGACTAAGAAAATTGAGCTTGAAACGGAAAAATTTTTTATAAGCGAGATAAAAGGTCTTTTTATGTCAATTAAGGGAGCAATTGAGGTTTTAATCGCAAATGATGAAGTGTCAAGTGAAATTAAAAATATCATGCTTGAAAGCTATGAGAAGATAAAGAAGTGGTTTGAAATTGTTGAACGCTTTATAAAATTAAACGAAATTTCGGCGGGAATTAGTGAAATAGATACATCAACCATTGATTTGAACTCGCTTATAAAAGATGTTGTTTCTGAAGCGAAGGAAAAATTTAAAGGTGATGTTAATTTTGAATTAAATCTCGTTAGAGATGTTTTCATAAAAGGCAATCTGGATTGGTTGAAAACTGGTTTTGCGGTTTTAATTGAAACACTAATTGATGCGATGGGGGGAAAGGGGAAAATTTATATAAGTCAGAATATAAAGTCCGCTGGAGATAGCAGGTTTATTTTCGTTACGGTTCGCGATGAAGCGAAAAAGTTATCAAGCGAATTTTCAAAGTTATTATTTAATCCGTATTTATTTTCCAGCTATGAATATAAGCCCGATTACAATCTTCTTGCGACGAAAGTTTTTCAAAAGGTAGTGGAGTTGAATGGGGGAGCAATTGTCGTTGAGCCTTCCGAATTTCAAGTGGGGAATAAGTTTATAATTCGGTTTAATATGGTTTGAGGAATTTTGATTTTTTCTTGACTTAGTTTTATCTTAAACTCGTCAAATTTAATTTTGTTTTTCAAATGTTTACTGGAATAGTTGAAGAGGTTGGAAAAATTAAATCGGCCATTCGCAAAGAGAAAGCGAGAATTTTTACAATTGTATCATTGAAATTATCAGGTGAAATGAAACTTGGAGATAGCGTTGCGGTTAATGGTGTGTGTTTGACGGTTTTTGATAAGTCTGGTGATTCATTTAAAGTTGAAGCAGTTGAAGAGACTATAAAAAAGACAAATCTTGGTGATTTAAAATCTGGAGACCCTGTAAATCTTGAACTTGCTCTTAAGCTTGGCGAAAGGCTTGGCGGACACATAGTTCAAGGGCATGTTGATACGGTGGGAGTTATTAAAAACATAAAGAGACTTAAAAATAGTTGGATTTTTGAGATAAAATTTCCAGCTGAATTTAGAAGCTACATAATTCATACTGGTTCAATCGCTGTTGATGGGATAAGTTTGACGGTCGCTGATGTTGATGAGGGCAGTTTCAAGGTTTCAATAATTCCATACACATTTGACAACACTAATTTAAAGTTCAGGCGGATTGGGGACAGGGTGAATCTTGAGTTTGATTTATTTGGGAAATACATTGAAAATTTTTTAAAACATTTTAAGGAGAAAAAATTATGGCGAGAAGAATAAAATACTGGATAGAGGACAACGGGAAAAATTTCTTAACAGATGACGAATGGGAGGAGATAATGAAGTTGCAACGCTGGTATAATTCTGAATTTGTCTGGACAGCTGGAAAGATAAACTTTAAAAGATTTGCTATCTTTCCAAATTGGGAGAACATTGAACTTATGATGTGGGCTGGTGAGAGCGAGCCTGTTAAGAACATAATAGCTAAAAAATTTGATTCACTTTTGTCCGCTGGGATGAACGAGGTTGAAGCACTTGAAAAACTTGAAAAAGATGGATTGATAGTTTTAAAAAAAGGAGGATACATTGATAATTCAATTGCAAGTGGAATCACAAGAATTGGGGGAAACGAGCTTAACGCGTATCTTCTGTGTGAATTTCTTTTAAAAGCGTCAATTATTGCTACCGGTGCAGAGATAACAATTTATGATGAGGGTGAATTTGTAAAAAGTGGTTTGGTTAAAATGAAAGCAGGGGAAGTTTATGTCTATAAAACCGAGCGAGTCTCAGATGAAAAGTGGGGTGAAATGAGAAGATATAAAAAAGTTTTTTCCATAGTTGACCCTTCAAAATACGCAAATTACCCGCGTTTGAAGAATGTAATCCCAAATTACAATTCACTCAATGAAAAAGATAAGCTTGCGATTTTGCACGATTGGAATTGGCTTGGCTATGGCGACCCTTATGATTTTGAAGGTGATGACTTTACTGGTTATGACCTTAACAAAAAAGCAAGAGCAATTTTATTTGTAAAATAAAGGTGATTAGTAAAATGAGGAAAATTTTTATCATCTTGTTTTTGGTCAATTTTTCTCTGGCGCACGATTACTGGCTTCAGCCGAATAAATTTGTATTTTCAAAAAATGGTACTCTGATTGTCCATCTTTATGTTGGGGATAAATTAACAAAAGAACTTGAGCGCGAATTTCAGAAAAATATGACTTTAAGGTTTGAAATCTTGACCAATTCAAAAAATTTAAATCTTCTCAGCGAGCTTCAAGATAAAGCGCTTCCAGTTTTGAAAAGAAAAATTGATTTTGAAGGTTTAGCCTTGATAGCTATGGATAGAGATTACGCTTACATAAAACTAAATCAAAATGAGTTTGCGGAATATCTCAAGCATGAGGAAATGAGTGAGATTGAGGAATTAAGAAAGAAACTTCCACCGAGAGAATTTGAAAGGGAAAGATATAGCAGATACATTAAGTCATTAATAGCGGTTGGTGATAATTTTGATGGCGATATTTATAAAAAAGTTTTAGGACAGAAACTTGAAATTGTGCTTTTGAATAATCCGTATAAGTTGAAACCTGGGGATAGTGTTAAAGCAAAAATTTTATTTAGGGGTAAACCTCTTTCGGGTAAAACTGTTATGGCGTATAATGTTTATGATGGTAAACTTTTTGAATATAAAGCGAAGACGGATGAAAATGGGGAGGTTAAGTTTAAGGTTGAATATTCAGGTTTTTGGTTGATTCGTCTTGTTCATCTTTTGCCGTGTGAAAGATGCGAAGATGTTGATTGGGAAAGCTTCTGGGCATCGTTTAGCTTTTTTATTCCGGGGTCAAAGTAAGCAAGGCTTTAGGAGATAGAAATGGCGAAAAAATTAAGTCAGATTGAAGTGGAGTAGCAATAATTCAACTTAAAACCAAACCTTCCAACTTGTCCCTTATGAGCGTATGTAACTGCTTAGCAAAGTAGCCAATAATTTTTAATTATGCGGTTTTTCTGTGTGTGGATGAAAATTAATGTGAAATTATTTTATTTTAACTCTTTTTGCTGAGCTTTCCTCTTGTTTTTCTTCAAGAAGTTTATCGGCGATTGCTATTCCTGCGTCAATTATTGATCTTATCGCAAGGAGGAATTCTTTATTCGCTTGGATAAAATGTTTCTTTGTTTCGTTAAGCTCCGGCGGTAGAGCTTTAAATATCGCTGAAAAATCCGGAAGCGGAATATAATATTTCGGCATCTGTTTTTCTTTCTCTTGCGGCATTTTTTAATCCTCTTTTATTTTTTCAAATTCTATTGTTAAAATTCCATCATTTAAACTTGCTTCTTTAACTTTTGATGATGCAAGCGTGTAAGGAAGGAAGATATTTCTTCTGAAACTTGGCAGTTCAATTATCAGCTCGTCATTTTTAATCCAAACATTTATATCTTTTTTTGAAAATGACGGCATTTTTAATTTCAAATAGTATTTGCCATTTGATTCTTCAATTTGAATTGGTTTACCTTCGTAGTAGATTTTCACTGGGTCATCTTCGCCATAAAGGTTGGTAGCTAATTTTAAAAGTTTGTTTAAGCCGGTTATTTCGCTATCGTGCAGATAAGATATTTTTATCGGTAAAGGTGAAAACGATTCTTTCACTGTTTCAATATGTTTTATTTGTGTTTCTTTCCATTTTTTGAAATGTTTGTCCGCAATTTCTTCTGGGAAAACCTTGTTTACAATTACAAGGTCAACGAGGAAATCAAAAAGGTTTAAATATGTATATGCTCGTTGTGACTCTTTTATAACCATTTTTTCTAGATTTACAACCATTCTAACTGATGAGATTTTCGGATTGGTTAAAATTTTTTTTGTGTGCTCAATTTTTTTGTATAAATCTTCAACTTGTGTGTAGACATCATCTGTAGGGAGCGGGAATTTTGCTACTTTTTCGGCTATAGGTCTTATGGTTTTAACGAGTTTTTTTTCAAGTGGGAAAAATCTTTCCATATACCAGCTGACTATGTCGGGGAAACTTAACATTCTAATTGTGCTTGCGGTTGGGGCGCAGTCAATTATTATGACATCATAGTTTTTTTGGTCGTAATATTCTGTTATTTTAAGCAGGCTAAATAGTTCCTCAAGCCCCGGGAAAATCGCGAATTCTTCGGCGATGAATTTGTTAAAACCTTGATAAGATAAAAATTTAACTATGAAACCTTGGATTTTATCCCAGTTTATTCTAAGTTCTTCGTTTACATCAAGTTCTTGAGCCCAGAGTTTATCTATAATTTTTGTCGGATATTTGCCAATTTTTTTATTGAATGAGTCGCTTAAGCTGTGAGCTGGGTCGGTGCTTATTACGATGGTTTTATGTCCAAGTTCAGCGCAAAGAACGCCTGTTGCTGCTGAAACAGTAGTTTTCCCGACGCCACCTTTTCCAGTGTAAATTAGAATTCGCATAAAATTTTTCGTTTTTGTTTTTCAATTTTAAAGTTAATTTGCCTAAAATTCAAAGTCAAATTTTATAAATTTCCACAAGAAACTTGATTTTTAAAGAAACTTGTTTAAATTATTAGCGAGGAAAAATTAAAAACAAAGGCGATTTTGTAAAAAACGAATTTGGTTAATTATAGCAGAGGGCGAGAGAGAGCAGTAATAGTTGGAGTTATATTCCCACATCAGACAAAGGCACAGGTAGATGAATATCTTGATGAGCTTGAGCTTTTAGCTGATACTGCTGGGGCGGATGTTATTTATAGAGTTTATCAGGAAAGGGAAAGACCTGACCCAGCCTACTTCATTGGAAGGGGGAAGGTTGAGCAGATAGCGAAAATTGTTGAAGAGGAGAAAATTGATGTTGTGATTTTTGACGATGAGCTTTCCGGGGTTCAAGTTAGGAATCTAGAAGAGGTTATAAACTGTAAAGTTATAGACAGGACAACTTTAATACTTGATATATTTGTTTCCCATGCGAAAACAGCTGAGGCAAAAATTCAAGTTGAGCTCGCCCAGCTTGAGTATCTTTTGCCAAGACTTACTGGAAGATGGAGGCATCTTTCAAAACAATATGGTGGAATTGGGACAAAGGGACCTGGTGAAACTCAGCTTGAAACCGACAGGCGACTTGTGAAGCGAAAAATTGCAATTTTAAAAGAGAAGTTAAGTGAGATTGACAATCAAAGAAAAGTTCAAAGGAAAGGTAGACGCGATATTTTCAAAGTTGCTCTTGTCGGATATACAAATGCGGGGAAATCAACGCTTTTAAATGTCATGGCTGACGCGGATGTCTATGTTGAAGATAAACTTTTTGCAACGCTTGATGCCACGACGCGAGTTGTAAAGTTATCACCATCCAAAAAAATTCTTCTCACAGATACAGTTGGTTTTATAAGAAAATTACCTCATCATCTTATTGCTTCTTTTAAGTCAACCCTTGATGAGATAGTTGAAGCTGATATTTTGCTTCATGTCGTTGATATCACTGCGTCAAATTTCAGGGAGCAAATTAAAGTTGTTGAAGAGACACTTGAGGAGCTTAATTCAATTGATAAGCCAACGATTCTTGTATTTAATAAAATAGATAAACTTCAAGATACCAGTTTAATTTATAGTCTTGCCAGTGAGTATAAAGATGCGGTTTTTATTTCAGCATCGCGCGGTGTTAATATACAGACATTGAAGGATAAAATTTCACAGTTGATTGATGACCATTATGTTGAAATCACTGGAAGAGTTGATCTATCAAATTCAAAGGCGATATCTCTTATCTATAAACTTGGTGAAATTCTTGATGCCAAGTATGAGGATGATAACTACCTAACTTTAAAAGTAAAAGTTGAAAAAAGGCATTTACCTAAAATTTCATCTTGTTTTTCAAGCTAATTTTTACTTCCATCTATCATATTCAACAGTACACCATGCCTCGTTATCAATGTAGAGTTCGTGGGTAGATTTAGGGCGAGGGAGTTTTTTTAGTTTGATTTTGTCATAGGCTTCTACCCTGAAAAATGACGACCTGAACCAATTAGTGTTAGGAAGTCCAATTTTTAGTTTTTTATTGATTTGATAGTGGTTGTAATTTTCTATCCATTGGTTTTCATCTTCAGGATAGTATGAGAAATCTCTGAGTATGTCGGTTATAACCATTCCAGTTGAAAGTATAAACTTTTGGATTTTATGCCATTTTTCAAGGTTTGCTTCAATGTGTGTCAAGCCGAAATACCCTGCTGAATTTCTCTTTTTAAGTGCTTGTAGACAGCGGTAAATGAAGAGTATAAAGCCTTGCAATGTTTCAACTGGGTCTGTTAAGAATGTGTCGTATTTATTCATTTCCTTTCTTGGGAAAGAATCAAGGACATCGTGAGTTATGGTTTTTATGTTAAGGTTATATTCTTTTGCGACATCGTTTATAAAATCTGTTAATCTTTTGTCAATTTCAAGCACCGTTATTTCCTTTGCGACGCCAAGTAGTCCGATTGTGATGCTTACAAGGTCATCGTCTCCAAGTATAAAGATTGATTTATTTTCAAGGTCGCCTCTTTCATACATAAAAATTGCCCTTCTTAAAGAATCTTCGGCGCTTATGAATCCCTGGTCATATTTAATTGATGGTAGGGGTCTATTTTTTGTGATATTTTTATATGTTTCAAAAATTTGTAAGTATTCGCCTTTTAATTGAATTCCACCTCTACAGTGTTCACATCTTGGGTCGGGATAAAATTTCAGCGATGCGTGTCCGTTTAAATAAAAATGCTCGTTTTCTCTTTTTATGATTTTTTTCTTTAAGAGTTCATTCAGGGTTTGATATAATTCTTTCAGTGTGCCATCCTGCCTGTTCATAATTTCCCAAAAAGTTTTCGGTCCGGATGAAAGTGAACGCAGCACCTGATTTTTTATCCTTTCATAAGGCATAGTTATCAACCACGATTAAATTTTAAAATTTTAAATAAATTTACAATCGGTTTTGTTAATTTGCAAAGGTTTATTTAAGGTTAATTTTTGTGCTTTTGATTTTCTTGGTGTGGCAATTTTAGACAACTTTGTTTCAATTTTTTAGTTTTTGCGTTGTAAATTAAAAAATTTTTCTTGGCACACCATTTGCATTTTAATTGTGATGAGAGTATATTTAAATGAACTAAAAAAATTTTTGCGGAATCACGATGAAAGTTTTGAGCTTCGGAGAAGGCGTAAAGAAGGTAAGGCGGTATTTCAGACGAACTTCAAAGGAGGAAGTTATAATTTTGATAAATCAGGCTATAAAAGAGCTTGGTGAAGTTGAAAGGAGAACGGATGAGATTTGGTCGCATCTTATGGTGATGAGCAGTAAAAAGAATCGCAAGATTTATGTTGATTTAATTGGGGAAGAGCTTGATAAGATTGCAGAAAGCGTGGAGGCAGTGAAGGAAATCCTCAACAGGGCTAAGGAGAACATACGCCTTTCGCATAGGAAGGAGTATGAAATTGATTTGTGGATTTAAAATGAAATATGGAGACACTAAAAATGCCTGTGACTCTTCAAAAAGCTTTAGTTAAAATTAATAAAGAACAATGCAAAGGTTGCACACTTTGTATTGAGACTTGTCCAGTTGATGTTTTGAAAATTTCTGAAAAGTTTAATGCGAGGGGATATCATTATGCGGAGTATGTTGGGGATGGTTGCACGGGTTGTGGAGTTTGTTTTTATGCTTGTCCTGAGCCTGGAGCTATAACGGTTTATAAACGTGGTGCAGTTGTAGATGAGGAAGTTTTAAGTATTTTAAATTAAAGCGAGGTTTAAATCACCTCGCTTTTTTATTTTAAATTTAAAACATAAAGAACGACCCGAAACATGGGTAAAAAACAATTAATGAAAGGAAATGAAGCGGTTGTAAGGGGAGCAATTTTAGCCGGGTGTAGAGCATTCTTTGGTTATCCAATTACACCTGCAAGTGAAATTGCTGAAGCAGCTGCGCTTCTTATGCCTGAGGTTGGTGGGGTTTTTATACAAGCTGAGAGTGAAGTTGCTGCAATTAATATGTTGTTTGGTGCTGCAAGCGGAGGCGTAAGGGCAATGACAGCTTCATCAAGCCCTGGGATAAGCTTGATGCAGGAGGGGGTATCTTATGCAGCTGGGGCTGAGCTTCCTATGGTTATTGTTGATGTAATGCGTGGTGGACCGGGACTTGGAAACATAGCGCCTGAGCAAGGTGATTATTATCAGGTTGTAAAAGGTGGAGGACATGGGAATTATAAGGTGATTGTGCTTGCTCCGAATTCAGTTCAAGAGATGTGTGATTTAACCTATCTTGCCTTTGACCTTGCAGAGAAATATAGAAACCCGGTTTATATTCTTGCTGATGGGTTTATCGGACAAATGGTTGAACCTGTTGAATTTCCAGAGCCAAAAATTCCGCAGATTGACAAGTCTTGGTGCGTTAATGGAACGAGAGAGACAAGACATAATCTCATAACTTCAATTTATCTTGCACCGGAAGACCTTGAAAAGCATAATTTGAAGTTGAAAGAGAAATATGAAAGGATTAAGAAGGAGGAAGTAAGATACGAAGCTTATGAAACCGATGACGCTGATGTAATACTTGTCGGTTATGGGATTGTTTCAAGGATTTTGAAGAGTGTGGTTAATATAATGAGGGAGGAAGGGTATAAGGTTGGTTTGTTGAGACCAATTACGCTGTTTCCATTTCCTGAGGAAAAAATTCGCGAGCTTGCAGAAACTACGAAAATGTTCTTTGTGGTTGAGTTAAGCACTGGGCAAATGGTTGATGATGTTAAGCTTGCGTTAAATGGATTGAGAGAGGTTAAGTTTTATGGAAGATGTGGCGGTATGGTTCCTTCGCCTGAAGAAATAATTGAGCAATTGAAGGGAATTTTTGAAGAAATTGAAAAAGAAATTGAACACTTAAAGTGAGGTGAAAAAATGGCGACAACAATACTTAGAAAACCAAGCGCATTTTATGAGGTTTTTACAAGGAAACCGGATGCAGATAAGATAAATACGCACTATTGCCCCGGATGCGGGCATGGAAAACTTCATAAATTAATTGCTGAAGCAATTGAAGATTTCGGAATTCAAGACAGAGTTATAATCATCAATCCTGTTGGTTGCTCTGTTTTTCTTTACTATTACTTTGACACTGGGCATATTCAAGTCGCTCATGGAAGAGCTCCTGCTGTTGCAACTGGGATTAAGAGAGTTCATCCTCATAGCATAGTCATAAGTTATCAAGGTGATGGTGACCTTGCAGCAATTGGTGGGAACGAAATTTTGCATGCGGCGAATCGTGGTGAGCATATAACAGTTTTCTTTGTCAACAATGCGATTTACGGGATGACAGGTGGACAGATGGCTCCGACAACTTTGCCAGGTATGAAAACAACAACAACCCCGAGAGGAAGGGATATCCACAATGAGGGTTATCCGCTTAGAATGGCTGAATTAATTGCGACGCTTGAAGCTCCAGTTTATGTTGAGCGTGTTGCTCTTACCGATGCGAAGAATATGGCTAAGGCAAGGAAAGCTGTTAGAAAGGCAATTCAAATTCAAATGGAGGGGAAAGGTTTTGCATTTGTTGAGGCTCTTTCTACTTGTCCAACAGGGTGGGGTATGAATCCACCTGATGCGGAAAAGTGGATTAACGAAGTGATGACAAAATATTTTCCGCTTGGGGTTTTCAAAGATATTTCTGACAAGGTTGAGCCTGTGAAATTTGAAAAGAAAAGCTTAACTGCTGAAGAGATTAAAAAAGCCATAGGATTGGATTCTGAAGCGTTAGTTTCGAAGCAGTATAAGCGAAATATAGTCGCTGAAAAATATAAAAATCCGAGGATAAAAATTGCTGGATTTGGTGGTCAGGGAATTCTTTTACTTGGGCTCGTGTTTGCTCAAGCTGGGATGTTTGAGGAGTATCATGTGTCCTGGTTGCCTTCTTATGGTCCTGAGATGAGAGGTGGAACCGCAAATTGCCATGTTAATATCTCTGAGACTGAAATTGCTTCACCACTTGTCTCAATACCGACAATTTTAATTACAATGAATAGACCATCGCTTGAAAAGTTTGAGCCTACGGTTAAGCCTGGCGGTGTGATATTTTACGATGGCTCTTTGATTGACATTGAGCCATCAAGGAAAGATGTTGAAGTTGTGCCTGTTCCAGCGACAAAAATTGCAGATGACATTGGGACGACGAAAATAGCAAATATGGTTATGCTTGGTGCTTACATTGGTTATACGGGGATACTCACGAAGGAGAGCGTATTTGATGCGCTTGATGTAACAGTTAAGAAAAAAGAGCTTAACGAATTGAACAGGAAAGCAGTTGAAGCTGGTATGGAGTATGTGATGAAAATTTAGTGTCATTGGTCTTTAAACTTTTGGACTAATTTTGATAGTTCATTGAAAACGATTTCAACCGTTAGTATTTTCATACATTTCATATAATTTTCCCCTGTTCGGTTGCAAAAATCAAGATGACATGGATGGCATTCAACATCAATTCTTAAAGCTTTGTGTCCTTCATTTTCTGGATATGGGAACCATATATCTTCTTCGCCTGGTCCGAAAAGTCCAATAGTTTTTGTTCCGACTGCGGCGGATATATGCATTGGTCCGCAGTCATTTGAGATATAAAAGTCAAAGTTTGATAGCACTGAAGCAAGCTGGCGTAGGTTAAGTGAGTCAAGCACAACGATATTTCTCTTTGATGACAAGTTGAAGACATCCATTGCAAGTTCTGTTTCACTTTCGCTGTGTGTTATTGCAACGCCCGCATTAAAATTTGAAACTATCTTATCAGCAAGTTTGGCGAAATTTTCCTTGAACCACATTTTCGCTGGCCAGGTTGCCCCAGGGTGAATGCCAAATATCATTTTTTCGTCTGGGTCAAGTCCTTTGCTTTTCAAATAATTTCTTCCCCATTTTATTTCTTCTTCAAGTAAAAAAATTTCTGTTTTTAGGTCAGAGTTTTCAATTCCGAGTGGTTTAAGGTAATCAAGATGAAACTTTATAGCATTCTTTTTTTCATTTGTTCGCGGTATTGGGTTTGTGTATAGAAATTTTCTCCATCCAAATTCACCACCTATTCTAATTTTTGCCCCTGTTAGGAAACTTAAAATTGCACTTCTTGGATTGCCAAACAAATCTATTACGAGGTCAAATTTTTTGTCCCTTAATTTTCTTATGAACGAAATTTGTTCTTTTAAATTCCATTTAAAATCAAATGGTATGAGTTCGTCAAGATATGGGTTATTTTCAAGTAGCGTGATAGCATTTTTGTCAGCCAGGTATGCAATGTAGGCGTTGGGAAATCTTTGTCGAACCGCTCGTATGACAGGTGTAGTCAGTATGACATCGCCGATGAAGTGCAGTCTTGTAATTAAAATTTTTGATGGGCTCACTTTTGTAAATTTTTTATTTTTTTGACAAATTTAATCAGAAAAAAGTAATTGAAAAAGGTTCTTTGAAGCGAGAACATTCAGCAGGCGCGGTAGTTTATAGAGAGGAAAATGGCGAATTCAAATTTTTACTTTTAAAATATGGACTTAAACATTGGGACTTCCCAAAAGGAAATGTTGAAGAAGGTGAGGATGAGCTTGATACGGTGAGAAGAGAAGTTTTTGAGGAAACTGGGATTAGTGAAATTGAAATTATTGATGGCTTTAAAGAAGGGGTTAAATACTACTATAGAATGCAAGGAGAATTGATTTACAAGACTGTAAATTATTACCTTGCTAAGACGAACCAAAAGGAGGTTAGGTTATCTTATGAGCATGAAGATTATGCTTGGGTAACAGTTGATGAAGCGTTGAATTATTTGAAACATAAAAATAGTATAGAAGTTTTAAATAAGGCATATAGGTTTTTAAAAAACAAAATCGGTAATTCAGGATGAAAAATTTTACCAATTTTCTTCTTTTCGTGGTTCTTCCGATAGCCATTATCGTTGCTTTGTTTGTTTTGCTTTCAAAGCTTAATAAATCCAAGGTATTTGACGAATCTCTTTTTGATGAGAGCGAGTTGTTTATTTAAATTATCCTTGATTATTTTTGATGGTCTTGGTATATTTTGAATAAGTTAAAAATTTACATTTAACACTTTTGGAGTTTAATGAGAGAAGAAATAATGCTTGAAAAGATAGTGAACGAAGGTATAAAATCTGAGCTTAAAAGGGAAGTTCTTGACAACGGTATAAGAGTTGTCTCTGAAAGAGTCCCTTATGTTAAAAGCATATCGTTGGGGGTTTGGGTTGATGTTGGCTCAAGAGATGAAAACGATGGAAATAATGGTATCACTCATTTTATTGAGCATATGGTTTTCAAAGGGACGCGGAATAGAAGTGCGAAAGAGATTGCTGAATTTATTGAGGGTATCGGTGGATATTTAAATGCATTTACGACGAAAGAGAATACTTGTTTTTATGTTCGTGTTTTAAGCGAGCATCTTGAAAAAGGGATAGAAGTCCTCGCTGACCTTGTTCAAAATCCAGTTTTTGATAAAAATGAGATGGAGAAGGAAAAGAAGGTGGTTTATGAAGAGATAAAAGATGTTGAGGATGATTTTGAAGAATATGTTGGAGATTTGCTTGAATACTATATTTTTTATCCACATCCACTTGGTTTACCGATAATTGGGAATAGGAAAACGGTGAAGGGGTTCACCAGTGAGAAGCTTTTTGAACATCTTGAAAAGTTTTATACTCCAGATAAAATTGTTATATCCGCTGTTGGGAATTTAAATCATGATGAACTTGTGGGATATGTTTCAAGATATTTTAATAATTATGGTGTAGGGAACGGTTTTCGTCATCTGAGGGAGAAGCCGATTGAAGGAAATATTACGGAACATGTTGTTGAAAAACCATCAAGTCAGGCACATGTTTGTATGGGGGTTATGACATATGGAGCGGATGACCCAAGGCGTGACCATTTAACTTTGCTTAATACTTTGCTTGGTGATGGGATGAGCTCAAGATTATTTCAAAAGGTTCGGGAGATGTATGGGCTTGTTTATTCAGTTTATTCGTTTTATTCAATGTTTAGTGATTCAGGAATTTTCGGTGTTTACTTTGCATCGGCTCAAAAAAATGTTGGGAAGACAATTGATTTAATTTTTAAAGAGTTTGACTCCATTGTAAGAGATGGGATAACTGATGAAGAATTAAATAGGGCGAAGGAGCAGTTTAAAAGTTCACTTTTAATTGGTCTTGAGAGTATGTCAAACAGGATGCAACGCCTTGCACAAATTGAGCTTGTTTATAATGGTAAATATCTTGGGGTTGATGAAGTTATAAAAAGAATTGAAGGAATTAAACCGGATGAAATCAGAGAGGTGGCGGGCGAAATTTTAAAGCTAGAAAAATTCACAAAAGTTATAATTACTCCCTCAAAAGCAAATAAAAATACGGAGAGAAAATATGATAATAGGCGTTCCAAAAGAAATTAAAAGAATGGAAAACAGAGTAGCACTTTTACCTGCTGGCGTATCAATTCTTAAGTCTCATGGGCATACTGTTCTTGTTGAAAAAGGGGCAGGTCTTGGTAGTGGCTTTAGTGATGAACTTTACAAAGAAGCTGGAGCTGAAATTGTTGATGATCCAAGGGAGATTTACGCAAAGTCTGATATGATAATCAAGGTTAAAGAGCCAATTGGGTATGAGTATGAGCTTTTGAGAAAAGGTCAAGTGGTTTTTACATATTTCCATTTTGCTGCGAGTTGGGAATTAACGGAGGCAGTTATAAAATCTGGATGTATTGCAATTGCTTATGAGACTGTTCAAAAAGATGATGGTTCTTTACCTTTGCTTGAGCCAATGAGTGAAATTGCAGGGAGGATGGCACCGCAGGAAGGAGCAAAATATCTTGAGAAGTCAATGGGTGGGCGTGGGGTTTTGCTTGGTGGTGTGCCAGGCGTTGAGCCTGCCGATGTGACGATAATAGGTGGTGGAGTTGTTGGCACTAATGCTGCTAAAATTGCTGCTGGGCTTGGTGCAAGAGTTACGATCCTTGATGTCAACTTGCAAAGGTTAAGATACCTTGATGATATAATGCCGAAAAATGTCATAACGATGGCTTCAAATGAATACAACATCGCTAAAGCAGTTAAAAGGGCGGATGTTTTGATAGGTGCAGTTTTGATCCCTGGGGCAAAAGCTCCAAAGCTTGTCACAAAAGAAATGGTTGCTCAAATGAAGGAAGGTGCTGTGATAATTGATGTTTCCGTTGACCAAGGGGGATGTATTGAAACAATAAGACCGACAACGCATGATGACCCTGTTTATGTTGAATATGGCGTGATTCATTACGGTGTAGCAAATATGCCTGGGGCTGTTCCGAAAACATCAACGATAGCTTTAACGAACGCAACACTTCCATATGTGATTGAACTTGCTGATAAAGGCTTTGAAATGGCAATAAAGACGAATAAAGAATTGAGAAAAGGTGTTAATATAGTTGAAGGAAAAGTTACGCATATAGGTGTTGCTGAAGCGTTCGGGCTTGAGTATACACCAATTGAAGATTTAATAAAACTTGATTGAGAAACAAAATAAAGTTAGAAAATGGCGAAAATAACAATAGATGGAAAAACAATTGAAGTAAAAGACGGAATAACTATACTTCAAGCTGCAGAACAAATAGGAATTGACATTCCACATTTTTGTTATCATCCAGCTCTTTCAATCGCTGGAAATTGCAGGATGTGTTTAGTTGAGGTTGAGAAAATGCCAAAGCTTGTAATTGCTTGTGCCACGCGGGTTATGGATGGAATGGTGGTTTATACACAAAGCGAGAAAGTAAAGAAAGCAAGACAAGCTGTTCTTGAGTTTATACTTATAAATCACCCACTTGATTGCCCTATATGTGATGAAGCTGGTGAGTGTAAACTTCAAAATTACACATATGTTTATGGACCAGGGCATAGCCGATTTGATGAAGAAAAAGTACACAAGCCAAAAAGAATCCCACTTGGTCCAAATGTTGTCCTTGATGTTGAAAGATGTATAATGTGTTCAAGGTGTGTTAGATTTTTTGATGAAATTGTTAAAGACCCACAGTTGACATTTTCTCAAAGAGGAGATAGGGTTGTTTTGACGACATTTCCGGGCAAAAGGGTTGATAATCCGTATTCAATGAATATAATTGACATTTGCCCTGTTGGAGCTCTTACATCGCGTGATTTCAGATTTAGGGAAAGAACTTGGAATATGACGGCTGTTGAAAGCATCTGTCCTGGATGTGCAAGAGGTTGCAATGTTTACTTGTGGGTCAGAGATAACAAGATACTTAGAATAACACCACGACAAAATATGGAAGTGAACAGATATTGGATGTGTGATTATGGTCGTTTCACATATAAACAAGTTAATTCCGATGATAGGATCAAATTCCCGATGGTTCGTTCTAACGGTGAGCTTGTTGAGACGAATTGGGAAACTGCTATCTCAGCTGCTTTCTCATTGCTTAAAAATGTTAGGCCTGATGAAGTTGCGGTTATTGGTTCGGCTTATGCTACGAATGAGGATAATTATGTGCTTCAAAAATTCGCAAGGACTGTTTTAAAAACGAAGTATATTGACTTCATAAAGCATGTTAAAGATGGCGACGAGGATGAATTTTTAATTCGCGCTGATAAAACGCCAAATTCTTACGGTGCTTATCTTGTTGGGGTGAGACCATCAAATGGATATGGTTTTGATGCAATACTTGAGGGATTAAAAGCGCGCAAGTTTAAGGTTCTTTATGTAATGGATGATGATGTTGTTTTAAACGATGAAATTTATGAGTTGCTTGATGGTGTTAATTTGATCGTCCATGCAAGCACTAGAAATAGAACAGTTGAAAAGGCGAGTGTTGTTTTCGCAAGTGCTTCATTTGCTGAAAAAGAGGGAACATTTACAAACTTTGAAGGAAGGGTGCAGAAAATAAACATCGCTGTTTTGCCAAAGGATTATGAACCTTGGATGCTTTATAAACCAAGAAAATTTGGTGAAGCAAGACCAAATACTGGGGAGATTAATAAAGCAGAATTTGCTTTGTCAAGATTATTTAAATTTGGAACTAAATTTGACAGATGGGTGAGCAGTGAGAGGAGAGATGTTAAGCCATCTTGGTGGGTGATTTCGCAGATAGCGGATAAATTCGGTGTTAAGTTTCAGTATTCAAGCTCTGTTGATGTATTTAAAGAGATTTCTGAGGCAATTCGTGAGTTTAGAGGTTTATCATACGAATCAATAGGTTGCAAAGGTGCAGTGATTAATAAAAATTAAATAAAGCAGAGCACATGGAGACAATTTTGGTTATAGTTTTAAAAGCTGTTGCTTTTATCGTTTTATTTTTAAGTGTTTCAGCTTTTTTGACTTATATTGAGAGGCGAATTTCGGCATTTATTCAAGATCGTCTTGGACCAAATAGGGTTGGTCCATTTGGCTTATTTCAGCCGATTGCCGATGTTATAAAAATTATCTTTAAGGAAGAGATAATTCCGGCAAATGCTGACAGGACATTGCATACGATTGCACCTATAATTTCTTTATTTGTCGCTTATAGCGTGTTTGCGGTTTTACCACTTGGCGAGAAGATAGTTATTGGTGAGCGCGAGATTAAACTTATGCTTGCTGATGTTAATATTGGATTTCTTTACATACTTGCCTTGAGCTCAATTGGAGTTTACGGAATTACTTTGAGTGGATGGTCATCAAATAATAAGTATTCGCTTCTCGGTGCTTTAAGGGCTTCTGCTCAGATGATAAGTTATGAGCTTTCTCTTGGGCTTTCGCTTGTTGGCGTTGTGCTTGTTTCAGGCTCAATTCAAATTGATGAGATAATAAGGTCGCAAGCAAATGTGTGGAATATTTTTTATCAACCTGTTGGATTTGTAGTTTTTCTTGTTTCTGCATTTGCTGAGACGAATAGATTGCCGTTTGATTTGCCAGAGGCAGAACCTGAGCTTGTGGCTGGTTATCACACAGAATATTCAGGGATGAAATTTGGGGCTTTTTATCTCGCTGAATATACAAATGTTATAACATCAAGTTTGCTTGTTACGGCGTTTTTTCTTGGTGGGTGGTATTTCCCGTTTGTTGATATTTACAGTGGTTTAAATCCAAATATATCTGCTATTTTGCAAGTTCTTGTTTTCTTTGCAAAGGCTGGAGTGATAATTTTTCTTTTTATGCTTGTCAGGTGGACTTTGCCGAGATTTAGATACGATCAATTGATGCGACTTGGGTGGCAGGTTTTGTTGCCACTTGCTCTTTTAAATGTTTTAGTTACAGGTCTTGTCAAGATAATAATTTAAAATCAAAAACTTGAATTGTCATGGCACAGAAAATAGATGGGAAAATGAGGACTCGGGAGATAAAGAGAAAGTCAAATATGAACATTCTTGAAAAACTTTATCTACCTGAAATTTTTAAAGGTTTGAGCATAACATTTAGGCAGATATTTAAACCGAAGTTTACATTTGAATATCCTGATGTTAAATGGCAACCACCAGCTTCGTTTCGTGGTCGTCCGGTGCTTGTGTATGATGATGAAACTGGAATTGAAAGGTGCGTTGCATGTGGGCTTTGTGCGAGGGTTTGCCCTGCCCTTGCAATTGAAGTCGTAGCTGATGAAACAGAACTTGATAAGGAAAGGTACCCGAAAAAGTTTGAAATAAATATGCTACGCTGTATATATTGCGGGCTGTGTGAAGAAGTTTGCCCTGAAGAAGCAATAGTTATGAGCAAAGAATATGAACTTGTATTTACGAGTAGGGAAGAGGCAATTTTTGGAAAGGATAAACTCCTTACACCTGCGTCAAAATTAAAAGAACGACTTGAATTTTTAAGAAAGATGAGATAAAACAAAAAGACCGTGTGGATATGAAGGATGATAATAGTTCGCTAAGAAAGGTTTTATTATTGATACTTAATTTTGCTTTCCTTTTTACTTCGTTGTTTTCACAGGAAATTTCGCTGGTCAAGTGCCCCGAAGAAATTGTAAAAGGTGAAAAATTCTCTGTCAAGTTGGATATTCGCTCAAACCCTGAAGACACACTTTATATAATTGTATCTGTTGAAGGAGATGTTGAACTTGTTAATTCTTTTTCGCTTGATGATTCTATTTTAAATATGGAACTAACTAAAATTGACCTGTCGCTTAGATACCCTTATTTGAAAAATTTATTCACTGGGAAAACTTTTGTTTTTGCAGATACATTTAAACACCTTTCATCTTTGAGAAGTTACGCATTTGTTATGAATCCGAAATCATCTGGGGCTGTGAAGATAAAATTTCTCCCTTTGAAAATTTACTCTGATTCGTTGATATATAATCCTTCTGATTTTGAAAATTGGCAAGTAGATGTAGATGTTAAAAACTCTTTTGAAAAATCCACTGGCTTATGTGTAAAGTTTGAGAAGGGTGGCTTTATGAAATTTAAAATCAATGATAAATTTACCGCGAAAAATGGGTTCATTCTATCATTCTGGATTAAGACAACAGCGATAAAAAGCAGGATAATGAATTTCTCCAGCGCCGATGGAAATCCACTCTCGGTTGGGATAAGCTCTGGGAATTTGTTTCTCTTGATTAGCAATTCAATAGGGAAGTATGAGATAAAAATTCCAAGTTTTATAAGCGATGGTAAATGGCACAATGTCATAATTTGCGCAGGTCAAAATGATAACACCCTACGATTTTACATAGATGGTGAGAAGGTTGAAGAAATTTACATATATAACCTTAATTTTTTTGAGATGAACTCTCCAACTGTGAGAATTGAACAGGGTTTGATTGATGAGGTTGTTCTTTTCAAGACATATAAACCAAATTTGGTTGACAGGCTTTATCGTTATTTTGTTAAGTTTGATAGCGATGTTGTTTTCCTATTAAAATTTGAAAATGAAACAGTTGACATTTCAGGGAATGTGTCCAAACTTGAATTCAAGGGAGTTAATTTCGTTCCATCGTCAGCGCCACTTTGTTCTCCTGATGTCAGGGTTTCTGCTGAGATGAAGGAAAACACTATCAATATAAACTGGGAAGTTGATGACCCAACATTTGTTGATGAATTCGTTGTAGAAAAGAAAGTTGGTGATGGGGTTTATCAACCAATTTATCGCACTTCATCATTTGGGCGAAAGCAATATTCTTTCCTTGATGTTCTTTCGCAAAGTGGCGTGGTTTACTATTACAGAGTTAAAAGGATTAACAAAGATGAAAGTTATGAATTTTCGGATGAGGTTAAAATTGGAATAGGTTTGGAGAAAGATTTTGAAATTATAGGCAATTTCCCGAATCCATTTAATTCGGAGACAAAAATAATTTATAATCTTTTTAGCGATGCATGTGTCAAATTAACAGTTTATGATATCGTTGGACGAGAGATAGCGGTTTTAGTTGATGGCTTTCAGACAGCTGGAAGGCATGAGGTCACATTTAATCTCAACAGTGTGCAAAAGCATGAGATGACAAGTGGGATTTACTTTTATAAACTCCAAACGCAGAGAAATTATGAAGTCAGAAAAATGATAGTGATAAAGTAATTATGCTTGTGTTAACTACCTTTCTTATCTTCACTTTATCTTCTTGCTCGCCTTTAAAATACACATCAGATGTTAAAACCATGATTGAGCTCAAAGGGAAATGGCTTTTCAAAGTTGACACAGCTGATGTCGGTGTTTCTCAAATGTGGTATTCAACTAACTTTGATAGAACTGATTGGGATACGGTTGAAGTCCCTGGCTTTTGGGAAAGGTATGCAAATTTTGCAAAGTATGATGGAATAGCTTGGTATTACAAAGAGTTTGAAGTCAAAGATATCAACAAAAAGAAAAAATACGCAATTTGGTTTGGCGGTGTTGATGATGATTGTGGGATATGGTTAAATGGCGAATTCGTTGGAGAGCATCGTGGATATAGTGATGAGTTTTATTTTGATGTGACTAAATTTTTAAAGCCAGGTAAAAACGAACTTGTGGTTATGGTAATTGACCATGGTGGACCTGGGGGAATTTATAAGCCAATTGCGATAGTTGAGAATTCAGAAATTGTGGATCTTTTAAAGAGTGAGTTTTATTATAAAACTGCAAGGAAGAGCGAGGAATGGGTTAAAGATGCGATTATTTATGAGATTTATCCGCGTGCTTTTTCTAAAGGTGGAACTTTCAAAGAAATTACAAATGATATCCCGCGTTTAAAAGAACTTGGAATAAATGTTATCTGGTTGATGCCTATACATCCGATTGGTGAGGTGAAAAGAAAAGGCACACTTGGTAGCCCTTATTCAATAAAAGATTACTATAAAATCAATCCTGAATATGGGACAGAAAATGATTTCAAAGAGCTTGTTAAAACAGCACATGAGAATGATATAAAAGTTATAATTGACCTTGTCATAAATCATACCTCGTGGGACAATAAGTTAATTGAAGAACATCCCGAATGGTATGTCAAGGACGAAAATGGTAACATAATTTCGCCAAATTCTGATTGGACCGATGTTGCAGATTTAAATTATGAAAATCAGGAGCTTAGGAAGTATATGATTGAAATGATGAAGTATTGGGTTAAAGAGTTTGATATTGACGGTTATCGGTGTGATGTTGCTGAGCTTGTTCCAATTGACTTTTGGAACGAAGCGAGAAAAGAGCTTGATAGAATCAAACCAGTTCTCATGCTTGCTGAGGGAAGTTTACCAGAACAGCATCTTGAAGCCTTTGATTTAACTTATAGTTGGAATGTTTATGACGCGCTTTCTCGGATAATACGAAAGGGTCATCTACCATCTGTGCTTGACAATGTCCTTGAAAGTGAAAAGTATAAATTCCCAAGAGGTTCTTTAAGGTTGCGTTTCAATGAAAATCATGATAAACCAAGAGCTGTTAAATTTTTTGGTGAGGATGGTGCACTTGTGTCTGCTTTGATAGTTAACACAATTCCCGGGGTTCCGTTAATTTACAATGGGCAGGAGTTTGGGGATACCACGGATTTGTCTTTATTTGAAAAGCAAACGATGTTAAGGGATTTAAATAGTGAAAGAGCGCGACGATTTTACGCATTTTACAAAAAATTGTTTAACTTTAGAAAAAAATCTCTCGCATTGAGGCGAGGTGAGATGATAAGAGCGAAAACATCAAATGATGATAAAGTTTATTCTTTTTGGAGAAAGTTTAAAGACGAAGCGGTTTTAGTCCTTGCAAATCTTTCTAACTGGGGAGTGACGACGAGACTTCAAGTTGATGATATTTTGAAGAAAAAAATAAAAAATGGCAAAGTGAAATTTTACGATGTATTTGAAGATAAAATACAAGAGTTTGAGGTTGAAAATTTTGTTAACTTAAAACTTGAACCGTTTGGCTTTAAGCTTATCGCAATCTATTGAAAATTAAATTTAAAGGTTGGATATGAAATCTTACACGGAGTATCTGACATTTAACACAAAGAACAAGCGTGAGATAATTAACATAACCGACAAAGTGAATGAAGCGCTGAAAAAAAGCGGAATAAAAGAAGGTTTTTGCCTTGTTTCGGCAATGCATGTGACAGCTGGAGTTTTTGTGAATGATGATGAAGATGGGCTTCTTGAAGACCTTGAGGAATGGCTTGAAAAACTTGCTCCATTTAACCCAAATTATAAACATCATAGAACTGGTGAAACAAATGCAGATGCACACCTCAAGAGCCTTTTGATACATCACGAGGTTATAATTCCAGTGACAGATGGACGACTTGATTTTGGACCGTGGCAACAGGTTTTTTATGCCGAATTTGATGGGCAAAGAAGGAAAAGAGTCATAATCAAAATCATCGGTGAATAACTCTTTCAAGGACGCCTTTAAATGTTTCACTCGTTCGCCTCATGCGACTTTTAATTGAATCAATAAATTCATCGGGAAATCTATAACCAAGACAAAGCGATAAGTATTCAAGTTTTTCGGGGTCGTTTGGAATCGTGTTTAATTTGGTCCAAAGCGAAACTCTTAAAAACTTTTCAACTTCCCTATAAAATTCGTAATTTGAAGTGAGCATTTGATATTCTTCTTCCTTTAGCAAATTGTTGCTCATCAGAAAATTCAATGCATCTATTGTATTTCTTTCTATTCTTTCAAATTTTTTAAAGTTTGCGATCTGCAAAATTTGAGATAAAAATTCAATGTCAACCAAAGCTCCAGGGCTTAATTTTATGTCTATTTCGCCATGTTTGACATTTCTTGCCATTTTTTCTCTCATTTTGAAAAAGTAGTTTAAAACATTTCTTGTGAATTTAATACTAAAAATTTTGTTCGCAAACAGTTCAAAAAACTCATTGAAAATCGCATCATTCCCTGCGCAAAACTTTGCTCTTGTAAACGCTTGAAGCTCCCAAAGCTCTACCCGACTTTTAAAATATGATTTCAAATAATCCATATCAACAAGTATTGGTGCATTCCTTCCCTCCGGCCGAAGCCGTATATCAACATCATACAATTTTTCAATTTTCGTTTCAGTCAATTTTTTTATAAACTTTTCACATTTTGAAAGCAGTTTTTGATATCTATCAGGATTTTTCTCGTTTGTTATTATGATGATGTCAATATCTGAATCAAAGTTCATTTCGTTTGAGCCAAATTTTCCAAGTCCAATTATTGCAATTTTCTCTCTTTCTTCGTCTGTGAAATTTTCGTAAAAAATTTTTCGCAGGATTAAATCAGCTTGCTGTGTTAACTCATGTGAAAGGGTATAGAAATTGATCAAATCGTCAAGGTTTAGAACAAGCAATCTTATTTCGTTTAAAAATTTAAAATCGTGAAGGGTGAAATTCTCGGTGAAATTGAAAAGTTTAAAAATTTCCTTTGTCTTTTTAGCGCTGTTTAAATTGTTTTCTGAAAACAAAACTTCAAAAAGATATGTTTTAAGTGAGAGCAAATTTGAAAACCTCGGGCTAAATTGAGATATATTGAGCAGAATCCTTCTAACATCGTCATTTTGAATTAATTCATAAAAAGATTTTGAATATCTAAAACCTTCGGCAATTTTTCTAAAATTCTCAAGTGTTATATCTGGAATGATAGTTTTTGATATCTCTGTGAGAAGAAGGTGCGATATCTTCAAAAAAGCATTTTCCTCAGCACTGCTAAAAATTTCTTCACCCGTTATTAGTTTTCCCTTTGATAAAAATTCAATGTTTCTTATTGCTTTGTCAATATCTTTGAAGTTTAAATCCATTAAAAATTTTTTTAGTTTTTCTTTCCCAATTGCTTCCTCGTTTATATCGGCGACAATGAATTCAGTCCCTGTCTCAACTTTGAAAATTTTGTTGTAAATCTCTCTTACGCTTTCAAACCTTTTTTCAAGCTCTCTTTTGAAAATTTTCCAGTCTGGAAGTGAAGCATCGGGGAATGATAAGTTTTCGTCTCCTTTCTCATAATTTCTCATCCCTTTTGCGAGTGATGTCAAAATCCATGGGTTAGATGGTATCGTGTGTGTTTGAAGATTATGTGCAATTTGCAAAAGATGCTCAATCCGTCTGAAATAGATGTAATTTTCGGTTAAAATTTTTGCTTCGGTTGTTGTAAGCAAATTTGAATTGGCAAGTTTACGAATTGCCTTCAAGGTATTTTGCTCTTTGAGTTCGGGCTTTGCTCCTGCGTTTAAAAGTTGTAGAATTTGCACAATGAATTCAATGTCCCTTATACCGCCTTTGCGAAGTTTTATGTTAAGTTCATCAGTTGATGTAGCTTCAATTTTTGCTTTTATCTTTGCAACTTCAAAAACTGGATTTTCAAGAAAAGATTTCGGATAAATAAACGAGTCAAGCATCTGGATAAATTTCCAACCAAAATTTAAATCTCCAGCAATAGGTCTGGCTTTTATGAGCATCTGTCTTTCCCAAATTTTGCCATAAATTTCATAATATGTAAGATAAGCCAAAAGCGAGCGAGCAAGCGAACCAGAAACCCCCTCAGGTCTTAACCTGAAATCAACTCTGTAAAGATTTCCCTCTTCTGTTTTTTCAGAAAGAAAATTTATCAAGGTTGAGACAAGGTAATTAAAGATATCGTAGTGCGAAACAATCCCGGCAGAGGTTTTTATTTCACCATCTTGATTATAAATGAAAATCAAGTCAATATCAGAGCTGTAGTTTAACTCCTTCCCGCCAAGTTTCCCAAGTCCAATTACGGCAAACTCTGTTTCTGGGAAAGATGAAAATTTTTCTTTTGTAAATTCAGCTGCAAGTTGAAGACATATATCAACTATTGATTCAGCGAGTTCTGAAAGCGATGTTACGGTTTCTTCAAAATCAGCGATTCCGAAAATATCTCTGACGCCAATCCTTAATATCTCTCTTCTTTTAAATCTTCTTATTGCGTTAAGTTTTTTAGGAATGGATTGAAATGGTAAGATTGATGATTTCATTTGTTGAATGTAATCTTCTTTCGTAAACTTTTTATCAAGGACATTTGTTGATGTCAACCAGCGAAATAACTCCGGGTCACGAACGAGGATGTCGGCAAAATACTGCGAATAGCCAAATGTCGTAAGCAAAATTTTTATCATTTGCGGAAAAATTGCGAGGTCGGTGTAAAGCGAGGATTTGTTAAATGTATTTTCAATGAAACGGGAAAAATTAGTTAAACTTCTTTCTGGGTCAGGAGAGAGCTTGATTGAGTTTATGAAGTTCGTTACAAACAAATCAGCGAGGTCAAATCGTAAGGTGGATTTTATAAAATCATCAATGAGAGTTTCTATGTTTTTTATCGCTTTATCTGCCGATTTGAAAATTCGTCTCAGATTTTGAATTGTTTTTGCGTCAAAGCTAAACCTTTGCATTTATTTCAGCTTCTTTTGAAATTTTTGACTTTTGCTTTTTGAATTCCAAAGCCGAGCGCACAAACTCGCAAAATAGCGGATGTGGTTTCGTTGCCCTTGATTTTAATTCCGGATGAAATTGAACGCCGATAAACCATGGATGGTCAGATAGTTCAATTATTTCAACAAGTGAGCCATCAGGTGAAAGTCCGCTGAAAATCATGCCATTTGACTCAAAAATTTCCCTGAATTTATTGTTGAATTCATATCTGTGCCTATGTCTTTCATTTATCACATCAGTTCCATAAGCAAGATAAGCTTTCGTTCCATGTTTTAAGACAGCCGGATATGAGCCAAGCCTCATTGTTCCGCCTTTTGCTTTGACATCAACTTGTTCAGGCAAAAGGTCAATCACTGGATAAGGTGTGTTTGGGTTGAATTCTGTGCTGTTTGCATCTTTTAATCCGCAAACATTTCTCGCAAATTCAATCACAGCACATTGCATCCCAAGACAAATTCCAAAAAATGGGATTTTATTTTCCCTTGCAAATTGAATTGCTTTAATTTTACCTTCAATTCCTCTTTCGCCAAATCCACCTGGGATTAAAAGACCGTGAACTTCTTTTAAAAATACCTCTGGTCCATAAATTTCAATATCTTCAGCTTTTACCCATTTGGTGTTAACTTTGCATTCATTTTCTGCTCCAGCGTGAACGAATGATTCAATTATGCTTTTATACGCATCTCTTAATTCAGTATATTTCCCGCAAATTGCGATTTCAACTGTGTCTTTTGGATTTTTTATTTTTTCAACAAATTTTATCCATTTTGTCAGTTCAGGCTCCTTGGCTGAAAGATTTAACTTTCTCAAAACTACATCGTCAAGCCCTTCTTCGTAAAAGATTAACGGGACTTCATAAATTGAATCAACATCAATTCCTTGTATCACTGCTTCTGGCTCAACATTTGTGAAAAGTGCTATTTTTTCTTTTATCTCTTTGCTAAGTGGTCTTTCAGTTCGGCAGATTAAAATATCAGGTTGAATTCCTATCTCAAGAAGTGTTTTAACGCTATGCTGAGTTGGTTTCGTTTTAAGTTCATCGGCTGACTTTATGTATGGCACAAGTGTGACATGTATGTTGATCGCGTTTTGCTTTCCAACTTGAAGCATAAATTGTCTTATCGCTTCAAGGAAAGGCAAGCCTTCAATGTCTCCAACAGTTCCACCTATTTCAGTAATTATAACATCGTAATCATCTTCTTTTGTAAGAAGGGTGATTCGTCTTTTTATTTCATTTGTAATGTGCGGGACGACTTGAACAGTTGCACCAAGATAATCTCCTCTTCTTTCTCTCATTATGACTTCGTAGTAAATTTGCCCTGTTGTCGTGTTGTTTAATTTTGACATGTTTATATCAAGGAATCTCTCATAATGTCCAAGGTCAAGGTCAGTCTCCGCACCATCATCAGTGACATAAACTTCGCCGTGCTGATATGGGTTCATCGTTCCAGCGTCAACATTTATGTATGGGTCAAATTTTTGAATTGTAACTTTTAATCCCCTTGCCTTTAGCAAGAGCCCAAGAGATGCACAAGCAATCCCTTTCCCAAGTGATGAAACAACTCCTCCAGTTACAAAGATATATTTTGTTTTTTTATCAGGCATTTTTAAACCTGTATTTTTTTGTTTTTTAAAACTTCAACTACTTTGATAAGGTCTGCTGGTGTATCAATGCCAATTGTGTCCTTTTCAGTTATTACAACTTTTATCCTCATCCCATTTTCAAGTGCTCTAAGTTGCTCAAGCTTTTCAATTTCTTCAAGCTTTGAATTTTTAATGTTAACAAACTTAAAAAGCGAATCCCTTGAATAAACATAAAGCCCAATATGTTTGTAGTAATCTCCAAGCTTTAACCATTCATCTTTTGTCTTCGCATCTCTGCAAAATGGAATTGTATTACGCGAAAAATAAAGCGCAAAATTATTTTTATCAAATACAACTTTGACAACATTTGGATTAAAAAGGGTATCAAGGTCATTGATTTTCACTGCAAGAGTTGAAATTTCAATTTCTTTCTCTTTCAAAAATGGTTTAATTGCCAAGTCAATCATATCACCCGAGATCAAAGGTTCATCCCCTTGGATATTTACAATTACATCTGCATCAAGTTCTTTAACTGCAAGAGCAACTCTATCTGTCCCTGTGGGAATATCTGAAGGTGTCATAATTACATCAGCGCCAAAATCTCTGGCTTTATTGAAAATTCTTTCATCATCTGTTGCGATAATCACATGGTTTATAAGTTTTGAATTTTTTGCATTTTCATAAACCCATTGAAGCACTGGCTTTCCAAGTATATCGGCAAGCGGTTTACCAGGAAATCGGGTTGAAGCATATCTTGCTGGAATTACTCCAATTACTTTTGGCATGATTTAATCCTGTTCTTTATCCTCATCTTCTCTAATCTTTTCCTCAATCGGAATAACTTTCGGAACTTTGAAAAAGTATTCAGTTCTTGAAGGTGCGTTTTTTAAAATTTCTTCTCTCGGATAACTCGGTTTCACAACATCATCACGAAAAACATTCTTTATGTCAATAACATGATAAAGCGGTTCAACATCTGTTGTGTCAAGCTCATTTAACTTGCTCATATACTCAAGAATCCTGTTGAATTGTTCCGTAAATTTTTCTTTTTCTGCTTCCTTGAACTCAAGGCGTGCGAGGTTTGCAATATATTCAACATCTTTAATTGTGACTGGCATAGTTTTATCTCGTATTTTGTTTTCAAGATTTGTTGAAATTATCTTTCTTACAGCTTCCATTAATTTAATTTCCCCTTCCTTGCCCGAAAAATTTTCTGTTTGGATTGGTTTATCAATCAAAATTTCTATCGTTCCTGGGTTTATTTCAAGTTTATGTTTTTGCATAATTTTATGGCTTCCTAAAATTGTCACTGGAACAATGGGCGTATTTGATTTAATTGCAAGCATAAAGCCACCGCGTTTAAATGGCAGAAGTTTTCCATCAATGCTTCGCGTCCCTTCTGCAAATACGAGCACGGAGACACCGTTTTTAATTTTTTCAATTGCTTTTTGAATGCTTTTTATCGCTCTTTTTGGATTTTTTCTATCTATGAGAATATATCCGCCATGTTTCAAGAGCCATCCCCAGAGTGGGATTTTTCCGAGTTCCTGCTTCGCAAGAAAACGAATTTGGTCAGGTATAGCACAAATTAAAGCTGGTATATCCATCGCACTTGCATGATTTGATATGTAAATGTAGTTTCGTTTTTCAGCAATGTTCTCAAGTCCACTTGTTTTAACTTTAATGTTGAAAATTGCAAGAATAATTCTTGACCATATTTTTGCCATAAAGTGATAAATTTTACCTTTGTAGTTAAAGGGTAAAAGCAGAGCAGTTATTATAGCCATTGGTATAGTAATTAAAACAATGATGCTGGCTTTGAGCCAGAAGAGAAGTTTTTTCATATCAGCCGTTATTTTGGTTGGTTTTTACAATGATAATGAAAAGGAATGAGAAAATCAAGTTGAAAAAATCGCAATCATTTCTTAAATTGTTATTGCAAGTTAAAAAACAAAAAATTTAAAAAGCACAGATGGAAAGAAAAATCAGAGTACTTATAGCAAAAGCTGGTCTTGATGGACACGATAGAGGTGCTAAAGTGGTAGCTGCAGCTTTGAGAGATGCAGGTATGGAAGTAATTTACACTGGTTTACGGCAAACTCCAGAAATGATAGTTCAAGCTGCAATTCAAGAAGATGTTGATGTTATTGGCGTTAGTATCTTGAGCGGAGCACATATGACGATTTTCCCGAAGATAATTAAATTGATGAAAGAAAAAGGGCTTGATGATGTGCTTTTAATTGGGGGGGGCATAATTCCAGATGAGGATATACCGAAACTTAAAGAAATGGGGGTTGCGGAGATATTTACTCCCGGGACATTGACGACGGAAATTGTGAACTTTATAAAAGATTGGTTTGAGAAAACAAGAAAGCAAAAGGTGGCTTAATCTATTTCAATTTCTTTTGAAAGTTTCCGCGTGATTATTTGAACATCATCAAATTTTAAACCATCGCTAAGTGAAAAAATTTTTCTAAAATCTTCAGGCTTGAAAAATACTTCAAACCTTTTCGTGTATTCGTTTAGTTTGAAGAGATAATATTGAACATTTTCATCCCTTCTAAATGGATTCCACTCCTCAACAAGTTTACAGTTTTCGGATAGACGGACATCTGGGTCTGAGCCAGTGATATAGTAAGTTATTTTATCGCCGGGTCTATAGTTTCTACCACTTGCTATTGCGAGCTCATAAGCTGCGCTTTTGTTTCTTTTCCCAAGTTTTACAAGCTCTTGGTATCTGGTGAGGGATTCCCTAAGTGTTTCGGTTTTTGCCAGCTCAAGTATATCAATTTTTCTTTCCGCTATTGATTTGAAAAGCGATTTATAAAGTTCGTGTATTTTATCTATTTGACCATTAAGCAAGAATTTGATGCACTCACTTATGTATTTCCTTGCGAATGGTTCCATACCGCGTGAGATTAACGAAGCGCCTTTGATGTCAATGTTTCCATTTTTGTCAAGTAGGGCATAATTTTTCTTTTTATAACTTAACATTTTTTTATAAACCCCATTAAAAGCGAGATTAATACCCTCAGGCAAAGTTGAAGCGACCTCACGAACAAATTTTTCGGAATTTTCTTCACCCCAAAATTCATCTGGTGGTATGAAGTAAATCCCATCGGTATCAGCTTCAATAACTTTACCACCACGATTTGATATTTCGGATATAAGTTGCTTTAAAATTTTTTGACCTGTGAGCGTGACTCTATCTGCACTTTCATAATCATTGAATATAGCTCGGCTGTAGCCAAGATATCCGTAAAATGAGTTGATTAAAATTTTGAAAGCCGATTGAATTGCATCGTATTTTGACTTCTCCTCTGGGCTTGTTGCGTTTTTCATTTTATATTTTGCTTCAAGCCTCATTTTCGTCAAACTTTCAAGCATCTGGAGAAAAATCCCAAGTTCGTCCTTCTTCGGCGCGATTTTGAAGTTAATCATTATTGAAGGGTAAAGTGATTCAATATCAGCATGAACGACATTTTCAAATATCCCAGTATAAAATATGTCGGTATATCCGCCTGTGGTTTGAAAACCAGCGTCAGGTTTTGGCAGTGAATGTCTTCGGCGTAAGTAGGCTCTGACAATCATTGATTCAATTTTTGATGATGACCCGGACTTTATAACTTGAAAGAAAGAAAATGGCAACATTTGAGTTAAGTAAAAATAAGATGGCGCTAAAAGCTCAGAAAGCTTTCGTGTTTCTTGCGCATCATGAAGCGCATATTTTATCAACGCATCCGGATTGTTATCCCAATACCAAGATATTTTTTCGCCAGGGATGTAAATTCTATCTTCTGAAGCAATACCAAAGTATTTTGAGACATATTTTAGTGAATAGCTCTCAAGCTCACGCTTAACAAAATCATAAAGTTGAACAAGTATAAGAGTATCGATTATATGCCTCCCGTAGATTTCAATGCCAGTAAACATAGTCTCACGATCATACGTCGTAGTTGTGAATTTAGGTTTACTCCCATCTCTTCCAAGAGCAAGTTCAACATCGTTAAGCTCAGCCCTTTCAATTAAATAAGGCAAATCAAAGTTTAATATATTATGTCCCTCAATTATATCTGGGTCTTTTTTGTGAATTATTTCAACAAGTTCAATTAACATTTCTTTTTCCGATTTCTTGCGACCATCAATAATGTGTTTCCATCCGCGGTTGTCAGTTAAAGATATAAGTATTATCCTATCCTCAACCCTTTTTGGATTGCTGAATCTATGCTTTGTATATGTCTCAATGTCAAGCTGGATGCGATAGACATCGTTAAATTCCATCCCTTTGAAAAGAGTTATACCTGTTTGAAGGAGAAATTGATGCACTGGATCAGGGCGAAGGTAAATTATATCAGTATCACTGTATGATTCAACTTTCACATTTGTTTTATTGCTGTAATTTCTCAGGATGAACCTTATAGCATTCCACATATCTGTTGAGTCTTCAAACGCGCAAACATACTGATAAAAGTTATTTCCAGCAAGTTTCTTGCACCAAAATTTTTTATTGAAACCTTCAATATAACTTTTATCATTGAGAAAGAAAAAGGGATAAAACCTGCGAATTTCCCTTCTCACTTTATCTCTACCTTCGCGAAAGTATAAACAAACCGTAGACTCATCAACTTGCTGAACAGCGACTATATTTTTTTCGCTGTTATGTCCATAAATAAGTTCATCCATCTCAAATCACCTCAATCTCAAAAGACCTTCTTCCTTTTGGAATTTGGCTTTTTAAACCTTCTTTTGTTATCAAACCACATCCAAGGATCAAACCATCAAATTTCACAGCAATATATGAACCCGATTCAAAGCTTGATGATAAATTTTTAACTGTCCAACCATTGAGAAACTTTTTAGCATCTTCCTCGTTTTCAAGCTCAATTATGTTTTTCCTGATGAATGGGGAAAGAATTTGAAGAGCGCTGGTTGAAATTTTCCATTGAGACCTTTTAACTTGCTTTGCAAGCTTTATTCCGATTCGTTGTATTATCTGATATAAAATATGCTGTCTTAGGTTTTTGTCAATCCTGGGAAAATCCATGCTGAAAAACTTTATCCAATCAATAGAACTAAACCACAGTTCATCACCTTTGAAATGAAAGGCGAAATTTTCCCATATCTTTTCGTCAATTCCAAATTCATCGCTTAAAAATGCTAAAGCTTTTTTAACTTCTTCATCACGGGAAGTGAGAAATTTTATTTTGTCGTCTTTTAATAAGCGCACTTGGGTATCCGAAAAAGTTGGAGACTTTGAAAATGTGCTATCTTTTTTCCTTAATTTCGCTATGAAAAATCCCTCTGTGTTTGATATGAACGGATAAATTCTGATGGTTTTCCTTAAGCTGTCGTCAAATTTAACACCGTCGTAATATGTCAATCCTTCGGAAAAGTCAATTCGCTTGTAGCTTATTTCCTCAACTTCAACGGGAAATTTTTTTATTGCAAAGTCAATTACCATCTCATTTTCCTCAGCAGTTAAAGTGCAGGTTGAATAAACGATTATGCCACCAGGTTTGACTGACTTTATGGCGCTTGAAAGGAGTTGTTGCTGTTTGTTGCTTAATCTTCGCACTTCATCAAAATTCCACCAATTTAATACTTCGTTTGCTTTTGAAATTATACCTAACGATGAGCACGGAGCATCAACAAGGGCACAGTCAAAAATTTCAGGCAATACACTCCCAAACCTATTTCCATCTGTTTGGGTTATACCCGTGTTTATAACTCCAAGCCGTTCAACTTGATGTGTAAGAACTTTTAACCTTTCGTAAGAGACGTCATTTGCTATAATTATACCTTTATTGTCCATGAGTTGAGCTATATATGTAGTTTTTGAGCCCGGAGCAGAGGCGATATCAAGTATAAGTTCTCCGGGGCTTGGTTCAAGTATCAACGGCGGTAGCATAGAGGATAAACTTTGGATATAGAACAAGCCTGCAAAGTGTTCAATCGTTTTTGAAATTAGGAATGGTTCTTCAACCACGCTAAAGGCATCTGGAACGGGGTCAGCTTTGGATAATTTAAAACCTTTACCTTCAAGGCGGGATTTCAATTCAGATGGAGATATTTTTAGCGAATTTGTCCGTAGCGTCAATGGTAAAGCGGTTCTGAAAGACTTAATTACCAGTTTTACGGATTCAGAGTCAAGTATTTTGTTGAGATAGTTTAGAATTTTTTCGCTCATAATAGTCGTTAATGCAACTTGGTAAAATTACAGACTACAAAAAATATACTATATTTGCAGAAGCAACGCAAAATTTGGAGTGCGCGATTTTGATTGTTTTTTAATGAAATTTTTCGTAAAATTATGTAGTATAAAAAAACAAAGTTTGATTGATAAAATGAGTAAAGAAGCAAGGTGGTTTCTTGGGATAATTGGAATCATTTTGTCGTTGTCTGTTTTGTTTTTTGCGCTTGGTTTTTTGACGCTGGTTAGCTTGTTTAAGCCAGAAATTGAAGAAGAAATTGAAACGGGTAAGGATAAAGTTGCCCTAATTGAATTAAAAGGTGTGATAATAAGCTCTGAAGATATAGTTCGGCAAGTTAAAAAGTATGCTAAAAGTTCTGCTGTTAAAGCTATAGTTTTGTATGTTGATTCACCAGGTGGTGGGGTTTCAGCAAGTGAAGAAATTTTTCAAGAGCTGAAGAAGGCAAGGTATAAAAAGCCAGTGGTTATTTCAATGGGCTCGGTCGCAGCAAGTGGGGGGTATTATGTTTCGCTTGGTGGTAGCAAAATTGTTGCAAATCCCGGGACTATAACGGGAAGTATTGGTGTTATAGCACAATTCCCGAACTTTAAAAAGTTACTTGATAAAATTGGGATTGATTTTGAAATAATAAAAACCGGAAAATTTAAAGATTCTGGAAACCCATACAGGGGATTAACTGATGAGGAAAGAAGATATTTCCAAAGTGTGATAAATGATGCTTATGAGCAATTTGTTAATCATGTCGTTGAGGAGAGAAAACTTAATAGAGAAAAAGTTTTAAAAATTGCGGATGGACGGATTTTTACTGGTAGACAAGCATTTGCTATGGGTCTTGTTGATACTCTTGGAACGCTTGAAGATGCTATAAAAATCGCTGGAAATATGGCTGGAATAAAAGGTGAGCCAAAAATCGTGAAAGAGAAAAAGAAAAAACCCGGTTTATTTGATTTAATCCTTGATTCAAAAACGGTTGAAAATTTTGGAGAGATAAAAAACTTTTTCCTGAATCAACCTGTATTGCAATATAAGTGTGAATTTGTTAATTATTAAAAACAAAAGTTAGGGTTAAAAATTGACCAAAACAGAACTTGTCAGAATTCTTGCTGAAAGAATTGGATTAAAAGTTGAAGAAGTTGAAAAAGTGATTGATGGAGCAATTGCAATCATTATGGATTCGCTGAAAAAAGGGGATTATGTTCAAATACGCGGCTTTGGAACATTTAGAGTTGTAAAAAGGAAAGCCAGAATAGCTAGAAATCCGAAAAAGGGAGAAATAGTTCCGCTTGATGACAGGTATGTTCCTGATTTTAAGCCAACGCGTGAGTTTAAGTTAATGGTTATTGAAAGCTTGCGTGGTAAGGTGCTTGAGGAAAAATCTGTGAATTTATCGTCTGATGAAACTGGTTCATCGGAGAGCGCGGGTGAAAATCAAGGTTAGTTTTTAAAGTGAGATTAAAATATAAAAGGTTAAGTTAAGATATGTCGGAAAAAATTTGTCCAGTTTGTCATACTGCTTTGCCTGAGGAGGCAAAATTTTGCTTCAATTGCGGAGCAAAGGTATCGGTTGAAAAGACGAGTTATGTGATTGTTTGCGAAATATGTGGTTTTGAAAATAGTCCTGATAGCAGATATTGTATAAGTTGTGGTTCGCGATTAACAGGTGAATTTGCTGAAAAATCTGAAGAGATTGAGTATAAACCTCAGGTTAAAGCTCCTGAACCAAAGAAAGAGAAAGTTAGAAAGAAGAGAAATCGCGTTAATGTATCATTTAATCAAGTGTTTTACATTGGACTTGCGGTTGTTTTTGTTGGATTGATTGCTTATGGTGTGATGAAGAGGGAGAGAAAAGAAACCAATGTTCATCAACAAAGTCAAGTAGCTAATTCAGAAATAATGGCTGAAATAGACAGGTTGCGAGAGAGAGTTAATTCAAATCCTGATGACATGGCATCAACATTGAAGCTTGCTAATCTTTTGCACGATGTTCATATTTTTGATCAAGCTGTTGAATATTACAGAAGATATCTTGCTAAAAATGAAAAGGACCCAGATGCGAGAGTTGACCTTGGAATATGTTTATTTGAGCTTGGTAAAGCTGACGAAGCTATAGCTGAAATGGAAAAAGCTTTGAGCTATTCGCCAAATCATCAGCTTGCGTTATATAATCTTGGTGTGGTTAACCTTGCGACTGGAAAGATTGACAAGGCGCGTGAGTATTTTCAGCGTTGCATTGATGTTAATCCATCTGCTGAGGTAGCTCAAAAGGCAAAACGTATGCTTGAACAGCATAAATTTTAAAAACAAACAAGATTGAGGTGAAAAGCTATGCCAAATCTTAGGAAGAAGCGCAAGAAGAAAATGAATAAGCATAAGTGGAAAAAGAGAAGAAGGAAGATGAGGCATAAGAAGAAAAACAGGTAATTTATTTGAGGGTTGCCCTGTTTGGGCAACCTTTTTGTATTCGTTATTGTAAATTGAAAAACAAAAATGGTGTATTCAAAGTGAAAAAGGTTATATTTTTTGCTTTGATTTGTTTAGTTTTAATTTTCACACTTGACATTAAAAATGCTGGTTCGTGGGGATTTGACGCTCACAAGAAGATCACTGAGCTTGCGATTGATATAATTTTGAATCTTGATGAATTTGAAGGCATCAATGAAGAAAAATTGGGGTTTATAAAGAGCTTTCTATCTGAAAATAAATCACTTATAATTGAACGGTGCATTGAGCCAGATATGATAAGGAATGAAGATAAAGATGAACAATATAATCATTTCATTGATATTGACAGATATGGAAAGTATCCTTTTGATGATTTGCCAAGGGACAAGGCGAAAGCGATTGAAAAGTTTGGTTTTGAAAAAGTTCAGAAGAATGGATTTCTACCTTGGCGGATTGCTGAATTTTCAGATAGCTTGGCTCATTCAATTTCAAAGCGTGATAAAGAGAAAATGTTAAAATATTTTTCTTGGCTTGCTCACTACGTTGAAGATGCTCACCAGCCTTTGCATGTTACTGAAAATTATGATGGTCAATTGACAAATCAACCAGGGATTCATTCAAGGTTTGAAACTGAACTTGTTAATTATCTTCTCACTAAGGGTGAGTTGAAATTTAATATTTCGGATTTGTCTGCGAAGTTGAAAAAAAGTGCAATTGTGAAAGATAAAATGAGTTTTTCGTTTGATATTGTGCTTGATAGTTATAAATTTATTGGTGATATTCTGAATGCTGACAGTTTTGCGAAGTCTCAAATTCCGCCTGATAAGCTTTATAGGGTTGAAAAAAGAAATGGACGAACAAGGTATATTTATTCGCAGGAATATTATTCAATTATGGCTGATAAATTAAAATCTTTAGTTCACGAGAGAATGTCAAAGTCTGCAATTAAACTTGCTGTTTTGTGGTTAAGTAGCGCAGTAGATTCAAAATAAAATTTCTAGTAATAATATGGAAAAGAGGGCAAGACGAGCGAAGAAAATTGACTTTTATAATCGCATTTATTTGAGCGAGAGAGAAATTCCAAGGCGATGGTATAATATAGTTCACGATATGCCGGAAAAGCCTAAACCTCCGATCAATCCTAAGACAGGGGAGCCCGTTTCAGTTGATGAGCTTAGCACAATTTTTGCAAAAAGTTTGATTGAGCAAGAAATTAGCACAAAACAATGGATAGATATACCGGATGAAGTTTTGAAAGTTTACCTTTTATGGAGACCAACGCCACTTATCAGGGCGAGAGCTCTTGAAAGGGCACTTGACACACCAGCTCGGATTTACTACAAATATGAAGGTGTTAGCCCATCTGGAAGTCATAAGCCAAATACAGCAGTTGCACAAGCATATTATAATAAGCTTGAGGGCGTAGAGCAATTAACAACTGAAACAGGGGCAGGTCAGTGGGGGAGTGCGTTAGCTTTTGCGTGTAATTATTTTGGTTTGAAGTGTAAAATTTTTATGGTGAGAACAAGTTATGAGCAAAAACCGTATCGCAAGGTTATGATGCAAATGTGGGGTGCAGATGTAACACCGAGCCCAAGCAAAGAAACTGAAGTTGGGAGAAAAATCCTTGAATTGGATCCAAACTCGCCGGGTAGTCTCGGGATAGCTATAAGTGAAGCAATTGAAGTTGCATCTCTTGATGATAAAACGAAGTATTCGCTTGGCAGTGTTTTAAATCATGTCCTTTTGCATCAAACTATAATTGGGCTTGAGGCAAAGAAACAGCTGGACAAAGTTGGAGAGTATCCAACGATTATAATAGGATGCGTTGGTGGTGGTTCTAATTTTGCTGGATTGAGTTTTCCGTTTCTACTTGACAAGTTTTATGAAAAGAAAAAAGGGTTACGAATTCTTGCTGTTGAACCATCTGCATGTCCAACCCTGACCAAAGGGATTTACAGTTATGATTATGGTGATACGAGCAAATTGACTCCACTTCTTCCGATGTATACGCTTGGTCATGATTTTATACCACCAAAAATTCACGCTGGTGGATTAAGATATCATGGTATGAGTCCAATTGTAAGTAAGTTGTATGCTGATGGTTTTATAGAGGCGAGAGCGTATACTCAGAATGAGGTTTTTGACGCAGCGTTGCGGTTTGTTCAAACAGAAGGGATAGTTCCAGCTCCGGAATCAGCTCACGCTATAAGGGCAGTCATAGATGAGGCAATAAGAGCAAGAAAGGAAAATAAAGAAGAGGTGATATTATTTAATCTTTCGGGGCATGGATTTTTTGATATGAGTGCTTACAATGAATATCTATCTGGTTTACTTGAAGATGTTGTTTTGACCGATGCTGATGTTGATGAGTTAGCACGCAAGCTTTCTGCGTATCCTAAACCTTAAGGTTTTTAATTTTCGGCGTCTCGCAAAATTAACACTTTTTGAGACCTTGAAATAAATTCAGGATGGCATAAATTAAAGTAAAATTAAAATCGTTATTGCAAATTGAAAACAAAAACAAGATTTGCCCCAAGCCCAACCGGACACCTACACATAGGTGGAGCAAGGACCGCAATTTTTAACTGGCTGTTTGCAAGAAAAAATAAAGGGGAATTTTATTTAAGAATTGAAGATACAGATAAAGAGCGATCAAGCGAGGAAATGGTTAATTCTATAGTTGACGGCTTGAAATGGCTTGGTCTTGATTGGGATGGCGATTTATATTTTCAATCTGAACATATCAATGAGCATGTGAAGGCATGTTATGAACTTGTTAACCGTGGATACGCGTATTTTTGCTATTGTAGTGAGGAAGATCTTGAAATGAAACGCAAAGAAATAGAGGAAAAGAAAATTCCATATAAGTATGACAGAAAGTGCCTTTATTTGAGTGAAGATGAGAAAGAAAAATATGAAAAAGAAGGTAGACCACGAGCGATAAGATTCAAGGTTCCTGAAGGGGAGACAAAATTTTTTGATGTTGTTCATGGTGAGATAAGTTTTAAAAATTCAGAAATTGATGACTTCATAATACTTCGCTCCGATAACACGCCTGTTTATAACATGGCTGTTGTAGTTGATGATCATAATATGGGAATTACTCATGTTATCAGGGGGGATGACCATATTTCAAACACACCGAAACAAATTTTAATTTACCAGGCGTTGGGCTGGGAAATTCCGACATTTGCTCATGTTCCACTTATCCTTGGACCTGACAAGAAAAGATTAAGCAAGAGGCATGGCGCGACTGCTGTAATTGAATATAGAGATAAAGGTTTTTTACCTGAGGCGATGTTTAACTACCTTTGCTTGCTTGGGTGGTCGCCTGGAGATAACAGAGAAATTATGAGCGTTGATGAAATTATAGAAGCATTTGATATCTCAAGAATTCAGAAGAAAAGCGCCATATTTGATCAAGCAAAACTTGAATGGATGAACAGTGAATACATTCGCAAAAAGGAAAATTTTGAACTTTTGAAGCTTGTTAAACCATATGTTGAAAAATACGGATGTAAATTTGAAGATGAAACTTACCTGCTGAAAGTTATAAACTTAATGAAGGATAGAGTTAAAGTTCTTGAAGATTTTGTTATATTTGGGCGTTACTTTTTTGAAGACCCGAACGATTATGATAAAGAGGGGATTGAAAAATACTGGAAGAAAGAAACAAATGAACTTTTACTTGGATTTTTGGAAAGATTGAAAAAAGTTGAAAAATACACGGCTCTAAACATTGAAGCTGAGTTGAGAAGTTTTGCAGCTGAAAAAAGAATTAAGGCTTCTGAATTAATTCATCCAATTAGATTAGCGATAACTGGGATGAGAATTAGCCCAGGTTTGTTTGAAGTAATGGAAGTTCTTGGCAAGGAAACTGTTATTAGAAGGATTAAAAACGCTTTGGATAGAATTTATATTGAAAACTAAAGCAGGGAATAGAGCAGTGATTTTACCAATATATCTTTACGGCGACCCGATATTTAAAAAACCGGCGAAAAAGTTAAAGGACATTGACGATAAATTTATTGAAACTTTAAAAGATATGTTTGAAACCATGGAATTATCTGATGGGATTGGGCTTGCTGCAACGCAAGTTGGCATTCCTTATGCTTTTGCAGTTATAGATGTATCTGTTTATGATGAGTATAAAGATTTTAAGCGAATGGTGATTATAAACCCAGAAATAGTATATTCAGAAGGAGAGGACATTATGGAGGAAGGTTGCCTTAGCATCCCAGGAATAAGGGCGAGCATAATAAGACCAGCGCGGGTTGTATTAAAATATCAAGATATTGATTTTAAAACGAACGAAATTGACTGTGATGGATTACTTGCAAGGGTTATTCAGCATGAGGTTGACCACTTATATGGTAAATTTTTCATTGATTATCTTTCACCTGTAAATCTTAAAATGTTAAAACCGAGATTGGCGAAAATTAAAAAGGGCAAAGTAAAAACCCATTATCCTGTTGTGATTCCTGGGACTAAGAAAGTTGTAGTTCCAGAGAATAATGTTGCTAAAAAATCTATTTGAGCTTTTTACAGATGAAGATGGTTTTCATGGGCACACCTGATTTTGCAATTCCATCGCTTGATATACTTTTGAAAAACGATTATGAAGTTCTTGCAGTTGTAACAGCACCTGATGAACCAAAAGGTAGAGGGTATAAGGTTTCGGCTCCCCCGGTTAAAACTTTTGCACTTGAATATAATTTGAAAGTTTTACAACCTGAAAATTTAAAGGATGAGAAATTCATTGCTGAATTAAAAAGTTTAAATCCTGATTTATTTGTTGTCGTGGCTTTTAGAATCCTTCCTAAGGAAGTTTTTACAATTCCACCGCTTGGCACGATAAATTTACACGCTTCGCTTCTCCCAAAATATCGCGGTGCTGCGCCAATTAATTGGGCTATAATCAACGGTGAGACTGAAACTGGTGTTACAACTTTTTTTATAAATGAAAAAGTTGACACTGGAAATATAATTTTGCAGAAGAAAATCAAAATTGACCTTGACGAAACTGCCGGCGAAGTTCATGATAAGCTTTCACTTCTTGGAGCTGAAGCTTTGCTTGAAACGATCAAGTTAATTGAAAGTGGAAATGTCAATCCAATCCCTCAAGATGATTCGCTTGCTACCCCCGCACCAAAAATAAAAAAAGAAATGTGTCAAATAAACTGGTTTGAAAAAGGAACTTTTCAAGCTCATAATTTCATCCGAGGTCTTTCGCCTCAACCGGGAGCATTTACATTTTTGGATGGAAAACTTGTGAAAATATATCGCACAAAACTTGTTCCATCTGAATTTGAATTGAAGTCTTCAGACCTTAAGCCAGGGCAGATAGTTATTGACGAAAGAAAAGGTGAAATGTATGTTATATGTGCTGATTTAAAACCTATTCAAATAGTTGAGCTACAAATAGAAGGTCGCAAAAAGCTTGAAGCGGGTGAATTTTTAAAAGGTTTAAGGTTGAAAAAAGATGCGCTTTTTGAAGTTTATGATGAGGAGAAATTAAAATCTTACTTAAAAAAATAAATCAACGCAAATGCTGCAAGCTTTGGGAATTATTGCTGTTTTCATTGTTATGGTAGTTTTGATGTTCTTTCGTGTGCTTCCAGCTTTACTTGCACTCCCAATTATGGCTTTTTTGATTTCGCTAATAGGGGGTGTTCCAATTGATGATATTTTTGTTTATGTTATAGGTGAAGGGGCGCTGAGGTTACATCGCGCGTATACAATCATAATTTTTGGTGGGATGCTAAGTGTTTTCCTACAGAGGTCTGGGATTGCAGAAAATTTCGTAAGGAAAGGAGCTGAGCTCGCTGGAGATAATCCATTTAATATAAGTTTTATGGTTTTGATTTTATCGGCTCTTCTATTTACAACTCTTCAAGGGCTTGGTGCAATTGTTATGGTTGCAACAATTATTTTCCCAATTATGGCTTCGGCTGGGGTAGGCTCAGGAACAATTGCTGGGATTTTTTTGATTGGGATATGTGCTGGTGGAATTTTAAATGTTCAGAGCTGGGCTTTATATATAAATGTTCTCGGTGTTAACTTCAGTACGATCAGGAGTTTTTCGCTTATTCTTTTCCTTGTATCGTTGTTTATTACTGTTTTATTTATAGCAATAGAGTTAAAGCGCGAAAATATGATAAGAGATTTAAGGTTTTTGCTCAATGTAAAATTTGTTTTTGGTTTCATGTTATTTATTGTTTTGCTTATTGCGTTTATCTTTGCCAATGATGTTGGTTCTCGTTTTGCCGGTTTCTTTAAAACTTTAAAAATACTGTTAATTATTTTCGCTTTCGCTTTTTCGTTTTACATTCTAATTGAATTCACACACAGATTAGTTTCACCTTCCCGTGCTGGCAGATTAAAATGGTATAGCTTTTTAACGCCAATTGTTCCGCTTATAGTAATTTTCGCTTACGGGGATAAATACTTTATTCCAGCTTTTGTCTTGGGGCTTGTTTATGGCTTCGTCACATCTTACAGAAAAGGGAGTTTAAATTTACTTATGCAATCAATCATTGATGGAAGCAGTAGTGTAATTCCAGCTGTTGCTTTAATGCTTGGGATAGGTATGCTTTTAAATGCAATTCTTGGTCCAGCTAGGTGGAGTGAAGGTGAATGGAAAGTTTATTCGCACATTAAACCTTTATTTAAGGCTGTTGTTCCAAGTTCACCAATTTTATATGTTTTGGTATTTTCCATTTTAAGTCCACTTGCGCTTTATCGTGGTCCTTTAAATGTTTGGGGGCTTGGGTATGAAATTGCGAAACTTCTTGCTCGGCCAGTTGGATCTCTTCCGCCGGCTTCAGTGATGGGTCTTTTACTTTCTGTTGGACAAATTCAGGGTGTATGCGACCCTACAAACACGCACAATGTTTGGGTTGCAAATGAACTCAAAATTGATGTGAATCAAATCCTTAAAAAAACATTCCCATATATGTGGGTTGTCGCAACGATTGGATTAATAATTTCTGCAGTTATGTTTTTACCTTAATTGGATAAAAATTTTATCAATAAATTATGCTTTGCAAAATTTGCGGTGAGGTAAATTCAAAATTTGCCTTAAAGTGCAAGTCTTGTGGTGCCTTTCTTCAAAACCCAATTCGGGTTTTAAACCTATTTGAAACGATTGGAAAACTTATCTTAACTCCAACTGAAGCATTTCACAAAATTATCTTATCCGAAAGAAAAAACTTCTCACTTCTATTAGCGTCATTGTTTGGAATAGCGATAACATTTGATATTTTTCATTTCGCTAAAGTTGGCGAGAATTTTGAAAATTTGATTTTTATACTTTTTTACATAATTCCGCTTGGTGTTGTGTTTGGAATTGTAATCGTGTTTCTAATTTCATTAGCTATAAAATTTTTGGTTGCTTTTGTAAGAGAGAAGGTAAATTTTAAATCAATTTTTGCAACTGTTGCGTATTCATTATTTCCGCTCGCTTTTTCCGTATTTTTCCTTTTACCCACAATTTTAGCAGTCTTCGGAATTTACTATTTCACTGAATCCCCAAAACCTGAAAATCTTAAACCTATCCCGTTTTATATCCTCTCGTTTTTAGGGCTCTTTTTAAAGATATATTCTGCTGTGTTAATTTCGGTCGCTTTCAAGCATATAACGGGAAATTTCGTAAAAGGCTTTTTATTTGCGATTCTGACTTCAATTTATGTACTGATTTTATTAAATTTATTAACAGAAGTCATAAAACTTCTCTTGTGAAGCTATGTCGCGAAAAATTAAAATAGGTATTGATGTCGGTGGAACATTCACGCATGCTGTTACAATTGATGCAGAAACGCTTGAAATAGTGGATAAAAGCTGTATTCCGACGACTCATTTTGTCAAAGAAGGGGTAGCTTTGGGGATAATTCAAGCGATGAATGAAATTTTAAAAAGTGAACAGGTATCTCCAGAACAGGTGATTTTGATAGCTCATAGCACGACTCAGGCAACGAACGCACTTCTTGAAGGTGATGTCGCAAAAGTTGGCATTATAGGGATGGGCACGGGAATAGATTCCGTAAGAGCAAAAGGAGAAACAAATGTTGGTAGAATTCCATTAGGAAATGGCAAATTTATTGAGACCGCGCATGTTTTTATTGATTCAAAAGTTTTTGAAACAGATAAGTTTAGAGATGAAATAGAAAGCGCAATAAAACAATTGATTTCTGAGAATGCGAAAGTTTTCGTCGTAAGTGAAGCCTTTGGCGTTGATGATCCAAGCAAGGAAGATAAAGTTGTTGAAATTATAAAAAACATGGGCTTGATTGGAACAACAGGTTCATCCATTTTTCAACTCTATGGCTTGAAGGCAAGGACAAGGACTGCAGTTGTTAACGCGAGCATGCTTCCAAAAATGATTGAGACTGCTACGATGACGAAGGAAAGCGTTGAATGTGCAGGTGTAAAAGCTCCTCTTATGATCATGCGAAGCGATGGTGGAATAATGAGCATAGAGGAAATGAGCAAAAGACTAATTATGACAATACTATCTGGACCAGCGGCAGGGGTTGCATCTGCATTAATGTATGTTAAGATAATTGATGGAATTTTTGTTGAAGTTGGAGGAACAAGCACAGATATATCTGTTATAAAAAATGGCAGACCGATTGCAAAAAGTGCTGAAATTGGGGGAAATGGGTTATACCTTAAAACACTTGATGTTAGAACTGTCGGGATTGCCGGAGGTTCAATGGTTAGAGTGAGCGAAAATTTTAAAAACATAATTGATGTTGGTCCAAGAAGCGCTCATATTGCAGGTTTAAAGTATGTTTCGTTTTCAGAGCCAGAAAATTTTGATGATATTGATTTTGTTTTAATACAGCCAAGACCTGGCGACCCTTGTGATTATCTTGGCATAAAACGAAGAAATTCAGATAGAGTTGAATTTGCGCTGACAACTACAGATGCGGCAAATTTTTTAAAGATTGTAAGCGATAAAGCATATTGCAAAGGAAACTTTGAATCAGTTGAAAAGGTATTTCTAAAACTTTCAAATTTGATGAGAAAATCCCCACAAGATATAGCAAGGGATATTCTTGATATTGCGGTTGACAAAGTTAAAAATGTTGTAGTCAATTTGATAAATGAATATAAACTTGACACAAATTTGATCACACTTGTCGGTGGCGGTGGTGGCGCTGAGGTGATAGTTCCATATCTTGCTGAGGAGTTAAACCTTGAATACAAAATTGCGGAAAATTCGGAAGTCATTTCCGCTATTGGTGCAGGGCTTGGAATGATAAGGGAAAGCATTGAGAGGGTAATATCAAATCCGACAGAAGATGATATTTTGAGGTTAAAAAGTGAAGTTATTTCATCAGCGATAAAAATTGGCGCAAAAATAGATCGCCAAACTAAAAGAGTTTGTGCAATTGCAACAGGTGTTCCTGACTTTAAAAGTGGAGATATACGCTCAAGGGTTATGTCTGATGATGAGCTATTTAATTTGGCGCTTAAATCATTTCAAAGTTTATTGAGCAAGTTTAAAAAAGATGGGAAGTTTGCTGAGATTAAGGTTTTCGCACAGAATAAATTTTATAAAGTTTATGGGTTTGAAATTGAAAGGAAAAAATTTCTATTCATAAAAGAAAAACTCAGACCAATCAAAGTGTTTGACCTTGAGGGGAATATAAAAATTCAAGTTTCAAACGCTGAAATTATTGAGACAAAAGTTGAAGGATTTGATAAAATCCTTGCTGATGTGATTGACAATTTAACCATTTACGGTGACGCTGGCGCAATAGCTCCAGATGTATTTTTGATTTATGGACCGCAAATCATTGATTTGACAGGTGTGATGTTTAAGGAGCAAATGCTTTCTGTTGCGAGAGCGGAGATTAAAAGTTCAAATTTTGTTGACGAGAAAATAATAATTATCGCCGAGGAAAAAAGTAATGGCAAAACTTGAAACTTATAAAAAGGTTAAAAAAGTTGAAGCAGATGTTGCAATCATAGGCGCTGGATTGAGTGGAGTTGTTGTCGCCTTGACATGTGCAAGCAATGGATTGAAGACAATTTTGATAGAAAAGTATGGTTTTCCAGGAGGGCTTATAACAACTTCGTTGGCTTATCCGTTAAGAGTTTTAAATGTTCAGAGAAATTTCCCTGAACTCTTTATGGCTGAAAATTCTGATACGATTGAGTTCCCAATTTTTTCAACAGTTGTGAAGTATCTTTTGAAAAACGAAGCTATACCACAAGAATTGCTCCCGGACCCATTGAAAATATCAGAGTCAATTATACCAATTGATTTTGAAAAATTTAAATTCACACTTCTTGAAGTTTTGCTTGATTTTAAAGTTGATTTACTTTTTCACGCATCGTTTGTTAAAGCGAGGTTAAGAGCTGGCAATGTAAATAGCATATTAGTTCTTGGCAAAGAAGGGTTAATTGAAGTTGTAGCAAGATATTTTGTTGACGCAACTGGCAATTGTGTTATTTTTTCATCTATTGATGAGATTAGAAAAGTTAAGCCAACGGTTAGATATAGTTTTGTTTTGAGCGGTTGTGATTTTAGTGAAAAGGATGAAAGGATTATTTGTGAATCTGTAAATTTTGATTCTAATAATGGCTCATATCACGCTTGTGTCATTGAGATGGACGAGGAGAAATTAGCAGCTTATGAGTTGCTTCAAAAAGGTTACTGTGTTGTTTTTGGGTTATCAGCTAATGAGTTTGACATTGACGATGTTATTTCAATTAGCGAAGCAGAAAAAAGTTTACAGTTGAAGGTTTATCAGGTTGTTGAGTATTTAAGACAATTTAAACCTTTTGAGAGAGCGAGAATTTCAGTGCTTCCAGCTCAAGCTTATTTCACGGAAGGATATAGATTAAATGGCTTGTATACCTTGTCTTATGCTGATGTTGTTAATGGTAGAAGATTTGATGATGAAGTGGCTGTAATTAAAATTTCCATCGTTGGGGAGAACATTTTCCCTTGTTTGCTTTCACCTGATAAGAAATTTGACGCTCTTGCTGTTAGTTTCCCATTATCTTGCTTTTTAACAGATATTGAGAATTTAATCGCTGTTGGCAGAAGTGCCAATGTAAGCGAAGAGTTAAAATTTATCCTTTACTCTTTTCCATTTGCTATGAAAACATCCGAAAGCATCGGTAAAGTTATTTCGCTTGCATTTAAAAATGGGTTGAAATTAACAGACTTTGGAAAGAAGGTTAAGGTATGACAAAAGAAGAAGTTTTGCGACATATTAAGGGTGGTTTAATTGTTTCGTGTCAACCTGATGATGAGTATGGGCTTTTTTCCAGTGTTAGTTTCATGGTTGAATTTGCGCGAGCTTCGAAACTTGGTGGCACAGTTGGGATAAGAGCCGAAGGGTTTAAAAATATAAAAGCGATAAAAAGTGCAGTGAGATTACCGGTTATTGGATTGATCAAGAAAAAATGCTTTGATGGGACGATCGTTATAACACCTGACTTTGATGCAGTTGAAAAAATTATTGAAGCCGGAGCTGATGTGGTCGCAATTGAGGTGACAGAGCGTAAAGTTATAGGTTTACCTGAAGAGATATCGGATAGGTTTGAGTTTTTTAGACAGGTTAGGAATAACTTTAAAGATTTGATTTTGATGGCTGATGTGTCAACTTATGAAGAAGGAGTTAAATCAGTGGAGTTGGGAGCTGATATTGTTGCAACAACTTTGGCGGGATATACACAGCATACAAGGAATTCATTTTGTAAATACGAACCAGATTTGAACTTGTTAAAAAACTCGTTGAAACTCTTGATATTCCTGTCGTAGCCGAGGGTCGCATATGGACAGTTGAACATGTGAAAAAGATGTTTGAGTTAGGAGCTTACGCGGTAGTAATTGGGACAGCGATAACAAGACCAAGGTTAATTGTTAAGAGATTTGTAGAAGCGATATCGGGAGATTTATGAGAAAAATTTTGCAAGATATTGAAAATATCGGTGAATTTGATGTCGTTGTCGCTGGAGCTGGGATTGCTGGAGTATGTTCTGCGATTGCATCTTCAAGAGAGGTAGCAAGGACTGTTTTAATTGATAGATACGGCTTCCTTGGTGGGATGTCAACTGCGGGGTTGGTTTCACCGTTTATGAAATACTGGATAACAGATGAATTTGACGGAAGAATAAAACCACTTGTCGGCGGTATATTTAGTGAAATTGTGGAGAGAATGGAGCAAATTGGAGGAATGATAGATAATGGTTTTAATGCTTGGGCATTTAGAAAAGCTGTAAATGAGATGATATGTGAATCCGGAGTTAAAACGATAAGATATATTTCCATTTATGGGGTTGAATTTGAAAATGTTTATAGTTCAAATAGAGCTTCCAGGAAAAATAAAATTACTTCGTTGATTTTGAATCGTAATTCAAAGTTTTATCGCGTGTCTGGAAAGGTTTTCATTGATACTACTGGAGATGCTGATATCGTATACCTTGCAAGGGCTGGTTGGGTAAAAGGGGATGAAAAAACGGGTTTAACACAAGCAATGACATTATTTTTCAGGCTTGGTGGAATAGATGTGGAAAAGGTAGTGGAGTTTGTTAGGCAGAATCCGGAGCAATTTTACCCATGGTCAACAAGTGAATATATCCTTGGAAGAATTGCTTCAATTGCTGGTTATTTTGACCTTGTTAAAGAGGGCAAAGAGAGTGGGTTGCTTCCTGAGGAAATAGACTACATATTTTTTACGACACTGCCAGACGAAGGTGAAGCATCGTTTAACACTACAAATATACTTGGGCTTGATGCGACAAGTTCATTTGATTTGACCAAAGCTGAAATAACAGGTAGAATGCAGATGTGGATGATTTATAAATTTTTAAAACAAAGGATTCCGGGATTTGAGAATTCATATTTGATTGAGTCTGGAATTCAAGTTGGGGTGAGGGAGACAAGAAGAGCGATTGGGGAATATGTTGTGACTGGTGATGATATTCTAAAGGCACGCAAATTTGAAGATGCCATTGCAAGGGCTTGTTATGGAATTGATATTCATGGGCAAAAGGGTGAAATATCAAGGTTTGAGCATTTATTGAAGGGACAGTATTATGAAATTCCTTTAAGGGCTTTAATAGTTAAAAAAGCGTTTAATTTGCTCGTTGCTGGACGGTGCATTTCCGCAACTCGTGAAGGACACTCAGCACTGAGGATACAGGCAACATCTGCTGCGACTGGTGAAGCTGCTGGAGTTGTCGCTGGATTAGCTGTAGCATACAACGGCAATGTGAGAAAAGTCTCTTATTCAGTTATAAAAGAGAAGCTGAAATCAGTTGGAAATATCTAAAAACAAAATTGCATTCAGCAATGAAGAAAAAAATTAATGCTGTTCAGTTTGGTCTTGGTCCTATAGGACAACTTTGCGCAAAAACAATACTTCAAAAGCACTTTAACAAAATTAATCTTGTCGGAGCAGTTGACATTGATCCGTTAAAAGTTGGAAAGGACCTTGGCGAGTTGCTTGGTATCGGAAACACAGGCATAATAGTTGAAAACGAGATTAAAAACATCGTAAAAAAGCACAAAGTTGATCTTGTATTTCACACGACGACTTCGTTTATGAGCGATATAAGAGAGCAAATTATTGAACTTGTGAAGATGAAACTTAACATTGTTTCGTCAACTGAGGAATTATTTTTCCCATGGTTTAGAAATCGTCAGATAGCTGAGGAGATTGATAATCTTGCCAGAAAATTTAAAGTCAGAGTTTTAGGGACAGGTGTTAATCCGGGATTTGTTATGGATGTTTTACCTGCGATTTTAACGCAGGTTTGTACAAGCGTTAAGAAGATAAAAGTTGAAAGAGTTGTAAATGCTGCGAAAAGAAGGCTTCCGCTTCAGTTGAAAATAGGGGCTGGTTTAAAAGTAAGTGATTTCAAGGCAAAAAAGGAAACAGGTAGATTTGGGCATATCGGGCTTGTTGAATCATTGCAATTTCTGGCTTATATTTTAAACATACAACTTGACGAGATAAAAGAGGAGTTGAAGCCAATTGTTACGAAGAAAAGTGTAGAGACAGCTTATTTAACGATTCAAAAAGGTAAAGTTGCTGGAATTCATCACACTGCTATTGGTTTTAAGGATGGAAATGATGTTATAACGCTTGAGCTTAAGATGTATATTGGCGACCATAAAGATTACGATGCGGTTTGCATTGATGGTGAACCTCCAATAAAGTTAAAAATTATAAACGGAGTTTTCGGCGACACCGCTACCGTTGGAAGTTTGATAAATTGTGGATATCTTATTTTCAATGCCAAGCCAGGTCTTTTAACAATGGCTGATATCGGATTACCACATGGATTTTTACAATAAATTGAAGTTACGCTAAATGATAAGCAAGTTTATTCTTTCAAAGTGGTTTGCGCTCGGAAATGAGTTAAAGGCTCATATAATTTTAAATCCGTATGCAGGGCGCTGGAAAGGTGCAAAGTTATATCATAAAATAGTTCAATATGTAAAGGCTTTGAAGAACCTTGAAAGATTTCAGCTTACCACAGCTCCGGGTGAAGCTATACAAATAGCACGGGATACATCAGCTGAACTTGTAGTTGCAGCAGGTGGAGATGGAACTGTAAATGAAGTTGTAAATGGCATCTTGCAGAGTAATTCAGAAAAATTACTTGGCGTGATCCCGATTGGCTCTGGGAACGATTTCGCAAAAATGTTAAATTTGAAGCCATTTAAAATTAAACTCGCCCTTGAATCAATAAAAAGACGCAAAATTGTAGTATCTGATGTTGGGTTGATTCAATATCAAAGTTATGATGGAAGTTTTGGTGAAAGATTTTTCATAAATGGTGTTGGGATTGGATTTGATGCTGTGGTCGCAAATGAAAGTAGGAATATTAAATATCTGCGCGGGATACCACTTTACACACTTGCTCTTTTCAAGACTCTCACGAAGTATGAAACCCCGGAGATGGAAGTATATATTGATGGTAAGCTGATTAAAGATAAAATTTATCTCATAGCTATCGGTAATGGTGTATCAGCTGGTGGAGGGTTCCTTTTGACACCGGATGCTAAAATTAATGATGCCATTTTTGATGTTTGTCTCGTCAAAGATTTGTCAATTTTAAGAGTTCTCCAAGTTCTGCCGACAGTTTTGAAGGGAAAACATACACATTATCCTGAAGTTAGAATGTTTAAAGCAAAAGAGATAGAAATCCGCTCCAATTCTAACTTAACAATGCACGCTGATGGCGAAATACTTGGAACAATGTTAAGATGGATCAAAATTTCAATCCTTCCATCTGCTATTGAAATCATTTCAAACACATGAACATGAAAAATGGCAATTTTTAAAGTAAACAAATATGGCTATTTTTCTGAGGATTGGAAAGAATTTGTAATAACTGACCCTAAAACTCCAGCGCCATGGATGAATTACATTTGGAACGGAAGATGGGCAGGACTTGTAAGTCACACTGGCGGGGGATATAGCTTTTACATTACACCAAGAGATAATCGCTTGACAAGGTATAGATATAACTGTCTACCTTGGGATCAGCCAGGGCGATATGTTTATGTTAGAGATAGAAAAATTGGAAGATATTTCTCGTTAAGTTGGGCTCCAACGATTGATTTAAGTTATGATTTTTACGAGTGCAGACATGGGCTTGGATATACAAAGATAACTACAGAAAACTTCGGCCTCAGAGGTGAGGTCACTTATTTTATCCCGAGAGATTTTGATGTTGAAATATGGATGGTCAAACTTAAGAACTTAACAGAGGAAAGACGAGAAATTGATATTTTCGCTTATGCTGAGCTTGTGATGGGTAATGCGCTTAACGATATAATAAATCAACCGAATGATAAGCATTTCCCTGATGTTTACTTTGATAAGGATTTAAATTCAATTGTCGCTACAAGAAGATATTGGGTCACAAACAAGAGTGTAAGCGTTGCACAACCAAATCACGCTTGGCCATATTATTTGATTTTTTCAACCTCTCTTGATGTTAAAGGTTTTGATGGAGATAAAGAGACATTTATTGGACGATGGAAAAGCAATGCTAATCCTGAAGCCGTTGAATACGGGAAATGTTTTAATACGGAGATAACTGCAGGCGACCCGTGCGCTGTTTTGCAAACCGAAATTGAACTTGAGCCCGGAGTGGAAAAGGAATTTGTGTTTTTTATGTTCCTCGTTGATAAACAATCGCCCCACACGAATGATAGGTTGAAAAGTAATTCAAAGTCATACAAAAAATGTCTTGAAATTTTGAATAAGTTTAGTGATGTTAATTTTGCTAAAGAGAAACTTAACGAGCTGAAAAATTATTGGAATGATTATCTTCAAACATTGCAAGTGAATACACCTGATGAAAAGCTAAATCTTTTCGTTAATGTGTGGAATCGGTATCAAATAGCGGTCACATTTGATATGTCAAGAAACGCAGGATATTACCACGGTGGGCTATTGTTTGGAACAGGAGTTAGAGACCAGATGCAGGATATTTTCGGCGAATTGATAGCAAATTCAAGCCGCGTTAGAGAAAGACTTATTGAAGTATGTTCTTATCAATTTAAAGACGGGAGCATGCTACATAACTTTTTTAGGCTTTCAAGGACAGGCGAAAAAACGGGACATTGTGATACACCTTTATGGTTGACATTTGGAATTTTTACTTATTTGAAGGAAACTGGCGATTTCAATTTTCTAAATGAGAAAGTTGAATACTATGACGGTGGAAATGGGACAGTTTTACAACACTTGATAAAAGCAATTGATTATTCACTTTCCAATCTTGGAAAACATGGCTTACTTAAATTTGGTCGCGGTGATTGGAACGATACACTTGATTATGTTGGATTTAAAGGTAAAGGTGAAACTGTTTGGGGCTCGGAATTTCTCGTTTATATTTTAAAGGAAGCTGTGGAAATGTTCAACTATATTGGTCTCAAAAAATATGTTCGAAAATATTCTGAAGCATATTTAAAAATTGCAAGAAATTTAAATAAATTTTGCTGGGATGGAGAATGGTATATAAGAGGTTTTAAAGATGATGGCACTCCTTTTGGCTCTTCAAAAAATAAGGAAGGGAAAATTTTTGCAAATGCACAGTCTTGGGCTGTGATAAGTGGTATAGCAGATAAAGGGAGAGCAAGGCTTTGCCTTGACTCTGTAAAGAAGTATCTTGATACGCCAAAAGGACCAAAAATTTTGCATCCACCTTTCACAAAGGTTGACCCTACAATTGGACTTGCAACCCGTTGTGTTCCCGGTAAAAAAGAAAATGGTGCGATATTTAACCATGTGGCAAGCTGGGTTTTCCTTGCAGAACTTATAGCTGGCAACGCTGAAAGAGCACATCAAATTTACCATGCCACATTGCCAATTAACAACGCTATTGATGCTGATCTCTACAAAATGGAGCCTTATGTTTATTCTGAATATGTGACAAGCCCTGACCATCCGACATTTGGTGAAGCAAGTCATTCATGGTTGACTGGTTCTTCTGCGTGGTTCTTTAAAAGTGTCGTTGAATATATGCTTGGAATTAGACCAACATATTCGGGACTAATCATTGACCCGTGCATTTCATCTGAATGGAAGAGTTTTAAAGTTGTAAGATTATTTAGAAATGTAAGGTATGAAATTGAAGTTTTAAATCCAGATGGTGTAAATAAAGGTGTTAAGGAAATATGGATTAACAATCAAAAATACGAAGGTCATATAATTCCTGTTTTTAAAAAAGGAAGCATTTGTAAAGTTAAAGTTATAATGGGTTTAAAAAAATGAAATTCGCAAGCATATGGACGATATAACTAAAAAAGAATCAACATCGGAACAAATATCGGAGATATCAAGTCAAATTCCGCCTGATTTTAAAGCAGGATATGTTGCTATAGTTGGTGAGCCAAATGTAGGGAAATCAACTTTGTTGAACACATTGCTTCAGTATAAACTTTCAATCGTCACACCAAAACCACAAACAACAAGGCATAAGATAATTGGAATAATGACGGGAGAAAATTATCAAATTGTTTTCCTTGACACCCCCGGCTTAATTAAGCCGAGGTATCTGCTTCAGGAGGTGATGATGGAATACGCTGAATCAGCTTTAAATGATGCTGATATAATTTTGTTTATGGTTGATGTTAAAAAAGTGAAAACAAACGAAGCGATATTGAAGACTTTGCTGTTTGAAATTTTGAAGAAATATGTTGATGAAAAAACTATCATCCTTGTGATAAATAAAGTTGACTTAATAAACAAGTTGGAAGTTTTACCCGTAATTGATTTTTTCAGCAAAGCCTTTCCTTTTAAAGAGATAGTCCCGATATCAGCGTTGAAGGGTCAAAATATAGACGAGTTGAAGAAGGTTTTAATTCAATACTTACCCGTTCATCCGCCTTTTTATCCGCCGGATATGATAACAGAACATCCAGAAAGATTTTTTGTCGCTGAGATAATTCGTGAGAAAATTTTTCAATTTTATCGCCAAGAGATACCATATTCAACGACAGTTTCAATAGCTGAATTTAGAGAAGCTCAAAACGAAGGAGAAAAGGATTACATTCGTGCTGAAATTTATGTGGAGAAAGAATCGCAAAAAGGAATTATAATTGGTAAAGATGGAGAAATGCTGAAAAAAATTGGCAAACTTGCTCGTGAAGAGATAGAGTGGTTTCTTGGGAGACCCGTTTATCTTGAACTTTATGTCAAAGCGAGGAAAAAATGGCGCGACAGCAAAGCTTGGTTAAGAAGACTTGGATATGCAGTAGATTGATAATTTAATCAAAAAATTAAGATGCCAGAGATAAAACCATTTAGAGGTTTGGTTTACAATCCCGAATTGCCAATAGAGAAACTCCTTGCTCCACCATACGATGTCATCTCGGAAAGCGAAAGAGATGAACTGTATAAGCTTTACCCTTACAATGTCATTAGATTAATTTTAAACAAGGATGAAGACAGATATGAAAGTGCGAAGTATTATTTTGATGAATGGCTGAAAAATGGAATTTTAATTGAAAGGGACAAAGAAGCTGTTTATGTTTATGAGCAAAGCTTTAAAGTGAACGGCGAAAATTATAACCGGGTCGGGATTATATGTTTGATGAAGCTTGAGGAATTTGGAAAGGGTAAAATTTTCCCTCATGAAAAAACATTTCCCAAGCCAAAAGAAGATAGATTTAACCTTCTTAAAGCCACGCTCGCTCAATTTGACCATATCTTCGGGATTTACTCCGATACAAAATTTAAAGTTGAAAATTTGATCGATCAATTTAAACTAGAAAAACTTTTATTTGATTTTGATTTTCCATCCTCAAAAGGGTCAATTCAGACTGGGAGCGAAATTAGACATAAGCTTTATGAGATAACAGCGGAAGATTTCATTGAAAATTTAACCGCTATCTTGAATGAACTTCCTGTTTTCATTGCTGATGGGCATCATAGATATGAAGTTGGTTTGATGTTCAGGGATTATATGCGTTCACTTTCGCAGGAAAGAGATGAGTATAATTATATTCTCACATATCTCACAAATATGGAATCAAGTGGGCTTGTGATTTTGCCAACGCATAGAGTTTTGATGAGAGTTGAAAAGGAAAATTTAAGAAAGGTTCTATTTTCACAAATAGAATCTATTCAAGCAGGCGTTGAAAGGTATTTTGAAATTGTGGAAATTGATAGCGTTGAAAGAGTTAAAGATTTTTTAAAAGTTTACCGCAAAGGTAGCTTTGGAGTTTACTTTGGTGGAAATAAAGCAGTTGGATTGAGAATAAAGGAACGAAGTTTTGTAAATTCATACCTCCCACCTGAAATGCCTGAGCCTATTAGAGAACTTGATGTTACAAGCTTGCATGAGTTTATTTTTAGGTTGATTGGGGTTTATGATGGGATTCTCAGCGGGGAAATCAATATCATTTACACCCATGACTTCAACAAGGCTATTGAACTTGCTAATGAACCTGATAAAGTTGCATTTTTGCTTAACCCTCCATCAGTTCAAGATGTTAAGAATGTCTCATTATCAGGCGCAACAATGCCACAGAAGTCAACTTATTTCTACCCAAAGCTTTTATCCGGAATTGTAATGAGGAAATTTTAGTGATGAGAAATTTAAGTGTGAAAATTATAGAGACGAAGAGCGCTTTATCAAAGTCAAAAATTCCAGGAATAGACTATACCGTAAATCCATATTTTGGGTGTGAATTTGGCTGTTTGTATTGTTATGCTGATTTTATGTCAAAATTTTCGCGCATGTATAAAGAATTTGCGGGCAATCCGAAATGGGGTGAATTCGTCGGAGTTAAAATTAATATCACTGAAAATTTGAAGAAGGAGATTTTGAAGCTTGAAAATAAAATGTCTCTGTTTCAGGATAAAAAGGAAAAGCCAAATGTTTGGTTTAGCATAGTGACAGACCCGTATCAGCCTGTTGAGAAAAAGTTTAAGCTAACACGAAAATGTCTTGAAGTGCTTCTTGAATTTCAATATCCGGTTGGGATACTTACAAGGTCGCCACTTGTTTTAAGGGATGTTGATTTGTTCGTTGAATTTAAGAATATTGAAGTTGGTTTATCTATCACAACCGACAACAACAAAATCAGAAAAATTTTTGAGCCCAAAGCTCCATCAATAATAAGCAGAATAAAAACTCTTGAAAGATTGAAGAAAAACAACATTAAAACATTTGTTTTCGTTGGACCAATTTTGCCTTTGGATGCTAAAAAACTTGCGAAACAGATTGACGGTCTTGCTGATTACATTCTTGTTGATAGGATGAACTACATCTGGAAAACCGAGAAAATTTACCGCGCTCATCTACTTGATTTTGCAATTCGTGACGAGTATTTTAGCACTGTTGCTGAAGAATTTTTGAGCGAATTCTCGTCAAAAGGAATTGAGGTTGAGATATTATTTTAAAACAAAGTAGGAGCGGTAAGGATGAAGAAAAGAAATAATATCTTTCTGAAAACTCACAATCGTGGTGAGTTCATTGCTTTCTTGCTGATTTTTGTTTTTAATTTTTTAACAGCTCAAATTTTGCCACCAGAGAAATACTTCGGGTTCAAGATGGGGGAAGATAAAAAGTTGATCGGGTGGGATGAGATAGTTTCTTATTTTAATTATGTTGATAAAAATTCGGATAGAGTTATAGTTGAGGAGCTTGGCAAAACGACACTTGGCAAACCATTTATAGTTGCAATCGCATCATCAAGTAAAAATATGAGCAACATTCAGCGTTTGAAAACAATCCAGAGACAACTTGCCAAACCGTATGAGATAGATGAAAATGAAGCGAGAAATTTGATTAAAGAAGGTAAAGTTTTCATTCTCATCACTATGAATATACATTCAACTGAAATTGCATCAAGTCAAGAATCAGTTGAGTTGATTTACGAATTTGCAACTCGTAATGACGATGAGATGAAAAACATACTTGACAATTGTGTAATTCTCTTAATTCCATCCCTTAATCCTGACGGTCAGCAAATGGTTGTTGATTGGTATAAAAAATATGTCGGGACTAAATATGAAGGTGCACCGATGCCCTGGCTGTATCATTATTACGCTGGGCATGATAACAATCGTGATTTCCACTTTTTCAGTTTGGTTGAAACAAGATTGACCGCGAAAGTTTTGTATCATGAATGGTTTCCACAGGTTGTATATGATCAGCATCAAATGAGTTCAAATGGACCAAGACTTTTTGTCCCGCCTTATTCTGACCCGGTTAATCCAAATGTTTTACCCGAGGTAATGGCACTTACAAATTTATTTGGGAAATACATTGTTTTTGATATGATTCAAAAGGGATACAAAGGTGTTGTAACAGGTGGAAGATTTAACGCTTATTTTCAAGGGACAATGTCAAAGACACCGCTTTGGCATAACAGAGTTGGCATTCTTTCAGAAGCTGCAAGCGTAAGAATTGCAACCCCGATTTACTTGCCGTATGGAAGCATTGAAGGTCTTGGCGATGAAATCCCGGACAACAGCCTGTCAAACAACAATTTATATCCATTTGAAGAAGGGTGGTGGAGGTTAAGGGACATAATTGATTATGAAAAAGCAGCAACATATTCAATTTTGAATTTTTCAGCAATTAACAGGGAAAAAATTTTATGGACTTTTTATAATGCAAATAAAAAATCAATTGAAAAAGGTTTAAATGAACCACCATTTGCTTACTTGATTGATTTAGATGCCCAACGTGATCCAAACTCTGCAATTGAGCTTGTAAAAAGGTTGCAAATCGCCGGTGTTGAAGTTTACAAGGCAAAGAAAAATTTCCCCGTTGGTAATTTAACTTTTTCTTCAAACACACTTATAATCCCACTTGCTCAGCCATGTAGGGACTACATCAAAGATTTAATGGAAGTGCAAAATTATCCCGATCTCCGTCTTTATCCCGATGGACCACCGAAGCGACCTTATGATGTGACTGCGTGGACTTTACCATTTCAAATGGGTGTTGATGTCGTTGAATTAAATGAGAAAAAAGAAATCCCAATGGAAAAAATTGAAACTGTTGACTATGGAAGGTCAAAAATTTTAGGCAGCGGGGGTTATCTTTCTTTTGACCGAAGGTTCATTAACTCATATCGTCTTGCTAATCTTCTTTTGAAGGAAGGAATAAATGTTTTTTATGTTGACAAAAGCGGTGATTTTGTTGTAAAAAATGATAAAGCAACAGCGAATAAAATCGCTAAACTTTCTGAAAATCTTGGAATAGAAATAAAGGCAACCGATAAATTCAAAACATCAGAGCTTATCCAAATTAAGAAGAAAAGAATTGGAATATACCAACCTTGGATTACAAGCATGGATGAAGGTTGGGCGCGACTTGTTCTTGACAGTTTTTACTTTGATTATAAAACTCTCCACAACCAAGACATAAAAGATAAGAAATGGATTGAGGATATTGACATTCTCATTTTGCCAAGCATGAGAACCGATGCAATAGTTGAGGGAAGGATGTTTGGAGAGCAAAGAAGACCAGATATACCTCAAATGCCTGAGGAATACACTGGCGGTATCGGGAAGCAGGGTGTTGAAAATATAAAAGAGTTCCTGCGTAAAGGTGGTGAATTAATTGCTTTAGGTGAAGCGAGTGACTTTGTAATTGAGCAAATTGGGGTTCCAGTTAGAAATGTTTTAAAAAATGTAAGCATTAGTGAATTTTTTGCGCCTGGGACAATAGTTAGATTAAAAGTTAATAATCGCGATAATCCTGTCGCATACGGGCTTAAAGATGAAGTCCCAGCGTATATGATAAATTCAATTGCGTTTTCAACTACGACATATGCTGATAGTGTGTCTGTGATAGCGAAGTTTGATGACAACAATGTCGTTATGAGCGGATATCTTCTTGGTTCTGAAAAAATAAAGAGCAAGGTTGCAATGTGTGAAGTTCCATATGAGAAGGGTAAAATTTTTATGTTTGCGTTTAGACCTCAACATAGAGCGCAAACTTGGGCAACTTTTAAATTTATATTCAACATACTTCTAAATTAAAAATGGAAACTTCAAAATTTCGCGCCTGGATAGAATCTCTTGGGAAAAGAACATATGTAAAAGTTTCTCTATTCATTTTGATTTGCTTCATTTGGGGTTCAACATGGCTTACGATAAAAATTGGATTAGAAGAATTACCACCTTTGTTCTCACTTTCTTTTCGTTTTTTGGTAGCAAGCGTTGTCCTTTTTATATTTTTGAAGTTGTTCAATATCAGCGTCCCAATGAATGAGAAGCAAGTTTATCTCTATCTTTACTTAACATTTTTTTCTTTTTTAATCCCATTCTCACTCGTTTACTGGGCTGAGATCACCATCCCAAGCAATCTTGCGAGTATCCTATTTTCAACTATGCCGTTTTTTGCGGCAATTTTTTCAAAATTTTTCTTAAACGAAGAGCTTAATACGATACAAAAAGCTGGGCTTGTGCTTGGGTTTGTTGGTGTTGTGTTTATCTTTAGAGTTGACACAGCACAACTTGGAGCGGTTGATTTTCTTCATAACAAAAGATTTTTTGCAAGCATGCTTGCGGTCGTTTTAAGTGCTACGTTAAATGCGTCTGTTTTGGTTGCAGTCAAAAAACATGGCTCGGCTATACATCCGCTTGCAATAAATTTTATCCCATTGACTTTAAGTGGATTAATGCTTTTGCTTATATCAAGCATCGTTGAGGACTGGAGCAAAATTAAATTTGGAATCAAAGGAATCGGGAGCGTAATTTATCTTGGAATTTTTGGTTCAATTGTGACATTTACAGTTTATTACTGGCTTTTAAAGAAAGTTAAGGCAGTTATAATGTCGCTTACCGCGTTTTTGACGCCAGTTTTCGCTGTGTTAATTGGTGTATTTGTTGGGAAGGAAAACATTACAAAAAGCGTTCTCGTCGGTGCTTCCTTAGTTTTGATAGGCATGCTTTTTGTTAATTCATCTTTCTTGATAAAGAAGTTGATAAACCAAAAAGCATTAGAGTGAAAACTATGTTCAAGGCTAAAATTTTAAATGTCGCTTTACTATTTCTTATCACAAGCCTTTCACTTTCAGACATAGCTCATGAATTTGATGTCTTGCATTACGAAATCTATATTGACCTTTATGATGGGCTTGTTCAAAGAAATGGCTTCTATCGTGGATATTCAAAAATTAAGCTCGTTTCAAATGAAAATTTAAATGAAATAAACATCCATGCGTCAAGCTCAGTTATACGGATTGATTCAATTGTATATTCTGGTGCAAAGTTAAATTTTCAGCACGGGCAAGACAATCTAAAGATATTTTTTCCGAGATTGATTTTTCGCGGAGAAACTTTAACAGTCGCAATTTACTTTGCCCGTGAATCAGATGTTGATAGAGGTTTTTATTTTTATAGAAGCGACGAATTCAACATACCATCAGATATTGCTTACACTATGACTGAACCGTCAGATTCAAGATATTGGTTTCCTTGTTATGACGAACCATGGGATAAGGCAACTCTTGATATCACTGTTAAGGTTAAAAGCGATTTTCTTGTTGCTTCAAATGGCTTGTTAATTCGCGATGAAGTAAATGGAGATGAAAGAATTTTTCGCTGGTTTTCAATACATCCAATGTCAACTTATTTAATTACATTTGCAACTTCAAGGTATATAACATTTTCTGACTGGTATCACAAAATTTCAAGTCCAAGGGATTTAGTTGAGATAAAATACTATGTTTGGCGTGAGGATTCACTCAAAGCTGTAAATGCTTTTAAAAATGTCCCTGATATGATGAAATTTTTTTCGCTTAAATTTGGTGAATATCCGTTTGAGAAGTATAGTATGGTTGTGGTTTATCCGTTTAAATATGGTGGTATGGAGCATCAAACGATGACGACTATTCATAGAAGATGGCTTGATGGAAACTCTGAAGGTGGAATCGCTCATGAACTTGGGCATCAGTGGTGGGGTGACCTTGTAACGTGTGAAAATTGGGCTGAAATATGGTTAAATGAAGGATTTGCTTCATATGGTGATGCTTTATACACTGAACATAAATACGGGATTGAAAATTTTAAGGCAAAATTACAAAGTTGGGCAAATTTATATTTTTCTGAGGATTCATTAATTAGATACGCAATTTACAATCCACCACCGCAAAAACTTTTTGGAACGGCTGTTTATTTTAAAGGTGCATGGGTTTTGCATATGTTAAGAAATCTTATCGGCGACTCGTTGTTCTTTGAAGTGCTAAAGCAATGGGGGAAAAGGTTTCAATATAGCACTGGGACAACACAAAAATTTATTCAAGTTGTAAACGATGTGACAGGTGAAGATTATACTTGGTTTTTTGAGCAGTGGGTTTACGATTCTGGATATCCTGTTTTTGAAATTTATTATTTTGCAAATGAGCTTGGTTTATCTATCCGCGTTCGGCAAGTTCAAAAAAACGTAAGAATTTTTAAAGTTCCAGCTGAATTTAAAATTATTTCACAAAACATTGACACTACTTTATCGTTTTGGAATTACACTGCTGACACTGTTTATCGGGTTGTTCTGAGCCGTCAAATTAATGGAATGGAAATTCAATTTGACCCAGGGTGTAAGATTTTGAAGAAAGTTATTTCTATTTCTCTAAGCGCTGATTTTGATGGCATGCCTTTTAAGTTTGAATTATACCAGAATTATCCAAATCCGTTCAATGGCTTTACTGAAATTACTTTTGATGTTGCCGGTGACCATGAGTGTGAAATTGTGCTCTTTGATGTTCTCGGCAGGGAAGTTAGTAAAATCTTCAAAGGTTGGGTTACGGCTGGAAGATATAAAGTGACTTTTAATGCTTCTGGATTTTCTGCAGGTATTTATCTTTATGAGTTGAGGGTTTACAATGGAAGGAATGTTATATATCGGAAGGTTCGCAAAATGGTTTTGTTAAAATAAATGGCAAGGGGCGAAAATGAAATTCAAAACAATTATTGAGCCATTTAAGATCAAAGTTGTAGAACCTATAAAGTTCACAACTGAAGAAGAGAGAGAAAGGATTTTAAAAAGAGCTGGCTATAATGTTTTTAATATCCCTGCGGAGGATGTTATAATTGACCTTTTAACTGACAGTGGAACTAGTGCTATGAGCTCAAAGCAATGGGCTGGAATTATGGATGGAGATGAGTCGTATGCGGGGTCAAGGAGTTTTTATAGGTTTGAAAGCGTTGTTAAAAAATTTACTGGATTTAAACATGTTATCCCGGTTCATCAAGGCAGGGCTGCTGAAAAAATTTTGTTTTCGCTTGTTGCTGGACCTGGGAAGTATATCCCGAACAATACGCATTTTGACACGACAAGGGCAAACATTGAGTTCGTTGGCGGGAACGCTGTGGATTTACCAATTCAAGAAGGACTTCAATCAGATGTGTGGCATCCGTTTAAAGGGAATATGGATGTTGAAAAGCTTGAAAAGTTTATAAAAGAAAAAGAACCTGAAAACATACCGCTTGTTATGTTAACTGTTACAAACAATTCCAATGGTGGGCAACCTGTTTCAATGCAGAATATTCGCGAGGTAAGGGAAGTTTGCAATAAATATGGGATACCGCTTTTTCTTGATGCGTGTCGCTTTGCGGAGAATGCATATTTTATAAAGAAAAGAGAGAAAGGATATGAAAATAAGTCAGTCTTTGAGATAGCGCGCGAGATGTTTTCTTATGCTGATGGTTGCACGATGAGCGCTAAAAAAGATGCATTTGCAAATATAGGTGGCTTTTTAGCGATGAACGACGATGAGTTAGCTTTAAAAGCGAGAAATGTTTTAATAGTTACAGAGGGTTTTCCAACTTATGGCGGGCTTGCGGGTAGAGACCTTGAAGCAATAGCACAAGGACTTGAAGAAGTGCTTGATGAGAATTATTTAACTTACAGGATAAGGTCGGTTGAATATCTTGCAGAAAAGTTAATTGATAGAGGTATACCGATTTTAATTCCACCTGGAGGGCATGCAGTTTATATTGATGCGAAAAAATTTGCACCGCATATTCCACCTGAGCAGTTTCCAGGTCAATCAATCGTCGTTGAACTATACAGAGTTGGTGGGATAAGAAGTGTTGAAATTGGAAGTGTGATGTTTGGCAGAAGGGATAAGGAGACAGGGAAGTTTATACCGCATACAATGGAGCTTGTTCGCCTTGCTATACCAAGAAGGGTTTACACGCAAAGTCATATTGATTATGTTGTTGAGGTTATAACCGAAGTTTACAAAAACCGAGATAAGTTAAAAGGATACAGAATAGTTTGGGAAGCGCCGATATTGAGGCATTTTACAGCGATATTTGAACCAATAGATTAAAAAAATTAACTTGGAGGCGAGGGGTGAAGCTATTTAGAAAAAAAACAGTTGAGCAAATTTTAGCAGAAGCTGAAAGTGGTGAAAACAGACTTAAAAGAGCTTTAAATGCTGTTGATTTGACAGCGCTTGGAATTGGGGCGATAGTTGGAGCTGGGATTTTCGCTCTTATTGGGACGGCTTCAGCTGGGGGAGCACATCATATTGGAGCTGGACCTGCGATTGTAATCTCTTTTATAATCACTGCTATTGCATGTGGCTTTGCTGCGTTATGCTACGCTGAACTTGCATCAATGCTCCCAATCTCTGGAAGTGCATATACTTATTCTTATGCAGCTTTCGGGGAGTTTATCGCTTGGATTATTGGATGGGATTTGATACTTGAATATGCTGTTGGGAATATAGCAGTTGCAATAAGCTGGTCTGCATATTTTGTTGAGCTTCTCCGTGGATTTGGGATTACATTTCCAGCGTGGTTATCAACTGATTATGTTAGGGCATTAAGTAATCCTGAAATTTTAAATTCAGCGCCACAGTTAACAATTCCATTTTTAAATAAAACAATCCCAATTTTTTTCAATCTTCCGGCCTTTGGCATAGTTGCTTTAATTACGATTGTGCTTGTCATTGGAATAAGGGAAAGTTCCGCTTTTAATACCGCTATGGTTATAATAAAACTTACGATACTGTTGTTTTTCATAATCGCAGGCGCTTTTTATGTTAAACCTGAAAATTGGCAACCTTTTGCTCCAAATGGTTGGAAGGGAATTATGACTGGCGCAGCTTTGGTCTTTTTCGCTTATATTGGATTTGATGCAATTTCAACAGCAGCAGAAGAAACTAAGAATCCGCAGAAAAATTTACCAATAGGCATAATAACATCACTTGTTATAACGACAATTCTTTACATCGCTGTTGCAATTGTTCTCACTGGTATGATACCGTATACTGAATTAAATGTTCCAGAACCTCTTGCAAAGGCATTTAGTTCAATTGGATTGAACTGGGCTGCTGGAATTGTCGCTTTTGGTGCTGTTGTTTCAACAACGGCGGTTCTTCTTGTTTTTCAACTTGGGCAACCGAGGATATTTTTCTCAATGGCGAGAGATGGGCTTTTACCGCAGTGGTTTGCAAAGATACATCCAAAATTTAAAACTCCACATGTAACAACGATATTAACTGGAATTTTCGTCGCAATCCCTGCTGCATTTGCTGACATTGGTGAAGCAGCGGAGTTAACAAACATTGGGACGCTTTTTGCGTTTGTTTTAACTTCGGGCGGTGTTCTTGTTTTAAGATATACCGACCCACATACACCAAGGCAATTTAAAACACCTTTTGTCCCGATAGTTCCAATTTTAGCTATTTTGTCTTGCTTTTATCTTATGATAAGCTTGCCATTGATAACTTGGATTCGGTTTATTGTCTGGCTTTTAATGGGCTTGGTGATTTATTTTGGTTATGGTCGTAAGCATAGCAAACTTGAAACATTTAAATCGTGATTGTTAATTTAATTTCTTTGTGTTATATTTAACTTCAGGTGAAAATAATTTTATCTTGGTTATGAAAGCAGTAATTATGGCAGGTGGATTTGGAACTCGCCTTAGACCTTTAACTATGAACATACCGAAGCCGATGGTTCCAGTTGTCAACATACCAGTTATGCATAGAATAATTTCGCTGTTAAAGAAGCATAACATCACTGATATAATTGCCTTGGTTTACTACTACCCTGATGTAATAATGAACTATTTTAAAGATGGGAGAGATTTTGGGGTTAAAATTTCATATGTAAAGGCTGAAGCCGACTTTGGCACAGCTGGTAGCGTAAGGAACGCAGTAGGGTTAATAGGTAATGAAGAATTTGTCGTAATAAGCGGTGATGTTTTAACGGATATTGACATTTCAAAAGCTATTGATTATCACTTCAAGAAGAAATCAAAGGCAACGATTGTAATAACGAGAGTTAAAAATCCACTTCCATATGGGATTGTTATAGTAAAAGATAGCGGTGAAATATCAAGGTTTCTTGAAAAACCGAGTTGGGGTGAAGTTTTCAGCGATACAATTAACACCGGAATTTATATTTTAAATCCATCTGTGCTTGAGTCTGTTCCATACAAACAGGAATTTGATTTCAGCAAAAACCTTTTCCCGATTTTACTTGATAAAAAAATCCCTTTTTACGGGTTTATCACTGAAAGCTACTGGCGTGACATAGGAACTTTGACTGATTACCTTGAAGCGCATCTTGATTGTCTATCTGGCATGGTTGATGTTGAAATCAAGGGTGAAAAAATTGAAACAGGGAAAGGAGTAATTTATAAAGGTGAGGGTTCTGAAATTGATGGCATTGAAAATTTTGAGGGTGTTGTGGTAATTGGCGATAATACAAAGATTGGGAAAAATGTAAAAATTGTTAATTCAGTGATAGGTTCAAGGTGTTATATTGGTGATGGTTGTGAAATTGTTAATTCCGTTATTTGGGATGGGGTTAAGGTTGGAAGTTATGCGTGGTTGACACTTGATGTCATCGGGTATGAATGTAACATCGGCGAGAAAGTTGAAATAAGGGAAAATGTTTTTATAAGCGATCATTGCACAATTGGCAATGGAGCGAAGTTAATGCCAAATATAAAACTTTGGCCATGGAAAGTAGTTGAAGATGGTTCAGTTTTGTCAAAGAGTCTTGTGTGGGAAGATAAATGGTTAAAAGAACTTTTCGTGGAATCAAGAGTGAGTGGAATATCAAATGTTGAGATGATCCCTGAATTTGGGGCGAAGCTTGGCACAGCTTTTGGCGCATTTCTTGGGCAAGGTAAAACTGTTTTGGTGAGTAGGGACGCAGACAATGTTTCACGGATGATGAACCGAGCGTTAATTTGTGGGCTTATTTCAGCTGGATTAGATGTTGATGACTTACGCATTGCTTCAATTCCAATGGTAAGACATGAACTACGCAGTGGCAAATATGCCGGTGGATTGCATGTAAGGAAATCACCTGTAGATAAACATCAAACTGATATCATATTTTTTGATTCAAATGGAATGGACTTGCCGGTTAGCAAAGCTAAAACAATAGAAAGATTATTTTTCGGCGAAGACTTTCCCCGCGTTCCATATGACAAAGTTGGGACAATTAATTTCCCAGTAAGAGTTACTGAAGGATATGTTGCGAAGTTTTTATCTTCATTAAATGTGGATTTGATCCGCAAGCAAAATTTCAAAATTGTTGTTGATTATTCAAATGGGGTTGCTGTCTCAATCTTTCCAAATATACTTGGGCAATTGGGATGCCAAGTAGTTTCATTAAACGCTTATCTTGATCCGTCAAAATTAACAAAAAGTGAAGATGAATTTAGAAAAGCAATGGGCGAATTATCCCGAATTGTCACATCAATTGGATACGATGTTGGTTTCATGCTTAACCCTGGAGCTGAAAGAATTTGGGTGGTGGACGAAAATGGCAGATTTATACCCAGTGATAGGTTTCTTTCGGTTGTTGTGAAGCTTTTCCTTGAAGCGAATTATGATAAAGTTAAAAAAATTGCCGTTCCAATTACCGCCTCTCTTGAAGTTGAATTGATAGCCGGCGAATATGGAGTTGAAGTAGTGAGAACGAGAAATTCACATTACGCGATGATGGAAGCTGTCATTAAAGACCCAGAGATAAAATTCGTCGGTGGAACAAAAGGTGGTTTCATTTTCCCAGAATTTTTATTTGCCTCTGATGGGATGTTTGCAATTTCAAAAATACTTGAGTTGATATCAATGATAGATGTAAGAATAGGTGAGTTAGAGAGAAGCTTGCCTAAGTTATTCTTAAAACAAATAACACTGCCATGTCCACGTGATCTGAAAGGTAAAGTGATGCGCCTTGCAACGCTTGAAGCCGAACAATATAAAAGACAGCTTATTGATGGCGTAAAAATTTTCATTGACGATAATACTTGGGTTTTAATTTTGCCCGACAGACAGAAGAATGAATTACATATTTTCGTGGAGTCCAGTAATGAAAAAATTGTTAACGAGTTAATTCAAATTTATTCTGAAAAGTTTGAAAAATGGTTGAAGTCTTGAGTTAGAAAAATAAAATAGGGTGAGAGGTGAAAATAAGCGACATTTTAACAGAAGATTTCGTCGTAGTTGGACTTGATGTATCTTCAAAAGAAGATGCAATAAATGCACTTGTTGATTTAATCGCAAGGTCAGATAAAGTGAAAAATGTAAATAAGGTAAGAGAAGCAGTATTTGAAAGAGAAAGGATAATGACAACAGGTGTTGGTAAAGGCTTTGCGGTTCCGCATGGTAAAACAAATGCAGTTACAGATATCATAGCCGCGTTTGCGATAACTAAAAAGCCAATTGATTATGATTCGCTTGATGGTGAACCTGTTCGTTTGATATTTTTGCTTGTTGGGAGAGATAATATGGTTGGACCTCACATTAAACTTTTAAGTAGGATTTCAAAGCTTATGAACGATAATAATTTTCGTGAGAAGTTACTAAACGCGAAAGAGCCCAAAGAGGTTGTTGAATTATTCAAAACAGAAGAAGAAAAATATCTTGGCTAATAAGAAAATCTTGAAAAATGTTCGCGGTACAAAGGATATACTGCCAAATGAATCATATAAGTGGCAACACATTGAAGAAAAAGTGAGAAAAATTTTTGAAGTTTATAACTATAAAGAAATAAGAACCCCAATTTTTGAGGAAACAGAATTATTTGCACGCGGTATTGGGGAGTTAACAGATATAGTAAGTAAAGAGATGTATACCTTTACTGACAAAGGTGGGAATAGCTTAACATTGAAGCCAGAGATGACAGCATCGGTTATGAGAGCTTATGTTCAATATGAAATTAATAAGCAAACTCCAATTTTCAAGGTTTATTATATTTCCCCAATGTTCAGGCAGGAAAGACCGCAGGCTGGACGATTGCGCCAATTTCATCAGATTGGAGCTGAAATTATTGGAACACAAAATCCCGAAGCGGATGCCGAGATAATATCTCTTGTCATTGACATAATTGAAAGTTTCAATATAAAAAATTATGCGCTTAAACTTAACACGGTTGGTTGTCAAATCTGTCGTCCAAACTATAAAAAGGTTTTAACTGAATATTTTAAAAATTTTTATACCCAACTTTCTGATGATAGTAAAAGACGTCTTGAAAGTAACCCACTTAGAATTCTTGATTCAAAGGATGAAAATGATAGAAAAATAAGCGAAGGTGCACCAGTGATTTATGAGCATCTCTGCAACAAGTGTAAAGAACATTTTGAAAAGTTAAAAAATACTTTGAGCGATGTTGGGATAAAATATGAAATTGATTCTCACCTTGTGCGTGGTCTTGATTATTATACAAAAACTGCATTTGAAGTGATAAGTCCTGAACTCGGTTCCCAAGATGCAGTGGCTGGAGGTGGAAGATATGACCTTTTATCCAGGGAAATAGGTGGACCTGATATACCTGGAGTTGGATTTGCTCTTGGGATTGAAAGGATGATGTTAATACTTGAGAAAAATAACTATAACTTCGGGGAGGCGCAGAGACCATTTGTTTTTATAGCTTGTCTTAATGATGAGACAAAAAAAATTGGGGCGAAATTAGCGCGAGATTTAAGAAAAACATTAATCCCGTGTGAAATAGATCTCCTTGGGAGAAGTTTAAAGTCACAGTTAAAAGAAGCTGATAGACAAGGATCAAGGTATGTTGTAATTATTGGTGAGGATGAAATTAAGAGCGAGAAACTTATTGTCCGTGATATGGAAAGCGGAGTGCAAAGTTATGTTAGTGTAAATCAGATTTTAGAATATATCCTGTCAAAATATGCCGAGGAAACTGCCAAGAATTGAACCTCAATTTAAATATGATTACATACTTTACATCTCAACCGAATATGATGAAGTAAGGAGGAAAAGATTTTTGAAGTTTTTGCTTGAGACAACACAAAATTTTTTGGCTTTTAATTACGAGCTTGATGTCGATGTCCTTGTTGAGGATAAGAAGCAAATAGAGTTTAAGATTCGTGGTCTTAAACCACCAAGTTTACCTTTATCTCAATCAGGACCAGCAAAGTTTGAATACCGTTTATATGATTATATTAATGGAGTTTATACATTAACAATTGTGAAAAAGGAAAATGTAAAAAATGTTTTCAAAGTTCTTGTCATGAATGAGCGAGTTACATTGAAAGATGAGCCAAAAAGAAATAAGTTTGTAAAATTAAATATAATCTAAAAAGCGATGCGCCCAATTTTAATCCAAATAGGTCCAATCCCCGTTTACAGCTATGGATTTATGATGGCAATTGCTTTTATAGTTGCCGATTATTTGCTGGGGAAGGAGTTTAAAAGGTTAAAAATGAATGTTAATTATGCTAATGAAATGGTGATTTTAGCTCTTATGTTTGGAATTGTTGGAGCTAAAATTTTGTATTTAATTGAAAACTTTTCTGATTTTTTAAAGTCCCCGTTTGATATGATTTTTTCCGCTGGCGGATTAACTTGGTATGGTGGATTTATCTTAGCGTTTCTTGTTTTGCTTTTATATGTAAAAAGAAAGAAACTTTCATTATTTAAAGTCCTTGATGCCACTTCTCCAGCGTTAGCACTTGGCTATGGGATTGGCAGAATAGGATGCCACCTATCAGGGGATGGTGATTATGGCATCCCAACATCTTTGCCTTGGGGCACGATTTATGCCAACGGAACATTAAAGCCAACTTATGCTTTGCGCTCCTACTTTGAAAGATTTCCCGAATTAGCTGAAAAATATAACTATTGGAGCTTATCTTCAAAAGTTATCGGTGAAGATAAATTCGGGGTAATCACAGAGTTTGACACATTCATAAAACTTCATCCAACGCCTGTTTATGAGTTTATCTTAATGCTGATAATTTTTGAAATTCTCTGGATATATAGAAAAAGAATTAAATATTCTGGAGAACTTTTTGGTTTATATTTAATTTTTTCATCAATTGAGAGATTTTCTATAGAATTTATCAGGTTAAATTCGCCCTTGCTTTTTGGATTTACAGAGGCTCAACTTATATCAATTCTGTTGCTTATAAGCGGTGTAGTTTTCCTGGTGAAGTTGAAAAAAGATAAGGCAGGGAGACAAAATGATAATAGCAGGCAAACTTCTACAGGCAATCGGAATCGCTGAAACAATGATTGGTTTAATTGCTGGCTTACAAGGGAGCATGAGGAATGAAATGCTATTTGCAGGTTTTGGCATATTGATTTTTGTGGTAGGTAGAACAATTGAAAAAATCGGCTGGAGGAAGAAATTTAATTCTCATAATGAGTCTAACGCTTCATAAAAATTTTTAATTTCATTTTTCCAATTAAGCTCCTTTAAAGCAGTCTCACAGTTATTCTTAAGGCGGTTATACAATGTATCATCCTCAAGCAATAAAACGATATTCTTATAAATTTCATCAAAATCTTGTGGATTGACCGAAATTCCAACTTTATACTCATCAACTATGCTTCTTATCTCTGGAAAGTCACTTGCTACAAAGGGAATTTTATGTCGGATGTACTCAAAAACTTTATTTGGAAGCGAATAAATATAGCTAAGTGCCACTGGTTCTATAATGCATAACCCTATAACTTTGGTGGCATTAGGGAATACAATTTCCTGTTCTGGGGAGTATGGACCAGTAATAAAAATATCGTCTTTAAATCCAAGTTTTTCAATCTCATTTTCAATTTGTTCTTTTAGTTCGCCTTTTCCTATAAGTAAAAGTTTAACATTTTTATTTTCGCTTTTCAATCTTTCAATAAGTCTAAAATAAATTTTTAACCCTCTACCTGGATGAAAATTCCCAAGATAAACTAAAAGGTTAGCCTCTAAACTGACATTAACCTGATAAATATCGGAATTCTCTATTAAAGGTAGATTTCGCAGAACAATAATTTTTTTATCTTTGAAATTTTCTAATAAAAACTTAGCAATTGATTGATTTACAGTTATGATTACCTTTATATATGATGCAAAATATCGTTCAAATTTAGATAAGAGTTTTTGTATTATGTTCCTTTTGCTCAGTGAAGCAAGGGAGGAATAAAATTCTCGTGAATCGTATATGAGTTTTGCTTTTGTTTTTATTGAGATAAGCCACGCAAGTGGCAATGAGAAAAAATCTGATGCCACAACTATGTTTGGATTAACCTTTAAAGTTTGGGGAAGGGATTTCAGATAAAACTGAAGTATCTTAAAAAATGCTCTATCCCATTTTCTCAGTCTAATATAAAGGACATCACGATCGTTCAAGTGTTTTTCACCTGGCTCTTGAGCACAGATAATTGTGGTTTTATAACCAGCCTCTTTTAGTGATTTAAATAGCTTGAAACTTCTTGAATCATGTGAAATATTTCCAAGAAAAACAATACAAATTTCTTTTTTCATAATTTAAATTCTAATGTAAATGTGTGAGAGTTTGGAAATTGAAGTTCAAAAGGGGTAAAGGCGTAATTAATAGTAAAGTTTTTAAAGTTAAAACCTATCCCCAAAACCGTGGATTTCAGGTGATTTCCTGTTTCATATCCAACATTTAATTCAACAACGGAAATAAATTCAAACCCTATACCAAGAACAATTAGATTTAATTTTTCATAAAATCTATGTTTCACATCCGTGGAAAGGTAAACTTTTATGTTCTCCCCGGTAGCATGACCCATTGATGCTCCAAGTATCAGGGATGTGGGTGGATTCACATTTGCGTTACTTTCTTTAAAACCAAAATCTTTCAATGAAGCTCCAATGTTTAAAGTGAAGTTAGAAAAATTCAAACCATATAACAATCCAACATCAAATGCGACAGATTGAATTTCATCTGTAAAAATTTTTTCAAATATATATTTTGTTGTTAAACCAAATTTTAACCTTGAATTTATATTCGGTGAGATAGTTAAAGCAAAAGAAAAGTCTCTGGAAGAAAATCTGCCCTCGGGTTCACCAGGTCTATGTCTTATTTCAATATCAGGTATAGTTAAAGAAGTTAAACTCAAAGCAAGGTTTATATGTTTGGTGGACAATCCCGCAGACCCATAGAAAAACTTACCATCAACCATCCAATTGCGATATGTAAACATAACAGCTCCGCGCTTCAAAGCAGACAAGTTAGCTGGATTGTAATATATCGCACCTATTCCCGAAGGTTTTGAAACCCCAGCATCACCGAGTGAAACGAGTTTTGCATCAACACCTATCGTTAAAAAGTTAAATCCCGTTTTGCCACCGCAAATTATAGTTTGAGTTAAGATAACAAACATCGCTATTGTCTTCAACTTGAACATAAAACTTTGCCAAATTATATTTCTAATCCAAGAGTTAACATCTGAATGCCTGAAGGAGAATATCTTTCAAATTTATAAGCATAGTCAAGTGAAAGCATAAATCTTGAGATTTTTCTCTTAATCCCAGCGCCAATTGAAAAACGTGGATAGTCAAAAATTTCAAGACCACTTCTAATGCAAAAACTATTTTTCATTTGCTTAAACTGTTCAGATAAAAAATAAAGCGGAAAAACTTCACTTCCAAAATTTATTTTCTCCTCATTTCCAACCTTGCTAAAATCAACTGAAAGTAAAAAGATATTTTTGAATACATACGATATCCCAAATTTTCGTGTTAATGGGAAATTCTCAACAACTGTTCGTCCCTTTTCCCGATAAATAGGGGAGGAATCCCATTTGTATTTCGCGTTTAAGTCGTGAATTGAAGCTGAAAGTGATATGTTTTCTGTGATTTTAAATAAAATTCCAAAATCAATCCCAAGAGTTTGAGATTTGAGCTCACGATAAAGTCTATTATAATAAAGTTTCAGCGATATCCCAACGGATAATCTGTCAATTATTTTATTTGAGAATGAAAAACCAAGAAGATATTCTGCTGTGTTTAAATTTTCAATATAGTATCCATCAACATCTCTTGACTCAATGTTTTTCACCCCCGAACGGATTAAGAAAAGTGAAAAGCCAGCAGTTGGATAAAGCGATTGTGTATAGTGAAAAAAATCAAGTTGTCTGTCAAGCGAAAGAAAACCGACAGTAAGGGATGCTTTTCTAATAGCGGCAAATGGTAAAACAGCTGGATTGTAATATCCAACTACCTCACCTTGTGTTACAGCGCTCATTGCATTTCCCATAGAGATTCCTCGTGAACCAAAGCCAAACCGTGAGAAAGACGCCACCGAAAGATTTTGTGAATATGCTGTGGTAAATCCAAGTATAAGCGATAAAATTATTTTACTGAACGACAAGTATTTTGCCATAAAGTTCGTTGTCATCTATTTTAATTTTGTAAAAGTATACACCATTTGGAACGACATTACCAGCGTCATCTTTCCCATCCCAAACTTCATCATATTCCCTAACTCCAGTTCTTGTTGCGTTTGCAATTATAGTTTTTATTTTTCTCATGCTGAAGTCAAAAATTTCTACTGTTACTTTGCTTACAGGTTTATCAACGCTGTAATGAATTCTTACGACTTCATTCCATGGTGAAAATGGGTTTGGGTATGCGTATGATTTATTTAGTCCGCTGACTTTTTCGTAAGCTCTAAAAATCTTCCATGAGTTTGTGAAAGATTCAGAATCTTTAAATTTCGCAAGCCCATCAGCACTGCCAGCCCAAATCGTATCGCCTTGAACCCCAATTGAATAAAATGTATTTGTGTGAATTACTTGATGGGATGATAAATCTGTAATTTTTCCTGCTCTTTCCCAAATCTCGCCAAAGTTGACAGTTCGCCAAAGTCCATTATCGCTCACAGCATAGACGATTGAATCTTTAAAATCAAGGTTATGAACGAATTCGCCCGCAAGTGTCGTTTTCCAAGTATTTCCGCCATCATCGGAAAAGCTTAGTGCTTTATATTCGTCAGGGTCATTTGCGTTTATTGTAGCGCCCCAGATTATATTTTTTTCTGAATCATTACTTCTGAATTTTTGATGTCCAAGTGCGACAACGAAATTTCCAGAGATCGGTTGAGATTGATTTTGATGGTTAAACTTTACCCATGACTTTCCACCGTCAGTTGACTTGTTTATCCCATCAGCTGTGCCAACCCAAATTACCGAATCATCAACAACTATGACTGAGAAAACTCTGTGATTATAATTTTTAACGGGGTCAAGTTCAAAGTTTAGATTTTGCTCTGGGGAAATTTGATTTAAAAAGTCCGGTGGTAAAACAACCCTTTGCCAAGTTCTCCCCATATCCGTTGATTTTCTCAATCCACCTGCAAATGAAGCGATGAAAACTGCGTCTTTTGAAATTGCAATATCATAAGTTATGTTATTTATCGTTGTCGTTATCGGTAGGGTTTTAATTTGATTGACGCCATAAGTTTCTATCGTATCCGCTTGAACGTCAGCAGGTTGATTTACTTTTGTCCATGTTTTGCCACCATCGGTTGAATATAATAAGCCAAGTCCTTCGGGAAATTGATTATTATCTATCGTCACTGTTCTTGCCAATGCAACCCATATAACGCCATTTTTGCAAGCAATTGCTGAAATTTTTGCTGTTCCAAATTCGGGCGTTTGATAGTAATTTTTCCAACTTTTCCCACCATCTGTAGTTCTACTTAACCCTTTGCTTGAGCCAATCCAAACAGTGTCACCGTTGATGCAAATGTTTGTCACTATGTTCCCAGCGGGCAAGTTCGAATAATTGCCAGAATTCATCTCATAGTTTAATTTCAATTGTGAAAACATAAAATTTGTAATTAAAGCGATCAACAAAATCATTTTCAATTTCATAAGACATCCATAAAATGTGTTATGATGTTGCTCTGCGCGTTTGACTTATCAATAGCTTGAAATTCAAATCTATATCTGCCCCTTTGAGTATTTGGCAGTAGCTGTATGATTATAGAATAAATGCCATCCCCAGCTTTATCATCACCACTTATCCCACTTGAATTGCCATCATCATACATTTTAAAGGGATTGCCAGACGATGGCGAGCCATCGGGTTTAAATGAATTGAATTGAACGGCTTTTATATCGTTACTTCCATCTGGGTCAGTAGCTTTTATTGTTAACTTTATAAGGACAGGTTGGGATTGGACAAAGACAGTGTCAGGTGCATTTAAATCTGAAATCACAGGCGGATGATTTTCTCGGTAAAGATTTAGATTTAAATAGATTTCGTTGCCAGAATATCCAGCTTTATCTATAGCAAAAATTTTAACATAGTAATTTCCGCTTTCTTTTCGTTTAATTTTAAAGTTAGGCTCCCCATAAAATTTTGTTGAATCCAACCTTTCAAGTTTAATTGTCGTCAGCGCGATGTTTTTAAGTGGGTTTATAATTTCACAGATAGTTTCGTAGATATCATCCCAACCATCGCTGTCGTAAACTGATGCTATCACTTTAAGCTTTATGTTTAATGTATCTTCGGGACTTTTATCTTCACCTGTTATTATTGTATCAAGATTAACCTTTGATGGCTCAACTACAGCGGATTTAACAATTGGTGGGTTTGAGTAGTTTACATCAATTGTATTTAGATTTTCTTTTGTGCAGGAGTAGAAAAATAAAGCTAAAGATATCAAAGCAAAAAGTTTTTTCATCAATTCGAACTTATTTTATTGTTATCGGCACTGGGGAAATTGATAAAATGAAAATGACAATTGAAATCCAACCGATTATCATGCGTTTTTTATCAAGCATTCCAAATGTTCCTATTGGTGGATGTTCAATTTTTATGATGAAGTATAGAATAAATGCCCAGACCAACCAACCTGGCCATCCAAGTTTTTGTTCAAAAATTCCAAATATGCCGAAGATGACCAAGCTATAAAAGAATCCACGCGCTATATAGCTGTGTTTTTCACCAAACATGGCAAAAATTATATGCCCTCCATCAAGCTGTCCAACCGGGATTAAATTCATTGCTGTCACAAGCAAACCAAACCAACCAGCACATAAATACGGATAGTGGTAAATTTCATTCATTGGTGGTATAAAAGCATCGGGATTTAAAAGTGAGTAAACTTTTTTAAACAAAAAGAAAAGTAAAGTGTCTCCAAAAGTTAGATCGCCTTGCGGTAGTGATGGTAAAAAACGATATTCAGGGTGAATTTGGTAGAGATATTCTATGTCGGGTAGGTTTTCAAAACCATATATCAGCACCAACAAAGTTGCAACAAATCCAGCTATCGGACCCGCAACCCCGATATCAAAAAGTGCTTTTCGGTTGGGGATTAGAGATTTTATTCTTATAACTGCACCGAATGTGCCAAAATTCAGAACAAAGGGAAGTGGTGGAAATGGAATAAAATATGGAAGTGTTGTAACTACGCCGTGTTTTTTCGCAGCAAAATAATGCCCAAGCTCATGTGAAGTTATTATGAACAAAATTGAAATTGAATATGGCAAACCGAAGTGAAGGTTTGTCAGCTCAAATGGGTCTTTCAGTAGCCATTGAACCCCAGCGATAGCAGCTGTTAAAAATGTTACAGCAAACAAAAATATATGAAGTGCATAGTTTGGCTTGTATTCCTGAACTTCGGGAAAGTAAGAATATCCTGGTTGGCTCATCTATTGTTTCAAATTTTTTTATTCAATTTTAGCAAAAAAACAGAAAAAGTCAAATTAAAATTTTTACGCAGTGTCAGTTGAATTAAATGTTAAATTTTATTAAATTTTTACCAGAAAGTATTCCCTGACCTTTTCATCATCTCCTGAACCGCAAAAGGAGCCCTTTGAAATAGAGCTCTCGCAAAAAGCGGGCGCAAAAATAAAACCTAAACTAAAAAGGAGGCACTACCATGTGGCAGTTTTGGGTAACCTTAATGGTCGGGTTCTGGCTTTTACTTGGTTCAGGCTTAACTGGGGTCAACATTTCAAAGGATGGGTATGAAATCTTGTACCTTTTAGCTGGGATCATTTCTTTCGTTCTCGGATTGTGGGTATTCGTTGGACCGGTTAAGGGGTTGCTGAAAGTTTTTTCAGCAATTATTGGCATCGCTGGCATCTGGCTTGGAATTTCAGCTTTTATTTCAGGGCTTCAAGGAATTGCAAATGCTATTATTGTTGGAATCGTTTTAATTGTTCTTGGATTCTGGGGTGCACTGACAAAACCATCATCGTGATGTAGTTATCCCCGGGGTGAAATGCGCCCCGGGGTTATTTAAAAAAAATGATAGGGGGCAAGTAATGTTCCAAAAGGTAGTTGAAAAGTATGAGTCTGGGTATGTTGCACTTTATAAAAATGGATTACTTAAAGAAAAAGTTGAGGCTTTAAAACAAATTTTAAATGATTGTACACTCTGTCCAAGGAATTGTCATGTAAATAGAAATGCTGGGAAGAAAGGGAAATGTAGGGTTGGAAGTGAGGTTATAATTTCCGGGGTTCATCCGCATTTCGGTGAGGAGCCGTGTCTTGTTGGAACGTATGGTTCAGGGACGATATTTTTTGCAAGTTGCAATATGAATTGTATTTATTGCCAGAATTTTGAAATAAGCAGATTTAAACAGGGCGAAATTGTAAATGTTTCAACGCTTGCTGATGCGATGCTTTATCTTCAAAAAATGAGCTGTCATAACATTAATTTGGTCACTCCAACACATTATGTCCCGCAAATTGTTGAAGCGATTGAGATTGCGGTTGCAAAAGGTTTACTAATTCCAATTGTCTATAATTGCGGTGGTTATGAATCTGTTGAAACATTAAAACTTCTTAATGGGATCATTGACATTTACATGCCTGACATAAAATATTCGGATAATTCCATCGGGCTTAGATACTCTGGCGTTCCGGACTATTGGGATGTTGTTCGTCCTGCGGTTAAAGAGATGTGGAGACAAGTAGGAGACCTTGAAATAGTTGATGGGATTGCTGTGCGTGGGTTGCTTGTTCGTCATCTTGTATTGCCAAATGGTCTTGCTGGTTCGGCAAAAGTTTTTGAATTTATAGCAAATGAGATTTCAAAGGATACATATGTTAACATAATGGCACAGTATAGACCTTACTTCAATGCATTTTTAAAACCTGAACTCTCAAGAAGAATAACAGTGCAAGAATACAAAGAAGCACTTGAAATTGCACATAGATTTGGTTTGAGAAGGATTGAGATGAGTCCGTGGTTTTAGATTTGACTTTGTGCGTTTGTTTTTTTAAATTTTTTCAAAAAGTCCCAAGATGAGAAAATCAACTTTTTTGATTTTAATTCTCCTTCCCGCGATAATATGCGCTCAGGATTTAACAGGTTTTATAGGGGACAATCTCGCAAAACAAATTGAATGGGAAAAGAAATTTTTATCAATCCCAAAATCGCAAAACTGCGAAAGGCATCTCTTCATCTTAACCGAAGAGCCACATCCAGCTGGGAGCGAAGCAAGTTATAAAGTTGCATCGTATATAGATAGCGTCTTTAAATCTTATGGTTTAAATTCAAAAATCGTTGAATACTGGGTTTATCTTCCATATCCTGAGGGAATTTCGCTTGAGATGACACAGCCGGAAAATGTAAAGTTTGAATTGAAAGAAACATCATGGCCTTGGGATAAAGATACCTATGACGATAGAGTGTTTCCGTTTTTTAACGCTTATTCGCCAGATGGAGAGGTTAAAGCTCAAGTTGTGTATGTAAATTATGGTCTTCCTGAAGATTATGAGAAGCTCAAAGAGCTTGGCGTTAGTGTAAAAGGTAAAATAGCGATTGCAAGATATGGAAAATCATTTAGGGGTGTGAAAGCAAAAGTTGCTGAAGAAAACGGCGCAATTGGTTTATTAATTTATTCTGACCCGATGGATGATGGATATATGAAGGGTGATGTTTACCCACGTGGACCGTGGAGACCCGAAGGTGCGGTTCAAAGAGGAAGTATTTACTATATGTTTGAGTATCCAGGGGACCCACTAACGCCTGGCTATCCAGCGGTGAAAGATGCAAAACGAATTCCAGTTGAACAAGCAAAAAGTTTGCCTAAAATTCCAACTATACCGATATCTTACAAAATTGCAAGTGAAATTTTAAAAAATTTATCTGGACCAAATGTCCCTGAAGAATGGCAAGGTGGTTTGCCGTTTGCATATCATGTTGGACCTGGACCCGCGAAAGTTAAAATTAAGGTAAAATCAGATTGGAAAATAAGGCAGATAAAAAATGTAATTGCTGAACTTCGGGGGTTTGAAGAGCCAGAAAAGAAAGTAATTTTTGGAAATCATCACGATGCATGGGTTTATGGTGCGGTTGACCCAAACAGTGGCACTGCTGTAATGCTTGAAACTGCAAGGGCACTTTCTGAACTTGTAAAACAGGGATGGAGACCGAAAAGAAGTATTTTATTCTGTGCCTGGGATGCAGAAGAATACGGCTTAATTGGTTCAACTGAATGGGTTGAAGATAATCTCAATGATTTGGTGAAAAATGCCATCGTTTATATAAATGTTGATGTCGCAGTAGCGGGTAAAAATTTTGGCGCAAGCGGAGTTCCATCGCTTGATCGCTTCATTGAAGAAGTGATTAAATCAGTTGACGACCCTGAAACTGGGAATAGTATATTTTTTGAATACTGGAAAAGGCAAAATAAAAACAATTCAAAAAGTGCAAATCCACCCGATACCGCAAGGATTAAATTTGGGAGATTAGGAAGTGGTTCTGATTATACTGCATTCCTTGACTTTGCAGGGATTCCGTCAGTTGATATGAGGTTTACAGGGGCTTATGGAGTTTATCATTCGCAACTTGACAATTTTTACTGGATGAAAAACTTTTGCGACCCGACTTTCAAGTATCATGAGACGATGGTTAAAATCGTTGGGCTTGCTTTGATGAGGTTAAGTTCTTGTGATTATTTGCCATTTAATTATGTAGATTATGCCGATGAAATTGAAAATTATCTTGAAGGGTTGGAAAGAGATTATTCTAATGAGTTAAAGAGTAACGGTATAGACTTGGGTGTTTTGAAAGGGAAGATAAAAATTTTTAAATCTTATGCTGATTCACTTATTAAAAAGCAGAAGGTTGTTTCTGGTATTGAAGTTGAAAAAATTGAGCAAAAATTTTTGGGCAAATATGGTTTGCCAAATAGAAGTTGGTTCAGGCATAGAATTTATGCACCAGGGTATTATCTTGGTTATGGGGTTCAGCCCTTGCCTGGGGTCAACGAAATGATATTTTATAGGAATTTTGAAGTTGCAAAGAAAGAGATTAAATTACTTGAGGAAATAATTGATGAGGTCATAAAAGAGATTCAAAACCTTTTAAAAATTAAAGCAGGTGCGAAATGAACATACTTGTAACAGGGGGTGCTGGATTTATCGGTTCACATGTTGTTGATTCATACATTGAACTTGGGCACAATGTAATTGTAGTTGATAGTCTTTTAACAGGTTCGCTTGAAAACTTAAATCCGAAGGCGAAGTTTTACAAGATTGACATAAGGGATGATAAAATTGAGGAAATTTTCAAATCAGAAAAAATTGATGCCATAAATCATCACGCAGCGCAGATGGATGTTAGAAAGTCCGTTGAAGACCCAATTTACGATGCTGATGTCAACATAATCGGGAGTTTGAAACTTTTACAATTGGGCGTTAAATATGGTGTTAAGAAGTTCATATTTGCATCTACAGGTGGTGCAATTTATGGGGAACAGGATTATTTTCCAGCGGATGAGGAACATCCAACCAGGCCGCTTTCTCCATACGGCGTTGCGAAGTTGACCGTTGAGAAATATCTTTATTTTTATAAGGAAGTTCATGGCTTAAACTATATCGCTTTAAGGTATGCGAACATCTATGGACCAAGGCAAAATCCCCATGGCGAAGCTGGCGTCGTGGCAATTTTCACAAGTAAGATGTTAAAGGGTGAACAACCCGTAATAAATGGCGATGGACTCCAGACAAGAGATTATACATATGTTGGTGATGTGGTAAGAGCAAATGTGCTTGCTTTGAATTACGACAAATCGGATGTCTTCAATGTAGGAACAGGCATAGAAACAGATGTGAACACGCTTTTTCACAAGTTGAAAGCTTTAACAGGGGCAAATTGTGAGGAATTCCATGGTCCAGCGAAACCAGGGGAACAGCGAAGAAGCGTTATAAGCTATGAAAAAATTTATAAAACTCTTGGCTGGAAGCCGGAGGTTTCGCTTGATGAAGGATTGAAGTTAACAGTTGAATTTTTCAAAAACAAATTTAAATCATAAATTGGCAGTTCTTGAACTTGTCAAAAGGGTGATAGATGGAGACATTAGAGCTATATCAAGGGCAATTTCACTTGTTGAAAATGAACATCCCGATTCCGAAGATATCATGCGAGAAATTTATAGATATACTGGGAAGGCTTATAAAATTGGGATAACTGGACCACCTGGGGCTGGGAAGAGCACACTTGTCTTTCAATTGACGAAGCTTTTGAGAAGCGAAGGGAATAAGGTTGGAATAGTTGCCGTTGACCCGACGAGCCCATTTACCGGTGGTTCATTGCTTGGAGACAGAGTAAGGATGAGCGAACTTACACTTGATGAAGGTGTTTTCATAAGAAGTATGGCGACGAGGGGAAGTTTGGGGGGATTGAGCAAGAAAGCAATTGAAGCTGGCGATATACTTGATGCAGCTGGATTTGACTACATTATTTTTGAAACTGTTGGTGTGGGTCAGTCTGAACTTGATGTCGTGAAAGTTGCTGATACTGTTATCGTCGTCCTTGTCCCTGAATCAGGTGATTCAATTCAAGCGATGAAGGCGGGTCTTATGGAGATCGCTGATATTTTTGCCTTAAATAAGAGCGATAGAGAAGGGGCGGATATAATTGCAAATGCGATTAAAAGTGTGTTAAGTTTTAGACAAAAAAGGGATGATTGGAATGTTGAGGTCATAAAAACAATTGCAAGTGCAGGCGTTGGGATTGATGAGCTTTTGAAGATGATTAAACAGCATCGCGACTTTTTAAGTAAAACAGGTGAGTTTGAGAGGAGAAGAAAGGAAAAATTGAAATCAAAAATAAAGGAAATAGTTGAAGAAAAACTTAAAGAAAATTTCTGGACGCAGGATAGAGAGAAACTGCTTGATGAGAAAGTAAATTCAATCACAAATTCTCATCCAAATCCTGTTGAGGTTGCAGAAGAATTAATTGAGCATTTTTATCAGCAAAATTCTTTATAGCAAATTCAAAAACACTAATCATGGGTGAAGCCAAAAGCTTCAACCCTTCAAAAACAAAAATGGTAAAAAGCCTATGGATTTTTATCTAACTGAAACCCAAAGGCAAGTTAAACAGCTTGCGCGAGATTTCGCGGAAAATGAAATTGCTCCAAATGTTAAAAAATTTGACATTGCGGGGGAATTCCCAACTGAAATAATGAAAAAACTTGGTGAAATTGGATTTTTGGGGATAGTTTTTCCTGAAGAATATGGCGGGGCTGGGTTGAGTTATCTTGATTATGTTGTAATAATTGAAGAGATAAGTAGAGTTGACCCTTCAATTGGTTTAAGCGTTGCAGCGCACAATGGTCTTTGCACAAATCATATTTATTTATTCGGAAACGAAGAACAGAAAAAAAAGTACTTACCAGAACTTTGCACAGGTAAAAAAATAGGTGCATGGGCATTAACAGAACCACAAGCTGGAAGTGATGCAGCAAATTTATTAACTACAGCAGTTAAAGAAAACAATAATTATGTTTTGAATGGGAGCAAAGTTTTCACAACTCATGGAAGTGTTGGTGAAGTTATAGTTGTAATGGTGGTTACAGATAAAAGTAAGGGAAAGGATGGGATTTCTGCTTTTATAATTGAAAAAGGTTATGAGGGATTAATTGTTGGAAAAAAGGAAGATAAGCTTGGAATGAGGGCAAGTGACACTTGTTCACTTATATTTGACAATTGTAAAATTCCAGCTGAAAATTTAATCGGGCAAGAGGGTCAAGGGTATAGGCAAGCTATGGAAATTCTTGCTGGTGGGAGAATTGGAATCGCAGCTCTTTCTGTTGGGCTTGCTCAAGAGGCACTTGATTTAAGCTTAAAATATGCTAAAGAAAGGAAGGCATTTGGAAAATATATCGCTGAATTCCAAGCCATCCAATGGAAAATCGCAGACATGGCGACACAAATAGAAGCTGCAAGATTGTTGACATATAAAGCAGCTTATCTAAAAGATCAAGGCAAGGATTACTCTCTTTATGCATCTATGGCGAAGTATTTTGCAAGTGAAGTCGCTGTTAAATGCGCAAACGAGGCTGTTCAAATCTACGGCGGATACGGTTATATCAAGGAATATCCGGTTGAAAAGCTTTACAGAGATGCAAAACTTTTAACGATAGGTGAGGGAACAAGCGAAATTCAAAAAATCATAATAGCAAATAAAATTTTAAAAGAGCTTTCACATTTTGATTAACCTGCGACGGCAACAGATATTGCAAAAACCTTTGAAGCTCCGGATTGAATCAGCGCCTTGCCACATTCGTTTATAGTTGAGCCAGTTGTTATCACATCGTCAACGATGATGAAATTTTTACCCGGTATGAAGTCTTTATATTTTTTTGACACATAAAAAGCATCTTTAACATTTTCTCTCCGCTCTTCAAAGTTTAACTTCGTTTGCGTTTGAGTATTTCTATTTCTCATCAAAAGGTCGTTTATAACTTTTATTCCAATGACTTTGCTTATGCCTTTTGCAATAAGCTCACTTTGATTGTATCCTCTTTCCCTAAATCTAATTTTGTGAAGTGGAACCGGGATAAGAGCATCTGCGGATGTAAAGTCAGCGTCGTCTTTGATTGAACTTGCGATGATTTCACCAAGAAAAATGCCAATTGAACGCTTGTTTTGGTATTTTAATTCGTGAATTAAGGTTTGAATTATGCTTTCGTCTTTGAAGTGAAAATATGAGAAAGCTTTATTTATGAAGCTATCACTTCCAAATTTTTGAATAAATATCTTTTCAAGGTCAATTGTGTTTAATTTTTCAATTCTTTGAAGGCACTCATAACAAACTATCATCTTCCCATCGCTAAAATGTCGTCGGCAAATTTCACATTCGTGAATGAAAATGAAGTCAAGAAACAGGTCAAGCAAGTATTTGAGCATTTTTAAAGTGATTTTTTGAGAGAATTTAAGGAGTATTTAGTTTCAAAAAAAGTTTGTGGAGATAGGGGAGCGAGTTTTGGGATTTTGAATAAGTGCGAAATTTTGATTAATTTTTTTAAAAAACCGCAGAAGTAAAGGTGATAGTTTTCGGAATAGAGACATCATGTGACGAAACATCCGCAGCCGTGCTTAAAGATGGAAAGCTTTTATCAAGTGTTGTTTCAACTCAATATTTTCATTCAAAATATGGTGGGGTTGTTCCTGAACTTGCGTCAAGAGCGCATCAGAGAATAATTATAAATGTTGTAGATGAAGCTTTAAAATCAGCTGGAATTAAAAAAGAGGATATTTCAGGTATCGCTGTGACATACGGACCTGGTTTAATTGGTTCACTTCTTGTTGGGGTAAGTTTTGCTAAGGCGATGGCTTTTGGGTTGAGAGTTCCTTTGGTTGGGGTAAATCATATTGAAGGGCACATTTTTTCAACTTTTTTATCAGATGAACATCCTGATTTTCCGTTTATTTCTCTTGTTGTATCCGGTGGACATACGATGCTTGTCCTTGTTGAAGATTTTTTTAAGTTGAAATTGCTCGGTCAAACGCGTGATGATGCAGTTGGTGAAGCTTTTGATAAAGTTGCAAAACTTCTCGGTTTAGGTTATCCTGGTGGACCGATAATAGATAAACTCGCAAGGGAAGGCGACCCAGACTTTGTGAGGTTTCCTAAACCGATACCTTCAAAGAATAAAAATTCAAATGAAAATATCTACGAATTTAGTTTTAGCGGTATAAAGACCGCTGTTTTATACTATTTGAAGAAAATTGATTTTCAAAATCTTCCCGAAGAAAAGAAAAGTGAAATAGTGAAGAATGTTTGTGCGAGCTTTCAGCGCGTTGTAGTTGATGCCCTTGTTGAACAGATGATGCAAGCAGTGAAAGATTTTAAAGTTAAAAACATCGCAATCGCTGGCGGTGTCGCAGCAAATTCGGAATTAAGAGAAAGGATGAAAGAAGTTGCTGAAAGTGAAGGTTTAAAACTTTACATTCCTGACCTTGCTTATTGTACTGATAATGCAGCTATGATTGCGTTCATCGGTTATGTTAAGTTGAAAAATGGTATTAAAAACGATTTTGACCTAACACCAATACCAAACCTTAAAATTTGATGATGCCATGAAAAGAATTGAAGAAGTTCTGAGCAGAGGGGAAAAATTGCTTATACCGTATATTACGCCAGAATTCCCAGTTCAAGGTGCAACATTGCCAATCCTTGAAGCTCTTGTTTACGCAGGAAGTGATATGATTGAGATTGGAATTCCATTTAGTGACCCAATTGCTGACGGTGCTACTATTCAGCATTCTTCATACATAGCCTTGAAAAATGGTGTCAATCTTAAAAAAATTTTAAACATTGTTTGCGAGTTCAAGAAAAAATTTTCAACTCCGATCATCTTGATGGGCTATTTTAACTCAGTGCTTAACCCCGGGCTTGAAAGATTTGTTTCTGAAGCAGTTGTAAGCGGTGTTGACGGGCTTATAGTTCCAGACCTTCCAATTGATGAAGCAGACAAGCTTATTGAGGTTTCTTTAAAACATAGTTTGAGCAATATATTTCTCGTCGCTCCAACATCAGGTGCTGAAAGGATAAAGCTAATATCCAGTAAATCAACGCACTTCATATATTGCGTTTCCGTTACAGGGGTCACTGGCGAAAGGGAAAATTTTGGTGGTGATGATTTTGAATCTTTTATGAAAAGAGTTAAAGAAAATTCGTCAAAGCCTTTTGTTGTCGGATTTGGAATATCAAAAAGAGGGCATGTAATTAAAGTTTGGAAATGGGCTGATGGTGCAGTTGTCGGCTCGGCGTTGATAAGAAAATTTTTTAACATTAATGAAGTCTCAAAATGTGCGGAAATCGCCTACGAATTTATAAAAGAGCTCAAAGATGGGCTGGTTCAAAAGTAAAAACAAATACGATGAAATTGAAAAATGGAGAAAGAAAATTGATAAAATTGATGTCAAAATTGTTCGCTTATTGAACAGAAGAACAAAGTATGCAGACGAGATCGGGAAATTAAAGCAAGAACTTAACTTACCGATTTATTCACCTGAAAGAGAAAGACAAGTTATTGAAAATGTTGTAAAATATAATTTCGGCCCACTATCAGATATGGCGATAAAGAGGTTATACGAAAGAATAATTGACGAATCAAGAAGACTTGAAAGAGAATCAGCAGAGTTCAGGGAGAAAATTGCTTCAAATTCAAATGCTAAATTTTCATCGTTTGAAGTTAAAGGTTTAATAAAAAACATCATTTTGTTGCTTTTACTTCTTATCGTGTATTTCATCAACCAACAATTTTTCAGTCCAGGTCCTTCTTCGTTAAAATTTTCCTTTGTTGATATACCCAAAAACGCAAGTTTTAAAGAGGTTACGGAGATTTTAAACTCAAATGGTTTTTTGCGAAATAAAATTTTATTCTTTTACACTGGGAAGCTTCTTGGTTTTGATAAAAAGGTAAAAGCTGGAAGATATGTTTTTACCGATAATTTACCGATGGCTTTGGTGATGAATGAAATTGTAAATCCAAAGTATGTTTTATCTGTGAAGGTTACAATCCCAGAAGGTTTGACAGCTAAGAGAATTGCTGAGCTTTTGAAGGAAAAGGTTGGAATTGACTCTGTTAAGTTTATGCATCTTGTAAATGACCCTGATTTCGCGCAAAAATTGGGAATACAGGCAAATGGGCTTGAAGGTTATTTAATGCCAGATACATACATTTTCATCTGGGGTGATGACGAAGAAAACATAGTGATGAAAATGGTTTCGGAGTTTAAAAAATTTTATTCATATACATTAAAAGAGCGTGAAAAAGCGCTTAGGCTTAACACTCATCAAGTTATAACGCTTGCATCAATAGTTGAAGGCGAGGCAAAATTTGACGATGAAAAACCCAAAATTGCCGGCGTTTATTTTAACCGTCTTAAGCTGAAAATGCCACTTGAGGCAGACCCAACGATTCAGTATATAATCCCAGATGGACCAAGGAGGTTGTTTTATAAAGATTTAAAAATTGAGTCACCCTATAATACATACTTGAATCCCGGGCTTCCGCCAGGACCAGTGAATAATCCCGGAAAAAGTTCAATTCTTGCAGTTTTATATCCCGAAAAACATAAATTTTTATACTTTGTCGCTGATGGAACTGGAAGACATATTTTTTCAAGGACTTATTCCGAACATTTGCGCGCTGTTAGAAAATATAGAAAATTGACTTTATCAAAGCGATAGAGCCAAATGCGGTTAATTTTTGAAATATTTAAATTCCTGCTTAAAATTGACCTTCGCTCAAGGACAGAAGGGAAAATTTCTTATGGAAGAATTTTTCTAATTTTGGGGACAAATTTCGTCTGGTTTTTGATGTTAAGTCTTGGGATCGCTTTATCAGGAGTTCAAATGCAAAGTTTGAGATTTTTTCTTTTCAACTTTTCATTCGTGCTTTTTTCAATTGAGCTTCTGCTGATGGTATTTACCGTTTTGGCTGAATTTGATACGATAGTTTTAAACCCCGCTGAAGTTGAGTTTTTATCCATGACGCCGATTGATTCGCTTGCTTATAGAATTGCTAAGTATTTGAACTTTTTATTTTTTGTTTCATTGTTAAGTTTTTCATTCAATCTTCCGCCAGCTTTTGTATTATTGTTTTTAAATGATTTAAAAACTTCGTTTGCTTATCTTATAACTTCAACAGGTTTTGCCATTTTAATTTCAAACGCTGTGCTTCTGATTATACTTTTGATTGGTCGTAGGTTAAAAGTTTCAAATTTGAAAAAACTTATCCTACCGATGCAGATTTTCGCAGTTTTTTTAGTTTTCTTCCTGTATCAGATTTTAAATAGATATTTAAGCGGGGATTTCGGGAATGATATACTCAATCTAATTTATAAAAAAATTCATTTTTCAGCGTTAGTGCCACAGATTATAGCGTCTAAAGTTTTTCTCCACATCGCGGGGATATCCTTAGGTGAATTAAGTTTATTTGAGGTTTTGAGTGTTGTGATTGTTTGGATGTTTATTTTTATAGCTCCAATTTTGGCATTTAAAATTGGGAACTTACAAAATATTTTATCAGCATATGAGTCCTCCGGAAAAAGGGAGCGTAAGTATTTGGTTTTAAGGATTTTGGAAAAATTGAAGGGTTTGTTTTTTAAAAGTGATACGGGTCTTGCAACTTATGAGCTTGTATATGTTCACATAAGGCGGGATAGGTCTGTCATGGTGAAAATTTTTTCGGCGTCTGCAATTTCCGTTGCTGTTGCAGTTTATCTTTTGATTTTTGATGATATCTCCAACCCTTTGAAAAATCCAAATTCAAGAGCAAATGTTTTGATGTTAATTTCGCTTTTTTTCAATGTTAGTATGGGCATTATATCAATATCAAATCATCGCGATTATGAAATGAGTTGGGTTTATCATTTTATAGCGGAAGATGAAGTTTATGAAGCGATAAACGGTGGATTTAAAGTCCTATGGCATCACATTTTCATCCCATTGCTAGTAATTTTTTCATTTGTGTATTTGATTTCGGTTGGGGAAGTTTATTCGGTTTCGCTCCATATGTTGACGACATTTGTTTTGTTGAAGATATTTTTCAATTTGATGGCGTTAAATTCGTCTCATTTTCCGTTTAGTCAGCCTGTTGAAAAGTTGAGCTCGTCGGATAAAATTTTAATTCAGTTTTTCTCTTTTCTTGCTGTCATTTGTGCTATATTGTTTGAGCGTGGGTTTTATCCGTTGATTTTAAAGTTTGGCATATTTCCAGTGTTTATGTTGATGTTTGTTTTGATGGTTGCTCTTGAGAGGTATACATCTCATATTTTGAAACAAAAGTTTGGGAAAGTTTTGGTATGCAAAGAAGGGTAATAGTTGGGATAACTGGTGCAAGCGGTGGAATTTATGCGATAAGGACAATAAGGGCTTTCTTGATTTACGGGTTTGAGATTCATTTGATCGTTTCAGACTATGGAAATTTTGTCCTTAAAGATGAATGCGGAATTGATTTGAAAGTAAATGAGCCGATGGAAGTTTTTAAATCGTTATTTGGTGATGAAGTTGAAAGGGGAAAGATTGTAAAATATAATTTTAGAGACTTGACAGCAAGGATATCAAGTGGTTCGTTTGAAACTGATGGTATGGTCATCATTCCCTGTTCTGTTAAGACATTATCAGGGATAGCAAATGGCATCTCTTCAAATTTGATAGAGCGCTCGGCTGATGTTTGTCTTAAGGAAAATCGTCTGCTTGTTGTAGTTTTTAGGGAGACACCTTTGAATTTAATTCATATTCAGAACATGCTTACACTTGCTCAGGCTGGCGCTAAAATTTTACCTGCAACGCCGGCTTTTTATCACAAACCTAAAACATTTGAAGATCTTGCGGATTTCATCGCCGGGAAAATACTTTCGCTTTTTAAGGTTGAACATAATCTATACAAAAAATGGGGTGAGGAAGAATGAAGATTTTAATTTTGTTAATTTTTCTGCAACAAATTTTAAACATGGCAACAATGGCGCAGGAAAAAGAAAAAAGATTCAGAGCAAGAGAGCTTGGAATCGTCGTTGGGATTTTGCCAACAGGGAGATATAACGCTATTACTGATGTCCCAGGGGTCAAAGTTGGGCACAAAACCATAATAAAAGGTGACAGCATTAGGACTGGTGTGACGGTGATAATTCCACATGAAGGTGATGTTTTTAGAGAAAAGGTCCCGTGCGCTTTTTATGCTGGGAACGCTTTTGGAAAATTTGCTGGCTCAACTCAAATTGAAGAACTTGGCGAACTTGAAACGCCAATTGCCCTTACAAATACGCTCGCAGTCCCAAAAGTTGCCGATGCTTTGATTCAATATACGCTTGAAAAATCCGGAGGTGAAATCCGCTCAATTAATCCTGTCGTAGGTGAGACAAACGACGGATATTTAAACAAAATTCAAGACCGAGTTATAACTTATCAAGATGTGCTTGATGCGATAAATTCTGCAAGTTCTGGTGAAGTTGAAGAAGGTTCAGTTGGTGCTGGAACTGGAACGATCGCTTTCGGGTGGAAAGGTGGCATAGGGACTGCTTCAAGAGTTTTACCTAAAAATCTTGGAGGGTGGACTGTTGGAGTTCTTGTGCAGACAAATTTTGGTGGAATTTTAACCATAAATGGAGCACCTGTTGGACTTGAACTTGGAAGATATTATCTTAAGGATGAACTTCAAAAAGCAGATGGCTCAATAATAATCGTCGTTGCAACAGATGCCCCGCTTATGCCAAACCAACTTAAAAGACTTGCCAAAAGAGCTATGCTTGGGCTTGCGAGGACTGGTTCACCTTCAACAAATGGAAGTGGAGATTATGTGATCGCATTTTCAACTAACCCAGAGTGTAGAATTAAATCAACGGCTGAAATTTATCAACCTCAAATGATAAAAGTTCTTCAAAATCAAGCTCTTTCACCTTTATTTCAAGCAGTTGTTGAAGCAACTGAAGAGGCAATTTATAACTCGTTGCTTAAGGCAACGACTATGTCAGGGTATATGGGGAGGAAAGTTGAAGCGATACCAATTGATAAACTTGTTGAAATACTTCAAAAGTATAATGTTCTCAATTATGACAAAAAATTTAAATTGAGATGAAAAAATGATGGAAAAAACAGTTGCGATAATTGAAGATGACAAAGATATACTTGAACTTATAGCATTGCATGTGCAAAGGGCTGGATTTAAGGCAAAAAAATTTATGAATGGTGAATCTTTTTTTCGCTATTTAAGTACGGATAAACCAGATCTTTTAATTCTTGACTTAATGTTGCCAGATATTGATGGGCTTGAAATATGCAAAAATTTAAGAAATAATCCCAATACCGCGACGATTCCGATAATAATTTTAACCGCGAAAATTGACGAAGCAGATAAAGTCATCGGACTTGAGCTTGGAGCAGATGATTACATCACAAAACCATTCTCCCCGCGCGAGCTTGTGGCACGGGTTAAAGCTGTTTTGAGAAGGAGCGTAGGAGAGGAGAAAAAACAAGAAATAATTAAAATTGCTGATGAGATCGTCATTGATGTCAATAAAATGGAGGTTTATGTTGAAGACAAAAAAGTTGATTTAACTTTGACGGAGTTCAAAATACTTAAACTGCTTGCTGGAAAACCTGGATGGGTTTTTTCAAGAGAGCAAATCCTTAACGCTATCTGCGGTGAAGAAAAGTTCGTCTTTGATAGAACAGTTGATGTCCATATAAGAAATATAAGAAACAAACTTGGAAAGGCTGGAAAACTTATAAAAAGTGTCCGTGGTGTTGGATATAAAATTGTAAATGGATGAAAAGATGAAGAAAAGGCAACTTTACATATTTCTCGCCATTTTCATTGCTATGATTGTTGCGTTGATTTTAAAGCCATTCATTGGGTTAGCTGTTGCCACATTTTTTGTAATGTGGTGTTTAAAACATTTTGTTAAACCTATTTATTTCACAGAAAATCAAATTGAGCGATTTTTTATAAGTAAAAATCTGTCTGTTGATGAGCATGAATTTGAAGGTAAATTAAGAAAATTGTTTGATGAATTTGATAAGGTTCGTGAAAGGCTTGAGGAGAGTGAGCAAAGGTTTAAAGCTTTAATTGAATTACCAACTGACGCAATTGCAATACTTGATGAAAAGGGGAGGCTAAAATTTTTTAACAAAAATCTCGTTAAAATTTTCCCGATGCTTAAGGAAAAAAGTGGTGGTTTTTACTGGGAGTTTATGCGTGACTTTGAACTTAATCAGTTTATAAAACGAGTAATTGAATCTGATTTAAAATCTGTAAATTTTGAGATTTCAAATGAGATTGAAATCAGTGGGAAAAATTACTTCGTTAAAGCTTTTAAAACTCGGCAAAAAGAGATATTCTTGCTATTTGATGATATAAGTCTTCAAAGAGAACTCTCCGAAATTAAAAGGGAATTGATTGAAAATATCTCTCACGAGTTTAAGACGCCACTTTCAAGCATAAAGGGATACATTGAAACAATAGAAGAGGAAATCAAAAATAGCGGACGGAAAAGCAAAATTTTTCGCGAGATAATTACTTATCTTGAACCTGTTAAAAGGAATGCTGATAGGCTTGCAAGGATAATAAATGACCTTTTGATATTGTCTGAAGTTGAGGCTGGTGTGAAATTTGAAGAGGAAAAAATTGACTTTGAAAACATTATTTATGGAATTTTAAAAATGTATGAGAAAACCTTAAAAGATAAAGGATTGTCATATGAAGTTGAAATATCCAAAAAATTACCTGAGTTTTGGGCAGATGCTTATAGGATTGAGCAACTGCTTTCAAATTTAATTGACAACGCCATAAAGTATACCGATAAAGGTGGAATAAAAATTAAAGTTGAGCCAAGTCATTCCAACAGTATAAAGATAACCGTTGAAGACACAGGGATTGGAATTCCAAAGGAGCACTTGCCGAGGATATTTGAGCGATTTTATGTAGTTGATAAATCACGCTCAAGGCAAAGTGGGGGGACAGGGCTTGGATTGTCAATCGTGAAGCATATTGTTCGTTTATACAATGGCGAGATAAATGTTGAAAGCAAAGTTGGGGTTGGGACAAAATTTGAAATTACTCTGCCAGTTCGTTAAGTTTTATAAAAATAAAAACGGCGGAGCTTTGTCGCTCCGCCTATTTTTTAAATTGCTACTTTAACTCTTCAATAACCTTCGCAATTTTATTGACATCTGGGACATTCGGAATGCCGTGTTCCTCAACATAACGGATTACACCTTCCCTATCAATCACAACTGTCACGCGATTGTGAATTCCTTTATCTTCAAGATAGACGCCATATTTTCTACCAACTTCTCCCTTTGGGTGGAAATCAGCAAGCAACGGATATTTTATCCCCATCTTTTCAGCAAACGCTTTGTGTGTCCATACACTGTCAACACTTATCCCGAAAATTTGAGCATTCAACCCTTCAAAAATCTTCAAAGCATCAACAAAACATGCATGCTCATTTGTGCACACTGGACTGAAATCAAGAGGATAAAAGACAAGAACTACATTTTTACCCTTGAAATCACTCAATTTATATTCTTTATCGTCATGCCCTTTAAGTGTGAAATCTGGTGCCCTTTCACCAACTTTAATCATGTTCTTCTCCATTTTTTGTTTTTAAAATTTGCAAATAAATATAACGGATTGATATGAGATTTCAAAACTTAACAAATGTAAACATCGTTGCCAGATTTAACAAATCCACCTTTTAAAATTTTACATATTTTAAATTCAAACTTATCAACCCTCTCAACCTCCACAACTAAATCACCAATTTTCGCCTTGAATTTATCCGATATGCTTTTAGATTTTTCAACTCTGATAAAAACTAAAAAATTTTCTTTCTTTTCAAACGATCCCAAAACTTCCTCGTTTTCGTAAAAGTAAACCTTAACATAATCTACGGTTGATCGATCAACAAAAGTTCTCTCTCCTTCAACACGAAACAAAGCCCTATCCCTTTTTACAATTTGTCCATTCTCAAGCCTCAACTGAATATGCGAAACTTTCCCAATCCTTTCTATATCGCTTGTTCTTTTAATTCTTACACATATCTTTAACCAGCTATTTCCAACTTAAAATTCCGAATGTTAAAACTTGACTTTTAAATTGGAAAATTTTAAATTAAGGTAAGTTAATTTAGGATAAAATTTATCTTTAATTTTTTACCTAAATTAGAATTTCAAAAAATCCTACGCTTCTTAAAATAGCACCTTCCGAGAAAAATAACCATCTTCAAGTCTCTTTAAAAAACAAATTCAGGGAGGGATATGGCGCCAATTCAATTTGCGGCGGTTTTAATTTTCATATTCTTTGCCTTTCTAATTTTCGGGGTTTATGTCTATTTTTTCAGTTCAACTCGCAAACCAGCGGAGGGTGCTGATTATTATAAGTCTGTTGCGAAATTGCGCTTCCCATTTTTCATCATTCTTTTGCTTTTGCTTCTCGCTGGTTTGGTCTTGACTTTGCCAAAGATTCCTTATCCTCACAGTGGGAAATTCCCAGATATGGTCGTCTATGTTACAGGGAAACAATTTGCCTTTGCGCTTGATACTCAACCAATTGAAACAGAAGAGAGATGGAAGGAAAGAAGCGAAGCTGAACCAGTGCAAGTCCCAGTAAATAGGTGGATTGAATTTAGAGTTACAAGTTTAGATGTGAATCATGGGTTCAGCATATATGATGAAAATGGGAAGATATTGGGTCAAACACAGGCAATGCCAGGATATGTAAATCGTTTATTTGTTAAGTTTGATAAACCTGGATTTTACACTGCTTATTGTCTTGAGTTATGTGGGAACTCACATCATGCGATGAAAGGAGTTATTGAGGTTGTTGAATCTGAATCTCTTGGTTCAAAAACTGGAATACAAATAAGTGAAAAATAAAAAAGGAGGTTTAAAATGGCTGAAGTAGCAATAAAAGCTGAAGCAGTTAAAATAGAGGCGAAGGTTAAAAGGTTAACACTGATATGGACAGGCTTGACATTTGTCCTCTTTCCAATTCTTGGTCTGCTTGGTTTTCTTATGAGACTTGTCCAAGGGAACATATTCCCCACATTCCCGCCTGAACGATTTTATTCAATTTTAACACTTCACGGTGTTGGGATGGTTGGTTTGTGGTTCGTGCAAGGTATGACAGCTGTGATTTACTTGATTTCAAAATATGTAAGACCAAGCGTTGGCGTTTCGTGGTTCTCGCTTGCTTTAACACTTGTAGGGGTCGCATTGCTTATAGTTTCAACGATAGGTGGTAAATTTGGCGCTGGATGGTATTTTCTTTATCCACTGCCATATAAATCAGCAGAAATATGGCCGAACTGGGCAGCTGACATTTATCTAATTGGGCTTGGAGTTCTTGGGATTGCTTGGACTGTATGGGTAATTGACCTATTAAGGGCAATAGCGCAAAAATATCCCTTAAATAAAGCGCTCGCATGGCATTACTTAGCGGGCAAAACTGATCCAGAGCTTCCACCGATAATTTTGATCATTACAGTTTCGAGCATAGCAGCGATAACTGGCTTTCTTGCAGCTGTTGCACTTTTGCTTTTGTTTTTATTTGATAGAGTTTCGGGTACACCAGCTGATCCACTTTTGATGAAAAATCTTGTCTTTTACTTTGGGCATGTTCTCGTGAACATAACGATGTATCTTGGCGTAGCTATTCTTTATGACACGCTTCCTCAATATACACAAAAACCTTGGAAAACAAATAAACTTGTCGCATTTGCTTGGAATACTGTTTTATTCCTTGTGCTTTTTGCTTATTTTCATCACCTTTATATGGATTTTGTCCAGCCAAGAGCTTTTCAAATAATAGGTCAATTTGCTTCTTATTTTATCTCTGTTCCAGCTGCTGTTGTGACAATTTTCAGCGCTCTTGCCATAATTTATAAAACGAAAGTTAACTGGACTCTTGGCTCATCACTTATATTTCTCGGGACTATGGGATGGGCTGTTGGTGGAGTTGCAGCTGTGATTGACTCATCAATTGCTGTAAATTTTAGATTTCATAATACGCTCTGGGTTCCGGCTCACTTCCATACATACTTTTTGATGGGAGTTGTGCTTATGATACTTGGCTTTATATACCATTTCTCACAGGAACATTCAAAACTTCCTAATAATCCCAAGCTTGCGAGATTTACCTTATGGTTGATTTTAATTGGTGGATATGGGTTTTTGAGCATGTTTTACACTGGTGGAGCTGTCGGTGTTCCAAGAAGATATGCACTTTACCCAAGTGCACTTTCAACAGGAACTACGCTGGCTCAAGTAAGTATTGTATTTATCAGCATATTAACAATTGGTTTCTTGCTATATTTAATTAAGAAGATGGGCAAGGTCATTTTAATTTTAATGGCGTTGGGGCAAATCGCCCTGGCGCAAAATCTAAATTTCACCGATAGCTTGTTCCCAGTTGAGTCATACTATATCTACAAAGATATTGACGATGTAAAAATTATAACCTCCGATAATCAAATAACATCGTTATCGCAAATATGGAATAGCAAACCTTTACTTCTGACATTAATTTTCTCAAGATGTGCGGGGATATGCTATCCACTTATCGGCTCACTAAAGACATCAATTGAAAAAATTGGGGAAAATGACAAAAAATTTGACTTCTATGTTGTCGTCTTAAGCTTTGATACAGCTGATTCACCTGAAGACATGCGCATGGTCAAGGAAGCATTTGGGTTATCTAACCACCGAAATTGGGTATTCGGAATTTTTACTGACACCGGTCAAATAAAAAAATTTTCCAATGAAGTTGGATTTTGGTATAACTGGATTGATTCAACGGGTCAATATGACCATCCAGGTATGGTAATTGGAATAAGACAAGGGAAAATCGTTAGAATACTTGTTGGAGGCAATGTAAATTTAATAAAACTTCGCGAGGTTATCACTGAGATCAAAGGTGAGTTTATTCCATTTTACGAAATTCAAAAAAATGTTGCATTTAGGTGCTTTAATTACGACCCAGAAACCGGAAAGATAAAAATTGACATTGGAACTGTGATATTATTTATCCCAGCTGTCTTAACATTTGTTTTAACCCTTGTAATTTTTACCCTTTCACAAAGAACGCAGCCGTACCAAACTAAAAAATAAAAAACAAAAATAGTGAGGGTCAAAAATGATAAGATGCAAATTTATTCTTGGCTTTGCTCTTTTATTTCTTTTATCCGAGTTATCTTTTTCAATTCCTCTTTTTGCCCGCAAATATAATCGCCCCTGTTTTGCCTGTCACACTTCTCCACCGATGTTAAATGAGTTCGGTCGCAGATTTCAATCAAACGGCTATCAACTTCCAGGAACCATTGAATCAACCCCGATATGGCGGTCAAATCAACTGCCATTTGCAGCTATGCTTCGTAGTACATTTGAATGGACAAAGGAAGAGACAAATGGCGGGAAAAAATCAACATTTACATTTGCACGGACAGGTGCCGATATATTCACGGCTGGAACACTGGGCAAACACCTTTCATACTTTGCAGCTGTAGTTGTTGACCCTGCTGAAGGCGGAGGATACGAAGCAGCAGTTGAAGTTGCACATGTAGTTTATAACAACATACTCCCTATGAGCAATTTAAATTTAAAATTTGGTTCTTTTAGACTTGACCTTCCGTATCCGGTAAACCTTGCATTAAGTGGAGCTGGTTACCTTGTGTATGAATATGCTTCAGAAGTTGAGTCAGGAGGAAATGTTGAAGCGAAGTTTTCACTTGCGGAGCCTCAACTTGGCGTATCAGCTTATGGTTTCCTTCCACAGGTTTTAGATGGTTTAAGATATGAAATTGCGGTTGTTAATGGGACAAATGTAAATGAAGACATTGACAATACCCCTGATTTATATGTCAGATTAAATCAAAGTATCTGGGTAAACAATTCTCCATTTAGAGCTGGGATACTTTATTATCTTGGGACGATGAAAGGAAGTGAGCAGGAGAATAAATTTAACAGATTTGGCTTTGACGCAGAGTTATATGACCCGTGGACGAAAAAAGTGAATGTTTATTTCCAGTATTTGACAGCAACTGATAAAATTACAGGCGGTGAAGAAAAGAAAATGAATGGTGGGTTTATTGGATTGAACGCATTCATATTTCCGGAGAAACTTGTTGGGTTTGCGAGATATGATTTTATGAAAGCTGGGGATGAAAAAACAAACCAAACAAGCATTGGCTTAAGATATCACTTTGCACCAAATGTTTTTTTAACAGCTGAATATATGTTGATGAACATGGAGAAGACGAAACAGCAGACGTTTATGATTATGACTCACTTTCTATTCTAACAAAAGTTAAACAAAAACTGGAGGTTTAAAAATGAGAACCAAAATTATCGCAATAGTTTTCATCGTTGGTCTTTTCGTTTATGGTTTTACAGGCAACGAGCAACCGAGCAAGCCTTCAAAAGAAGTCCTTGAACGAGGCAAGAAAGTTTTTAATTATGTCTGTGCACCATGTCATGGTAAAGATGGGAGAGGCGATGGGGTTGTAAGCTCAACAATTTTTGTTAAACCGCGTGATTTCACAAGAGGAATTTTCAAATTCCACTCAACTGAAAGCGGTAAACTTCCAACAGATGCTGACCTTTACAAATCAATATCGCTTGGTTTTAACCACACTGTAATGCCCGGTTTTTCACAACTTTCACCAGAGGATAGATATGCTGTTTTAGAATACATAAAAACATTCTCGGAAAGATTCAAAAACCCGAACGAGTATCCACTTAAAGTTATTGAAATAGGTAACCCAATTCCGTTATCCCCGGAGAGTATAATGAAAGGGCGGGAGATTTATCTTCGCATGGGATGCTGGAATTGTCACGGGGTAAGTGGCAAAGGCGATGGTCCGTCTGCTAAACAAGGATTTAAAGACGACTGGGGCAATGATCTTCCGATACCAGACCTTACAAATCCAGATGAAGTTAAAAGGGCGGATACGGTTTTGGATATTTATCTTGTGTTTACAACTGGGCTCAACGGAACGCCGATGCCTTCATATAAAGATGTCCTTACAGATGAGGAAAGATGGCATCTTTCAAATTACATTTATGCCTTAATTCATGGGATAGCGCCTTACGATGGAAAGATGATTGAACAAGTACAAGAAACGCTATACGAGAGTAGATAGTAGATAATTTTGAAGTTTTTTGACACCCTGAACCCTGGTCTGGCATTAAGCCAGGCTTGGTTCAGGGTTGTTTTTTGTTTGGTGATTTTGACTGAAATGGAAAAAGAGATGCTGAAACGAGAGATCCCAAAATTGTAGACCCCGAACTGGATTCAGGGCAGGGTTCGGGATGAAAAATCTTCACAAATTTTTAACATTTCTTTAACACAAAGTTAAATTTGGTGAATTAAATTTTCTTGCGCATTGAAAATAAAAATTTGCGAATTTATGAAAATTTTAAAATCCGGATTTTCAACCCTCATTCTTATCCTCGTCTTATTGTCACCATCTATTCCTCAAGATAAAGAGATTCTTGGTGCTGGAGCGACATTTCCGTATGTTTTATATTCAAAAATGTTTGATGTTTATTACAAAGAAACGGGGATAAAAGTAAATTATCAATCAATCGGTTCAGGCGGTGGGATAAGGCAACTTAAGGAAAAAACGGTAGATTTTGGCGCATCAGATGCCTTTTTATCCGATGAACAATTAAAAGAATATGATTCGCCTGTCCTTCATATACCGACCTGCCTTGGTGCAGTTGTCATAACTTACAATCTGCTAGGAAATCCCGAGCTAAAGCTAACCCCTGATGTAATTGCTGATATCTTTTTGGGCAAAATCAAAAAGTGGAACGACCCAAGAATAGTTAATTTAAATCCTGGCGTCAAATTACCAAATATGAATATAACCGTAGTTCATAGGTCTGATGGCAGTGGGACAACCTTTGTGTTTGTTGATTATCTTTCAAAGGTCAGCAAAGAGTGGAAGACAAAAGTTGGGCGTGGCACATCGGTGGCATGGCCAGTTGGGCTTGGTGGCAAAGGGAATGAGGGAGTTAGTGGGCTTGTCAAGCAAGTTCCCGGAAGCCTCGGCTATGTTGAACTTGCCTATGCAAAACAAAATAAACTCCCTACCGCACTTGTAAAAAATAAAAAAGGAAAATTTATAAAACCTGAACTTTCAACAATTACATCTGCAGCGAAAATTGAAATTCCCAATGATACGAGAGTTTCAATCACTGACACAGATGCGGAAGATGGATATCCAATAAGCAGTTTCACCTGGATACTTGTCTATAAAGAGCAAAACTACAAAGGTAGGTCGTTTGAAAGAGCAAAACAGCTTGTGAAATTACTTTGGTGGATAATACACCAAGGACAAAATTACACAGAACCCCTTGATTATGCTAAATTACCACCTGAAGTCATCAAAAAAGCTGAAGCAATAATTAAATCAATCACCTACAATGGCAAACCTGTCTATAAAGGGGTTGGAATTAAGTAAAGACAAAATTTTTAATTTAGCACTTCTTTTTTCTGCATTCATTTTAATAATCATTGGTATCAGTTTTTTTCTTATCTTGTTTAATGCCTCAATGATAGCTTTAAAAAAATTTGGTTTTTCATTCTTTGTTAAAAGCATATGGGATCCAGTTCAAGAGGAATTCGGGGCTTTGCCTTTTATATATGGTACGATTTTAACATCGTTTATAGCGCTTGCGATATCTTTGCCGTTTTCAACTGCTATAAGTATTGTTCTTGGAGAGTATTTTCAAAAGGGTTTGTTTGCTGAAATTTTAAGATATTTAACCGAACTCATTGCGGGTGTTCCTTCGGTTGTGCTTGGGTTTTGGGGTTTATTTTTTCTCATTCCAATAGTTCGTGAGTTTGAAATTAAGTTCAACATCCCACCGTATGGTGTTGGTATATTCACCGCTTCAATAATTCTCGCTTTTATGATAATGCCTTATTCAGCATCAATTGGGAAAGATGTGATGAGACTTGTGCCAAATGAGCTTAAAGAAGCAGCTTATGCACTTGGGGCAACGCGATGGGAAGTTATAAAAAAAGTTATGCTTCCGTATGCCAGGTCGGGGATAACAGCTGGTATAATTTTATCGCTTGGGCGAGCACTTGGCGAGACGATGGCAGTGACAATGGTCATTGGAAACTATCATGGGATTCCAGAAAGCATATTTAGTCCAGGCAATACAATAGCAAGTGTGATAGCGAATGAATTCACCGAAGCAACGGGAGAAGTTTATCTTTCAAGCCTTATGTATCTTGGGATGACTCTTTTCATAATCACAACGATTGTAAATTTGATCGGAAGATTAATTTTAAAGAAACTTCAACATTAAAATGTGGAAAAGTTATAAACTTAGACTCATAAAAAGCAAAACTATTTCGGTTATTTTAACTTTAATTGCTCTCACATCAACCATTCCATTCTTGCTCGTCATTTATTTCATAGTTAAAAATGGCATAAGCGTGATAAATTGGGAATTTTTGACAACACTTCCCAAACCCGTCGGTGAACCAGGAGGCGGGATTTTAAATGCAGTTGTTGGGACTGCAATTTTAATTTCAATTGCCTTAATTTTATCCGTCCCGCTTGGCATTTCTGTTGGTGTTTTTCTTGCTGAACGTTCTGAAAGTAAAATTGCAGCTTTATCACGACTTGTTTCAGAAATTTTGCAAGGTGTTCCATCAATTGTAATCGGTATAATCGCTTACTTATGGGTTGTGAAGCCAATGGGACATTTTTCAGCTTTGTCGGGAGGAATAGCGCTTGGAATAATGATGTTGCCACTTGTCATTAGGTCAACTGAAGAGGTTTTAAAGTTAGTTCCGCGTGAAATAAAAGAAGCATCACTTGCGCTTGGTGTTCCATATTACAGGACGATTTTAAAGGTCATAATTCCAGCTGGTTTAAGTGGTATATTGACGGGAATTCTTACTGGAACGGCAAGGATAGCTGGAGAAACAGCGCCTTTGCTTTTTACTGCGTTTGGAAATCCATTTTTAAGCTTTAACATTTTAAAGCCGATAAGCGCGATGCCACTTTTAATTTTCACATATGCAGTAAGCCCGTATGAAGACTGGTGGGCTAAAGCCTGGGGAGCATCTTGCGTTTTGGTTATTTTTGTTTTATCTTTAAACATAATAACAAGATTGATAAGCAGAAGATGAGCGACATAGTTTTAAGAACTGAAAACTTGACAGCTTCATACGACGGACATGTTGTAGTTAAAAATGTTAACCTTTCAATAGTCAGAAATAGCATAACCGCGATCATGGGTCCATCTGGATGTGGAAAAACTACATTGATAAGATGTTTTAATCGTATGCATGAGTTGTCGCCAAAAGCAAAAGTTGAAGGGAAAGTTTTTTTAATTGAAAATACCAGTAAAAGAGAAGAAATTGATGTTTATTCGGTTGATCCGATGTTTGTGAGAAGGAAAATTGGGATGGTATTCCAAAAGCCCAATCCGTTTCCAACGATGAGCATATACGAGAATGTAATAGCTGGATACATTTTAAATGGTATAAAATTGAAAAAGAGTGAAGCTGATGAAATAGTTGAAGAAACGCTGAAAAAAGTTTCATTGTGGGACGAAGTTAAAGATCGTCTAAATAAAAAAGGCACATTTCTATCAGGCGGACAACAGCAAAGACTATGCATAGCAAGAGCACTTGCGATGAAGCCAGATATCATTTTACTTGATGAGCCAACATCAGCCCTTGATCCAGTTGCAACGATGAAAATTGAAGAATTAATTGAGCAACTTAAAAGCACAGTTACAATTGTAATTGTCACACACAATGTCGGACAGGCGGGAAGGGTATCAGATTATGTTGCTTTTATGTATCTTAGTGAGCTAGTTGAATATGGTCCAACAGACTTAGTCTTTACAAGACCTATGCACGAGAAGACCGAAGAGTTTTTGTCTGGGAAAATTGGCTAAATTAAATTGAGCGAGGTTAAACTATGTTTTATGAAAAATTAAATAAACTCAAAGAGAAAATCATTGAACAGGGGAATCTCGTTGAAAGTATGATTGAGAAAAGCATACGTGGGCTATTGAATAGAGATAAAACACTTTTAATTGAAGTTCTTCAAGTTGACGAGCCGAATGTGAACAATATGGAAATTGAAATAGATGAAATATGCATCAACCTGATAGCAAGATATCAGCCTGAGGCAAGAGATTTGAGAACTATAATCATGATTTTAAAGATGAACAATGACCTTGAACGAATTGGTGATATGGCTGTAAATATATCTGAAAGCGCCCTATTTTTAATTGAGAAGCCACAGCTTAAACCATTCATTGACCTACCGAGAATGGCTGAGGAGACAATTCAAATGTTGAAGGATAGCATTGATTCGTTTATCAGGGGCGATTCAAAACTTGCTAGAAGTGTATGTGAAAGGGATGATATAATAGATTCCTACAGAGATCAAATCCTGCGTGAGCTTATCACATATATGGTTTCAGATCCGACAACGATTGAGAGGGCAATTCACATTGAGAGGATTTCAAGAAACCTTGAAAGAATCGCCGACCTTGCGACGAATATAGGTGAGGATGTCGTCTTCATCGTTGAAGGTAAGGTTATAAAGCACGGGAAATATAAAGAGTTTGAATAAAAAGAAGATAAAACTTAAGCCATGAAAAATTTGTTAACTTTTATACCTTCCTTAATTTACTTCTCAAATTTGCTATTCACTCAACAGTTTGGCGAAATTCGGGGAACGGTATATGACCGTGAAACGAACAATCCTCTGCCTGCAGTATCAGTTATTATCGTTGGGGCAACACTTGGTTCAATAACAGATGTAAATGGTAACTATGTGATTAAAAATGTTAAACCTGGAGTTTACAAAGTTGAAGCGAAGATTGTTGGATATGATCTGCAAACAAAAAATGTAACAATTAGACCCGGTAAGACTACACTTGATTTTTATCTTTCTCCAATTAAAACAAGCCCAGGTAAATTATCAGGCTATATGTTTGGGGATTTTTACTATGTTTTTACTAATCACAGATCTGACTATGAAAAGCAAAATGGTTTCTGGTTCAGGAGGATTTATTTTACATACGATTATAACATCTCTGAAAACTTTATGACAAGGTTTAGGCTTGAATTTAACAGTCCTGACTTTAAGGAAAATCCTGATAACATTAAACCCTACATTAAAGACGCATATCTTGAATGGAAATTTGGTGAACAATCTTTATTTTTTGGGCTTTCGCCAACGCCGACATGGGAGTTGATTGAGAAACATTGGGGTTATCGTTCTGTTGAAAAGACTCCGCTTGACCTTCAGAAACTTGGTAATTCAAGGGACTTGGGAATCGCGTTGCTTGGCGCGTTTGGGGAAAATTTAAAATATCACTTTATGATTGGAAATGGTGAAGGGACAAAATCAGAGTTCAACAAATACAAAAAAATATATCTTTCTCTTTCATTTTATCCAACGGATAATTTCTTCATTGAGGTATACGGGGATTGGACAAATGCCGAAAGAACCAACCAGGTTTACACATATCAGGGATTTTTAGGGTTTAAGAGCAAAAAAATGAGATTAGGTCTTCAATTTGCGGGGCAGAAAAAGTATGGCGGTTCTTCATTGAGAGTTGCTTCAGGATTCTTTACATTTGATTTTGTGAAAGATAGGGCTTTGATTTTAAGGTTTGATAAAATGTTTGATGAAAATCCTGCTGGAGAGAATTTCTCATATTTACCTTTCGCTTCCACAGCTCCTTCAAACCTTATTATTGCTGGGGTTGATTTTAAATTAGATAAGAATGTGAGCATAATTCCTAATGTTGAGTATGTTTTCTATGATAAGAAAAATGGAAATAGACCAAAGTCTGATCTCTACGCTAGGTTGACTTTCTTTTATCAGTTCAAATAATAATAAAAAAGCAGGGGCTTTTGCCCCCTTGCTTTACTTTGTAAAACAAAAGTTTTTGAAAAAGTCACTTACTTTTACGGCTTTTGCTGCTTTATCAGGCAAAATTTTTATTTTTTAAAATTTTAAGGAGAAAATGTTCTTATGGGAGAGTGGACACAAAGAGTTCTTAAATTTTATTATGAAACAGGAATAGGATGGATTTAAAAGGGTAAAATTCCTGACCACTTGGGCATAGAGCTTAAGTTTATGTCCATTCTTTGCTACGAAGAAAAGGAAAGATGGATGCAGAAAAATGTTGAAACTGCTTTTGAAATTTTAGAAATTGAAGATAAATTTCTCAAGGAGTACCTTCTCTCTTGGGTTCCTTGCTATCTTGAAGAAGTTTTACGAAGAATTTCCTATACTTTGATAAAAAGTGGTAGATGAAATTTTTGAAATAAAACGAGATGAGTTATAAATCAGTGATGGTTAGAACAGGTGTGGAAGTTTGCGGGGCAGTTCTTGCAGGAGGGAGGTCGGAAAGGTTTAGGGAAGATAAAAGATTTTTTAAGTTTGAAGGGAAAACATTAATTGAAATTACAATGGAGAAGTTAAGACAAGTTTTTGAAAAAGTTTATGTTTTATGTGATGATGAAAAATTTGTTAAAGAGAAGTTAAAAGAAAGTCAACTTAATTTTGATTTTGAAATTGTTGAAGATGTGGAAAGATATAAAGGTCCACTTGCTGGAATTTATTCATTTTTTAAAAGAACAGGGGAAAAATCCGCTCTCTTCGTGCCTGTTGATATGCCTTTTTTAACTTTTGAATTTATATCATACTTTAAAAACCTTGCGCAAGAATTTAACTTTTCAAAGATAATAGCGATTTCACTTGAGAAGCCTTTACCGGTTTTCATTGCTTCTGAATTTCTTCCACAAATTGAAAATTATTTGAAATCTCAAAATTCAATAAAGGGATTTATAAAGTCGCTCCAAGAGAAAAGCCCTGAAAAAATTTATTTTATTCCAGAAGAAAAACTCTTAACTTTTGGCGATAAAAAGCGTTATCTAAAAAATATCAACACCCCAGGGGATTTGTATGATTTTAGTTGATTCATTTTTGCTGGATGGTATTGTGTTATCCTGAAACATGAGCTGTTGTCAAGAGCTGAAATCGTAGACCCTGAACTGGATTCAGAGCAAGATTCAGCAGGGACAAGTTAAGTCAAAATGCTAATTGCGACACAGCTTTAAGAGATTACGCCCACTGAAATTTTAAATTGAATTCAATGCTTGTTCAAAATCCCACAATAAATCTTCTATATTTTCTATCCCAACAGAAACGCGAACCATTGATTCGCTTATTCCAGCTCTTTTGAGTTCAGATTCATTTATTTTAACATGTGAAGTTAGAACAGGGATGCTGACAAGCGTTTCAACGCTACCAAGGCTTGTCGCATTTAGGGCAATTTTTAACGAATCGCAGAACTTTTTAGCATGTTCAAGTTTTCCATCTATTTCAAACGCAAGCATTCCACCAAAGCCTCTCATTTGTCTTTTTGCAATCTCATGTTCAGGGTGTGAAGTAAGCCCAGGGTAAAGAACCCTTTTCACTTTTTTATGTTCTGATAAAAATTGTGCAAGTTTAAAGGCGTTTTCATTTTGCTTTTTCACACGAAGTTCAAGTGTCTTCAAGCTTCTACCAAGCAAAAATGCCTGATGCGGGTCGGGATTACCACCGAGTATATTTTTTAGTTTTCTTATCCTTTCAATTTTATCTTTGCTTGACATAACACAACCAAGTATAAGGTCGCTATGTCCAGAAAGATATTTTGTTGCGCTGTGTAAAACTATATCAACACCTAAATCAATTGGATTTTGATTCACAGGTGTAGCAAATGTGTTGTCAATTACTGTTAAAATCCATTCTTTTCCCCTTGCTTCGTTTACAATTTTTTCTATTTCAACTATTCTTGTCGTCGGATTTACTGGGGTTTCAAAGTAAATTAACCTCGTCTTATCCGTTATGAGATTTTTTATATTGTCAACATCTTCAATATCAATGAACTTAACTTTAACTCCAAATTTTGGCATTTGGTCTCTGAAAAATCTATATGTGACGCCGTAAATTGAGCTTAAAGATATGAGTTCATCCCCTGATTCAATAAAGCTCAAAATCGTTGTCGTGATTGCGGACATCCCTGATGAAAACAAAATTGCATCATCTGCGTTTTCAATGAGTGCTAATTTTCTTTCAACTTCACGAACGGTTGGGTTTCCATATCTTGAGTAGATGTAAAAATCTTCAACTTCATCAATAAATTTTTGGTAATCGTCTGATTTTTCAACTGCAAATGTTGAGGTTTGATAAATTGGGTAAACGACGGAATGGTATGATTTATCTTTTAACTCACCATGGATTAAAATTGTTGAAATTCCAGGCTTATGTTGTGTGGGGTTCATTTAGGTTTCTGCTTTAAATTTTATATTCCTTTTACGATGCGGACCATTTCTCTTACAGCTCTTTCAAAACCGACGAAGATAGCTCTTGCAATGATTGCGTGTCCAATGCTTAGCTCTTCAATTTCTTCTATTTTGGTTATCGGTATCACATTTAGATAGTTAAGACCGTGTCCTGCATTTACACCAAGTCCGAGGTGTCGGGCGAGTTTTGCTATTTCTTTTATTTTTTGGAGTTCTTCGTTTTGGATTTTTTCATTTCTTGCGTTTGCGTATTCTCCGGTGTGGATTTCAATGAAGTCGGCGCCGGTTTTTGCTGCTGCTTCAACTTGTCTCAGGTCGGGATCAACGAATAAGCTTACTTTTATATCGTGTTTATGCATTTCAAGGACGACATCAGATAGATATGAAACTTGCTCAATAACATTTAAACCGCGTTCGGTTGTCCTTTCAAGCCTTCTTTCTGGGACGAGCGTGACTAGGTCGGGGAGGGTTTCAATTGCTATTTTTACCATTTCCTCGGTTGCTGCCATTTCAAGGTCAAGTTTTGTCTTTATGGTTTCGCGAAGGAGTTTAAGGTCGCGATCGTTTATATGGCGTCTATCTTCTCTAAGGTGGCAGACTATGCCGTCTGCTCCTGCGAGTTCTGCGATGTGTGCAGCTGTTACAGGGTCTGGTTCAAGTCCACCGCGTGCTTCGCGAAGTGTTGCGACATGGTCAACATTTACGGAAAGTTTCATATGTGATTAAATTTTATTTTTGATAAACTTAAAGCGCGCCTGGCGGGACTTGAACCCGCAACCTCGGGCTCCGGAGGCCCACGCTCTGTCCAGTTGAGCTACAGGCGCTTTAAGATTAAGTTAAAAAATAAATCAAAAAATTTCAATGCTTAAAAATTAACTATTGACAATTTGCATCTTCTGCATTATATTTTATGTTAAATTTTAATTTTGAAACATAAAATTCAAACTTTGATGCTGATAATTCAAAAGTTTGGTGGAACTTCCGGCGCAAACATTCAAAGGATAAAAAATGTCGCTAACATAATCGCTCAAACTAAAAGACAAGGTCATGATGTTGCAGTTGTCGTCTCGGCAATGGCTGGTGAAACAGACAGGTTGATAAACCTTGCATATCAGCTCACACCCAACCCCGACCTTAGGGAACTTGATGTTCTCGTTTCAACAGGCGAACAAGTGTCAACAGCTCTCGTTGCAATGGCGATAATTGAACTCGGATTCAAAGCAGTCTCACTTCAAAGTCATCAACTTAAAATTATAACTGATAGCTCATTTACAAAAGCAAGGATAAGAAAAATAGATGCCGAAAGATTAATTAACTTAATAAATCAGGGGATAATACCTGTAATTGCAGGATTTCAGGGCATTGATGAGGATGGGAACATAACGACGCTCGGGCGTGGTGGAAGTGATACAACCGCTGTAGCAATTGCAGCATCGCTTACGCAGTTTAGGGATGATATCATATGTGAAATTTACACCGATGTTGACGGAGTTTACACTGCTGATCCGAACATAGTTAAAGGAGCAGTGAAACTTGACGAGATAAGCTATGAAGAGATGCTTGAGCTTGCAGGAAGTGGGGCAAAAGTTCTTCAAACTCGCTCAGTGGCACTTGCGATGAAATATAATGTCCCAGTTTATGTAAAAAGCAGTTTCACAAACGAGAAAGGAACTTTGATAACAAAGGAAATTGAAAAAATGATTGAAGAGGTCGTCGTAAGAGGGATAGCAAGCGATAAAAATCAAGCTAAAATAACAGTGCTCGGCGCACCGGATAAACCAGATGTGATAGCAGAACTTTTCAACACGATAGCCGATGCAAATATAGTTATAGACATGATAACTCAGACATCAAGCGTTGATGGATTTACTGATATCGGTTTTACTGTTACGAAAGCTGACTTTAAAAAGGCACTTAAACTTGTTAAAAATTTCGCAGAGAAATATAATGTAAAAGGCATTGATGAGGACATAAATATAGGTAAGGTTTCAATAGTTGGGATTGGGATGGTAAGTCACGCCGGGATCGCATCAAGGATGTTTTCGGCGCTTGCAAGGGAAGGCATAAAGGTTAAAATGATCTCAACATCAGAGATAAAAGTATCATGTATAGTAAATGAAAGCGAAGTTGAAAGGGCGGTTAAAATTTTGCACGATGAATTCAAACTTGGCAAAAACAATGAGGAAATTTCAAATGCCCTTAAAACAAATAAACTTAACATTTAACGATGAATATAGCTTTGGTTGGTTACGGTAAAATGGGAAGGGAAGTTGAAAGGGTTGCGCTGGAATTAAATCATAAAATTATCTTGAAGTTAAATTCAAAGTTTAACTTTGAAAACCTTGACGACACGAATTTGATTGATGAGGTTGATCTCTTCATTGATTTTTCAACACCATCGGCATTTTTAAAAAATGTTCATTACATGGCACAATACGGCAAAAACATAGTCGTCGGAACAACAGGTTGGTATGAAAATCTTAACCAAGTTAAGGAGATAGTTGAGAAAAATGAAATAGGTTTGATTTACGGGTCAAATTTTTCAATAGGTATGAACATAGTTTTCAAACTTGTTGAACTTGCTGGTAAACTTTTCAACAAATTTCCAGAATATGATGTATTCATTGAAGAAATTCATCACGCGCAAAAAATTGACAGCCCAAGTGGAACAGCGTTGAAATTATTTGAGATTCTTAACAAAGAGATTAAAAGAAAGCGAGAAAAATTCACAGAAAGACCATCCGGTAAAATTCCACCCGATGTAATTCAAATAGTTTCAGTTCGCTCGGGAAGTTTCTTCGGAAATCACAGTGTTGTATTTGATTCTGTATTTGATACAATTGAAATAAAACATATGTCAAAAGGCAGAACTGGGTTTGCCATTGGGGCAATTAAAGCTGGTGAGTTCATCCTTGGGAAAAAAGGATTTTATAAATTTGAGGAAATTTTGTTTTAAAAATAAATTTTCAAATATGCTATGAGAGAAAATTTCAATTTCAGAGGGCTTGCAACAGCGCTTGTCACACCATTTGATGAAGCAGGGGAAGTTGATTATGTGGCATTGAGAAACCTTGTTGAATGGCAAATTGAAAACGGGGTTGACGCAATCGTCCCAGTTGGGACAACGGGTGAAAGTGCCACATTGACGGATGAGGAGCATTATCATGTGATTGAAACTGTAATCCAGCAAGCAAATGGCAGAGTTATTGTGATCGCGGGTGCAGGGAGCAATTCAACGAAGAAATCAATTGAACACGCAAAGCATGCGAAAGAACTTGGAGCAGATGCAATTTTAACGATTACACCATATTATAACAGGCCAACACAACAGGGACTTTATGCACATTTTGCCGAAATAGCAAGCGCCGTTGATATACCGATTGTGATGTATAATGTCCCCGGAAGAACAGGAGTTAATATGACTGCTGAGACGACGCTTAAAATTGCCGAAGAGATACCAAATGTCGTGGGTATAAAGGAATCGTCTGGAAATTTAATTCAAATCATGGAGATAATAAGAAGCAGACCAAATGGGTTCAAAGTTTATTCAGGTGATGATTCGTTTGCTTTTCCAGTGATACTTGTTGGAGGTGATGGGGTAATATCAGTTGCCTCAAATGAGGTCCCAGACCTTATGAAGCAACTTGTCAGTGCCTGTCTTAATGGAGAACTTGAAAGGGCAAGGGAACTTCACTACAGACTTTTGCCACTTATGGAGGCAAATTTCGTTGAGACGAACCCAATACCTGTAAAATGCGCGATGGCTATGCTCGGTCTTATCAAAGAGGTTTATCGCCTTCCACTCGTTAAAATGAGCGAAAAAAATAAAGAAAAATTAAGAAATATACTTTTTGAAGTTGTTAAAAAAGAAATAAATTCGCACTCAAAGTGAAAAACATTGAGGAAACCGCGCTCATAAAATTTATATCTGAAAAAATTGAAAAGTTTTACGAGGTTGAGCCATCAAACTTGCCATCTGAAGCTGAGGATATCTTCATAAAATTTAGAGAGCTTTTATCAACTGGGAAGGTAAGAGCAGCTGAAAATGTGAACGGTGAATGGATTGTAAATCATTGGGTTAAAAAGGGAATCCTTCTTGGTTTCAGGTTGGGTAAAATAGCTGACATGTCAATTGATGAAAATTTCAAATTCTTTGACAAGCATACATATCCATTGAAAAGAATTTCAATTGATTCGGGGGTAAGAATTGTCCCTGGTGGAACTTCAATAAGAGAAGGAGCTTATATTGCAAAGGATGTTGTCATAATGCCACCAGCTTATATCAATGTTGGTGCTTATGTTGATGAGGGGACGATGATAGATTCGCATGCGCTTATTGGTTCGTGTGCTCAAATTGGTAGAAATGTCCATATAAGCGCATCTGCTCAAATAGGTGGAGTGCTTGAACCAGTGGGACAGCTTCCTGTCATAATTGAAGACAATGTGCTCATTGGAGGTAATGCGGGAATTTATGAAGGGACGATAGTTAGAAGGGGAGCTGTAATTGGAGCTGGTGTTATATTGACCGCTTCAACGCCAGTTTATGATATTGTAAGGGGAAAAATTTATCGTTCTGAAGGTGGGAAACCGCTTGAAATCCCAGAGAATGCTATAGTTGTTAAAGGTTCAAGAATTATAAGGGCAAATGATTTTGCAATTGAAAATGGTCTTTCAATTTATACACCTATCGTCGTAAAGTATAGGGATGAGAAAACGGATTCGAGGACAATGCTTGAAATGGATTTAAGGTGACCGCAATATTTGTGAAAAATTAGCGTTGACTAAAACCTGTGGATACCATTGCGGGATTTTAAGCAAAAACAAAAAAATTGAATTTAAAATGACCGGGTATAATGTTGCCATAGTTGGTGCAACTGGATTGGTCGGTAGGAAAATGCTTCAAGTGCTTGAGGAGAGAAACTTTCCGATTAAAAATCTCATCCTCCTCGCATCTGAGAAATCGGTCGGGGTTGAATTAAAATTTAACGGTGAAGCTTTTAAAGTTGAAAAATTAACATCTGATAAATTTAAAGGGGTTGACATAGCTTTGTTTTCCGCTGGTTCCGATGTGAGCCTTGAATATGCGCCAGAGGCGGTCAAAAGGAATTGCGTTGTCATAGATAATAGCTCCGCGTTTAGGCTTGATGATAATGTCCCACTTGTGGTCCCAGAGGTCAATAGGGAGAAAATTTTTGAACACAAAGGCATAATAGCGAATCCAAATTGTTCAACGATTCAACTTGTCGTCGTCTTGAAACCGCTTCACGATAGGTTCAAGGTAAAAAGGGTTGTCGTATCAACATATCAATCGGTCACAGGTGCAGGCAAAAGAGGCGTTGATCAGCTCATGGCTGAGATTAAAGGTTTGGATGTTTCCAATCCAAAATTTCCGCATAAGATTGCGTTTAATTGCATCCCGCATATAGATGCTTTTTATGATGATGGGTATTCAAAAGATGATGAATGAGACGAAGAAGATAATGGGGGATGATACTATTAGGATAACTGCGACATGTGTTCGGGTCCCAGTTATCGGTGGACATAGCGAATCTGTGAATATAGAATTTGAGAAAGACTTTAAAATTGAAGAGGTAAGAAGGATTCTTGACAATTTGCCCGGGGTTGTTTTGCGGGATGAACCTTTTGACAATTTTTATCCGATGCCGATAAATTCTTATGAGAGGGATGAAGTTTTCGTCGGGAGGATAAGACGTGATTTTAGTGTTGAAAATGGTTTGAATTTGTGGATTGTGGCTGATAATCTTCGCAAGGGTGCAGCAACTAATGCAGTTCAAATCGCACAGGAATTGATAAAGGGCAAATGATGATTTGCTTGAACTTTGCTTTTTGATTTTTTACATTTTGTAAGCGAAATGTAGTTTGAGATAAAAATGATGGGAAGAGATTTTAGATGAAGAAAGCCATAATGGTTATTAACGAATTAAAGGAAAGCGGATTGATAGAAGATTATGCAATTTTTCACGCAAGATTTAGATGTCTTTGTAATATTGGGAAAAGAATCAGTGAATGAAAAGATATTAATTAACCTGTCTCCGGTATATGAATATCTTAAAGGCAAAGGATATGTATGGGAAGGGCACTGGTTAATTATAGAGGGGATTCCAGTTGATATCTTCCCTGCTGATGAACTTGAAAGAGAGGCAGTGGAAAATGCTCAAGAGGTAGATTATGAAGGTGTAAAAGCAAAAATAATTTCACCCGAATATTTAATTGTTCTATTTTTGAGGGCAGGTAGGGAAAAAGATAAAATAAAGATACAAATGCTTTTGGAGCAAGCGGAGATAGATTTAAAGAAACTAAATGATATTTTAAACAGGTATGATTTAGCCAAAAAATTTAAAGAGTTAAAAAAGAGCAGTTATGAAAAATGAGCAGAAAATTATCATTGATGGTGTGGTTTTCACAAGGGATGAATTATTCAAAGAGAAAGAAAAATTTCGAAGAGAGAGGGCGAAGCTTCCGTTTGAGGAGAAGATAAAAATTCTTGTTGAGTTACAGAAAATTGCGAAGACTTGGGGAAATAAAGATGTGATTGTTTGGAAAATAGATTGATCTCTTGATTTTTGATTTTGGATTTATTATATTTATAACAAGTTTTTATGGTGTTAACTTTAAAAATATCTGTTTTTAAATTTGGGGAGGGGCAGAAGCTCCCGATGGCGGTAGCACGAATAAAATTGAAAAATTAATAAAAAAATTACCTCCTGAACTTCAAGAAGAAGTGAGAGACTTTATTAAGTTTTTGTTGGAGAAAAAAGTAAGTCTTAGTCGGGCGGTGGCCTTAAAGGAATTTAAAGACAAATACATTTCTTTAGAATTGCAGAAAAAATCACTTGAGTGATGAGGCGATTGAAGTGTATCTTTGTGGATACTATGGGACTTGATTTTGATGATGCCTAATTATGCATCAGAAAAATTATGACTATATAATTGTAAGTTTTGATTCTGATTTTTACCGAACCGAAAGAAAAACCCCACAGAAAACAGTTTTAAGTTAAATATAACATAGGAAGCAGAAAAGCAAAAATGGAAAGCGGAGAAAAAATAAACGATATAGAGAGAAAGAGGATAGAATATTCTAAATTGCTAAAAACTTCGGTTGAGATGATTATTGCCAAACTTAAAGACAAAGTTGAAAAGATAAGCATTTTTGGTTCTTATTCGCAGGGGAGGTCAGACCTTTTTACCGATTTAGATATACTCATAATAATGAAAACAGATAAACCCTTTTTAGAAAGATTGAAAGAGATTTATTCTTTATTAGCTCTTCCTGTTGATGCGGATATCATATGTTATACACCTGAAGAATTTGAAAGGATGAAAAAAAGGGGTTTTTTAAAAAAGATATTAGAGAAAGAGGTTGTAATTTATGAGAGGGGAGGCGATTGAAGAAGGTAAAAGGTGGCTTGAACAAGCAGTGGAAGATTTAAAATGGGCAAAAGATTTAGCAAAAAGAGGTGGATATCATATTGCGTGTTTTTTAGCTCAGCAGGTTGGTGAAAAAGCTTTAAAGGGGTTTTTATATGCACAAGGAGAGGAGATAGTGATTGGACATTCTGTGGAGAGATTATGTGGTTTAGCTTCAAAATATGAGCCAGAATTTTCGGAGAAGGTTAAAAGATGGGCTATCCTTGATGGTTATTACATCCCTACGAGATACCCAAATAGCTTGCCGGATAGTATTCCTGCGAGAGTTTATACTAAGGATGTAGCTGAAGATGCTGTTAGCTTAGCAGAGGAAATAGTTGAATTTATAAGAGAGAAGCTAAAATTAAAATAGATAAGCACAAGTGAAGTTAAGTTAGCTCTTGACTTTTTATTTTGGATTTATTATATTTATACCAGTTTTTATGATATTAACTTCAAAAATACCTGCTCTCAATTTTGGGGAGGGATTAGGTACTCCCAATGGCGGTAGCATGCGTAATTAAAAATTATTTTTCAGAAATGGGATTTTTGAATTTAAATAAAGATATGCTTTTAGAGAAAATTAAGTCAAGACAGGCGAAAGTGGGGATCATTGGGCTTGGGTATGTCGGTTTGCCACTCGTGATAGAGTTTTGCAATGCTGGATTTGATGTTGTGGGTTTTGACATTGATGAGGAAAAGATTGAGAAATTAAAACGAGGTGAAAGTTATATAAAATACATTGCTGATGGTAAAATCTATCAAATCATGCCAAAATTTACACCAACATCTGATTTTTCAAAGTTAAGTGAAGTTGATTGCATCATAATTTGCGTCCCAACCCCATTGAACGAATATCGTGAGCCAGATATGAGTTATGTTTTTAACACGGGTAAAACTATAGCAAGGTACCTGCGTAAAGGTCAACTTGTTGTCCTTGAGTCAACAACCTATCCTGGGGCAACAGATGAGGATTTAAGAGAAATCCTTGAGGGGTCTGGGTTAAAAGCTGGTGAAGATTTCTTCCTTGCATTTTCACCTGAGAGGGAAGATCCAAATAATAAAAACTTCAAAACCTCTCAAATCCCAAAAGTTGTTGGAGGATATACAAAGAATTGTCTTGAGGTTGCAAATGCGCTTTACAGCCAAGTTTTTTCTCAAACTGTTCCTGTTTCATCAACCAAAGTAGCTGAGGCAACAAAACTTCTTGAGAACATATATAGAGCGGTAAATATCGCACTTGTAAATGAACTTAAAATGCTCTTTGATAGGATGGGGATAAATATATGGGAGGTTATAGAAGCTGCAAAGACTAAACCCTTTGGTTTTCAGGCATTCTATCCTGGGCCTGGTCTTGGCGGACACTGTATACCAATTGATCCATTTTATCTTACATGGAAAGCAAGAGAGTATGATTTTCACACAAGATTTATTGAGCTTGCAGGTGAAATAAATACATACATGCCTTATTATGTGGTTCAGAAGACAATAGAATTTTTAAATGAACATGGGAAAAGCATAAAAGGAGCAAAGATTCTACTTCTTGGTTTAGCTTATAAAAAAGATGTTGATGATGCAAGGGAATCACCTGCATTTAAACTCATGGAGTTACTTGAGGAGAAGGGAGCAACGGTTGATTACAATGATCCTCACATTCCTGTTTTACCTAAGACAAGGAAATACTCAAAAAATAGCAAAGTATCTGTTCCGCTGACGGCTGAAAATTTAAAAAAATATGATTGTGTCATAGTTGTCACTGATCATTCTGATTATAATCCTGAGTTTAT
>CAYTKW010000008.1:0-120627 GCA_964438815.1 uncultured Bacteroidota bacterium
ACAGGCAAAATAAAAAAGCTGGACTGAAGTCAACCTTTCTAATTTTGGTTTTCTTTTCGTTATATCTTTTGTCTCTCTACAAATTTGGAGGATTGGTCACAGGATTATCTCTATTGTTTTTAAATGTGAAAGAAATGACGCCGAGATTAAAATCTATTCAGGATACGATGACTTTACTAACCGCAACATTTATTGAATTACCGCTTTGGTTTATCTTCTTTAAAAGGGGCAAACAACTCTAAATTTTCGTAAAAAATCAACCACAAATTTTATCGCCTCACCAATACTCCTCACACTCCTAAACTTCCCAGCCCTCATCTCATAAAAATATATCTACCTGATTCATACTCACCATCCACTAAAATTTAAATCACTTTCCCTACCAGAGACTTTACGCCTGATTTAAGCTTATCACCTCTTCTTGCTAACTACTTCACCCTTCTTTTGGATAATTTTAATCCCAACTTTTTTCAAAAGATCATACGGCAATGTTCCACCTATAAAAACAAAAACATAATTATTTTTAATCTCAATCTCTCCATCCGATGTCATAAGGACGACGGATTCTTCTTTAATTTCTTTTACATTTGAATTATAAATTACCTGAATTTTCCCTTCCGCTATATACTTTTCTATGCGCTCCCTATTTCTCGGCTTTATTCTTTTAAATTTATCACCGCGATAAGATATTGTCACTTTATTTCCAATTTGATTTGCTAATGCCATTGCAGCTTCTATAGCACTATCCCCACCTCCAACGATAAGGACATCACATTTGTTATAATTTTCAGCTTCTATAAGTTTATAAGATACCTTTCCAAGCTCTTCACCTGGAACTCCAAGTTTTCTGGGAGAACCTCTTCTTCCGAGCGCCAGTATAACATTCCTGCCCTTGTATATTTCACCATTTTCAGTCATCACCAAAAATGAGCCATTATCTTGCTTTATATCAATAACCTTCCTTTCGGTTTTGATGTTAACACCATATTTCTCAATTATTTCAAGCCATATTCTGTAAAGTGTTTCCTTCTCAACTTCATAGAATTTAAGTTGACCATATAATGGTAGTTCAACTGGGTAATGCATAACAAGTTTATGCCGTGGATAATGAAGTATTGAACCACCGATATCACTTTCTTGCTCTAAGGTTATGTATTTGAGTTTATGTTCTATAGCACCAAGCGAAGCTGTAAGCCCAGCAGGTCCGGCGCCAACTATTATAACATCATATTCATCACTGTTGTCTTTATGTTTATTTTTAGCAATGTAGTATATACAAGTTTTTGCTTGTGAAACCGCATTTCTTATAAGCCCGATCCCCCCAAGCTCGCCCGGTATAAAAATACCCGGAATATTCGTCTGATAGTTTTCATCAAGCTCTGGCACTTCAATGACTTGGCTTGGGCTACCAAGGATAAGTTCAATCGCTCCAACAGGACACGCTTCAGCACATAAACCATGACCTACACATTTATATCCATTTATCACTGTCGCTTTGCCATCAACCACATCAAGTACATCACCCTCGGGACAAGCTTTAACACAACTTCCACAGCCTATGCAATATGTTATATCTATCTTCGGATGCAACCCATATGCTTCAATAAGACCGCTAACCTTTGCCTCTTCAAGTTTTTCCAAAGCTCTCTTTTCCCTCCTTTTGAACCTAATAAAATATGGAATGAATATGGCAAGTATTAAAATAAACACTATCCCAAGTGTCAATATATCCATATCAGTGAGGATATTTTTTAAAATCTATATCCAATTTCAGCAAATATCGTAAATCTTTTGAAATCCCTTTCCCAGCTCCTTTCAAGATCAACTATAAAACTATAACGCTTAGAGATGTTAAAAATTAAGCCCGACCTCAAGACCGTATTTAAAAACCTGTCACCAAGAGATGTTATATATGAATAAGCACTCGCTTCAAGATTAAAGCTTAAAATCCCATTAAAAAAGTCCCGTCCAAAAGAAATTTCAGTATTGTTGATTTCAGCAAATCTTGACTTTATAAATGAATAGCCAAGCTTAAAGTCAATCCCAGTTGAAAAAACATCATATGCACTCATATAACCAGTTGTAATATAATCCCCCTTATCTTCATTCTCAAGCAATTTCACAGATCCACTCATGCCAAGTTCAACTTTAATTGGTAACCTCAACCTCAAGGCACCTCTTAAATTTTTCCTAATTCGCCTGTCAAAAAGCGAATCTGGGATATCTTTCATAGTTTCAAAAAGATATGTGTTCTTATACGCACTGAAGCCAATATCAAATGATACCAAATTAACAGGAATTATACTGGCAGATATAAAGAAATTTCTTGGTGTCAATTTTTTGACCTTTTGACCCTGTGATATATCATTAAGATCAAATTGAGCAGACTGATAAAAACAAAACACGCTTAAGTAGCTTAAATTATTTTGAAGGTAGACAAATTCCTCGTCAAGCTTTTTATTTTTCATAACCCTTGAATATGAGACTGTAGAATACATAGAGAAATTGCCAAATATAAATTTTCTGCTTGCAAATACTGAAAATTTTGGATTTGAACTATTCAATGCATATCTTATCTTTTCAGGTTGAACACCTGCTATTATTCCAAATGATGTGCTAAACTTGTCAACAGAAAGTTGAATGCCGTCAGTGTTACCCGCTCCAGGAATTATACCTGAAAATATTCTGCCAACGCGAAGATCAAAAACTCCAAATTTATAACCAAGTGAGAGTTGGTACACTCTAAAATTAAAATCACTTGATTTACTTGTCATTGTCCTTGAGGTTATGTAATCTGCCCTGGCATATATATTAAATGTTAAATTATCTATAAAAAGCCTATCCGATGAAAAAACAAATAAAAACCCAGGTCTATGATAGTTAAAACCCGAGCCTGAAAACGACGAGAAGTCTTGAAAAGCTATCCTTCCGAAAAAATTTACTGGTTTTGGTTTAAATTCGGTTCTTTCCAATGCAACGGATACCCCCGGTACCGCAATCGCTGGTTTTTCAACCGTTTCTGAGACTTTTTTATCCTCAATCTCTTCTTCCTGTTTTTTCACCCTTTGCTTTAAAATCACGGCTACATCACCAATTTTTATCCTCTGTATAACTTCAGAAGATACTCTTGCAACAGCTCTTTTGCTGGAAGTAAGCGATATAAAAAGCGTTTCTATTCTTTGAGCATTTCTATATATTTGAACTGTATCCCCAAGCGATACACCATCATCTTGTCCAAAGTTAAAGTAAACCCCATCAGCTGTTAAAAATATCACTTTGCCCTCTATCTTAAGAGTATCAGATTGAGAAATTCCAAAATGGCAGAAAAATATGGATATATACAAAGCGAACAATATTTTAGTTTTCATCTTTTTAAGCGCCTTTGTTTTCAAACGCCCCTATGACATGAATAACAAGCTGGGCTTTCATATCTATATCCAGAGATATTCCGATGCTCGTTGTCCATTTTACTTTGACGGTGCTCATGACAGTTCAAGCAAGAAAAATTTTGATAGTTATTCGGATCAATATGGCAATCGCTACAACTATTCCATCTGCCCCTGTGCTTGCCAGAATAAATTCTAAAAAACCTCCTGTCATGATCAAAGTTAGAAGCTGGTCTCCATCCATTAGCAGTATGGCAATTTTGACACGTTGTTGGGAAACCAACATTTCTATGATTCGGATTTGTCGTCGCATCATATTGTTGGCTATGGCAACTGTAACAATCAGTTGAAAGCCCTGAAAATTGTCCATTTTTATGACATGGTTCACACCCTATCCTTGCATGTACGCCCTCAAGTGGAAATGAGGTTATCTTACTGTGAAAACTAACCTCACCTTTCCATGCCACTGACCTTATCGAATGACATTCATCACAATTTTGACTGAAATTCAACGCTCTATGATCAGGATTCTTTGCTTCAGAGTATGCTTTTTCATGACAGGCCACGCACTCAAGCGATAAACCAAAAAATTGAAATTTACCAGCCATTATATGACAATCATTGCAGTTAACACTGGAATGAACTCCGATAAGCGGAAATCGTGTTTTTTGATGCTTTCTTACAATATCCTCCAACCGCCATGTCCTAAAAGAATGGCAAATATCACAATCCGACCCGAGCTCACCTGAATGAAAATCAAAATGACATGAGGAACAAAGCTTATCAACGCGATTAAACAAAAGTTCACCTTTTTCTTTCTTATGACAATCCGTACAGTAAAGTTTTGAATGCGCACCAAGAAGTGAAAAACCTGTGGATGAGTGATTAAAATTTATTTTATCCTTAATGGGTTTCCATGCAACTGTAGAATGACAATCCGAACACGGGATATCAATCTTTCCATGTGGTGATTGAGCCATAATTGAAATTGGCAATAATAGAAGATAAAACTTCCTTAACATTTTTAAACTTAAAAGCCTTTGTTTTTAATTGTTCCTGTGACAATCATAACATCTACGGCTTTCATAAACATAACCCGCAACATTTCTATGCTCCTGGTCCATTTTGCTTTTTTGGTGTTCGTGACAACTAATACATGTAAATTCAGAAAATGATGTCGGCGCTAATTGATGACAGTCAGAACAATAATGCCATCTTCCTTTCGCATAATTATGTTTGCCAGAATATATCTTGAAATATTGTGCATCGTGGTTAAAATTAGCTGGCCTCCAACCATTCGTAGTATGGCATTTCTCACACTCATGTGGATATCCAACCGTGTGAACTGGAGAAGTAGCAGACATGTAATCACCCTGATGACAACCCCAACAATCTCTCGGCACCCCAGCAAAACCACTCCTATGACAAGATGAACATTCTATCGCCAAATGTCTACCCGTCAAACTAAAACCTGTTAAACTATGATCAAAATTAGCTGGCCTCCAACCATTCGTAGTATGACAGTCTTGACACAGAGTGACAAAATTAGCTTCTTTATGATTTGGATTTTGGGTATTTATATAATCGTTTTGATGACAAGGATAACAATCACGTGGTGTCCCAGCGAAGATACCTTTATGACATTCATAGCACTCTATAACCTTGTGTTTGCCTTCAAGTCTAAATGTAATATGTTCAAATGTCGTTTCATGCCAAGTTAGAGCTTTACTCTGATGACAATCTGTACACCGAGTGGTAAAGTGAGCAAGCTTATGGTTTGGGGAGTTGGCTATTTCATAATCCTTTTCGTGACATCCAAAACAATCCAAAGGCAAGGGAGTAAATTCAGAAATTGAAGTGTGGCAATTTACACAATCTATATTTTTGTGCGCCCCATCTAAAACAAATCTCGTCATAATATTATGCTTCTCTCTAAAATTAGATATCTTCCAAGTATTGAAATTATGACAGCGTTGACACTCCTGCCCAAGCGTAGCTTTATGAAAATCAGTATGACATGAAGAGCAAAGAGAAGATGTCCCAGTAAAAACAAGTTTTTTGTGACAGGCTTTACATTCAAGGTTTGTATGCTGACCCAAAAGCTTAAAACTCGTTTCCTCATGCTTGAATTTGATCCTATTCAAATCAACCTTCCAGCTTTCAGTAGTATGACATTTATCACAGCTGATTTTTATCTTCCCATGTGGCGAGCCCTGGGATAACGCTATTTGAACCGCTATAAAAACTATTAAAAATTTAACTACCATGGCAATCCTCGCATCTCGTTGGAGTTGGTTTAAATCTTACAAATTCCCCTTTAACCGAGCTTTCCAATCTATGACATTTCAAACAAGCCACATTTTCATGTGCTCCTGTCAATTTAAACTTTGAATCCCTGTTATGATCAAATATGAGTTCCTTCCATCCATATGAATTATGACATCTATCGCATTTGACGAAACCATTAGAATCTGCAAATTGCCCCAAGTGTATATCGCGATGACAGCTGAAACACTCCATTGGAGTGCCCTTATATTTTACAATCGTTTTCCCATCTATATTTATTTTCTGATTATGACACTCATCACATTTTACTTTTGAATGCTTTCCAATAAGTTTAAACCTTGTTTCATTGTGTTCAAACTTTAAATCTTTCCAAATTGTAGTTTTATGGCATTTCTCGCACAATGTCCTACCTCGGGTATTTGAGAATTGACCACCATGGTTGTCAACATGACAACTTTGACAAATCAGCTCATCCCAATGGAATTTTTCCTTACCATTTGAAATATGACAATCACTGCAAGGTAGAGTGGAATGAGCCTCGGCAAGAATAAAGCGAGTCTCACGATTATGTCGCTCTATAGTAAAAAACACAGGAATAAAACCATAAACGCTATGACAGAACTTACAATCATTATCCTTTCTTCCACTGAAAGCTCCTTTGTGGTAATCCTCATGGCAATCCGTACATAACTCGTATTTTATCTTAAAATTAAGCATGTAATCATTTTCAGTTTTCACACTTTTAACCCTATTGTGGCACTTATTGCAGTTTAGATTCTCATGCTTACCCTCAAGCTTATATTCAGTAAGGTTGTGATTAAATTTTACTTTGATAAATCTCCAACCTGAGGTTGAATGACAACTTTCACACTTTCCAAATTTGCCTTTATGGAAATCTATATGACAGCTTGAGCAGGAGCTAAATTCTATATTTTTAAACACAATATAATTTGACCTTGATGTAGCGTCGTATCTTTTTTTATGACAAGAGTAGCAATCAACATTTTTATGTGCTCCTTCCAATTTGAATCTTGACTTATTGTGATCAAATTTAGCTCTAGCATCTGTCCAATCATTGAACGAATGACAAACTGTACAATCTTGGTTGAGCTGACCTCTATGTTCATCTTTATGACAAGAGATGCACTTTGAATTTAGACCAAGATATGTTTCTTTGGATTTGAATTTTTCATTAAGTATAAATTTTAAATTATGGCATTCGGAACATTGAAGTTTTGCGTGTATTCCAAGAAGTGGGAAACCGGTGTTAGAATGGTTAAATGAATCTTTATCAAACTTTACAATTTTAAAATTTCTTCCAAAATGTTCCCTGTGGCATTCAGTGCAATTTTTATACCGAACATAATAATGAAACCCATGTGCATTTTCTATTAGCTCTTTTATTTCCCCATGACATGTAAGGCATTTCTCAATGTCAACTTTCTTACCGACAGAATGACATCTGAAGCAGTTAGCCAAACCTTCAAGTTCTTTATGCGCATTTGATAATTCCCCGGGTGATATTTGAATAAAAGCAATGGCAAAATAAAGCAAAAGCATTATGGCTTTTCAAGTATTTGTATTTAGAATACCCACTTATATCCGAGCAATATAACTGCAACAACATGCAGAATCATAAGTATAAACATAATTATAGTAAACGGCAGATGAATAACATGCCAATATTTAAAGATTTGTTTGAGTGTATCCAAAAGCATAAGTCTTCTAAGTATCATGTATCTTCTTTTTTCAAGTTTCATAATTTCCCGTATCTCTTTTTGTGGTAATTTTGCCTGTTTAAGTATCTTTTTAGCCAGATAAAATTTTTTTCTTCTGATAAATAAATCATCAGTTAGGAGTATGATTATTGTTTTTAATGGCGATTTTAACTCATCTACTTTAAATGAAAGCACTTTATCCAATTCTTTAATTGCTTCGTGGCTTATTCTTGGGAATCGTTCAGTTATCTGACTTTGTATTTTATTGCGCATATCTTCAAGCTCAAAGGTGGTAAGTTCCTGCCCCTGAATACCTTTCGGTATCTGGATATAGATATATCTTCCTATAATTCCACTTACCACAACTGACAACATGCTCCAAAGCGATGCCCCAGCTATTCCAGAGAACTTGAAAGTCGTGTGAAATAAAATTAGAACTGGACCTGTAAAACACATGAAAATGTGAAAATTTAACCAATCGCGTATATTGCCAAGATTTGATAATTTTCTAATCCTTTTCCTTGATGAATATGTCAGAACTCCCAAAATTATTAGTGTAGTCCCGATTATCCCTAATCCATGCCCTAGCTTCCCACTGGGTTTAAGAATCTCATGTTTTTCATTGAACGGTCTTTCAACTAAAGACAATTTATAATATGAAAACCCATTGACAAAGATTACAACAGCAGATAGAAATGTTATAATAAACAAAAGGTAAAGATAATTTTGATGGATCCAGCTTCTCACTCTTGAAATTTTTTATTGATAAGATATAATTATTTGGGCATCTTGTCAAGTGAGCACAATCACTGTTAAAAAATTCTAATTTTGCACAATGAAACGCCCAGATTTTACTAAATTTTAGTTAACTTATTCAAAAACAAAAAGGGAAAAGATTGATGAAAAGAAAAACTATAGCATTGATAGCTCACGATAGGAAAAAAGCAGATATGGTTGCATTCGCAACACAAAACAAAGAAAAACTTGAAAAATTTAATTTAATTGGGACTGGGACGACGGCAAAGCTTGTGAAAGAGAAGACGGGATTAAAGGTAAAGGCTTATCACTCGGGTCCATACGGAGGCGATGTAGAGATAGCAGCGCTTGTTGTCAAAGGTAAGTGTGATGCTGTAATTTTTCTTCACGACCCACTTGAGCCACACCCACATGACCCTGACATTAAAACTTTAATGCGCGTTTGCGATGTTTACAATATACCTCTTGCCACAAATCTGACAACCGCTGAAATCATCATAAATGCAATATCTGAGTTTAAAAACACTTGACAAATAAGTTTATTTTTATTATATTACTTGTGAATTTCAAAATAAAATTTGGAGAGTTAAATGATGAAAAAAGTTTCTTCACTTTTATTGGTTTTCCTATTTATTATTTCAATTGTGGGATGCACAAGATATGCAAAGGATGAGGAAATCCAGCAACTTAATAATTTAAAGGCTGAAACCGAACAGCTTGAGAAAGAGATCAAGGCAAAGGAACAAGAGAAGTCCGCTTTGCAGAATGGGATCTCGCAAAAAGACCAGAAGCTGAAGGAGCTGCAAACTGAGAAGGAAAAAGTTCAACAAAGACTCCAGCAAATAAAGTAAACAAAAAATAAAAACGGAGTAAGAAATGAGGGTAAATTTGATAATTTTACTTACTTTGATTTTTGTATTAACAAGTTTTGCTCAGGAAAAGGTGAAAATGAAATATGAAGACTGGCAAAAGGAGATGGCTTCATGGACAGCGAAAAGAGATGAATTAAGAGCAAAACTTGATGCTTTGAATAAAGAAATTGACGCTCTCAAAAAACAATCTGCTGAAAAAGATGCACAGATAAAACAGACTCAGGATGAAATTTACGCTCTCGTTGGGACTACACCTGAAGGTGTAAACGAATCCAGGCAAAAAGTAGCAGATTTTGAAAGGAGATTAAATGAGCTTTCAAGTCTTTCAAATGAACAGCTTTATGAGAGAAGAGCTGAGGTTGAAGCCTTATACAATGACTATCAAGCTTTGAAATCCGACAAAAGAGTTGCACTTTCAGAATTCTATGATAAAGTTATGGGGTTTAGCTCGCAAGTTGAGAATTTAAACACCATTGTAAAAGCCTTAGTTAAGACAAAAGAAGGTCAAGTTCTTGTCGCTGAGGTTGCGGTTAAGGAGATAACCTATACCGTTGGGACTTGGAAAAAAGATCGCGATTGTTTGTGGAACATAGCGAAGAAGCCGACAATTTACGACAACCCGTTCTTTTGGCCAAAGATTTATGTAGCAAACAGGGATAAGATCAAAGACCCTGATTTGATTTATCCAGGTTGGGTTTTAAAAATTCCACTAAAGGCGGAATTAACAAAGGAAGAGAAAAGGGCAGCGAATGCGTATTATCGTAGAAAAGCAAAGAAGGAAAAAGCTGGCGGTATGTAAAGTTGGAGAATTCGGTCGGTATGCTCACCCCCTGAGCTGTCCTGGTGAGGGCAGATTCAGGGGGTTTTGTTTTTCGGAACTATTTTGAATTTTCTTGGTTTTCTTTTTAGAGAAAACAAAAACAAAATTTGGGAGGATGGAACATCCAAAAAGTTATGGTTGAAAAGAAAATTAAGCTTTCTGGAGTTAACACACTTGCACTCTTGGGCTATAACGATATTAACCTTCATTTAATTGAGAAAAAATTTGATGCTGGGATAACCATCCGCGGGGATAACTTAATTTTGAAAGGTGAAAAAGGAGAAGTTGAGAAAGTTGAGCGTGTTTTTAAGGAGCTTATTTTCATTTTAAACAAAAACGGACATTTGACAGAAAACGATGTAAACATAGTAATTGACCTTGTAAAACTTGATAGCGAAGATACTTTAACTTCACACAAGAGGAAAAAACATACAGATGATGGACTTGATTCAGTGATTCTTTTCACCAAGAATGGACCGATAAAAGCTAAAACTCCAGGGCAACTTGAATACTATCGTCAAGTTAAGAAAAATGACATTGTTTTCGTCATAGGACCTGCTGGAACTGGGAAGACATACCTTGCGGTCGCAATAGCTGTTGCAAGTTTGAAAAATCACGAGGTAAATAAAATCGTCTTATGCAGACCCGCCATTGAAGCCGGAGAAAATCTTGGATTTCTGCCAGGTGATTTGAGAGAAAAAATTGACCCGTATCTTAGACCTTTATACGACGCACTTGACGATATGCTCCCTGCGGATAAATTAAAATCATATTTTGACAAAAGGATAATTGAAATAATACCTCTTGCCTATATGCGCGGTAGGACATTGAGCAATGCTTTTGTAATACTTGATGAAGCACAAAATGCGACGAGTTTGCAGATGAAGATGTTTCTTACACGGCTTGGTGTAAATTCAAGGGCAATAATCACAGGCGATATAACACAAATAGATTTACCTTCAAAGACGGTATCAGGACTTGTTGAGATACAGGAAATCCTGAAGGGAATTGAAGGGATTGCATTTGTATACCTTGATAAAAACGATGTCGTAAGGCATCGTTTGGTGAAAGATATAATTGAGGCATACGATAAATACAATGCTATGAATGGGAAGACAAACGAAAGAAAGGAGCAAAATAATGAACAAAAATAAGGAGCTGTTTGCTGAATTTGTTGATGTAGTGAAAAAATTGAGAAAAGAATGTCCTTGGGATAGAGAGCAAACACACAAATCAATACGGCATAATTTAATTGAAGAGGCATATGAAGTAGTTGAAGCAATAGATAACAACAATTTCACCGAGTTGAAAAAAGAACTTGGCGATTTGCTTTTGCATGTTGTCATGCATTCGGTTATGGCTGAGGAAGAAAATAAGTTTACACTTGATGATGTGATATATAGGATTAAAGAAAAATTAATTTATAGACATCCTCATGTTTTCGGAGATGTAAAGGTGAGCAGTTCAAAGGAAGTTAAAAACAATTGGGAAAAGTTAAAGCAAAAGGAAGAAAATCGCGATTCAATCATATCAGATATACCCAAATCTTTACCCGCCCTTATAAAAGCTTATCGTGTTCAAGAGAAAGCCTCAAGCGTTGGATTTGATTGGAAAGATAAAGATGATGTTTGGGAAAAAGTTGAGGAAGAAATTTTAGAGCTTAAAAAGGCGATTGAGTTGGGTGAGCAAGAAAAGATTGAAGAGGAATTTGGTGATTTGCTTTTTGCAATTGTGAATTACTCAAGATTTCTAAAGGTAAATCCCGAAAGCGCTCTTAACAAAGCTGTTGACAAATTCATACGTAGATTTAAATACATAGAAAATGAACTAAAAGCCCAAGGCAAAGACATTCATTCAGCCACACTTGAAGAGATGGACAGAATATGGAACAAGTCTAAGGATTTATTTTAGCATTGGCATTTTAATTTTGTGTTTCTTTGCCATTTCAATTGCTTTTTCATATCCGGCATCTGCGTGACGAACGATTCCAAGCCCTGGGTCTGTAGTTAAAACTCTTTCAAGTCTTATTTCCATTTCTTTTGTTCCGTCGGCTACTACAACCATTCCTGCGTGGATTGAAAGTCCAATTCCAACGCCACCGCCGTGGTGAACTGCTACCCAGCTTGCTCCAGCGACGGCGTTTAGGAGAGCATTCAATATCGGCCAATCTGCGATCGCGTCGCTTCCATCTTTCATTTTTTCCGTTTCGCGGTTTGGAGAAGCAACCGAGCCAGTGTCAAGATGATCACGCCCTATGACAATTGGTGCTTTAACTTCGCCTGTTCTTACCATTTCGTTAAATATCTTGCCCATTTTTGCTCTTTCACCGTAGCCGAGCCAACAAATCCTCGCCGGTAAACCTTGAAACTTAACATGTTTTTGAGCTTTTTGAATCCATCTAACAAGTGATTTATTTTCGGGGAATGTTTTCATCACTGCTTCATCAGTTGCATAAATATCCTCTGGGTCACCACTTAACGCAACCCATCTGAAAGGACCTCTACCCTCACAGAAAAGAGGACGGATAAATTCATGCACAAATCCAGGGATTTCAAAGGCATCCCTAACACCATTTGCATAAGCTTCGCCTCTTATGTTGTTTCCATAATCAAATACAACTGCTCCCCTTCTCTTAAATTCAAGCATCGCTTTGACATGTTCAACTATTGAACGCTTTGCCATTTGGATATATTTTTGTGGGTCTTTTTTGCGAAGCTCAAGTGCTTCTTCATATAAGATGCCATTCGGGACATAACCATTAAGTGTGTCATGAGCTGATGTTTGATCTGTCACGACATCTGGAATTATTCCCCTCCTTAGAATTTCTGGTAAGACATCAGCTGCATTTCCAACAAGACCGACGGAAATTGGTTCTTTCTTCTCTTTTGCTTTAAGGACAATCTCAAGCGCTTCATCAAGATTATCTGTCATCATATCAAGGTATCCAGTTTTAAGTCGCCTTTCAATTCTGTTTCTATCAACTTCAACTCCGAGAAATGCAGCGCCGTTCATTGTTGCAGCTAAGGGTTGAGCTCCGCCCATTCCACCAAGTCCAGAAGTTAACAAGAATCTTCCCGCTAATGTCCCACCAAAGTATTTATCAGCACAAGCGGCGAATGTCTCATAAGTTCCCTGCAAAATTCCCTGCGTTCCTATGTAAATCCAGCTCCCAGCTGTCATCTGCCCATACATCGTAAGTCCAAGCGCTTCAAGTCGTCTAAATTCATCCCAAGTAGCCCAAGCTGGAACAAGCATTGCATTTGATATTAAAACGCGAGGTGCAAATTCATGAGTTTTAAAAATCCCAACAGGTTTACCCGATTGAATTAAAAGTGTCTCGTCATTTTCAAGTTCTTTTAAACTTTTGACAATTGCATGAAAACATTCCCAATTCCGCGCAGCTTTTCCCGTCCCCCCATAAACTATCAACTCTTCAGGTTTTTCAGCCACTTCAGGGTCAAGGTTATTCATAAGCATTCTCAACGCTGCCTCTTGCGCCCAACCTTTACATGTTAATGTGTTTCCTCGTGGAGCTTTGATTTTTTTAAGATCAAACTCAACAACTTGATTTAAAACTTCTGCCATGTTTTTTCACCTCCGTAAATTTTAAAATGAATTTTTAGTAAAAATTGCTTTGAAAACATAACCCGCTATTTTTGGATTTTCCCTAAATCTTCTCATTGAATAAGCATACCACTTTTCACCAAATGGAACATAAATTCTCAACTTATACCTATCCGATACAATTTTATTCCCAATTTCAGGGCGAACACCAAGCAACATTTGAAATTCAAACCTGCTGTTATCAAGGTTATACTCTTTTATCAAACGGTAGGACTCATCTATGAGCGCATCATCGTGAGTCGCGATGCAAGTATACGAATCGCTTTGAAGAAGTATGTTCAAAAGATGCTTGAAGTTATGATTTATAAGTTCCTTCTTTTTGAAAGCTATTGTTTCAGGTTCAATGTAAATTCCTTTGCACAATCTTATTCTTGGTTTTAATGGCAGGAGCGATTTTATATCGCTTTCGCTTCTTTTTAAATATGCTTGAATTGCAACTCCAACATTATCAAACTTCGCTCTCAACTTCGCATAAATTTCTATCGTTGTATCTGTAGTTGATGAATCCTCCATATCAATTTCAACTATGTTATCATATTGCTTTGCAAGTTTTACAAGCTCTTCGACATTTGCATAACAAAAATCAAAATCAAGCTTTAAACCAAGTTGTGTTAACTTGATAGAAAGGTCAGAATTCAAATTGTGTTCTTTAATTGTGTGGAGGACTTGTTTGTAAGCTTTTAAAGCCTCAATTGCTTCATTTTCATTGCTTATGTTTTCTCCAAGGACATCAATTGTGGCAAGTTTTCCTTGCTGATTAAGTTTTCTGACTACTGTGATGGCGTCTTCAAGTTTTTCCCCCGCTATATACCTGCTTGCGAAATGACGAACGATTTTTCTTGGAACAAGTGGCAAGGTGCGAACTATAAGCTCATTTAATGGGTTCATGATAAGACTTTCTTTATTTTTTATTTGCCAAAAAAATTTAACTTTTAAAATTAAAAAAATCAAACTCTTTGCTCCCTTCTTTTACTTTTTGCTTTTAAGCATAAAAATTTGTATTATTAATTGAATTTAACCGCAAAATGGGAAAAACACATCAAGGTTAATCAAAAATGCCAAAGCGAAATCCAGAACAGGGCGAAGTTGTAGAGAAAGTGGTGGAAAAAGAAATTGAAATAATAAAAGAAGCAGTTTCAACATTAAGTGAAACGGGCAAAAAAGCACCTGATATAAAGGGAATACCTACCGGGATTGAAGGTCTTGATGAGTTATTTTTTACGACCACAATTGAAAATGGAAAGCCGAAATTAATTCCACTTGGCGGGATTCCCCAGTATTCCGTTTTTAATATAACTGGCATATCCGATACGGGCAAAAACCTTATGGCTGAGCAATTTGCAATAAAACAGGCGTCGCTTGGAAACTCTGTCGCTTTCATTACGGTTGAATCTCCTGCACATTTTGTTGCCAGTTCAATGAAAATTCGCGTTCTTGCGATGGGTGTTGAAGAAAAAAACATAGATGAAAAAATTGTCTTCATAGATGCAGCATCATTTTCCAAGCTCAGAGAAGATATACCAACACTTCTGAACACACTTGCGTATGCGATAAAAAAATACAAAATTAAATTCACCATCATTGATTCCGTCACAGGACTTTATGAAGCAAAAGAAATGATAGCAAGGGTGATAGTAAAGCAGCTTTTTAATTTTATGAAAAAATGGTATCAAACAGCAATTTTTGTATCGCAAAAAAGGTCAGGACAAGAAGAACTATCTGCAGAAGCGGCTGGGGGTTTCGCAATTCCCCACATTGTTGATGGAACTATAGTTTTATCAAAAGTTTTGATAAACAGCCAATATACCGAAAAAATTTACAAACGCCCAATTGGAGAGATAGTTCGCCTCTTTAGGATAGATGGATGTAGGATGTCAGGGCATAGCACTGATACATATTTACTTGAAATAAACGAAAGTGGGCTTGTAAAAATTGGTCCATCTCTCAAAGAAATAGCAAACAAAAAATAAATGTCATATGCCAATTCTAAAAGCTGAAGAAATCGCCCAAATTGATGAACAAATTGACGAAATAGCTTTAAAGGTGTTTCTTAAAGCGCTTGATATAGTTGGTGGTCCGAGAAAGTTGATTTTATACAGACACTTGACCTGGGTCCCAAGTCTCATAGAAGCATGCTATGCAGTTGTTCTAAGAGAGAAATTTTTCAAAACTGAATCTGAAATTGCTCAATTGCTTGGGCTTACGAAACAAACCGTCAGAAACATACTTTCAGCAAAAGCTGAAACGATAAAGGATAAACTTGAAGATGAACTAAAAAAGAAGACAATTAAAACACATGTCGCTGGCGCTCTTGCCAAGCTCGCATACAAAGAAGTAAATCAAAATTTGCAAGAACATGGAAAAGGATGAGTTAAAAATTCTTTTAATTGAAGATGATTCAAGTTTTGCAGCTTTGGTTAAATATTATTTGAACTCATACAGAAATTATGTTTTTAAAGTTGACTGGGTTGATTCAGCTGAAAAAGGGCTTGAAAAAATTTCGTCCACGAACGATTATAATTTGATACTTCTTGACTATCATCTTCCGGGGATAAGTGGAGTTGATACATTAAAAATTTTGAAATCGAGAGGAATAAATACGCCAGTGATAGCGTTAACAGGCTCGGCTGAAAGTGATGTTATGATTGAATTTTTAAAGCTTGGAGCGATTGACCATTACATCAAGGAAGATATAATTGGACCTCTTCTTCCAGTGGTAATAGCGAACGCTATTGAAAAAGAAAACCTTAGAAGACAGATTGAAAAAGACAGGGGCGAACAAACTCAAAAGATTGAAGCAATACAAGAGATTGTAATAACGGTTTCACATGAAGTCAATAATCCACTTGCAGCAATAAAACTTGCAGCAAATATCTTGCTTAAAAAAGACCTTCCAGCTGACATTAGAACATATGTGAAAATCATAAAAGAAAACACTGATAAAATTGAGCAGACAATTTTAAAGTTAAGGGAACTTAAGAGCGACCAAATCGTCCCATATGTTGGGAAGCTCAAAATGCTTGACTTATCCCAACCGACAAAAAAAGAAGATGAAAAATGAACACAAGCGATATTAAAGCAAAAATACTCGTCGTTGATGACGAAGAATATCTATGCGAGCTGTTAAAGGATGAATTACTTTCAACAAATTTGTTTGAGGTTGATATAGCAAATGATGGAGCTCAAGCGATGAATAAAATTCAAAGCAAAATTTACGACATCGTTTTACTTGATATAAAAATGCCGAGAATTTCTGGAATTGAGGTTTTAAAATTTATAAAGGAGCATTCCCCAGACACAGAAGTTATAATGATAACAGCACTTGGAGATATAAAACTTGCAGTTGAAACGATAAAGCTTGGTGCTTTTGATTTCATAACGAAGCCTTATAATTTTGACGAGCTTCTTGTTTCAATTCAAAATGCGATTGAAAAGCGTCAGCTCAAAATTCAAAATACCTTGATGCAGAAAGAAATTTCACGCCTCATTCGCGATGATGAGATAATTGGGCAAAGTAAAATTTTTAGAGATGTCCTTGATATTGTCGCAAAAGTTGCTGGAACAGACGCTACCGTCCTGATACAAGGTGAAAGTGGCACTGGAAAAGAAGTCATCGCCAGGCTCATTCATAAAAATAGTCCGAGAAAGAATAAACCTTTTGTAGCGATAAACTGTGCTGCGATCCCAGATACATTGATTGAATCTGAACTTTTTGGACATGAAAAAGGGGCTTTTACCGATGCACATACATCAAAACCCGGGCTTGTTGAAATCGCAAACGGTGGAACACTTTTTCTTGATGAGGTTGGAGATTTAAGTCTGTATGTTCAGCCAAAACTTTTGAGATTCATTGAAACTGGAGAATTCAGAAGAGTTGGTGGGAATAACATTTTAAAAGTTGATGTAAGAATAATTTCTGCGACGAATAAAGATTTAAATGAAGAGGTAAGCAAAGGAAATTTCAGGGAAGATTTGCTCTATAGATTGAATGTGGTGACGATACGTCTACCTGTATTGAGAGAGAGGAAAGAAGATATACCTTTGTTTGTTGAATATTTTCTTAAAAAGAAGACGGGCGGAAGAAAAAAGATGAGTCCTGAAGCAATGCAAATTTTAATGAATTACGATTGGCCAGGGAACATACGAGAGCTTGAGAATGTAGTTGAAAGAGCAGCGATACTTTCAAAAGGTGACATCATAAAGCCAGAGGATTTAGCTTTAAAACCAGAATTGAAAGAAGATTATTACGCAAAACTTGTAAAGCGACCTGTTAATTCCCTATCGCTTGCGGAACTTGAGAAAATACATATTGAAAATGTTTTAAAGGCAAATAATTGGAACAAATCAAAAACAGCGGAAATTCTTGGAATTAGCCTTAAAACTCTATATCTTAAATTAAAGCGGTATGGAATAACGGATCCATTTTAAGTTTTGGTTTAATCATAAGGTTTTTTAAAACAAAAATTTTTAAAAGGGAGAGATGGAGATGGAAAGAGAAAACATTCAAACACAAGAACAACAAGTTGAAGAATTTAAGCCGAGGTTAATAGTGGGGCGACAACCCGTGATAGAGGCTTTGAAATCACAGAGCGTTATGATTGAAAAAATTTATCTTCTTCACGGCATAAGGGGAAGCCAAATTGATAAAATCAGAAATCTGGCGCGCAAAAAAGGCGTCCCATTCGTTGAGCTCAACAAGCAAAGATTTCGCGAGCTCGCAAGCGACATTGCAACACAAGGAGTGATAGCAGTAATAACAGAAGCAAAATATATAAGCGTTGATGATATTTTAAATGTCGCAAAAGAAAGAAATGAGCCTCCGTTCATCTTAATCCTTGATGAAATTGTTGACCCACAAAACTTTGGTGCACTTGTAAGGACAGCTGAGTGCGCCGGGGTTCACGGAATTATAACGACTAAACACCACACTGCAATCATAAACTCCACCGTCGCGCGAGCTTCAGCTGGCGCCGTAGCCCATGTTGGGATCGCAAAAGTTACAAACCTCGCTCAAACTATTGATGAACTTAAAGAAAAAGGTATATGGGTTGTCGGAGCCGACGCAAATGCATCAAGATATTACTACGAAATTGATTACACTATGCCTGTTGCGATAGTAATTGGAAATGAAGGGAGGGGATTGAGATTTTTAACAAAGCAGAAATGTGATTTCGTTGTGAAAATACCGATGTATGGAAAAGTTGAATCATTAAATGCATCTGTTGCTGGGGCTTTGATAATGTATGAGGTTGTTCGAGCAAGAGAGCTAAAAAAGAGAAAAATAGCAAATCCATATCTTAGTTTAAATGAGCCAGTAGTGACATATAATCAATCAAATCTTGCACCATCGGAAACCTCAATAGAGATAGAAATTGAAAACAACACGACGAAATCAAAAAAGAAAGCGAAGAAATCTAAAAAGTGAGCTCATCTATCACGGACAAGATATTTCAGCTTGCGGATAAATACTTTCCAAAAGTCGTCTCAATAAGGCGAAAAATTCATCAGTATCCCGAACTTGCGTTTGAGGAATATAAAACTTCAAAGCTTGTTGCACAGACATTAAAATCACTTGGCTTAAAAGTTGAAACTGGGATTGCAAAGACTGGTGTTGTTGGGATCCTTGAAGGAAACGCAAAACAGAAGGGGATGGTAAAAGTTGTAGCTCTTCGTGCTGACATGGACGCTCTACCGATACAGGAACAAACGAATTTACCATTTGCTTCAAAAGTCCCCGGCAAAATGCATGCCTGCGGACATGATGTACATACAGCGATGCTTCTTGGCTCAGCAATGATTTTGAAAGAATTGAAAGCCCAGTTCAGCGGGATTGTAAAGTTCATTTTCCAGCCAAGTGAAGAAAAGAATCCGGGTGGTGCAAGTTTAATGATAAAAGATGGCGTTTTAAACAATCCAAAAGTTGACCTTATTTTCGGTTTACATGTTCGTCCAGATGCTGAACCGGGAAAAGTCTTTATCAAAGAAGGACCTCTTATGGCTTCGTCTGATGAAATTTACATTAAAATTAAGGGTAGAGGCGGGCATAGCGCTCGCCCTCACTTCACAATTGATCCAATCGTAATAGCATCAGAAATCGTCCTCGCCCTTCAAAAAATAACAAGCAGATTCTTTGACCCAATTGAACCAAGAGTCTTAACAATCGGTTCAATACATGCCGGCACGGCTACAAACATAATCCCTGATGAAGTCAAAATTTCCGGAACTTTGAGAACAATGAATGAAGAATGGAGAAAAAAAGCGTGGACGATGATAGAACAAATCGTTCGTGGAATCACATCAGCTTACGGCGCTGAATATGAAATTAAAATAAGCAAAGGTTATCCCGTTCTCGTCAATGAGCCAAAAGCGACGGAATTCGCAAAGGAAAGAGCAATTGAATTGCTTGGCAAAAATAGAATCCTTGAAGCAAAAGCTGTAATGGGCGCTGAAGATTTCGCCTATTATCTCCAAAAAGTCCCAGGTTGCTTCATATGGCTTGGCGCTGGGAGCAAAAATTCAAAACACGACATACATAGTTCAAAGTTCGCAATCAACGAAGAAGCCATGAAGTTTGGCTCTTCACTTCTTGCTTATCTTGCCATATCTGCCTTGTCAAAACAAAGCTAAACTTGCAAAATTGCTCCACGAGGAAACCCAGCCATGGCTTAAAAAATTTTCCCAGACCCTTGATAAATTAATGTTTCTTCTTGCCAGCTTAGTAATAATAACCCTTTTGATTGAATACGGATTCTACATCAGCAACTCTTTAAAACGAATAATTTACCAATTCAATTCTTTCGCGATTTTTTATTTTGTCTTCTTTAATCTTTCAAAAATGCTAATAAACCCTCAACCACTCAAATACCTTCGCAGTAAATGGATTGAATTTTTGTTGACATTTTTAATAATAATTCAAAGCATCGCTTTTATTTTCTATGTTTCAAAGCCATACTTTGACATTCAAACAATCGTGAGAATATATATTGCTTCAGTTCAAATTTACTTGACGCTTGATATCACTTTAAAAACCGTCAGATATAGTCAACTTGCGATTCGGAAGGCAGTTAACCCAGCGAGAGTTCTCGTGTTAAGTTTCTTGATTTTAATTCTTGGTGGGACAATTTTATTGCTTCTTCCGAAAGCAACATATAAAGGAATTTCCGTCATTGATGCTCTTTTCACAGCAACAAGCGCCGTCTGTGTAACGGGACTAATTGTTGCCGACACAGGAACATACTTTACACGACTTGGTCAATTTATCATTATGATTTTAATACAGCTTGGTGGACTTGGGATAATGACATTCACAACATTTTTTGCCCTTCTACTTGGTGGCGGTGTTGGGATAAAAGAAAGGATTTTCTTAAGCGAAATTTTCAGCGAAAAAAACTACACTAAAATTTCATCAACGATAATTAGAATTTTAATCTTGACATTTTCAATTGAAGCCGTTGGCGCCATAGCACTTTATCATTTTCTTCCCGATTCAATTTTTAAAAGTGAAACTGACAAAATTTTTTATGCAGTTTTTCACTCTGTTTCAGCATTTTGCAACGCTGGTTTTTCAACTTTTTCAAATAATTTGATTGACATAAAAAATAATATACCTGCGCTTTTTACCATTGCTGCGCTCATCATTTTTGGCGGGCTTGGATTTTTCGTTTTAAGCGAGTTAATTGAAAAACCATTTTTAAAGACAATGAGAAAAATAAAATTTTTACGCGAAAAAATCCCAACACAAATGATAGTTCTAACCCTTCATTCAAAACTCACACTCACCACAACTGCAATTTTAATAACATCAGGGACAATTCTTTTCTTTATCCTTGAATTTAACAACACTTTGTCCTCTGAACCTTTGCTTTATAAAGTTTTCCATTCATTTTTCCAAGCTGTCACGCCAAGAACAGCTGGTTTCAATACGATTGATATTTCAAAAATTGGGCTCACAACATCACTTCTCATAATGCTATTGATGTGGATAGGTGCATCGCCAAGCTCAACTGGAGGAGGAATAAAAACGACATCTTTAGCTGTAATAATTTTGAAAATAATCGCAATTGTAACTGGAAAAGAACGAGTTGAAATTTTTCACAAACAAGTAAGTGAAGAAAGCATCACAAGAGCTTTTGCATCTGCGTTACTTTCAATCTTAGTTATAATGTCATTCACATTTATATTAACAATAACCGAAAAAAGTTTAAGTCTAATTGACTTATCTTTTGAGGTTGTTTCTGCTTTTGGGACTGTTGGATTGAGCAGAGGAGTGACACCAAATTTGACAAATTTTGGAAAGTTAATTATCATTATAACGATGTTTATAGGAAGGATTGGACCACTTGCCTTTTCATTTGCACTTTTTGGAAAAATTGATAGAAGAAATTATGAGTTTCAAAAAGAAAATGTTCTCGTGACATAATGAAAAAAATTGCTGTAATAGGGCTTGGAATCTTTGGCAGAAATCTATCAATTGAACTTGCGGAAGGTGGAGCTGAAGTCCTCGCAATTGACATAAGTGAGGAAAAAATTAATGAAATAAACCATCCGAACATAACCGCAGTTAAACTTGATAGCACAGATGTAAAGGAGCTTGAACGATTTGGAATTAAAGATATGGACGCTGTTGTCGTAACGATTGGAGAAAATTTTGAATCTTTGCTTTTAACCTGTATGTTGCTAAAAGAGCTTGGAGCTAAAAAGATAATAGCAAGAGCAAATGAGGTGATACACAAAAAGATTTTAAAAAGCATAGGGATAAGGGAGGAGGATATAATCTCACCAGAGGAAGAAGTCGCAAAGCGACTTTCAAAATTACTATTAAGCGACGGATTTATTGAATTTTTTGAGATAGAAAAGGATTACGAGATAGCCTGGATCAAAGCGCCAAAAAGTTTTATTGGAAAAACAATCCGCGAACTTGAATTAAGAAAAAATTATAACGTTTTGCTTGTGACAATTGTAAAAAACAAAAAACCAATTGGCGTTCCAGAACCAGACACCAAAATTGAAAATGACGATGAACTACTACTTTTCGGCAGGGACAAAGATATCAAAAAGATAATGGCACAAAGCTATGTATAAAATTTCCGTTCAAAAAAAATTTTCCGCCTCACATATAATCAGAGATTACCCAGGCGAATGCGGTCGCCTGCACGGACATAATTGGAATGTTAAGGTTACCGTAAGGACAAAAACGCTTGACAAATTTGGGATGTCAATTGATTTTAAAGAGATCTCAAAAATTTTAAACGAAATAGTTGATAAACTTGACCATTACCATTTGAACGATATACCTCCGTTTGATAAAATTCAGCCGACAGCAGAAAACCTTGCGAAATTTTTTTATGATGAACTTAAGATAAAATTATCAGAATATAGAGAAGAAATTGAAATTGATTCTGTTGAAATCTGGGAAACCGAAAAATATTCTGCAATTTATCAAGAACCATGAACACGATAAAAAGAAGCGAAAATATATTGGTTGTAAACGAAATTTTTTTCAGCATTCAGGGTGAATCAAGTTGGATGGGCTTTCCGTGCGTTTTTGTAAGGCTAACATACTGCGACCTTAGATGCGTTTGGTGTGATACAAAATATGCATTTTACGAAGGCACTGAAATGACAATTGATGAAATCATTGAAAAAGTAAAATCATACAATTGTAAACTTGTTGAGATAACAGGTGGTGAACCACTCTTACAGGAAAATTCACTTAAACTTATGCAAAGATTGTGCGATGAAAATTTTACAGTTTTACTTGAAACAGGCGGGCATAGGGATATAAGTAAAGTTGATCCAAGGGTTCATATAATTATGGACATAAAATGCCCAGGAAGTAAAATGAACCATAGAAATAGATGGGAAAACATAAATCATCTTACAAAAAAGGACGAGGTAAAGTTCGTCATAAAAGATAGAACTGATTATGAATGGGCAAAGGATGTAATTAATCGCTTTAACTTAACCGAAAAAGTTGGGACGATTTTATTTTCCCTTGTCTTTGGTGAAATTGAGCCAATCACGCTTGTAGAGTGGATACTTGAAGATAAACTTCCAGTTCGCTTTCAACTTCAGATGCACAAATATATCTGGGCGCCAAACACGAGAGGAGTTTAAATCAAAATTTGTGAAACAATTCCGCCAACCGTGAAAGCGATTATCCAACTTGAAGCCCATATTATCAATCCCTCAAACAAACCTCTTTCCTTAAGCATAACCATAAGCGAAGCAATGCACGGGACGAAAAGTGTAATAGTGACAAGTCCAACGACGGTCTGCATTGGGCTTAAATCAAGCGAATAAAAACCAGCAGCTCCAAAATCTCTCCTTACAATTCCCATTATAAAAGCCCTTGACGCTTCAGCTGGCAACTGCAACCAACCTGCGGTTAAAGGTGAAAGAGCGTAAATCCATTTATCAAGTAAACCTGTAACTTGCATAACACCAACGACAAAAGCACCAACGAAAAACCACATCCCAGCTTCTTTTATAAAATAAAATGTTCTCATCCATGTTTTTCTGACAAGGTTTTCAAACCTTGGGATTCGCATCGGAGGCAAATCAATTAAAAGTGGAGTTGCTGAACCAGGCAAAATTTTATTTAAAGTTAATCCAACCGTGACAAAAACAACAAACATAACAAAGACATATATAAGCATCGCTTCAAAACCAGCCCTCATAAGAAGCGTAGCTATAACGGCAAGTTGGGCTGAACATGGAATTGTAATTTGCAAAATCGCCGTCATAATTCTTTTTTCTCTGCTCGTTGAAAGGAGTCTGGTAGTAATCGTCGCCATAGTTACACAGCCAAAGCCAAGTATCATAGGAATTACCGCTTTACCGTTTAAACCAATGTAATTCATCAACTTATCAACAAATGTTGCAAGTCGCGGAAGATAACCGCTATCTTCAAGAATTGCAAGCATAAGATAAAAACCGATGACAAGTGGCAAAAGCAAAAACAGAAGATACCTAACTGTCATCGTCAAAACACCAAATTCACCCAAAAATATCACTAAAATTGGGCTTTTGAAATTAAACTCATACTCAACATTTTTACCCTTTGCAAAACCCTCCATTTGATTTAAAACATTTGGAGAACTTTTCAATCCATGCTCAAAAATGAAATTTCTCTCCTCAATCACTTCATCATTTTCATCAAGGATGGATACCTTTACATCAACTGGGAAATAATTCGCTACGAATTTACGAATGTTATATTCATAAATTTTTTTCCCAATTTCATTCTCCGTAAAATTGACAAGGTCTTGAGCTATCAACTTACCGACGAGCAGATAAGCAAGATATAGAACGACAGCTATAAAAATTATTCCGAAAACTGGATGAATCGCAAGCCTTCCAAACAAGCTTGAAACTCGCCCCCCGGCAGTGTCAATGCTTACAACTTCCGAAACTATTTGATTTACCCTGTTCCTTCTTTCAATGTATATCTTTCCCCTCTCATCGTAGTTATACAGCTCACCATCAAATTTTGACCTATATTTATCAATTACTTCCAAATCCCCTTCAAGGATTAAAAGTGCTTCAATTTCGCTTACTCCAAATTTTTTCGCAATGTTTGAAATTTTATCAGCAAGTTTCTTATCCCTGTTCCCAGCGCTGAATTTTACATTCTCAATTGCTTCAACTACTTCTTTAAAACCAATTTGCTTTACTGCAACTGTCGGTATAACTGGGACGCCGAGAATTTTAGAAAGTTTTTCAACATTTATCTTGATCTTCTTCTTTTCTGCTTCATCCATCATATTTAAAGCCACAACCACAGGCTTGCCCGAATCCAAAAGTTGAAGCGTGAGAAAAAGGTCTCTTTCAAGATTAACTGCGTCAACAACATTTAAAATTACATCTGCTTCAGCAATTATGTTTTTTGCTATTCTCTCCTCATCATTAAACGACGACAAACCATAGATTCCGGGTGTATCGTAAACAACAAAATCTTTATACTTCCCTTTCAAAATCTCAACCGTTGTCCCAGGATAATTTGAAACCTCAACATAAAGTCCTGTCAAGTAATTAAAGAAAATTGATTTGCCGACATTTGGATTTCCAGCTAATACAAGCTTCATAGACTTTTTCTCCAGCTTTGTCTCTGTATGTTGGTGATGTGTATGCATATAAAACCCCTAAACTTTTTTTACAAGTATCTTTCCAGCTATATCGCTTCCTACTGCTATCTCCTGATGTCGCTTAACTATTACAACAGTTCCGCCAGGCAACTTATGAGCACATTTAACTTTAGTTCCCTCCGTAATGCCGAGACGAACAAATTGCGTTTTAATGGTTTCATCGGGCAATTGAAATATCTCAATTTCAGCTCCGGGTTCCACATCTTTTAATCTCATAATTTCACCACTCATTTTTCTTTTTCCGCGCATTTTGCACAAAGTCCATAAATTTGATGCGTATGTCTTATCGGCTTAAATCTATATTTTTTACATATCTCATCTTGAATTCTTTCAATTTCATCGCTTGTGAATTCAATTATCGTCCCACAATTAACACATATCAAATGGTCATGGTGAGCTCTTCCAAAAGCCCTCTCGTAGACGAATATATTTCCAACCTTATGCCTTGAGACGACGCCAAGTTCAAATAAAAGCTCAAGTGTGTTATAAACCGTTGCTCGCGAGACCTTTTTCCCTTGACTTTTCATTTTAACAAACAAATCTTCTGCGTTGAAATGCCCTTCAATCTCAAGTATCGCGTTAAGCACTTCATATCTTTGCTCAGTCGCCCGCAAATTTCCACGCTTCAAATAACTTGTAAAATTTTCGCGAACTTTTTCAACAAGCTTTGCGCTTACCATTTTCCAACCTATTTTAAATTTAATCTAAATAAAATTAAATCTTTTTCGCGTAAAAAACAAATTAAAAGCAGCAAAACTTGAACTTTTAAAATTAATCCCGTATTTTTAACTTCACAAAAACAAAAGTCAAGTCAATAGAATGAGCAACTACATCGTCACATTTATAACAACGCCAAATGTTATTGAAGCAAGAAAGATATCAAAAACGCTTGTTGAAGAAAAACTCGCCGCTTGCTGTAATATAATTGAAAAAGTAAACTCGATTTACTTCTGGCAAAACGAAGTTGTAGATGACTTTGAAGCACTTATAATAATCAAAACAAAAAAAGATGTGTTTCCCGAACTTGTAAAGCGAGTCAAAGAACTTAATAAATACACAGTCCCGGAAATCATAGCTTTGCCAATAATTGATGGTTCAGATTCATATTTGAATTGGATTGATGAAACAGTCAAACAGGTTGAAAAGTAAGAATGACCTTCAAGACAAAAGGCATATTTTTCAAAATTTATGTCATCAGCGTATACATTTTTCTATACCTTCCAATTTCTGTCCTCATCGCTTTGTCTTTTAATAAGTCAAGGTGGACAACGATATGGGAGGGATTCACATTTCAATGGTATGTCAATCTTTTAAAAAATAAACTTCTTTTAAACTCACTTAAAAACAGTCTAATAGTCGCGCTCGCCTCAACAACTTTATCAACATTGTTTGGGGTGCTTGGAGCCATTGCCTTGCATAAACTTGAGTTTAAACTTAAAGAAAGCCTTAAAGCTTTAATTTATCTTCCAATCATAATTCCCGAAATCGTCCTCGCTGGTGCGTTGTTAAGTTTCTTCGGCTCCATCAAGATGACACTTGGGTTTACAACAGTCATAATTGCACATATCGTTTTCAGCATATCATATGTTATTTTGATTGTCCTTGCGAGATTGCAAAACATTGAGAAAGAGGTTGAGGAATCAGCTCTTGACCTTGGTGCAAACGAATTTGAAGTTTTCAAAAGGGTAACTTTACCGCTTCTTTCCCCAGCGATAGTTTCATCAGCGCTCGTCGTTTTTACACTTTCAATTGATGATTACCTGATAACTTCATTTGTCGCTGGAGTTTCCTCAACAACATTGCCTCTTCAAATTTATTCAATGGTAAGAACAAGCGTAACGCCAGAGATAAATGCCATTTCAACTATAATGCTTTTAACGACAACAACAGCGATAATTTTATCACAAAAATTGACGGCAACAAAATGAAGACGAAGCTATTTCTTATAATCATTGCTCTAATTTTTTCATCATGTGCAAAAAACGAGAAAAGAGTTAATGTTTACATTTGGTCAGATTATCTATCTCAAGATGTGATTGAAAAATTTGAAAGAGAGACTGGGGTAAAAGTTAATCTTGACACTTACGATTCAAATGAAGCTTTGCTTGAAAAACTACAAACCGGGGTCAGCCGATACGATGTAGTCGTTCCATCGGATTATATGGTTCAGATATTGATAAAGCAAAACTTATTACAAAGAATTGACAAGAGCAAAATCCCAAACATAAAAAACATCAACAAAAAATTTTTAAATCTTGATTTTGACCCTGAAAATAATTTTACAGTTCCATTTTTCTGGGGGACAACTGGTTTTGCGTATAGAAAAGATAAAATTGGGGAAATAAAAAATACATGGAATGTTTTATTTGACGAGAAATACGCCGGTAAAATTTTAATGCTTGATGATATGAGGGAATGTTTTGCTGTAGCTTTAAAATTATTGGGTCATTCAATAAATGAAGCCGATACATCAATTTTATTGAAAGCGAAGGAACTTCTTATGAAACAAAAAAGGCTAGTAAAACAATACAACAGCTCTGGGTTTGACCAAGCGATTTTATCTGGCGATGTGTGGATAGCACATGGATGGAGTGGACAACTTGTTAAAGTTTCAGAGACGGATACGAACATAGTTTATGTGTATCCCAAGGAAGGTGGAACGCTTTGGATTGACAACCTTGCAATTCCAAAGACAGCTGAAAATGTTGAAAACGCTCATATATTTATAAACTTCCTGCTGAAGCCTGAGATAAGCGCAAGGGTTAGCGAATTTTCAGGCTATGCAACAGTAAACGACTCCGCAAAAAAATTTATTAATTCAAGATATCTTACAAGCCAGAGATATCCTGATGAAGAAACATTGAAAAATTTTGAGCTTATGAAAGACCTTGGCGCTGTTACTAAACTTCTCGATAGATTTTGGACGGAGATAAAGTCACAGTGAAATTTGACAAAAGTCAATTTTTATGAAAAAATTCGTTTTTAAATTTTTAGCGAGAATTTAAAAACAAAATAAGGAGAATCTCAATGGCTTACATTATCGCAGAACCCTGCGTAGGTGTATGTGACACCGCATGTGTTCAGGTCTGCCCCGTAAACTGCATTTATGGGCCGGAAGGTTATGATGTAACAAACGAAGAGCATCTCAAGGAGATGCGCGAAAAGAAGATGCAACTTTACATCCATCCACAAGAATGCATTGACTGCGGTGCATGCCAACCCGAATGCCCGGTTGAAGCTATCTTCCCAGAGGCAGAGGTGCCTGATAAATGGCAGCAATACATTAGAATTAACTACGAGAGATTTGGGCTGTAAAATTAGTTCAACTCGACCTTCGGGTCGGGTTTTTAATTTATAAAAAATCCCTACTGAGATGAAAACATATAAAGACGCCGGGGTTAATATTGAACTTGCTGAACTTCTCGTTGAAAAAATTAAACCACTTGCAAAGAAAACATTTAACCAACGCGTTTTAACCGATATAGGGCTCTTTGGCGCATTTTTTGATGCTAAGTTTGATGAATATAAACACCCAGTTTTGGTCTCAAGCGTTGATGGTGTCGGAACGAAATTGAAAATCGCATTTATTGCAAATAAGCACGATACAGTTGGGCAAGACCTTGTAAACCACTGCGTAAACGATATACTCGTCTGTGGTGCTAAACCTCTTTTCTTTCTTGATTATTTTGCGACGGGGAAATTAATACCAGAAGTAGCTGAGCAAGTGATATCTGGGATAGCAAAAGCCTGTGAAGAAAATAACTGTGCTTTAATCGGTGGTGAAACTGCAGAGATGCCAGGATTTTACAGTGAAGGTGAATATGACATCGCGGGCATGATAGTTGGAATTGTTGAAAAAGACAAAATTATAAAGGGTGACAAGGTAAAGCCTGGCGATGTTATGATAGCTCTTCCATCAAATGGACTTCACACTAATGGATATTCATTAGCAAGGGCAGTTTTGCTTGAAAAATTTAAAATTGATGAATTCATACCAGAACTTAACACAACGCTTGTTGAGGAGCTTTTAAAAATTCATCGTTCGTATTTAAAACCTGTCTCCAAAATTCTTGAGAACTTTGAAATTCATGCGATGTCACACATTACAGGTGGTGGAATTATTGGAAACACAAGAAGGGTCGTCTCTGAAAATCTCAAAATTAAAATTGACTGGAACGCTTGGGAAAGACCGGCGATTTTTAACCTCATTCAAAAAATTGGAAATGTCCCAGACGAAGATATGAGAAGAACATTTAATCTTGGCGTTGGGATCATTTTGATAGTTGACAAAAATGATTCAGATAAAATACTTGGTAAGTTAAAATCACTTGGCGAAAAACCATTTATAATTGGCGAGATATCAGATTAATCTTTAAACTTCTCCTCCCTCACCCTCTGCAAAAGGAGTAAACCAATAATGAAAAAAAGAGCAACGGATATAACAGCTATCCTTTGACTTCCAGTTAGAGACGACACAACACCGAACACAAGCGGACCGAGTATAGCTGACGATTTGCCGAAGAATGAATAAAAGCCGAAAAATTCTGTTTTCTTATTCTGAGGTATTATCTTTGACATCAAGCTTCTACTTGTTGATTGAGAAGAACCCATCGCTGCGCCGGCGATGAAGCCAATGATGTAAAAAGTTGTTTTGTCAGTGCAAAAGTATGCCCCAATTGAAGTTATAACCCACATCAAAAGAGTTATACTTAATGTCTTCTTCTGCCCAATGCTGTCAGCTATTATCCCAAATATGACTGAACCAAGAACTGCTGTTGATTGAACAATGAGGAAAAATGTTAATATCTCAACTAAAGAGAAACTCAATGTATGCCTTGCAAAAATTGATGCAAAAATTATAACTGTGTTTATCCCATCGGCGTAAATAAAATAAGAAATGAGAAAACGCCCAATGTTTTTATATTTCACCGCATTTTTAAACGTTGACTTCACACGCTCAAAACCAATTTTAATGTATGAGACATTTTCACTTCTGTTAACTTTCTGCTCTTTTATCACAACGAAAAATGGAAAGGAAAAAATTAGAAAGAATGCAGACGCAATTACGAAGCTAAGTCTAACATTAAACATATTCTCTGGCATAAATTCGCCCTTTAAAAAAGGGTAAGCGACGAGCAAAGATATAAACGAACCAACATAACCCATTGCGAACCCATAGCCGGAAACTCTACCGTAGCTTCTTTCGCTCGTTATCTCCGGTAAAAAAGCGTCATAGAAAACAAGCCCGCCTTCAAAACCAATGTTTGCAAAAATCAAAAGAATCATCCCTAAAAGCACATCACCTTTATCAACGAAAAACATCAACCCAGTTGAAATAATACAAAGATATGTGAAGATGAAAAGAAAAAATTTTTTATTTGAGCTATAATCTGCAATTGCGCCAAGAAATGGCGATATAAAAGCGACGATAAACATTGATATGCTGAAAGCAAGCCCCCACAAAAAATCGCCCATTTCAGAATTTCCAGTGACAATTTCCCTAAAATAAACTGAATAAGCGGTTGTTAAAATTAAAACTGAAAAAGATGTATTCGCAAAATCAAAAAGTGTCCAAATGAAAATTTTGAACCTATTTCCCACACTTTAATCTTCCTTTCTTCCCAAACTTTTATCAATCAATCCACGTCCCCGCTTGAATAGCTGACCACTTTCCTTAAGTTCATTATAAATCGCATCAAGAACCCCGTTGACAAATTTACCACTTCTTTCCGTGCTGAATTTTTTCGCAAGCTCAATTGCTTCGTTTATAGTCACCTTCGGCGGAATTTCCGGGAAATACCTTAATTCACAAATCCCCATGCGAAGGATAATTCTATCAATCAAAGCAAGCCTGTCCAATTCCCAATTTTTTATCTTCTTTGCTATCATCTCGTCAAATTCATCCGCGTGTTCAATTACACACATAAAAAGGGACTTGCCAAATTCATATCCATCTTTATCAAATTTAAATTCAGAAAAGAGATCCGAAAGTATAAATTCAGGTGAATTCCCAGATAATTCATAAGCATAAAGCATCTGTAAAACCCTCTCGCGAACTATTCTCCTTCTGAAGGTCACTTCCCAATGCTCGTTATATGGTATTTCTCTATCTATAGCGCCCACCTTTTAATTTATAAAAAAATAACGGACGACCCGAATAGGGTCGTCCTCGTTTTATCAACGCAAATGTCTTGATTCAAGCCCAAAATGTCTGGTGAAATCAACGGAAATCTTCTTTATCTTTAAAGCGCTCATAATTCTCTCTTCAGCAATTCTAGCAGAGGCAACATGCGTTGGAATGTTTTCTTTCTTTGAGACTTCAAAAACCTTCATCAAAGTATCATAAATCCCCTCCGCTTTCTTCATCGCATGTTCCTTGCTATAACCTTCAACTTCCCTACCGACATTTATCAACCCACCAGCATTTATGACATAATCTGGAGCATAGAGAATTCCTCGCTCCATAAGAACTCTATCATGTTTATCTTCGTCAAGAAGCTGATTATTTGCACCACCAGCAATTATTCTAAATTTAAATCTCGGGATTGTATCGTCATTTATAATTCCGCCAAGTGCACAAGGTGCAAATATCTCTGCATCAACATCGTAAATTTTATCAGGCTCAACAAATTCGGCTTTATATTCTTCAACACATTTCTTAACTTTTTCTGGTATGATATCCGTTATATAAATTTTTGCTCCGTCTTTTGCAAGATGTTGACATAAAAATCTCCCAACTTGCCCAGCTCCTTGAATCGCAACTTTTTTCCCAGCGAGTGATTCATTTCCATAAACTTCCTTAACACATGCTTTAATTCCAACATAAACTCCATAAGCTGTCACAGGTGCTGGATTTCCACTTCCTCCAAGCGACTCAGGAATTCCAGTAACATACTTTGTCTCAGCGTAAATCCATTCCATAACTTTCTCATCTGTCCCAACATCTTCAGCTGTTATATATCTTCCACCTAAACTCTGAACGAACCTACCAAATGCTCTAAATAGTGCTTCATTCCTTTGCGTCTGTGGGTCGCCAATTATCACTGCTTTTCCACCGCCAAGATTTAATCCTGCAACTGCTGCTTTATAGGTCATTGCTCTTGAAAGTCTAAGCACATCATAAAGTGCATCTTCCTCTTTTTCATATTTCCACATCCTGACACCGCCAAGTGCTGGTCCGAGAACAGTATTGTGAATTGCAATTATTGCTTTTAACCCTGTTGATTCATCATAGCAATATGCGGTTTGCTCATGTCCATATTTCTGGACAAGTTCAAATACATTCATGGTTTTTCTCCTTTTTTATTTTGTGTTTATCTGTAGCCCGATTTTGTCGGGCAAAAGTGTAATCCTTGGCTTCTCAGTTGCAGGGTTTAAATCAACTAAAACATCGGTGTTAAAGACGTTTCTTATGTTCTCTTCAGTTAATACAGATTCAGGACTGCCCATAGCGTAAATTTGTCCATTTGAAAGGAGTATAACTTTATCGCTGTACGATGAAACAAGATTTAAATCGTGGGAGACAGATATAACTGTGACCCTTTTTTCAACCGATAAAGTTTTAAGAAGAGAGAAAATATCAATTTGATGTGAAATATCAAGGTGAGCATTTGGTTCATCAAGCAAAATTATCTTCGGTTGCTGTGCCAAAGCCCGAGCTATCAAGACCCTCTGTCTCTCCCCAAATGAAAGTGAATTTATCGGTTTATTTGCAAAATGTTCTGTGCCAGTTAACTTCATAGCCTCAAAAGCAATTTCAACATCTTCTCTACTTTCAAAGCCAATACCTTTCAAATATGGCGTCCGACCCATTAAAACAACCTCAAGCACAGTATATGGAAACACAAAAACATTATCCTGTGGAACAAAGCCAATTATCCGAGCTATATCTTTTCTTGAGTAAGAATTTAAATTCCGATTAAAAATTAACACTTCACCTTTTTGAGGAATGAGAAGGTGAATTAAAATTTTAAGAAGTGTCGTCTTCCCCGACCCATTTGGACCAATTAAACTTACAAACTCACCCCGCTCAACTTCAAAACTTATATTTCTAAGAACGGGCTCACGACCATATGAAAAACATATTTCTTGAACCTTTATGCTCATAACATTGCACATTTTTATAAGCTTGCATAAAAATTTAATCAAAAAAGGAAAATAATACAACTTATCCCCAAAAATAAAAAGTGGGCAGGCGCGGAATCGAACCGCGGACACACGGCTTTTCAGGCCGTTGCTCTACCGACTGAGCTACCTGCCCAGATTTCTTTAAAAATATATAAAATTTTTCAAAACAATGCAAGTTTTCTTAAATTTTTAATAAAAAACAAAATTAAAAACAATTCTATGATTATCTTCTCCCTCTTTATGCTTTCATTTGTAGCTTTTGTCCAATTTTACATTTGCAAGCGATTAACACTTTACATAAAAACGACAAAATTGAATAAATTTTCAAAACTCATTCCACCAATTTTTATCACTTTGAATCTTCCAGTAATTTTGATATTTCTCATCAGAACTTTAAAATTGCAAATTACATTTGACTTAACACCGGTGATTTACACCTATTCAATATGGCAAGGAACGACAATTTTTATTTTCATCGTAATGATAATTGGAAAAGTAATCTCAGTGCCGTTGAAATTATTACCACAAAAAGCAGAAAAAAAGTTTGACTCCTCAAGACGTAAATTTATTCAAACGACATTTACTGCTTTATCTACCTATGCACTTGTAGGCTCAACTATAGGAACTGTGAAAAGAGATGACCATAGGATAGAAAAAGTGAAAATTAAAATCAAAAATTTACCCGACGAACTTAAAGGATTAACAATCGCCTTGATAAGCGATATTCATTCCGGACCATTCATGAATGAAGAGGAGATGTATTCATATGCTGTAGCCATAAATTCATTGGAGCCTGACTTAATCCTCATGCCAGGCGATTTTATAACATCAGATCCAGAAGAGATTTATCCATTTGTAAATGTATTCAAAAATCTCAATGCGAAATATGGAGTCTTTGCAACACTTGGAAACCATGAATTCTTTGCCAAACAGCCGCGGAGGATAGCGAGGATAATTGAAGAGAACGGAATAAGAGTTTTAAGAAATGAAAGCGAAAAAATTAACATTAATAGAGAGGAAATTTACATAATTGGAATTGATGACCTCCGTTATGGTGCTGACCTTGACAAGGCGATGAAAAATGTTAAGGATGAAAAAATTAAAATTCTTCTCTCGCACAAACCATATGATTTCCCAAATTTCGCAAAATATGGAATTCAATTAACTGTCTCAGGGCATACTCACGGTGGGCAAATAGTCTTTGCAAAAATTGACGATACCTATATTACCCCCGCATCAATAGTTTCAAGATTTGTAGCAGGGCATTATAAAATTGGCGATTCACATCTTTATGTCACGCGCGGGCTCGGCACCGTTGGATTGCCAATAAGACTAAATTGCCCTCCCGAGATAACTCATATAATCCTGGCTTAAATCCTCCGAGCCCGCCCCTTTGAGAGTTAAATTTTCAAAACATCTAAGATTCCGAAGAACTTGCTTCTTTCTTCGCTCCCTTCTTCTCCTGCTTTATCTGCTGTATCTCAACCCTGATCTCTTGGGCAAGTTTCCTAAGCTCCTGCATTTTCTTCCTCAATCTTGTCCCAGCTGACATAACACCCTTTTCGTAAAATTTTCTAAAATCATCCTCAAGAGAATTAACGAATTCCTGAAGTTGCTGAAATCTGTGATGCATTTTGACCTCCATGTTGAGTTTTAAATTATATTTTAATCTTACCCCTTGAAATTGCTTTCAAATGTGCGTTTTTTAAATTTTCAAGCAATTCATCCCTTTTATGATAAAGCTCTTTATGCTTTCTCGGTTTTCTCTTTGCAAGTGCATAAGAGACGAGAATTGGCATTGCGATGGTCGTATCAGTATAACAAACAACAGCATCAGGTAGTTTATCAGGGTCAACCTTCCCCCAACTCACAGCCTCGGAAGGCGTAGCACCAGATAATCCGCCTGTATCGGGTCTTGCATCAGTAATTTGGATAAAATAATCATGCCCTTTTTCATCTATACCAAGAACTTCTTGAATTTGCGGTTCTGTCTGAAGCAGGAAATTTTTCGGCGAACCACCGCCAAAAATTAAAACCCCACTCTTTCCACCCCTTGACTTAGCCCAATATACAATTCCCGCTGTCTCATTTACATCCCTCGAAACATCTATTTTAATCTTATAACCATTCAAAACCATTGCTGCAACATTCATTCCAATTGAACTATCGCCAGGTGATGACACATAAACTGGAACGCCATATTTATATGCTGCAGAAAGTATGCTCATATTCTTTATCCCGAGCGCTTTTTCCCTCTCATATACATATTTCCCAAGCAAATAATGAAATTCAGCGGTCCCCATCTCCTTCTGAAATTCAGGTTGCTTTAAAACCTCCCTTATAAACTTATCAGTTGAAAGCAAAACTTCATAATCAAACAAAATATCATAAATTCTTATCACTCCAACCTTTCTTAAAACTCTATCATCAACGAACGGGGTCCCACGATGAAGTTCATTGCCAATTGAAAAGTGAATATCATGATAAAGATTTGCACCCGTTGAAACAATCCAATCAACAAATCCAGCTTTTATTAAAGGAACAACGCAACTTCCACCAAGCCCTGCTGGGGTCAAAGCCCCGGTTAAACTCATCCCAATGACCACATCATCTTCAAGCATCTTTTCAACGAACAGCCTACACGCTTCCCTTAATCTGCCAGCATTATAAGCTTGGAAATATCTTTCAACAAGTTTTGTAACTTTTATATCGGGTTCAATAGGTTCACGATTAATCGGTTTTCCTGAAAGAAAATGTTTTTTCTTCAATCTCACCTCTTTTCCTTTTGATTTTGAAAACTATCTTAATTTTAAAAAATTTTTCAAATAAAGCAAATACCAAGCCCAGCGAAAAAGCTAAAAGCCCCCTTTAAAATCCACAAAAATTTGACCTCGCCCAATATTATTCCTTGCATATCCTACGCTTATAATCAAATCATATGGTAAAAGAAAATTCAAACCAACGCCATACCCAGCAAAATAATTCAATTTCAAAATATCTTCACCATTAAACCATGTCCTCCCGATATCCCCGAAAATCGCAAAATCAACCCCAAACCTTAAAATTGAAAATTCTTCAATAGGTATTTTGTCCCATTTTAAAAATTTTTGCTTTATAACAGGGATGCGATACTCAATCGTGCCCCCTGCTATATTTTCACCCTCAAAAACATCGTTAAAATAACCCCTAATCCTCTCATCATAGCCAAAGTAAAAATGTGAATAAGTTGGAATTTTTTTACCAAACGAATTTAAAATGAAAAATCTACCCGCCAAAAGCCCAAAACCAAACTTTTTAAACGCCTGAGATTCAATCCCACCTTGAACGAAAAAACCCCTGAAATTTAGAAGACGATTAAACCTGTAAAAAACATTAAATAAAAAGCCTTGATTCGGATAAATGGGTATATCACGAGTATCATATTTAAAGCCGAAACCAAGCGATAAAATTTCATCTTTCCCCGACGGCGAAATAGTTTCAAATGAGAAACCATTACTTGTTGAAATAGCCCTAAACCCAGTAGTAAACCATAATTTTTTATAAAGTCCAAACCTTTTGCCGAGCATAAAATTAAAGACAAAATGATTTTCAAAAAATGAACCGTGCTCTTCTTCAAGAATTTTGCTTCTATTTTTAACTTTTTGATAAAATGTTTCAACAGAATAAAAAAGATTCTTGCTACCCAAAATCCATGGATTTAAATACTCAACTTCAACCCATGGGTCATAGCCAAAAGCAAATGAAAAAATTAATTTTTCATTTCTACCCCTAAAATTTGTATGAATTAAGCCACCGCCATAAAACAATTTTTTCAAATCTCTATCCTTCCACCCCAAAATTGGAAATGGCCAAATATACCACCTTTCATTTACCCAAACATAAACAGTTGCGCCATTGCTTGAATCTCTTTCAAACCATATTTTAACTCTGTTGAAAAGCCCTGTGCCATAGATTCTATTTTCATTGTAAGAAATTTCATAAGTGTCAAACTTTGAGCCCACTTGAAAGGTAAGCTCCCTCGCGATGATTTCCGATTTTGTCTTTTCGTTTCCTATGAAGACAATTTTTTTAACAAACAAGTTATCCTGCCCATAAATTGAAATCACCATCGCTAAAAACGAAAAGTTTAAAAACATAAAGCGTAATGCAAAAACTCGCATAAAAGCAAGTAGACTTAATTTTTGCTGTAAAATTATGAAATTTTGGCGAGCATTTCAAGGGATGTGGATTCAAAAAGTAGCTATGTTATAATTATTGCTCTTAACAATGTCATTCTGACCTTGTTTCAGAATCTATCGTTTCAATTCAAAAACATCGGTAGCTGCAGGTTTTAGCGGCTGTATCATAATTTTGTCACCCTGAATTTAAGGATTTGAAAAAGAGATGCTGAAACAAGAGATCCAAAAATCGTAAACTCTGAACTGGATTCAGGGCAAAGTTCGGAATGACATTGTTCAGCATGGCAAGTTAAATCAAAACGCTAAGTATGACACAGTCACTTTAACCTGCGTAATTACAACGCAATTACAAACGCAACTTAAAAGTTGCGCCTACCATTTTCTACTCAAATAAAAATAAAAAGGGGCGGGATAAACCCGCCCCCTTAGTTTAATTACTTTTCCTTTTCTCCCGAATACTTTTAGCAATTTTTAGCATCTGCTGATAATCAAGAACATGACCACCGTAAACCTTAACAAATTCATCAGCACTTTTCTTGCTTGAAAATGAAAACACAGGCAACATCGCTCTCGCCGGTAAAACTACGCTTCCCGTGACAAACCAAGATTTTCTCGCGTCAACTTGCTTAAAAGTTTTAAAATCAATCACTTTAATATCTTTAACTTGCTTACCCTCCATTATAGCAGTTGCGCAACTAATCCCACAGGCGTGATAAACAGTATCGTCAATTAAAATCTCAACGCGCGTCATCATCTTCTCAAAAACATCCATACCGCAAACCTCACATACACCAACTTTCTTGCCAAGGTCTGGTCTGAGCAGATCCATTTCTGTTTTAGCTTGAGCCAAAATTGATAAAGGTAAAAAGATTAAAATTGTGAATTTTAAAATTTTGTGTCTCATTGCGATTCTCCAACTTTCGTTGTTATACTTATGAAGAAACTGCGTCCAGGTTCATAAATTGGAATTCCCGTTGTCCTGACGCGTCGGTTTAAATGCTCATAATAAAGCTTATCAAACAAATTGTTCACCCCAATGGAAATTTCAAAAAGTCTAAAGTAGGTTATATTAACGAGAAAATTAACAAGCACAAATCCTGGCGTCGGTGTTTCACCATAGCTTGTTGAAACATCCGTCTTTTTCGCTACAGCTCTTATAGTCAACTCAGGTGTTATAGCTCCATTTAAAAATCCATAATAGAATGTTGCTTTAGCTTCAAGCGGTGGAATTTGGGGCAATGGTTCACCCGTTGTTCTATCCCACGCTTTCGTCCTTGAAAAGCTTAAATTAAATCCATAAGTCCTGCTGAATGTTGATGTATAACTTGCTTCAAAACCGACAAAATTTGCGCTTTCAATATTGACAAATTGCTTGACACCAAGAATGCCAATATTTTTTGGTTTGAGATCGTCACGCACCCTTGCAGAGATAAAATCTTTCACATAATAATAGAATACATCGCCTCTTAAAATTCCACCCAAAACTTTGCTTTTAACAATTAAATCAACACTATTATTTGTTTCAGGCCCAAGTGACGGATTCCCAACATAATCATAATTATCAATGCCAATTGGCAGAAAATTTATAAATCTTTCACTTATGTTTGGGCTTCGCTTGCTTGAACCAGCAAGAATTGTTAGCTGAACCTCCGGGGCTATAGCTTTGCTCAAACCTGTGCTCAAGCTGAGATTATAATGCTTTGATGATTTTGCAAACATCTCTGACGCGGGCGTTCTTGCCATAGCGTAATTGACATCATATCTTGCCGACAACACAAGGTCAAACCCACTAACTTCCGTCCTTAACTCAGCAAACACACCAATGTTTGAAACATAAGAATTTTGCCAAACCGTATCAAGAAATGTTTTACCTGCCATCGGACCCATTAACATCTTCCTTGTTCTAAAACCATCTTTCTCAGTTCTTAAATAGTCAAATCCAAAATACAAAACATTTTTGCCTAAAATTAAACCAGTCTCACCCCTTCCACCATAAGTTTTAGTGTTAACATCTGTAACTGCTTCAACTGTTGTTCTCGTCGGCTTGAATTCGTTATCCATTATGTGATGAACTTTTGAATAATATGCTTTTAAGTTAACATTGTTAATCCAACTATTTATATTCCTGCCAACATAATCAAGGGAAAGTATCCTTGAATCATCTTTTCTTTCATCCATCGGCAAAGCAGGGAACAACACATCCCGAGCATACATTTCATTAGCTGAAATTTGAATCCTATGGTTATCAGCCAAGTTCACCCCAAATTTCCCCACAATATCTTTTATCTCAAAGCTTGATTGGACTTCATTACCTGCACCATCTTTATAATTTTTATAATCTTTGATACCACCAGAAATCCTAAAGTCAAACAATCTCTGACCCCCGAAGAGTGTTAACCTTGCTATCTTTCCATTCCAATTACTTTCATATTCGGTTTTAAAATCACCACCAACTGAGAATTTTTCAAATCTTTTCGGTTTAGCTATCACGAAATTTAAAACACCAGCGAAATTCGGTCCATAGCGTAAAGCATACGGTCCTTTCAAAACTTCAACTTTTTCAAGCTCTTCAGCCTGCACATGTGATATAGGTGGGTCCATTCTATTCGGACAGGCAGATTCAATTTTTACACCGTTGTCAACTTGAACATTTATTTGGTCATATCTCATCCCTCTCACAACTGGATCAAGTGCATATCCACCTTTCTTTATAGCAGATACATTTGCAAAATTTCGCACGAAATCGCCAAGCTCACGCGGCGCTCGCTTCATTATTTCACTGCCACCAATCTCAACCTGATTATATGACTCAGATGGTCTTCCAACAACAATAATCTCCTCTACCGAGAAATAAGGCAATTCTTCAAGATAAACTTCAAGTGTTTTCACTTCATTTGGACCAAGTTGAACCTTTTTTCTGCTTTGTTTGTAACCAAGATAAGATATAACAATTGTATAATCTCCAGCCGAAAGATTTTTTATCTCAAAAAATCCGTTAAAATCCGTAACATCACCTTTATTCGTTCCCTCAATCCAAACATTTGCATTGACAAGTGGATATTTCGCATTCGCATCATAAACAAAACCGCTAATTGCGGATTTCCCTTGTGCAAAATAATTTTGTGTTAGAGCGAAAATTAAAACCACAAAAGCTAAAATTCTCGCCTTCATGATATACCCTCCCGATTTAATTTTTCTAAAATTTCACATGATGAAACAAGCGATAATATCAAAAATTTAAGCAAATAAAATTTTCGGGAGGGTGCAAGATATCAAATTCAGTTATGAATTCGGTTAAGTCCTCAAGCAATGTAAAAAATTCCCCCGGATATAAAGGCATTAAAATTTTATAAGCGGGGATGATCCCTTCTTTAATCGGGAAATCAGGAATTTGCTTTCCCTTCGAACAGCTACATCCAACTGAATCAATGCAGACAAAATTTACAAAATTAATGCTGACTTTACCCTTGCATCCACATCCACAATTATCAGTGCATTGACAGCTTTCCGCACAATGATTTTTAACCTTAACTGGGAAAATTTGCGCCGAATAATTCAAAAGCATTACAAAGGTTAAAGCAAACACGAATATTTTTCTAAATCTGTTAACCATTCCTAAACATTACAAATTTTAAATAGAGTGATATGAGGCTGTGTCGCTCTAAAAAATAGAGATCCTGAAACAAGTTCAGTATGACAAGTTTATGACACAGCCTCATATTAAGCCCCTTAATTTTTCATTTCTTTTGAACTTTTACCTTCAAACTATTAAGCGCGAGCGTAAGTTTTGTCCCAGCTTCAACATAATACCTCCAAGCATACCCAAGCTGTGTAAAAACATCTTCGTTATACTCACCCTTATCCATCCTCGCTTTTTGCTTATTCATAATATCATCGCCAAGATTGAGCCAATATTGAGCATCTGTTAAATCCTTTTTCACAACTTCCGTTTGTTCAGATTTTCTCACTTGGTCAAGCAAATTTAGGACAACTTTTTTCACCTCAAGGTTGTCGTTATACTGTTTTTCGCAAGTTGTCTTCCAGTCCTTTTGCCCCTGCGCAAGTGAAATTGAAATCATAAAGAATAAGCCTGTTAAAACCGAAATTGTGCGCTTCATTTTCCTACTCCCATTTTTGTTTAACCTATGTCTTGTTTTGAAAGAATTTTAATTGATAAAAATGTCGTTGCAATAAACCACAAAATTAGATCAGCAATTAAAATAACATAGGTTTGCAAGCTTCCACCCATAAATTTCAAAAACGCTGCACCAGCTGGACCAAAAATTTCGGGCGAGTTCAAGGTTATCAAACTTAACACACGAACTATGTCAACCGGGTTACCAAGAAGTGAAAGCATCGCAAAAGTAGCTGCAACCTTCCCCCTTAAGAAAGTTGTCGCCCCAATTATCACAAGGTCATAAAGAATCAAAAACAAAAACCACACAAAAACCGATATACCAAATGCCCTCGCCCTTTGTCTTGCAAGCCTTGAAATCAAAGCCGAAATGCCAAGAAAAACAAACCCAAGCAAATTTGAAAGTAAGGCAAAGATGAGATATTTAAACACACCTTCAGAACCAACCCTCATTAAAATTATCAACCCACTTATGCTGAAGCCAAAAGCAGTTGAACTAAAGATCACAAGCAATAGACCAAACATCTTGCCAGCGTAAACTTCCCAACGATTTAAAGGCTGAGTGTAAATTAACTCATCCAATCTACCATCGCCAGAAAAACTCATAACACCGACAACAAGCGAAATAAGCGGAACAATGTAAAGGACAAGGTTAAGTAAACTCAATGTCGTCCTTGAAAAATCCTGCATGCTCCCGGAATAACCGCTCGCACTTAACCCAAAATAAGATATCCCAAGCACAAGGATTGTAAATATAACCGCAAATATGTGCGTCCACTTGTTTCTAAAACTTGTCAATACCTCAGCTTCCGCGATTGCGTAGATTGCGTTCATCTTACTTTAAAATTTTTGTTTCAAGTTGCTCATAAGGGAACTCCTCACCGCCATACCCTTCCATAAATTTCTCAAGCGACTCCCTTGTCTTAAATGTCACGATGAAATAGTTCATCGGCGTTTGAATTTTCTCAGACTTGACAAAATAAGCTTCCTCAATTTTGACCCATTCCTTCGTGTAAAAATCCCTCACAAACATCATCGAACCTTTCGGCAATTCTTTTGACTTTTTAAATTCAATCATACAACCGATATCATCAAACTTGTAAACTTCCCCATCAGGCGTGACAATTTCAGCCGCGAAGTTAAGCTGTGAAATCGCCATTTTACAAAAATAACAAATATCGTGAGGTTCAATCTCTTCAGGCTTAATCTCTTTTGAGCAGGACGAAAGAAATAAAGTTAAAAGCAAAATTAAAATTGTTTTAATGTGCGTTTTCATATCCTTCAACCAATTTTTGATAAATTATTTCAAAAGATTGAGTTGATGTTTGAAAGTTTTCTATCTGTGCTCCGTTTTCCTTGATTTTGAAAATTATATCAAGAATTTTGCCCGAATCAGCAGTTATGACCATGCTCGTTCCGTTTCTTTTTACCTCAAGCGCCTCCGAATCATAAGCGAGATTAACAAATTCATATTTCATATTTTTTATCACAAGATATACTTTTGATTCAAACTTCAACCTCCTCTTCAACTCCGTAGCACCTTCAAAAGTTATTAACTTGCCATTGACGAGAACTCCAACTTTATCTGCAAGTTCATCAACTTCATTTAAAAGATGTGTGGTGAACAAAATCGTCTTCCCCTCTTTTTTCAACGATGAAATCAAAGATTTAAACCTCATAACTCCTTCAGGGTCCAGGCTTAATGTCGGCTCATCAAGAATTAAAATTGGAACATCAGGCATAAGCGCAATTGCAATCCCAAGACGCTGAACATTTCCACCCGATAACTCCCGCGCATATTTTTGAAGTATGTCTTTAAGATTTAACATCTCAATCACATATTCAACCCTTTGAATTGGCAAATTTCTAATTTTCCTAAAAAATTCAAGCACCTCAATGACCTTTAGATTTTCAGGCAAGGAGACTCTCTGTGGCAGAAAGCTTAAAAATTCCCTCGCTTTTTTAGGCCCCTTCAAAGCATCTATCCCGTTTATGTAAATTTCACCTTCATCAGGGATGACAAGCCCAACAATTGATTTAAGCGTTGTCGTTTTGCCACTACCATTTGGACCAAGCAAAACAACCGTTTCATTTTCTCCAACATTAAAACTTACACCATTAACAGCAATTACATCGCCAAAAGATTTCTTCAAGTTTTTAACCGTAAGCATATCTTGAACGCAAAATTTTTGATTGAATTAAGGTTATTAAAAACGGAACGAAAGCAAAAATCCCAATAAAGATAACGCAAGCAAGAGCGACCAATTTATTTCCTGAATTTTCACTATTACCTCTCTTGATAAGGTAAGACAAATTTGGAATTTCAACCTTTTTCATAAGCGGATGTTCATCGTAAATTTTAAACGACTTTATTATAGGCATCGCTGTTTCTGCAAGCTCAATCGCCTTTGCTGATGGTGTTGAAAGATAAATTTGAAGAACTGGATATTTGCCTTGAATACTTTCAAATGCGTTCGTCAACTTGAACTTAACATCTCCAACGCCGTCATCATCAAGGTCATATCCAAGATAACTATCCCAATAATTCCCTCGCCCATTGTAGCTAAACGATGTCGTTTTTGGATTTCCAATTGTCCGTATTAGAGCGAGATTCCCAATAAAATTATTCTCATAAATTTTATCATAATTTGCACTTGCAAAAAGTGCTATCGCAAGCTCGTTATTTTGAACAAGATTTCTTCTGATGATGTTGTAGTTTGTGCTTTCAAAATGAAGTCCAACTGAATTATCAATTATGTAATTTTCCTCAGTAACACAGTAATCACACGATTGAAGCAAAAGTCCATAGGAGCTGAAACCCCGATTTCGCGCGAATATATTTCTTTTTAAATAAATGTGCCTTGAATACATAACTGCACCCCCGACGACATTATCAATGAAGACATTCTCCTCAAAAGAATTTGAATCAGAGAACATATAATGAATTCCATATCTCAAATCCGTAGCATAATTTCGCTTTATCAAATTATTTGTTGCCTCTTGAATATACATCCCATCTCTGACCTTCGTAATGTAATTTCCCTCAATTAAATTGTAATGCGAATTCCATATGTGAAGACCACTTCCCCGTTCCCCAATCCCAAGATAAGGTCTGCCGATAATTGTGTTGTGCCTGACAATGTTATGATTTGAAGCAAAGAAGTAGACCCCAAATAAAACATCTTCAAGCAAATTATTTTCAATCAAATTATAAGACGATTTAAGCAGAATCCCTGAGTCTTCTTTTTGCAGGAGATTTCCACCACCTGTGATTTTGAAGCCATTTATTACACACGAATCTGCAAGAACCGTAACCGTGCTTCCCCAGTTTTCACCCTTTATATGTGGTCTACCAACGCCTATTAAAATAAGTGGTTTATCAATAAACACATTCCCAAAATACTCACCCGGGTAAACATAAATTGTATCATACGGTTTTGCCTTTGATATTGCTTCAGCTATCGTTTTAAATTCATATTTATCGCCAACTCTCAAAACATCAGCTTTTAACGAAACAACCGCGAAAATAGTTAAAAAGAGCGTATATTTTAGACTTAAATTTAACATCCTTCATTTTTTAACCTCTTTTGCAGACAAAATCAAAGCAACAGCAAGAAAAATAACTGCAAGCAAAAGTCCAAGTGAACCAATGTGTGGATAGCTATAAACTGTAAATTGAGCTATTAACTTTTTCCCAAAAACGGGTGGCGTAAACGGCGCAACTTTTATCGGTGCATCTGGAGCAAGGTTATGCCCGTATGTGTAAAGCTTGTTGTAAAAATCAAGTATTGAAAACAAACCAACATAGATATACATCACGATTAAATCTACCACAGTTGAAACTTTGCCAAGAACAATAGCTCTTAAAGTCAAAAGCCCAAGCGCACCAAAAACGAAAGGTAAATATGTGAACTCGGGAAAATCACTCTGGCTTAACGGTTTCATCCCAATATAATGATTTAAGGTGTTTATCTCCCTTAGATCATCTCTTCCAGCTGTTTTTCCACCTTCAAGTTTGTATGAATAGATGTAAAGCTTTAAGCCATCTGGATAAAATGTTGCGAAAAATTGCATCCTCCAAAGCGGAAATAAAAATGCTAAAACAATTGAAAATGCTGCAATTAAAACAAAAACCCTTGATTTCAAATTCAATAGTGTATCTTGAAGCCTTTCCCACTTTTCAAGCAAAGTTTCCATTGTAACCTCCTAAATTAAAGTTTTTAAAAGTGCTTTTAAATCAAAAACGGGGCGCGGAAACGCCCCGAAGTAAGGTTTACTTCATAGCTGTAGCTCCACCCTTTGGCTTAACAAGCAAATATCCCTGCATCTCCTGATGAAGAGCTGAACAGAAGTTAGTACAATAGAACGGGAACACACCAGGCTTATTGGCTACAAATTCAATCGTCTTCGTCTCACCAGGGTCAACGACAACATTTATATTGTATTCGCAAATCGCAAATCCATGAAGTTCATCTGTCGTCTGCTCAATATTTGTGAGATGAATTACAACCTTATCACCTTGATTCACCTCTATCTTCCACGGCTGGAACCTTGACCTGACGGCGATCATCCAAACCTCAACCGTATTTCCCTTCCTTACAATTTTTACATCTTTTTCATCCCATATAGCATTTGGATCCTTGTTATCAATCCCCCTTTGATAAACTTCAATTGGTTTCAATTTGTCAGCTCTTATTGCTTGAGCATAATGTGGCTCTGGTTCAGTAAATGCATCGTAAAGCAATCTCATCTTTTCACCAGTTATATCAATCAACTGAGATGCTTCAGGTTGCGATGGCCCAACAGAAAGATGTCTTCCGTGAGAGAGCTTGTTAAGAGCGATGACATACTTACCAGCTGGATGCTTCGTGTCACCCTCAGGAACGCAAAGGTGACCGATGTTGTATGCGATTGGGATTTTATCAACGACTTCCCATGTCCCAAGTTTCCACTTCGCAATTGCGCTCTCAACGAAAAGCGAAGTATAAGCATAACCTTTATCATCAAATTGTGTATGTAGCGGACCTAATCCAACTGGAACCTCAGCCTCACGCACACTTTCATATTTTAACACTGGAATTCCATCTTCCTCGCCGACGAAATCTTTATTTTCAATTGCTTTGAGCATCTTGTCAAAATTATAAACTGTCGTTATGCTCTGCAATTTTCCACTCCCAACAATCCACTTACCATCCGGGCTAACATCAACTCCGTGAGGTGACTTCGCACAAGGCATAAGATAAACAACTCCTGGAGCTTCCTTCGGGTCAATGACCCTGACACCGTTGATTATTTTGTATTTGCCCTGCTTAAGATATTCTTCAGCCTTCTTCCAGTTAACAGCTGCAATATAATCCCTGTCGTTTTGAGATGCAGTTATTTCAAGTATACCAGTGGCTTTTTCACTGTTATAACATGTCCAGAAAACCCATCCATGGCTTGGACCTTTTCCAGCGTCGCCAAGGTCAAAGTTAAACGGTGGCATCAACACCTGAAATCCATGCTTCTCATCCATTCTCATCTCTCCCGTCTTCGGGTCAATCTCAACAAGAGCAACTATTCCTTTATACTTCGTTTTATACTCCTCAACTGGAACATATGTTCCCTTAGGAATTGGAACTGAAAATCTCGTAGCGATGGTTACATACTCAGTGTTTTCAGTTACAAATGTTGAACCATGGTTACCGGAAAGATTTGGAATTGGACCAAGAATTTGCTTTGTTTTGAAGTCCTTTAAGTCAATTCTTGCGATCCTATTATTTGCATTGTCGTTGATAAACAACCATCTTCCATCATAATCTCCATTTGTCTCGCTCAACGCTGGGTGATGTGCATCTCCCCAAATGTAGCCACCAAGCATTTCTTTTGTTTCCTTATCAAATCCATAACCAGTTGATGGATAAGGCGTAAAAACAGGAATTGTCGCAATGTGTCTCATTGACGGTATCCCAGCAACGAAAATGTTGCCAGAGTGCCCACCTGAGTAGAAAAGATAAAATTCATCAAGGTCACCCGGTGGAACATAAGTTGCAAGAGCTGCTTCTTCAACCTCCGATTTTACAGCCTCTTTCTTTGGACATCCCATGAAAACAAGAGCAAGTGCTACAAAGGCAAGTGATACAAGTGCCATTAATTGAATTTGCCTCTTCATGGCTTTTTCCTCCTTGTTAATTTTTAAGGTTTTGAGGTTAATTGTTGCTTACGATATTTCTCATACGCTTTCATCAAAAGCTCCACAGCTTGAGCTTTCTCCTCATCTGTAAGCATAATTTGACTTCCCAAAACGATTGCCATCGTCCCAGTTGGTTCTTTAATGAAGTTTTCAAGCGTTTTACCAAATCTGCTTTGAACATCTTCAACTGCATTACTTAGGTCAGGACCAATTTTAGCTGCCGATTCAATCCCAAAAACAGAGATTGAATGACATACGAAACAACCTTTGTTCACAAAGAAAGCGCCTTCACCCTCGCGCATTTGTCTTTCTTTTTCAATTTCCTCAGGTGTAGGGATATCGGCCAAAGCAGTTGAAGATTGCGGATAATATTCCGGGGGCAAATTAACTTTTTTCCAGCTTAACATAAGAAGCGTCAAGGCAATTGCCTCTTTTGAGCCAAATCCCATCTCGGGCATTATAGTTTCAGGTGAGACCATCTTCGGATTTTTAAAATGAGCCACATGCCAAGCAAAAACTGATTTTTTGCCCCCAATCCTTGAATAATCAAATTGCTCAGGTGCTTTATCTCCTTCATAAGTTAAATCCGGACCTATGACACCACCACGACCGTTAATTTTATGGCATGCGCGACATCCTTTCTCTTTAACAAGTTTTTTAGCATAATTGATGTAATCTGCCCCAGGGGTCAAGGTATCATAACGATGACATATATTGCAGTTCATCTGAAGCAAAACCTTCCTATCAGGTGGTCTATACATATCTTCAAGCTCCTTACCAAGCAATGGCTCTTCCCAATGTTCAATGAACCCGTGAGCTTCTTCTTTGTTAAGTGCATATCCTTGCCCTCCGTGGCAAATCGTGCAACCATACTTTGAAACAGGATGCTTGTCAAGAATTTCCTTCGGATGCGTTTTAAATGGATTTGGAGCATTTTCAAATCCCTTCCACTCATATCCCATATGACAGGTTATGCATCTGTCAACCCTGTTAAGTTCCTTAACATATATCTGCTTCACCCCAGTCTCAATTCCCTTAGTTTTTTCCTCACCAAGCTTTTCTTTGACATAATTCCTGAACTCCGATTGATATTTTTCCCACTCTGGAGTGAAGTATCCAATATAAACAATAACCGTTATAACAAAACCAATCAATGCAAGTGCGTAAACCGCAATTATATCATTTTTAAATTTTTCTTTGTCCATTCTTCACATTCAAATTTTTTTTAAAATTTCTTTGGTAATTCTGGCCATTGTTCCCACGGGAAGTAGAACTCCCAATTCGGTCCGCGCATATAAGTGCCAATAATTATCAAAACTATCACTAAAAAGCAAAGGATAAGAAAAATTATATTCTGTCTTATCCTTTCTTTGCTGAACCAGACGCCAGTGCTAAGGTTTGAACTTTTATCAAGATATGGCCATACAGCAAGCAAAAGAACAAGAATTCCCGGAATCAAAATCCCACCTATGAAAGCACCATTCAAAACAAAACTACCAATTCTTACCGTTGTTATAGCAACAAGTTCCTGCAACCAAAGGAAATACCACGGAGCTTTTGCTGGGTTTGGCGTAATATGAGGATTAGCAGGCTCTTCAAGCGGAGCATGGATAAACAAACTTACCAACGCAACAAACACAAATGTTCCAAGCATTACAAGTCCTATCCTGCGAATTAGAAATGGAATTGAATTAACAGTAAATTTTCCCTCATCAAGCAGTGTCGTCTCAACTTGAACTGTTCTGCCCGTTGTTAAACCAAGAAGTGAATATGTCTTACTTTTAATACCATCTTTGATTTTTTCCTTCTTCTGATTTAAAACCAAATTATCAACACACGCAAGCCCTCCATCTTTTCTTATCCTCCACATGTGATAGGAGAATAAAATCAAAACAGCTGCAGGTAAAAAGAAACAATGAAGCACATAGAATCTTATTAAAGCATTTTGCTCAATCTCATGCCCACCGAGAAGAATAAATCTTATCCATTCGCCAACTACTGGAGCATTTTTTGCTATGTTTGTTCCAACCGTTATAGCCCAAAAAGCAAGCTGGTCCCAAGGCAAAAGATAACCTGTAAACGAAAGAAGCAATGTTATAAGCAAAAGCAGAACCCCAACAAGCCAATTTAAAGGTCTATTTTGACCAACGCCAACGCCATTTTTATATGCCCCTGTCAAAAATACCCTAACCATATGAAGAAATGCGAACGCAACCATCAAATGCGCAGAGTTTCTATGCATAGCCCTTATAAACCATCCAAACGAAACAACATACTCTATATCCTTAACACTGTGATATGCCCTCTCAACAGACGGAACATAAAGAAACATCAATATCACACCAGTTATAGTCAATATCAAAAACAAAGTCGCAGTTATCGTCCCAAGCCATAGAGAATATCCCCAGGATAAACTTCTCAAGGTCACCTTCGCCGGAAACCAATGAAACAACAAATTTCTGACGATTGATTCGCCGGCTTCTTTTTCTGATCTTGGCGCCCATGTCCAAAACATCCCCCTTCCGTCAAGTTTTTTACCTTTAACTTCAATATCAGCCATAAATAACCCTTAATTTAATTTTACACTGTAAACTTGTAATTTTGTGGAACAGTTTTGTTTAAATTAACAACAATTTTCCCATCTTCGGGTGAAACCTCAACCTTAACCCAGTCAAGAGGTCTCGGTGCAGGTCCAGCATAGTTTGTTCCATCGCCATAAAATTTTGACCCATGGCACGGGCAATGAAATTCCCATTTGACTTCAACTTCCTTCCCACCAATTTTAACAATCTTAGGTTTTGATAACCCAACATACTTCACAGTGCAACCAAGATGTGTGCAAACAGCCGAAATTGCGTAAAATGTTTTTCCTTCCCTAAATATGTATGTTTTGATATCGTCAATAAATGTCACACCTTCGGGAACTTTTTCGGGTTCATCAAGCTTAACACGGCGAACGCTTTCATAGCTTACATTTGGAAACAACGACCTAAGCCAAGTATAAATTTGCCCAGCTATCGCGCCAAACAATGATGCAAGCCCAATGCTTTTGAGAAATTTTCTCCTGTCAAATTTCATTTAACCGCTCCATTTTTTATTTTTTAATCCTCAACTATTTCTTGCTCAACATAATACATCCTTTCCATTGTCATCGCATCGGTCGGGCAAACGATTGCACATAGCCCACATCTTATACATTTTTCGTCATCTTTTATCATCACAGATAACGGAACATCATTTGTGAACTGGTAATGTTGCAAAAGTTTTTCTTTGGTTTCATCATCAAGATCAATCTCTTCAATTGGGACAAGCTTCAAACAATACTCAGGGCAAACATCAGTGCAAGCGCCACATAAAACACACTTCTCCGCGTCGTAAATAGTTTGAATATGACAAAGCAAACATCTTTTCGCCTGCTCAACCGCTTGCTCCTCAGTATAATTCATCTCAACCTCAACAATTCCAGTTCTCCTATCTATTGGGATTGTATCAGGTGCTTTTCTCGGCGTTATCTCATAACCGATATAAGTTGAATAATTCCGTTTCTCAATTTTTTCAACGGACAGGTTAAAAATTTTCTTTGTCTTTAATCCGCGAAGATAATTGTCAATTGAAATTGCCGCTTGCTTCCCATTTGCGATCGCATCAATTAAATTTCTCGGACCAAAGGCAACATCACCACCGGCAAAAACCCCAGGGCAAGTAGTTTCAAGCGTCTCCGGGTTAACCTTTATAGTCCCAGCTGGCGTAAGTTCAATGCCATCTTCAGGTTTTATGAAATTTAAATTTGGTCTTTGACCTATCGCAAGAATAACAGTGTCCGCATCCATATACTCGCTTATGCTATCGTCAAAAATTGGATTGAATCTCCCCTGCTCATCATAAGTTCTTTTCACGCCAATAAATTCTACACCTTTAACTTTTCCATTTTCACCGATGAACCTTTTAACACCTCTTTGTGGGTGGAATATAATCCCCTCTTTAACTGCCTCTTCAAACTCTTCCCTTCCTTGCGCAGTTCTTAACACCGGCATCTCTTCAAACGACTCAAGACTTGCGATGTGAATTTCAAGCACCCCAGCCCTTCTCGCCGTCCTTGCCGCATCCATTACAATATTATATGTTGAACCATTCCCAATTTTCTCCTTCTCCTCCATCTCAACCGCCATCCTCAAAGCAGTTCTTGCAGCATCAAAAGCTACAAACCCTCCACCTATGACAAGCACCTTCTCTCCGAGCTCAACCCTGTAACCGTTATTTACATTGATCAAAAAATCAATCGCCTTTATAATACCATCAAGATTTGCTCCCTCAACATTCATATCTCTTCCCTCTTGAGTCCCAACTGCAATAAATATAGCATCAAATTCTTCTCTTAACTCTTTTATCCCCAAATTTTTAGTAAGGGGTGTGAGGGTTCTTACTTCAACACCAAGCCACAGAATTTTGTTTATCTCTTTCTCAATTATACTTCTTGACAGTCTAAATTCTGGAATTCCATGTCTCATCATCCCACCAAGGACATTTGATGCCTCAAATATAACAACTTGATATCCAATCAAAGCAAGGTCATGGGCACAAGCAAGTCCTGCAGGTCCAGCACCAATTATTGCAACCTTTTTATCTTTAACATCCGCTTTCCTCACCTTCGCAAGCGTTGGAAGATGCCAAAACAATTTATTATCTTCAGCATCAAAATCATTTTCAAAAATTTCATCTTGAGTATCTGGATAAAGTGATTCAACGCCGTATTTTTCGGTCAAAAATCTTTTTAAAGCTCTTATCGTGACAGGTTTATCAATGCTACCTCTTCTGCAAAAATCTTCACACGGTGCTGCACAAACCCTCCCACATACAGAAGCAAATGGGTTTGGAGACCTCGCAACAAAATATGCCTCCTTATACTTGCCTTCGGCGATTAACTGAACATATCTACCTGCATCAGTATGAATTGGACACGCCGCTTGACACTTGACCTGCTTCTGCCAATGCAATAAATCAGGCAAAAAAACTTTGTATGCCATTAATTAATTCCCATTTGTGTTTTAATCTTTTTAAGCAAAATAAAATCCTCCGCAAACTGAAGAACTTTTTTCCCATTTCTTAAATCCTTAACTAAATCAGCTAAACTTTCATTGTCAAGCACTGCTCTGATTTGATTCCTTATCTTGAGCCAATAATCATGCAAAGCACACGGATTTTCAACATCACAAGGACCAACACGCAAAATACAAGAATTAAGCCACTCCGTTCCATCAATTTCCTTCACTATATCAAATATTGTCATATCCTTTGGGTCTTTGGCGAGGACAAAACCACCACCAGGTCCCCGGACTGAGTTCAAAAAACCAGCTTTAACAAGAATTTGCATAACCTTATTTAAAAATTCCTTCGGGATAGACAAAGCCCCCGCAATCTGTTTGGCGAGAATAGGTTCTTGTGAATTTAACGAAGCGATGAAAATCATAGCTTGAATCGCATATTTACAGGTTCTGCTGAGCAATTCAAATTCAAGATTTCTTTGTCTAGAACTAATTTAATTTACCCGAAAATAAAAGTCAAGAAAAGGACAAATTTATCCACAATTTTTTATCCCTCAGTAGGATAAGTCCTATCAATTCTCAATTTCAATAACCTTGTTCTTTGACGAAAAACCAGCGATAATTTTAACCTTTGACTTCGGAATCTTGAAGTAATCCGCAATCAGTTCCACAACAGCTCTATTTGCCCTGCCTTCCGTAGGTGGAGCTTTAACAGAAACGAAGTAGTTTAAATCATCAACCTTTTCAACTTTTTCAACCTTCGCGTTCGGTTTAACTTTTACGAAAATGCGCATTTGGAAAACTTTTTAGTGGTAAACTTTGTCCTTATTTCTCCGTATATTGAAATTAGACAAAAAAATAAACCAAAAAGAACTATGCGAAAAGTTATCTTTTTTCTCCTATTTGTCCAAATTACTTTCGCCCAAGAAACAAAAGAGCAAAGCCTTGAAAAGTTAATTGATGAAATACTCAAAAAAGTTGAAAACTATTACTCCTCCGAAGAAACAATCCCAGACTATGCCCTCCAAAGGCAAAGGGAAATGCAAAAACAACTTGAGAAAATAAAAAGACAACTTGAAATTTTAAAAAAGCAAAAAGATTTAATTGAACCCCAAAAATTTCAAGAGGAAATTGAGAAAATACAGAATACTGCTATAGAGATTCAAAAAACCGCACAGGAATTAACAGAACAAATAAAGAGAGAACCTTTAGGAATTCTGCCGATATCCCCAACATTTAGATTCAAAGGTGATACCAAAATCGGTGAAAATGACTTTATAGAAGGCGATATATTCGTTCAAGATGGAAACTTGGTAATTTATGGGAAGATAAATGGAAACATACTCGTTGAAAATGGCGATGTCATTTTGAAAGATAAAGCTGAAGTCAACGGAAACATATATACGACAAACGGTGAAATCAAAATAAGTAGCAAAGCAAAATTTACAGGTGAGAAATACAAAAACTTTTCACCGCTTGCTGAAATTGATAAATTAACATCATACAGCAGAAAAAAACATAGATACGAAGTAAAATACAAACAATTTTACGAGGAAACACCCGGTATAGACAATTTTTATTTTGAGTTTGAAAGGGTAAGCGGATTTAAACTTGGGCTGATATTTCCGAGAAAATTTTCAAACATAGTTGATAAACCTATATCAATTTATGGTTATGGCGGATATGCCACTAAATCACATAGATGGGTTTTTTCAGTTGGGCTTAACAGAGTTATAGCTCGGGCAAACGATGAAGTGTTTTTAATCATTGGTGCGGAAATTTACTCAACGATAGGAACGAAAGACAATTGGTTGATCTCGCCGAACGCGAATACAATTTCAGCTCTCCTATGGAACAATGACTATCGCGATTATTTTAAACAGGAAGGATTTAACATTTACTTTGAGACGGCTTTTCTTTCAAGCGCGAACAATCTAAAATTATCTTATTCAAATGACAATTATGCAAGCGAGATTTCAAGATACATAAAATACTTTGAATGGAACAAAAAACGAGCGTTTCGCGAAAATCCAGCAGTTTATGAGGGAACATTGAGAACTGTTTCGTTGATTTACAGGTCTGGGAGTTTCAATTTGATTGAGGGCTTTAGAAAGTCGGGGCTTGGGGTGCAATTTAACATTGAAAGGGAGCTTCGGAATTTTAAGTATACACTGTTATCTTTGGAGTTAAAGTGTAGATTAAGCCTTTCGGAGTTTGATAATTTTGGATTGAGGCTAAAAGTTGCAAGCTCTGATAAAATTTTGCCAAAGCAAAAATCTTTTGAGATCGGTGGTTTCGGCACGCTTTATGCATTTCCATACAAATCTTTTGAAGGGAACAAAATGTTGCTTGCAAACTTTGAATACATCTTTAAAAACCCAGTTGACATTTTTGACCTTGTTAATTTCTTTATATTCTTTGATGCTGGCTATATAAATAACGCAATGGGTGAAATCACATCTGGATTTAAAATTAAGAACATAAATGAGTTTAAATCTGACTTCGGGTTTGGTTTTGGAACAGAAAGCATGAAAACGAGAATTTACTTTGCTTGGAGAACAGATAAAAAGATGCCCCCTGTCATAGTTTTGAGGCTATCAAGTCCGTTCTAAAGTTTATTTAAGATCGTCTCAAGAACCTTTTTTATTTCAATTAAATCCTTGCGCAACTCAGGGTTTAAAACCTTGGGAAATTTTATCTTGTCACCCTCAATTGAAAGAACGCCAAGGTCTTCATCGGGATTATAATTTTCCAAAACACGCTTTGCCCCCTCAATGCTATAACCTTCTTCCCTAACCAGGTGCTTTATCATGAGGATAATTTTAATATCACGGTTTGTGTAAGCTCTTGCCTTACCTCTGTTCCTTACTGGTTTGAGCTGTTCAAATTCCTTCTCCCAATACCTCAAAATGTGGGTTTCAACGCCTGTGAGTTTGCTGACTTCACCTATTGAATAATAAAGCCGTTCAACTTTAAATTCTGGCATTTTGGTTTTTTGTTTTTATTTTAATAATTTTTCACCGCAAATTCAATTAATTTGTCAAGTTTAAAAGCCCATTTTTTAATTTTCCATCTTGCGCAAATATGACTTTTCCAAAACAAATAAAAACAGAGCAAAACATGTTGGTTTGGATACTTTTGGCTATCCAAATTAAAAGTTTAACCCAATTAAGTGTTTATTTGCCATATAATCACAAGATTTATTAAATTTCAAAAAAATTTTATATGTAAGCATGAAAAATACAATTGAGTATTTACTTAAATTAAGGGAAGAAGCAAAGCTTGGCGGTGGGCTAAAAAGAATTGAAGAGCAACATAAGAAAGGAAAATTAACAGCAAGGGAAAGGATTGAAATTTTACTTGACGATGGAAGTTTTCAGGAAATAGATATGTTCGTGAGACATCGCACTTTTGATTTTGGCATGGATAAGCAAAGACCACTTGGCGATGGAGTTGTAACGGGATATGGGACAATTGATGGTAGGCTTGTTTTCGTGTTTAGTCAGGATTTTACTGTGTTTGGTGGTTCTCTCTCTGAAGCACACGCTGAAAAAATTTGTAAAATTATGGACCTTGCGATGAAGGTCGGTGCACCGGTTATCAGTTTAAATGATTCTGGAGGAGCGAGAATTCAAGAAGGGGTTGCAAGCCTTGGTGGATACGCCGAGATATTTTTGAGAAATACTCTCGCATCAGGGGTTATACCGCAAATTTCAGCTATTATGGGACCTTGTGCTGGTGGTGCTGTATATTCGCCCGCTATAACTGATTTTATCTTCATGGTTAAAGATACAAGTTATATGTTCGTCACAGGTCCAAATGTTGTTAAGACAGTTACACATGAAGATGTGACTTTTGAAGAGCTTGGTGGAGCAATGGTTCACGCAACCAAAAGCGGAGTTGCTCATTTCATCTGCGAAAATGATGTTGAATGTCTTATGCATATAAGAAAACTTATGAGCTATCTCCCATCAAACAATATGGAAGACCCACCGAGAATTGATACTGGCGACGACCCAAATCGTGAGGAACCAAAACTTGACTCAATTATACCTGACAATCCCAACAAGCCATATGATATGAAAGAAATAATTCTCTCCGTTGTTGATAATGGTGAATTTCTTGAGGTTCATGAATATTTTGCACAGAATATAATTTGTGGTTTTGCAAGGCTTGATGGTTATCCAGTTGGAATAGTTGCTAATCAGCCAGCTGTTCTTGCGGGTGTTCTTGATATAGATGCTTCTATAAAAGCAGCAAGATTTGTAAGATTTTGCGACGCTTTTAACATCCCAATAATTACTTTCGTTGATGTCCCAGGCTTTATGCCTGGAACTGACCAAGAATGGCGAGGGATAATTAAACACGGCGCAAAACTTTTATATGCCTATTGCGAAGCCACCGTCCCTAAAATCACAATCATAACAAGAAAAGCTTACGGTGGAGCTTATGATGTCATGGGTTCAAAACATATAAGAAGTGATATAAACTATGCCTGGCCAAGCGCCGAAATTGCAGTTATGGGACCGAAAGGAGCTGTTGAAATAATTTTCAAGAAAGAAATTGAAAAAGCAGAAAACCCCGAAGAACTTGAAGAAAAACTAATTCAAGAATACAGAGACAAATTTGCACACCCATATATCGCTGCAGAAAGGGGCTACATTGATGATGTAATTGAACCGAGAAAAACAAGACCGATGATAATAAAAGCACTTAAAATGCTAGAAAACAAAGTTGACTCAAATCCAAAGAAAAAACACGGTAACATTCCGCTTTAAAATCAAATTGTCATCAGTATGTTTGATTTGATTTTGATAGCGTCGGCGATTTTTTACACTGTTGAAATAATTATTTTCTTATTTGCACTTAATAAAAAAGAAAGGAAACATCAAACGCAGTTAAAAGAATTACCCAAAGTAAGTGTTGTCGTGGCAGCAAGAAATGAAGAAGAAAACATTAAAAGATGCATTAAATCAATACTTGAAATTGATTACCCTGAAGATAAAATTGAAATTATAGTTGCTGATGATGGCTCAACTGACAGAACACCCGAGATAGTTTCAAATCTCCAAAAAGACAATCCAAATTTAAAACTCCTGAAAATTGAATCACAAGTTAACAACTTGAAAGGAAAAGCAAACGCCCTTGCCCAGGCGATAGATAAAGCAACGGGTGAGTTTATATTTATGACTGATGCAGATTGCGCTGTCCCAAAAACTTGGGTAAAAGGAATGTTAAGATATTTTGATGAAAAGACCGGTGTCGCTTCAGGTATCACGATAATTGAGCCTGGAAAAATTTTTTACGGCATGCAATCGCTTGACTGGGCTTTTCTGCTTGGTGTAGCTGCATCCGTTGGAAAACTCCTTAAACCAGTTGCATGTATTGGCAATAATATGGCTTTTAGAAAAAAAGCTTATACTGAATGTGGTGGATATCAAAATTTAAAATTTAGCATAACAGAAGATTTCGCACTTTTCAAAGCAATAACTCAAAATGGAAAATGGAATTATTCTTTTCCTGTTGACATTGAAACTTTAGTCATAAGTAAACCTGTAAAGACATGGAAAGAGCTTTACCACCAGAAAAAAAGATGGGGAACAGGTGGACTTGACACGGGTCCATTGGGCATAGCTGTTATGTCAGGGGGTTATGTGTTTCATCTTCTCTTGCTTCTATCACCCTTCTTCTTGCAAAAAATTTCCAGCCTACTGTTTGCTATAGCTTTAAAACTTGCCATTGACGGAGCCTACCTCTTTAAAATTTTGAAAAAACTCAAAACTCTACCGCTTTTAAAATATATCTTGTTCTTTGAACTTTACTACATAATTTATGTTGTAGCGCTCCCCTTCATTGTTTTCTTTGGTGGCAAAACTGTATGGAAAGAGCGGAAATATAAGGGGCTTAGAAATCTCCAAGTGATTGAACACAACTAAAATCTCCAGCAAAAATTCCGATAATAATTTATGAACCAAAACAAATAAATTGATTTCATGTTTAAAAAATGTCCAATGTGTGATAATATCTGGAGCTCAAAAGAGGAATTTTTAGGTGATAAAAACATAACACTTGTCGGATATCAAAAATACATGGGTTCATATGGAGGTGGGTATTTGCTTTTTAAACACAAAACGAAATTTTGTGGGACGACGATAGCAATAAAAGCATCTTCATTTTCAAACAATATATCAACAACTCAGAGGTTGAATAGGATTTTTAAAAAAGAGCGTGGGCACGAATAAACCCACGCTCAATCTATTTCTTCATCACCAAGTTTGAACTACTTTTATGACCAAATGTCCAAATATAATCGCGCAAAGCCCTTATCTGCTCATCTGCATTTCCATCAAGAACATCTGGAACTGGGCTCGTCCCTTCGTAGAAAAATGTAGGCATATTAGTTCCAGGTTGAATCGCTTGCGGGTCTCTAAGCCAATCAATCACCCACTCTGGCTTTAACCTCTTTGGCGCAAGATCAAGGTTTGGAGCAAGCATTGAAGCAGAAACTCCACTTCCAACTGTATGACATTTCAAACATTGCAATCTATCAAACAAAACTTTGCCTGCTTCAACATACTTTCTCTCAAGCGGGACATCATAACTTCTAACTTTCAATTCTTGATTGCTTAATCCAAGGAAATACTTAATCAACGATGCTATCTCATCATCAGTAAATTGGAAAGTCGGCATCCTGAGTTTAAACCAAGGTCTTATAGTGCTTGGGTTCTTTAAAAATTCATAAAGCCATGGCTCTTGAACCTTTGCTCCTTCAATTGTAAGCAAAGGCGGTCTCAAACCTGGGTCCTCAATCATAGGATGAATATATCCACCTTGCTCTTCAATCTGATGACAATTCACACAGTTATACCATAAGGTCAACCTCCTACCTTCATTTATCTCTTTGCGACGCCTGTCAAATGTCTGAACATATTTTGGTCCAACTTCATTTTTCTTAAAACTTGCAATTAAAGTGACAAGAGCTTGAATCTCAACATCTGTGAAGTTAAACTTTGGCATCTTAAGTTGAATTCTTTCAGTTGAATAACCACGCGGGTCACGCAGTTTCTCGGCTAACCAAACAAGTCTATCTTTTGGAAGATGTTCTTTATACCCGAAGTCAAGCTGTTCAATGTTTTTTCTCGCAAAGTCTGAAATGTCAACGCTTACCTTTGTCTCCCGCTCCGTCCCTTTTATATCATGGCAACCATAACAGCCGTAACTTTTTATTAATTTAAGCCCTTGTTCAGCTTTTTCATTGGTGTAATTAATTTTTATACTCGCATAATCAACAGTATCTTTCAGCGTCATAAGATAAGCAACAATATCACTTGCTTCTTGGTCAGATAACCTCAAGCTTGGCATTCTTGTATTTGGTAGATAATGTCGCGGATTTTTAAGCCAGTCGTAAAGCCATCGTGGATTGACTTTACTCCCAACTTTTGTAAGTTCAGGTGCAATGTCATAATTTAAGCCCCGTGTCTTGCGCACAACATCATTATCTCCAATTGCATGACATCCAAGACATCCTATATTTTCAACAAGTTCCTTCCCACGCGCTGGATTTCCACCACCTTGATATTTGAATTTATACTCCCAATTCTTTACGCTATCTTGACCAATTTTAACAAGATAAGCAGTTATAGCTTCAGCTTCTTCTGGCGTCAAGTAGAAATTCGGCATCCTTCCATGAGGCAGGTATTCGCGTGGGTTTAAAACCCAGCGATAAATCCAACCGGGTGTCGTCTTTACAAGAAGGTTATTCAAGCTTGGACCAACCTTCGGAAAATCATTATAACCGTCAACCCCATGACAACCGTAACAACCAGATTCAATTAAAATGTGTTTGCCCATTGTAAGTTTTGGAGCCCACTTCAAGTTAATTTCATTAAAATGACAATCATTACATCCAGCTTCAACATATTCCTTTTTTAAAATTGGCCATTCCCAATGTTTATCTTTATCCCCATGCGCATATCCTTCGGTAAGAGCTGGACCTTGACCACGATGGCAGGGGGTACAGCCAAATGTTTCAGGATTATGTTTAGCAAGAAGTTCAAGATTTGGATGAGTTCTAAATGGTTGTGGAGCATCCTCAAACAATGGGTCATTCCATCCAAGATGACAAGTTTGGCATCTGTCAACTCGTGATTTTAATGTCCCAAAATTTGTCCTCTCAAATTCAGGTAAAATGACTTGAACGATTTTTATCTGAGCTTCTTTGGTCTTTTGAATCCTATCTTTAACTCTATTTATCTCTTCAAAAAGTTTGCTAATTTCATGCTCAATATCATCAACCCTTGCTCTATACCTTTTAACGATAGCCCACGCTTCATCTTTCTTTTTCGTAAGATCTTCTATCTTGGCATTTAAATCCCGTATTAAACTTTCTTCTTTTTGAACCTTTTCCCACCAGCTTCGGGTTTCTTTTTCACCCCCGTTTTCAAGCTTAGCCCTTTGATAGAAGTAATAATATTCATCAGACCTACTTTTTGCAAATTGAAATTCACGAGTCAACTCAGCAAGCTCTTTCTCGTATCGTTTGTAATCAGCAAGAGCATTTTTATATTCATCAGATTGAAGCTCAGCTTTTGCCTTTTCAAGTTCTTCGCTTAATTCCTTATATCTTGCACTATCAAAATTTGCAACCGCAATTTTATAAAGTGAATCAAGCTTTGCAAGCTTTAGTTGATAAAATTTTTTCTGATATTCCTTCCACGGTCTTCGTGTTGAAACTTCATCTATTACAGCCCATAAAGTGGCAAGAAAAAGAATGCTTGCAATGGCAAGGTATATCTTGTCATATCTTCTTTGTTCAACTGGGGTTTCCCTTCGCTTTTTTAACCAACTAAAGAGCATTTTGTTTCTGTTTTTGTTTTTAATTAAACATTAAACCACGGGGTGACCCAAATATACTTAACATTTAATGTCCATCTTAAAATCATCTTTATCGGCAAAGCCATCATCGTCAAGAAAAGATAAGATGTGATTATATATCTTGTTAAACCAAACTTTTCAGCAAAATCTGGCATCTTCTTTTTCATCCACAGCCAACCCAAAGGCATAAAAACACCATAATAACCCAAAACTACAATTCCACCAAGAACCGAAGCAACTGGATTCAAAGTCCCATCTGGATTGTATGTTGGGATTCCAAAAAGCTCTGTAAAGTCAACATTTGTTATAGCGATAACTTTATGCGGATCCCACTCCTCCCAAGGCCAGAAAAAGTTCCATCCTGGACCCCTGAAAAATGTCCCAACGAAAATCAAAAGAACCCAAAGCACAAGAAATCCAAAAGAGAAAATTGCAATAGCCCATTTTCTCTCTTTAAATGTGTAATACCCATTCCCTTTTGGATTTATGTCTATGTATGGAATTGCCATCAAACCAATTATTATAAGCCCCGGAAGCAAAACGCCCGCAATCCATGGGTCAAAATACACAAGCATTTCTTGAAGCCCAAGGAAATACCATGGGGCTTTTGATGGATTCGGTGTTAAACTTGGATTTGCCGGTTCTTCAAGGGGCGCATCAAATGCTATTGACCAAACAAGAACAAAAGCCATCACAGCAATAGCCGCTATAAATTCAACACGGACAAGATAAGGCCACACTTGAACTTTATCAGTTTCATCTGCTTCATATGGTATTCCACGCTTGTCGTTCTTTCTGGCTTTTATCATTGCATATATGAAGAAACCATAAACGGTGAAAAGAAGAATTATTATCGGGAAATTATCTGGATTGCTCAGTATCTTCAACAAATTGTGCATAGCTTGGGAAACTTAAAATTTGTTTTAAATCTTTTTTGGAGCTGGACCTGATATTCCGCCATCTTTTCTAACACGCCAAAAATGAACCGCAAGAAAAATCGCCGTAACAAGCGGTAAAAAGATACAATGAAGAACATAAAATCTTAATAAAGCCGGTGGACCAACCTGCGTTCCTCCAAGAAGTAAAAATCTTATATCATTATCTGGTCTCATCCCAAGTTCAGGTCCGAAAGGTCCTTGATGACCAAGAAACGGCGTTGCACGAGCCATATTTGTTCCAACTGTAACCGCCCATATCGCCAGCTGATCCCAAGGCAAAAGATAACCTGTGAAACTTAAAAGAAATGTCAAAACAAGAAGAATTACCCCAACTACCCAATTAAATTGCCTCGGTGGCTTGTAAGAGCCTGTTAAGAAAACTCTAAACATATGAAGCATAACCGTTATAACCATAAGATGAGCAGACCAACGATGCATGTTTCTTATCAACGCACCAAATGGAACATCGTTCATCAGATATTTCATATCTTCATATGCATATTCAGCAGCGGGGCGGTAATAAAACATCAAAATCACACCAGTGATTGTAAGAATTATAAACAAAAGAAAAGAAATTCCACCCATTCCCCATGTATAGCCATAGTTTACCGCATGTCTTGAAACTCTAACTGGATGAAGATGAAGAAAAACATTGTCAACAACCATAAGTGCTCTATTTCTCTGTGTATCCTCATAGCCATGCCGAAAGATTGATTTATAGATTTCCGAGCTTTTTATCTTCTTCTTTATCTGATCAAGCATATTTTCTGCAAAATTTTGTTTTAAAAATTAACCTCTATAAGGTAGAAAAGAACCTGGCTTTCCCCACTCACCTTTCTCATATCTATAAGTCACACTTTTATCAATCAAAATTTGCCCATCTTCAGCGAGTGTAATTTTAACTCTTTCAAGAGGTCTCGGAGCTGGACCTTCAAAATTAATTCCAGATTTCCTGAAACCACTCCCATGACATGGACACTTGAATTTATTCTCACTGCTTAGCCATCTCGGGGTGCAACCAAGGTGTGTGCAAACCGCAAGCAACGCATAAAAACCATCTTCCTCGCGAACTATCCAAACGCGCTTTGTATCCTTGAACCTTTCGCTTACCTCCCCAACTGTATATTCATCAGGGTAACCAGCTTTGAAAGTTGTCGGCGGTTCATAAAGAACACGCGGAAACATATATCTAATAGCACCAATAATTGAAGTGAAAATAAATCCTAAAAATCCAAGCCAACCAGCAAGCGTCAAAAATGAACGCCTGTTAAATTTCCACAGCCCTGTGTCATTTTCAGGTGGTTTATCTTGCTTTGGAACTACTTTCTTTTTAGCCTCCTTTTGAACGAGCTCCTGAGATGTTTGCTTATTCAAAATTTCGCTCATCTCTTCAAATTTTTATTTTTGTTTTGAATAAAAGATAAAATTTATCCTAATTTAGGACAAAAAATTATACCTCTCGCGGGAAAAAGATACAAATTTTATCACCGATGGAATCAACAACTTCCTGGAGATTAACCGATTGCAAATACTCTTTAATTTTTTCGTTCACACTGCCAAATAAACTTCTGATAAGACAATTTTGCTTAAAACGGCACCCGATCGCTGTTGATAAATAGCATATTTCCCGTCTTGATGGTTCAATAGCGACGACAAGATCATAAAGCGTGATTTCTCTTAGCCGGCGGGAAAGCACATAACCACCTTTCACACCAATGGTGCTTTTAACAATTCCAGCACGACGCAATGCCTGAAGAATTTTCATCATATAACTTACCGATAAACCACATTCTCTTGCAATCTCAGATGCACGAACAAGCTTTCCATCAGCTCTTGTCCCAAGATAAATTATAGCATGTATTGCGTAGCCAAGTGATTTTGATATATCTATCATAGCGTGATAATTAACTTTTTATTCCTCATCCTTTTGAACCATATCAATTGTCTCCCAAGGGCAATACTTTGCACAGAGCTTACAACCTATGCAAATATCTTCATCAACTATAACAATACCGTTAACATTTGAAAACGGATTTATCCCATTTGAAAGATTTTCCCTTAAAATATCAAGTGTAGCTGACTTAACACCGTTGAACGAGTCAACAAATTCGGGATCTCTGACCTTATAAATACAATCCACCGGACAAAATTCAATACAAACTTCGCATCCAGTGCAACCAGTTGGATTAACAAAAGCGATAAGTTTGACTTTTTTCTTTCTTGCAGGTTTAGCTTCTATGTTAATTTGAGACATTTTCTTAATTCAATTTATTTTAAATTCACTCCAACCCAGTCAACTTCTTTAAAAGCTCCGCGACAACAAGATTCATAATTCAAATTTAATCTACTAATTTTTTCCATCCATCTCAACTCTTAACTTATTAACAAGTTCAACATCAGCCTTGGTCGCAAGTTCCTTTGTGAGTTCATCTTTTAATTCCAACTTCTTTTCTCCTTTCCATAACCTTGAAGCTTCTTCCCTCAGGTATGCTCATTGAAATTAAATTTTTTATTCATCAAAAGTAAGTTCTATCCCTAACATCAGTAGCAACGAATCCAGAGATTATCATTTTTTTCTTTCTCTCTTTAATAACCTCATCAACCTTTTCCTTCTCATATTTCTCTGCTGATTCAACAAGAACAGTTACGAGGTTATTTTTCACCTCTGCAAATCCACCCGTCACAACAAAATAAATTACGTTTCCACTTTCATCAACAATTTTTACTTTGCCGAGCTCAAGTAAGCTCATTAAAGGCGCGTGATTATAAAGCACTTGGAAGCTTCCTATTGCCCCTGGCAAGGTTATGCTTTTGACCTTGCCACGATAGATGATACTTTCAGGTGTTAATATCTCAACTTGAATTAATTTATTCATATTTAATCAAGTTTCATTTTCTTTGCTTTATCAAATGCTTCATCAATCGTTCCAACCATATAGAAAGCCATTTCAGGTAGTTCATCGCATTCACCTTCAATTATTGCCTTAAATCCCGCAATTGTATCCTGAAGCTTAACATATCTACCTTCAGTTCCTGTAAAAGCTTCAGCTACAAAGAAAGGTTGTGATAAAAATCTTTGAATCTTCCTCGCCCTTGCAACTATCAACTTGTCCTCCTCGGAAAGCTCGTCAATCCCAAGTATGTTTATTATATCCTGCAAATCTTTATAAGTTTGCAAAATCTCTTTAACTTTCTTCGCAACATAGTAATGCTCATCACCTACAACTCTTGGGTCAAGCAAACGAGATGTTGAATCAAGCGGGTCAACAGCTGGATAAATTCCAAGCTCTGCAATCTGTCTTGAGAGAACAGTTGTTGCATCAAGATGTCCGAATGTTGTCGCTGGAGCTGGATCCGTTAGGTCATCAGCTGGAACATAAATTGCTTGAACGGATGTAATTGAGCCTCGCTTCGTAGAAACAATCCTCTCTTGAAGCTCTCCCATTTCAGTTGCAAGCGTTGGCTGATAACCAACCGCGGAAGGCATCCTTCCAAGCAAAGCTGAAACCTCAGAACCAGCTTGTGTAAACCTGAAAATGTTATCTATGAAAAGAAGCACATCCCTTCCTTCTTCATCCCTGAAATATTCAGCGATTGAAAGAGCACTTAAACCAACTCTCAACCTCGCACCCGGTGGCTCGTTCATCTGACCAAAGACAAGAACTGCATTCTTCAAAACACCGGAATTTTTCATCTCAAGCCAAAGCTCATTACCTTCCCTTGTCCTCTCGCCAACACCACCAAAAACTGAATAACCTTTATGATAAACCGCAATGTTGTGAATCATTTCCATAATTAAAACCGTCTTCCCAACACCAGCTCCACCAAAAAGCCCAACTTTACCACCCTTTGGATATGGCTCAAGCAAGTCTATTACTTTAATTCCTGTTTCAAGAATTTCTCTTTTTGTGCTTAACTCGGTAAATTCAGGTGGTTCACGATGTATGGGATAATACTTTTCAGCTTGAATAGGTCCAAGCCCATCAATTGGCTCTCCAACGACATTTAAAAGTCGTCCTAAAACCTTCGGACCAACCGGAACTTTTATAGGTCCTCCAGTATCATAAGCCTTCATACCACGCACAAGTCCATCGGTTGAATCAAGCGCAACAGCACGAATACGATTTTCACCAAGATGTTGCTGAACCTCAGCCCAGAGAATTTCCTCTTTACCTTCAATGTTAACCCTTGGAATTTGAATTGCATTGAAAATTGCAGGTAAATATCCGTCTTCAAATTCAATATCAATAACAGGTCCAATGATTTGAACTATTTTCCCTTCGCGCATTTATCAAATTCTTTTGTTTGACTTTTGCAAAAAATATACGAAATCAAAAGCACTTTTCAAAAATTAATTTAAATTGAACCATTTTAACCTCTGTCTCCGCACAGAAATGTAAATTGCAACAGCGAACCCAGTAAAAATTAAATATGGAACAACAAGCAAATAAACAATCCCATCATTTAAACCAGCAGCAAGCTTTGTCCCTTCTTCAGAATTTACTACATTCTCCTTACACATAGTGCATTGCGAATAAACAGAGTTTAAACCAATTATAAAATTCAGCAGAAAAATTCCCGCGAACAAAAGTATCCTTCCCATTTTAGTTTCTCCAAATTTTATTTAAAAATGTGATAAAGCATAAGATAAATTAAAACTCCCGTAAGCGAAACATACAACCACAACGGCAAAGTCAAACGCGCAATCTTCGGATGTTTATCAAATTTACCGCGCAACGCAAAAGTCAAAGTCGCAATAGCCATAGGGAGAACGAAAACAGCAAGAAAAGTATGCGAAGATAAAATTGTAAGGTAAAATATCCTCCAAAATCCAGTTCCCTTAAATCGCGTTACACCAGCGCTGTAATGATAGACAAGATAACTTATGAGGAAAAGACCTGAAGAAACGAAAGCGGAAATCATAAATTTTTTATGCTTCCCAACATTTCGCTTTTTAATGTTGATAAATCCAAGCAAAAGAAAGACAAAACTCAAAGCATTAAGTATCGCATTCACCATCGGCAATATCTTCATTACCCTATTCTCTCAAAATTACTTTTATATCCCTTATCAACTTGTTAACTTCCTCTGCGTCAGTCCCACCATAGTAGCCTCTTATTCTGCCATTCGCATCAACAAGAACAAATCTATCACTATGGATGAAATCTCCCGGACCTTCGTCTCCTTCTTCAACTGGTAGTTTAAATCCTTGCCTTGCAAGCTCATAAATTTTTTTCTTATCACCGGTGACAAAAAACCATTTACCATCTATCGCTCCCCATCCTTTTGCATACATTGAAAGAACCCAAACGGAGTCGGTTTCAGGGTCAACTGTAAACGAAACAATCTTAACTTTTTCATTGTCTTTAAAAGCCTCTTGCACTCTGGTCATCTGCTCAGTCATACGCGGGCAAATGCCAGCACAACTTGTAAAGAAAAAATCAGCCACCCAAACATAACCTTTCAACCTATCAAAGTTAATTTCATCTCCATGATGATCAATCAAACTAAAGTCTGGAATCTCACCATACACTGGTAAAGCTTCATACGAAGACATTTTTTTAATTTCAACTGAAAGCACGATAAAAATCCCAAAAGCAATACTTAAAATTGCAAGAACAATTCTTTTACCAGGCATATTTCAAAAAATTTTTTTAATAATATCCCAAGCCTAATCTCATAAGCAAAGCGAAACTACCATCAGGAATAAGAGCAGCAGCAAGAGCGACAATCAAAATCAAAGGTAAAACAATTGAATAAATGAGACCAAGTCGTTCAAATTTCAAATGCATAAAATATCCAGCGATTAAAGTTGCCTTCATTAAAGCCATTATGGTAAAAAGCAATGCCATGAGCGAATGTGAAATAGGAAGAAAAGCAACGATGACTTCAGCTACTGTAATCGCAAGGAGCTGAAACCAGACCCGCCAATAAACTTTACTTCCAGCTTGATGAATTGCTTCTGCCATGGGTATACCTTTAATTTTTGTTTTTAAAGAAGATAGAAGAATGCAAAAATGAAAACCCAAACAAGGTCAACAAAATGCCAGTAAAGTCCCGCAACTTCAACGCCTTCATAAGAACCACGCCTGTCATAAATCCCATTTAAAACTCTTATCAACATCACCGTTAAAACTATAACTCCGCTTAAAACATGTGAACCATGAAATCCTGTTATCACGAAAAACGAAGCTGAAAACAACGGCACACCCCACGGGTTGCTCGTAAGTCTTGCACCTTCGTGAATTAAATGTCCCCACTCATACGCCTGGCAAGCCAAAAACGAAAGCCCTCCCAAAATTGTAAGCAAAAGATATTTAACTACACCTTTTCTATCCATTCTCCTCCCTGCGTCAACGGCAAGAGCCATAGTCAAACTACTGCATATCAAGATAAAAGTCATAACACTGACGAAAAGCAATGGAAATTTCGCACTTGTAAACGGAAAACTTGAGAAAATTTCAATTCTACTTGGCCAACTTGGCAAACTTGCCCTCAAAAAGCCATAGCCAGTAAGCAACCCGCCAAATGTGAATGCATCAGACAAGATGAAAATCCACATAGTAAATTTTTCCCTTGACACACCAAACGGTGATTTACCTCCACCCCAAGGTGACTTTAGAACTTTTTCCTGCTCCAATATAACTTCCTGCGTCATCTTCAAATTCTCCAAATTTTGTTTTTAACTTGATGTTGTAACTTTGATAAAGACGAAAAGATACAACCAAAGGATATCAAGAAAATGCCAATATGTCACGCAGAGTTCAACGCCAAGTTTGTTTTTAGAATTATAATGACCCGACAATGCTTTTACTAAAACATAAATCAACGAAATAACTCCGCCAGCAAGATGAACAGCATGAGCCCCAGTTAAAAGATAGAAAAATGAACTTGATGGATTAGTGTTCACATAAATCCCCATATCCCTTAATTGTCCCCAACCAATCACCTGCCCGATCAAAAAAGATATCCCAAGCAAAGCAGAAACCAAAAATAAAATTTTAAAACTTGAAATGTTATCCCTTTTCAACTGTAAATAACTTAATTGAATTGTCAAACTGCTCAAAATCAAAATTAAAGTGTTAATCCAAAAAATCCCCGGCATTTCAAAGTTCAACCAATTCCCAGCTGAATGCCTGACGATATATGCACTTGTTAAAGCCGAAAAGAGCATAATTATGGCAGATATAAAAAGCCACAATCCAAATTTCGTTGGATTAATTGGTAAAGCGTAAGCATACCCACCACCAGCACCACCGCCACCTCCGTTGCTGGAAATTCCGCCTGAATCTATGTTTGAAATTTTACTTTTTTTCTTTTCAATGACCATAGTTAATTCCCTCCACAAAAATTTTTAAATTTTATCTATCAAAATGAAAATTAAAACAAGCGGAAGATAAACCTCAGCCATAAGCATTATCTTTTTAGCCGAACGAGTAGAATTATCTTTCAAGAGCGAAAGCGCTTGAACAAAAAATAGAGAACCTCCAAAAATTGAAGCAAGTAATGCATATTTACCAGCAAATCCAGCTATAGTTGGCATCAACCCCATCGGCAAAAGCATAAATGTGTAAATTACAAGATTAATCGCCGTAATTCGGGCATCAGAAGAAGGCAAAACTTTGAACCCAGCTTTCTCATAATCAGCCTTACAAATCAAAGCAATTGACCAAAAATGCGGGAATTGCCATAAAAATTGAATCCCAAATAAAATAATTGCTCCAAACTCAATTTGCCCTCTAACTGCCGTCCATCCAATCATAGGAGGAATCGCACCAGGAATTGCACCTATAAATGTGCACAATGGCGTTAACCTTTTTAAAGGTGTATATGCGAAGACATAAATTGCAAAAGCAATAAAAGCAAGCCCAGCACTTATCAAATTAACATACTTTAAAAGTATAAATTCACCTAAAACCAACATCAAAACAGCAATCAAAATAGCCATCTCTTTCTTCATCCTCCTACTCGGCAAAGGTCTCCCAGCAGTTCGCCTCATCATACCGTCAACTTTAACCTCAAACACTTGATTCATAGCATTAGCTGAGCCAACGACAAGAAAAATACCAACAACTGTCAGTGTAAAATGAACCCAGTCAAAGAGTCCTCTATTTGCAATCAAATAACCCATCCCAGCCGTAAATACAACAAGCGAAGTCAACCGATGCTTTATCAAAATAAGAAAATCGTTAAACGCGTTTAAAAATTTTTTCAGCATATCTTTAAACTCCTGATTTTGTCAAAATTAATTCAGCTTCTTTTTGTTCAGAGACCGCAATTTTTACACTTTTCCATCCAAGCACCGTAAGCAGAAGAGTCGTTCCAAGTATCGTCGCTCCAGTTGCAACATGAAGAATTGTAACTATAACCGAAAGCCTGGTCCATACCACAAAAGCCCCAAGCAAAATTTGAAGAACGACTAAAGCAATCCACAACTTTGCAAATTGTTTGACCAATTTAACATTTCCCTTTATCGCAAAAATTGATGCATATATTCCGACACCAGCAACAACAAAAGCCCAAACCCTATGTGCAAAGTGAACCGCAACTTTAAATTGAAGTTCAGAATAACTCATTGGAAATGGAGCATTCGGGTCATAGGGTAAATTTCCAAAAGGTGGAATTATTCTACCAAATGAAAGCGGAAAATCAGGTATTATATTCCCTGATTGAGTATGCCTGACAATCGCACCAAGGATAACTTGAACAAACGCGAAGACAAAGGTTAAAGTATACAACTTTGCAATTTTAATATCCAAAGTAATTTTACCAGATTCAAAATCTTGCCATGCTTTTGAAGTAAAAAGCGAAATTAAAAATGTCATACATAAGACGATTTCAGCAAGCACTGCATGAGTCATCGCTATTGCCATTCTGACAGGTTCAACATGTCCAACTGAAAATATCTCAGTAGCTGTATCTTGAAGTTTTGGATTTGAAACGACAAGAACTCTCAAACCACCAAGCGCAGCCTGAAGTAAGACCGAGACAAATGCAACAACGCCAAGAATTTTAACATATTTTGGCTGACGACTTCTCAAAAGCAATATCATAAGCACAGTTATCAAAATTCCCACCGTCCCTGCGACAAGTCTATGTCCATGTTCATATAAAACTCCACCTACCATTCTTGGGAACAAAGTCCCATAAGAAAGTGGCCAATCAGGAACAGCATCACCGGAGCCAGTGCTTGTAACAGAAGCACCGACCCCGATAAGAAACACAGCAAAAATAGCTGTTAAAACTGCAAAACGATGCAAATTTTTTGAATACATAAAATTATTCACTTTGTTTCAACTTTTACCGGCACCGTTTGAGGTATATAATCATCCTCAGCTCCAGGAACACTATATTCATAAGGACCACGATATACTACAGGCAATTCAGGACCCCAGTTGCCATGCGGAGGCGGTGAATCTGTTTGCCATTCAAGAGTTGTAGCTTTCCATGGGTTTTTCTCCGCTTTTGGACCCTTGAACATACTCCAGAAGAAATTGAAAACAAAAATCAATTGAACCACACCTGTAACAAGCGCAGCTACAGTTATGAACTTATTCAGCCCGAGAAATCCAGATGTGAAATTATACTCAGTAAACGAGTAATACCTTCTTGGAACACCAGCTATCCCCTGAAAGAACATCGGGAAAAAAATAAGATAAACGCCAATAAATGAGCCCCAAAAATGAATTTTACCCAATTTTTCATTCATCATCCGACCAAACATTTTCGGAAACCAATGATAAACACCCGCAAACATCCCGAAAGCAGCCGAAGTCGCCATCGTGAAATGAAAGTGAGCAACAACAAAGTATGTATCATGCAATTGGATATCAACTGGTGCTGTTGCTAAAAACGCGCCTGTCAAAGCCCCTGGGATAAACAAACCAAGAAATCCAAGCGCGAACAACATCCCTGGCGTAAACCTTAAGTTTCCACGCCAAATTGTAACAAGATAATTAAACAAAAGAATTGCTGTCGGGAATGAAATTGTAAGGGTTGTTATAACGAAAATTTCGCCAAGTATAGGGTTCATTCCACTTACATACATATGATGCCCCCAAACAATCAAGCTCAACGCACCAATTCCAATTATAGCTCCGACGCAAACTTTATAAGCAAACAAAGGTTTCCTTGAATTAGTAGCAAGTATTTCACCAACAAGCGAAAAAGCTGGTATCGCAACTATATAAACTTCAGGATGACCAAGAAACCAGAATAAATGTTGCCACAATATCGGATTACCACCTTCATGAGGAACAGGTTGACCTCCAAGAACAAGTCCACTTGGGACAAAAAAGCTTGTTCCAAACTCGCGATCAAAAATTAACATCACTGCGCCAGCAAGCAAAACAGGAAATGAAAGAAGACCAAGTATCGCCGTTACAAACATCCCCCACACAGTTATAGGTAGCCTTCCCATTGACATCCCCTTGGTTCTGAAGTTCAAAGTTGTTGTTATATAATTTAAAGCCCCAAGCAATGAAGAAACAATAAACAAAGCCATGCTCACAAGCCATAAAGTCGCTCCAACATCAGCTCCAGGTATTGCATTTTTAAGAGCACTCAACGGAGGATAAAAAGTCCAACCAGCCCCCGCAGGTCCAGTCTGAACGAAAAATGAAATCAACATCACTACAGAAGCTGCAAAAAATACCCAATATGACAACATATTTAAAACTGGAAAAGCCATATCACGAGCACCTATCTGCAATGGAATCAAATAATTTGAAAATGTCCCGCTTAAACCAGCTGTCAAAAGAAAGAAAACCATTATCGTCCCATGCATAGTAATCAAAGCAACATAAAATTCAGGCTTTAAAATTCCACCCTCTGCCCACCTGCCGAGAATTTTCTCAAGAAAAGGCATCGGCTGATTTGGATAGGCAAGCTGCAATCTCATAAGCCATGACAAAATCATCCCAATCACACCCCAAACCACACCAGTAATTAGATATTGCCTCGCTATTGTTTTATGGTCTGTGCTAAAAATATACTTTGTTATAAAACTTTCTTTGTGGGCGACTTCAACCTTTTCACTATGAACGCTCATTTTTTTACCCTCCGTTAATTTTTTAATAATATAAATCAACCGCTTGAGTTTGCTCGCTCAACCATTGCTGAACTTCCTCCATCGGCTTAACTACAACAGGCAATTTCATTCTGTAATGACCAAGTCCACAAAGCTCAGCACATGCAAGTTCAAATTCACCCTCTTTCTTCGGGATAAACCAAGTCCGCGTTGTCATCCCAGGAACTGCATCCTGTTTAACCCTGAAATTTGGAAGATAAGGGCTATGAATTACATCCTTAGACCTAATCAAGAAAACCACGGGATGATTTAAAGGTAAGTATAAAATCCCTTGTCCCGCTGGAAACACAATGTCATCCTTTGCATATTCATCGCTTATATCAATCCCAAGTGGATTATCATAAGAGATAAGCTTCGGGTCGGTTTTACCAAATTTACCATCGGGTCCAGGATATCTAATACTCCACGCAAATTGCTCACCTGTTATCTCAACTAAAAACGCATCTTTCGGAAATTCACCATAAATTTTTCTCCATAATGATGCTCCACCAAGAAATTCCGCACTAATTTCAAGAATTATGACGACAAGTGTTCCAGGCAAAATTGACCATAGAATTTCTTTCCTCGTGTTCCCCGGTAAATAAAAAGCTCTTCTGTTAGGGCTACCAGAATACCTGAACACAAAATAAGAAAAGGCAATTTCGCTTAAAACAAATAAAATGCCAGCAATTATAAATATGGTTACAAAAATCCTATCAATTGTCTCACGGTCTGAAGCAAGTTCAGGCAGCCACCACCCATTTCTTACCACAACCCAAACGCTTGCAATTATTCCAACAACGAAGAAAAATAAAAATAATAGCCCGTGAAATTTGCTCTGTTTTTCACCCATGATTTTAACTCCTTTATTTTATTTCCTTTCAAATGTAAATTCAATCGTCTTCGTTTCCCCTGCTTTAACAGTTACAGTTTGCGTTTGAGTCCCGAGTTTTTCGTGCCATGCTTCTATTGTATATGTTCCCGGCGGAAGATTTTTAATCACAAACTCACCTTTATCATCTGTAACGCTATAAAACGGATGGTCAAGAACACCAGCATACGCACTCATCCATGGATGAACATCACACTTAAACGGAACCATAACCTCTGGTGTAGTGAATGTAAAGTAATTTCTCATCCCCTTCACAGGTTGACCAACATTAAAAGACTTGTTCTTCTTCGGGGTTGAGTGAACATTGTGAAGAAGAGGGTCGCTATTTTTTATCTCAAGCTTTTGACCAACCATAATTCCAAAAACATGTGGATGATACCAACAACCTTGTTGATCAAGGACAACAGGTTCACCTGGTGGATTGTATTTCCCTTTAATTCCTTCTTTAACATAAACAAATACCCACTTCAACGTCCCATTCTGATTTACAACTACATCTTCAGCTGTGATTGGTTTTCCCCCGTGCATTGCGTCGCATTGCCTGTCAGCTTTCATGCTGATTAATCTTGGCTTCGGGGCTGTCCCGCTAAATTTAACCACCCCTTTTATAGTTGCATTTTGTGCAATGACAAATGCGGAAATTAGGATGGTTGCAAGGATGAAGGAAATTACTTTCTTCATTATTTTTCTCATTATTTTGTTTTAAAAATTAGGATAAAATTTGTCTTAAATTTAATATCTAAAAAAATAAAAGTCAAGTTTTCAAGCCTACCCATTTGACTTTTCAATCTTTTCGCCTTATATTTTTTAGCGAAGACCATTAAAGTCAAATCAAATCAGGAGGTTAGCTATGAGGAAGGGCATTTTTATTTTAGCATTACTTTTACTTACCCAAACGGCATACCCTTGTTTTGATACCTATCTTTTCATCAAGAAAGGTTCAATGGTTTATCCTTACAGGACACTCATTTTTGAGCTTGTTGGTGAGTATTCAATTAATAGCTTGAGATTGCCACAAGATGATTCGTTTCTTTCATTGGGGAGTATTTATTATGGGCTTGCAAAGAATTTTTCAATTCAATTTACGATAGGTTCGGATGAAAAATCAAGAGACTACTTCAAAGTTGATTATTACGGCATTCGTGGAGTTTATAATTTTTACACTTCACATATGAGCAAATACACACTTGATGTGATTTTTGAACATCGCGGTAACTTTGTTGAGAAAAATAATGAATTTGAGGTTTCGCTTCCTAATATTTTCCATCTTTCAAACTTCACTTATGTAATCCATCCGACAGCAAGTTATGAACTTGAGAGCAAAGACTTTACACTTGGCGGGCACCTTGGAGCATTTTATACATTCGCTGAATCTGGAATAATTGGGGTTGGTGTGGAATATGCCAGCGTTCATAGCAGTAGTTATGCTGGACACAGATTAACAAAAAGTGAATACTCGGCAAGTATATTTTTCGGAGCTAAAATTGGTGAAAGAATTTACCTTCAAAATGAAATCGCTAAAGGGCTTGCAAATTCAAGGGATATGGGGCTCGCTTTGACGATTAAGATAATTCCATAAACGAATCATTGGGGGGTATTGTTACCCCCTTCCCTCAAATTTAACTCCAGCCAAAACTTAACATCATATTGACACTTTCACTTTTATTTTTTAACTTTTTAGTGATTTACAAACATAAATTTTGGAGGGAGATATGAACAGGATAGTTTTAATTGGGGTTGTGCTTGCAGTTATAAGTTTAGTTATTGGATTACTTGGGAAAATTTTGGGACAGCATATTATATTTGCAAATGCAACTTGGCATAACTTTGCTCAAACTTGTTTACTATTTGCTATAGCGTACGGAATTGGAAGGTTGGCGGGTGAAAAAGAAAAGTAGAAATTTTTTGAAAATATCCTTTTTGAGCGTGAGTCATCGTCTTCGGTGATGAAAAATTAAAAATTGTGTTTTCACTCAATTTTTTTATTTTTATATTAGCGTGATAGGTCATTTATTTTAAAACAAAAAATTAAAAAGAACATGAAAATCGCAGTCTGCGTAAATCGGGTTCCAGACACCGAAACAAAAGTAAAAATTGGTGCGGACGGAAAAACAATTGACAAAACAGGGGTAAATTACATCTTAAATCCATATGACGAATTTGCAGTTGAAGAAGCACTTAAAACGAAGGAAAAATTTGGTGGTGAAGTTGTTGTAATTTCGCTTGGGGGAAGCGAAAATGTTGAAGTGATAAGAAAAGCGCTTGCAATGGGTGCAGATAGAGGAATTCTTCTTAAAGATGATTCACAGCGAGATACATTTTCAATTGCAAAAGCACTCGCAGAAGTTTTAAAAGAACTTTCACCCGATATAATATTTTTCGGCAAGCAATCAATTGATTATGATGACCAAGCTATGCCAAGCCTTGTGGGTGAGCTGCTCGGTTTGCCATCAATTACAGTTGTTGTAAAGCTTGAGATCAATGAAGACGGGACAGTAATAGCAGAACGAGAAATTGAAGGTGGAAGAGAAAAGGTTCGCGGTAAACTTCCAATTATAATTGGGGCACAAAGGGGCTTAAATGAACCAAGATATCCTTCGCTAAAAGGTATAATGGCTGCGAAGAGCAAACCTGTTGAAGAAAGAGAAGCGCCGAAGTTTGACAACAAAACCGAAGTAATTGAAATGCTCCTTCCTCCACCGAAGAAGCCAGGTAGAATTCTTGGAACGGATGCCAGTGCAGTTCCTGAACTTGTTAGATTGTTAAGAGAAGAGGCGAAAGTTATTTAACAAATTTAAGTTGCAAAATACCTTTGGAATACTTATTTTAAAACAAATTTAAACAGAGATAAAAAATGGCAAAAGGAGTTTTAACATTTGCTGAACAAAGGGAAGGGAAATTTAAAAAATCAGCTTTTGAAGCTGTCAGAACAGGAAGAAAAATTGCAGACGAACTATCAGTTCAAAACTTCGCACTTGTTATAGGTGATGAAAATGTAGAAAAGATAGCACCTGAACTTGGCAATTATGGGGCGGAGAAAGTTTTTGTTGTATCAGATAAAAGGCTTGGGCAATATTCACTTACGGCTTATGCTAAAGTAATTGCAGATATGATACAAAACCTCGACATTGAATATCTCTTCATGCCTGCAACCGCGATGGGGAAAGAGCTCGCACCAAGAGTTGCAGGAAAAATTGATGCTGGATTTGCACTTGATTGCACAGATTTAAAAGTTGAAAACGGTGAAGTAATTGCAACAAGACCTGTTTACGCTGGCAAGGCTTTTACAAAGGTAAAAGTTAACTCGGACAGAAAAATTTACACCTTAAGACCAAATGTCTTCCCAGCTGGCGAAAGCGACGGGAAATTAGCAAATGTAGAAAAAATTAATGTTAACCTGAACGATGAAGATTTCAAAGTCGTAGCTTTTGAAGCAATTGCTTCAGCAAAAGGAAAGCTTGATGTCACTGAAGCTGACATCGTTGTTTCAGGTGGCAGAGGATTAAAAGCGCCAGAAAACTTCAAACTGATTGAAGAGCTTGCCGATATACTTGGTGCAGCGGTTGGCGCCTCAAGAGCAGTCGTTGATGCAGGATGGCGTCCACACGATGAACAAGTTGGTCAAACTGGAAAAACAGTTTCACCGAAACTCTACATTGCAATTGGAATTTCAGGAGCTATTCAACATCTCGCTGGGATGTCATCTTCAAAAGTGATAGTCGCAATAAATAAAGACAAAGATGCACCAATATTTCAAGTTGCTGATTATGGAATAGCTGGCGATTTATTTGAAGTTGTTCCAGCTTTGATTGAGGAATTGAAAAAGGTTCTGGGGAAATGAGTTAAAACTTTAAAAACAAGGAGGATTGATTAAAGTGAGAAAAGTTCAAGTTGACATAGTCGGTCTATCAGCAACTCCAGCTGGACCCAGTTCGTATGCTTTGATATTGAAGGAGGTTGGGGGTGATAGACGTCTGCCAATAATCATAGGCTCATTTGAAGCACAAGCCATAGCTCTTGAAATGGAGGGAATAAAACCACCAAGACCCTTGACCCATGACTTGATAAAAAATATACTTGATGGACTCGGAGTATCAATTATTGAGGTCGTTGTTACAGATTTAAGAGATGGAACATTTTATGCAAAAATTTATCTTGATTTAAACGGGACAACATATGAGATTGATTCAAGGCCGAGCGATGCTATAGCAGTTGCATTAAGATGTGGCGTCCCAATTTATGTCAACGAGGAAGTTATGGAAGAGGCAAGTTACGCACCAGAAGAGGAATCCTCAATTGAAGAAGTTGAAGAGGAGGAAGAAGAAAATCCTTTATCATCTGATGAAGATGTATCTCCACCTCCAGCACCAAAGCGCACCCCGAAGCCGACTTCAAAAGAGGAGAAGATAGCTGAGCTTCAAAGGCAACTTGAGGAAGCAATAAAGAAAGAAGATTACGAAAGAGCTGCAAAAATACGCGATGAAATACGAAGATTGAAGATGGGAGATTAAAAACCTGTAAAAATAAATGGAGATGAAAAATGAAGCGCCGCTACTTTATCCCCGTCTTTATGCTATTATTTCTACTCAACTTCGCAATTTCACAATCAAATGAAAAATTTAAACAGCTTGTCGCAGAAGGGGACGAATACTTAGAAAAAAAGTTTGACAATTACAAAGCACTTGAAAAGTATCTTGAAGCATATAAAATTGACCCGAAAAATTATGACCTTCTTTGCAAATTGAGCAAAGTCTATGTTGACATCGGTGAGCATTTGCCAGCAAATACGAAAGAAGAGAAGAAAAAACAACTTGAGACATATGAAAAGGCTTTAGAATTTGCAGAACTTGCTATACAGGTAAACCCAAATGGTTCAATGGGATACACGCGTAGAGCGATCGCACTTGGAAGAATTGCGTTATTCAAAGGTGTGTGGGAATCAATTGACCTTGTAAAAAGAGTTAAAGAAGATTGTGAAAAAGCAATTAAACTTGACCCCGAAAATAGCGTTGCATACTATGTCCTTGGAAGAACGCATGCGAAACTTTGTGAGAAGCCTAAACTTTTCCGCGCGCCACTTGGGCTTGGCTGGGCAAATTATGACGAAGCGATAAAAAACTTTGAAAAGGCTATAAGCTTAAGACCGACATTTATAATGTATCGGCTTGATGCAGCAAAAGCTTACATTGAAACAAAAAATTATAAAAAAGCTAAAGAACATCTTGAAGCGATCCCTAATCTTCCAACCGAAGATGAAGATGACCCGCAATTTAAAAAGGAAGCAAAAGAGCTTCTGGAAAAGATAAAAGATAAAGCACAATGATGTTTAAAAAACTTATCGTTCTTTTATTCCTCAACCTTTTACTATTTATCTCATCATTTTCACAGGAGATTGAGTGTAAAGTCACTGTAAACTTTGAACAACTACCACCGCAGAACAAATCAGATTTGGCTGATTTCGCTGAAAAGATACAGCGCTACATCAACTCCTACAAATGGACAAATGTTGACCTCAACAGCGAAAAGATTCAATGCACGCTTAACATTTTCTTCACATCCGCAAGTGGCAATAATTACCAAGCGCAAATTTTCGTTGGCTCACAGAGGAAAATTTATGAATCTGACAAAAGCACAGCTGTTTTGAGAATCCTTGATGACAAGGTTGACTTTTTCTATGATAAAAATGCCCCACTTTATCACGATGAATTTCGCTTTGACCCACTGTTGAGCTTAATTGACTTTTACATGTATATCGTCATTGGTTATGACTTTGACACATATGAACCGCTGGGTGGAACCGAATTTTTTGAGAAGGCTTTTAGGATTTGCACCAATGCACAGTCATCAAAATTTTCACGCGGATGGCAAAAAACATCATCAGGATATAGCAGGTTTAATTTAATTGACGAACTTCTTGACCCAAAATACTCAGACTTCAGGAAAGCAATTTATGAATATCACTATAATGGTCTTGATATACTTAACAAATATCCTGAAGATGCGCTTGCGACGATTGATTCTGTGATTGACGTTATGATAAACATAAAGAAAAATGTCAACCCAACATCAACACTTGTCAAACTTTTCTTTAACGCCAAGTATATGGAACTTGCAGAACTTTTTAAAAACGCAAAAAATAAAGAAGCAATTTTCATAAAATTGATCCTTGCCGACCCATCACATCAGGCAACTTATCTTGAATATACGAAAAACTAAAATGGAAAATTTCAGACGAAAAAGCTTCTGGCTTGAAACAGCTGGTGAATTCAAACCACAACCGAAGTTGAAAGGTAGCGTAAAAGTTGACATTGCAATTATAGGGGGTGGATTTACGGGACTTTCTACAGCTTACCATCTAAAAAAAGCAGAACCTTCAATTGATGTCGCGCTGATTGAGAGTCAAATATGTGGATATGGTGCAAGTGGGAGAAATGCTGGTTTTGGGATGACTTTGTTTGGGTTGACATTTAGCCTGACGATGTTAAGATTTGGGAAAGAAAAAGCTCTCCAAGCACACCGCTATATGGAGAAAGCCGTTGACTATTTGAGCGAATTTATAACAATTAATAAAATTGACTGCGATTATGAAAGACCAGGATTTCTCAGAGTTGCAACTTCAAAAGCATATGTTAAAAGGATTCAGCACGAAATAAAACTTATGCATTCTCTTGGAATTGAGGGTATAGAATGGATTTCAAAAGATGAAGTAAGGCGAGAAGTTAACAGTCCGCTTTATCTTGGCGCATGGTGGGAACCGAGGTGCGTGCTACTTAATCCAGCAAAACTTTCATGGGGAATAAGAAATTTAAATTTTAATCTTGGTGTTAAAATTTTTGAATTTTCACCTGTTGTTGAAATTAAAAGGACAAATAAAGGATTTACAATAAAGACTGACGAAGGTGAATTAAAAGCCGAAAAAATTTTATTTGCAACAAATGCGTTTTCACATCTTTTCCCACAAATAAAAAGAAAGCAAGTGCCCGCGTTTACTTACATAGTTCTGACAGAACCACTTGATGAAAAATTCTTCGCTGAAGTCAGATGGAAAAATAGACAAGGAATTGAAGACGCAAGAAACCTTGTTCACTACTACAGATTAACAAAAGACAACCGATTGCTTATGGGTGGCGGTGATGTCGGCGTTGCGCTTGGTGAAAATATGAACTATGATGAAAATGAAAGAATTTTCAACGATTTAAAAAATTATGTCAAAAAAGTTTTTCCAATTTTAAAAGATGTAAAGTTCACGCATCAATGGGGTGGACCTGTCTCGGTCCCTGTTGACATGGCTCCAGCTATTGGCAAAATTGGGGATGAAAGAGCTTACTACAGCCTCGGCTGTGTTGGGCATGGCGTCTCACTTACAAATCTAAACGGAAAACTGCTTTCCGAACTTCTACTTGGGAGAAAATCTGAGCTTACAGAAATGTTTTTCGTAAATCGTAAAACAATTCCTTGGCCACCGGAACCGCTCCGCTTCGCAATAAGCCACCTGATACGCGGATATATGCGAATTGAAGATAAAATCCTTGACCGCTAAATTTAATTTCCCCGCCTTTTAAACACAAAAATTTCTATCCCGAGAAATTTTTGCTTCATAGATATGTCCATTGAATCGGATAAAATACTAACGACCAATTTATCAATGTCGGGGCTATGTGAGGAAACAAACCATATTCTCTTATACCTTGGCATTGACAAACGAAGTTTCTCAATGATTTCCTTCCTTTCAGTTTCGCTGACATCGGGAAATTTAAATGTGTCAAAGTCTTTTCTCTTAACATAGTAGTAAAATACTTCTTTGCTTGCGATCACGAGGTCTTCATCCACTGCCCTTCCCTCAATGAATTTAACTGCCTCACGCCATTGCTCTTTATTTATCTTCCCATAATACCATGCAAGATTTATCACCGAAAGAAATATGACAATACCAAGCAAGTGTGGTTTAAATTTCATTTCAAAATTTTCATAACCAATTGAAATTAAAATATAAAATGCAACTGACGAAGCTATTACATATCTTGCAAAATAAAACGGCGTCATAAACTGAGATAAAACATACGGCACAAAAATCGGCATAAAAAACCAAAGCAAAAGAATAATGTAAATTCTTCTTCTCTCACGCTGAAATTCACCAAACTCTAAAACGGATAAAAAAACCAATGCAAACATAATGAAAAGTAAAACCCCAGCGCTTAAATATTCAACAATGAACCTCCACAATATAACATTTCCCGCATCATCTCTTGGCATTGGATAAGTTGCCCCAGCAAATTGAGCAAGTGTTTTTAAAAGGTCTACAAAACCAGGTCTTGGCAACCAAAACTCGCTTGATAGCAGGAAACTTTTTGCTTGATTTAAAACAACGAAAAATCTTGGAATGTAAAACACAAACGAAAAAATAAAAGAAACAACCAATCCTTTAACCCTTTCTCTTTCAACAAAAATAACATAAATCACCTGTGCAAGCAAAACAAAGAAACTATAAAGATGAGTGTAAAGCAAAAAAACATTTACAACCGAATAAAAAACATAAAACTTAAACTGATCATCCCTCAAAATTTTCATAAAATAGAAAAATGAAAGAGTTGACAGAAAACAAAGCAAACTATACATCCTTGCCTCTTGAGAATAGAAAACTTGAAAAGTTGAAATCCCAACAATCAAGGATGATAATATAGCGACATTTCTACTCCAAAATTTAAAACAAAACTTATACACAACCCACACCGTGAGAACCCCAAATATAACGGATGGAAACCGAACTGAAAATTCAGAATCACCGAAAATTTTTATCCAAAAGTGAAGCAAAAGATAATAAAGAGGTGGATGAGCATCTGTTTGCGTTGATTCAAATATCTCAGCAACGCCAAGCTTTGCAAACCTTATTGATGAGCCTTCATCAAGCCATAAACTTTCAAAATCAAGAAGAAAAACTCTGAGAAAAAAACTCAAAAGAAGAATTAAAATTAAACTACGCGAATTTTCCATTTACTCATGATTGGGCAAGTTTTTTAATCTCGCTTAAAATTTTTGCGACATCCATTTCATTGTTGTAAAGGTGAAACGAAACTCTTACCGCCATAAGATTTCCCTCCGCAACAGGTCTAACCCTAATTTTTCTTTCCATCAGATAAGACACAACCTCATCGTATTTGAAATTTTTCATTCTGAATGTTATCATCGCGGTTCTGAAATTTTCTTCTTCAGGTGATAAAACTTCAACATTTGGTATTTTCAAAAGTTCTTGATAAAATGCTTCAGCTAATGCCCTATCGTGTTCCCAGATGTTTTTGATTCCAATTGTATTTATGAAATCAATCGCTGTTTCAAGCCCAAAGAAAAGCGCTGGATTTTGCGTCCCATATTCAAACCTTTGTGCGGATGGCTGAAATTTCAGCTCGCTCTTCTCAATGTTGTATCCAGCGTCGGAATAACCGCCAACGGTTAGAGGCTGAACGATGTCAAGATTTTCTTTTTTGACATATAAAATGCCAGTTCTCTTCGGACCAAGGAGCCACTTATGACCGCTCGTGGTGTAAAAATCGCAGTTATACTCGCGAACATTTATCGGCATCATTCCAGGGACCTGAGCCCCATCAAGGAAAACCCATATCCCTTTGCTCTTTGCGAGTTCACATATTTCTTTTTCTGGCAATCTTTGCCCAGCTGTGCAAGTTATATGACTTACAAAAATTAACCTCGTTCTCTTTGTGATAAGTCTTTCAATCCTTTCAATATTCCCTTCCCATCTTTTTGTATCTGGTTCAAATGTTTTCAAAACTATTCCATCCCTTTTCGCCCTGTTCAACAACGGAAGATTTCCCGCAACATGCTCGTGAGTTGTCAAGATAACCTCATCGCCTCTTTTTAACGGTAAACCATTGACAACAATGTTGATACCTTCAGTGGCACAACTTACAAATGCAATCTCTTCTTTATCGCATCCAAATAAAGAAGCGCACTTTTCCTTAATCTCCCACCACTTATTTAAATCATGATTCGGCGTCGGATAACTATCTAATTTGTCCATTTCTTCTTTAACTTTTTGACTTACAACAAACGGAGATGAACCAAGTCCACCTGTGTTAAGGTAAACATAATCTCTCGGTATCGGAAATTGCTCCCGCACCAATTTCCAAAAACTTTTATCAGATGGATTTAGCGTTGAAAGGCTCTCACGAAAACTTTCAAAATCTGTCCCTTTGCTTTTAAATTTTGAATTTGGGAATATAGAAGTTAACATCAACAAGCCCATTGATTTTAAAAATTCTTTTCTCTTCATTTTCTTTATTTGTTTATTTTCTAATCTACCTCGGCTTCAACATAATTTACAAGCTCACCGATATTTTGAATCCATGCAGTGATTCTATCACCAGGTTTTATTGCACCAACCCCCTCTGGCGTCCCAGTTGCTATGACATCACCGGGATAAAGCGTCATATATTTGCTTATTGACTCAATTATTGAGGGAATATCAAATATCATATTTCGTGTGTTTGAATTTTGCCTAAGTTCATCATTAACCCAAAGTTTTAAATCAAGTTCAACTGGCGGTTGAATTTCATCAACAGTGACAATCCATGGTCCCATAGGTGCGAAATGGTCAAAGCTTTTTGACCTAAACCAAGGGTTTTGTGCTTGAATGTCCTTTCTTTGAAGTTCTCTTGCTGTAACATCAATTATAATCATATAACCTGCGATATAAGCCCACGCGTTTTCTTTTTTAATTTTCTTTCCTCTCTTCCCTATCACGATTGCAAGTTCAACCTCGTGGTCAATTCTGCCGACATCAGTTGGGATGTAAATTGTCTCAAGATGACCAATGACAGCGGTGCTACTTTTGGCAAAAATTATCGGCTCTTCAACAGGAGTTGGGGAACCAAATTCTCTTGCGTGGAGCTCATAGTTTCTCCCAAGACAAACAAGTTTAGGCGGAAATTCAACAGGAGCATTGTATCTAAAGGATTCCTTAACGAAAAGATATTCCCTCAAATTATGTGATTCAACAAAATCAACAACCCTTTTGAACAGATCAATGTTAAACAGTTGTTCACGAAATAACTCGGTAACTGTTTTTATTTTCGGGAAGTCGTCAATTTTATTTTTCAATTTTTGATAAAGTGGCAAAGCATCGGTTAAGTTCAAGACCATCCCGCTTTCATCGTAGATTATTCCAATAAAATTTGTCTTCTCGGTTCTAAGTGATAGTATTTTCATAGATTATACCTTCAAAGTTTTTGTTAATTTTAAGAAACTTTTAAAAAATTATCAAGTTAAACCCCGCAAGATACTGCCCATATTTAGCACGCAATATTCTCTACACCACACTCTCCACAACCTTTATTTCATCCTCTGTCAAATCATACAATTTATAAACCAACTGGTCAATCTGGCGTTCGTATTCCTTGACTTTTTCTTGTTTTTGTGAGCTTTCAAGGGGGTCTTCAGATTGGGTAAGGGAGAGGATTTGGTCTACAAGGTTTTCTATTTGTTGAACTATGTGTTGATTTTCTTTAGTGATGGGAGGGATGGGAAGTTGTTCTAAAAATTCCTTTTTATATCTAAAACCTTCTTCTCCTAAACCACCACCCGCATAAAACTTCTTGAAGAAAAATGTTGCAGGCTTGGAATTAAGAATTGCAATTAAATACTTTAAATCTTCCCCAGTCATAAAAAAGGAAGTTGCTTCACAATAAAATTTTCTTGAATCATAAGCGAAACTTGGATTTCTCACTATCTCCTGCCACACAATTTTTTCTTTTTCAAATTCGGGGTAGTAAGCGATAGTATCCTGGGTCTCAAACCACTGGTTATTAGTTTTTTCTATGCCCAGGTTTTCCATCCTGTTTGAGCCTATCACCAAAGGACTTAAGGTATGCCTTTAATGCTGGGTAATCATTTATACCAATATTGAGTGCAGGAAAAGTTCCTATCACATACAGCCCTGCCCATTTATAATAATATCTTCCAATGTGCCTACCTCTTAAAATGGGCTTTATTATTTCCTCCGTTCTGTTTCTCTCTTCTTCATCCTTACAATTATTTAAAATCTCTTCTCTCTTTTTACTATCAATAATAAAAGCTTCATTAAAACCTGTTAATATACCTCTATAAATTTTTACATCCCATTCTTTTAGTGGTTTTCCAATGCGTTCTATTTTTTCTTTAAGTCTTAAAACTTCTTCATCTCCAAGAGTCCAGCATTTATCGTCAAGTTTTTCTTGCGGAATGAAGTTATAGTTATTTTCAATGTATGAGATTAAATCCTCACCTAGTGGCAATGATTTGACATTTACAAATTTTACTCTACAGGCAGGAATGTGTGCTACTTTTTTCTTAAGCAAAATTATATTCGTATCAACAGTTTGTTCAAACACTTGATAACCGCCAAAATCAATAAGTTGCAAAACTTCTGTTTTTTGTTTGAGAAACCTTCGTAATTTTTCTCCGTACTTTGCCCTCATCCATTTGTTGCTTGATATGAAACATATAAATCCATTCTGTTTAGCAATTTGCCAAGCTTTTTTATAAAAATAGACATATAGGTCAGCTGTAGAGTCGTAAATTTCGTAGCCAGCTTTCTGAAGGAGTGGTTTTTGTCCCTTTATCCTTTCCTGTCTCACATACGGTGGGTTTGCAATCACTATATCAAAACCGCCCTTGACTCCGAACATCCATTCTGGGTCAAACCAGTCTGCGGAGGCGTTTGGGTCATATAGGTCAAATTTTTCGATTTTCTCAGATGATTCAAGAGGAAATCCTAATGTCCGTAATTTTTCTACAAGTGATTTTCTAAGTTTACTATCTTCTTTCTGGCACCTTAATTTTTCCTGTCTTGTTTTTGCTTGAAAATATCTGCGTCTTAAGGCTTTAATCCGCTGTTCAAGTTGTTCAATCTCATTTGCCCCAAAGGAAAGTTGTTGTGGTTTTTCAAGTCCAATCAGAGAGTTAGCAGTTACGAATTTTGTTTCAAGACTTGGGAGAGGGCGAATACCAAAATTTTCTTTATTTTTGTCAACTTCTGGTCTACAATAAGTGATATAAAGGCTCTTAATTTTGCAATTTGTGTTGCAATCGGCTGGATATCAACTCCGTAGATACAATTTTCTATCAAATACAATTTGCGTGCATAGTCAGGATAGTTTATGCTCTGGTCAAATGTTTCATTTATTTCCTTTAACATTTCTTCTCTTTTCGTTTTATCTCCTTGTCTGAAAGCCTCTTCAAATTCTTTAAGTGCTTTCTGGAGTTGCAATTCATACCAATATTTATTATCCGGGTCAAGTTTTTCAAGGACATAAACAAGTTTACGCAAGATCCCCATCGGGAATGCTCCTGAACCGCATGCTGGGTCAATAATTTTAATAGAATCAATAGCAGAAATTATTTTTTGTTTTTCTTCATCAGAAAATTCAGGTTTTTCTTCAGAGTAGGAAATAAGTAATTTTAATTTTTCTTCGTCTATTTAGGGCAGTTTACTTTTGAGATAGGCATGTAAACCTTCTTCCACCATATAACCAACGATTTCTCTTAGAGTGTAATAACTTCCAGTGGCTTTCCTTGCGGTTGTTGCTGTTTCAGGAACATAAGCAGCAAGAAGATTTTCAAACACTTTTCCAAGGAGTTCGGGGTCAAGGGCTATTTCCTGGTCAACTGGTGTATTTTCATCAATCGTGAAATTATAACTTTTTAAGATTTCAATAAGTCCGCGAACAGGCTGATTTGAATCCAGACCGTATTTAGAGAGGTCAACTTTTAGTTCTTCTTTCCGAAAGAACAGATAATCTGGAATTCTGGCTCGTTTTTTAGGATTTCTGGAAAACCCATCAATATAAATTACTCTCCCTGTTTCATCTTCCTTATCAAGACAATCAAATAGACCACCGTTTAAGAAGGGAATGTTTGAAAAAAGTCTTAAAACTTCATCTTTGCTTATCAAAAATTTATCTTCGTATCTGAAAAGAGTTTTGACCCCGTATTCTTTTTTATTAGCTGGATATTTCTTGTCCCCCTGCAAATTTTCTTTCTTCCATTTTCTGATTGAGGGTTGCGAAGAAGAGATTTTGTAAAATAGCATTGTAGTAATTACAAGAATCGTCTTTCATAAAATCTTTAACAATTGATTTAAGCTTTTCCGAGTCAAATAGTTCTGGGGGGATAAGTTTTTTCCCTCTTAAAAACCATATAAAGATGATTCTTGTAATAAGGCGTATGAGGTTAGTAGCATTTCGTATCTCTTAATCCTTTGATGGGTTAGATGAAAATTTATAATCATCTGGAAATCATATTTTATCCATTGCCCAGAAATACCAGTTTTGAAGTTCAGTATAGAACTGTTTTGTAACAGGCTCTACAGCAAAGGCAGATTTAATTTTTTCAATTGTTGTAAAGTCTCCCTCACCAACCTGTTTAAGGAAAGTTTTGTTTGTAAGAGTAGGGCTTACAAAATATGTGAATCTTTTGAAATTGCTCCAATCCCTTCGCTTTCCAAGGTAGTTTGTATAAATAAGGCTAAGGCGAAAGTTTCCATAATTGTCATAAAAAGCAAAAATTCCTGCATCTGCCTATTGTAGTTTTAATATCTTCTTACCAACTTCATATTGAGCTTTCTTACTTGAGCGTTCTGTAAGTTCTTTTTTTACGTAAAAGGAACAGGCTACAAAACTTCCATCTTCAAGTTCTCCCCCGGCTAATTTTATTCCATTTGTAAATGTGCCATTTAAATTGATAAAGTCTATGGATTCCATGGGAAAGCGGAGTTTAGGATTTTTGGCTCGCAAGAACCTGACAAGTCCTTCGGGTGTAAATTCACCAATAAGTTTTCTCAACATTTCTTTACTCATGTTTTACTCCTGTTTTTGGTTTTCAATTGCTACAATAATTTCTTTTTTAAGCTTCTTAATCTTCTTTTTTTCTTTTTCAAGATAATCTTCACCAAGCTCATTTTTTAATTGCTCAAGTTCTTTTATCGCATTTTGAATACCATTTATTTCCAGATTTGCTATTCTGCGAAGGGTGTGTTGAGGTAGGGTTCCGTAATCAATAATGTCTTCAAGTAAGGTATTAATAAAGGAATGATATTTTTTAATTTCTTCTTCTGGAATTCTTTTTTGAAGAGTTTTGAGGACATTTATTGCTTGTTGTTCTAAACTTTTTTCACTGCGAGAATAGGTGGGTTCTTTTAATTGTTTTACTTTTTCATAAGCGTCCCAGAATTGCTGGCTAAATGGCAAGGAAGGTTCATTAGGGGTGCACTTTATTTTTTCAATAGCTTCCTCAAGAGTTATGGGGGAAAGTTCAAATCTTCCTTCTTGAGGATATTTGCAGTAGGTGATATACAATTTCCCTTTTTTTTATAAACACAACAAGTTCGTTTGAATTGTATTTTTTTGCAACTTTAACGCGTGGAGGAAATTTTTCTAATGAGGATACAATATCCGGATATTCTTCCTTGATCTCATTAAACTTGTTTAAAATTTTTGTATAGAAACTTTCTTCTTCTGCATAGTCAGGGTTTTGTTGTATTCTTTGGTATAGTTTCGAAGGGGACGGTTCTTCATCAATGTCAAATATTTTCGCATCTTCTCCAAGGGTGTTATGAATCATAAACATTTTTTGCTAGGCTATTTCACGAGATTTAACATAATCAGCTCCTTGTTCGGTTGGGAAAAGTTAACGATGAAAACCTCGTCAAACACTTTTTTTGCAATACGATTTATTCTACCAAGGCGTTGGATAACTCTAACAGGATTCCATGGTATATCATAGTTAATAACCATTCCTGCTCGATTCAAATTAAATCCTTCTGAAATTTTGTCAGAAGTGAGCAAAATATCATATTTATCTTCCTGCTTATGATGGAATGCATCGAAATTTTCATATAATTCTTTAAGTTTTGAACTTGACAATTCTCCTGGAATAGTTAAGACTCTATTGTTGAATTCTTTTTCAAGGAAAGGCTGAAGATATTTGACAGTATCTACATATTCCGAAAATATAACAATTTTTCTCTTTGGTTCTTCTTCAAAGCGAAGCTTTGATATTCTTGATTAAACACTCTCTTTTAGGATCATTATCTACCATTTTTAATTTTTTGAGTCTTGATAGAATTTCGTCAAAAAGTTGTAACTCAGATTCTATATCTTCAATGAATTTTTCTCTATATTTGAATCTGGATAAATCATATATTTTGTGATGTTTGGGGTAAACACCATTTTTTATATTCTCTCCATATTCTATCAGGTATTGTTCAATTTCATCCACATCTTTGTCATAAATTCTCTCTATCAATTGTCTATCCAGAATGTATTTATTTGTTTTTGGATGAATTCAAGGACGGATTCATTGATATGTTTAAAGTTTTTTAAACTTTGTTGGAATACACCAAAGGAGCTTTCAAATCGTTTCACAAGAAGGCGTCGCATGAAGTCATAAAGGTTTCGCTGGAAATAATATTCAAAACTCTCTTTTGCGGTTAATTTCTCTTCATCAGGAATTTCTCATTCATATTCAAATGGTCGGTAAATTGCCCCTTTAAATCTTCCTCCCCCATCCGGATCTGCAAAATAGCTAATCACCTCATCATAGAATTGAGATTGTTGAGGAGATAATTCAAAAAACCACTCCAAGGGGTCGTGAACCCTTGAGAGCTTTTTAATTTCTTCTTTATATATTGGGCGCTTTTGGAGGTCTAATCTATTTCTTCTAATAGTTACAGGTTCTATAACCTCTCTTATTTGTTTAGCAAGATATTTTGCCCTTTTGTTAACTTTCGTTAATGAATTCTCTCCTTCAAATTTCTCTCCAAATAAAGTTTCATAAAGTGAATAAGCTTTTTCTCTTTTCTGTTTGTCTGGGGATTTAAAATACTTCTTAATGTACGCAAGTTTATCAAAGGCGCTTTTAAATTCGCTAAATTTATCTGCTAAATTATTTTCTAAAGAAATTGTAGATTTTTTTGGTAGTATAAACAATTTAAGCAAAGACAAAATATCTCCGGGGCGATTATTAAATGGTGTAGCGGTAAGTAAAATCACGATCTTGTTTCTACAGATATTTTTTAAATATTCATAACTTTTGGTATCTTCGTTTCTGAATCGGTGTGCTTCATCTACGATTACAATTTCAATGTCTTTTAATCTTCCCCTTGTTATTTGTTCATGAAGTCTCTCAAGATCTCCAAGTGACCATACTTCCCAATCATACAATTTGAATTGTTCTTTATACATATTCCATCCAGCATCTTTTTTTTCTGGGGTCTCCCTTCAACGCAGGGGGGCAGATTATTACTCCCCTTTTTCGGAGACACCAAGCAATTGCACATGCCATAATTGTTTTCCCCAACCCAATTACATCTGCTAAAATTACTCCATTATGTTTCTCAATTATTGCTAATGCTTGAGTTATAGCATCAAGCTGGTATTGATAAGGAGTATAACCATTTTCCTTGAATAAAGAAATCAATTCCTCATTTATTGATTTCCTTTCGACTGACTCAAGATATGTTTTTAGAACCAGTACATATGCTTCAAAAGGGGTTATTGATTTTATAAGAGTTTCATTCTCAAGAACTTCCAATAATTGTGTCTTTTGGACATCGTTTTCTGTTATTTCTATTGATTGGTTATCCCACAAATAATCAAAATATTTTTCAGCATCTTCAACCCCATAGTCACTTATTTCCACATTGAATTCATCCTGTGTTGAAAGCCCAGAACTTGTTAAATTACTACTTCCCGTAATAAACAGTTTATTACGAGCGATTTGTTGGGGGTTTAACTTGAAAAGGTATAGTTTTGAATGGTTAGCTTTAACAGTTTTTCTTATTTGGAGGCGTCCACTTCTTATAAGTTCAATAAAAAATTTCGCCTGTTCATAAAACTCTTGAGAATCAAATTTTTCAGTATTGATAGATTTTTTTTATTGATTCAAGAAATTGAGAAAATATTTCATCAGAAGAGCGTGAACCCATTATATCTTGAGAATCTCCATATTCTATCAGTTGACCGTTAAATTCATCTACTTTTAATCCAACTAAAACTTTTAGAATTACATTCGGGTTCTTCTTCAACGAGGTATAAAGTTCTTTTAATCCTGAAAAATAAAAAAGCCAACTAAAAATTTTAATTCTTCGCTATTCTCTATGAGTTGATTTATGCGTTGTTTAAGTGTTTGAGCATTACTATTGGTAATAAAATTTCTTACTTCCATAATTTTTTCTTCCATATTTTTTCTATCTTCATTGCCTCAAAAATATAATTAACTTGTTTTCGTAAAAAGGATTTTCAAATGTTTCAATATCTCAAGTTTTCCTTTCTTTATCCATTCAATAAACTTTTGAACTCCCTCTTCAACATTTTAGTTATCTTCTGAATCAGCCATTTCATTTTCTACCGTGTTTTCAATCTTTTGTCTTGTCTCTGAATGAGAAAATTGGGGAGATTGCAGGAGGTTATCTTTTGCATTTTTTATTAAATTGAAAGTTTCTTTGGTTGTCCCAATGCCGATGAGAATTCTTATTTTTTCAGTATTTTCCAAGGCTTTGTATATGGCATGGAAGCCAGTTATGTGGAAATAAGCGGTGATGCAGTCAAAAAAATCGCTGTCTTTAATAAGCTGTATGAACCTATCTTTTAGTGTTTCACCCCTGTTATTACAATAAATGTTAAGTCAAGATTTTTCATTGCGCTCCCCGTAATTATTAATTTTTCAATAAACAAGCCCCAACTAATCAAAAATATCAAAATCAAATGACAAAATCAAGGGGGTTAAAAATTTGGGGCAATCTTTTTTCACCATATTGCAAAAACTGCGCTTTTAAAATTTCTTTTCAATTCCTTCACACTGTCCCCACCGAACTTTTCAAGTATGGCATTTGCAATGACTGGGGCGACAACTGCTTCAGCTATAACACTTGCTGATGGAACTGCACAAAAATCGGAACGCTCATATCTTGACTTAACTGCTTTACCCGTTTTAAGGTCAACGCTTGAAATACCTTTAACAACCGTTGAAATTGGTTTCATCGCAGCTCTTATTACAATTGGTTGACCATTTGTCACGCCACCTTCAAGTCCGCCTGCACGATTAGTTTTACGGTAGATTTTCCCATTTTTAATAAAAATTTCATCGTGAACCTCCGAGCCAAACTTTCCAGCGTTTTCAAATGCTTGACCTATTTCAACCCCTTTTATTGCTTGGATTGACATAACAGTTTGCGCAAGCAATCCATCAAGTCTTCTGTCCCATTGAACATAGCTACCAAGTCCAATTGGAACGCCAGTGACGATGACTTCAAAAACACCGCCAACTGTATCACCATTTCTTTTAGCCTCTTTTATAACCTCAATCATTCTTTTTTCAACTTTTTTATCAATGCACCTTACTTCCGACTCATCTGCTTTCAGGCTTAATTCAAGAGCTCCTTTTTGTCCATGAATTAACTTTTTAACTCTTTTATCCATCCCCTCCCTATTTTCAACTTTAGCATATCCTATTTGAATCACATGGCTTCCGATAAAAATCCCGAGTTCTTCAAGCAACTTCCTTGCAACCGAACAGCAGGCAACTCTAATTGCGGTTTCCCTTGCACTTGCCCTTTCAATCACATTTCTTATATCGTCAAAGCCATATTTAAAATAACCAACTAAGTCAGCATGTCCCGGGCGTGGAATTGTAATTTTTTCAACATCTTCAATTATTTTTTCAACTGACATTTTTGTTTTCCAATTTTCCCAATCCTTATTTCTTATCACAAGTGCGATAGGGCTTCCAATTGTTTTACCAAATCTAACGCCGGATAAAATTTCCACCTTGTCTTCTTCAATTCTCATCCTTCCCCCTCGCCCATATCCCTGCTGTCTTCTTTTAAGATGAAAATTTATATAATCAGAAGTTATCTCAAGCCCAGCCGGAATTCCTTCAACTATTCCGACAAGTGCTTGACCGTGAGATTCTCCGGCAGTTAAAATTCTAATCATAAAAACTTTGCTTAACTTTTTGAAAAAATTAAATAACGAACTTTCCATTTGCAAATAAAAATAACTCAAACTATATTTTTAAAAAGAGTTCTTTTGGGAAAAAATAAGATGGAGGTTTGCTATGATTATAGCCACAGAAATAAGGGAAGGGATGGCGTTAAGAATTGAGGGGACCATCTTTAAAGTTATTGAAGCGAAAGTTCACGCCGGGAGCGGTCAAATGCAAGGCTTCGTATCAGCAAGACTTTTAAACTTGTCAACTGGTCATTACACGGAGCGAAGGTTTAGAACCGATGAAAAAGTTGAAGATGTTGAACTCATAAGAAAACGGATGGAATATATTTACAACGACGGCGATTTATACTATTTTATGGACCCGCAAACCTATGAACAGGTTGGTATCCCAAAAGAATCACTTGGAAATTTTGCAAAGTTTTTAAAAGAAGGGATGAAAGTTGATGTTGAATTTTTAGGCGACCAGGCAGTTAGCGTTAGGTCTCCTAAAACAGTTGACCTTAAAGTTATTCTGACTGGTTCCGGGGTAAAAGAAGCACAAGATAACACGATGAAAAGTGCAACACTTGAAAACGGGCTGGAAATACTCGTCCCGCAATTCATCAAAGAGGGGGAAATTGTAAGAGTTGATGTTGAAACGATGAAATATGTTGAAAGGGTAACACAAAAGAAGTGAACTCTTGATATATTCACAAATTTTTCTTAACTTTAATTAGTTATCAAAGTTACACAAGTTTAAATTAAAAATGAAAATTCCAAAACAGATAGAACAATTTTGCGATTATTGCGGAAGCAAGAAAAAATTTAAGTTTAGAGGGAATTTTGAAGCCGAACCTGAAACGAAGTTTTGGTATATGTGTTTAAAATGCAAGCATGTGGCTTTGATTTCACTTGATGAGCTAAACCCAAAGCAAGATATGAATTCTAAAGAAAATTGCAGGGTTTACTCAGCGGAGGAAACATATGAGATTGGCGAGGTAATTTACCACGAGGAATGGCAGGATTACGGAAAAGTTAAGAAGAAAGAAATTTCCTCAAGTGGATATAGCATAATAGTCGTTGAATTTGAGAAACACGGTCAAAAAAAACTTATTGAAAATTTCAAACAATAAAAAAAGCGAGGTGATAAAATTGGTAGGAATAATAGTTCAAGAAGGCGAGTCCATTGACAAAGCTTTGAAAAGATTCAAGAAAAAATATGAACAGGCAGGGATACTAAGAGAATTCAAGCGTAGGACTTTTTACACACCGCCTTCTGTGAAGAGAAAAATGAAAAAAGTTAAAGCGATACGCAGAGCTCAGCGAATGCTTATGGAACAGATGTAATTTAAAACAAATTTCTTCCTTGCGGTGAACAAAAAGAAAAAGCAAGTACTGAAGAAGCATCGTAAGAAAGAGAAAAAGAGAAAAGAGAAGATGCGTAAGCTTAGAGAGATGTTTGCACAGATGAAACAAGAACAAACGAACAAGGCTCAACCACAAGGTTAGGGTTCTCGCTAATTTTATCCCCCAGCTCTAAAGCTGGGGGATTTTTTTATAATTTTATAAAACGATATCCCGAAAAACTTGATTTTATTTTCCTGTTTTTATAAATTATTAAACGAAAAATGGAGGGTTAGCCTAATTGGTAAGGCGGCGGTCTTGAAAACCGCTGGGCTTCGCGCCCTTGGGGGTTCGAGTCCCTCACCCTCCGCACCTTTTTAAAAACCCTGACTTAAGTCAATGTTTTAAACCCACCTGATTTTTTATATTTTCAGCAAAAAAGGATTTTAATATGACAGCAACACAGCAATTAAGAAAAGAGCATCAGGCAATACGCTTAGCCCTAATTTTACTTGACACAATTAGGCACAAAATTGAAAAAGAAGGAAATGTTGAGATTGAAAAACTTGAAAAATTAAGCGAATTCTTCAGCCTTTTTGCTGATAAATGCCATCATGGGAAAGAAGAAAATATGCTCTTCCCTGAACTTGAACGAGTCGGAATACCAAGAGAAGGTGGTCCAATTGAGGTGATGTTAAACGAACATGAAATAGGAAGAGACTACCTGCGAATACTTCGCGAAAACATAAATAGCTACAAAAATAACCCAAACCCCTCAATCGCGGAGAAAATAACTGAAGCAATGAAAGGTTATATTGACCTGCTGGAACAACACATTTACAAAGAAAATAACATACTATTTGTAATGGCTGAAATGCATCTTGCAGAGAAAACGCAAAAAGAGCTATTTGATAAATTTGAAGAATTTGAATTGAGAGAAATTGGTCTCGGAAAGCATGAAGAGCTACACCATATGCTTAACGAATTAAAAAAAGAATTGTTTGGCGATGCGAAGATTTTAGATGTCCGCGAAATACCACCAGTTCAAAGGCATGGCTTCATACTTGAAGAATTTGACAAATTAAATTTATCCGAAAGCTTCATACTTATAAATGACCACGATCCGAAACCGCTATACTATCAATTCAAAGAGGAGAAAAAAGATAAGTTTCAGTGGGGCTATGTAAGCACCGGACCAACTATATGGAGCGTTAAGATAACGAAGGTTGCTTAATGAAACAGAACATTTTACATCAGAAGGTATTGAAAGGTTCAATGTTAATTGGAATTATTTCTTTTGTCCTTGCTGTCGTGCTTGGGGTTTGGCGCATAGCTTTAACTCGTGGTTTTGTTTTGCCCTCTATACCAGAATTTTTGCCACTGCATGGGAATGTAATGGTTGGTGCTTTTTTGGGAACGCTTATAATTTTTGAGAGAATGTTTGCACTTCCGATAAAATGGCTACTTTGGGTGCCTTATGTTTGGGGAATATCTGCTCTTACAATGCATCTTGAATTTATTGGTTTCAAAATTCTTAACATTATATCACTTCTCGGATGGGGAGCGCACAGATTCATAGCATATAAGACATTTAAACATTTTTTCAACCCGCTTGTTGAATTTATTTCTTACATTGCTCTTTCAGTTGCGCTCCTTCATCCCGGCGGTCTTTCTGGAAGTGTTGAATCAGCGCTTGCGGGATTTTCTTTTGCTATAGCAGTAATTGGAGTTGAAAGAATAGAGCTGACGCTCGGATTCCAAAGAAAGTCAGTAAAAATAGTCTACGCAAGTTTAATAATTTATCTTATCATCTCAATTTTAAACTCGCTCTTTTACATCGTCCCTATTCAATTTGTTGGGCTTGTTTTGTTTTTGGTCTGTGTTGGGTTGATTTACAACGATTCTGTGATAATCACATTTAAAAAGGCAAAGTTTCCGCAAACACCTTTACATGAATTTTCAAGACAAGCATTGTCAATCGCTTACGCTTGGCTTTTATTTACTGGGTTAAGCTTAATGCTTTGGGATTTAATTTCACCTGTCGCAAAAGATGTCGTTTTTCACTCAATTGGTCTTGGATTTATCTTTACGATGATTTTAGCGCATGCACCTATTATTCTCGGTTCTACACTTGCAAAAATGCCTAAAAAAGCACCTTCAAAAACTTTATTTTATTTATTTCAATTTATGACAGTTGCAAGGATAATAGCAGATATTCTTATATTAATCTTCCCTACAATAGTTCAATTTTGGTCTTGGTTAGGATGGATTAGCGGGACTTTACATTTTCTAATTTTCGTCTTCTATATTTTGAGTGTGTTTAGAAGCTTCAAATAAAGTTTATTTTTTTCCGTGAAACAAATTCATCAAGAATTTGAAGTTGGATTCATTTGGTGGTCTATCTGGATTGCAATTTTAGGCGGTTTCATGCTTGGCGCACATATTGCGATGCAAATTGGCTTCAATATGGGACTTCCAAAAGCTCTTGATGTTTGGATTCAAACTCACGGACACTTACAACTTATAGGTTGGACAGGATTGTTTATAATGGGCGTTAGCTTGCATTTCCTACCGAGAATGGCAAGCGTTCCAATTGAAAGAAGGATAACATTGAAATTTATACTTTATTTAACTGTAATTGGGCTCTTAATCAGGGCAAACTTTGAATTTTGGAGACCTTACATTGAGAATGAAAACATAAATAAAATTTTTGAATATCTCGCTGGGTTTGGAAACATTGTTGAATTTTCAGGAATAATTTTTTACATCTTTGTTTTGTTGAAAACATTTATCAAAGCGCCAGATTTCAAGAAAAGAGGCTTTGAGATAGTTAAACCATTCTTCATCTTGTTTATAATTGGATGGTTTGCATATTCAACAATCCAATTATCTGCAATTTTTCTTGAAAGATACGAATGGATAAGCTGGAACAAGTTTAGCATCAATTTATTTTTAAACTTTGTTCTTTTCCCAATTTCATTTGCATTTTCAATACTTAACTTCCCGCTTTACATTCATCTTCCACCACCGTCAAAGTTAGTAAAATATCTTGGTTATACTTATCTTGCTTTTGTTTTAATTCACTCGTTCTTATTAATTCCACTGTCCGATATACCGCTAATTATAGACCCAAACATAACCGCATTGCTTGTTGATATATCAATTTTATCACTTTTGTTTGCATCAGGTATAATTCAAAGAATTTTTCTCCCGGATGAAATTCTCTCCAAATCACCTTTTTGGCGAAGGAATGGTATTGAAATTGAAGAAATAAACACTGCAAAGAAACCGAGAAAGGGTTATTCAGATTACGGTGAATTTGGAAGGTTTGAACTTTTAATTTACTCGGCTTATATTTGGCTTTTGATTGGTTTATTTCTTGACATGCTTGCGCGTGTTATTTTGTTAAGAGGTCTTGATGTCCATTATGGTGAAGACCCAGTGCGACATTTGTTTCTTGCTGGATTTATCACACTTTTAATTTTGGGAATGGCGCAGAGGATGTTGCCCGGGTTTATGCACAAAAATAAAATTGCAAAAAGAGGTATTGTTACTGCAACATTTATTTTGGACAATTTAGTTGTGTTTTCAAGGGTAATACCAATGCTGATACCTCTACATCTCTCGGGTTCAGTGCAGACCTTAACACAAATCTTGTTGTATCTTTTCGGCGTATCCGGATTTGTGGCGATTGTATCACTTCTATTGCTTTTCGTAAACCTTCGCCTCACATTCAGGGGGTAAAAGGGAATTTGTAAATTTTGAGTTTGAAGTTGTATATTTTGAGAGATTTTAAACTTACATTTTTGATAATAAGTATGCTTGAAGATAAAGAGACGATAAAGAACATACCATTTTTCTCGGAATTAAGCACAGTAGAGCTGAGAGAATTTATGAGGGCGTCAAAGTTGTTAAGTTTTAAGAAAGGGGAAATTATTTTCCTTGAGGGCGATTTCTATCGCGGGTTTTATATAGTTGTAAAAGGCGCAGTTAGAGTTTACAAATCAAGTCCAGATGGTAAAGAGATAACACTTCACATAATTGAGCCATTTAACTCATTTGCTGAGATACCGCTGTTCATCACCGAAACATCAGATAAAAGCAACAATGTCTACCCAGCAAATGCTCAAGCAATTGAAAACTCAAGCTTAATTTTAATCCCGAAGGAAGAATTTTTAAAAGTAATTGAACGAAATCCCAAAATTTGTTTAAAAATGCTTCAAGGCTTCGCCAAAAGACTCTTGAGTTTAAATCAGCAAATTGAAAACTTAACATTAAAAGATGTCTTGACACGATTAGCAGAATATCTTTACAATGAGTATAAAAACCACGGGAAAAATGAATTCAAATTAAACATCTCACGAGTTTTACTTGCAACATATCTCGGGACAATACCTGAAACAGTCTCAAGAGCTCTACGCCGACTTCAAGATAATGGACTCATTCAAATACAGGGCAAGAAAATTACCATAAATGAACCAGAAAAATTAAAACAACTTTTCAAACTGGAATAACTTTAAAATTCGCTCACCTACTGCTGATTTTGCTTTCCAATTTTTCAATAGCATCCCATATAGCATGTAGTATTCTCCCATCAGCTTCTCTATTCTGTGCTGATTTTAGATAATCAAGTATCTTTTCATCTCCAATGTTTCCAAGAACATTATAAATAACCATCCTTACAAAGAACTCAGGCGTATTTACCATCCCAAATATAAAGTCTTTTATACTTGGGTCTTTGTCCGCGAAAAGTGAGAGAGTTGATATTGCGGTTATTCGCACGGATGAATTATTTCCACGAAGTGAATACTTCTTTAAAATTTCAATTGCCTCTTTCTCAAGCTTTGTCCCTTTGAAATCGCTTAATCTTCTGAGTGCAGTTGTCCTTATGATCTCTTGATGTGAGTCCATTGCAAGAGCGTTCTTTATGATATCAATTCTATTTACCGAATCAATTAAAGCAAGCGAATTAACAGCAGAGGCGATCACATAATAACTTTTTTCATTTTTTATAACCTCGCGCAAAAAGTTTGCAACAAAATCAAACTTAAACTCTTTCAGTGCCTCAACTGCACTTCTTCTAACTCGTGAATCGCTTTCTTTTTTGTAAAGATCAATTAAAAATCTTGCTATGTTTTCGTTTTTTAATTTTCCAAGATTTCCTATTGCTTCCTGTCTTAAAGCATAAAATTCATTTGAGCCAGCGATTTTCTTCATAACATTGGCGACATCTTCTCCATCCATGTTTTTCCCAAGTTCTTGAACTGCCCAAAGTCTATCTATCATCTCGCTGGCGTTTTGCGCTTGATAAATTAGCTCATCTTTTGACTTTTCAAAATATAAATCCTTCAAAATCCAATTACCTTTATCAAATATCACCATCAATGGCTTGCTGTCAACATTGAATTCAAATTCTTGTTTTCGCTTGTCAATGAAAATTCTGTAAACTTTGCTTCCCGAGCTTGTTGTTATTTCGACATCAACAGGGGTTTTGAAAACTTCTTGAGTCAATGAATCGGGTTTTTGGATTTGCTCAACTATAAGTTTGACGACTTTTCTTGCTTCATCATATGTATAATTTACTTCAAAAGCTGGATAGCCAGCTTTATAAAGCCACTGGTCAAAGAACCACTTCAAATTATATCCCGTTGCTTCTTCAATTGCAATTTTCAAGTCATTCGTTTCAACATTTTGGTAAGCATATTTATTGGCATAATAATTCATTGCTTTCCAGAAAAGTTCATCGCCAAGGATAAATCTTATCATATTTAAAATTGAACCTCCACGTTGATAAATATGTGGACCAAATAAGTCGGTCGGGTCAAAGTATCTATTCCAGACCGTAGATTTTTTATCTGTCATGTCCGCAAACTTTGCGGATCTTTGCATGTTATAGACGCTAAATTGGAACTCGTCTTTGCCACGGGCATATTCAAAATACAAAGCAGTGAAATATGTTGCGAATCCCTCATTTAACCAAGCGTGCTCCCAACTTCGGCATGTGAGAAGGTCTCCCCACCATTGATGCGCCATCTCATGTGCGACAAGACCATCGCTTGAAACATCAAGATGAGCCCTTTCATCGTGAATTGTTGAACTTGTGAGAGTTGTCGCAGTTATATTTTCCATCCCACCGTAAATGAAATCTTCTACTATAGTTTGAGCATATTTGTTATACGGATATTTGTAGCCAATTTTTTCGGAGAAAAATTTCATTATCTCAGGCGTCTTCTCAAATGAGAGCTTCGCATACTTAGCGTTTGACTTGTAAACATAGTATTCAAGCGGAATGTCAAGATAATAATCTTGAAGCTTAACATATTCACCAGCTACAATTGAAATTAAATAACTTGAGTGAGGTTTATCCATGAACCAGTGATATGTCTTCAATCCGCGCTTTTTGTCTTCATTAACTGATATAAGTTTTCCATTGGAAATTACGAAGAAATTTTTATTAACAGTTGCGATTAACTCGCTCGTTGCTTTATCGTTTGGGTAATCATAGCATGGAAACCAGTAATGATTATCTTCAGGTTCACCTTGTGACCAAATTTGATATGGTTTATCGGGGTAAGCTGAATCCGGTTGAATAAAATAAAGTCCCTTTCGTGGATTTGAAACGAAATACTCAACTACAATTGAAAGCGTATCCTTAAATGAATAAGTTTTATCCAGATAAACTTTCAACTTTTGAGCGAGTGGGTCAAAATAAAAATTCAACGCTCCCCCATTTGCGTAGTAAACTTTTTTAATTTTCATCTCCGCTGCGTCAAGCTCAAAAATGTTAAAAGCGGGTCTTAACGGGACAAATTTAGTTGTAACTTTACCGTCAACTGTTTTCTGCTTTTCATCAAGCATAACTTCAATTTTTATGTGAATGACATCATAAGTTCGTTCCCGGGTGAAATGTTCTGGTGGTGGGGTTGGAGACTTGTAGTAAAATCTTGGTCGCTGAGAAAATGACAAGGCGGAAATTAAAACAAGAAGAAATAAAGCGAAGAAAAATTTGTGCCTTTTCATCTTTTGGAATTCCTTTTTTGAAAAATTTGACGGAATTAAAAACAAACAAGTTCCAAATTAAACCTTTTCAAGAGCTTGCTCAAGGTCGTAAATTAAATCTTCAACATCTTCAATTCCAACCGACAACCTAAGAATTCCCTCGGTCAAACCAAGTTCTATCTTTTCCTTTTCTGGCATAGACGAATGGCTCATGCTCCAGGAGTGATTTACAAGGCTTTCAACTCCCCCAAGTGATTCAGCAAGTGTGAAAATTTTTAAATTGTCAAGAAATTTAGCGACATTTTCCCTTGAACCAAGGTCAATTGTAACAACACCACCAAAATCTTTCATTTGTGTTTGTGCAAGCTCATACTGTGGATGCGAAGGTAAACCAGGATAAAAAACTTTTTTAACTTTTGGGTGCGACGCAAGAAATATGGCGACTCTCTTTGCATTATAGCAATGTTGGTTCATTCTAACCGCAAGTGTTTTTATTGACCTTAACAAAAGCCAACAATCAAACGGACTTGGAACTGCACCAAAAGCGCGTTGAACATACCATAAAGGTTTTTGCAATTCATCTCTATTTGTGACGACAATTCCACCGACGACATCGCTATGCCCATTTAAAAATTTAGTGCTACTGTGAACAACTATATCACACCCCAACTCAAGTGGTCTTTGAAGATATGGGGTCATAAAAGTATTGTCAACAGCAATTAAAATATCCCTATTCACTGTATCCCGAAGTTGCGATAATTTTCTTAGATCGGTAAGATAAAGCAATGGATTTGAAGGTGTTTCGGCAAAAATCATCTTAGTCTCCGGACGGAGCTCACGCTCAACATTTTCAACTTGTGTCATATCAACATAAGAAAATTTAATTCCCCACTTTTCCATCTCTCTAAAAACTCTTAAAGTTCCACCGTAGATATTTTTCGTTGTTATGACATGGTCACCCGGTTTTAAAAGTTTCATAACCGCAGTAACAGCTGCAACCCCGGACGAAAAAGCAAAACTATATTTTCCATTTTCAAGCCTTGCGATATTTTCTTCAAGCATTTTGCGATTGGGATTTTGAGTCCGCGAGTAGACAAACGGCGGTTCTTCATCCCCAAACTTTCGCGCATATGTTGTTGCCAGGTAGATTGGCGGTATAACTGAGAAAGACTCTTTATCAGGCTTTTGCCCATAGTGAATTGCATCAGTTGCAAATCCCATATTTTACCCCAGATTTATTAACAAAGAAGGGCAGGCACAGTACCTGCCCTTAAATTTTTATTTTATCTTCGGCCCCTTAATTCATCAGCCTTCTTGAAAGCTGCTTCAGCTTTCTCAACATTCCCAAGGTTTGCATATATCTTGCCGATGAGCTCCCAAATGAAAACATCGTTTGGTTCAATCTCTGTCAACCTCTCAAGATAAGGAAGAGCTTGTCCAAATTTCTCTTTCGCCATAGATTCATACTTTGCTTGCTCTTCAAGGTTTTGCTTAAGTGCGAGGTCCTCAGCCTGTTGTTTTAACTTAACCCCCCAGTTAACATACGAAGCCCCAAGATTATAGAGCGCTTCTTTATAATTCGGGTCTAAATCAAGCGCTGCTTTAAATTCTTTTATAGCTTCCTCAAACTGTTCAGCCTTAAGCAAAAGAACACCATAATTATAGTGGAAATATTTGTTCTCGGGGTGAGCTACAACAGATGCGCGGAAAGCTTCAAGAGCTTCATCGCTTCTGCCAGCGTTTATGTAAGCATTTGAAAGGAATGAAAGCGTCTCTTCGTCAGATGGTTCAATGAGCCTTACCTTGTTAAAAATGTCAATCGCTTTATCATACCACTCTCTCGCTGCATAAAACTCTGTTGAGTCAAGTGCAACCGTAACCCCACCCTGTTCATATTTTTCACCTTTAAATTCAATTACTTTAACTGCATTGTTTTCAATTTCAAGCGTTAGCCCATATTTTGGATAAATCCATTTTTCAACCTGTGGTTGTGGTGTAACAGTTCTTCTTCCTTTTGCTGGTGCTGGTTTTGGAGGTTCAGGCTTTTGCACAGCTTCTGGCTCTCCAAGTCTGTTCCTTACTTCAGATGCGCTCATTCCAACCATTATATCGCTCCTGTTGGACGGGTCTTCAAATTTAAGAGTATGACGATATGCGAAATCATAATAAATTTTCCCAAGCATCTTCATAGCTTCAACATCCTTCTCGCCAGAAAGCTCAACAGCTTTCTTAAGTGGTTCAACGGACGACCCAATGTCTTCCTTAGCCAGATAACTGTAAGCGAGATTCTTATACGCTGAGGCGCTATCCGGAATTATAAGAGTAGCGGTTTTAAAGGATTCAATCGCTTTCTCAATATACTGAACTGAATCCCGGTTATTTTGATATCTTCCGAAATATGTCACGCCAGCGTTAAAGTTATCCACCCAGTATTTGAGCTTGAAATTATTGATGTCTTTTTCAAATTGATTTGATACTTCAAGCGACTTATTGAACGCCTCAAGCATACCAGTATAATTTTTCTGTTCACCTCTCACATAACCAAGGAGAAACCACGCTTCTGCATTTTGGGGGTTACTTTCAACTTCTTTCAAAAGCTGCTTTTCAGCATTTACCCAATCTTGCCTTTGCATATAAACCTTAGCCCCAGTTACCTCAGGGCTCGCGCATTGGAAACCAGCAACAGATAAATAAATTAAAGTAACTGCAAATGTAAATAAAATAAAAGCTGATCTTACTTTTGACATAACCTTTAAACGAAAAATTAATTTTTAAATTTTATTCGTTTTAATATACTAAAAAATAACCGATTTTTCAAAGAAAACAAATTGTCCTGAACTTATCTCAGGTCATTTTTTGTTTGCTACATTGGGCTTGGTTTAGAGTTATTTCTTACCTGTCACCCCAAACTTGGTTCAGGGTCTAAAAAGGGATGATGAAACAAGTTTGGCATGATAATTTAAAACACACTCCCTCAACGCTTTGACAATTTATCAAAAACTTTTTATCTTAAAACAAAAAAATGATAATTTTTCTCGTCCTGACTATGCTTCTACAATTCACATTCTTTAACTGGCTCGGGCAAAAAGCGCCAGAATTGAACGGTGCAACTGGCTGGATAAATTCAAAACCTTTGAAATTAAGTGAACTTAAAAATAAAGTTGTCTTGATAGATTTCTTTGAATACACATGCGTTAATTGTCTTAGAACCTTGCCATATCTTAAAGAATGGCATAAAAGATACAAGGATAAAGGACTTATCATAATTGGTGTTCATACACCGGAATTTGATTTCTCAGCAAAGTTTGAAAATGTTGAAAAAGCAGTTAAAGAACTTGGAATTGAATATCCTGTTGCGGTTGACAGCGAATATAAAATATGGAAAACATTTAAAAACCAATTTTGGCCAAGGAAATTCTTGGTTGACAAAGATGGAATTATAAGGTTTGACCACATTGGTGAGGGAGCTTATGGAAAAACTGAAGAAAAAATTCAAGAACTTTTGAAAAAAATAAATCCAACACTTGAATTTCCAGATGTAATTGAATATATCCGCGACGAAGACAAACCTGGAGCTGTCTGTTACCCCAGAATGCCTGAGATGTATGCAGGTTATCTTCGCGGTTATTTTACAAATCAAATAGCAACAGATGAAGAAAAACTTTACAAAGACGGTGGAGTTTATAAAGAAGCATACATCACCTTAAATGGCTGGTTCAAAGTTGAAGCGATGAAACTTATCCACACAAGAAATACCGTAGACTTTGAAGATTATGTCGCATTTAAATTTAAAGGCACTGAGGTTAACGCAGTTTTCAATTCAAACGGAAAAACTTACGATGTCATTGTAACACTTGATGACAAGCCAATTCCTAAAGATATGAAAGGTGAAGATGTCTTTTACGATGATTTTGGAAGAAGTTTTGTGAGGGTAAAAGAGGGCAAGATGTATAACCTTATCTCTGGTGAAAGGTTTGGAATTTACACTTTAAAACTTTACACAAATTCTGATGCTTTTTCGCTTTATTCTTTTACATTTGGTTCATGCGTTGTAAAATAAAATCAAGCTAACTTTATGACATCAAATCTTATGCAAAATGAGATAAAAAAATACGAAAAGCTTATTGAACGAAATCCTGACTCCCCGCTTCTGGTTCGGCTTGCTTGGCTCTACCTTGAATCTGGAAATGTTGAAAAAGCGATGGCACTATGCAACAAAGCAATAAAAAAATATCCCGATTATTCAACCGCTCACCTTGTAATGGCAAAGTGCTACATTGAAATGGGAGCATATTCAAAAGCACTTGAGGAATTAAACCGCGTAATTGAAATTTTGCCTGACTCAAAATTTGTAATTGATTTAATTTCAAAAATTGCATTAAAACAAAAACGCGAGGAACCACAAATAAAAGAAAAAATAAAAGAAGAGATCAAACCACCGACAATTAAAATCACAAAAGATATTTATGATGAAGTCTTTAAGCTCCCAAACCTTGATGAGCTTGAAAAAACTGCAACGACTGAAAAAAGTGCTGTCACAACGCAAGCAAGTTATCTTGATGAACTAATCAAACGGATTGAAATCGGCAAAACTGAAAAGAAAGATAAGAAAATTACCGCTGAATTGATTTCAGAAGCCCCGGAGGAAGAGCTAACTTATGAGAACATAGAACTCGTAACACCAGCGCTTGCAGAGATTTTGGAGAAACAAGGAGCATTTGAGGAAGCTATAAAAGTTTACAGAAAACTCATTGAACAACGTCCATACGAAAAAGAAAAATATGAACAAAGAATCAAAGAACTTGAAGAGCAAATAAATAAACAGTGATGTTAAGACCCGTTAAATATCTTGGGCAACATTTCCTAAAAGATAAAAACATAGCGAAAAAAATTGTTGAAGCAATAAACCCGCAACCTGATGATGTCATCGTTGAAATTGGAGCTGGCGAAGGATTTCTAACTGAATGGTTTGTGGAAAGGGCAAGGAAAATTTTCGCAATTGAAATTGATAAAAGAGCTGTTGACTTTCTAAAGGTAAGATTTGGCCCCGACGAGATGAAAGATAAAATTGAAATTTTACATCAAGATTTTCTTAAACTTGATTTCAAAATGTTTGAAAGTTTCGAGAAAGTTAGACTGGTTGGAAATATACCTTACAGCATCACAAGTTCAATCATATTTAAAGCGATAGAAAATCGCAACTTAATAAAAGACTTGACGATAATGGTTCAACTTGAAGTTGCCCTTAGAATTGTCGCAAAACCTGGTGTGAAAGATTATAGCATAATTTCGGTTATGTGCCAAGCATACTCAACCCCACAAATTTTATTTCATGTTTCAAGAAATGTTTTTTATCCAAAACCGAAGGTGACATCAGCTCTTATACGGCTTGATTTTGAAAAACCATCTTCTGGCAAAAAAATTATCAACGATGATTTCTTTAAAAAAATTGTCAAATCAACTTTTAACAAACGAAGGAAAATTTTAAGAAATACGCTTGGAGAACTGTTTGATGATGAAATTTTATCACAAATTGATTTTGATTTAACCCGAAGACCTGAACAGTTAAGCGTTGATGAATTCATTGAACTTTCAAATACACTTTATAAAATTTACGCTCATTCTAATAATGGGAAGGACAAAACAAACCTGATCGCCAAATGAATTATTCCAGTCTCCGTAATCTGCACTTTGGGGATTTCGTCAACATTGCTTTTTATGTTTTTCTAATTTTTTTATCAATCACTTTTTCAAATCAAATAAAAGCATGGTGGTTTATCGTTCTTGTTAACCTTTTTCTCATTTCTTCCATTATCTTTTTAGCGGTAAGATGGGAAACATCAAAAAATCCAGATATTTTCTCTGCGAAAAGATTTGTCCGTGAATGGTATCTTGTTCCACTCATCCTTTTGACATTTAAAGAAATTTATTTTTTCATCAGGCTTTTAAATCTTCCTGATTATGATTGGATTTTGATTAAAATTGATTACATAATTTTTGGTGAACACCCGACTTATATTTTAAATAAAATTGCAAATCAAGTTTTGACTGAGGTTTTACAGATTTCTTATTCAACTTTTTATTTTCTCCCTGTAATTCTCGCTTATGATTTTTATCGTCGTGGTGAAATTGAAAAATATCGGTATACTATGTCAACAGTTGTTTACGGATTTTATCTATCATACATCGGTTATCTTCTTGTTCCAGCGATAGGTCCGAGATTCACTTTACATGATTTTTTGAACCTTGATAAGGAGCTCCCGGGGATAATTTTGACTGAACCACTTCGCTGGATAATTAACACTGGTGAATCAATTCCCCCTGGCGTCCCAAATCCACAAGATTACGCCCAAAGAGATGCATTCCCAAGCGGGCATACTCAACTTACTCTTGTGGTTATGTATCTTTCTGTGGTTTTAAATTCAAAAACCAAATACTTTTTAATTCCAACTGGACTTTTATTAATTTTTTCCACTGTTTACCTTCGCTATCATTATGTAATTGACCTTATAGCAGGTTTTCTTTTTGCGGTTTTTACACTTGCAACATCTCCATATCTTTACAATAAATGTGAAACAAAAATTGAAACGAGAAATGGAAAAAAAGAAAGAATTTAAACCATATGTTCCAGCTGAAACAAGCCTAAAAGAGTTAAGCTTCAGAGCTGTTTTTCTTGGCGTGATAATGGCTGTGATTCTTGGTGCAGCTAACACATACATTGGTTTAAAAGCTGGGATGACGGTTTCAGCTACATTTCCAGCAGCTGTGGTTGCAATGGCGGTGTTGAGAGTTTTACGAGGTTCAATACTTGAAGAAAATATAGCAAGGACAACCGCATCAGTTGGGGAAGCACTCGCAGCTGGAGCGATTTTTACAATCCCAGCCTTTATCATCTCTGGGGTTTGGGAAGACTTTAATTACTGGGAAAGCACTGTGATAATGCTTGTTGGAGGCATTCTTGGAGTTATGTTTATTATAATTTTGAGAAAGCCACTTATCAACGACCCGAATTTACCATACCCAGAAAGTGTCGCCTGCGCTGAAATGGTCAAAGCAGGTCAAAAAGGCGAAACCGGAGCAAAATATATATTCAGCATGATAGGTGTTTCAGCGTTGATTGAACTTTTCAAAAATAGCCGTGGAATCAAATTATTTGAAGAGACAATAAGCGGTTTCATTGAACTTGGGAAATATAAAATTCAACTTTTCAACAACTCAAATACATCTACAAACTTATACACAAGCGGAGTTTACCTTTCAACTCCAGTTGCTTCTCCAGCTTTGATTGGCGTTGGCTATATAATTGGACCAAGGCTATCTGCTGTAGCTTTTTCTGGTGGCGTTCTTGGATGGTGGCTGTTTATTCCACTTGCTATATTCTTTAACACTGGGATTGAAAACTTGATTAAAAATGGGGCTGACTGGGAGACATTGACGAACGCAATTTGGTATTATCAAGTAAGACCAATCGCTGTTGGAGCTATGATAGTTGGAGCATTTCATACTTTATGGGGAATGAAAGAGCAACTTTTTCAAGGGATTGCAAAAGGTTTAAAAGAAGCGCAAAAAATTAAAACAGACACCACCGCTTACTCAAGACTTGAGCAAGATTTATCACTTACTACAATAATAGCGAGCACATTTTTACTTATCATACCCGTCACCTTGATTTATTATCACTTCACTGAAAATTTACTTAGCGCTATAGTAGCTAGCTTGGTTATGAGCATAACGGGATTTCTATTTTCAGCCGTAGCTGGCTATCTTGTCGGAGTTATGGGTGGCTCAAATAACCCAATTTCTGGGTTAACACTTTCATCACTTGTCATATCTGCAGTTTTAATGGTTGCACTTGGCGTTAAAGGAATTAAAGGAGTTGAAGTTGTACTTGGCGTGGCTGCAGTTGTATGCACAGCACTTGGAATTGCAGGAGACATGCTTCAGGATTTAAAAGTTGGGCAACTGCTTGGAGGGACACCAAAGAAAATGCAAATTGCAGAAATCATTGGAACAATTTTCACCGCTTTTGCTCTCACCTTCCCTATGGCAATACTTCACAAAGGAACGGAAGGTGGAATCGGCGGAAAATACCTTCCAGCGCCACAAGCTGGTTTGATGTCAGTTATGTCAAAAGGAATTGTAAGTGGTGAAATGGCTTGGCCATTAATTATTTTCGGTGGAGTTTTAGCTTTTGCTTTAATACTTCTTAAAACACCATCGCCGACATTGATCGCCGTAGGGATGTATTTGCCATTTGAAACAACATCTGCTATATTTATCGGTGGTTTGATGAAATATCTTTTTGACTTGATAATCAAAAAAAGATCATATTCAGAGCAAGAAATAATCCAGATAGAAAATCGTGGCATACTGCTCGCATCAGGGCTCGTCGCAGGAGAGTCAATAATGGGAGTGTTACTTGCAGGTTTATACCTTTTAAACGTTCATCTTCCACATATTGTAGATAACTTTTATGCTGGGTTTGTTATTTTTCCGCTCATCGCATTGATTTTGATCTTTGCCCCGTTAAAAGGCAAATAAAGTTTTTTACCTTGACTTTTATCTAATACTTTTTTATCTTAAATTAAAGCTAAACAAAGAAGGATTTAGCCATGAAGAAGATAATTTACCCTTTCATATTGGTTGTTTGGGTTTCATTTTCATTTTTAATTCAGGGGTGTGCATCAACAGCTGAACAAGAAGATATCTACGGGGGTGTAATTGAAGAGACGACAGAAGGAGTTGATACAACGCAAGTCGCTACATTATCTGAAGAAAATAAAGCTTTGAAAGAGCAGATAAATAAGTTAGAATCAGAAAGAAATCGCCTTCAAAGTGAAAAAGCAGAGCTTGAAAAGAAACTACAATCACTTCAAGAAAATAATGCGCAATTGACAGCAAAAATATCAGAACTCGCTGGGCAACTTGAAGCTGAAAAGCAAAAAACACGCGAACTATCCACAAAAATTTCATACTATGAATCAACTCAACCTGTGACAGGAGAACCTGAACTAAAAGCTGAACTTGCGAAACGAGACAGTGAAATCGTGGAATATAAAAAACGAATTAGAGACCTTCAAGCAAAATTAGCCGAACTTGAAGTTAAGGTATCAACACAACCAACCGAAGCACCAGCAACTGTTGGAGGAAAAGTTGAGTTAACCTATCCAGGCGTTCCAGCTGAAGCTCCGAAAATTGAAATGACAGAAAAAGAATTTAGAACTTATTACAATCGTGGACTCACCAACTTTAGAAATCGCAAATACGAAAACGCAATTGCTTACTTTGACACATTGTTAAGAAGCACGGTTGAAACGAACCTTAAAATAAATGCTGCTTATTGGATTGGTGAAAGTTACTTCGGATTAAAACAATATGAAAAAGCGATTGAATACTTCAACTATGTTGCGCAAACGAAATCATCAAAGACACCCGATGCTTTGTATATGCTTGGGCGTTGTTATGCTGCGCTTGGAAAAATCAAAGAAGCAAAAGAATATATGAATCGCGTTCTAAAAGAATATCCAGAAAGTCCAGTGGCAAAAAAAGCAAAAAGTAGACTTGAAAGATTATGAAACTTAAAATCGCACTTTTAATATCGCTTTTAATTTTTCTTTCATCCTGCAAAGAAGAACAAAACCAAATTTTGCCCTACATAAATATAAGCGTTGATAATGTCTCGCTTAAAATGGATTCCGTGATCGCCGTATATGATGACTCTGCAGGGGTTATGACCGTAATCGGGATAAAATCAAGAGGTGGGAATATAACAAATATCATAACAATTGGCTTCAAATTCTCAACTTCTATGCAAATTCCACGAACTTACGATGCCTCGCGAACCCCAATTGAATTAGTTGGGATATACAAAGATTCAGTTGGAATTTATTCAACCGCTTTAGTTGATTCAACTGGAAATCCTGCAAATTCAATTGGAACTGGACTTTTAAATTTGACATCACACAATTTGCAACTTCAAACTATAGCTGGAGATTTCCAGCTAAGGCTCAAAGAAGTTGATTCAGCAATCATGGAGCAAAAGACAAAAGTAATTCAAATAAAAGGTTCATTTCAAACTCTTTATGCTATTCTCGTCCGCGGGGGTCCACCGCCTGTGCCCTTAAAAGTTATACCAAATTTTGATTGAAAATCAATGAGTTTTAAATGATTTTCCTTACATCTTCTTTTTTCATTATCTGCTTATTTCCCCACCGTTTTGATTAGTTAAACCTCTTGTGAAAAACTTGTTGAAATTAAGTGTAAAACTTTTTATATTTCAAATTGAAAAAGATTTTCAAAAAAATTGCTGTAAAATGAGAAAAGTTATACTTGTAATTCTTGATGGATTTGGCGTTCGCGATGAAAATATACCAATTGAAGGAGACGCGATAGCACTTGCAAGGAAACCAAATTTTGATTTTCTTTATGCAAACTATCCATGGGTGCCACTTCACGCATCTGGCGAATATGTAGGATTGCCAGATGGACAAATGGGAAATTCAGAAGTTGGACATCTTAACATTGGGGCTGGGAGAATAGTTTATCAAGACATCGTAAGGATAAGCAAAGCGATAAGAAGTGGCGAATTTTTCAATAACGAAGCTCTTCTTGGAGCAATTGAAAATGTCAAACGAAATAACAGCGCTCTTCATCTTGTGGGACTTCTATCTGATGGTGGAGTTCACAGTCATATGGAACATCTTTGTGGATTGCTTGAGCTTGCAAAAATGTATGAGGTTGAAAAAGTTTATGTTCACGCTCTCCTTGATGGAAGAGATACACCACCTTCAAGTGCTATTAATTATGTCAGAGAATTTGAAGCAAAAGCAAATGAGATAGGCGTCGGAAAAATTGCTGTGGTTGGCGGAAGATACTATGGGATGGACAGGGATAACCGATGGGAAAGAACGGAAAAGTATTACAGAGCCATGACTGAAGCTCAAGGTGAAAAATTCAAAAGCGCTGAAGAAGGCATTTTAAAATCTTATGAGAAAGGAATAACTGACGAATTTGTGGTTCCATTTATCATCGTTGACGAAAATGGAAACCCGATTGGTCAAGTAAAAGATGGTGATTCAATTATATTTTTCAACTTTAGAGCTGACAGAGCCCGACAATTAACACGAGCTTTTATTGATGAAAATTTTGACAAATTTGAAAGAAGAAAACTTAATGTTCACTTTGTAACGATGACCGAATACAATGACGATTTTGATGTCCCAATTGCTTTTAGACCAGTTTATCTTACTAATACGCTTGGCGAGGTAATATCAAAATACGGATTTAAGCAACTTAGAATAGCTGAAACCGAGAAATACGCTCATGTAACTTACTTTTTCAGCGGTGGTAGAGAGGACCCATTTGATGGTGAGGATAGAATTTTAATTCCATCTCCAAAGGTTGCAACTTACGATTTAAAACCCGAAATGAGTGCTTTTGAAGTGACGGATAAAGTGATAGAGGAAATGAACAAGCAAATATACACTTTGATAGTTTTAAACTTTGCAAATCCTGATATGGTTGGACATACTGGGATTATCCCAGCCACTGTGAAAGCAATTGAAGCAATTGACACATGCATTGGTAGAATTTACTCTGCTGCGAAACGAAATGATTATGTGATGATAATAACTGCTGACCATGGCAACGCTGAAAAAATGATTGACCCTAAGACAAGTGAACCGCACACAGCTCATACAACAAGTCAAGTTCCGTTTATACTTGTTACGGATGATTACAAAGGAGCTAAACTAAAGAAAGATGGTAAGCTTGGAGATATAGCGCCTACGATTTTAACAATTATGGAACTTCCAATTCCATCTGAGATGGATGGCGAGATTTTGCTTCTTGAAAAAGTTCCACAGCCAGCGAAGTAAAAAATTAATCAAAACCAAATTATGGAGGGCGTGCTATGGCAAAAGCAAAGAAGTCAGCAAAGAAACCAGCGAAGGCTGGTGGTGTCTCAAAAAATTATGTTGACACGAAGTTTAAAACCCTCCAGCAACAGATTGAAGAACTTGTAAAGAGGGTTGAATCACTTGAAGCAAAGCTTGGCGCTGAAAAACCAGTGGAAGAAACAGCTGGAGCAACTGGCGAAGGGACCGAAACATAGTTTCGGTTAATTTTGAAAAAGGGGTTGCCTTCGGCAACCCCTTCGTTTTAAGTAAATAACCTCTACCGATGATGAAGATTGAAAAAACAACCAAGGTCGCAGGGATAATTTATCCTCCAGGTGATAAATCAATATCCCACCGCGTCGCTCTGATATCGGCACTTTCAAATGGTGAAAATACAATTGAAAACTTTTTATTAGCTGATGACACACTTAACACATTAAATTGTCTCAAAAAGCTTGGTGTTGAAATTGAAATTTCAAAAAGCTTAAAAATAAAAGGAAAAGGATTTAAAAACTTTTTAAAACCTGAATCAACGCTTGACGCTGGCAACTCTGGGACGACAATTCGCCTACTTGCTGGAATACTTGCAGGGCAAAACTTTGACTCACAAATCACAGGCGATGAATCACTTAGAAAAAGACCAATGATGCGAATTGTTAAGCCACTTAGAATGATGGGTGCTAAAATTGAAACTACGGAAAATGGCACCGCGCCATTGAAAATTTTTGGGGTTGAAAATTTAAACCCAATTGAATATGAACTTGAAATACCAAGCGCACAAGTCAAATCCTGCTTGATATTTGCAGGGCTTCACGCAGAAGGGAAAACAAGGATGATTGAAAAAGTAAAAACTCGCGACCATACAGAAAGATTGCTTAATTTGAAAACATCTTATGAAAACGGCAAAAAAATTATTGAAGTTGAAGGTCAAACCAAAATTGAACCGAGGTATTACTTTATACCAAACGATATTTCTTCATCAGCTTTTTTTATAGCACTTGCATCAATTGTTCCTAATTCCCACCTTGTTATAAAAGATGTCGGGCTCAATCCGACAAGAACTGCTTTCATTGATGTATTGAAAAAAATGGGCGCAGAAATTCAAATAGAAAACTTAAGAGAAATCGCAAACGAACCAATTGGTGATATAATTGTGAAGTCAGGGAAAGAAATCAGTTTAAAGAATTTAACCCTTTCTGGTGACATAATCCCAAGCATAATTGATGAAATCCCAATACTTGCAATTGTCGCAACCGTTGCCGAAGGAAAATTTGAAGTTCGCGATGCAAGCGACCTCAGAAATAAAGAAAGTGACAGAATAAAATCTATAGTCAAAAACCTACAAAAGATGGGAATTGAAGTTGAAGAATATCAAGATGGTTTTGCATTTGAAGGTGGGGAAAAATTGAAGGGAACTTTAATTGAAACATTTAACGACCACAGGATTGCAATGGCTTTCTCAATAGCTGGATTAATAGCTGAGGGTGAAACAGTGATTGATAAACCTGAATGTGTTAAAATTTCTTTTCCAAATTTTTATGAAATTTTAAAAAACATTCAAAGTTAAAATCCGGAGGTGTAAAAAAAATGGCAGAAGTAAAACTTAAAAATGTAAGTAAAGTTTATCCCAACAACGTCTTAGCTGTCAAAGATGTTTCATTTGAAGTTAAAGACGGCGAATTTATGGTTTTACTTGGTCCATCGGGATGTGGGAAAACGACAACCCTGAGGATGATAGCGGGACTTGAAGATGTGACAAGTGGATATATTTACATTGACAACAAAATAGTCAATGATGTCCCGCCAAAGGACAGAGATATAGCAATGGTTTTTCAAAATTACGCACTTTATCCACATATGACAGTTTATGAAAACATGGCGTTTGGGCTTAAACTCAGAAAATATCCGAAAAGTGAAATTGACAAAAGGGTAAAAGAAGCAGCGAAAATTCTCGGAATTGAACATCTGCTTGACCGCAAACCAAAAGAATTATCCGGGGGTCAAAGACAGCGCGTTGCAGTTGGAAGAGCCATCGTTAGAAATCCAAAAGTTTTCCTCTTTGATGAGCCACTTAGCAACCTTGACGCAAAATTTAGAGTTCAAATGAGGACAGAAATATCAAAGCTACATCAAAAACTCGGCGTGACGATGATCTATGTTACGCACGACCAAATTGAAGCTATGACAATGGGCGATAGAATTGTAGTTATGAAGGATGGAGTAATTCAACAAATTGACACACCCTTAAATCTTTATAACTTCCCTAAAAATAAATTTGTAGCCGGATTTATAGGTAGCCCTTCAATGAATTTTTTAGATGGAAAAATAATTCACGAAAATGGTTTGAAGTTCGTCGAAAACGACAATGGTTTGAAATTATCAATACCACAAGAATTCTACGACAAATTGAAAAATTACATTGATAAACCAGTGATTCTCGGCATAAGACCAGAGCATATCTATGACCCAATTTATACTCAAATATCAAATGCAGAGCGGATAAAAATCCTAATTGATGTTGTTGAGCCAATGGGAAATGAAATTTACCTTTACTTCTCAACCCCAACAGCTCAATGTGTCGCGAGAATTCCAGCACATGAAGAACCACAAACTGGAACCCACAGGGAACTTGCAATTGATATGAAGAAAGCACATTTCTTTGATAAAGAAACCGAAAAGTCAATTTTACATTGAACCATGCCCTCGCGGAAATTGATAAAAATAGTAGAAGAAATCATTTCAAAAGACGATGAAATTCTCGTCCCAGCAAGAAAAATTTACCTCACCATAAAATATAATTATCCACAAATCTCACCTTCATCATTTTTAGAGTTCGTTGAAATTTTAAAGCACAGTAGAAAATTTGAAGTTATTGAAATAGGAGAAACACCGCTTTATGATCTTCCCGAAAGCGTTGAAAAACTCCTAATGCAAATTGAAATCTACGGAAGTGGGCCGAGAGTAAAACTTCGCTCTGTTAAGTTAACACCGAAATTACTTCGCGAAGCATTTTTAAAAAGTTATCAAAAAATGAAAATAGGAATTGAAAATCTACTTGCAAAAATCTATCCCGAAGCTGATTTACCCACTGAAGATGTAAACAAATTAATTTCATCTCTGGCGCGGATACGCGAGAAAACGGAGCAAATAATTCAAATGATTGAAAAACTTGAACTTTACGAATTAAGCGCTAAAAGTAAAACAAAAAAAAGAAAACGCTAACTTTTAAAAGTTCTTAAAATGCATTATATTAAAGAAAAACAAAAAATTAGCAAAGCCATGGTGACAGAAGAACAGGTATATGAAGCATTAAGAGAATGCTATGACCCGGAAATCCCAATAAATATCGTTGATCTCGGTTTAGTCTATGAAGTTAAAATCATTGATGATTGGGTTGGTGTTAAGATGACGCTTACCGCTCCGGGATGCCCTGCGCATTCATTCATAAGCCAGCAAGTTCGGGAAAGACTACTTCAAATCCCGGGAGTAAAAGATGCCGATGTTGTTGTCGTATGGGAGCCAAGGTGGAATCCAAGTATGATGTCAGAAAAGGCAAGAACGCAACTTTTCGGTGATCTTGGATTAAGCGCAGATACAGATGAAGAAGGGGAAACGAAGTAAATTTTAGCACGCCCGGAGGGACTCGAACCCCCAACCTTCTGGTCCGTAGCCAGACGCTCTATCCAGTTGAGCTACGGGCGCAAATTTCATATTAAATATATAAAAAACTTCCCTAATTCTCAACTTATCTCCCCAAAATCATATAAAATTTTAACATAAATAGATTTACCATCAAACTAAGTCATTGCCATTTTCACCGGGATTTTAAAAGAATAAAAATAATCACCATTAATAGCAGAATAAACATCAATAATTGTCTCATCTTCCTTACCGCGCCAATTTGAACCCGATTTTATAAAAATTAAATCATCCTTCACATCCTGTTAAATTTCTCTCAGGGAAACACAACAGATTAACCACCTCACTTGACAACTTTATATTTTACATATTTTACATATTTTACTATCCCCCCAGTTTTCATATCATAAAAAACTATGTTATTATCAGAAATAACGGTAAAGTTATGTCCAACAACTCTACCCTCATCTTTAATTTTAAGCTTCTTCCTTAATTTAAGCGTCTTATCATCATAAACATAAATCGTTGGCTTTTTAGAAGCATAACTAACATACAAATATGGCTTTCGGTAATAAACACCGCCAACCATATACCATCTCACATTTGGATTTTGTTTTTCATTCTTTTCAATAATCTTCAACCCATACTTTACCTCATCCGAAAGACGCCTCTCAATAAGCAACTTGTAATCCGTTGAATACTTCCTAATGTAAGGAAGCGAAAGAAAAACAACATAAATATTCCCCTCCTCATCAACAACTGGCCAAATCCCATTCTTTAAAAATGTCCTTTGTTTTGTCCCTTGATTTATTTTACTACAGAAAAATTTTAAAACTCTCCCCATTGTATCATAAACAGCAAGTGCGCTATCAACTTCAGCAGAAGCTGGAACAATTAAATTACCATACGAATTAACACTAAATTTATTGCCCGGAAACCATGGAATACGAAACGAACTTAAATACCTTGCTCTTCCATCATCAATCCCTAAAACCTTAATCCAGCCCACATCGTAAATAAAAATTAACTTATTAAATCCCCTAACACAATCTATCATCTCAAATTCCCCAGGACCTTTCCCCTTCTTTCCAACCCTATCCAAAAAATTTAAATTTGTATCAAATATCGCAATACAACCAGCATCCCTATCAGAAAAATATAATCTTGCACTTTTATCATCAAACCAAGAACTTGTCACAAATGAGAAAAACTTTATAATTGAATCTGGCGTGGATGATATAGATTTATCCTCAACAAGGTAATTTTCCTCTACGCTCTTTCCAGGGTAGAAAATGAAAAAGTAAATTCCAACACTCAAAACCAAAACTACTGCAATAAACGAAACTATCAAAATTTTCACTTTCATCTCTAATAGATTAATTTTTTTAAATTCCACTTGGAGAGGGATTATTCCCTCCCCCCATTTTATTAGTAAATTTTAGTAAAATCACTGAGGGTAGCAGCTTGCAGAACCCCCTGAACTCCCTTCAACGAGCACGAAACCCGCCCATTTCCAGAAGTGCAAGTTCCACTTCCACTACAGCTACAACTTATCGTCGTCTGACCACAACTTGCAGATGCACTACAAGCAGCAAATGCATACTCAAGACCTATAACAAAAACATTAACAGCAAAAATTAAAACAAGAAAAATACCAAATAAAATTTTCTTAATCATCTCTCTCCCCTCCTTTTAATTTTTTGTTTTAAAAAGATGAAAAACAAAAATAACAACAAAA
>CAYTKW010000009.1:0-93031 GCA_964438815.1 uncultured Bacteroidota bacterium
CAATTTTTCTCGTGAGTTTTTATATTGCATTTAATGCAACCAACAAACACCCCTTGCTTTGACTTCACGCATCTATAATTAAACAAAATAAATCAATCCTTCTACTCTTCATTTTTAACATATAACCCAATCAAAAAAGTAGAAATCAAATAAATAACCCATTGATATACGAAGGAGCGAGAAAATTTGCTAATTTGGACAAGATAAATAGAAATGCTAAGTTAACAGTTTATTTTTACATAGGCGGAGCTTAAAATCAGCATCTTTTTTATTTCCTTCCTCCCTGTCATCCTGAACTTGGTTTCAGCATTTATTTTCATCCCACAATTTCCAAACAGGGGGGAGGATCGCAACTTAAATGTTAAGTTAAATTTTTCCAATACCTTATTATCTTCCAATAAATTACTCACCATTGCCACTTACTTTGCCATTTTGTCAGGACGATTCTAATAAACTTAACACTTTAAAACAGGGCTTGGGGGTTTTATATTTATTGTAGTTTGAATCGTTTGTTTGAGATTTTTTCTATGCTGGGTTTGAATCGAACCTGTGAGAGATTGAAACTAATATACCCACACCTCTTCAGGATGACAGTTAAAATAATGAATAAATGATATCCCGAAAGATGACATTGTTCAGCAGGACAAGTTAAGTCAAAATGATAATTAAGACACATCTACTAAAGGTTATATCTACCATTCATTTAATCCCCACATCGCTATCCACAGACTTCATATTTGTTAATTTTGAAATATAAAATCAAATTAGCCTTTTGACCTCTTCATAAACCATTTCAGTGCTAATCAATCTCATGCATTTAAAATGTTCCTCAGGACATCTTTTATGTCCGTGAATTCCACAGGGTCTACAATAGAGTTCAACTTGAACAACCTTATCTTTATCCCCATATGGATAAAATCCAAATTCTGGAACAGTTGAGCCAAAAATTGCAACTACAGGTGTTCGCATAGCAACAGCCATATGCATCGGTGCGGAATCATTTGAAACCAAAACTTTACATCGGCGAATTAACTCCGCGGATTGAAGCAAACTCAACTTACCACAAAAATTATAAACATTTTCTGCCCCACTTCCTTTTCTCACTTCTTCACACAATTCAAAATCCTCCACCCCACCAATCAATGCAATTGAAAAACCATCCCTTGCCAAAAACCATGCAAGCTTAGCAAATCTCTCCTTCAACCATCTCTTTGTCATCCAAATGGAACCAGGCGCAATCGCAATTAAATTTGAACCCACGCGGGATAAGACTTCATCAATGTAATTTTTATCCTCATCAGATGGAAAAAGATTTGGAAATTCTTTTGAATTGACTTTTATCCCAAACGGCTCAAGAAGTGAAAGATTTCGTTCTATCTCGTGAACTTTTCTATATTTGACCACATGCGTGTAAAAAAATTTAAAAAAACTTTTATCAAACCCCACACGAATTTCAACACCTGCAAGAAAAGGTATAACCGCACTTCTAAAAGAACGATGTGGAATAAACGCGATATCGTAATTTCTTTTGGATAACAACTTTACCATTTTAATTATGCCCCTTGCTCCCCTGTCTTTACCCTTTTTATCAAAAATTATAACCTCATTTACATCAGGATGATTTCTCAAAAGCTCTGATGTTTTCGGAATTAACATAAAATCAATTTTTGAGTCAGGGAAATTTCTCCTTAAAACTTGAAGAAGCGGAAGAGCAAGTATCACATCCCCAATAAAAGCAGTTTGTATTATCAGAATTCTTTCCAGGTTCAAGTCAAATTAAAATTTTGTGGCGGTTGATGTTTCCATCTCCTGTGAAACCAAAGCCAATGGTCAGGGTAAAAGCGAATATATTTTTCAAGCATTGAAGTGTGAAGCCGAGTGAGCTTTAAAACTTCTTCTTCATTTTCACTGCTAAACTCAAAGTTCAACCTTTCAAATACAATGCGATAATTGAAATTTTTATCCCTTATGGCAAATCCCATAACAATTGGTGCTTTTGACTTTAACGACATAACGGCGGGACCCGCGAAAGTTGCCGCGGGTCTGCCCATAAAATTAATATAAAGTCCTTCGCGCGGAGCACTTTGGTCAGCAAGAAGCGCAACAATACCACCACTGGATAAAATTTTCAACGACTCGCGAAACGCTTTCTCCATCGGTATAACTCTATTCCCAAACCAACATCGCCATTTGTTTATCTCTGCATCAACAAGTTTATTCCTTTGGGTTTTAACGATTACATTTAACGGTTTGCCAATTTCTAAACCCGAGACAATAGCGCTAAGCTCCCAATTCCCAAAATGCCCCGACATCAAAATCAAACCATTACCCAAGCTCAAAGATTCACGCACACACTCAATATTTTCAAATTTGACAAATTTTTTAAAATCATCAGCTCTTAACTTTGGAAAACTCACAAACTCAAAAAGCGTAATAAAAAAATTAACATAAGTCATCTTTAAAATTTCCTTTATCTCTCTTTCGCTCTTCTCCGGAAACGAATTTCGCAAATTGTCAAGTGCAACTTTTTTCCTATACGGAATAAAATAATAAGCGAAAATTCCAAAAAATTTCCCAAATTTTTGCAAAACCCTGAAAGGCAAAAGCCGTGCTATTAAAACAAAAAATTTAAAAATGGCAAATTCAATATAGTTTCTCATTTCATCATTTGCTCTCTTATTAACCTGAACTCGCTGTCAGGTTTCCAGTCAGGCCTCTCATCTGAATTCGCAAGGTAATATGTAACCATAAAAGCAAGCTTTGCATCTTCAACCGCCCCATCAAGAACCCAAGATTCATTATACTCATCGCTTGGCTGATGATAATTTTTGTTGATATATTCTTCAACCACCCTTTTACCATAATCAGCTGGTTTTCCAATGTATTCAACGCCATTATCAAAAAAGACAGCAGGTATTCCAACCTTTGCGAAGTTAAATTGATCAGACCTGTAAAATAGACCAAGTTCTGGGAATTGGTCTGGCTTTGCATATCTATTTTGATATTTTTTCGCAATTGCGTCAATTATCTCACCAAGCGTGCTTTTTCCCATCCCTATCAAAACTATATCTTTCGTCCTACCCCAAATGTTTATTCCATCAATGTTTAAATTCGCAACTATTTTAACAGGTGGAACAGGTGGATTTTGGGCAAAATATTTTGAACCAAGAAGACCTGCCTCCTCAGCTGTCAAAGCTACAAACATAACCGAGCGACGCGGTTTAACTTTTAATTCAGAAAATGATTTAGCTATCGTCAAAAGAGCCGAAACGCCAGAAGCATTATCAAGCGCACCATTGTAAATTGAATCCTCATTTACAGGCTTACCTATGCCAAGATGGTCATGATGTGAAGTCAAAACAATATACTCATCTTTCAATTTCTCATCCCCACCGCGAAGTATACCAACAACATTTTGCGAAGCTATTTCCCTGAACTTTACTTTCATATTCAGTGAAAGTTTAAGCCCGAGCTCAACTGGTTTGAAATTGCGCGTTTGTGCCATTTTAACAAGTTCATCAAGGTTTTTACCCGCAAGTGAAAGCATTCGTCTTGTTGCGTCTTCGGTAAGCCAACCTTTTAGTTGAACCTTTGGTTCGGTATCATTTGCAAGTTCAAATTCTTCACCCGACCACGAGCTTTGTACAACATTCCATCCATATCCAGCCGATGGCGTTGTATGAATTATTATAGCCCCAATCGCTCCTTTCTTTGCAGCGATTTCATATTTGTAAGTCCATCTTCCATAATAAGTCCTTGCTTTCCCTCCAAATAAATTTGGTTCTTCAGAAGTCGCAGGTGGGTCATCGTTTAACATCAATAAAATTTTCCCTGACACATCAACACCTTTATAATCATCCCAATTCTGTTCTGGTGCAACAATTCCATAACCAACGAAAACAATGTCAGCATCTTTAATTGAAACAAAATCTTTTCTAACACCTGAAACAGCGATAAACTCATCATAATATCTAAACTTTATCGTCTTCTCTCGCCCCTTCACAACCATTTCCTGATCTGGGTATGTCGTTATCCCAACGAGTGGAACTTTTTGAAAGTAAGAACCATTATCGCCACCTGGTTCAAGCCCAAGCAATTCAAATTGAGTAGCAATGTAAGTCGCTGCGAGAAGCTCACCCCTTGAGCCAGTCCCTCTACCTTCAAGCAAATCACTTGCAAGAAACTTAACATTTGCTCTTATGTAATTTTCAGTTATGTAATCCATCGCCCTTCTCGCATCATCCGTGAGAAAATTATCAATTGTAATTTGAGCAAAAGCTGTAAGCCCCGCAAGCAAAGTCAAAAACAAAATTTTAACTGCTCTCATTTTTCATCCTCATTTTGTTTTGAATTAATTAGCTTCAAAATGCTTTTCTTCAAACCTATTGCGTTTTCAACTGCATACGCGTTAAAATCATTATTAAAATAAGCAAAAATTGTTTTATCTTCCAGCAAAAATCCCCATATTAACCTTGAAAATTTTTCTATTTGCTCATCAGTGTAAATTGACCTATACCTCTCCACAGGTCCGTGAAATCTAAAATAAACAAAATCAGCTGTGGCAACTGGCGGAGTTTCAAGCCCATACATATGCGAGATACATAAACCAATCCCATTTTCACTCAAAATTAAAAAAATTGTGTCGTTAAAAAATTCTGGGTTTCTAAATTCAAAAACATGTCTGTAGCCTTTTGGCAATAAACTGATATAGTCCTTCAAAAGAGATGTATCATAATTAAGTTCCGGCGGAAACTGATGAAGTATACAACCGATGCGATTATAAACCCTAAAAGGTTTTATCACTTTCATAAATCCATAAAAATCACTCCTGACATCGTGAAGCCTTTTGATGTGAGTTATAATGCGATAAACTTTCACAGAGAAAACGAAATCCACTGGGGTTCTCTTTATCCATCCTTCAAGCGTCTTCGCTCTCGGAAGGTGATAAAATGTTGTGTTAAGTTCAACTGTGTTGAAAACCTTTGAATAATACTCAAGCCATTTGCTCGCAATCATCTTCTCAGGATAAAATCTCCCAATCCAATGCTTGTAATAAAAACCAGATGTCCCAATATAAATCTTCGCCATTCAAAGGTTACCTTGATATTTTACCCAAAAGAACGAAATCAATTTCCCTTGAAATTTCATCAACCCTCACAACTCTAACTTTGACCTTGTCCCCGAGCCGATAGATTTTTTTCGTGTATTTACCTATTAAAGCATATTGACTTTCATCGTAAATGTAATAGTCGTCGGTCATATCGCGAAGTTTTACAAGCCCTTCAGCAAGGATATCATTTATCTCAACAAACAATCCAAAATTAGTGACCCCAGAAATTATCCCATCAAAAACCTTTCCAATGTGCTCTTTCATATACTCAACTTGCTTTAACTTAACAGATTCACGCTCCGCCTCCATTGCCTTTATTTCCATCTCGGATGAATGTCTACAAATCTGAGGCAATTTCTGAGCTATTTCATTTAATCTTTTTTCGCTAACTTTACCCTTGCTATACTCATAAAGAAGCCGATGAACTACAAGATCTGGATACCTCCTTATAGGCGAAGTAAAATGCGTGTAATACTTAAAACCAAGCCCAAAGTGTCCTATATTTTTATCCGAATACACAGCTTTCGCCATTGACCTTATTGCGATATCGTTAATTAAATACTCGTACTCAGTGCCTTTAACCTGCTCAAGCAATTTTTGAATTGATTTAGCAAGTGGCTTTGAATCAATATCAAATTTAAAGCCGAGCTTTCTGACAAATTCAGCAAGATTCTTCAACTTCGCTGGGTCAGGTAAGTCATGAACCCTGTAAATAAACGGATACTTCATCATACCAATATGTCTTGCAACTGTCCTGTTTGCAAGAAGCATAAACTCTTCTATCAATCTATGACTGTCAAGCCTGACCTTTTTAATAATCTCAATCGGTCTTCCATCTTCGTCAAGTCTAAATTTTACTTCTGGTATCTCAAAATCAATACTTCCCTCACGCATTCTTTTCTTCGTCAAAATTTTACCCAACTTATTCATCTCAAGAATTATTTCTGCAAAATCACCTTCACCAGTTTCAATTATCTCTTGCACCTCTTCATAAGTAAATCTGCGCTTGCTCCTTATGATGCTTTTATGAAATGAATACTCTTCAACTACACCTCTTGAATTAACAATCATAAATACAGAATATGCAAGCCTATCAACTCCCGGATTCAAACTACAAACTTCATTTGACAATTTCTCCGGCAACATAGGGATAACCCTATCAACAAGATATACGCTCGTGCCACGAGTTAAAGCCTCCATATCAATCTCACCTCCCTCCTTGACATAAAAACTCACATCGGCAATATGAACTCCAAGCCTATATTTCCCATCAGGCAAAACCTCAAGTGAAACAGCATCATCAAAGTCTTTCGCATCTTCAGGGTCAATTGTAAAACATATCAACTCCCTTAAATCAAGTCGCTTTTTATATTCTGACTCTGGAATTTCATCAGGGATCTCATCCGCCTCTTTAAGAACTTCATCAGGAAACCTTGTTGGGAAATCGTATTTCATTGCAATTGACAAAATTTCTGCATCGTTTTCACCAGCTCGTCCCAAAACCTCAACTATTCTTCCCTCAGGGCTAAAACCTTCATCAATCCAATCAACAAGCTCAATTGCGACTTTATCGCCAACTTTAGCGTTAAATTTTTTCACATTTTTCTCGTTTATGTAAAAATCGCGAATCACACGCTTATCATCAGGTATAACAAAGTAAATTCCTTTCTTCTTTGAAAGAACCCCAGTTATGACTCTTCTCCCGCGCTCAATTATATCAACTATTTCACCTTCAGCAAGCTCCCCTTTCCCTTTTCCAATAATTGAAACAGCTACTTTATCCCCATCAATTGCAGTGTGAATAAACCTCGGTGGTATAAAAACCTCTTTTATCTCTGAAGAACCCTCTTCAATCTCAACAAAACCATAACCATTCGGATTAACAATTAATCGCCCAATAAGTATCTTCGGACTAATTTTGAATTTGTATTTATTTCGTGGAAGTTTCACAATCTCACCTTTGTCAACCATGTCATTCAAAATTTTTTTCAAAATTCCGCTTTTATACTCCTCAAACAATCCAAGCTTCTTTGCTATCTCTTTTGTGCGAAAAGCCTTGTTTTGTCTTTTCTTCAAGAACTTCAAAATTCTTTCTTTAATCTCAATAAATGCGATTTCCTCTTTCATAGTCTTATCCTATAATAAAGCCCGAGTTTGTTTACGATTTCTTTCTCTTGATAAAATTGAATTGGTTTTCTTTGGTATTCAACTGTTAAATTGCCACCGAAAAATTTTCTAAACAGTGGATATTGAACCACAACTACTGACTTTGAAATATCAGTGAAGATGTCACCGCCAAATTGAACGACAGCTCCACCTATATTGCCCGTTATCCTCAGTCCCTTAAAGCCAGAATAATATCCAAACTCAGTGCTGGTGATAAAACCACCAAGGACATCGCGCAAAACATCGGTTATAACTCCAGAAACAGCACCGCTCAAAAGAGAAGCCCCTGTAGATGACCACAAATTCTCCGTAAATGCAGTTGCTTCACCCCTAGTCAATTCATCCTTGAATCTTCCTGTGATCAAAAAAGATATCGCATCAGATTCAACATCACCATGTGGATAAACTTTTTGATAATCTTCGCCGTTAACAAACATTTGAATTTTAACAACCGGTCTTTTTAAAGTTCCACTAATTGAAAGTGTAATTTGAACGGTTTCAACTTTTCCGGCAGACAGAGTATCAATTAAAACCGTATGCGTCCCGGTGTAATTTGCAGTTATGTCAAGCTCAGGGTTTTGAAGTTCACCCATAAATTTTAAACTGCCACTTGCATCAAATCTTTTAAAGAAGTTATAATACGACCTGTCGGATATATTGACCTCACCGTAAGCGAGCATTGAGCCAGAGCGATTTCTCAAATTCAAACTTCCAGTAAATTCAGCGAAAAATTCCTCACCTGTTTGAGTGTTAAGAATTAAATTCAACCTCGCTGTTTTTGAAGTTGAAATTTTTAAATCATAGTCAAACTTTGAGAAAATCCCTCGCTTCACTTTGCTTACAGTATCACCTGTGCTCTCTTCAATTGGAACATTCAAATAAACAAGTTCTTCACTTTTAGTTTCCACTTCACCAATTGTATCAGCTGGACCCACATAAACATACTCAAACCCACCTCTTATTCCAATCCCACTGGCTTGCTTTACCAAGTAATTCACATCAACATCTGAAAGCAAAATCTCACCGCCAAGATGAAATCCACTTGTATCAATTTTTAAACTTAAACCGCCATTACCCGTCTCAGCAATCACACGCCCATATAACCCAGCAAAGCTTAAACCCTCTTTATCAACGATCAATAACCTGCCGTTCACATTGAGCTCCCCACCAGTGATTGAATATCCCGCAAGATATATAGCGCCTTTGACTTGAACTTCACCTTTATCGTAATCATCGGGATTATTCCACAAATTTAAATCCTCAACATAAATCACATTTGAATCAGCACGCACCCTGCCATAAACGACATAATACTTGTTGTTCGGCTCAAACTTAAAAGTGCAATTTTGAAGCGAAACACTCCCCTTAAAGCTTGGCTTATCAAAAGTTCCCCTGAAATCAACCTCACCACTTATATCCCCACGCAATTCTGAAATCCCGTTCAAAAGCGGCTCAAACAAAGCAATTGGAAATCTTAAAAACTTAACATTTCCAATAACATACGGCTTTGGATACCTCACCCTAACATTAGGCTTAAACCATGCCGGAATTGTGATGTTAACAGACATAGAACTATATCGCATCTGACCCGATTCAGTGATGAGAGAGGAATTAAAAGCTATTGCCTCATCCCCAAGCTCTCCAAAACATTTAAGCTCGCCAAGATATGCACCCTTATACTTGAAGTCCTTAACTAAAATTTCAATTTCTGAAGATGTCTTCCCACGAGTCCCATAAATAAAAATTGAAAAGTCAGCATCACCAGAAAAAATATCAACACCGATAAATTTATCAACCTTTAAATTTTCACCCCAAAGCTTAATTTGTTGCGTTTGCTTATCAAAAAATCCAGAAAGATAAATTATTTGCCCATTTAAAACGAAAGAAGAAGGATTTATAACAAACCCGCTCCTAGTTTGGAAAATTTCAACTTCGTTAGAAATCGTGAGTTTATTTCCATAAATGTCCCCCCAAAAATCCATTAAAACGAACCTGTTCATCTCACGGCTAAATTCAGAACTTAACACAGCTCCAAAGCTCCACCCGTTCCCAACAAACGAAATTTCCGCATAAATCCCCGCATCGTCAAAGTTTAAATCCAAATTAGCTTGCCCAAGTTCAAAACCCCTCGCAAAAAAATTACCCATCTTACACTTTACCCCAAACCTTAATTCATCATTGCTGTAATTAGCCTCAATCACACCATTAAAATTATCGGCTCTGACTGTATCGATCCGACCACTCTTGTAATTCAAATAAACCAATCTTTTTAAATTTGAAACACCATAAAGATAAAATCCATGCGAATCAGCAAAAAAACTTCCCTTTATATCACCAGTGCTTTGAAAAATTTGACCAATGGAAAAAACTGATATAGGAGTGAGATTCTTAAACCTCAAATTATAATCCAAAGACACAGGTTTTTTAACTTCAGAAAAATCAATGCCCTTGACCTCAGCAAAATTTAATTTTTCATTAACCTTTAAATTTAAAGACTTAGCAACGAGCGACAATGATTTAATAAGATCAGCGAAATCAAACTCGCCATCAAGAATTAAATCAAACATATTTGAATAAACCATAACATTTTTCTTGCTCTCATCGCCTGTGTATTTAGCATTCAACCTCAAACGGTTTATCTTGTAATTCCTAAAATATGAAGGATTCAAAAAAACAAACATTTCCATCGTGCTAACTTTTCCAAACTTAAACTTTGCGTTGATGTCCCCAGAGATTTGACTTTTTAAAAATTTTGGCTTGTCAATCCTTATTTGCGATACGTCAAGCCCAGACAAAGAACCACCCAAACTTAAAATAAATTCACCAGCGTTGTCCCTTTTTAAATTCAAATCAACAGTGCCCCTAAATCCTTCGGAAATAGAAACAAAACTTCCATTCAATTCCCCATCCTTTAGCTCAAACCAAAAACTTGACTTTGGAAGGATAATTTTATTTAAAAAAGACGATTCAATTTCTACATTTGCCCTTACATATGCAGTTTCAAACCTAACACCTTTACCTTTTATGTTTCCAGAAAAGTTCACTGAGCCATTTAAATTCTCTTGATAAAAAACATCCGATGGATTTAACCCAGCAACTTTGAAATTTAAATCATACGACAAACCATCTTTAACTTTAAGAGCCCCATCAAGGTTTACAACTGTATTACCAAAGTTCAAATCTACACCAGAGACGAACTCAAGCGGATGCCCACGATATCTGCCGCTGAAATTAAATTGCTTAAGCTTAAGCTCGGGAAGCTTCACCAGCGTCACAAACCTTTCAATATCAGAAACATTGATTTTTGAATCTCTAACTTCAGCATCAATCAAAAAATCAGGAAACCTTGTTATATTTTTGAGAACCCCAGTGACGAAAATATCTGAATCGTAAACTTTTGCCTTTATACTTTTTACATTCAGCTCCTTTAGCGTCCCTTCTGCTTCAATTTCAACCGCTGGCGAGCCAGAAAGAAAGTGAACGGCGGGAATGAATCTCGCCAACTCACCAAAGCTAAAACTATCTGCAACAAGATAAAGGCTCATATAAACTTCTTCTACCGTATTCCTATCAAGCTTGAACAAATTATTCTTTCCACTTGCAAAGAAGTTAAATTTAAGTTTGCTTTCACCCGTTGAAATCTCAAAACCCTCAGCCTTCAGTTCATCTTCGTCCATGTAAAATTTACCCTTCAAATCAGCATTAAATTTTCCTTCGCCAACGATAAACGAAACATTCAATTTCTTTAAATTAATCCTGTCTGATGAATAATCACCGCTTAAAAGAATATTTATATCGTGAACGATGAAATTATGATAATTTATGCAATTTAAACTCTCCGCAATCTCAGTTTCGTGAAGCGAATCAACCAAAATGAACTTTCCATCGTCAATTAAAAGCTTATCAAATGAAACCGAAAACTTTGCCCCTTTCTCCTTTTTCTCGGTTGGCTTAAGCACTTTTTGAAAATTCCATTTCCCGTCTTTATCTCTTATTATGCGAATCTCGGGCTTGTAAATGACAAGTTCACCAAATGAATATCTTCCCCTTATTAACCCAATTGGGTCATATTTTAACTCGGCGCCGAGCGTCTTCAAAAAAGTTTGACCGTCAACTTTTATATAAAATCCATCAATCCCAAGTCCCGTAAATATGTTGCCATAAAATTTACCAAGATAAATTTCCCCACCAAATGATTTCCTCAACTCACTTTCAACCAGGTCATGAATTAAAACTCTAAAACTTTCAGTTTGAGAGATTATCAAAACTATTGAAATAAAAATCAGAAAAAGGGTTGAAAAATAAAAGACAAGTTTTAAAACTTTCTTTAGGAACTTCTTCATCTTCTGCAGAACCTCTCAATTACAGTTTTAATTATATTTGTGGTTGACCTATCTGGGGTCAATTCAATGAGAACAACCCTGCCACCATTCGCTTCAACTATATCTTTGCCTACGACATTTTCAACAGACCAATCACTTCCCTTGACGAGAACATCTGGGACAACTTTTGATATCAATTCATAAGGCGTTAGCTCATCAAAAATAACAACATAATCAACAGAAGAAAGATTTGAAAGAATTATCGCTCTATCTTCTTGAGGGACTATTGGTCTTCCATCACCCTTTATCTGCCTCACTGAAGAATCACTATTGAGTCCAACTATTAAAACATCCCCGAGCTCTTTAGCTTTCGCAAGATACTCAACATGTCCTCTGTGCAAGATATCAAAACATCCATTTGTAAAAACGACTTTTTTGCCCTCTGCTTTAAGTTTATTTCTTATCTCAACTATTTCATCAATACTTACAATTCTTCCCATATCACCATTCACCCCTTGAATCAAGAAGGGCAGTTTTAAAAAGTTTTTCTCTATCAACTGGGACAACCCCAACTTCTTCAACGACAATCCCAGCAGCGTAATTCGCAAGCGTAGCTGACTCAATTATATCAGCTCCACTGGCAAGAGCAACTGTTATCGTTGATATAACCGTATCACCTGCGCCTGACACATCAGCAACTTTTCTCGCTTTTGTCGGTATGTGCTTCACTTCGCCATCGCGCGTGAAAAGTGTCATCCCTTTCTCACCACGCGTCAAAAGAAGATATTCACATTTTAACCTTTCAAGTATAGCTTTGCCAGCTTCAACAACCTTTTCATCGTTGTCAAGCTTTCGTCCAAGCACATCTTCAACTTCCCTTTTGTTCGGCTTAAAAACCGTCACCCCTTTATATTCAAAAAAGTTATCAAACTTCGGATCAACCGTTATTATAATCCCATGTTTATTCGCTATCTCAATAATATCGTAAATTAAATTTCTAACAACCACACCTTTATTGTAATCTTCAATTATTATGGCGCTAGTGTCATATATGTTTTGAAGTATTATTTCTTTTATCCTCTCCTGAATCGTGTAATTGATTGGCTCTTTTGATTCTCTATCAATTCTAACGACATGCTGACTGTGAGCGATTACTCTTGTTTTTACAGTCGTTGGTCTAGTTTTATCAACGATAATTCCACCAGTATTAAAACCTTCTCGGCTCATTATATCAAATAAACTTTCACCTTCCCTATCATCACCGACAACACTTATTAGAAGTGGAACTGCACCAAGCGATTTTATATTGTTTGCGACATTTCCAGCTCCACCAAGTTTTGAATCCTCACCTTCAACCTCAATAACTGGCACAGGTGCTTCGGGTGAAATCCTATGCACACTCCCCCAGATATACCTATCAAGCATAAGGTCACCGACAACGGCAATTTTTCTTCCTTCAAATTTTTTAAAAATTTCCTTTAATCTCTCCTCTGTAAACTTAATCATTAAAATGCGCTTTCATTTGTTTTTCAATTCAAATATAAAATACACAAAGATAAATCAATAAGCAAAAATTAAATTTTTGGATTTGAAACTTTATTTGCTTATTTTTAAAACCAAAATGAAACAAAAATTTTAAATTCAAGCTGTGCCAGTGCGAACACGCTTTGCACCAAGCCCAACTGGATTCCTCCATGTTGGTGGGCTTAGAACAGCACTTTATAACTACCTTTTCGCAAAAAAACACGAAGGTCAATTTATTCTTCGCATTGAAGATACAGACCAAACACGCATCGTCCCCGGAGCCGTTGAAAATCTAATTGAAACATTAAAATGGGCAGGAATTGAATTTGATGAAGGACCGATTAAAGGTGGACCTTATGGACCTTATATCCAGTCCCAGAGGTTAGAGCTTTATCATAAACATGCTGAAGAATTAATTGAAAAAGGTCATGCTTATTATTGTTTTTGCTCGGCAGAACGACTTGAAAAAATGCGTCAAGAACAATTAAAACACAGTCAACCACCTAAATACGATGGCACTTGCCGAAGATTGCACCCCGATGAAGTCAGGAAAAAACTTGATGAAGGAATTCCCAAAACAATAAGAATGAAAATCCCTGAATGGGGCGAACTTACATTCAAAGATCTTATCCGTGGGGATGTGACTATAAACTTTAAAGTCCTTGACGACCAGATAATTTTAAAATCCGACGGTTTCCCGACTTATCATCTCGCAGTTGTCGTTGATGACCATTATATGAAAATATCCCATGTAATAAGAGGTGAAGAATGGCTACCGAGCACTCCAAAACACATTTTGCTTTACGAATATCTTGGTTGGGAAAAACCACAATTTGCCCACCTACCACTACTTTTAAACCCCGACAGAACGAAATTAAGCAAAAGACAAGGCGATGTAGCAGTTGAGGATTATAGAGCAAAGGGATATTTGCCTGAAGCAATTGTCAATTTCGTAGCTCTGCTTGGATGGAACCCCGGGGATGAAAAGGAATTTTTCACAATTGATGAATTAATAAAAGAATTTTCGCTTGAAAGAGTTAATAAAGCCGGAGCTATATTTGACATAAAAAAACTTAACTGGATGAATTCGCACTATATAAAAAATTATGACCTTGACAAATTAACACAACTTGCGATACCGTTTCTTAAAGAAAAAGATTACGATGTCTCTAACCCTAACAAAATTAAAATAATTGTTGAAGCAGTAAGAACACACTTTGAATACCTGGCACAAATAGTTGACTACGTTGACATCTTCTTTAATGAAAATTTTGAGCCCGAAAATGCAGAAGCGATTGAAATGATAAAACTTAACACAAGTAAAATTGTATTTGAAAAATTTATCCAGAAACTTGAAACAGCTGATTCAGAAATAGATAGGGAAAAATTTAAGCAAATAGCGAAAGAAATACAAAGTGAAACGGGGATAAAAGGTAAAAATTTATTTATGCCAATTCGCATCGCCTTGACCGGGAAAATGCACGGTCCAGAGCTTCCACTCATAGTTGAATTTTTCGGAAAGGAAAAAGTAAAACAAAGGATTGAAAAATTTCTCAAAGCATGGGCAACAGGTTAAAGTTTATTGATGTTTATCGCGGGCTTGCAATACTTCTGATGCTACACGGACATATTGCAGATGCACTTCTACATCCATCTGAAAAAATGAGCCTCGCTTTCCAAATCTATACAGTTTTTCGCGGATTTACAGCTCCAATGTTCTTATTTATTTCAGGATTCGCATTTTCAATTACAACTTTAAAACATCTTGAAGAATACCTAAATCCATCAAAAAAATTTTTCAAAAGAATAAGGAAATTTCTTTTCATCACACTGCTTGGCTATTTCCTTCATCTTCCACATCTATCGTTAAAAAAACTCCTGACAGAATCAAATTTTGAAACCCTATCCCAGCTATTTTTATCTGATGTTCTTCAAGTCATAGGAGTTTCACTTCTTCTTATGCAGATAAGTCTATTTTTTATCAAAGATGCAGATAAATTTTCAAAATTAGCTCTTTACTTTGGAATTTTTGCCTTCTTGATTTCACCTATCCTTTTTACAATTGATTTCGCAAAATTTTTCCCTTTATTTTTATCCCAGTATTTAAATAATCTCAATGGCTCAAAATTTCCGCTCTTCCCGTGGATTGGTTTTATCCTACTTGGCAGTTATACAGGCTACAAGTTCATGGTTGAATCAAAGTTAAACCGCACGGAATTTTTCATGAAAAAAATTTTTAAACTTTCACTTTTTTCGTTCCCAGTATTATTTGCCCTTGAGATAATTTTTGAGAGCCTTTTAAAACCCAATCAATTCATCATCTACTCAAGCCCATTTCTTTCTCTCTCCCGTCTTTCGTTTATAAACATTGTCTTCTATCTAATTTGGGAAATTGAAAAAAGGATAAATTTAAAAGTTCATCCATTGCAAATTCTCGGTATGGAATCTTTGTTTGCTTATGTATCTCACCTTATGGTTGTTTACGGAAGCCCTCTAAATCCTTTTCACTCGTTATCTGCGTTCTTCGGTGGAATGTTCAGTTATCATTTTGTATTTCTAACTTTTTCTTTCCTTTTAACTACAACTTTCGCTCTCTCATATCTTTTAAACACAGTTAAAAGAACAAAACCATACTTAGTTGACCACTTTAAGTATGCGATTGCGAGCATAATTTTGCTTGTATTTTTTATAAATCCATACTAAAAAATGGAGGTAAATGTGAAAGCCGTTGCAATTACTGAATTTGGGGGAAGAGATAAACTAAAACTTATGGACTTGCCCCAACCGTCACCAAAAGCAGGTGAGGTTTTGATACAGCTAAAAGCAACAAGCCTAAATCACCTTGATATTTGGGTTAGAAAAGGACTTTATAACATTCCATTTCCTCATATTCTTGGAGCAGATGGTGCAGGAATAATAGCCGATGTCGGAGATGGCGTTACACATCTTAAAGTTGGGGAAAAAGTTTTAATCTCTCCTGGTATTGGTTGCGGTGTCTGTAAAGAATGTGAATCAGGGAGAGAGAACTTTTGCAAACTTTACCACATTCTTGGCGTTCAAAAAGATGGAACTTACGCTGAATATGTCGTCTTGCCGGCGCGAAATGTTTTACCTATCCCGGCAAACCTTGATTTTGAATCCGCAGCGTCAATTCCATTGGTTTTTTTAACAGCTTGGCATGCGCTTGTCACAAGAGGTGGTATAAAGCCAGGGATGAAAGTCCTAATCCACGCAGCAGGAAGCGGTGTCGGGATTGCAGCAATTCAAATTGCCAAACTCTTTAACGCAATAGTTTTCACAACTGCCGGAAGTGATGAAAAACTTGAAAGGGCAAAATCTTTAGGTGCGGATGTTTTGATAAATTATAAACAAGAAGATTTTCAAGAAAGATTGAAAATTGAAACACAAGGTGAAGGAATTGACCTTATACTTGACCATGTCGGGCTTGATACCGTAATGAAAGGTTTAAAATCCCTCAAAAAGGGCGGGAAATTGATAACACTTGGAGCAACAAGTGGAAGTGAAGTGCCAATTGAGCTTAGATTTGTCTATGGTAAAAATCTCTCAATTGAAGGAATATACATGGGGAGCAAAGGGGAACTGATGGAAGTTTTAAAATTCTTTGCGGATGGAAAACTCAAACCAGTAATTCACGCAATTTTACCGCTTGAAGAAGCAAAAGAAGCACACCGAATTCTTGAAGATAGAGAAGCGTTTGGGAAAGTTGTTTTGAAAATTTGATTGACAAATCTCAAGATTTTTAGTAAATTTTTAATAAGCGAAATTTAGTTTGTGATTTTAATGATTAAAAACTTTTTAAAACGAATCATAACCGAGATTTTTAAAGAGTTAATATCACCAGAGCTAAACAGGTTAAGGGACGAATTAAAACAATATGTTGACTACAAGTTTTCGCTAACTGATGAACGCTTTTCACAAATTGATGAAAGATTTTCGCGGGTTGATAGAAGATTTAATGAATTAAAGGAATATGTTGGCGAAAAATTCTTACAAGTGGATAAAAGATTTTCGCAGATTGATGAAAAGCTTGGTGAATTAAAACAATATGTTGATTATCGCTTCTCCGTTGTTGATGAAAAGTTCAATAATTTGCAAATGTATTTTGATAAAAGATTTGATGACCTAAAGCAATACTTTGATGGATACCTTACACAGATAAATTTAAGACTTGATGATTTCAAAATGTTTGTGAAAATGGACATTGAGACCATGAAAACGGAACTTAATGACATAAAGAGAGACGCACATAATATATTCCGCAGATTTGATATACTTTTTGATGCAATTCTCATAAGGGGAGAAGAGCATATTCCTTTTATTGAGGAATTCAAAAAATTGAGAGAAGATGTTGACAAAATAAAGCAGAAACTTCAAATAAAATAAATTCAAGGTTCTTTATGAAAGCTCTTATTGCAAGTGGTGGACGGGGGACACGTCTTAGACCTTTAACCCATACCCAAAATAAACACTTAATTCCAATTGCAAATAAGCCAATGCTTCATTATGCAATTGAAACCATTGCCGATGCCGGAATCAAAGAAATTGGCATAGTTCATAACGCTGATAGTGATGAAGTCCCAAGAGCAACTGGTGATGGAAGCCGATGGGGTGTCAAAATAACCTACATACCTCAAGAAGCTCCGCTCGGGCTGGCTCATGTGGTAAAAATTGCTGAAGACTTTATCGGCGGTGATAAATTTGTCTTTTACCTTGGGGATAATATGTTTGTTGGCGGGATAAAAAAATTTGTTGAAGAATTTGAAAAAAATCATTACAACTGTTTCTTAACACTCGCAAAGGTTAAAGACCCACAAAGATTTGGCGTTCCTGAAATAGTTGACGGTAAAATTGTAAAAATAGAAGAGAAGCCAAAAGTTCCAAAAAGTAATTACGCGGTTGCCGGAATTTATCTTTACGATAGCTCTATCTTTGAAGCAGTAAAAAATATAAAACCAAGTTGGCGTGGCGAGCTTGAAATTTCAGACGCTCATACATACCTAATTGAAAAAGGATATAAAATTGGCTTTGCAGAAATCACTGGATGGTGGAAGGATACAGGAAAACCCGAAGATTTACTTGAAGCAAACAGGCTTGTCCTTGATTCACTTGAACAAAGAATTGAGGAAAATGTTGAAATTGATCAAAATACGAAAATTGAAGGCAAGGTTATACTTGAAAAAGGAGCTAAGATAAAAAACAGTATAATTAGAGGTCCGGCGATAATTGGAAAAAACTGCATAATTGAGGGAAGTTATATTGGACCATATACTTCAATTGACGAGGGGAGTTTTGTTTTAAACAGCGAAATAGAATATAGTATTGTTATGAAAAATTGCCGAATTTTAAATGTTGGTATAAGAATTGAAAGCAGTCTTCTTGGAAATGATGTCGAAATCGTTGAAGCTGTTGGCAAGCCCAGAGTTCACAAATTTATGATTGGAGATCAATCAAGAGTTGAAATAGCATGGTAAGAAAAAGAGGAAGTCAGCGGTGAAAAGCTTTTATGAGATCATACTTGAGGAGGCAAAGGAAAGGGGAAAATATCTTGAAAATTCTCTTAATTACGCAGTTGAAATCAAAAGAAGAGCAAAGGAACTTTTTAACGATGCCAAGGTAATAGTCTTCAGCTCCGTTGTAAAAAGCAATTACAAACCAATGAGCAATGTTGATGTATTGATAATATCTGAACATATACCCGAAAACATAATGGAGCAAGCAAAAATTAAAATTTTTCTAACTGAAAACTTTAAACCGGGCGTTTTTCCAAATTTATCTTGCTACACCGGATTATTACAACGAATTGAAATTTAACAAGAAAATAGGGGCTTAAAAATGTATCAAAACATTTTATTTGAAGTCAGGGACCACATCGCTTTCATAACAATTAACAGACCTGAAAAATTGAACGCATTAAACCAACAGACGATGGATGAGTTAAGAGATGTATTTATGAAGGTTAAAAACAACGATGAAATTTTCGTTGCCATCATAACTGGCGCAGGTGAAAAAGCTTTTGTCGCAGGAGCTGATATTTCAGAACTTAACAAGCTTGATGCTGTAACGGGTCGTGAATTTGCGGAAAAAGGGCAAGAAGTTTTCAACTTGATTGAAAATCTTGGAAAGCCAGTTATCGCAGCTGTCAATGGCTATGCACTTGGCGGTGGAAGTGAACTTGCTTGGGCATGCCATTTTAGAATCGCATCTGAAAACGCAGTCTTCGGACAACTAGAAATTGACCTCGGGATAATACCTGGATACGGTGGAACACAAAGATTGACAAGACTTATTGGTAAAACAAAAGCGATGGAATTAATTTTAACTGGGAAAAGGTTTTCAGCAAAGGAAGCTTATGAAATGGGACTCGTTAACAAAGTTCTCCCTCAATCAGAGCTAATGAAGGAAGCTGAAGAACTTGCAAAGGTGCTCGCCTCAAAACCACAAATTGCAATCCGTATGGGACTCAAAGCTGTCAATATGGCTTACGAAACTACATTGAGCGATGGACTTCACCTTGAAGCGACATTGTTTGCAATCTGCTGTGGAACCGAAGATTTCAAAGAAGGCACATCCGCATTCCTTGAAAAAAGAAAGCCTGTTTTTAAAAATAGATGATTAAAAAACTATACCTAACTGGTGAGTGGGAATTTAAAGCAAACTCAGAAAACTATGTTCCTGAAAGTTTAAAAAAACATCTTCTTAATTGGAATAAAGCCATTGTCCCCGGAACAATCCACCTTGACCTTATTGGAAATAATTTCATACCAAATCCATTTTTTGAAACAAACGAACTTAAACTTCAATGGATAGATAAAGTTGATTGGCTATATCGCAAAAAATTTTTAATTGATTTCAATCCGAAGGAATTTGACTCAGTTAAACTTGTCTTTGATGGGATTGACACGGTCGGAGTCATAAAATTAAATGACGAGGTTATAGGTTTTCCAAACAATATGTTTATTCAGCATTCCTATGAAGTCATGGGTCTTTTAAAGGAAGGTGAAAATGATATTGAGGTATTTTTAAGATCACCAACATTTGCTGGGAAAGAACTTGAGGAAAAGTATGGGAAAATTTTTGCTGAGTTGGCGTCGCATAGGGTTTATTTGAGAAAAGCACAGTATTCATTTGGATGGGATTGGGGGCCTGTGCTTACTACAATTGGGATTTGGAAACCTGTATATCTTGAATTTATAAAATATGCAAAAATAAAAAATGTTTGGTTTAAAACTTTACATATCTACGGAGAAAAAGCTGAGCTAACGACGGAAATTGAACTCGAAAAGCTAACTGATGATGACATTGAAATTAAGCTTGAAATATACTTTAAAACCCAGAAACTTTATGAAAGAAATTTCATTCAGAAAAGAGGGGACAGGGTCAGAACGCATAAATTTGAAATACATTCACCAGCTCTGTGGTTTCCAAACGGTTATGGCGAGCAAAATCTTTATGACGCAGTGATTGAAATTTTGAAAGATGGTGAGGTTCTTGATAGAGTTGAGAAAAAATTTGGTATTAGGACTGTCAGACTAATTCAAGAAAAAGATGAAGAGGGCGAAACTTTTACATTTGAAGTAAACGGTGAAAAGGTCTTTTGTAAAGGTGCTAACTGGATCCCAATGGATAGCTTTCTGCCGAGAGTTAAAAAAGAGGATTATAATAAACTTCTTAACATGGCAAAAGAAGCAAATTTAAATATGCTCAGGGTCTGGGGTGGCGGTATTTACGAAGACAACTATTTTTATGAAAAATGTGATGAGCTTGGGATAATGATATGGCAAGATTTTATGTTCGCATGCGCAAGTTATCCCGAATATGATGAATTCGTTGAAAATGTAAAAAAAGAAGCAATTCAAGTTATAAAAAGATTGCGGAATCATCCATCTGTCGTCATATGGTGCGGAAATAATGAAAGTGAATGGATATGGGTTGATAAAACAGGGAAACATCCAGACGAAATGCCTGGTTCAAAAATTTTCAGAGAAGTGCTTGAGCAAATCTGCAAACAATACGATGGGACAAGACCATACAGACGAAGTTCCCCATGGGGGAAAAATTACCCGAACTCTGAAACTGACGGAAATCACCATCAATGGAAGGTTTGGAGTGGATGGCTTGATTATAAAAATTATGAAAATGTAAAAGCAAAATTTATAACTGAATTTGGATTTCAAGCTCCGCCTCACCCAGAGACACTTTATGAGGTTTTAAAACCACAAAACAGAAATTTTAACTCATTTTCAATTAACCATCATAACAAACAAGAAGATGGGATACCGCGACTTTTTAGATTTCTTAGCGCTCATCATAAAATCACATCTGATTTTGAAGACTTAATTTACCGAATGCAATTAAATCAAGCCGAAGCCATAAAATTTGCCATTGAGAATTGGAGACTTAGAAAATTTAAAACTGCGGGAACACTTTTCTGGCAATGGAACGATTGTTGGAATGTCATAAGTTGGTCTGCTATTGATTACAGAAAAAGACCAAAAGCACTGTATTACTTTGCAAAAAGATTTTTTAACCCTGTTTTGCTTGTGATAAAAAAAGATGAGAATAAAATAAAAATTTTTCTCATCAACGACTTTCTTAAGTCTATATCAGGAACTTTGACAGTGAATACATTTACAACCTATGGTGAAAAGAAGTTTGAAAAAGAATTTGATGTCGCTGTTGACAAAAATTCAACTGCATTGTTACTTGAGGCTGATTTAAAGACTTTAAAAATTGAACTTCCAGAGACAGATTATATCTATGCGAAACTTGAATCTAATGGAGTTAAAATAACTGAAAACTTGCTTTTCTTAACAGAGCCGAAATTTTTGAGTTTGAAAGCGTCGGGTTTAAAATTTAAACTTTCAAAAGCTGGGGAAAACCATTACATCTTAAGAATAAGCTCAAAGAATTTGCTTAAATCCATTTCCATAGATTTCAAAGAAATTGAAGCTGAAATAAGCGACAATTTTTTTGATGTCAACCCAGGCTCGTATGCCGAGATAAGCATAAAATCAAATGAATCCCTTGAACAGCTTTTGAGAGCGATTAGAATTAGAGCTTTGGAATAGCAATGGTTAGCACAATGTCATGCTGAAACCTTGCCCTTTCCGAAGAAACCTCTTAGTTCAGGGTTTCCGATTTCAACATCTTTTCTTGTGAACACGATAGTTTTAACCCACACAATCTCTAACGCAGCTTAAAAGTTGCGCTTACCAATTTTTTAGACCACTGAAACCGAGCTCAGGGTGACAAATAAAAAACGAGCTTATTCTGTTAATACGCAAACGCAAATGAACCTGGTATCACCCCAACTTGAAACTTATTCACAAATTTCCCACTTAAATCATAAATGTAAACCTCTCCTTTCTGCACATAGTCCTTAGCATCCGCACAATATAAAAGATTATTTATTTGATCAAGGGCAACCGAATAAAAATTCCCTTGAATGAAATTTTCATTTTTATCCTTCGTCTTCAAATTTATCCTTACTATATTACCATTTTTAATCGTGTAAGCGAAATCACCATAGATTACAAGCCTTGATGGATGACCACCAATTACTATTGAATCAAGAACTGTATCTGTATTGACATCAATTGCGAAAAGTTTTCCATCTGTATCATCATTTGGATTTGACCAATCGCCATATGAACCATAGCACAAAACCCACAACCTGCCTATTTGATCAATAGCAAAGGCGTCAGGACTATCACCTACAGTTATTGTCTTAACAACCTTATTTGTCTTTGCGTCAATGACCGAAATAGTTTTACCATAACCAAATCCAGAATTTGCAACATAAATTTTATCGTTAAATGCAAAAATCCCAGTAGGATTATCCCCAACTTTGATGGTATCAATCAAAACCGAATTATTCACCACATCAATTACTGTTATTGCGTTTCTATATAAATTTGTAACATAACCCCTACCACCAAGTATTGCAATTTTATAAGGGCTTGCGCCCGGAAGCAAAATCGTGCCAATAGATTTATGTGTCTTCGGCTCAATTATCTCTATCTTATCAGAGTTATTGACAACTATGAAAACTTTATTCCCACTTATGACTATATCGTTCCCCGTATCTCCAAGCTCTCTGCCGTTAACTTGATAAAAGACATCTTCGTAGACACGATCAGAATCAGGCACATAATAACTCAATGTTGAATTATTCCTTCCAAAATTTCCCTCGTTCAAAACATAAACGCCCTTTAGTGTCGGCATCTCAGAAGTTATATTCTCAGCCTTTTTGCAACCGTTAACGAGTAAAAGAATTGTCAAGAGCAATGCGAAATAGAATTTAATTGTTTTCATTTTGCCCTCCTTTATTTTGTTTGACCTTTTAATTTGAAATAAAACTCAACAAAATAACTTCTCAACGGCATCGGATAACCAACCATTGTTTCATAACTTTCATCAAAAAGATTTTTAACCATAAACTTAACTTTGCCTTCAAACACTTTAAACTGATAACTTAACCCACACACAAAGTCAACAACACAATAAGGTTGAAGCCATCTATCATTTGTCTCTGTAGTATATCTTAAACCAGTGTAATTAACCTGAAAGACGAAAAACAATTTTTTAAATGTCGTCTCAATTATCGCGTTTCCTGTTGAAAGCGGAATGTAAATTAACTGTTTATTTTGCGTTGCGTCATTCTCACCCCTTTTATTTTTCCTGATGCTATGCGTCACCGAAAAATTACCTCTGAACTTTAACCATCTAAAAAACGCCATCTCGCTGTAAATTTCAATTCCCTTTGAATTAACATAATCTATGTTTACAGGCTTCCACACACTTTGATTTTCTTTTGACGGTAGCCAAACTATTCTATTTTCTATGTCAATGTTGAAAAATGAAACTTCAACTTTAAAATCAGGTAAAATTCCCAAATTTGATTCAAAAAATGCTGCAATACCAAAATCAAACCCAGATGAAAATTCAGGTTTTAAATTTTTATTTCCACTCCCAGCCCAATAAAGGTCGTTAAATGTTGGCGCCCGAAAGCCCGTCCCATAACTGAACTTCAAATTTAATGAAGGTTTTTTTACAATTTCCGAGTTAAGCCCAACTTTATAAATCAACTTGCTACCAAAGTCAGAGAAATAATCGCTTCTTAACATCGGGTAAATTTTCAACTCTGGCAAAAATTTTAAATTAAATTTCTTTTCACCGCTTATGAAAAAGGCAAAATTAAATCTTTTCGCCCTTTCAAAAGAATTCCCCTTCGCAACCCCAAAAGATGTTTCAATCCCAGATGAGATCAAAAGGTCAAAACTTGTTTTAAAGAGCAAATTGAAAGCACCTGAATAAAATAAATTATGTGAATAACTGTCAATACCCGAACCAGCAATTACAACATCGTTGTTCGTATAGTGCAGATAAGAATTTTTTAAAAATAAAGTTGCTTTAAAAACTGCTGAATAAAATGCCTTGTTCAACGACAAAGATAAGTTAAAATCTTCATCAAATTGATTCGCTGTGCTTGTTGGGTCAAATTTTGTAACTTGTGCTGGAATTCCACGATTTGAGCGAACATAAAGGGCTGAAAGCGAAATTAAACGATTTGAAATTCCAAAATATAAATTTGAAATGTTAAAGTGGGCATTTTTGCGTTTTAGAAGTATAACTTTGTCAGCAAACCTGTATCTATAATTAAAATCACCCGAACCATAAACCCTTGATGCTGAGGAAATGTAATTCCAATTTTTAATTCCCCCTGAAAAACTCATATTAAACTTCCCATACCCAAACGAACCTAATGAAACACCAGCTGAAACATTTCCACTCTCACTCCCATTTTTTGTAATTATATTTACAACACCTCCAACTGCATCCGCTCCATAAAGTGATGACATATTTGAATGAATTATCTCAACCCTTTCAATCACATCAACGGGAATTAAACTTAAGTCAAGGACTCCGTTTTGATAGCTTGAAATTCTTATGCCATTTAAAAGGAAAACGACATGTTCAGAGCCAGTGCCACGAAGAGACAATGTTTTCAGCTGTGCTGGATTTCCACCGTAATCTCGGATATAAAGCGATGTCCCATCTTTCAAAATATCGCCAAATGAAATTGAAGCACCCCTTTCAATTCTTCCTTCATTTATAACTTCAACAAAATTTGAAACTTCAATTGTATTTTTTTGATATCTCGTCGCTGTTATAGTAATTTCATCCAGATTTATAACACGATTGTGAAGTTGAATTAAAATCAGTGTATCGGAAAAAATTTTGAACTCTTTCTCAAAAAATTTGTATGCTATATGGCTCACCTTAATTTTTACTATTCCAGGCTTGACAATAAAAGTAAAGAAACCAGATGTGTCTGAAATTGTCCTTGCAGTGATATTACCGCAAGTTAGCTCAATAAATGCCTCTTTCACACGATTACCCTCAATGTCAATTACATATCCTTTTACAATAATTTCCTTTTCCGAGGCAATTCCTTCTATGATAGCTCTAAACAAGAGCAAAGTCAAAATCAGAGCGTTTTTCATTTTTTCTGATCTTAATTTTAAAACAAAAAACCCAACCAACTCCCGAACATAAAACCCGAGAGAAGGTTGGGTTGAAAAACTCAAAAACGATCCGTTTTTGAATCCTCAACCTCCCCTCGGAGGTTTTGGATTCGCAGGGATTCTGGCAGGTCTCCTGGCTTTCCCGAAATTTCGGCTCGCCTTCCCATCCTCGGATGAGGACAGTGGCTTTAGCGCCTTAGGCGCATTGCCGAAGTAATTTCTTCGGGATCACAGTTGCGGGGCAGCGCCGGACTTTCACCGGTCTTCCCTTTTAACCCAACAACGGGGACCAGAATCCCTAATGTAAAAAAGAACGAAATCAAAACTGAAATTAATATAAATACTTTCAGGATTAAAGTCAAATGAAAGCTATCTCTATTTCGCAATCTCTTCTTTCAATTTCTTAACAATTTCAGGCAAAACTTCACCAGCCTTTCCAATTATCACTTCATCCATAAACCAAGATAGTTCAGTCCTCTCAATGTTGATTTCAACGATATAAGCACCACTCCTTTTAGCAATTTGAGGCAAAGAAGCAGCTGGATAAACAATACCAGAAGTTCCGATTGAGAACAAAACTTCACACCTTGAAACTGCCATCTCAGCCTTTTCCCACGCATCCGGTGGCAAAAACTCACCAAACCATACAACATCTGGTCTTATTAAACCTCCACAATCACATTTTGGAATTTTCATCTCAAGCGCAAGATTGATATCATCATATCTTCTTCCACACTTTATACAGTAGTTCTTCTCAATGTTCCCATGAAGTTCAACAACATTTTTACTTCCAGCTCTGCGATGAAGGTTGTCCACATTTTGCGTTATTAAAGTAAAATCAGGGAACAAATTTTCAAGCTCAACAAGAGCATAATGTCCAGGATTAGGTTTGACCTCCATAATCAATTTTCTTCTGTAATTATACCATTCCCACACAAGTTCTGGATTTCGTATAAATGCGTCAAAGGTTGCAAGCTCTTCAGGTTTAAACTTTTTCCATAGACCATCTGCGCCTCTAAAAGTAGGAACGCCACTTTCAGCTGAAATCCCAGCACCAGTTAAAACCGTGACTGATTTTGCTGACTTCAACTTTTGAATTAATTTCTGTGAAAACATTATTTAAAACCGCTATTTATTTTAAAACAAAAAACCGACCTCGCCGGTAGACCCGAGCCGAGATCGGTTTCAAGTTAAATCTTCCTTCATCTTTTAAAGCTACCGCCCGAGAGCACGATTAATTGAGGTTAAAATATCTTCAAGGTCATAAGGTTTGCTCACGAAATCTGATGCACCAAGTTTTAAAGCCTCAATTGCGTTCTTAACATCAGCATAAGCGGTCAACATTATAACTTTGATTTCCGGCTTGTTTTGTTTTATAAATCTTAAAACTTCAAAGCCGTCAACTCGTGGCATTTTAATATCAAGAAGCACAACATCATAATCTTTTTTCTTTATTGCTTCAATTGCCTCATCTCCGTCCCCGGCAGTTTCAACCTCATAACCTTCCGCAACAAGCTCAGTGCTCAACAAATATCTCAATGCCTCCTCATCGTCAACAACAAGTACCCTTGATTTCTCTGCCATTTTGAACTCACCTCTGTTTTTATTTTTACTTTTTTGATTTATCTTACCTTGCCTTGAATGTTAAGCGTTGCAGAACCATTTGGACCAGTCGTTGAAATCCTTATAAGCACAGGTCTTTCTACATCATCAGCAGTTGTATCCTGAATTGCAAATGAAAATCTCGTCCAACTTCTATCCCTCGTGTCAGGCAAAACAACATTAAGGTCTCCAAGAGCTCTTATATCTTTACCATCAATTGAAACAGTTATCGTCGTTCCACCAGCAAGCGGATTCCCATTTTGATCGCTAACTGTGTAATTAAAAACTTGAGAGCCAAGATTCGGTATATTAAATGTCGTTGGGTCAACACTTATAACTGGATAACCCGAGAAAAGAACTATCGTTTCAGCTTTTATTGTCTTTTGATTTTCATCAGCCGTTGTTGCTGTTATGGTCGCATAACCTGGACCAAGAACCGGGTGGATTGGTCTCGGTTCAGCAGAAATCAAATTAACACTCCCCTGACCTTGCTCGTTTGTTAAAACGGAACCTTCAATTATGCCACCCGTAGTTGTGAAGTAAACTGCAGTCCCAGGCTTAACAGGATTCCCATATTTATCTCCAACATAAGCAGTTATCCTGTTTGTTAAGCCAAATATATTGTAGCCCGGGAAGTTAAGTTTTTCAGGTGCTATGCTGAAATGAGCCGAATCAGGCAAACCACCGTGAATTACTATAACTACAGGAAGAGACCTTATTGTTTGCCCACCAGCAATTGCCTCAGCAATTACCTGAACAACACCAGCTTTAGTACCACTGACTATATTTGCAGTGACCCTTCCTTTACTATCTGTTCTAACTTTTGGTGGATAGATGAACTCACCACCGCCAGGACCAGAACCTATCCTGAAGCTGACCTCAACCGAATGAGCAAGATCAATAGGTTTTCCACTTGAATCTTGAACTTCAAATGTCATTTGTGCTGTTTCAACAGAGCCACTTCCTCTGACGCCAATGTTTTTTGCGCTTTGTGAAACTAAAACTATACTTGCAGCTTCACCACTTGTCGGCGTCTCAGGAACAACGCGTTTTAACAATAAATTTGGAACATTTATACTTCTACCTGGAATAGCAAGGACATCAACAGTATCAGGCTCATAACCCTCTTTAAAAGCTATAACTTTGAGTTCAGTTTCAACCTCAATTTTAAAGCTTATCTGATAATTTCCAAGCGAATCAGTATAAGCAATAAGCTGTGGCGTTACCCCAGCAATCTTCACAACTGCACTATCAATAGGTGATGCAGTGGCTGATTCTAAAACCTGTCCTTTCAATGTAACCGTTTTTTCCGGCTGCTGTTCTGGTTCAACTGATTTCTTACACCCAATGATTAAAGTTAAAAAAATTAACAAAATCAAAAGGATTGTATTTTTTGCCATTCCAACTCTCATTTTATTTGCTTTTTATATTCTTCTATTGCTTTCAAGAACTTTTCTCTTTGCTCTTTTAAGGTTGCTCTTTCAAGTAGTCCCTCAGTCCTTGATTTCAATCTTTCAGCCAAAGTCGGCAATATTTCCGCTTTAAGGAGAATTATCAACTCCTTTTTTGAAATTGTTTTTGTATCAAAACCAAACAAATATCTCAATCCAAAAAACCACCACGGCAAATCTTTAAGAATTGGAATACCTTCACGAACTTTCCTCTCTTCATTTATGTAAAGCCCACCGATTACCGTCTCCTCACCATCAAGAAGTAAAATTTTTGTTTGAGCTGAAGATTTATTTATCGTTATCTGTGGCGCAACCCCAGCGACATTGCTTCTTTCTATGTTAAGGTCAAGCGAAATAAAATAAACAGTATCATACCTTATAACTTCTGGCTTAACGCGAATTATTGAACCAGTTGATATGAACTGCGTTATCGCATTTCCCGCAAAATCTCTTACAGTCGTTGAAACATCACTTCCAACTTGTATTTGCCCTTCCCGCCCCGACATAACAGTTATCCTCGGGTTTGCTATAACTTCACCTATTTGCTGTGATTCAAGCGCCTTGAAAACCGCAAGCAAACTCCCAAAATCAAGTGCTGGGTTCACATCAACGGTGAACAATCCAGTCTTATTATCCGCAGCTGACATCGTAACACCAAGGTTAATATCCTTTCCTCTGAAAAAATCCCAGCTAAAACCATACTGTCTAAGTTTCGTCGCATCAGCTTCAAAGAAAACAGCTGAAATCATAACCTCTCTTGTTTCAAACTTAACTTTAATTTCCTCCTCTTTCGTCGGCACAGTTGGAACACCAGGAGCTGTGACCTCAGCAAGTGGAACAATTTTAATATAATCTGGATACTCCTCATACCAAAGCTTATTTATTCTCAATATAAGCTCAAGCGCATCAAGCCAATGCATCTTATCAATATCAACTCCTATTGGATTAGTTCTTGACTCAGGGTCAACTATAATTTTGCCGAGAAATTTTTTGCTTATGTCGTTAAATATCTGCAAAGCCTGATTAAAAGGCATTGTCTTTGACATTGAAACAATTTCCTCAGGAGCCACATAAGCTTTTCTCAGTTCCCTTGGACGACCTCCAATTTGTGAAAGAACTAAACCTGTGAAAATTTCAAAAAGAAGTAAAAAGACAATTATTTTTCGTTTCATCTCACCTCTCTTATTATTTTTGTTGCTCAAATCTAAGCTTCAAAACGAACTTTTCAACTATACCAGCTTTGTTAAGCGTAAACTCAACCTGATTCTTCTCAATATCAATCTTTGTCACATAACCAAGATAAACCTCATCCCCTTCTCTTAAAACATGAATTTTTCCAGTGTGGTCAGCAACAAAAGCTTTCCCAGGTATTACAGCTTTTAAGTCAGCCCTTTCAACCTCAAGCAATCCCCGAGTGTTAGGCGGTAATTCCCTGTAAATATAGGGCTCAAATGGGCTCTTTACCTCAACAACCTCAACATCCCCAAGTGTCCTTTTTATCGGCGGTAAATCTTTCACATCAGCATAAAGCGCATGTATTTCCATTTGAAATGGAATCACAAGCTTAAATTTTTTCGTCTCTTCATCCCTGGTTTCAACCCCACGCAACTCAAATCTGCTAATCCTGTAAATTTGTGGACCTCTTTCTATATACCATATAAATTTGTAAATGTTTTCAAACGAAGCCTCACCTTTTATATCGTAAATGTTATAAGCATACTTCTGCGCCTTCTTGCTCCCAAGATAAAGCATATCAAACTTCACAAACCCTGCATAGTTCAAAATTGAATTAAGATAGGCATATGTCATAGCTGGCGTGACATCAGGAAGAATTTGCTTGTCAAGTTGAGAAAGTTTTTTCTGTTCCTCCTTTATCTGCTTCTGCAAATTGTAAAGTTCTACCTGTAAATCACCAAGCGTATTTATCTGCTGTTCAACCCTTTTAATCTCAGCTTTAGCTTCGTTTATGTTTTTCGGATAATAGTAAAAAATAAAATACGCCCCAATACTAGCAATTATAACAAGGAAGGCAAGAAGTATAAGAGTATTTCTCGTTTTATACGGCAATTTTCAACCCAAATTTTATTTTTTAGCTTGCATTACACTTGCTCTTATTTCAAACTCATAAACCGTCCTACCTCTTATCTCCTGCACCTGAACCTTCATAAGCATCGCATTTCCAATCGCATTTGAAAATCTCGGTATCCTATTTCTATAAAGAGAATAGCCCCTAATAGTTATATCCATCGGTCCCGAAGCATTTACATCGGTAATCCATATCCTTCCTATGTTTTTAGCTTCATTTGAAATCTTTTGCAAAAATTTGCTCCATATATCTGTGTTAACTCGCATAGAATCAAGAACGCCAAATGTCGCCTTATAATAAGCTAATCTTTGCCTTGCAGATTCAACTTGCTGTTGTATAGTTTGAAGCTCAGATAATTCAGCTTTCTTCCTCTGAAGCTCAACTTGAGTCTCCTTAAGCGCTCGGTTCAACTCTGCTATTTTCGTCGTCACCTGAAAAGTCAAAACTGGAATAAGCAATAAAAATAACCAACCAAGAATTCCAAGTTTGAATACCTTTTGACCCTCGCGAATCTCAAACGGTGTTAAATCAATTGCGTAAAGTTCCCTATTTTTGATATCAAGCGTTCTCCAAGCAGAACCAATGGCAACCGCAACCCTGGGCAAGCTCTCAAGAAGAAGCGGGTCAGCACCATTTGGCGATAAATTTGGAAACTTTATATAATCAATATCCACATCTTCAGGAAACATCTGCACGAGAACTTCCTTCACCCCAACTGCTTGAGCTTCGCCAGCGAGAATTATGTTATTTATAAAAGGTAATCCAAGGCTATCTTGCTCAAGAATTAACCTGCTGTAAATTGTATTTGCGATATTATACGAATCAATCCCCTCACCAATAAGAGGTGATATATGATAAAGCTCATTCCCCTTCATAAAAATCAAACGGCTAAACTCATGCCCGATGTAAACTATAACCGTGATAGCATTCGCAGGAAATTTATAATTTAATTTAACAAGGTTAACAAGTGATATCTCTGGGCTCTCAACAAAAGATACTTTTGGAATCCTCCCACCAATCGATCCCTTTATGCTTTCAAGCAAGTCAAATAAGGTAATCCTTAAATCACGAACCAACGCAAGAACCGAACCATCAGGAAATTCAATATGATTTACCGCATCAAGTTTCAAAGGCTCCCCAGCTTTTCCTTTTGCTAACTCTTCAATTATCTTAGCTTTAAGTTTGTCCCCCTTTAATCCCCAATTTGATTCAAAAACTGAATAATAAACATAAGGTTCGGGCACGGATATAGCAAGCTTGTACCTCCGTTTTGGATATCTGCTCAAAACCCCTATAAGTATTGACGCATTATCTTGCGTTCCCTTGCCCATCTCCGTAAAAAGGACATCAGCTGACGCAGTCTCCGAAGTTATATCTATAGGTGTTGTCTCGGTTAATGAAACTACCCCAGGTTGTTGTTCGTAAACCCCAGCACCCGCTACTGCTGTCTCAAGTTTGTTCGCAAGCTTGACAATTTGAGCATCAACAAACCTTATCTTCTTCCCCGACCTCGCAAGGCAAGCAACCTGCAAAGATAAACCGTCAATGAAAATACCAACAGCGAGCTTTCCTGAAAATTTTTTATTTGCCATGTCAAATTAAAATGTTAATTTTTAAGCTGCCTGCAAAAGCTGCTGCATCCTCCTCTTGTTATTCGCATAATTTATCGCCGTCTCAAGCGAAATTTTACGCTCAAGGTAAAGCCGTCTCAAATCCTGCTCCATCGTTATCATGCCATATTCAGCCCCTTCAGCTATCATCTGATAAATTTCACCCGTATTATTGTTCTTTATCGCCGACCTTATTGAAGGCGTCATCACCATGATTTCCTTAGCAAGAACTCTTTTACCATCAAGGCTCGGAACAAGCTTTTGCGAGATGACACATCTTAAAATATCAGCAAGCCTATTCCTTACACGCTCCTGTTCTATCGGTGGAACCTCACCAATTATCCTATCTATGCTCTCAACCGCAGATGATGTATGAAGCGTTGACAAAACCTTATGACCGCTATCGGCAACCTCAAGCGCAGCCATTATCGTATCGGGATCCCTCATCTCCCCAATTATGATTATATCGGGGTCCTGACGAAGCGCTTCTATAGTCCCCTGCTTGAACGACATCGTATCCCTGCCAACCTCCCTATGCCTTATTATGCACCTTTTTGATTCATGAACATATTCAACCGGTGACGCAATTATAATTATATGTCCATCAACAGTCCGATTATTTAAATCCACAATAGCATCAAGCGTCGTACTCTTACCTGAACCAGTTATACCAGTGACAAGAATTAAACCTTCCTTTGTATATTGAAGACTCAAAATTTTCGTCACATTCGGATGAAAACCATAACTTTCATAAGGTCTTATCTGCGTATTTATAGATCTCATGTTAATCGCTAAATCGTCAAGGTCAAAATAAGCATCAGCGCGATACCTGTAAATTGTCCCGTTTTCATCCTTAAATGTATATGAAAAATCAAGATTTCTGTTCTCATAAAGATATTGCCTCTGCCTTTCCATAAGCAAGCTTTGAATCAAGATATTAAACTCATCTATTTCATAAATCCCAAATTCAGGGACTGGTTTTTTAGCACCATGAATCCTTAACCAAACCATCTTTCTTGAGCCCCAACCACCAAAATCTATATCCGACGCTTCAATCTCACGCATCCTTAAAAGAAAAGAGTTAATTAAATTTCTCAAAACAAGCTTCTCCTGTTCCGACATCTTCTGAATTATTTTATTTCCTATGTACACCTGTTTCTCCACACTAAAAAGTGTCACTGGTATTTTCCCAGTAAGTGAGCTTAACAACTCCTTCGCTTCTTTTACAAGTTGCGGATTTATCGCCATAAACACTCCAACCATTTGTTTTTATTCCCACCAAGAAATCAATCTCAACTGCCTTATATCCGGAAAACTCACAAGAGGATAATAAGGCGGTGCCTTTGTCCCAAAACGCGGATCATATCTATAACTTTTCAAAAAACCATTTTGTATATTGCCACTTCCACCCGAAAACCGCCCTACAGGACCTCTTTCCTCTTGACATACGCTCCCTGTCAAATAAATTGTGCCAGATGGCGGTCTTTTATACCAATTCTCAGCAATAAAATTTTTATCAAGTGAACCTCCATCATAAGCCATTATAGCTGCTTGAATTACAACATCGTTCTGATTTGGATCACTATCTGCAACTATCACATTTTGATAAGAAACCAAACCAAGAAAATCATCAGAATTCGGATTAACATTCGGATCATCAGCATACTTTATATCATTCCAGATTCTTATGTTTCCATCTGCTAAAATCGTAAGCTGACCATTCAATGTCCCCTCAACCACAACCTCACCTTTAACCCAGACGACACCCGTTGAGCTAAGCTGCGAAATCGTAAGTGTCTCCGGAGCCGCTAAAATAGGAACTTGACGCTGTCTTCTATATAGACTTGAACCTATCCATTCTGAATTCCAACCAGTTATAAACCGCCTTACGACTCTTCCATCTGGCAAAAATTTAAAAGCGGTAGATTGAGTATATATCCCTCCACCATTTGCTGCAGCATTTTTCGTCCTCGTAAAATCAGTCGGTATTTCAGCTTGTATACCAATTTCCCAGCCACCATAAAACTTAGCCCTATTTCTTGATGAAGTTGGAGGTGGATTGATCCCAGCATAAGATGTGACTTTAGCATAGAAAACAGGGGTCCCATAAGTATGTAAAGTGCTATTCGTATGCAAAGGTCCCCACACAGTATCTCCAGTTATCCAGTAAACAGGTGCTCCATTATACCATTCCGTTCCAGTCAGCCAAAAATACTTTGAAGTTAAGGTTAACGCCCTTCTTGAAAGTTGAAAATAAGCAAATGCTGAGTCTTCTATCCTATATGGTCTTTTATAACGCGCATAATATGTGTCAACAAAAGCATAACCCCAAGCTTTCACAGTTAACCTGACAATAGAATCCGGGATAACAGGTCTTACAGTTACAAAAGTTGTGCAGTTGTTCAATATAACATTATACGAAACATTTGTAAGTGTATCCTTCCACAATTTGCTAACAGCGATATTCATTGCACTTACAGCCGACTCATGAATAAGCGTTTTGGTATAATAGTAATTAAAACTATCCGCTGCAGATATAACTGCCCGAGTTAACCTAAGTTGATAAACCGATAAAGCAGCTATGAAGCCAATAATTATTAAAAGAGAAGCCTTTCCAAACATAACCAGCCCCCACTATCTTCTTAAATTCTTTGATACAAGTCGCGTCTGTCTCCAATAAGATGTCCTAAGCAATCTTCTTAACTCTTTCTTCCTATACTCAACATCACTTATATTTGAAACATCCCTTCTTACAAGTTCTGGCGATAAAACAACCCTTGGGTTAAACATTGTTAATGTCACCTCAACCATCTTTGAAGCAACAAGTTCAGAACCCGGGTCAACAGGGTACCCAATTTGATCAAGATATCTAAAAATTGCTCCGTTACCCACTCTCCCAATATCTGATATCTTCCCACCTTCACCAGTGATTTTCAGCCTGCGCGTCACCTTATACATAACTATGCTTGTATCACCATAGTCAATTGTTTCAGCTGGTGTTATTATGTATTCAATCGTATCTGGTATATCATCCTTGTGCGGTATCAGATGACCAAAATAATCAAACTCTCTATTAAGATGCGCAATAAACTTCAATCTGTTAGGTTGAGCAATGAAAAGCACTTGTTCACCCTCTGGAACCCCATAACCCATCTTTCTTAAATCATACTCAATTATACTTGACATATTTGCAAGATTCATTTGAGAAATAGCATCAGCATTATAGTTTAAAAACTCCCGCGTCCCAGTGTCCGTAACTCTCATTGTGATAAGCAAAATCGCACCACCAACTATTATCGCTGTTATGTAATCAAGAATTGAACCCATAAAATAGCAAAATTTTTAATTGAAAAACCAATAACTATACACAAAACTTATCTTAACTGTATCTCTAACCTTTCCCGCTGATGTTTCCCTATAAATCAAAGGCGGGTCGTAAACATCACACACCATAACCGTCATCCTTTTGTGAAATGTCTTGCTTAAAACAGGCGCAACTTTGCCATCTGAACCTAAGTTTACATACTCAACTTTAAACATAACTTTGTAAATTACACTACTCTTCCCTGTGTCAATTCTAACAATTGAATTGTAATCGTCAAAATCATCAATCTCAAGACCAAAAGCCGTTGAGTCATCTGGTTCAAAGCCAAGCGAAGATGGATTGGTGAATGTATTTGGATTTGTTTTCTCGGTATTATTTGAATCAGCAACCGCTTCATCAAAATAATATTGAGTTGCCTGCTGTATGTAAGAAGTTGCAATTGAAAGTGCTTCAAAACGATATCTATTTTGAGCCAAACTTATATCATGGCTTGATAAACCCCTGTTAATATTCAAGACAGCTAATGAAAGTAAAGCAAGAGCCAATATCGTTATTAAAGTTTGCCCTGTCGTCATTTTTAAAGTTTAATTTTATTTAATCTTCCGTTGTCGCATGAGCTACTTCTTCAAGCGTTGTCAATCCCTGCTTTATCCTTTCCCTTCCAGCAGCTCTTAAAGTTAACATCCCATCTTTTATCGCTTGCTCTCTTATTGCCTCTTCATCTATTTCTTTACCTGTTTTGAAAATCAACCGCCTTATTTCCTTCGTAAAATACAACGCCTCATGTATCGCTATCCTACCCTTGTAGCCACCATGGCACTGGTCACATCCAACAGCTTCATAAAAAACAGTATTCTTTATCTCTTCCTCCGTAAACCCAAGGCTCAAAGGTATCGCCGGGTCAAGGTCTTCAATTGGTCTTTTACATTTATCACAAAGCTTGCGAATCAACCTTTGCGCTATTATAATGTTTATCGCATAAGCAATTAAAAATGTCTCAATTCCCATTTTATAAAGCCTTGAAATAGCACTTGGTGCATCGTTTGTGTGAAGCGTCGAAAATGTTAAGTGCCCAGTGTTAGCAAGTTTTATCGCTATCTCAGCCGTCTCTTTATCTCTTATCTCACCAACCATGACAACATCCGGGTCATGACGCAAAATAGCCCTCAATGCTTGCTCAAAATTCATCTTCGGTCCAATTTTCAACTGCCTCGCCCCAGGAATTATATATTCAACAGGGTCTTCAACAGTTAAAACATTTATTTCAGGCTTTATAATATAATGCAAGGCAGCCATAAGCGTCGTTGATTTACCGCTACCCGTCGGACCAGTGACAATGACCATCCCCTGTGGTTTTGATATAGCCTTGATGAAAAATTCTTTCGCCTTACCTTGAAAACCAAGCTTGTCAAGGTCTGTTATAACTTTCCTATCATCAAGAACTCTTATTACTATGCTTTCAAATTTATACTGAAATTCCTTCCCAACTATCGGAAGCACAGATACTCTGTATCTTATCATATGCCCATCAACCTTGCGCTGTATAAAACCATCTTGCGCCATCTCCCTTTCAAACCTGTCAACATTTTTTGACCTATCCTTAACAACAGCAGCTATCGCCTCAGGTCTTATCCCCTCTTGAACATGCCAAAGCCTTAGCTTTCCATCAATTCTGAAATGAATTTCGGTTGTTTTTGAATCTTTCGGAATTATATGTATATCACTTGCACCTTTTCTAACTGCCTCAACCAGCATACCTTCAACAAGGTTGACAAGCATACTTTTGTTTATCTCAGCCTCAATAGCTGCTTCATCAAGCGCTTCCTCCTCTATCTGGTCTTCAGTTATCTCCATCTTTGATTCCTCAAGTGCTTTCAAAAATTCATTCTCAGGCGGAAAAACCTTATCAAATAAATTCTGCATATCCTTCAGCCTAACATAGCTAACTTCATATCTTTTCGCCCCAAGCGCTCGCGCAATTAAAGGTATGCTTCTACTTGTTGGGTCAGCGCAAATTAAAATAAGCTTATCTGGTCTTTGCTCATCGTATTTCAAAGGTAAAATCCCCTCACTTCTCATCTGATCCTTCAAAGCTTGAGGCAAAGGCCCAACAAGCTTCTTGATAAAGTCAATCCTATTCTTATCAATGTTCTCATCCGCAAGATAAATTTCCCTAAATCCATAAAGATTAGCAACTTCCTTAAAAACGCTATCGTGGTCAATCCCAAAATCAGATACAAGTATCTGTGCCAAGCTTCTGCGCGTCTTTGAATCTTCCTGCTCTTTTATCTTCAGAGCTCTTTCAAGCGTCTCATAATCAATTATGCCCTTCTTTAAAAGTGTATAACCGAGCTTATCCGTAATATCTACGCCAACTGTCATTTTTGATCACCTCAAAACTAAAATTTTAAAAATTTAGAAATGGCAATATGATAGTGTATGGTGTTTTAGGCTTGACCATAGCGGTTTCACTTGAAACAAGTGTAAGAAGCGTCATAACTATCATGATTATCATTGCTATGCCAAGCTGGATGAAATCTATCGCGTTTTTAAGCTTATAAACTGTCTCTTTCTCATAATAATTTGCAATTTGAAGTGCTGTCTGTTTAACTGTACCTGTCTCAGCTCCCGAATGAAATCTCGCAAGAGCAGTCTTCGTGAAAACCCCCGTTGCCTCAAATGCCTCTACAAGACCTTTACCATAACTTAACATCATAGGTATAGCTATCGTCTTTATCTGATGCTCCATATATTTATTGCCACATGCTTCTGCTGCTAATCTTATCGCATCAATGTTTTCCCCCGAACCAGCATAAAGAGCGTAAAAAACTCTGCAGAAAATTTCAATTGTAGTTTTGTGAATCAAAGGTCCAAGTATGGGAATTTTTATGATATACTTATCACGAATGAATTGTCCCTTCGGAGTGCGAAGAAAATAAACAATAGCTAAAATAAAAATCAACGCACCAAACCCAATGTAAACCATATTATCAAGAAAGAAATAACTTAACTTCAGCGTCGCCGCAGTCATCGGCGGAAGCTCAACCCCAAGCTTGAGGAATAACTCAGCTGTCTCTGGGAAAATATACGCAACATAAAAAATCACAGCCCCAATCAAAGCTATAAGTGTAAAAATTGGCATTATAAGCGCACTTTTTAAATTCTTCCTGAACTCAGCATTTCTCTCAAGAAACTTTGCCGTACTCTCGTAAATATCAGCCATATTTCCACTCTTTGAAGCAAGCCCAAGCATACGAGCTGTAAACTTGCCAAGAACCTTCTCCTGCTTTATAAAAGATTCTTCGCTATCCTTACCCTGCTTCAAATCATTATTTATTTCCCTCAAAGCCTCTCTTAATGTCGGATGCTGAACATCATTTATCAAAAGCTGTAAAACCTCATTATAAGGAAGCTTCTCACGCAAAAGGTCAGCACTGACGCGAACAAATGTTACAATTTCAGTCTCAGGCGGTTTGAACTTAAAATCAAGAATTTTCGGCTCAACCCTTACAACTCTATATCCAAGCTTTTCAAGTGCCTGCTTCACCTCCTCCTTCGTGAAAGCTTTCTGCTCTCCTTTTATCCTTTCGCCATCGCGCTGAATTGTATAAATAAAAGTCTTACGCTTCTGAATCCTCGTAACCTTAAACTTTCTCTGCTCAGCAAGTTTTTTTATTTTATTCTTTGCATCAGATAAACTATCAGCCGTTATAATACCTTGAACAGGGCGCCCCGTTAATGTAATTCCTTCAAACCTATAATCAGGCACTCACACCACCTCCTTATACAAAATAATTTGAAAAAGGGGCGTCACAAAAACGCCCCCTTTAGGAATAAAAATTATTGCGGTGTCCAACCCTGTAGCGTTCCGTAACCTTTAGTAGCATCAGTTGTTTGAATACCAGTTGCAAGCCCTTGATAGATTCTGCTTGCATCAGGGGTTACAGTATCAACAGCCGCAACAAAGTTAGCCTCAACTTTTTCCTTACCAAGCGCATGAATTACAATTGACTGGTCACCAGTTAAAATTTCAACACGATAGGAACCATTTGCGTTGCCTGTATCAAGTGAACTCAAAGCAAAATTAGCAAAGCTTTGTCCACCACCACCAAGCTCAACCGGGGTTCTGTAATATCTCTGCGCCTTTGAGGCAAGATTAGCAAGATCACTTGCAATGGCGCTCCTGTTGGCGTCAACCGCACTACTCTTGAACATTGAAATACCTACAGCTATTGCAATTCCAACTATGATGACGCCAAGGACGATGAGTAAAAGCTGCTGCTGACCCATAGTGTTTACCTCCTGAAATTAGTTTTTGTTTTTGAAAAATTTAACTGAAAGAACGCCTGTTAAAAGATAACACACTATTTTTTCAAAGTCAAGTGTTTCAAAATAAAACTTACAAATTTTATGCCACAAATCACACTCACTTAAAATTATTAAAAATCAAAGCAAAAACAAAAATTTTCATTTTTTCAATCTCATCTGAAATTTTTACAACCTAATTCTGCAACATTTTATTACATCTCAAAATGGCTTGGATACGGCAAGAAAAACAATCAAAACAAACACAACAATGTTTACATACGAATAATTTTTGATTGCGACATTTAATTTAGAAACCTCACCAACATCAAAATTTTCCCTATTCAACATTTCCCCACGCTTTGAAAAATATCTTATTCCAACGATAATTCCCGAGACGACAAACCACAGGAAAAGAACTACTTTAACAAGCAACCATCCTTGGAAACCACCAATTTTAATCCAATTATAAATTCCGGTAAGTAGAGCCAATACACCACCAAACCTCGCAAAATTAGAAAAAGTTAAAGATAATCCATGCAAAGCGATGGATTCCTTTCCCAAATTTTTCCTTATCCCAGCCTCTATAACGGGAAGACCAAATGCCGCAATAGCGATTAACATCGCCGATAAAATGTGAAGAAAAAACGAAATTTTAAAGTCAAGCGTCATCCCAACATCCAACTTTTTGTTTTAATCACTTATCCCTGCTTTAATGAAGCAATGTAAATTTCAACATCTCTAATTTTCATAAAATTCGGATAATCTTTTTTTATTCTCTCATATAAGCGAAGCGCTTTTTCTCTTTCACCAGCAAGTTTGTAATTTCTCGCTGCATTGTAGAGATATTCAGGTAAGAGTATGTTCTCTTTGAACCTTTGAGCAGCTTTTTCAAAATATTCACCCGCCTTCCTATAATCCCCCTTCGCCTCATAAACTGAAGCTATACCGGCAAGCGAAGCTGAAAACAAAAACTTATCTTTACCATCATACTTTTTAAAATACTTCAAAGCGTTATCGTAATCACCAAGCATAAAATAAGCATTGCCGAGATAATATGTTGCTATTTCGCCAGCATCAGTACCACCGTAATTTTCAACAATGTATTTTAACCCTTGAATGTTTTTTTGTGGAATCCCTTCAATTGCAGTTTTATAATCGCCATTGTCATAATAACTTATTATTTTTGAAAACAATGCCTCAGCCCTTTCATTTTCAGCTTTCAAATTATTGCGATAAATGATAACTCCAGCTACAAGTATAATCAAGCCTGTTAAGACATAGCTTAAAATTTTCCTGTTTTTCTCAACAAACTCACGAGCCTTGTAATATGTCAGGACAAGCTTGTCCTCTTTCAGTTCTTGCTTTTTTATTTTCTTTCTTGGCTTTATCACGATTGCCTGTGGATATTTGTTTTTTATTTTTTAATATGCGAAATTTCAATGAGAAAATAAAATTCAATCCAAAAGATGAAATTTATTTTGATTACAATTTTGGCATTTTCGCTTTCATTCGCAGGTGGCAGGTCAACATATGAATTCCTCCGCCTTGATATAAGCCCGAGAGCCTCATCTCTTGGTGGAAATTTCATCGCGATGAGTGACGACCCAGCTTTGCTTTTTTATAATCCATCTGGGCTTGCAACTTTACAAAACAACTACGCTGGTGTTGGATTTTTTAAACATCTTCTTGACATAAATCTTGGCTATGGAGTTTACACTCAAAAATTTAAAGGTCTTGGAAACATTGGAATAGGCATAATTTACATAAATTATGGAAACTTCAATCAAACAGATAAATATGGAAATCAACTTGGCACATTTTCAGCGGGTGAACTCGCTATAATCGGTGGGTTTTCAAAAGAACTTGAAAACTTAAAATACGGAATCAACTCAAAATTAATTTACTCATCAATAGCCGGCGCCCGCTCAATTGCAATAGCCTTTGACATAGGTGCAATGTATATTTTACAAGAGCAAGAACTAAACATAGCCCTCACTTTCAACAACATTGGAACACAACTCAATAGATACATAACTCTCAAAGAAAATTTGCCATTTGAAATCAAATTTGCTATATCAAAGAAACTTGAACATCTTCCACTGCGACTTAACATTGGTGTCAATAAGCTTAATGAAACTACTGAAAAAATTTTTGATAAAGCCAAAAATTTTACAATTGGCGGTGAGTTCAATGTCTCAGAAAATTTTGATTTAAGGTTCGGGTATAACAATGAAAGAAGACAAGAAATGAAAATTACACCAACGATTGATTTAACTGGATTTTCATTTGGGCTTGGCTTAAAAGTTAAAAACTACAGGTTTGATTACTCGCTTATATCACTTGGAAAAATTGGTTCACTTCATCAAATAGGTCTAACAATAAAAATCTAAACTTTACAAATTTTTAATATCAATTATCTCCCCAGGAATCGTGAACAAACTACCACCGAGATGATGAACAGTTTTAGCTTCATCAAGGTTAACTTTCAAATAATCATCAAATAAATCCTCTTCAACTATTGCTCTAAAGACCCGACCAATTATTAAATTATGGTCCCCAGCTGGATAAATTTTTTCAACCTTGCATTCAAGATTTGCAATACATTCATCAATCAACGGTGCAGATATAAGCTTCGCGTTTATGCGCGTCAATTTAACTCTTCTAAACTTGTCAATCTCCCTTCCCGAATGTCTGCCACAAAAATAAAGCTCCTTTAAAATTTTCAATGTAGGGAGATTAACTGCAAATTCACCACTTTGTTCAATCAAACCGTAAATAAATCTTTCTGGAGCGATCGCAACAGCAACAAGTGGCGGTTCTTTGCTAACAGGAACATTCCATGCAACTGGAGTGATGTTATCCCTTCCATTAAATTTAGCCGTCACCAAAACAACACCACCGATGTTAAGTATACGATTTGCCTTTTCAAGCTGGATTTCTTTTTTCATAATGTTTTCAATTTTTATTTATGTGCTTTCATTCAATTTCTTCAGAAGGTAATTTCGGTTCAACTATTATAACTTCCTCTCGTTCAACGGCGACGCTTCCCTCAGGGGCACCTTTTGGCTTTCGGACATATTTTCGCTTTGTCACTATAACTGGAACAAGCGATGATGTCCTCGCTTGGCTGAAATATGCAGCTATGCTCCCAGCTTGTTCAATTGCCTTCTTGCTTGGTTGTCTTCTTCCACTTTTCAATACAACATGCGCGCCAGAAACACCACGCGCATGAAACCATAAATCCTCTCTATCAGCAAATTTAAAAGTTAACATATCATTGCTCTTCGCATCTTTTCCTACCCAAACTTCAAATCCTCCATCAACAATAAACCTCCTGAACTTCCCTTCAATTTGTTTAGAGATTTTATCTTTAACAATCCCAAAAATCTTTAAATCATCCACATTTTCACGCTTAAATTTTTTTAAGTCATCCAAACTCTCGCAAATCTTGATATTTTCAATCAACTTTTTAATCTTTTCAAGATTGACTTTTAACCTTTCCAATCTATCTTTAGCAATTTTAACCAATGCTTTAGCCCTTTTTGCCTTTTCAAAGTATTTTTGGGCGTTCTCAACTGGCGACAACGAAGGGTCAAGTTTAATTTTAACTTTTTCACCCTCTCCAGAAAATACATTGTCAAGCTCAACTTCCTCCATCCCCTTTTTCAATAAATTCAAATTCGCCATCAAAATTGAACCATAAATTTCATATTGTTCTGCCCGTTGATTCGCGCTTATCTCCTCTTCAATTTTTTCAACCGTCCTCGCTGTTTTATCAAGCAAACTTTCCAATTTACTTTCAATTGCCTTCTTCTCCTCATAAAAACTTTTATTTATCTTCGTCTCCACAACAAACTTCCTTATGGCGTAATTTATATCATCAAATTCAACCTTCTTAAAATTCAAATGTGTTAAGTTTACAATTGAAAAATATCGTGGTAAAATGCCATCGTAGTAGATTTGCGGTTTTGGGTTTTTAAGTTCTATGTCAATTTCTCTCAAAGCATTCCACATTTTTTCAACATCAACTCCACCGCTTCTATGCAAAATTTCCTTCGCCATCAGCATGTCAAGTGTATCAACGGTTTTAATAAGTCGTCGGGATGGATTCAATTCAAAAGTTTCAGAAGACAAACTTTCCCACGCGTTTTTAAATGCTTCAAAATTACCTACCATTAATTCATAATTTGACTCATCTTTTTCGTATTCAAATTTTCTCCCGATGTGTTCTTTGGGGTTTTTAAAGCTTGATATAATCATTTCATTTTCATCTACAAGTAAAAAATTTACTTTGCTTGTAAAGAATTGAAAAATTAACTTACTCCCCGAGTTAAGCAAAACATTGACAACTCTATCAGCCTTGTGAAGCCATATATTAACTATTTCATTCCCAAAAATTTCTGAAAAGACATCAAGTGAATTTTTCCTTGCTCGTTCAAGTTTTGGGCGCAAAAACATATACCCTTGCCCCGTGGCGTTAAGCTCAATCGTGTAAATTTCATCCTTTTCAAAATTTATATGAAGGGTGTCCTTTTCTTGAGTAAACGCCTCAACTATTGTAGAACCAACGAGCTTTTCCTCAATGTTTTTGATAAGATATTTAAGCGTGTGATAGTTTGTTATCATTTGAAGTCTTGTCCCAAATTAACATTTTATGTGCAAAATTGCGACTTTCCAGCAATGCAAATTTCAAAAAAATTTATTAAAAATCATTCAAAAATTAAAGATTTTTTTCTGGCACGATATTTGAATTCTTCTTTTGATGAAGAAGCACCTTGAAGAGCACCTTTGTTTAGCGTTCTTTTAGATTCAGCCCGCCGTAGCACCTCCGTTGGCGATCGAGCGACCTCTTCTTAGGCGCTCGGTCGCTTTTTTATTTTAATTTTAACTTTCATCCCCTTCGATGTTTTGTGAAATTTTACGACATCAGCTGTTGCCCTCATTATGTAAATGCCACGCCCCGATTCTTTTAAAAGATTTTCCTCATCAACGGGAGTTAGAATTGAGCTTGGGTCAAAACCCTCACCTTGGTCTTTTATTTCAATTTCATACGAGCGTTTGAAAATTTTAAATTTAACTTGAACTTTTTTAGCAGGGTCAAGTTTATTCCCGTGAACAACCGCATTTACAAAAGCCTCACTTGACGCAAGATAAATTCTATCATAATCTTCATCCGGGATATTGAATTGTTTCTTCAACTCTTTCAGGACTTTTTCAAGTTTTCTCAACGATGAAATTTTAGATGGAAATTCAAAATTAAATTTTTCAAACCTCGCCTTCATAAATTAAATGTCAGATTTAAATTTAAATTCGGAATCCGACTCACTTTATCACCAAACCTCAGCCATTCAAGCCATCCGCTACAGCTTATGTTAAATTTTTCACTTGTAAACTCAACCCCACATGTTGGACCTGAAGCTATTATCCTTGAATCCGGAACTTTATTAAGCCCAGCAAATTTGAATCTTTTCTCGTTGAAGAAATGATAACCGATAGAAAATCTCGCGCTCCTCACTGGGATATAATTAAGCTTAAAATTGTATTCCAATGTGTTTATGAAAATAGTTGGGCTTTCTTTGAACTCTTTCCATTTTAATCTTCCGCTTTCAGATAAAATTAATTGTGCGCTCCCATCAAAGCTTACATTATCAAAAACTGGAAAAGACAGCGAGTCATTAAGATAAAATTGCCTAAACACATAACTTTTAACACTTGAAACGTGCTCCTCAAAATCATAAATTGTGTAATTTGCAAGAACGAAAAAACTTGACTTATTTCTAACTTCGCCACTTTCAAAAATCACTGACGGTGAAAGTTTTATTATCCTATTCCAATTGTTGTTAACACTTCTCGTTGAAAAAATATAAACGAAATGCTGACTATTTAAATCAAGTGGAACCTCAAGTTCAATTTCTCGCGACAATTTGACTTTAAAAAAAATCCTCATTATTTGTAAAAGTTCATCTCTATCGTCATCATTTAAACTGCTTGGCGTATCATACCTAAAAAGCAACAAATAAAACATACCACCAAGGGTCACATTTTCTGACACATCAAGGGAAACTTCACCGTTAATGCCTCTTCTCAAACTTTTGTTATTCTTCTGTTCCTCGCTTTGCTTGATTCTGAAAAATGCGGTTTCAGATATAAGCGAATGTTCCTTTGGCACATGAGTCTCGTTTCTCTCAACATAATTTACGCCGAAACTTGCTCTAAATTTTTCGGAACTGTAAGATAAACCAACACCAGTGTTCAAAATAAATTCTTCAATGTTTGAGTCGTAAAGAGATGATGTTTTATAACGAATCAATTTCAATATGTTCCTTCCGCTTGCAGAGAAGTTTAACTTCAACATTAAATTTTCAAACAATGGATAAACAAGAAGCATTTGCCCCAATATAGCTTTTTCGTCTCTACCTTCAACGTTGAAATTAACGCCATACATCCTTTGAAGATTTGAATCAGCATAAAAATAAAAATCTCGCTTCACACGCCTTGCGGAAAACTCAACTTTGCTTTTAACATCCGATGTAAATTCTCTTGTTAATGTTAAGTTCAACGCAGTATGACTGTTTTTCCTGGGTGTTATAAAATCCTCGGAATGTTGAAAGTTTGCAATCATGTGATAATCCGAAGCTGTAAATCCAGATGTATCCGTTGAAATCATATACGCCCAGCCATGGTCTCTTTGTCCCATTTGATAATCAATTTTATAACCAGCCAAAGCTGAAATCCCAAACTTTGCAAAAGGATAAACTTTACCGCCAAGCAAAACTTCACTTGAAGAAGCCCTGTTTAAACCACCCAATTTATCATCGGCAAATGAAATTGAATTAAGAAGCAAAGCAAACTTAAATTTTGAAATGCCTTTATAGAATCCGAACTTGAAATCATTATCATCGCGAATAAAGCTTCTTTCTGTTTTTATGATCATTTCAGAAAATTTTTCAGATATAAAAAAATCATAAGAGCCTCTTGATAATGAATAATTCAAAAGCCCATTCCAATAGAAATTTGAAAGCTCGCGAGTTATTTTAAATTGCAGGAGATTTTGAGAGAAAAGAGTTGTTGAAATCAGGAGAAATATTTTAAGATAAAATTTTCTCAACGATCGTTATCACCCCTCTCTTTGCGTCAATTTTGACATCTGCACCAATTGGAAGTGTAAGCTTTTGTGGGATATGACCATAACTTAAATTTGAAATAACTGGGATTTTCAACTTGCCAAAGTAATCTTCAAAAATTTGTTCAAGCGTTAAACTTTTTCCCATTTCTTTTGGAACACAGTCGGTAAATTGTCCAAGAATACAACCTTTGATTTTGTTAAGTATCCCAGAATTTTTCAATTGCGATAAATATCTATCAATGCGATAAGGCTCTTCGCCGATATCTTCAATTAAAAGTATCGCATCTTTAAAATCAGGTTGATATTTCGTCCCAATAATTGAAGCAAGCAAAGATAAATTTCCGCCAAGCAGAGTCCCGTTTGCTTTCCCGGGTTTTAAAACGATAAGCTCAACTCCATCGGGATTCTTCAATTCAATTTTCCCCGATTTTGATGTCAAAATTCTCCAAAAAAATTCCTCTGAATAACTATCAAACGAATAAATATCAACTGCAAGCATTGGACCTGAAAAAGTTATCAAACCTGTCTTTTTGAAAATTGCAAGTTGAAGCGCAGTTATATCACTGTAGCCAACAAATATCTTTGGATTTTTCTTTATGACGCTATAATTCACTTTATCAAGGATTCTTGGCGTTCCATACCCACCGCGAACACAAATGATAGCGCGAACTTCTGGGTCAGCAAACATTTCATTTAAATCTTGCGCTCTTTCCTCATCACTTGCAGAAAGGTATCCGAACCGTTTATAAATATGTTTCCCAAGTTTAACCCTATAACCGAGACTTTCAAGATATGAAACACCATTCTCAATTCTGGAGAAATCATCTGGCGAGCTCGCTGGCGAAATTATGCCGATTACATCTCCCTTTTTTAAGGCCGGTGGCTTCAATTTCATTTTACCTCTAAACTATCTTGCGGAAGTTTTATGACTTCAATTTTAACAAGCGCTGTCCCCTCATTTAAAAATCCAAGCTGTTTAGCTGCTTCGTATGAAAGGTCAATTATTCTATTCTTCTTAAAAGGTCCCCTATCGTTAATCCTAACGATAACACTTTTATCATTTGCAAGGTTTGTCACCTTTACAATCGTTCCAAGTGGGAGCGTGGGATGAGCTGCCGTAAGGTCATTCATATCGTAAATTTCACCGCTTGATGTCGGTCGCCCGTGAAATTCAGCGCCATAGTATGAGGCAACGCCGATTTGAACTTTTTCTGAATTTTTAAAAGACGTATCCTGCGTTGAATAACGAACAGCGCTTGAACAAGAACTGAACAGGAAGATAAATAAAAGAGGGAAAATTTTTGCTTTCATAGATACTTATCTAAATTTTTTCGCTTCAGATAGTTAACTATATTTCTCACATCTTGAGCTCTATCGCGCTTACAAATTAAAATCGCATCTTCAGTGCTTACAACTATTAAATCCTCAACCCCAAGCATTGCGACAAGCGTTTTATTCGTGTCAACAAAACAATTTTTAACATCAATTAACACGACAGAATCTTTATTTGATGAAACGTAGTTTCCATTTTCATCCTTTGGCGCGAGATTATACACTTCTTCCCAGCTACCGACATCACTCCATTCAAATTTAGCCTTAATTACATACGCACGGTTCGTCTTCTCCATCACACCATAATCAATTGAAATTGTTCTCATCTTGCCATAAGCTTGCTCAAGAACGGATTTAAAATCATCCCTTTCAATTGCATCATCTATCTTCATAAGTTCTTCGTATATATCTGGCAGATGTGTTTTAATTTCATCAAGTATCACATCAGCTCTCCATATAAACATTCCACTATTCCAGAGAAAATCACCACTTTCAATAAAGCGTTTTGCGGTTTCTAAATTTGGCTTTTCAGCAAATGTTTTAATTCTATAAACTCCCCTGCCAGAAAGCTCACTTTCATCATCTTCAACAAATTGTATATATCCATATCCTGTTGACGGATAAGAAGGCTGTATTCCAATTGTTATCAGTCCGCAGGTTTCATAAGCTGCGTTAATTCCAATTTTCAATGTATTAATAAATTCATCCTCGTTCGTTATCAAATGGTCTGAGGGTAAAACAACCATAACTGCATTCGGCTTTCTTCTTTTAATAAACAAACTTGCAAGACCGATACACGGAGCAGTGTTTCTGGAAAGCGGTTCAAGAATTATATTTTGAATAGGAAACTTCGGCAAAACTTGAACAAGTTCAGCAACTTGATTTTTGTTTGAAACGATGAAGATGTTTTCCTCAGGGATGAGTGGGTTAATTCTTTCTATCGTTTGTTCAATCAACGATTTTGTGGATAAGATATTTAAAAATTGTTTTGGTTTTTTAGCCCTGCTTTTGGGCCAAAACCTTGACCCAACTCCTCCTGCCATTATAACCGCAAATGTCTCTGGCATATTCTCCCCTTTTTTATTTTTAATCTTTTACATAAACCCTTGGAACTCTGCTTGAAACATTGCAACAAATTTCATAAGGTATAGTATTAAGCCACTTCGCAACATCCCAAGCAGTCAAATTTTTACTTCCAAATAAAATTACATCATCACCAACTTTTACTTCTGTGTTCAATCCCACATCAACCATTATTTGATCCATTGTGACAGTTCCAACTACAGGGAAAATTTCTCCATTTATTTCAACTTTTCCAACATTCGTCAACGAGCGCCTGTATCCATCTGCATATCCTATGGGTATCGTCGCTATTCTGGTTTTCTCCTTCGCTATAAACCTACAACCATAACTTATGCTCGTTCCAGGTTCAACCTCTTTTAGAAAAGAAATTTTTGATTTCAAAGTCATGACAGGTTTAAGTTCAATCTTGTTTAAAACTTCAAGTGATGGATAATAACCGTAAAGCATAACCCCTGGTCTGACCATATCAAGATAAGTTTCAGGCATATCAAGTATAGCCCCGGAATTTGCACAGTGTTTTAGAGGAATTTTTATTCCGTAAGATTCAATCTCTTTAACAACATTTAAAAACCTGTCAAACTGAAGATGCGCAAAAGATTTATCCCGTTCATCCGATGTAGCAAAGTGCGTATAAATTCCTTCAATGTAAAGATTTTTAAAATCGTTATGAAGCTTTACAACAAATTCAACAGCATCTTTATAATTTACTCCAACCCTCCCCATCCCTGTGTCCACTTTAATATGGCACTTTATCTTGCTTCCAAATTTTTCCGAAAAAGAATTAAATTTTTTAGCACATTCAATTGTTGCTATTGTCGGTGTTAGATTATACTTGAAGAAAAGCTCAATTTGATGTTCAAACGGCGGGGTAAAGACAAGTATTGGAACATCAATTTTATTTTCTCTAAGCTCAATCCCCTCTTCAGGTATCGCAACCGCAAGGAAATCAGCTCCGAGTGATATGGCGGATTTTGAAATCTCAACCGCGCCGTGTCCATATGCGTTCGCTTTAACTACAGCCATTATTTTAGTTTTATCTCCGACAAGTTTTTTCACCTGATTAAAATTAAATTCAAACGCAGAAAGGTTAATCTCTGCTTTCGTCGGTCGCATCAGAGCACTTAAATTTATTTAGCAGAAATGATTTAAGCTCATCAAAACTTTCAAAAATTTTATCTGCACAGCCGATAACCCACGATGGAATTTCTGATGGTTTAAATTTTGAAACGATGAAAATCGGTTTTTTAAGAAATTTTGCCAATGTTATTTCACCCTGCGTTCCAGCCCCCCTACTTGCGCTCTCATCCCATAGGCAAATGACATAATCACATTGATTTAACGCTTTCATATCTCTTTCAACGATTTTACGCATTATCTTACGATATTTTTCAAGGGATGATACTTTTAAATCTCTAAAATTGACATCAGAGTAATTTTCAGCGAGAAATTTTTCGGTTTCAGTAACGGGATTAAAAACTTGATGAGATAGGTTTTCAGATAGCCATTTTTCAATTTCACGACGCCAATTCATTCCACCGTCGCTTGTATATTCAATTCCTCCTGATAGATATGCTTGCAACTTTATCTGGATTTTTGTTGGGTTTACACTAATATACAAATTTGAAATTTTAAGTCAAATTTATTATATTTATAACTGCATCAAACACCGCGGGGTGGAGCAGCTGGTAGCTCGTCGGGCTCATAACCCGAAGGTCGCGGGTTCAAATCCCGCCCCCGCAACAAAAATTTTAAAAACAACAAAAAAATGTAAGCAGAATGCCGAATCTTAAGTCCGCTGAAAGGAGAATGCGAAAGTCCGAAAAAAGGCGCATGCGCAACAGACATTACAAATCCATGATGAGAACATTTATAAAGAAAGTTAAAAAAGCCGCAACAAAAGAAGAAGCTGAGCCAATCCTTAAAAAACTCTATTCAATCCTTGATAAACTTGTAGTTAAAGGGATAATTCACAGAAATAGAGCAGCAAGTTATAAATCTAAACTTACACAATTCGTAAACAACCTTCCATCTGGACAGCAGGCATAATTATTGAGGGGAGGTTTTGATGCTATTGCTATGATTAGCTGTCATGCTGAACTTGTTTCAGCGTCTTTTTTATTTGTAAATGATATTATCCAAAACCCTCGTAATTTCAACGCAACCAGAAGAACTTGGTTTTAGAATCTCCTTTCTCTTCATTGTCATGATGAACTTGCTTCGGCATCTCTTTAATTAAACCCTGAACCAAGTCAAGAGTGACGAATTGAAATTCGCTTTTACTTGTTTTGATTATCCCAATTGATTATATTTTGTGAAAAATTTTGGAGCGTTGAAAGGGATAAAAACCGATATAAAGTCTGTCCTCATAATTGGAAGTGGTCCAATTGTAATAGGGCAAGCTTGCGAGTTTGATTACTCTGGAACGCAAGCGTGTAAAGTTTTAAAACAGAATGGGATTAAAGTTATACTTGCCAACAACAACCCTGCCACAATAATGACAGATCCTGAATTTGCAAATGCAACTTATCTTGAACCACTTACCCCAGAATTCATTGAGGAAATAATCAGAAAAGAAAAACCCAATGCAATCCTCCCAACGCTTGGGGGACAAACAGCCCTTAATCTTGCTGTTCAGCTTTATGAGCTCGGTATACTTGAAAAGTATAATGTTAAGCTAATTGGCTCAAGTATTGAAGCGATAAAAAAGGCTGAGGATAGGGAACTTTTTAAAAGTGCGATGGAGAAAGTAGGTTTAAAGGTGCCAGAAAGTATTTTTGTCCGAAGTGTTGAAGATGGAGTTGAGTTTGCTCTAAAATTTGGATTTCCAGTAATTTTACGCCCAAGTTTTACGCTTGGTGGAACAGGTGGAGCAATCGCATATGATATTGACGATTTAAAGCAAAAACTTGAAAAGGCTTTAATTGAAAGTCCTATTGGAAAAGTTTTAATTGAACAGTCATTGATTGGGTGGAAAGAATATGAGCTTGAAGTAATGAGAGATAAGAAGGATAATTTTGTTGTAGTTTGCTCAATTGAAAATTTCCATCCTATGGGAATTCATACGGGAGATTCAATAACAGTCGCACCTGCGCAAACATTAACAGATAAAGAATATCAAAAGCTTCGCGACTATGCTAAAATGATAATGAGCGAGATAGGTGTTGAAACTGGTGGAGCAAATATCCAGTTCGCGGTAAACCCAGAAAATGGCGAAGTTTTTGTAATTGAGATGAACCCACGAGTCAGTAGAAGCTCGGCACTTGCAAGCAAAGCTACAGGTTTTCCGATAGCAAAAATAGCGACATTGCTTGCGCTTGGCTTCACACTTGACGAAATCCAAAACGACATAACACGAAAAACACCTGCATCCTTTGAACCATCAATAGATTACTGTGTCGTCAAAATACCAAGATGGGACTTTGAAAAATTTAAAGAAGTTGACGATACACTTGGGGTTCAAATGAAATCAGTCGGAGAGGTGATGGCTATTGGAAGAAACTTTAAAGAGGCATTTCAAAAAGCGATAAGATCGCTTGAAATTGAAAGATACGGATTTGGATGCGATGGTAAGGACGAAATTGAAATTTCAAAAGAGGATGAAAACTTAAAAGGAGAAGTCATTGAAAAGCTCAAACAAAATAAATGGGATGCATTTTTCTGGATAAGATATGCTTTTAAACTTGGCGCGACGATTGATGAAGTTTATAACACCACGAAAATTGACAGATGGTTTCTTTACAATCTTAAAGAGATAGTTGAAATTGAAAATGAACTTAAAAGATACGATATTTTTGAAACCTTAAAATCAAATCCTTCGCTTGCAAGGGAGATAATTTTAAAAGCAAAGCAAAATGGTTTCTCCGACAAACAGCTCGCCTTCATCTGGAAAACTACCGAAGAAAGGATAAGGCAATTGAGAAAGGAACTTAACATAACCCCTGTTTACAAAACAATTGACACATGTTCGGCTGAATTTGAATCCCACACACCTTACTTTTATTCAACATATGAGCTTGAAAATGAGTCAAAGCCAACGAACAAAAAGAAAATTTTAATAATTGGCAGTGGACCAAACAGGATTGGGCAAGGAATTGAATTTGATTATGCAAATGTCCATGCGGTCCTTGCGCTTAAAGAAGAAGGTTATGAAACCATAATGGTCAATTGCAACCCAGAAACAGTTTCAACTGATTACGACACAGCCGATAGATTATATTTTGAGCCGATAACATTTGAAGATGTTATGAACATAATTGAGCATGAAAATCCCAATGGTGTCATTTTAAGTTTTGGTGGGCAAACACCTTTAAAACTCGCAAATCTTTTCAAATCATATGGCGTTAAAATTCTTGGCACTTCCCCAGATAGCATAGACATCGCAGAGAATAGAGGTAAATTTACAAAGTTACTTGATGAACTTGGCATAGACTATCCACCTGGGGGATACGCAAGCTCAATTGAATCAGCTATTGAAATTGCAAAATGGATTGGCTATCCTGTTCTTGTTAGACCATCTTATGTGCTTGGTGGAAAAGCGATGAGGATAATTTACAATGAAAATGACCTAATTGATTACCTTAAAAACAAAATTAAACTTTCTTCTGAAAACCCTGTTTTGATAGATAAATTCCTTGAAGACGCATTTGAATATGATGTTGATGCAATTTGTGACGGGAACAGAATTTTAATTCTTGGGATAATGGAACACATTGAAGAGGCGGGAATTCATTCTGGGGATAGCTCTTGTGTTTTTCCACCACTTATGGCTTCCGAGGAAACAATTCAAAAGATGATTGATTACACCGAAAAAATTTCAAATGCGTTAAATGTTGTTGGTTTAATAAATATCCAATTTGCTGAAAAAGACGGCGTTGTATATGTCCTTGAGGTAAATCCGCGCTCTTCAAGGACAGTTCCATTTTTAAGCAAGGCAACGGGAATACCATTTGCAAAAATTGCGTCAAAAATCCTTGTTAAAGAATCAAATGCAGTTATAGATGAATTTAATCTTTACAGTTTTGATTTCAAGAACCTCAATATCAAAGCATGCAAAGCTCCTGTCTTTTCATTCTCAAAACTTCCAAATGTAAATGTCTTCTTAGGTCCAGAGATGCGCTCAACGGGTGAAGTTATTGGATTGTCTTATTCGTTTGGTGAGTCATTTGCAAAGGCACAAATTGGGGCTGGGAATCAACTTCCTCTTTCGGGAACAGTTTTAATAAGCGTAAACGATAGAGATAAAAATCAAAAAACGCTCTCAATTGCAAGGGAATTTTTAAATCTTGGTTTTAAAATTATCGCAACCAATGGTACTGCAAACTTTTTACGCTCAAACGGAATAAATGTTGAAAAAGTTTTTAAAGTAAATGAAGGTCATCCAAATATAGTTGACCTTATAAAGGAAGGAAAGATAAATTTCATAATAAACACTCCACTGGGAAAAGAGTCAAGGTTTGATGAATTTGCGATTGGAAGAAGTGCGGTGAAATATAAAGTTCCGTTTGTTACAACCTTGTCAGCTGGTTTAAGCGCAATTGAAGCGATAAAAAAATTAAGGCAAAAAAATCTAACGATAAAAAGTTTACAAGAGTATCATAGAGAAATAAAACTTGAGATTAAAAAATGAAGAAAGCTAAAATTGCACTTGAAAATGGTATTGTAATTGAAGGGATAAACTTTGGAGCTGAAGGTGAAACAACAGGGGAAGTTGTATTTAACACTTCACTTACAGGTTATCAGGAAGCGATAACTGACCCATCGTATAAAGGGCAGATTTTAATTTTTACGAATCCACTTATCGGTAACTACGGAATAAATTACGAAGATGTTGAGTCAGCAGGTCCACAAATAGCTGGGCTTGTAGTTCGTGAGATTTCAAAATTTTACAGCAGTTGGCGGGCGGTTGATTCGCTTGAAAATTATTTAAAAAGGCACGGCGTTGTTGGAATTTCAAATGTTGATACTCGGTTTTTAGTAAGACAGATAAGGGACAAGGGAGCAATGCGTGGGATTATTTCAACGATTGATTTAAATGATAAAAGTTTAATTGAAAAAGCAAAATCTATTCCTAAAATGGAAGGACTTGACCTTGCGAAAATGACAACAAGCGAGGAGAAAAAATTTTTCAATAGCGATGGGAATAAATTTTTCATTGTTTTATATGACTTCGGCGTTAAACTTAACATCATAAGAAAATTGAATGAGCTTGGTTGTAATGTTTTAGTCGTCCCAGCGGATACGGAAGCTGATGAGGTTTTATCTATGAACCCGGATGGTATTGTTCTCTCAAATGGACCTGGCGACCCATCTGCTATGATTTATGCGATAAGAAACATAAGGAAATTAGTTGGTAAAAAGCCAATTCTTGGAATTTGTCTTGGGCATCAACTTCTTGCGCTTGCAATGGGTGCGCGGACATACAAAATGAAATTTGGACATCGTGGGTCAAATCACCCAGTTAAAAATTTATTTACAAATAAAATTGAAATAACTTCGCAAAATCACGGATTTGCGGTTGAACCGAACTCAATCAAAAATTCAGAAATTGAAATCACGCACACAAGTTTGAATGATGGAACAATTGAAGGTCTTATGCTAAAAAATTTTCCGGCTTTATCAGTTCAGTATCATCCCGAGTCATCACCTGGACCACATGATAGCGGATATATTTTTCGTGATTTTATTAAAATTGTTGAAGAAAATAAGATTTGAAACAATTGCTTTAAAAATGCGTCTAACAAATTGAATTTTAAAAATAAAAAGCAGTGGAAAATCATGCGTAGGATATTTTTATTTTTAGCCTTACTATCCGGAATAGTTTTTTCTCAAACAAACAAAACATTAACACTTTCCGAGTGTATAGTGATTGCTCTTAACAATAACACCACGATAAAACAAGCAGAATACACAGCTCAATCTCAATCCGCAAGCGTCATGCAGGCATACGGCATCTTCCTGCCGAACCTCAACCTCTCTGGAAACTGGAACAGAACACAGCGCGAATCTGACTTAACTTACATACCTGGACTTGGAACAGTTCCATTCAGGACATCGCAAACTCTGAGTTCGTTTTCAACAACCGCAAGCACAAGTATTTTGCTGTTTAATGGGTTTGCGAACTTTGCCTCACTTAACAGAGCAAAGTCAAATTATTTATCGGCTGATTATAATTTTAAGAGAGCGAGGCAATCCGTAATTTTCCAGGTTTATCAACTTTATTTGAATGTTTTGAGAAATAAGCAATTGCTAAAAGTTGCGGAGGATAATTTAAAAAGAAGTCAAAGGCAACTTGAAAGAATAATGGAGTCAAATCGTGTTGGTTCGGTTTCGTTGGCTGATGTTTATAGACAAGAAGTTCAAGTTGGGAATGACGAACTTAACCTTATAAGAGCCCAGGCAAACTATAATAAAGCTAAAGCAGACCTTCTTGTCTATCTTGGGCTTATACCATCTGATGAATACGATTTTGAAGACCCGTCAATCAAGATGGAGATAGACACAAGTGAATTTAGCGTTTTAAGGGAGCAGATTAAAAATCTTGATATTTTGATTACAAAGGCGATTGACACAAGACCCGATTATAAAGGTGCAATTGCGAATTTAAATTCCGCAAAATCTGGCGTGACAGTTGCAATGTCGGGTTATATGCCGACAGTTTCAGCATTTGCTAATTACAATTTAAACAGCAACGAATTGTCAACCCTGACGAAGAATCGCTCATTTGCTTGGGGAATAAGCATAAGTTTTCCTATATTTGATAGGCTACAGCTCCAAACCCAAGTTCAACAGGCAAAGATAAATGTTAAAAACGCGGAAGCTCAGCTTGAACAAGCAAGAAGGCAAATAACAGCGGATGTAAAGAAAGCAACTCTTGACATTGAATCAGCGATGAAACAGCTTGAGGTTGCGGAGCGACAAGTCAAATCAGCGGAACTTGATTTAAAAACAGCTGAAGAAAAATATAACATTGGTGCTGGAACATTGCTTGACCTTTTGGTTGCGACGGCAAATTATACTTCTGCCGTAAGTTCCAGGGTAAATGCGATTTATGATTACATCATTGCAAAAATCCAACTTCAATACGCACTTGGTGAGCTTGACATTGAGTGATGTAACAGTTCACGCAATAAGCTCGTAATTTAAAATAAAAAAATTTTAAATGTCATGATTAATAATAAAACAAAGAAAAGGAGAACAATTTTTTTCGCCGGGCTTGCAGTCTTAATCCTTGTTTCCGTTGTGGTCGCAATTTTAAGTGGTGGAAGGGAAAAGGTCGTAGCTGTGCAAGTTGCAAAAGTTGAAAGAAGAGATATAACTCAAATTGTCACTGGAACAGGAAAGATTCAACCTGAGGTTGAAGTGAAGGTAAGCGCTGAGGTAAGCGGTGAAATTGTTGAAATGCCTGTTAAAGTTGGTCAAAGCGTTAGAAAGGGTCAGCTTCTTGTAAAAATAAAACCTGACTTCTACCTTGCCCGCAAGGAAGCGATGGAAGCTAACTTAAAATCTGCGATGGCTCAACTTGAAATTGCAAAGGCAAATCTTTCAAAAGCTGAATCAGAATTTAAAAGAGCCGAGGAACTTTACGGGAAAAAGCTAATTTCAGATGCTGAATACGAAAATGCTAAAACATCTTACAACATCGCAAAAGCACAATACGCATCAGCTACATCTGCCGTTGAACAGGCAAAAGCTTCTCTACGCCAAGCCGAAGAAGACCTCGCTAAAACAGTCATTTACTCCCCGATTAACGGAATCATCACCCAAATTAATGCTGAAGTTGGAGAAAGGGTTGTTGGAACAAGCCAAATGGCTGGAACTGTGATAATGGTGGTTGCGGACCTTCCAAGTATGGAAGCGAGGATTGATGTAAGCGAAGTTGATGTCGTCCATGTTTCAATTGGTGATACCGCGATTCTTTCGGTTGATGCTATTCCTGAGAAAAAACTCAAAGGGGTTGTTTACGAAATTTCAAATGCAGCAAAGACAAGAGGACTTGGAACACAGGAAGAAGTTGTAAATTTTGAAGTCAAAATAAAAATACTTGACAAAGAACCACAATTGCGCCCTGGGATGTCGGTGACGGCAGATATTGAAACAGAAAAAAGGTATAATGTGATCGCCGTTCCAATTCAAGCAGTTACGGTAAGGAATCTAAAAAAAGACAAAAAAGGCGCAAACCCAATGCTGGAAACACAAAACTCAAAAGTTGATAACAAAGATAATATGGTTGAGGTTGTGTTCATTGTTGAAAACGGAACCGCAAAAATGATTCCAATAAAGCGTGGGATAAGCGGTGAGATGTATGTTGAAATAGTTGAAGGATTGAAAGGTGGAGAAGATATTGTGGTTGGAAGTTTCAGAGCTATAAATAAAGAACTTGAAGATGGAGTTAAAGTTAGAATTCAAAAGGAAACAACAAAAACAAAATAAACGGCGAAAAATGGATAAGAAGATGCCTTTAATAAAACTTGAAAATGTAGTTAAAATTTACGACCTTGGTGCGGAAAAAGTCTATGCCTTGAGAGGTATAAATCTTGAAATAGAAAAAGGCGAATATGTCGCTATAATGGGTCCATCTGGGTCGGGTAAATCAACTCTTATGAATATATTGGGTTGTCTTGACACTCCTACATCTGGGAGATATTTTTTAAACGGTGTAAATGTAAGTGAGTTGGATGATAATGAGCTTGCACGGATAAGGAATAAAGAGATTGGTTTCGTTTTCCAAATGTTTAACCTTTTGCCAAGAGCCGATGCTTTGCACAATGTTGAATTACCACTTATATATGCTGGGGTTCCTGGAGATTTGAGGAAAAAACTTGCTCGTGAGGCACTTGAAATGGTTGGCTTAGGTGATAGGTTGCATCATAAACCAAACGAGTTATCAGGTGGACAAAGGCAAAGGGTTGCTATTGCGCGGGCGCTTGTGAATAAACCTTCAATAATTCTCGCCGATGAACCAACTGGAAATCTTGACACAAAGACAGGTGAAGAAATTCTCGCTCTCTTTGACGAACTTCACGCAAAAGGAAACACGATAATTATAGTCACGCATGAACCAGATGTCGCAAGGCATGCGCACAGAATTATAAGAATCAGAGACGGCTTAATTGAAAGCGATGAAAAAGTCATTGACAGAATTATCGCTCAAAAAGGATAAACTGGTGGTATGACGAAATTTTTACTTCAATTAAATGAAAGCTTAAAAATAGCAGTTCAATCAATTTACGCACATAAACTTCGCTCATCGCTCACAACTCTTGGAGTTATAATTGGAATTGTTTCAGTTACACTAATGAATATGACAATTGAAGGGCTTAGAAAAGCTTTTCAATCAAGCATATCAGCAATTGGGGCTGATGTTTTATACATTCAAAAATGGCCTTGGTTTGCGGGTGAAGACTGGTGGAAATATAGAAACAGGCGTGAGATTCAAGTAAGTTATGTGAAGATGATAAAAGAAAGGTCAACCTATGCTATTGCAGTTGCGCCATCAATAGGAGCTTCTTCAACGGTTAGGTTTGGGAGCAACTCAATGGAAAATATCATAGTTATAGGGACGACTGATGAATTTATTTATACTGCTGGAGTTTCAGTTGAAATTGGAAGATTTATGAGCGAAGTTGAAGTTAAAGCCGAGAGACCCGTTTGCGTAATAGGAGCAGAAATCGCAGAGAAGATGTTCGGCAATATCAATCCGATTGGAAGAGATATTAAAATTGCTGGAAGAAGCTTCCGAGTCGTTGGTGTCCTTGAAAAACAGGGAAAATTTCTTGGACTTGAATCACTTGACAACAGGGTTTACATTCCGATAGGACAGTTTATAAGAATGTTTCCATGGCGATGGGGAACGACGATAACGGTAAAAGTTAGAGACATAAATGAAATTGAGGATGCGATTGAAGAACTAAGGGGGATTATGAGAACGATTAGAAAACTTAAACCGTGGCAGGAAGATGATTTCTCAATCAACAGACAAGAACTTTTCTTGAATGCATACAATCAAACCGTTGGAGTAATTGGAACTGTTGGGCTTGGAATAACTATACTTTCACTTGTCGTCGGTGGAATTGGAATAATGAACATAATGTTTGTTTCCGTTAAAGAGAGGACAAGGGAAATTGGGATAAGAAAAGCGGTAGGCGCAACACGGGTAGCAATTTTGATGCAATTTTTGATTGAAGCAATTTTAACCAGCTCAATGGGTGGTGTAATTGGGTTAATTTTTGCTATCATACTTGGCTTTGTTGTTGATCAAGTGCTTCCGACGACACTTCCATTATGGGTTGCAATGCTTTCAATTTTAATTTCAATAATTGTTGGGGTCATCGCTGGATTTATCCCAGCTTATAAAGCATCAAAAGTTGACCCAGTTGAATCGTTAAGATATGAATAAACAAAAAACGAAAAATTTAAAGATGCTTAAAAATGGATGGCAAATTTTTTGCTTTGAATTGCTTGAAAGTCTTAATATGGTTTGGGACTCAATAAAGGCGAACAAGTTGCGCTCTTTTTTAACATTGCTTGGTATAGTAGTTGGTGTTTTTTCAATAATCGTTGTTATGACAGGTGTAAGAGTTTTACAGAAAAATGTTGAAAGCTCGCTTAGCTTTCTTGGAGCGAATACATTTCAAATTCAGAAATATCCAGCAGTTCATATCGGTGGACCCTCAGAACGCGCAAAATACCGAAACAGAAAAGATATAACATATGAACAAGCGCTGTATCTTATTAAAAATGCAACTCTTCCCGAGGTTATTGCAATTCAAAGTTGGGCTGGACCAAAAATCGTCCAATATGGAAATGTCAAGACAAATCCGAATATTTTCATCCACGGTGAAATGCCAGAAGGGTTTGTGACAAACAATTGGGTTATACAATCTGGAAGGGCTTTGTTTGATGATGACCTTGAGCTTTCAAGATATGTAGCTGTTTTAGGTGCAAATGTCGCTAAAAAACTTTTCCAAAATGAGGACCCAATAGGAAAAGAAATAAAAATTGATGGATACGAGTTTACAGTTGTCGGCGTGATAAAAGAAAAAGGAGGACTATTCGGAGGTCAAGCTGACAATTTTGTCGTAATACCGCTGACGACCTTTTTAAATCTTTACGGCAAAAATAGAAGTTTAAATATACTCGTTAAAGCGAGAAGCCCTGAGCTTTATGATGAAACAGTTGAACAGATTACGGCGCTTTTGCGAACGGTTAGAAAAGTCCCACCTGGTGAGGAAAATGATTTTGAGATATTCTCAAATGAATCGCTAATCAAACAATTTAACGACTTAACATTTGCTTTAAGAGTTGGGGCTCTTGTCGTAAGCATGATAGCTTTAGTTGCAGCTGGAGTTGGGATAATGAACATTATGCTTGTTTCCGTCACCGAGAGAACGCGTGAGATTGGGATAAGGAAAGCTGTTGGAGCGACGAAAAGAAACATTTTAACTCAATTTATGCTTGAGGCTATATCTTTAAGCCAATTTGGAGGTATAATTGGGATAATTTTGGGAATTATCGGTGGAAACGTCATAGCGTTAATTTTAAAAGTAACCCCAGTGATACCGTATGATTGGGTGGTAATTGGATTTGTAATTTGCTCAATTGTTGGGATAATTTTTGGCGTATATCCTGCGTGGAAAGCGGCAAGTGTTGACCCCGTTGAATCTCTTAGATATGAATGATTTGCTTCGTTCGCTTTTAAGGGATTGAAACTTTATAAATCTTTCTTTCCTTTTGACTATTTTCCATTATTTGAATCGAACCTGTGAGGGATTGAAGTCTATTGACAAACGGGTAAAATTTTATTATATTTTGATTGAGCATATGATTTGACATATGCTTTTGTGTTTATGGGATGGTTAAATATGGATAATAAAGGGGTAAGATTGTAAGTTTAACCTTGCGAACAAAGGCGAATTATCGTTGTATGGAATTTGAAAAAGTCTACAGGGGAATTTGTTTAGCAGGGTTATTTCACGACATTGGAAAATTTTGGCAAAGAGCTACAAAAGGAGATGAGGAACTTTCGTCTGAAACACTAAAGCTACAAGATGAACTCTGCCCCGAAAGAGGCAAATATAGATATGTTCTGTGGACAAGCGAATTTTTTGAAAAATTTGGAACATACTTTCCAATTAATGTCTCCGAAATCATTGGTTCAGATACGCTTGATAATGTTAAGAATTTATCTGCAAGGCACCACAAACCATCATCTCCACTTCAAATAATCATTCAGCAAGCCGACTGGCTAAGCAGTGGAATGGACAGGACAAAGGCAGAAGGTGATATTAAAGATGAATTTAAAGGTGAATTTAGAAAAAGAAGATTAAAATCCATATTTAGCTCCATTGGCAACAAAAACTCAGACGACGCTTGGGCTTATCACCTCACCCCGCTTGAGCCTGATGAAAAAATTTTCCCGTTCAAAGAAGAAAAAGAGCTTACCGAAGAAGAAGCGATAAAAGAATATAAAAACTTTGGAATTCATTCGTTGATGAGTTTAAATCGCTTGACGTTTCAAAGGGGCACTTCAACATCTGGGTTGGTTCTGCGCTTTCCCTCCTTGAAAAATATACTTGGTGCATTCCGAGCTCGACGAAAGATGTTCCCGATGTTTCTCTTTACAACCATCTCAAAACGACATCCGCCATCGCTGTTGCTTTGTTTAAATACCACTATGAAACCGGGACACTTAGAAACACTGCAAAAATAAGTGAAGATAGATCAGAGAAAAAATTTTTATTTATTGCTGGAGATTTAAGCGAGATACAGGATTTCATATATTCGCTTTCAATAACCAATGTCAAAGGGGCAAGCAAAATTTTAAGAGCAAGGTCACTTTACCTTCAGGCTTTAAGTGAAGCAACCGTCCATTACATTTTAAATGAACTTGGATTACCTCCATCATCAAACATAATTAACGCTGGTGGTCGTTTTATCACCCTTGCGCCAAATGTTGATTCAGTGAAGAAAAAGCTCGAGGAAATAGAAGTAGAAATTTCAAAATTTTTCTTTTATGAGTTTAACGCTGAACTAACTTTGAACATATCTTACGATGTTGCCTTTTCAGCTGATGATTTAATGCGCGAAAATTTTCAAAATGCGATAAGCGAAATCAAAAATTCACTTGAGAAAAAGAAGAGAAAAAAAATTTTTAAACTTATATTCAAAAGCGGGAAAGTAAGTTTTACCTTTGATAATTTATACGACGGGTTAACTCGTGAAGGTTATTGCAAGTTCTGTGGCAAAAATCCAGCAATTAAAAGCATAAAAGATGAAGAAGGTGAGTCTGTTAAAATATGCAGACAATGCGAATGCTTCATTGACATCGGAAAGCAGCTGACAAAAGCTAAAGCGATATTATATTCAAAGAAAAAAATCACAGATAAAAGTATCAGCCTTATCGGTGGCAAAGTTTGGCTTACTTTTTATGATAAGGATGAAATTAAAAAAATAGGTGCATCTGATGAGCTTTATTACATTGAGTTGCTTAATGTGGGTGAAAAGATAATTTACCCAGTAAAATTTATCGCAAATTATGTCCCTGTATGGAATGCGGAAGAAAGTGAAATTTACAGTGAAGTTCGCGAGATAAATCAAGAGTTTGATAAAGCAATTGGGAGGATAAAAACATTTGGGGAAATTGCTAAAATTGGAACAATTGATAAAGTAAATGGGGAGTTTGAAAGTTCAGGTAAAGCTATGCTTGGTATTTTGAAAGCTGATGTTGATAATTTTGGTAGAATTTTCTCGCCTGAATTTTCAAAAAATATGAGCATCTCAAAATATGTCACATTAAGCCGACTTCTTGATTTCTATTTCACTGCATATTTAAATCGTTTGATTGAAACCAAAATTAACCAAACTTTGTATGTCGTCTACTCTGGCGGTGATGACTTGCTTATAGTTGGAGAGTGGAAAGATATAATTGATTTTGCGTTCAAAATGTATAATAAATTTAGAGAATATACGACGCGAAATAAGCACATAACTTTAAGCGCTGGAATTGCACTCATAGGTCCGAGGTATCCAATCAACAGGGATGCATTGATGGCTGATGATTTCCTTGAGGCTTCAAAAAAATATAAAGTGGGTGACAAAGAGAAAGACAGTTTGACAATTTTCAATATAACCGTTAGGTGGGAATTTTTATCTAATTTGTGGAAATGGAAAGAGCTTTTTGAAAAGTGGTTAACTTCAAAAAATTCAAAAGTGAGCACAACATTTATGCATAGGCTGTTAAATTACCAAAGGATGGCAAAGGAATTTTACGAGGAGAAAAATCCAGAAAGTTTAAGACATACATACCTGTTGAAATACGATGTCACCAGAAATATAATTGAAAGGAAAGGCAGAAAACAGAAAACGCGCTAAATAGAATAACCGCGAAAGCAACTACGAGAAAACTTGAAAGAATTATCCCAGGCGTAAGGTTTGATTTTGAAATCGTATACAGGGTTTTTGATGTAAATGGTGATAATGGGGCGAAAGATGAAGAACTATTTGATGTTGTGTTAAGAGGTTTGAAACTTCTTGAACTTGATTGCCTTGGCGGATATGGCAGCAGAGGTAGTGGGAAAATTAAATTCACATAAATTTTCCAATTAAAGAATATAAGCCCGAAGATTTAAAACTTGAAGCGGTCACGGAGGAAGTATGAGGGTGTATATTGCAAAATTTAAAGTTTTAAGCTCACTTATAACTCCACTGCAATCTGATACTATATGGGGCTACATTGCTTGGGCGTGTTTTCACATTTGGGGCGAAAAGCGCGAGAAAGACTTCATAAAAGAACACGAAAATGGAAATCCAACTCTTGTTTCAAATGCATTCCCAGATGGCTTCATACCCGTCCCAGCTATCCCTGCAAAGAGCAAATCAGGTGACACAAGGGAAGATTTTAAAAAGGTAAAGAAAAAGAATTACATAAAAATTGAGAATTTCAACAAGATAAAGGACAACTTAACTTGGGAAACACTTTTTGAGGTCCTCAAAAGCGAGATTTATGAAGATGAAAAAAGTAAAGCTAAGACAACCGCTGTCTTGCGAAATAAAATTGACAGGTTTAGCTTCACGACGACTGGAACGGGCGAACTATTTGCAACCAAAGAAACATTTATCCCCGATTACAAAATGTGGTTTGCAATCAAAACAAATTACTTTAATCGTGCGGAGCTTAAGCAGATATTAAGATATATTGAACTAAATGGATTTGGAGCTGATGCGTCGGTGGGAAGAGGCAAATTTAAATTTATAGAGCTTAACAAGTTTGAATTGCCAGAATCAAGCGATGGCAATGCTTTTGTCACTTTATCAAATTTTATACCTGAAGATAGCGAATGGAGCAATTTTGAAGATGCCAGCTATAAAATTTTCACGAAATACCCCAAAGTTGGTGGACATTTCGCATTGTATCAACCATTTAAAAAGCCCATTGTGTTTTTTGAAGCAGGTTCTGTTTTTAAAGTTGGTAAATTTAAAAATTTTTATGGCAAGCTTATTCACAACATTCACACAAATCCCGAAATAGTTCAATATGCATATGCTTTCCCAATAAAGGTTAAAATGGGCGATCAAAAATGAACGAACAAATTTTTAAAGTTTTATATCGCGTGATAACCCCAATCCACATTGGAACAGGCATTGACCTAACCTCATTTGACTATGTTATAAAAGATAACTTCTTTTTTAGAATTGAATCAGATGAAATCATAGCTAATTTAAATCAGGATGAAGTTGAAAAGTTTTATTCATTTATTGAACAAAACAATTTAACTTCTTTGAGAAATATCATAGTTGAAAAATTTGACGAGAAAAGTCATGTAAAATACAAACTTGGTGTGACCTCAAATGTTTCTGCAAAATATCAGTAAAAAATCAAAGATGTAAACAATCAACTTCTTGTTTCACCTTTTACTAGAGAACCAAGCAGCTTCAAGCCGTATATACCCGGAAGCTCAATAAAAGGAGCAATGAGAACAGCGATTATAGACGAAATCGTAAACGAAAAGGCAAAACAGGATAAAAATTATAAACCAGATCATAAAGATTCCCACTGGGAGCTTTTGGCAATGGGTGCAGTTGAAAAGAAAAAATCAGGGGAAATAGCAGCTGAAATCCGAAAAGATCCATTCATAGCTCTAAAGGTTGCTGATATTTTCATCAGCGATGATTTTATGCGTGTCGGAGAAGTTCTAAATGTTAGGGTAAATAAAAACAGAGGAAAAATTGAGAAAGTTGGCATCCAAATGTTTAAGGAGGTTTTAAACGGCGTGATAAATTTAAATAAACCCGTTGAATTTGAAGGGGAGATTAGAATTGATGAGATTTTGAAAATCAACAATTCAAATTATCTTCCAATGACTTTGACAAAAGATTACATTATAAAAGCATGTAATGCATTTTACACGCAAGAATTTGAAGGAAAATTTGAATTTGCGACTGAAATGCACGATATAATTAATAAATTGAGAGTTTTATTAAGCGTTGGCAAAGATGAATTTATTATAAGGGTTGGGCGATTCAGTGGTGTCACCGCAGTAACTATAAACAAATTCCGCAAACCTCACAATAGAAAATGGGGCAACACGAAGAACTTGTTTGAAGGTATGTTTCCAATGGGATGGGTCAAGGTGAAATTTTTAACATAAATTAATTATCATCCGTCAGTTTTTTCAGGGGTATATCTAAAATTTGAAACTTCTCCCAATCTTTAAAATCAAAATGCCACCACTCAGTTGAAAGCGGGATGAAACCGTATTTCTTCATAACATTTTCAAGAATTTGCCTGTTTTTTATCAGTGTATCCGGTAAATCAAAGTAATCTCTATGGGCTTTTTCTGTGAAATCATCATAACCGGTTGGCATTGGTAGTTCATTTCCAAGCGAGTCAACAAGCGTTAAATCAACCGCACAACCGCGGTTATGTCTTGAACCTTTTGCTGGGTTTGCAACATATCTTTCGTCTGGGACAATTGACCATAGAACTTTTTGAACGGAGAGAGGTCTATAACAATCCCATACCTTTAAGCCAAGCCCAATTTTTTCAAGTTCTCTTTGAACTGAATCAAGTTTCATTGCTACAATTTTTCTCAAAAAACATTTATCAACATCATATAATTTTTTGCCCGTAAAATTATTTTCGGTTGCATACCTTATTTCAACTTTTATCTTCGGGTTAATTTTTTGAATGTCCGCAAACACGGTGTCCTCAGACGGATATTGTGCAAGCGCTTTAAAGACAAGTAAAAAGCAAAAACTCACAAAAAATTTCCACTTCATTTCTTCCCTTTGCCTTTTTTCTTTCCAGTAAGTTCACTCATCGTTGGAATATCAAATTTTCTAAAAACACCACCTTTGAAAGGTCTTTTCTTATCTTCAGAGGGTTTCAACTCAACTTTTGAATATTTATTTATATACCATTGATGCAAAATTGATAAAACATTGAATGTAAAGTAATAAAGATTCAAGCCAGATGGAAGGTTGTTAAATATCAAAAAGAAAAGAATCGTCATAATCGTTGCTGTCGTCCTTTGTCTTTTATCAGCTGTAGCTGAGCTCATCCATTGCTGAATGAACATAGTTATAGCCATCAAAAGTGCAAGTCCACTTATTTGATGAACCCCAAATATCGGGATGTAAAACGGCAATTTGATGATTGTATCAGGAATTGAAAGGTCTTTTATCCACAATATAAAGCCAGCTTGCCTTAGTTCAATCGTGACGCGGAATAAAGAAAACAAAGCGTAAAGAATTGGCAATTGCAAAAGCAAAGGCCAACATCCGCTGAATGGGTTAACACCATATTCGCGGTAAACTCTCATAACTTCTTGATTCAACTTTTGAGGGTTGTCTTTATATTTTTCTTGCAACTCTTTTAAAATAGGTGCTATCGCCTGCATCTTCTTTATTGATTTCATCTGTGTAATCGTAAGTGGTGTCAAAACTATCTTGATCAAAATTGAGAATATAATTATAACAACGCCGTAGTTTGGAATGAAAAGGTGTAAAAATTTAAAAAGTGGAAGGAGGACATATTCAGCGATTGGTCTTATCAGCCATTTTAAGCCAAGGCTTATCATTTCTTCAAGTCCAACACCATACGACTTCAAAATTTTATAATCAAGTGGACCTATGTAAGCGGTGAAGTGATTTTTTTGGTAATTCCCTCCTCTAAATGGAATTTTCAAGGCAACAAGATAATTCTCTTTAACCCCATCGTTCGGAAGAGGAAATCTTTCACCCTCAAGGTAAGCACCATCAGCGTAATCGTCTGAAATTAACGCAACTGCGAAGTATTTATTGTGAGTTCCAACCCATCGCGTTGTGCCTGAATAAGCTCGCGAAACTTTTACACCAAACTTGTTTGCATCTATAGTTTCATAAACATCCCCAACTTTTGCATAAGCACTTGCAAAATATGACTCTTCAACGCTGTTTTCCTCCGTAAGCATAAGCCCATTTTCCCAAACAAGCTGATACTCAAAATTTGCAATTATTTTCTCCATCTTCACAAATTCAACTTCAACATCAAAAGAATACTTCCCATTTTCAAAAATAAATCGTTTTATAATTTTACTTGAATCGTTCACATTTAAAACAAATTCAACTTCAGCTTTTTCGTTTTTATCTTTTAAAATGAAATTGTGCCAATGTCTTGCCTTTGTATCAAAATAAAGATTTCTTGTGTTAATTATTTTGCCGTCCGTCGTCATAAAAAGTATTGATAAATCCCCACCTTTATCTATTTCAATAAGTTGAACAGGATAGCCATTCCATGTCTTGAACTTTTTTAGCTCAAATTTTTCAACAAGTGCACCCTTTGATGAGATAACGCAGGTGTATAAATCCGTTTCAATTAAAATTTTCTTCTCTTCACCTTTTGAAAGATGTGAAAAATAAATGCCAAATGTATCCGCACTGGCTTTAGGCTGAGCGATGTTTCGCTCTTCACTTTGCTGTTTAATTTGCGTTGTGTCTTTTGAAAGGTTTGCCCTTTGCGGAACTTTCGGGGCGTTATACCACATCCACAATAGAAGGACAAGCGTGATTAAAATTATCCCGAGAACTGAATTTCTATCCATTGCTTCACACTTTTATTTTTATTTTAAGGGACTTCGTCAATTCCACCTGGATTGAACGGGTTGCAACGAATTATTCTTTTAACGGATAACCACAAACCTTTTACAAATCCATATTTTGAAAATGCTTGAATTGAATATTCGGAACAAGATGGGTAAAACCTACAACTTGGTAGAAAAAGTGGAGAAATGAAAATTTTATAAATTTTAACGAGAGAAATCGCAATTCGTGTTGCAATGTTAACTTTCATTTATCAAATTCAAAATTTTTTCCATCAATCGCAAAAAATCATTTTCAATATCTGTATACTTTAATCTTTTCAATAGCTCTCTTTCGCCGATGTAAATTAAAACGAGGTCAATTGACTTTCCTTTTGAAGAAAGAAAGCTTATCAGCCGATGTTTATTTAGCCGATAAGCTTCTCGCAGTAACCTTTTAGCCCTGTTTTTAAGAACTATTGGTTTAACCTTTTTTGAAACTGCAAATACAACTCGTGAAATTATATCCCGCTTGGGGAATACTTGAAAATAAACCTTAATTAAATCACCTGAAATTGAATTTGAGCTTTTTATCAGCTGTGTTATCTCTTTAGATTTCTTTATGATTTCTTTCTTTGAAAGACCAAATTTTTTATCGCTCATCACTTACTGTAAGTTTCCATCTTCCCTTTGCTCTTCTTCTGGCGAGGATTTTTCGTCCACTTTTTGTTTTCATTCTGGCTCTAAAACCGTGCGTTCTTCTTCTCTTTGTATTATGTGGTTGATATGTGCGCTTCAAATCTTCCTCCAGAATTTGTTTTTCAGAGCCACTTTAAGGAAAAAAATCAAAACAAAAATACAAAAAAATAAGCAAAGAACAAAACTTGAAAATTATAAGGTTTTTAATTATATTTATCAATAAAACTGCCCCGTGGTGTAACTGGCAACACGCCTGACTCTGGATCAGGTAATCGAGGTTCGAATCCTCGCGGGGCAGCTTTTTTAGTTGGGAGTTCCTATAAATTGATCAACTAAAATTGATTCAAAATTTCTTCGTCTTTCTCTAAAACCCTTCTGTGTTATCGTAGCTTTGGTCCCTCCTGAGAACATTTGATGGGTTATTTCTAAAGAAAAAATTAACAATCTCATATCTTCATCATCTAATCCGACTAAAATCATATTTGGTATTAACTTTTCTTCAACCCATTGATTTAATTTTTCGTCAACCAAAATCAGTTTTCCTTTTTCTTCTCTGATAACTCCGAAATCATTAGATCTACAAGCTGAAAGTAATAACTCGCCAAATTCATTTGTTTCAAAACTAATATCCCATTTTTCTTTTACAAGTAAAATAAGGGCATTGATATAATCCTTATGCTTATTAACAAACTCGAAAGGACTATTTAAATCCCTCCTATTATATTTTTTCATCTCTTCTTCAAAACCACCAAATGCTCAGTTTTAATTCTACTATCTTCCATACCTGATGCTGGATTGATGTCTGATTCAAACATAACTCTTGACACTATTTTGTCTATATAAGTGACCTCATGTTTCCAACCAAAATTGGTTAAATGTTCAATAATTATTTCATCAATTGGAATGGGAATTGTTCTTATTTTAGCAGGACCTACAAAGATAAACATATAGTCTGTAACCTTTTGACCTAAAACTTCAAAGGCATTTAGTATTGAGTGGAAATATCTATCATATAAAATTTGAAGATGTTTTTTCCTTTATTTTTCTATAAATTCATAGTATTTTTTAGAATAAATTTTTACTTCCTTGACATCAGTATAAGGTATTTCCTTTTGGCTAAGCCTCTTTATATAATTTAAAAAAGCTCAAGTTTTGTAGATCTGATATATTCTTGTGCCTGTAAATATGGAGGAGAAGTAATAAGAATATCGGTTTCTTCTTCTAAATTATTTTCCAGTGTATTTACTCCGGATTTTATCCTGTATTTAACTTCTTTTGGATTGAGCCTATCGTATTCATAAATTTTCCTTAAAAGCAGTAATAACTCTTTTTTTAGTTCTTCGTAGAATTTATTTCTCCAATCCGCCTTTAAAAGGCTTTCAATTTTCTTTTTTGAATATTTTGACTTGTAGAGTTTATGAACTTTCTCATCACTCCAGCTGAAATATCTTGTCACCTTCAAAAGGGGTATAAGTAGAGTATATTTTATTTCATCTTCAAGTGAATGAACGAAACCCCACGCTCGCGAAAGGAGGGGGATGAATTTTGCGGGATACTTATAGATAGAAAAAGTACCATATGTAGTGGAGGGAATTTCAGGAATTGTATTTCTAAAAAGTATCTGGATTCGTTTAGATGAGTCGCTTAAAGTTTTTTCCCTTTGCGTTTCAATATAATTTAACTCCTGTTGCGAAGGAAATATATTTAATTGAGGTTTTTGTCCATATGTCATGTTTTCGAAAAAGACCTCTTTTTAAAACTTATTAAAATCCGTTCATAAAGTGAACAAATCACTCTTTATCATTCAACCCATGTCAACCATCCGTATTTATTATTTCCATTTTCAACGATGTCATAAAAAACATTCTGAATCGCCTTTGTTATCTCACCAGGAACACCGCATCCAACTTTAATTTTATCAACACTTCTTACTGGGGTTATCTCAGTTGCTGTCCCTGTTAAGAAAATTTCATCGGCAATATAAAGCATTTCTCTTGGAATTAGCGCTTCCACGACTTCATATCCAAGGTCTTTAGCAATTTGAATTACAGACATTCTTGTTATCCCGGGCAAAATTCCGGTTGATATAAATGGGGTGTAAATGACACCATCTTTTATAATGAAGATATTTTCACCGCTACCTTCACTTATAAATCCATTATAATCAAGGGCGATGCCTTCAGCATAACCATCAACAAGTGCTTCCATTTTGATAAGTTGTGAATTCATATAATTTGCTCCAACTTTTGCCATCATTGGAAGCGTATCTGGTGCGGGCCTGCGCCAACTTGAAACCCTTACATCAACACCATTCTTTATCGCATCTTTGCCAAGATATTCACCCCACTCCCACACAGCAATTGCAACCTCAATCGGACAATTCATTGGATTGACGCCAAGCTCATAATATCCACGAAAAACTACAGGTCTTATATAACAAGCTCTCAATCCATTAACTTTAATCGTATCAATTACAGCTTGTGTTAACTCCTCAATTGTATAAGGCATTTCTACTCGGTAGATTTTCAAAGAATCGTAAAGCCTTTTCAAATGCTCTTTAAGTCTAAATATAGCTGAACCTTTTTTGGTGTTGTAACACCTGATCCCCTCAAACCAGCTTGTTCCATAGTGGATGACATGTGAGAGGACATGGATTTTTGCGTCCTCCCAATTAACGAATTTCCCGTTCATCCAGATTTTTTCTACTTTTGGTAGTGGCATGGTAATTTAGAGTTTTTTTGTATAAATACGATATTTTTTATATGCCTTTGAGCCAAGGTTTTCTGCAACTCTTTTCATTGGTTCATTATCCTCAAGAACCCACCCAAGCTCAGCTGCTGAATAACCTTTAGCAAGTCCATTTTTTATAGTGTAATAATAGAACGCAGCGTCAATCCCAGAAAGGCGATATTCGTGAATAAGCCCCATGATCAAAACGCGAATCATTGTAATTTTTTTCATTTCCCTCATCAATTTAAAAATCCCAAACGGGAAAAGTTTCCCATTTAAATGCTTTAACGCTTGATTAATATCTGGAACCGAAAGTGAAAAACCAATCGGTTTTCCATTAACTTCTGCAAAAAGAGCTATATCTGGGACTACAATTTGCTTAAGTCCTTTTGCTATATGATTTATTTCATCGTCTGTCAGCGGGACAAAGCCCCAATTCTTGCTCCAAGCGTTGTTGTAAACTTCTTTAACTTTTTTTACTTCCTCATCAAATTTTTTCAAATCAACAGGTCTTATAACCGCACCTCGCCTTTTCAGGACAAGCTCAACGCCATGTTTAAGTTTTTGCATAACTTTTGGAGTCAACATCTCTTGAGAAATATAATATGAATACAAATCCTTTGCTTTCTCAAACCCATATCTTTCGCAAAGTTCAGGGTAATACTCATAATTATATGGCATCATGATACATGGGGGCTTATCAAAGCCTTCAATTAAAATTCCACAGGAATCATTTGTTGACGGATTAACAGGTCCCCTTATTTCGTCAAGCCCTTTCTTTCTTGCCCAGTTCTCAGCAGTTTCAAAAAGTTTAAATGCGACTTCTTTATCATTTACGCACTCAAAAAATCCGAAGAAACCGACGTTTTCATTATGGAAACGGTTATGACTGTGATTCAATATCGCCGCAATTCTTCCAACGACCTCACCGTTTCTGTAAGCAAGATAAAATTCAGCTTCGCTATGTTTGTAGAATGGATTTCTCTTAACATCAACAAGATCTTTTTGCTCAATTAAAAGCGGAGGGACCCAATATGGGTGGTTTTTGTAAAGCCTGTAGGGAAATTTAATAAATTCTGACATCTCCTTCCGGGACAAAGCCCGGCGAATTTCAATACCCATTTTCCCACCTTTTATTTTTTAATCAATTAAAGCAAGCTCCTTCCCAACTTTCTCAAATTTTTCAATTATAAAATCAAGGTGCTTATCCTCATGGGTTGCCATAAAGCTTAACCTTAAAAGTTGCATTCCTTGTGGGACCGCCGGGCTTATCACAGCATTTACAAAAATTCTATTGTCAAAAAGTTTTCTCCAGAATTTAAATGTCAAAAGGTCATCACCAATTACAACTGGAACTATTGGCGTTTGCCCATCAAGAACATTAAAGCCCAGGTCCTTTAATCCATTTCTAACTTTGTTTGCGTTGTAATGAAGTCGTTCTATCCTTTCAGGTTCTGATTTTATTATCTCAAGTGCTTTTAAAACAGCAGCAACTTGTGCTGGGGTCATGCTCGCGCTAAAAATTAACGCAGGTGAATGATGTTTAATGTAATCAATCACAGGTTTTTCACCAGCGATAAATCCACCAAGCGAAGCAAAACTCTTACTAAATGTCCCCATTATAATATCAACTTGATCATCAAGACCAAAATGATTTGCTGTCCCACGACCTCCCTTCCCAAGGACTCCAAGACCATGAGCATCGTCAAGCATTATCCTCGCATTGTATTTCCGAGCAATTCTAACAAGCTCGGGCAAATTAACAATGTTACCACTCATACTAAAAACACCATCCGTAACAATTAACTTACCCGCATCAAGTGGTAGCTTTGAAATCACTTCTTCAAGGTGCTTCATATCGTTATGCCTGTATCTAACAAGGACATCGCTCCCCCATAAACCTTTTGAAATAAGCGTCCCTTGAACAATGCTGGCATGGTTGTCCTTGTCGGAAATTACATATTCATCTTTACCTACAAGCGGAACTATCGCTCCTTGATTTGTTTGAAAACCTGTACTAAAAAGAAGAGCTGCTTCTTTCCCAACAAATTCAGCAAGTTGTTCCTCAAGTTTTATGTGGATGTCAAGAGTTCCATTTAAATACCTTGAGCCAGAACATCCAGTGCCGTACTTTTTAATAGCTTCAATTGCTGCTTCTTTTACTCTTGGGTCAGTAGTAAGACCAAGATAATTATTTGACCCTGCCATGACTATCTCACGACCATCCATTTTAACAACTGGACCGTAATTTTCATAAATGGGCTGAAAGTAAGGATAAAGCCCCATTGCTTTTACTTCTTCGTGCCTTTTAAACGCATAACATTTGTCAAATAAGTCCAATTTTCTCCTCCATTTTAAATTTTTTTCAAAACTCTTAAACTTACATTAATATAAATCAACAAACTTAAAAAGTCAACCTCAAAGTTGAAAATTAAAGTTTGATTTTATCTTTATAATTTACTAAAATTTAAATCAAGAATAAGTGCTAAAATAAATTTCACTGAAACGCCATGAAGGATATGAGTTTGTTTGAACAGCTTGTTTTCATATTATACACACAAGGATGGGAGCAACTTGGGAAAATTCCAAATCCTGTAACTGGGAAAATTGAAAAAAGACTTGAAGAGGCAAAGTTTACAATTGATATCCTTGACATGCTTAAAGAGAAGACTAAGGGTAACTTGACCGAAAACGAACTTAGATTCCTTGAATATTCAATATCGCAGTTAAAGCTAAATTACTTCTTTGAAGTTGAAAACGAGAAAAAACAAAAGACAGAAACAACAACACAAAACCAATCATAAACAAAAATCCGAAAATTAATGAAATTTGGAATAATAGGTAACCTCGCAAAAGAACCACTTTATGAAGTTGTTTTAAATCTTTCAAAAGAACTTAAAAAAGAAAAAATACAATTTTTCGTTCAAAAAGAGATAGCAGAAGAAATAAAGAAAAGGTTCTCACAAAAAATTGAAAATTCACTTGACACAAACGAATTAATTGAAAACTCCGACATCATAATCTCCTTTGGCGGTGATGGAACCATCCTTGCAACCGCAAGACTTGTTGGTTCTCACGAAATCCCAATACTTGGTGTAAATCTCGGCAAGCTTGGATTCCTGGCTGAGATAGCGCCAGAGGAAGTTTTTGAATTTATAAAAAAAATTTGCAAGGGTAAGTATAGAGTTGATGAAAGAATGGTTCTTGAAGCAAAGGTCGCTGGTGAAAGTGAAAGTTATTTTGGATTAAATGACATAGTTCTTGATAAAGCGGGTTCAACGCGCATGGTTAACATTGAAACATATATAAATGATGAATACCTGATAACATATACTGCCGATGGACTTATAATATCAACCCCAACTGGTTCAACTGCATATTCGCTTGCAGCTGGTGGACCGATAATAATTCCGTCAAGTCGCGTCATTGTCGTAACCCCAATATGCCCACACACTTTGACCGCAAGACCAATTGTAATTCCAGACGATAGCATAATCAAAGTGGAAATTGAGTTTTACGGCAAAGAAATTCTCCTTACAGCAGATGGTCAAATTGAGCGCAAACTTAAACCGCCGGTTGAGATAACAATTAAAAAAGCCAACTATAAAGTCAAACTTGTAAAGAGGCTTGAGATAGGTTACTTTGATGTTTTAAGGTCTAAATTAATGTGGGGAATAGATTTAAGAATTGAAAAAACAAAAAACAGGGAGAAAGATGCCAAATTATGAAGATGCACTTAAACTTTTATTTGAATATACCGAAAGCGAAAATTTAAGAAAACACGCTTTTGCCGTTGAATCAGCAATGAGAGCATACGCAAGAAAATTTGGAGAAGATGAAGAAAAATGGGCTATCGTTGGGCTTTTGCACGACTTTGATTATGAAAAATTCCCAAGCCCAGACCAACATCCATGGGTTGGTTCAAGAATCCTTGAAGAAAGGGGTTTTCCAGAAGATATACGCAAAGCGATTTTAGGTCATGCAGATTATACAGGCGTTCCAAGAGATACTCTCATGGCAAAAACTCTCTATGCATGCGATGAGCTTTGTGGTTTCATAACAGCGGTTGCGCTCGTCCGACCAAATAAAAAACTTGAAGAGGTCACAGTTGAATCAGTAAAGAAAAAGCTTAAAGACAAGGCATTCGCAAGGTCTGTAAATAGAAATGATATTTATAAAGGCGCCGAAGAACTTGGTATCCCACTTGATGAACATATTCAATTTGTGATTGATGCGATGAAATCTATAGCAGATAAACTTGGGTTATGATTTCAAAGTTTACAATTTACACTGGAATTGCAATAGGGATAATATTTCAGGGCGAAACTGCATTGATTGGAGCTGGACATTTAATCTATGTCGGGACTATAAAATTTTGGCATGTTGTTTTGATTGCGACTATACTTTCAACGCTAAATGGCGAATTATTTTTTATGGCATCAAAAACTGGGATTAACCTTTTACCTGAAACTTCAAAAAATTTGAGGGTAAAATTTAACAAAGTATTCAACCTTATCAAAAGATATAAAACTTTGCTTATTCTCTTTTCAAGGTTTATGTATGGTGTTAGAAATTTAATCCCCGTTGCGTTTGGGCTTTCGGGGATAAAACATTTTGAATTTGCGATTTTAAATTTTGCCGGTGCACTTATTTGGGCGTTTACTTTCACAAGTCTTGGATTAGCGTCGGGAAAAGCAACATCAATTTTCCTTGATTTAGAAAGATACCAACTGTTAATTTTTGGCTTCTTCATTGGAATTGCTTTTACAATCACGATGTTTAGAATTTTGAATACCATAAAACAAAAAGGCGGATAATTTTATGGCTAATGATAAATTATCAAGGCGTCAATTTGTTCAACTCACCAGTTCAATTTTAATTGCGTCAATGAGCGCTTCAACACTTATGGCGCTATTTCAAGGTTGCACTAAAGAAAGCTCAAATCCTGTCCAACCACCAACTGGTAAAACTTTCACGATAAAATTAAGTGAACATCCCGAGCTGGCGCAGGTTGGTGGATTTAAAACATTCAATGTTGATTCAAGCCCGATAATCGTATTCCGCACGGGGCAGACGACATTTAAAGCTATCTCAATGATTTGCACGCATCAAGGTTGCACTGTCAATTGGGTAAATTCAAATCAACAATTTCAATGTCCGTGCCATGGCTCAAAATACGATAAAGACGGAAAAGTAATTCAAGGTCCAGCTACAAAAGATTTACCAACATATAGAACGGAATATAAAAGCGATACAAATGAAGTGATAATTTATTTTTGAAGTTTTGAATTTGCGAAGCCAGTTAAAAAGTTTAAGATAAAATATCCCGCAAGCCTTGATGTTTTACCGTCAATGTCAAACTCTGGGTTTACCTCCGCTATATCAAGAATTTTAACATCAAAGTTTAATCCACAATAAAGTGCAATTTTTAAAACCTCATTCGCACTTAATCCACTCGGATAAGTTGCGCTCACTCCAGGGGCATCAGCTCCTCTGACCGAATCCATATCAAAGCTTAAATGAAGCGGGTAATTTTTCAAGTCTTGATGAATTGAACTTAACAGTGATTCTATGCCTTTTGATTTGATTTCATCAAGTGTAATAATTTTCACCTTATTTTTAATCGCATATTCAAAATGATAAATTGAGTTCGCATAATCTTGAATTCCAATTTCAATTAATTTATCTGGCTTATATTCACATTCAAGAATTTGTCTAAAAGGTGTTCCACTATTTCTTGGTTGGCTGTCACGGACATCAAGATGTGTGTCAATGTTTAAAACTGCTCTATTCTGGAAATTTTTTGCAAACCCAAGATAATCCGGAAAAGCTATGTCATGCCCACCGCCAAGCACTATGGGCAAAATTTTTCTTTCTATAAGTTTAGAGATAACAAATGTAAGCCTTTCGTGTATTTCCTCAAGCGTTCCATCGGTTTTCAAGTTCCCAAGGTCAAATATCTTTAAATTGGTTATTTGCTTTGTAAATTTGAAGTTAAACGGGGTAAACCGATAAAGGTATTTTCTTATTTCATTTGGTGCTTTTTCTGCGCCCAGGCGTCCTTTGTTTCTCTTTACCCCTTCATCTTGTGGAACACCTATTAGGACAACATTTACATCCTCTAAATTTTCCCAATCCCTCAAAACTATATCTCCCATTCTCGGGTCATTTTCATCTCCCCTTGAATAAAACAAAGATGAATCAGGCGGGTTCAAAAGCTCAAAAATTTCATTTTTCAAATTTGACATTTTCATTTCCTGTTATTATATTTAATATAGATTTCACCCTCAAAATGCGGGAGTAGCTCAGATGGTAGAGCGTCACCTTGCCAAGGTGAATGTCGCGGGTTCGAATCCCGTCTCCCGCTCACCTTTTTTATAAGTTTAGAATCAATTCTGGATGAACCAACCATCTTAAAATTCCGCCACAAGGTCCGGGTTTTCCAACTTCAACACAAGCAATGCTACTCTTTTTAAATTCTATTGGTTTCAGCAGGCATAAAAACCAATATAAAAATTCACCAAGGTGTGGTTCGTGCCCCACTGCAAGAATATTCTCGCCTTTGAGCTCTGAGATAATTTTTACTAAAGATTGAAAATCCGAGCCAGGGACGAGCTCATTTAATCTTACAATTTCAGATTTAATCCCCATCACACCGCGAAATATCTCCGCAGTTTGAACCGCGCGAATCAAAGGACTTGAAACAATGATGTCAAATTTAATTCCTGCTTTTTTCAATGCAATAGCCATTTTTTCTGTCACAACTTTGCCAGCCTCGGTAAGTTCCCTATCAAAGTCGCTCATCCCTAGCTTCTTAGATTCAGCGTTTGCGTGTCACGTAAGATAAAGAATTAATTTGATGCTTGCTTTTTATTTTTCACATACTTATCAAGAAACTCAACGATTGCTTTGTAAGCTTTGATTCTATTTTTAAGTTTCGCAAGCCCATGACCCTCGTCGTCAAAAACAAGATATTCAACAACTCCTCCACGCGCTTTTATTGATTCAACTATTTGGTCAGACTCGGATTTTGGAACGCGCGGGTCGTTTGCTCCTTGAATTATAATCAAAGGCGCCTTAATTCTATCAACATGGTAAAATGGGGAAATTTCTTTTAAAAAGTCAGCATCCTTTTCTGGGTCACCATATTCAGCCATTCTATGTCTTTGTCTCCATGCACCAGTGTTTTTCAAGAAAGTTAAAAAGTTTGAAATTCCAACAAGGTCAACTCCAGCTGCCCACAAATCGGGATAAAATGTAACTGCAGCAAGCGTCGTATAACCACCATAACTTCCACCGTAAACAGCAATTTTATTCGGGTCCACATAACCCGTTGATTTCAAAAATTCAGGTATCATCGCGACATCTTTTATCGCATCTTTTCTCTTCGTTGTGTTGTCAAGTGAAGCATATGTTTTGCCATATCCCATGCTTCCGCGGATGTTTGGAGCATAGACGACATAACCGTTATCAATAAAATACTGATAAAGCGCGGAAAACCTCGGCAATTCCTGTGCCTCAGGTCCACCATGAATTGAAACTATTGCAGGAAGTGAAGCATCTTTTTTCGCTCCTTTTGGAAGATAAAGATAACCAGGAATTTCAAGACCATCAAATGATTTAAACTTAACAAGCTTTGGCTCAACAAACGAGGAAAGCGGAATTCCAGCAGTTGAGCTATAAGTGATCTGTTTATACTTACCGCTTGCAATGTCGTAATAGTAAATATCTTGATTTTTGACGGGGCTTTGGTAAGTGAAGATAATTTTTTTGCCATCCGGCGTGAATCTTAAACCATCGATGATTCCACCGCTTGGAAAGTTAAGTTTTTTGACAGCTTTAGTCGCGATGTTCAACGAATAAACTTCACTATAACCGTCAACATTTAAAGTAAAAACAATTTCTTTACCATCTTTTGAAAGCTCAATTGAAGTTACATCCCAATTTGTTCTATAGATATAATTGAGCTTACCATCTGGCAAGTCAATATAAGCAATTCCGACAAACTCTCCCCCTTCATCTGAAAGCAAGTAAATTCTTTTTCCATCTTTTGAAAATTCAGCACCGAAATATCTTGCTGGCTGAGTGTGTGGAGTTATATTGCGAACTTTCCCAGTTTCATATTCAATTAGGAAAAGGTCATTGTCAAAACTACTTCTATTTTGAGAAGCCAAAATATATTTTTTATCAGGTGACCATGCAACTACTGAGTTATTTCCGTCATTTTGCCAAACAAGTTTAGCTTTGCCAATTTTTATATCCATAACATAGACATCAAAAAACGCTATATTTCTCTCATTTGAACTATATGCAAACATACTTCCATCAGATGACCATGCGCCAAAGTTATAAATCACATTGTCGTCTTGAGTTAGCCTTTTAATTTGACTACCATCTGACTTCAAGAGAAAAAATTGCGTACGCTCGTTTCCACCGATATCTTTACCAAGTAAGAGCCAGTTTTCATCCTTTGGATTCCACGAGATGAACTGAACCCTTTCATCGAAAAATGTTATTTGCTCTGGGCATCCAAACTCAATGCCAGTTTTCCAAACCTGATTCGTTCCTGTTATGTCTGTCAGATACGCTATGAATTTACCATTTGGTGAGATAGTTGGAGCGGTCGCACTTCTTATGTTTAGATATTGTTCAATTGTATAATTTTGTGAAAAGATAAAGGATGGTGTGGATACAAGCAGAAGCAGAAAAATTAAAAATTTTTTCTTCATAGTAGCGCACTGATTTTGTTTTTTTCATTGCACAAAAAATTACAAAAAACTAAACTAACGTTCAAGTCTTCTTTTTGCATTTAGATAGATTTTTTGATAATTTAGTTTCAAAAGTTAAAAACAAATATCAAACGGAAAATGATAGTGGGAACTAAGTTCAAGGGCGTTGATTTTTACAACACAGAAAACCTCCTCACTGAAGAAGAAAAAATGGTTCGTGATACAATAAGAGAATGGGTTGACGAAAAAGTTATACCTATAATTGAAAAGCACTATATGGAGGGGACTTTCCCGATGCACCTTATTCCCGAGATGGCTGAGCTTGGAATTTTTGGGGCGACTTTACCAGAAAAGTATGGATGTGCGAATTTAAATAATGTTGCTTACGGGCTTATCATGCAGGAACTTGAGCGCGGGGATAGTGGGATAAGAAGTTTCGCCTCTGTGCAAAGTGCTTTGGTTATGTATCCGATTTATGAATTTGGAAGCGAGGAGCAAAAAAATTACTGGCTCCCAAAACTTGCTCGTGGAGAGAAAATAGGTTGCTTCGGTCTCACAGAACCAGATTTCGGCTCAAATCCTGCAGGTTTAAGGACAAAAGCTGAATATAAAAACGGTGGATTCATTCTCAATGGAACGAAGATGTGGATAACGAATGGTTCAATTGCAGATGTTGCTGTCGTATGGGCAAAGCTTGATGGAGTTATACATGGATTTTTGGTTGAAAAAGGAACACCAGGATTTGAAGCTCCAGAAATGAAAGGTAAACACTCGCTTCGTGCATCGGTAACAAGCGAACTTGTCTTTCAAGATTGCTGGATTCCCGAAGAAAATATCTTGCCGAAAGCTAAAGGTTTAAAAGCAGCGCTTATGTGCTTAACCCAAGCGAGATATGGAATTGCATGGGGAGCTGTCGGAGCTGCAATGGCTTGCTATGAAACCGCGCTTGAATACGCTAAAACAAGAATTCAATTTGATAAACCTATCGCATCTTTTCAATTGGTTCAGGAAAAATTAGTTTATATGCTGACAGAAATAACAAAAGCACAATTGCTTTGTATCCAACTTGGAAGGTTAAAAGACCAAGGTAAAGCGAACTTTGTTCAAGTTTCACTTGCAAAAAGAAACAATGTCTACCACGCACTTGAAATAGCGCGACTCGCAAGGGATATCCTCGGCGCAAATGGAATTTTAAACGAATATCCAGTCATGAGGCATATGAATAACCTTGAATCGGTCAAGACATATGAGGGAACGCATGATATACACACCTTGATAATTGGGGAATATATTACTGGCTTTTCAGCATTTTAAATAAATAAAACCGAGGGTTAGTTATGCCTTTTACAATACCTGCTGAGGTTTACATTGAGTTTGAGGAGGTTCTTGGAAGTGAGAGAGCAAGGAGGATAATTAAGGCATTTGAAAATGTTCTTGACGCCGAGATATCAAACAAATGGTCTCAGACAAAGTTTGAGTTAAGGGATGAGTTGTTAAAAGACTTTGTCACAAAGACTGAATTTGAAACAAAAATTGATTCAGTTAGAACTGAACTTATAACGAGGATTGAATCTGTTCGCGACGAATTGAATGCAAGGATTGAGTCTGTTCGTGTTGAGTTGAGGAAGGAGATAGAGAATATGGTTTTGAGGCTTGAGAGGAGGTTTACTATTTTGTTTTTGATTCTTCTTTTTGTAATAATTTTCCTAAATCATGATGCGCTTGAGTTTGTGTTGAAGATTTTAAAATTAATTTAAGCCTAGGTTAATGGTTATGTTGAAAAACAGTAAAATTTTCCGAAATAAAATCGTAGGAACAGCTTATACTTTTGACGATGTCCTTCTCGTTCCATCAAAGTCAGAGGTTTTACCGCGCGAGGTTGATGTCTCAACCAAGCTGACGCGGAATATCAAGCTTAACATTCCTCTTTTAAGTGCAGCAATGGACACAGTAACTGAATCAGAAATGGCAATAGCAATTGCAAGGGAGGGAGGAATCGGCATAATTCACAGAAACATGAGCATTGAAAAACAAGTAAGTGAGGTTGACAAAGTTAAACGCTATGAAAGTGGGATGATATTAAATCCGATCACACTAACACCTGATAGAAAGGTCCGCGAAGCGCTTGAGCTTATGAGCTATTATAAAATTTCTGGAATACCAATCGTTGATACATCAGGGAAACTTGTCGGAATATTGACTAACCGTGATTTAAGGTTTGATCCTGACTTAGACGCGGAGGTTTCAAAATACATGACCAATTCAAATTTGATAACTGCGCCAGTTGGGACAACACTTGAAGAAGCTGAAAAGATTTTACAGAGGCATAAAATTGAAAAACTTCCTGTTGTTGATGAAAATGGGTATTTGCGTGGTCTAATAACATTTAAAGACATCCAAAAGAAGAAAAAATATCCAAACGCATGCAAAGATGCACTTGGACGTTTGCGTGTCGGTGCTGCTGTTGGCGTAAAATCTGATACTATTGAAAGGGTTGAAGAACTTAAAAAAGCAAATGTTGATGTAATTGTAATTGACACTGCACATGGGCATTCAAAAGGTGTCATAGAAATGCTGAAAAAGATAAAAAGAAAATTCCCAGAACTTGACATAATAGCTGGAAATGTTGCAACAGGTGAAGCAACGCTTGAACTTATAAAAGCTGGGGCAGATGCAGTTAAGGTCGGGATAGGTCCAGGCTCAATATGCACAACAAGGGTTGTCACAGGTGTTGGAGTGCCACAAATAACCGCCATAATGAACTGCGCACAGGTTGCTATGAAATATAAAGTTCCAATAATAGCAGATGGTGGAATAAAGCAAACTGGAGACATAGCAAAGGCAATTGCAGCTGGAGCTGATTCGGTTATGATCGGAGCATTATTTGCTGGCACAGAGGAAAGCCCCGGGGAAAAAGTTCTATACGAAGGTAGAAGTTATAAAGTTTACAGGGGAATGGGATCAATTGAAGCTATGAGAGCAGGAAGTGGCGATAGATATTTCCAAGATGTTGAAGATGACATTAAAAAGCTTGTTCCGGAAGGGATTGAAGGTATGGTCCCATATAAAGGACGACTCAGCGATGTAGTCTATCAAATAATTGGCGGTCTAAGGTCAGCTATGGGGTATTGCGGTGTAAGAAACATAGAGGAAATGAAAACGAAGACGAAATTCATATTAATGACAAATGCTGGGTTGCGCGAAAGCCACCCGCACGATGTAATAATAACAAAAGAAGCTCCAAACTACAGCGTATCAAAATGAAAGACTGGCAAATTAAACTTAAAAAGGTTAGAGAAAAGCTTTACAAACTCAAAATAGACGCAATTCTAATAAATCACCTACCAAACATAAGATATCTCACGGGATTTTCCGGCTCATCAGCGCTTTGCCTTGTTAGCAAAACAGACGCGATTTTAATAACTGATTTCAGATATAAAGAACAGGTTAAAATTCAAGTCAAACATTTCAAAAAGTTTATATCCATTGGTAAAACTTTTTTTGAAATCGCTCGCGAGAAAAATATATTTAACGGTCTTGAAAAAGTTGGATTTGAATCGGAACATTTGCCATTTTCAACATTTAAAGAGTTAAGGGGAAAATTCAAAAATATAAAGTTTATTCCAACAAAAGATTTTATAGAAGAAATCTCATCTGTCAAAACTCAAAGCGAAATTGAAAACATAAAACAGGCTATAAAAATAAGTGAGAAAGTTTTCAACGAGATTCTGAATATAATAAAACCTGGTGTAGCTGAAATTGACATAGCAGCCGAAATTTCATATCTTCACAGAAAATTTGGCGCTGAAAGAGATGCTTTTGAAATAATCGTTGCAAGCGGATGGAGATCGGCTTTACCTCATGGGGTTGCATCGGAGAAGAAATTAAAAAAAGGCGAACTTGTCGTCATCGACTTCGGCTGTGTTTATAATGGTTATCATTCTGATATTACAAGGACAATTGCCATTGGAAAAATTTCAAATGAAAAGAAAAAAATATATCAAATTGTGCTTGATGCACAGACAATAGCAATTGAAAACGCAAAAGCTGGGTTGAAAGCCAACGAACTTGACTCAATAGCACGAAATTACATAAAACAAAAAGGATATGGCAGATTTTTCGGGCATTCACTTGGGCATGGAATCGGCACTGAAATTCATACACTGCCAAGAATTTCACCAAAAAGCACCTACATACTTAAAAATGGTAATGTGATAACAATTGAACCCGGAATTTACATCCCAAATCTTGGTGGAGTTAGAATTGAAGATGATATACTTATAAACTCAACAGTTGAAGTTTTGACCTCATTACCAAAAAATTTAATTGAGATTTAATGCAAGCAAGAAAAGTTTTAATGATAACTTACTACTTTCCCCCTGTAGTATACGGTTCAAGTCTTAGAGTTCTTAACTTCGCCAAGCATTTGATAAATTACAATTGGAATCCTTCAGTACTAACACTCAACCATGTGACATTTTCATCTTTAAAGGATTTCACACTTTTAGGAGAGGTTAAACAAAACAATATAAAAGTTTACGCAGTTAATCTTTTAAACCTATTTTCAAAAATAGCTTCGGCAAATTTCCCAGGTGTTAAAAAGGAACTTTTGCCAATTGTTTTATCTTCTATATCCAAAATTTTTGGCTTGAGGGAGCCGGAAGATTTATGGACTTTTAAGGCAATTAAATTCGGGGAAAGAATTTTAAAACAAAATAAATACAATGTCATAATCGCATTTATCCCACCACTCTCAGCACTTTATGTTGGTGCTTACCTATCAAAAAAGTTTAAAATCCCACTTGTGATTGATTATTCAGCGATTCCGTATTGGAAAAAGGCGCTCGTGAAAAGAGAGAAGAAACTTTTAAAATTCGGCTCAGCATTAATAGTTGACAACCGAAAAATAAAGGACCATCTACTTCTAAACCATCCTTTCCTTGATTACAATTTTGTTAGAATAATTCCAACTGGAATTGACCCTAATCATTTCAAAAACGAAACTTTACTACCTATAAACGATGATAGATTCACACTAACATTTTCATCTGGCAAGATCGGGGGCAAAAAAATAAAGCTAATTTTATCTGCCATTTCTCATCTCGTCAAAAAGAACAAAAACTTTAAAAATTCGCTTTTGCTTAATCTTCTCGGAATCCCCTCAAATGAGATATTAAATCTGGTCTCAAAACTACAGTTAAAAGAAAATGTCAACATCTACCTTAACATTCAGCGTGAAAATTACATTAAAATTTTATCCTCGTCGGACTATTTGATTTATACCGAGGAAATTGATATCGCAAATATCCCCTACGATTACATCGCTGTAGGAAAACCTTACATAGCCATAATTAATGGTCAAAACAATTACAGATACATCATAGGCGACTACAAAAACTCAATTATAGCAGATGCAAATGAGCCTGAATCAATTGTGAACGCAATTGAAAAAGCTTTTGAAAATTTCACAAACAATAAAGCAATAACTCCAAAGATAAACCCAGAAAACTATGACATTAACAAGATAATTATAAACCTTGTCCGCGAGCTTGAAAATTTAATTTTTGATTAAAACAAAAAATATCAAAACACATGAAAATTCTCGTCGTTGGTGGAGGAGGTAGAGAACATGCTCTTGTTTGGAAAATTGCGCAATCAAAAAGCGTAGAGAAAATTTTTTGCGCTCCTGGAAATGCCGGAATCTCCGAAATTGCCGAAACTGTCGCAATAAAACCAGAAGATTTAAACTCGCTTTTAAAATTCGCAGTTGATAATAAAGTTGACTTGACGGTTGTCGGTCCAGAAGTTTCATTATCACTTGGCATCGTTGATTTATTTGAATCAAATGGATTAAAAATTTTTGGTCCAAGAAAAAAATCCGCAGAAATTGAAAGCAGTAAAGTTTTTGCTAAAAATTTTATGAAAAAGTACGGGATACCGACCGCAAATTACAAAGTGTTCTCATCAGATGAGATTGATAAAGCTAAAAATTTCATCAAAACCCTAAATCCACCCATTGTAATAAAAGCCGATGGACTTGCGGGAGGAAAAGGCGTTACTATATGCAATAGTGCTGACGAAGCAATTAAAACAATTGATTTATATTTCGTCAAAAAAATTTTCGGCTCAGCTGGAGATAAAGTTGTAATTGAAGAATTCCTAACAGGTGAAGAGGTCTCAGTTTTTGCGATAACAGATGGAGAAGATTTTATACTACTTCCCCCAGCTCAGGACTATAAAAAAGCGCTTGACAATGATGAAGGCAAAAACACTGGTGGTATGGGTTCATATTCACCAGTTCCATTTATTGATGAAACAACACTTGAAAAAATAAAAACACAAATAATCAAACCAACAATCTTGGGGTTGAAAAACGAAGGAAGAGAATATAAAGGATGTTTATATTGTGGGCTCATGCTCACTGGAGATGGTCCAAAAGTTCTTGAATTTAACTGTAGATTTGGAGACCCAGAAACTCAAGTCGTGCTACCTTTACTTGATGGAGACATTGTTGACATGTTCATCAGTGCAATTGATGGCGGAATAAAAAATTTCAACTATATTATAAAGAAAGCAACAGCGGTGTGCGTTATACTTGCATCGGCTGGATATCCAGATAATTATGAAACAAACAAGGAGATTTATGGTCTTGATAAAGTTAAAAACATGGATGATATAATTTTGTTTCATGCAGGAACTAAAAAAGTTAATGGAAAAATCCTAACCTCGGGGGGACGAGTCCTTGGCGTGACAGCCATAGGAAAGGAAAATGATTTTGAAAACACGATAAAAAAAGTTTACAACGCCATTAAAGAAATTAACTTCAATGGAATGCATTATAGAACCGATATAGGGAAAAAAGCGCTAAAATACACTAAACCAAACTAATGAAGAGATTGTTCTTTAACGAAAAAAATGAACTGCGAAACGGTTGGAAAATTTTTATATTTTTACTGGTTTTTAGCACCTTAAACTTAGCGCTTAACCAACTTTTTCGGCCAACAGAGATATTGACATACGAATTTTTATTTTTACTTTCTGTGGTGATTTCAACATTTGTCATAATGGGACTTTTTGAAAAGAAACATCTCTTGGAAATAGGTTTAAAAATTGAAAGGAAAACAGCTTACGAGATATACTTTGGCTTAATCCTTGGATTTTTGATGATAAGTGTAGTGGTCGTTGTAAACATAATTTTTGAAAATTACAAATATGAACTCACACCGAACCAAATCGTCTCACAAATTTTTGAGTCAATTTTATTCTTTTTGCTTGTGGCTCTTGCGGAGGAAATTTTGTTCCGCGGTTATCCATTTCAAAGGTTAATTGATGGGACAAGTCCATTAACTGCAGCTATAGTTTTTTCCTTGCTTTTTGCGCTTGCACATTTGGGAAATCCAAATGTAAACTCAATTGCTCTAATAAACATCTTTTTAGCTGGCATCTGGCTCTCATCAGCTTACATTAAAACTCGCTCACTATGGCTTCCAATATCGCTTCATTTCTCTTGGAACTTCTTTCAAGGTTATCTCTTCTCGCTACCAGTAAGTGGGACAAGTTTTTTTGAAACAGCTTTTAATGTTGAGATAACATCAGAAAATTTGCTCTCTGGTGGAAACTTTGGACCAGAGGGAAGCATATTGACAAGTTTAGTGTTGATCATAGCAACTGTTATCATCTTAAAAAATAAGCGTTTAAACCGTGAATAAATTTCGCATAACAGTTTTGGCTTTGTTTTTCGTGTCAAAGCTTTTTGCCCAAGGCGTGATAATAAACGAAATAATGAACGCTCCATCTGGCGGAGAACCAGAATGGATTGAAATTTTAAATTTTTCAAGTGAGCCTGTAAATTTAAAAAACTGGAAAATATCAAACCGATTTATCGACACAAAATACACTATCACAACTCAAGACTATTTCCTGCAACCAGATAGCTATGCAGTTATAACGAGAAGTGACACAATTTTTTACTTTCACTCACACATACCATCAAAAGTCTTCATAGTGCCACAACTTCCTGTATCACGCTTTAGAAACGACTCTGATGCTGTCGTCATATTTGATTCAACCGGCTTAACGATTGATAGCGTTTACTATAAAAGCAGTTGGGTTAGGTCAGGCTATTCAATTGAGAGAATTTATCCAAACTTAAATTCAAACCTTAAGTCAACATGGGGAATATCAACGGACCCAGAGAAAAGCACACCAGGGAGAAAAAATAGCATAATGGCTAAGTTTAATGACATAGCAGTTAAAACCTTTTCAACAGAGCCATCGCAAATTTTTCAAGGGCAAAATTTTAAAATTAAAACCGCAGTATATAATCTTGGAATTAATCCTGTAGAAAACTTAACAGTCAAATTTTTTATTGACATAAATAAAGACTTAACCTTTCAAAACGATGAAAAAGTTGCCGAACTAAATGTATTGTATAGACTTAATTCAACTGATTCAATTTTAGTATCAATTGATATTTCAGGTTTGCTATCGGGCAGTTATTCTTCGCTTTTACAGGTTTTCATAGAAGATGACGAAGACACATTGAATAATTTTGTTAAGAAGACAATAACTATACTTCCCCCACCACTTTCTTTTAACTCAATTATAGTGAATGAAATAATGTATGCTCCAAAAGCTCCTGAACCCGAATGGATTGAAATTTTCAATAGGACAAACGAAGTTGTGAATCTAAAAAACTACAGAATCGGTGATTCACAAACATTTAGGACAATTGGAGTTGACTTTGTAATAAAACCAAATGATTTTGCCATAATATCTTCAAAGGATACTATCTTAACACTCTATCCATGGCTTTGGGCAGATGCTGAAAAAGTTTTAATTTTATCCCTTCCAACGCTAAATAATGATGAAGACGCTGTAAGAATTTATGGCCCATATGGTAATTTGATTGACTCAGTCTATTACTCCTCAAGCATGGGTGGCGAAAATGGATATTCACTTGAGAGAGTTTCACCAGAACAACCTTCAGATCTTGTATCAAACTGGGGAACATCAAAAGGTCCATTTAGAGCAACACCACTTTTAAAAAACTCTCTCACACAAAAAGACAAAGACTTAACATTTACCGATTTTAAATATTCCAAACCAGTTCTAAAATTACTTCCAGCTGAAATAAAATTAACAGTTAAAAATATCGGTAAATTTCCTTTAAGTAATTTTTTAGTTAAAGTTTTTGAGGATAAAAACCTTGACCTCCTACCGCAACAAGATGAATTGATTGATGAAAAGACATATCCCGGTGAACTATCCCCTGGCGATTCAACACAGATAATTTCGCACTTCACACCATCGGATGTGAAAACATATTATCTAATCGCAAATATCTACCATCCAGATGATGAAGACACACTAAATAACATTCTTGAAATCAAAATTGATGTCTCCTACTCGGAAAGAACTGTTTTGGTAAACGAGATAATGTATGCCCCATTAGGAGATGAACCTGAGTGGGTGGAAATCTATAACGCAAGCAACGACGCGCTCAATTTAAAAAACTGGCAAATCTCCGATGCATCAAGCAAAGCAACAATCACAAGAGATGATTTCATGGTGTATCCCGGAGAATATGTAATACTATCAAAAGACAGCACGATTTTAAACTTTTATCAAATTACATCAAAGATACTGACTCTGCCATTACCAACACTTAACAACACAGGTGATGCGATTGTAGTTTACGATCATACTGGTGCAAAAATTGATTCGGTTTATTATTATAACAACTGGGGAAAAACTGGATTTTCAATTGAAAGAATTGATTTTGAAGAATCATCAACAGATTCATCAAACTGGTCAGCACCAGCTGATTCAATCAGGGCAACGCCAGGGAAAGAAAACAGCATGAAAAGAAAAAATTTTGACCTTAAAATTTCATCTGTAAAAATTCCTCAATCACTGGATTACGGGGAACCTTTAAATATTGAAATCACAGTTCAAAATGTAGGCTTGAATCAAACAAATAATTTTTCAATAAAAATATCAAAAGGTTCAACACTTGATTCCACTGAAACCGAATCAATTTTAACACAGGGCTTTCAAATCCAACTGAATAAAAAAGATTCAACAAAGATAAATTTTGAATTTTCAAATCTTGAACCTGGCGAAAACATTTTGATATTTTTCGTTGACTTTCCTCAAGATGAAAATTTGAAAAACAACAAATCAATAAAAAAGATAAACATCAGCTATCCAGCAAATTGCATCACTGTAAACGAGATAATGTTTGACCCTATCCCCGGATATTGTGAATACATTGAGCTGTTCAATCGTTATGATAAGCCAGTAAATTTAAAGAACTGGAAATTTAACGATATGCGTAATCAGGAAGGTAAAGCCAATTTTATCACACTTACTTCATCAGATTTTATGCTTTACCCAAAAGAGTATCTTGTAATCACATCTGATTCAACAATTTATAAATATCTAACTTCCGACGATTCATTTGACTTTAAAGTCATCATACTTAACAAAAGTTTAAGTCTAAACAACGACTTTGATGATGTTGTTATATCTGATCTAACTGGTAAAATAATTGACAGTGTACGGTATTCCGAAAATTGGCACAGTTCAATAATCCCAGATAAAAGGGGTGTATCTCTTGAAAAAACAAACCCCAATTTATCATCATTTGAAAGGTCAAGTTGGACTAGTTCATCTTCAAAATCAGGTGGAACCCCCGGCCGTAGAAATACTGCTTTTATTGAACTCCAGCAAAAACCTCAAGAAGCAACAATTTCCATAACCCCGAATCCATTTTCCCCCGATGGAGATGGCTTCAATGATGTATGTTTAATTTCTTACACATTGCCATTTAATAGTGGAATTATAAATGTTAAAATCTTTGACTCCAACGGACGACCAGTTAAAACGCTTGCAAGCAATCAATTCTCAAACCAAGTTGGAAATTTGGTCTGGGATGGGACTGGTGATGATGGTAGGATTTTAAGACTTGGAATTTATATAATTTTATTTGAGGCAACCTCCGAAAATGGAGAAATGTTTAAACAAAAATCAACCGTCGTTCTTGCAAAAAAACTTTAATAATTACATTAACTTATTGGCTTTCCAAAATATAGATAAAAATTTTTGAAAGCGCCCTTCCCTATATTTTTAACCAATATTTTCTCATCTTTAACTTCAAATATCATTCCTGTCATTTTACAAATTTTGATAAGCATATTTTTTGATGGCAAGATTTTATCGTTT
>CAYTKW010000010.1:0-39930 GCA_964438815.1 uncultured Bacteroidota bacterium
ACTAAAAACTTATTAAGGAGGTCAAACTATGAGAAAAGTTATATTGTTAATTTTGCTGTTTAGCTTTTCAGGATTATTGGTTGCTCAACAGTTCGGCGAGATTAGGGGAACGGTATATGACCGCGAAACAAATAACCCCTTGCCGGCAGCATCAGTTATTATCGTTGGGACAACGCTTGGTTCAGCGACAGATATAAATGGGAATTATATTATTAAAAATGTAAGGCCTGGAACTTACAAAGTCCAGGCGAGATTTGTTGGTTATGGTTCGCAGACAAAAGATCTAACTGTTAGACCAGGTGAAACAGCAACCGTTGATTTCTATCTATCGCCAACTGCTTTACAGCTTGATGAAGTTGTCGTAACGGGAACAGGAACAGCTCTTGAAAAGAGAAGCGTTGGAAATACAGTCGGGACTATTACGATTAAAGATATTGAGATTGCCCCGGTTAGGAGCATAACTGAAGTTCTTCAGGGGAGAGTTTCGGGATTGGTTGCTCTTCCAAGCTCAGGGCAAGCAGGAAGTGCAGCTGCTATAAGATTGAGGGGATTAGTAAGTGTATCTCAAGATAATTCGCCTTTGATTTATGTAGATGGTGTCAGAATTGACAATGCTAATATTGATTATGGAACTGTTTGGACAGGTGGCCAGCATCCATCAAGATTAAACGATATAATTCCTGCTGATATTGAAAGAATTGAGGTAATAAAGGGCGCAGCTGCTACCACGCTTTATGGAACCCAAGCTGCTAATGGTGTCATTCAAATTTTCACTAAGAAAGGTGTTACTGGTCAACCCACAATAAACTTTATGATTGAGCGTGGTGGAGTAAGGGTTCCGAAGAAATTGTATCCAACTGGCTATTTAATTGGTATTTTCCCAACAGGAGAAGATATAAAACTTGGAGCTCGGAGGACGCCAGATAGTGTAAAAGTTGCAAGTGAAGGTCTTGCCAACAGTTTATTATCAACTGGACCTTATGAAGCTTACTTCGCATCTATACGAGGAGGGACACCAACTGTTGGATATTATGTTTCAGGTAGATATGAAAACGAAGTTGGTTCAATTCCATCAAACTGGTTTAGGCGTGTTTCTTTCAGAGGTAATTTGAATGCAGTTGGTGGGGAAAATTGGGACATACAAGCTACCGCTGGGTATACATATTCAAGGTTGAAAAGGCCGAATAATGATAACAACATTTATGGTTTAGTTCCTAATGCTTTGCTTTCGAGGAGAAATTTGGCTACACCTACAAATCCTTATGGAGAGCCGTTTACACCTTTAAGCATAGCCCGTGAATTAAATAACTTTCAGACAACGCATGCATTTACAGGTGGCGTGACTTGGACACATAGACCTTTTGGAACATTTAGACAGAAGTTGACGATCGGATTTGATGTGACAGCTGAGGAAAATGAACAGCTCTTCCCATATGGGCTCGGCTTTATTTATTATCCATATGGGATGAAAGGTAATCAAAGGAGGACATTTTATTCTATGACACTTGATTATTCACTTGCTTGGCATGTTGCATTGACGGATAAACTTACATCTTCTTTAACTGCAGGGCTTCAAGGATTTGCTGATTCTGATTATAGGGTTTTTGGTCAAGGAAGAGATTTCCCAGCTCCTGGTTTGTCGGTAATTTCAGCTGGAGCGGTGAGGACAGCTGAGGAATATAGGTATAGAGTGATAAATGGTGGGATTTTCGTTCAGGAGCAGATTGGTGTGGCTAACATGCTCTTTGTGACAGGTGCTTTACGACTTGATGGTAATAGTGGTTTTGGTCCTGACTATGGACTTGCGCTTTATCCGAAAGCACAAGCTTCATTTGTAGCTTCTGAGCTTGGATTCTGGCCAAAGAATATATGGAATTCAATGAAATTAAGGCTTGCTTGGGGTCAGGCTGGACTTGCCCCAGGTGTATTTGACAAGGAAAGGACATGGGATGCAGTTGCAGGTCTTGATGGTGTTCCTGCTGTCACACCAGGCAACATTGGGAATCGTAAACTCAAACCTGAAAGAAGCGATGAATTAGAAGTCGGTTTTGACGCTGGTTTCTTCAACGACAGGCTTGGAATTGAATTCACATACTATAGACAAATTACAAAAGATGCTTTGCTTTTGAAACGCTATCCGCCGTCTGAGGGATGGTTGAACTTACAGCTTACCAATGTTGGTGAAATAAGAAATAAAGGAATTGAACTTACTATAAGAAGCATTCCAATTTCAACTTCAACTGTTTCACTGGATGTTAACTTTATGTTGTCCACAAATGACAATAAGGTCACCTCGCTTGGGGGCACCGCTCCACTTCCATATGGACTTGGTGGGATAGGTGAGGTAAGAGAAGGTTATCCAATAAACTCTTTCTGGGGATATAAGTTAATTGGAATTAAACCTGGGTCTTTAACAACTGCACTTAATCAGTTGAACGCATACAAAGCAAATCCATCTTATAATTTCCAAAACCCGTCACATAGAAGAACTATAATGAATGCCATTGCAAATACAGCTGTTCAAGTTGGAACAGAAAAGAAATTCCTTGGCAATGCTTATCCGAAGTTGAACGGTTCATTCTCAGCTACATTGACATTGTTTAGAAGGATAAGTGTTTATGCATTTGTTGAGTGGGCTACGAAATTCTATGTCTATAACAACACCGCAAGATTTATGATAAGGTACAATACCTATGTTCCCGAAATTGAAGCACAGCAGAAAGTATTTATGGCGAAGGATACAGTTGAGCTTGAGCAAGCGCTAAGGGAGTGGATGAAATATGATTGGAGGGCTGATGATCTTTGGGTTCAGAAAGGTGATTTCGTCAGATTGCGTGAGATTGGGATTTCATATACTTTACCTGCTAGCTTTACGAGATTCTTTGGTTCAAGGAGAGTTACTTTGACATTTTCTGCAAGGAATGTTGCTCTTTGGACAAAATATGGTGGTCCTGACCCACAAGTTAATTATGCTGGTCCTGGTCCGAACCTAAATCAAGGTTCTGACTTCTTAACTTTGCCTCAAGCGACGAGATATATCTTTACACTTAACGTTGAATTTTAACTATCAAGACGGGCGAGGTAAACTCGCCCGCTGTTTAAAAAATAACAAAATTTAAAGGAGGAGTTTATGATGAGAAAAGCATTAATTTTAAGTTTTCTTGTTGTTCTCTTGGTATTTTACATCGGCTGTAGGCAATCACTCCAGGTTGAAAATCCAAACCAGATTACAGATGAAAATTTAAATCAATCAACAGCGATCCCGGCTATTGTAACTGGTATAGCAGCTGATTTCGCTTTTGAATATCAATGGACAATTATTTGTTCTGGATTGTTAAGTAATGAGCTTATTCACATTGGTTCTTTCCCCACATTTAGAGAAATGCAAGATGGTCAAGTGCAAGATAATAACACAACTATGGAGGATTGGTATGGTTTTATCCAAAGGGCAAGATGGGTTGCTGAAAATGGTGCTGAAAGGATAAAGCAAATTGTTGGAGAAGATTCTGCAAAGAAGATGATTGAATATGCTATGGCTCATATTTATGCTGGCTTTGCATTGATACATCTTGCGGATATGTGGGATGGTTCACCAATAGATGGCGGACCTTTGCTCTCAAGGGATTCAATTTATAACAGAGCTATACAGCATTTCACAGAGGTTATAAATATCGCGGATGGTTTACCTCCAGCAAGGACTTTTAAAAATGGGCATCAAACTTTGAACGCGTCCCAAGTTAAAGCGATCGCTTATCTCGGAAGAGCAAGGGCAAAGTTATTTAAAGGTGACCTAGATGGTGCTTATAATGATGTTGCTAATCCATCGTTGTTTACTGGTTTAAAATTTGATGCTGTCTACTCTGAAAATACATCTCGTGAGAATAACCTTGTTTATATCTATGCATATGATAGACCTGAAGTTGGGGTTGGACCAAGACATCAGATTACTGGTGATCCTCGTGTCCCGGTACAGGCACCTACAGCGACTAGACCCTATTGGAGGCAGGCGAAGTATCCAAGCCGTGCAAGTGATATAACTATTGCAAAATGGCAAGAGGCTGCTCTTATAAGGGCTGAATATTATCTCTCTCAAAATAGCACAACTAGTGCACTTGATGAAATTAACTCAATTAGAAGTGCTGCTGGTTTAACGCCATTGACGACCGTTGATATTTCAACTTTAAGGGAAGAGAGAAAGCGTGAGTTCTTTCTTGAGGGGATGTATTTGCAGGATTTGAGAAGGTTTAACGATTCGTTCTTGCAAGGCAGAATGGCTTTCTTCCCGCTTGGGAGACGCGAGAAAGATACGAATCCAAATTTGTAGTTTTTAATTGATAAAAGATGTTTCTCTCAAAGGGCGTGGCTTTTGCCACGCCTTTTTTGTTTTTGAAAAAATTTTCAATTTTGAATAAATTTTGGGAAAATGTTAAGCAAAATAAGCCATAAAAAAATGGACCCTCAAGTATTTGCCCGAAAAGATGTAAAGCGTAAATATGTGCATAAAATGTTTGATTTAATAGCTCATCGTTATGATTTTTTAAATCATGTTTTAAGTTTCGGGTTTGACATCAAATGGCGCAAATTCGCAGTAAGAAAGTTGAATTTATCTGGGGGTGAAAAAATAATTGACATCGCTTGTGGAACTGGCGATTTTTCAATCGCGACATTAAAATTTAACCCATCACTAATTGTTGGCGTTGATGTATCTTTAAATATGTTAAGAATTTTTCGGCAAAAATTTTTGAAAAGAAAAGCAAAAAATTTTAATATCTTATGCGCGGAAGCGGAAAATTTACCGTTTAAAAATGAAACATTTGATGTTTGTCTCGTCGCTTTCGGAGTTAGAAATTTTTCAGACCTTGAAAAGGGGCTATCCGAAATCTATAGAATTTTGAAGTTAAGCGGAAAGCTCGGAGTGCTTGAGTTCTCAATCCCAGATAAACCTTTTAAGTGGATTTACTTTTTTTATTTTCGCAGGATTTTGCCTTTGATTGGGAAAATTTTTTCTGGACATGAAAATGCTTATACATATCTACCTGAGTCGGTTTTAAGGTTTCCTGAGGGTGAAAACTTTGTGAGGATATTAAGAGAGGTTGGGTTTAAAGAGGTTAAATTTTGGCATTTGACATTTGGTGTTGTGACATTTTATTTGGCGTGTAAATAGAAAGCGCCCCCAGCCGGATTCGAACCGGCGTTCCAGGCTTGAAAAGCCTGTGTCCTAGGCCTCTAGACGATGGGGGCTATTTGGGGTGAGTAGCGGGACTCGAACCCGCAACCTCCAGGGCCACAACCTGGCGCTCTGACCGGTTGAGCTATACTCACCGTGAAGATATTTTGGCAGTTGTAAATATAAAAAAATTTTTTTCGTTTTGCAAATTTACTTAACTTTACATCAAAAAAACATTTAGATGGAAAGCTACATTGGGGTTGACGAATCAGGTAAAGGCGATTTTTTCGGTCCACTTGTAATTGCAGGTGTGATTTCAAATGAAAAGATAAACGAAACTTTCATTAAACTTGGGGTTAAGGATTCAAAAAAGTTGTCTGATAAAAGAGTTTATGAGCTTGCTGAGGAAATAAAGAAAGTTTGTCTTTATGATGTTGTAGTTATAGGACCGAAAAGATATAATGAGTTAACTAAAAATTTAAATCTTAACAAGCTTCTTGCTTGGGGTCATGCTCGGGTGATAGAGAATCTTATGAAAAAATCTGTTGAAAGGGGTTTGATATGTTCAAGTGCTATTTCCGACCAATTTGGCGATGAGAAATATCTTTTAGAATCGTTAATGCAAATGGGCAAAAAAATCAAAATTCACCAAATGTATAAGGCTGAAGTTGACCCAGCGGTTGCTTCAGCTTCAATTATCTCAAGGGCAAAATTTCTTGAAGAACTTAAAAAATTATCGGAAAGATACGGGATTGATTTCCCAAAAGGTGCTTCAAAGAAAGTTATTGATTTTGCTGTTGAATTTGTGAAAAAGTATGGTAAAGATGAACTTTTCAATGTCGCAAAAATTCACTTTAAAACAACGGAACTTGTTTTTAGGTTAACATAAGTCGGGGAATGTTTTGAATTTTTAACTCTTTGTTTTTATATTTTTTAAACAAAAGTAAACAAAGGTTAATAACCTCTGACTGGAATGAGTATTGACAGGATAAGGAACTTTTGCATAATTGCACATATTGACCATGGTAAATCAACGCTTGCTGATAGACTTCTTGAGAAAACTGGAACTATCCCAGAAAGGCAAATGGTTGAACAGATTCTTGACAATATGGACCTTGAGCGAGAAAGAGGAATAACGATAAAGTCTCATCCAATTCAAATGAGATATGTTGCGAGGGACAGCGTTGAGTATATTTTTAACCTTATTGATACACCTGGACATGTTGACTTTTCATATGAGGTTTCAAGAGCTCTTGCTGCAAGTGAAGGGGCAATTCTTGTCGTTGATGCAACTCAAGGCGTTGAGGCGCAGACTATAAGCAACCTCTATATGGCGGTTGATGCGGGGCTTGAGATAATACCAGTGATAAATAAAATTGACCTTCCAGCTGCTAAAACGATGATTGAAACTGTGAAGGCTCAAATTATTGACTTGATAGGATGTAAAGAAGATGAAATTTTGCTTGTGAGTGCAAAAACAGGCTATGGGGTTGATGAGCTTCTTGAAGCAATCGTCCATAGGATTCCACCACCGCGAGGAAATCCTAATGAACCGCTGAGAGCGCTTATTTTTGATTCAAAATATGATTCATATCGTGGTGTTGTTGTATATCTTCGTGTTTTTGATGGTGAATTGAAAGAAGGTGATAAAGTTATGTTTTTTGCAAATGGTAAAGTTTTTGAGGCTGAGGAAGTTGGTATTTTAAAACTTGACAGGATAAGAACTGGGAAACTCATGACAGGCATGGTTGGGTATCTTATAGCTGGTGTAAAAGATGTCCATGATACAAGGGTTGGGGATACTGTCACAATTGCTAATAACCCAGCTAAAGAACCTCTTCCTGGATATCGTGAGGTTAAACCAATGGTTTACGCTGGATTTTTCCCAGCTGATTCAGAAAATTATCAGGAATTGAGAGATGCGCTTGAAAAGTTGAGATTAAACGATGCTGCGATAGTTTTTGAACCAGAAAGTTCATCAGCGCTGGGACATGGCTTTAGATGTGGATTTCTTGGTCTTCTTCATATGGAAATTGTTCAAGAAAGGCTTGAAAGGGAATTCGGGCTTAACATAGTTACAACTGTGCCAAATGTTGTTTATAAAGTTGTAAAAAGAAATGGTGAAGTTTTGTTTATAAATAATCCAACGGATATGCCAAACCCCGGGGAAATTGACCACATTGAGGAACCGTATGTCAAAGCTCAAATTATAACACCTTCCGAATATATCGGAGCATTGATGAAGCTTTGTTCTGATAGAAGAGGCGTTTATAAAACAACCCACTATGTCTCGGCTGATAGAGCAATACTTGAATATGAACTTCCACTTTCTGAAATAATTTTTGACTTCTACGATAAGCTAAAATCGGTGTCTCGCGGATACGCTTCATTTGATTATGAATTCCTTGATTATAGAGAATCCGACCTTGTTAAGCTTGATATACTTTTAAATGGCGAACCTGTTGACGCGCTTTCTTTTGTTGTTCATAGAAGTAAAGCTTATGATTATGGACGAAAGTTATGTTCAAAGTTAAGGGAATTGATACCAAGACAATTGTTTGAAGTTGTGATTCAAGCAGCGATTGGAAGCAGAGTTATTGCAAGGGATGTGATTAAGCCGTTAAGGAAAAATGTTCTCGCGAAGTGTTATGGTGGCGATATCACCAGAAAACGAAAACTCCTTGAAAAACAGAAAGAAGGTAAAAAGAGAATGAAGCAGATTGGAAAAGTTGAAGTCCCGCAGGAAGCATTCCTCGCTGTTCTTACAATAGACAATGATTAAAACAAAATTAAACTTACAAATGCCTGAAAAGAAATCCCAGAAAAAAGTTAAACCACGAACTTTGAAGGAAAAAATTTATAACTTTGTGAAAGAGTTTGTGGTTGTTTTTGGAATTTTTCTTGTGCTTAATAGTTTTGTCATCGCTTCTTTTGAAGTTCCAACTTCGTCAATGGAAGATACTGTTATGGCTGGTGATTTTCTTTTTGTAAATAAATTCATTTATAACCTTGCAACGCCAAGAAATATACCTTTGACGACAATACGACTTCCATATATCGTCATACCGAGCCTTTGGAAAGTTGAAAGGGGGGATGTGGTTGTTTTTGAATTCCCTGGTTATAGAGATGAAGTTAAGCACCCGGGGATGATTTATTACTTAAAACGATGCATAGGGTTGCCAGGTGACACGATTCAAATCATTGATAAAGTTGTTTATGTAAATGGAGAAATTCTTCCAAATCCAAAATATGTTAAGTTTGAAAGACCTTACATTTTGTCCAAAGACCAACCTGACCCGCGAATTTTCCCCAAAGGTGCACCATTTAACGAAGATAATTACGGTCCCATCGTAGTGCCGAAAAAAGGTGATGTAATAAAACTTGACCATTCAAATCTTGAAATGTGGGAAGTTTTTATAAAAAGGGAAGGACATTCAGTTGAAATTAAAAATGGGAAAATTTACATTGATGGAGTTGAAAAAAATGAATATGTCGTTGAACACGACTATTATTTTATGATGGGTGATAACCGCGATAATAGCCTTGATAGCAGGTTTTGGGGATTTGTTCCAGACAAGTATATCGTTGGGACGCCTTTGATTGTTTACTGGTCGTGGAATCCAGATATACCGATTTACAACATATTTGCAAAAATTGCCTCAATAAAGTTTAACAGAATAGGGATGATAATTAAATGACACAAAAAATGTTAGCACAAAATCATAATAGTGAGCAAACAGTAGTTGAAGAAGCTCAAAATGAGGTAGAGATGAGCACTTGGTTTAGACCTTTGTTGATTGCAATTATTATTGCAGTTCTTGTTAAAACTTTTATATTTGATGCATTTAGAATTCCGTCGGGCTCAATGGAGGATACACTTTTACCTGGCGATTTCATAATTGTTTCAAAGATTGGCTTTCCTGTTAAAACTCCTGAGCATGTGCCATTTACAAATATAAGAATTCCACAAGTCACGATGTTGCCAAAACTTGCTTCATTGAATCGTGGTGATGTAATTGTATTTAAATTCCCGGGTGAAAAAAATGAGGTAAAATCTTCTGAACATGTAAACTACATAAAAAGGCTAATTGGTTTACCTGGTGATGTGGTGAAGATAAGAGATAAAGTCATTTACATAAATGACAAAAAATTTGAAGAGCCGTCAACTGTAAAAGTTAATTACAATTTTGTCGTTCCAAAGGGACTTCCAAATCCGATTATTTTCCCCGAAGGCTCTGACTTTAACGAAGATAACTACGGTCCGATCATCGTTCCATATAAGGGGATGGAAATTAAGTTGAATCAGAAAAACATTAAACAATGGAAAGTTATGATAGAGAGGGAAGGTCATGAGGTTGAGATTGGACCTGATGGGAAAATTTTTATTGACAACGTTGAATCGACTAAATATGTAATTCAAAAAGATTATGTTTTTGTAATGGGCGACAATAGAAATAACAGTCTTGACAGCAGATATTGGGGGTTTGTCCCAGTTGAAAATATAATTGGTAAAGCTATCTTAATTTACTGGTCTTGGAATTCAGAAATTTCAATTTTTAATCTGCCAGAGAAATTTAAATCAATTAGATGGGAGAGGGTGGGGAAGAGGATAAGATGAGTGGGATTTATTTACATATACCGTTTTGCGAGAGAAAATGTATTTATTGCGATTTTTATTCGGTTGAAAGTTTAAATTTGATTGATGAATTTGTTAAGGCAATTTTAAAAGAGATAGAAATTTTTAAAGTTGAATCGGATTTTGTTAATGATGCGTGTTTTGATACTATATATTTTGGCGGTGGAACCCCATCTTTGCTTGAACCTACACAAGTTGAAAAAATTTTAAACGAGATTCAAATAAAATTTAAAATTTCCGAAAACCCCGAAATAACGATTGAGGCAAATCCAGGAACCATTGATAGAGGAAAACTTTATGAGTTTAAAAAAGTTGGCGTTAACAGGATAAGTTTTGGAGTTCAATCTTTTTTTGATGACGATTTGAAATTTCTCGGGAGAATTCACACAAGTGATGATGCTATTAATTGTGTTAAGTTTGCTTTTGAAGCGGGGATTTATAATGTTAACATTGATTTAATTTTTGGGTTGCCTAGACAGACATTGGAAATGTGGGAGAAAAATTTGTTTAAAGCAATTGAACTTGATGTGCCACATATTTCTGCTTATAATTTAATAGTTGAGAAAGGCACACCTCTTTATGAGCTTGTTAAGTTTGGAAAGATCTCCTTGCCTTCCGAAGATGAACAAGCTAAATTTTATGAGGTGACAATTGATGTTCTTGAAGGTGCTGGTTATTTTCATTATGAGGTTTCAAATTTTGCTAAGGCTGGTTTTGAGTGCAAGCATAATTTAAAGTACTGGCTTTATGAAAACTACATCGGTTTTGGACCTTCTGCTCATTCGTTTTGGGTGAATAAAAGATGGTGGAATGTTGCAAATTTGAATAAATATCTTAATGTGGTTAATTCTGGGAAATTGCCAATTGCAAACTTTGAAATTTTGAGCGAGGAAAAGATGATTGAAGAATTTATCTACCTTGGACTGAGAAGCACGGGGATTGAAATTAAAAAATTTAGGGAAAAATTTGGTTTTGATTTTCTTGAAAGCGAAATTAGTGAGGAAGTGAATGAGTATGAGAGACTTGGATTTTTGAATGTGAATGAGTTTAAAATTAAGTTAACCAGGAAAGGTTTTCTTTTATGTGATAAAATTGCGGTTGATTTAATTTCAAAAATAAAATTTGTTTCAAGATGAGTAAACTTAAAATCAATCATTTAATCGCATTTATTTTATTCATTGTCTCTTTTGTCGTCTATGCAATTACTGTTCAACCGAGCGTTCCATTTTGGGATTGTGGTGAATTTATAGCAGTTTCATATTCACTTGGGGTTCCACATCCACCTGGAGCACCATTTTTTATAATTCTTGGAAGAATTGCCACACTTTTACCTATAGCCGAAAATATCGCAAAAAGGGTTAATCTAATAAGTGGTTTCGTGAGCGCTTTAACTGTTATGTTTTTATATCTCATATCTGTTAGATTGATTTTAAGGTGGAAACCTCAGCCACAAAGTTTTATTGATAAACTATCTGTTTACGGCGCTCCTGCCGTTGGGGCTTTAGCGCTTGCTTTCAGCGATACTTTTTGGTTCAATGCTGTTGAAGCGGAAGTTTATGCGACAAGTTTGTTCTTAATGAGCTTTGCGATATGGCTTGGGATGGTTTGGTTTGAGAAAGCTGATAAAATTGAAAGCGATAAATTGTTGCTTCTTATAGCATATGTGATTGGCTTGTCAATAGGCGTTCATTTGTTAAGTATTTTAACAATATTCACGCTTGCAATGTTTGTCTATTTTAGGTTTAATGAGAAGGTCACTCTTAAAAGTTTTACTGTTATGGGTGTGCTTGCAGTTGCCGTGTTCTTTATAATTTACAAGGTTGTGATATTTTGGATACCTTCAATGCTTGATGATATGCCAGCTGTTCCGGTTTTAATTGCGATTGCGGTTTCGTATGGAATTTATTATTCATACCAACATAAGCAAAGAATTTTATTTGCATCATTAACTAGTCTTTTGCTTGTTTTTCTTGGCTATACAACATATGCTTTGATAATCGTAAGGGCAAATGATAGACCAGCTATAAATGAAAATGCTCCGGATAATCTCATCAGATTTGTAAAGTATCTTGAAAGAGAACAATATGGCGAACAACCATCACCTTTTAAAAGAAGATGGAGTCAAGAACCATCTCATCAAGAGAATTATCAGAAATATCAAAGCGACTGGGACTTTTTCATAAGGTATCAATTGAATCATATGTATTTGAGATATTTCCTGTGGAATTTTGTTGGTAGAGCGGGTGATATTCAAGATGCACCAGCTGCTTTTATAAGGGCAGAAACTGGATGGGGCAAGTCAAATGAGTTTCCGAATAGATATTTTGCATTGCCACTTTTGGTTGGGCTTTTCGGTTTGTATTATCATTACAAAAAAGATTGGAAGATGTTTCTGGCTTATCTTGCTTTGTTTGTTGTGACAGGGCTTGGGCTTGCGGTTTATCTAAACATGCCAGAACCACAGCCAAGAGAAAGAGATTATGTTTTTGCCGGTTCTTTCTTTGCATTTTCAACATGGATTGGAATTGGTGTTTCTGGGCTTATTGACTCTATAGCTGAATTCATAAAATCAGAGATAAAAAAGGTTTACACAACTGGACTTTTAGCAGTTGCATTTTTTGTGATCCCATTTAATATGCTTGTTCAAAACTGGAATGATCACGATAGAAGTGGTAACTTCGTCCCGTGGGATTATTCCTATAATCTTTTGCAAAGTTGTGAAAAGGATGCAATTTTATTCACAAATGGAGATAATGATACATTCCCACTATGGTATCTGCAGGTTGTTGAAGGTGTGAGAAGAGATGTTAGAATTGTAAATTTAAGCTTGCTTAACACTGATTGGTATATTCTTCAATTAAAGCGCGAAGAACCTTACGGAGCAAAGAAAGTCCCGATAAGCTTAAGCGATAACATCATAAGGAAACTCGGACTTGTCCAGTGGGAGCCGAGGGATGTTACAATTCCCGTTCCAAAAGGGGTTTATGAAAAATTCGGAATTACAGACACAGCGATTATAAATCAGGGCAAAATCACATTTAGGATGCCTAATACCCTTCAATTCGGAGATATTAAGGCGATAAGAGTTCAAGATATTATGGTCAGAGATATAATTGAGACGAACAAATGGGAAAGACCAATTTATTTCGCCGTGACAGTTTCACCCGATAACTTTATTGGGCTTGATGATTATTTGAGGATGGAAGGGCTTGTTTACAGAGTCGTCCCATTTAAAAATCCAAAAGGCTCGACGACATTTATTCGCGAAGATGTGATGAGACAATGTTTGTTCAATGAACCAGAAGGGTTTTATCGTGAGCCATATTATGGTTTTAAGTTTAGAAATTTGAACAATCCAAATGTTCATTTCTTTGAGACGGATAGAAATTTGATGCAAAATTATAGAAATGCATTTTTAAAGCTTGCAATTTACTATTATGAAAATAATCGTGATAGCACAAAGGTTGTTGAAGTCCTTGACCGTATGGAAAGTAAAATTCCAAATGATATTTTGCCGATGGATTACCGCCTGCGTTATGATGTTGCAAGATTGTATGAAGTTGTTGGTGCGAGGGATAAGTTTATGAAAATTGCAAAAGAAATTGAACCTATAGCGCTTGAACAAATTAATCGTGACCCGATGAACATTTACGGTGAGTATAATCCATATGTGATACTTGTAAACTTATACGAGATGATGGGTGAGTATAAGAAGGCGATAGATATCTTAAACAAAGTTCTTGCTTATTATCCCCAGCAGTATCAGTATCTTATAAAGGATAGGATAGCACGGCTTGAAGCGAAGATGAATGAAAAGAAATAAATTAAAAGCGCGCCCGGCAGGACTCGAACCTGCAACCCACGGCTTAGAAGGCCGTTGCTCTATCCGTTGAGCTACGGGCGCGCTTTAATCAATTATAAATATAAAATTTTTTGAGAAATAAATCAAATTTTAACCTTCTCGAACGAATAAAAAATACCTCCTCGTCGCAACCACCCGCTTGAAATTAAATTCACCAAGAATTTTTATCAAATAATTAACCTCCGAAAACCTTTCGGAACTATCTTTCGCTGTTCGCTCCATCAAGACGATTAAATTTCTGGAATTTGAAAGATACTGCTTTATTATTTCAGGCTTCTCCCTTGGTATCTCAATCCACTTTATTGAACCAGAAATTTTTCTATACGAATAAAATGTTAACTGCGGGTTCATCCCACCTGTTGAATGCTTCGTGTATAGATAAAAAAGTGTATCAACCTTAGATGAATCAATGAATTCACAAATAACTCTTGCTCCATCATCATATCTTGAGTAATCAATAAGAAATTCCGTTTTTAAAATCACAAAAATCCCAATTAAAATTGCAAAGTATAACACGAATTTTGCAAAATTTTCCTTCCTTAACTTAAGAACCACTTTAACTAAAAACGGCGACAATAAAATCGCAATTAAAAATAATGCAGTTAAAATAACAGCGTTTTCATTCAAGTTTAATTTTAGAAAATCTTTAACCCCGTTTCTGAGCTCTTGGCTTGATGACCAGATTAAGGAAATTAAAAGTGCCGATAATGAAATTGTATTTGCTTGTTCTTTAAATGTCTCACCCAAATAAGTAGAAGCGATTATAACTGCTGGAATTAGCGATGGAAGTGCATAAGTCGGTATTTTCGTTTTTGATATTGAGGTTATAAGAAATGTGCTCCAGAACCAAGCTTGAATTAAAATTTTTTCTTTTGCGACCCTTTTTGGATTTTTTAGAATTTTTAAGGTATCAAAGAATACAAGGACAGCCGGTGGAAATTGAACTATGATTTGATTCAAAATGTAAAAATAGCCAAGCTCAGGTATGTTTCCTTCAACTCCCTGAGATAGCCTTTCAATTATATGAAATTTGAAAAATGTGTCTATAAAATTTGAACCGTAATTTTTAAGCATGTAGATATGCCAGGGGAAAGAAATTATAAGCCCAATTGAAACGATTGGGACAAGGTGATGAAAAATTTCTTTAGTTGAGATTTCTTTTTTTAACCACATAAAAATTAGGAAAATAAAAATTGTGATGACAGCAAAAAATCCAACGATTATTTTTGTCATCAATGCAAGCCCAAACGCAAAACCTGAAAAATATAGATAAGATTTTTTGCCATTTAAGAATTCAAGGTAAAAGTAAATTGAGAGCGTGATGAAAAATATATACGGGATATCAAGTTGTGCCTGCCGTGAGTAGAAATTAAAAAGATAAATTGAGCCGAGAAATGGGATTAAAAGTAGCCCTGCTTCACCGCCAAAAAATTTTCGTGTTAAAAGATATGTTAAAATCACCGTCAATGAGCCAAAAATTGCAGGGAAAAGTCTCGTTGCAAATTCGTTTATTCCAAAAACTTTGTAAACCAAAGCAATAAGCCAGATTAAAAGTGGGGGATGAGAGGAAGAATACAAACCACCAACAGCACGTACAGTTTGATCTATCCAATCGTTAAAGTAATAAATTGATTTAGCCCTAACTCCATACAGCGATTCGTCCCACATTTGGATTTCTTTAAAACCAAGATTGTAAAGTCTATGGAGGGAGAAAAATATAAGTAGCAGGAAAATTGTTATTATGTTTTTATTTCTCCCCGTCAAGCTTTGCAGGATGTTATTTTTCAAAGATAGCATCAACAAAAGCTTCCGCATCAAACGGTTGAAGGTCGTCAATATCTTCGCCAACGCCAATGAATTTGATGGGAATTTTTAACTCATTGACAATTGCAAATACGACTCCACCTTTTGCGGTCCCATCAAGTTTGGTTATTATCAATCCTGTTACGCCGACAGACTGGGTAAATTGTCTTGCTTGTTGAATTGCATTTTGTCCTGTAGTTGCATCAAGGACAAGCCAAACTTCGTGCGGTGCATCAGGTATAACCTTCTGCATAACTCTTTTTATTTTTTTAAGCTCCTCCATAAGGTTCGTCCTCGTGTGGAGTCTTCCAGCAGTATCAATCAAAACAACATCAACATTTCTGGCCAAGGCTGATTTTAGTGTATCATATGCTACAGCTCCTGGGTCCGAACCTTTTTGCTGTTGAATTATGTCAACTCCTGCACGCTTTGCCCATATCTCAAGCTGTTCATTTGCAGCTGCACGAAATGTGTCGGCTGCGCCAATTAAAACTTTTTTACCTCGCATTTTATAGTGATGTGCGAGTTTTCCGATTGTTGTTGTTTTCCCGACGCCGTTTACCCCAGTTATCATTATGACAAATGGTTTCTTGTCTATGGGAACGAAAAATGGGTCGTAATCTTGAGAACTATTTACAGTTTTTAAAATTCCAACAAGCTCTTCTTTTAAAATTAAATTAACTTCATCAAGACTGTTTACCTTTTCTTTTTTCAACCTTTCTTTTAGCCTTGAAATTATTTCCATCGTCATGTTGACCCCGGCATCGGCGGTTATAAGTATCTCTTCAAGGCTTGCAAAGAAATTTTCGTCAAATTCTTTTGTTAAGTTTAAAAGCTCATTGATTTTGCCAAATAAATTGTCCCTTGTTTTTGTAAGACCATCTTTAATTTTCTTCAGCCCAAGTTTGTCAAGGATTCCCATATGTCCTTATTGAATTAGCTTTTTTAAGGTTTTCAAAAAATCGCTTTCCGTAAACATATAAAGATGCAATTACCATAACTATGCTTATAGAAATCATCAAATTCATAAATGTCCCTTTGGCTTTAAACACAGCAAGTGCTATTACGAGCGAAATTGATGTGACTGTATATTTGCCAAGTTTGTTTGATGGTAAAACAAACTTTATCCTTGTGCTTAAATATGCCCCCGCTGATAAAATTATTAAATCTCGCCCTATCACCACTGCTACATACCACGCTGGAAGGTCACCTTGTTGAACCAAACTTAAAACGATCGCACCTATGCAAACTTTATCCGCAAGTGGGTCAATTATTTTACCAAACTCTGTAATTTGGTTGAATTTTCTAGCAAAATAGCCATCTGCAAGATCGCTTAAATATAAAGACAGCATAAGAAGTATTGAGATAGCACGATTCGCTGAAAGTTTAAGCCCATAACTTTCAAAAATAATTTCGTCGGATTCTGATGTGAGGAAATAGATCACAGGTATCAAGATAATAAAACGGCTAAAGCTTAAAAAATTTGATATGTTGAAAATTTTTGACTTCATCTTACAAAAAGTTACTTTTCGGTTGCTTCTTTTATGCTCATTTCATGTTCATACTTTTCGTAGTTTTCCTCAATTGGCGTTGGATAATTTCCAGTGAAACAGGCTGTGCAGAAGCTTAAATGTTTTGGAGCTGCTTCAAGGAGTTTTTCAACGGATAAATATCCAAGCGTTTCAACACCGAGTTCTTTCCTTATTAACTCAACATCTCCATTTAACTTTGACGCTATAAGTTCATTTTGCGTCGGGAAATCCATACCATAATAACATGGGAATTTAATTGGTGGGGAAGCCACTCTAAAGTGAACTTCTTTAGCACCAGCATCTTTGATTAATTTAACAAGAGCCTTTGATGTCGTTCCACGAACAATTGAATCATCAACCACAACAACGCGCCTACCTTCAAGCACACCTTTAACAGTGTTAAATTTTACCTTCACCTTTAGCTCTCTCATATTTTGCTGTGGTTGGATAAAAGTTCGCCCTACATAATGACTTCTTATTAAACCTATTTCAATCCTTACATTGTTACCAAGTTTATTGCTTTCTGTGACAAATCCAAGCGTCGCTGTGTTGCTTGAGTCTGGAACATTTATCACAATAACTTTATCATCATCGGTTAAAACAGGTGCTGGATGTTCATGTGCAAGGAGCTTGCCAAGTTTCCTTCTAATTTTGTCAACATTTTCACCAAAAATTTTACTATCAGGTCTTGAAAAGTAAATGAACTCAAAGATACAAAACGCCTGTCTTTCAACTTTCTTTTCTATCCAAAATGATTTTAAATTTCCAGTCTTTAAAACATCATCATCAATCACAACAATTTCACCTGGTTGGACATCCCTGATGTATTTTGCATTTATCAAATCAAAAGCGCAGGTTTCAGAAGCAACAACATAACTTCCATCTTCCATAATTCCAAGCGCAAGTGGTCTAAACCCATATGGATCACGCACAGCTATAAGTTTATCATCGGTTAAAATTACAAGCGAGTACGCACCCTCAATTTGATTTAATGCGTCTTTTATCTGCTCAATTTGGTCATCTTGTTGACTTCTTGCAATCAAATGTAAAATTATTTCCGTGTCTGTTGAAGATTGGAAAATTGTCCCTTCAAATTGGAGCTTGTTTCGTAAGTAGCGAGTGTTTGTTAAATTTCCATTATGAGCAATAGCAAGGTTACCGCATTTGTAATGCACAACGAAAGGTTGGATGTTAGCTTTACTTGATGCGCCTGTAGTTGAGTAGCGATTGTGCCCAATAGCTGATTTTCCTTTTAGATATTCGTTTATTATTTTTTCGTCTTTGAAAACATCAGCGACAAGCCCAAGCCCTTTGTGAAAATTAAACCTTGCTTTGCCCGTTATCTCATCCCTTTCACATGCCACAATCCCTGTTGATTCCTGGCCTCTGTGCTGAAGAGCGTATAAACCATAATATGTCATCAGAGCAGATTGTGGATGTCCGTAAATTCCAAATATACCACACACCTTCTAAATTATCCCTTTCTTTCCAATCCTAATATGATTTGAAAAAATCCATGGTTTATCGTTATAGTAAGCCTCAACCCTGTAAGCTCCTGTCTCACCAACTTCGTAAATTAATTCGTTTCCATAAATGCTGGTTAAAATTTCACCGTTTTTTAGTAAATTTACCCGCGCACTTTGCGGTAGGTAAATTTTTAATTTTATAGGTGAATCATCAAGCTCAACATAATCACCCATGTTGTAAACTTTTCCATTTTTCTCCGCTAAAAACTTAAACCCTTTCGGGTCGGCAAAGTATGAATAGGTGATAAAACAACGTGCACTTTCTATGGCTGAAAAAATTCTTTGTTTGTAAATTTCAAAATTTTCCTTTTTTGTTTTGTCAATCGGTTCATCAAGAAGAACATGTGTTCTTATTCCTCTAAACATAACTTTATATGGAAAAACTTCAACTTCAAAAAGTTGCCATATCTTGTATTTATGTCCATGCGCATCAACTCCGCCAATTCCTACAACCCTTCTCCTTCTTGCTATTTCATCCCAACGCTTTAGCGTCTCAGGATATGGACCATTGAGCGACTTCAAAGGATGAATGAACCTATGAAATTTATTTTCTTGTGTTAACCCTTCAACCCACTCCGACATATGATTCCAGATTTCAATTCCTGTGAATTCGTCAACTTCCCACTCATTCCATGGATATGGTGGATATTCCTCAAAACTATTTCTTCTTTCATCTGGGTGAGCAATTATCCCAATGCCGTTTAACTCTTTTACCTTTTTAACATATTCTTTCGCCGAGATGTTCGGATAAAAAACTTTGTCAACACGGAGAACTAAATAGTGATTTTTGTCATTTGGGTCATTAAGCTCATAACCAATTATCAACATTGTGTCATCATGCCAACCTTCGTAGCCGTCAAGTTTGGGCTTTAAGGTATTGTGATCGGTCATTATTACAAAATCAAGCCCAAGCTCACTTGCAGCTTTTACTATTTCTGGTATTGTTCCAGTTCCATCTGAATAGATAGAATGGACATGAATTACGCCGACATATTCAAACATCTATCACCGAAAATTTTTTATCAACGGGATAAAGATAAAATTTTGCGAATAAAAAACAAAATAGAGGAGCATCCGCGAAGACTTTTTGGATAAAAGCTCCCCTTTAATTGAAAAGGCATTATTTTTCATGGACAAACTTATCAAGCAGGATATTTTTCTCAACGATGTCATCGGTTTTGACGATTTCAACACCTTCCTCTCTCCATTTTTCAATCAATTGTTTCCCTCTATCTTCGTAGATTGGTTTAGCCGCATCTTCAACCAGATAGATTTTGTATTTCTTTCTTTTCAAAAATCCTTCAATCGCATACGCATCGCAAACATCAAGGGCAACCCCGAAAACAACTATTTCTTTAGGATTTATTATCTCAAGAACAGGGTCAACATTTGGATTTGAAAACACATCAAATTTTTGCTTCCGAAAAATTATCTCGCCAGTGTGATTTTTAACCATCCTTTCAAGCTCATCTTTGGAATATTCTTTACTATCAATCCAAAGCGGATTCAAAGGTTTTGTCGCATCAATCCGTTCCCAACCTGGCGTATCCTGCAAACAGTGCGGTGGAAATGTATTTAAATAATCGGATCTATCCGAAATCTCTTCGTCTTGAAGTGTGTGATAATCAGCAGAACCCATGATTTGAATTTCGTTTTTCCTTGCGTAATCGTAAAGCTTCTTTAAATTGGTAATTATCTCTTCAGCGTTGGGGACATACAGTTTACCATCTTTCATCATAAAGTCATACTGTGTATCAACATCCCAAAATATTATTTCACGGATCATGGCGCACCTCCGTAGTTTATTTTGACTTCAAAATTTAAAACGCATTTTAAAAAATCATCGTTTCTTTAAGATTTCATCCTCATCCCATGTTCTTCACGGTCAAGTATCCAACCCGCAAGTTTGCCTTCATTGATAGTTTTGAAGTCTTCCCAGTATTCTCTCGTTCTCACAAACCTTGAGCTTGTATCCGATGGCGGTATTGATTCAACTTCTTTGATTATCTGTAAAAATCTTCTCTTCCATATCTCCATATTTTCAACTCTTAAATCAACCCATCCATCATAAGCCCATTGGTTGATTTTTTCCTGTGTTATTTCAATTCTGTTTTCTCCACGATAAGGTGGGATTTTTATCTCGTGTCCACGAATTAAAGTTTGACCATCTGGCATTAAAATTGGAATGCCAATTGAAATAATTTGCGCTCTTAATTTTTTGTTTGTTTTTATGATTTGCGCACACCTTTCACTCATATCTTTGGGGTCTTGTTTAACGGCATTTTCCATACTTCCGTAAGCAATTTTGATGAGGTGCGCCTCGTAAAGAAGTTTTGACAATCTCGGTGGACCTAACAATTCAAATGCGATGCTTTCAACCCCATATTGCTTTTCAAGTTCTCTCATACGCTTCAGCGCTGTTTCGGTCAAAAAGCCAGCTCTATATGTCGGCTCAAGCGTTGTGTGGTCAAGCGCATTGATTATATCGTGCCCAGTGTTTCCACCTTTAATTTCAAATATCACTGTCTCTGCTATTTCCTCAGGCGTGACATACTCCATTTGCCCAGGTGTTGATAGTGTTTCAAATTCTGCCCTTGAGAAAAGTCCGTTTTCACCTGTGTCAATGAAAACTGAATGTAATGTTTCGTTAAGTTTTTCAAAATTATTTTCCGCTATTTTTAATTCAAGACTTCCATTTAATTTAAATGCTCTTTCCGGCGGACAATCAACGAGCTCAATAGGTTTACCGCGTCTAATTATTTCGCCGTAGCCAATTCTTTTCCATGCAATCGCTGCCGTTGGCTTAATTTCTTTTGTTATAGGCGCATCCGGCGTTCTACCCATTAGGAATAAAAGCAATGTATGTGCACCTGCAACCGCCGATTTACTCAATAAAACTTTTGAAGGTCTCTCTTCGCTGTGAGTGTAAGGAATGTTTAAACCCATTCCACCAGTTCCACTTGTTCCTATCTTAACATAAATTTTCGTTCTAACTTCCTGCATTGAGCGATAAAGTATTTGCACATGCCTTATCAACTGTGGAACATATAATGTCGCAAGCAATCTTTCCGTTAATTCAATCATTTGCTCCTTTGCTTTGTCTTCGCCTGATGACTTAACCCTATCAATTGTATTTAAAACTTCAAGGCTTGTTGTAAAAATATCTTGGTATGCTATTGCTGTCGCTGTGTTGATGCAATCAATCACTATTTCAGGTGAAAATTTTTTAAGTAATTTGTAGAGTGTTGAATTTTTTAAGACATCGTCGGTAAGTTCACCAAGTATATCGTTAATTAAAATTCTGCGGTATTGTGGATTTGATAAAATTTCCTCCCTGTTCATATCCTTGAATTCCTCTCTGACGAAGATGTTTCCCCACCACGGTATAGAGAAATCGTCGCCAAATTCCGGAAATTCTTTTTTCAGTGTTTCCACTGCTTCTTCAGCTTCCCACTGTTTGAGGGAAGCTACAATTACATTTCGGGGCTTTTCCTGGATTATCCTTCGGGTTACAGCTGAGCCCACAAGTCCCCAAGCTCCAAGAATGAGAACTGATTTGCCTTTGATATCCATAAGATAGGATGATTTTAGTTTTTATGCATTTTAAATTTAGTCACCAAAAGTGAAATTTCCAAAGTGTTGTGCATTTGAAAAGATGATGATATTTTGTAAATTTTTTAAAAAAGCTATGATGCGATGTCAAAACTTGCGAAAATTTTAGCCGGTGTGTCATTTGTTTTGATCGTTTTTTTAATAGCACTTATAATCCTTTCGCATAAGTTTATAACGAAATCGCACCCTCAACTTGAAGGCGAAATAAAATCCGATATGTTGATTGATTCTGTTTTTATTTACAGGGATGAAAATGGGATTCCTCATATCTATGCGAAGAATGAACACGACTTATATTTTGCTCTCGGTTATGTAAGCGCTCAAGATAGGCTGTGGCAAATGGACTTATCAAGAAGAATTGCAAGTGGAAGGTTATCTGAAATTTTTGGAGTTGGGACGATTGAAATTGATAAACTTTTCAGAACCCTTGGTTTGTTAGAGACGACCCGAAAGATGCAAAAATATATAAGCGAAAAATCAATTGAAATTTTAAAAGCTTATTCTGATGGTGTTAACTACTTTATACGAACGCACCGTGGAAAATATCCGGTTGAATTTGAACTTTTAAAATATGAACCTGAAGAATGGTCTATAAACGATTGTCTTTTAATCACAAGATTGATGGCTTGGCAACTCAATTTCTCGTGGTGGACAGAGCCTGTGTTTTCTGAAATTTTGTCAAGAGTTGGAGAAGAAAAATTTAAAAAGTTAATCCTAAAGTATCCTGAAGACGCTCCAACCATAATAAAAAGATATTTCCCACCGACAAGCAAATTTGTTGATGCAAATATGAAATTTAGAGAAATGTTTGGCTTGCCTTCCGAAGGTTTTGGTAGCAATTCTTGGGCTGTCTCAGGTGAGAAATCAATCACTGGTAAACCTTTACTTGCAAATGATCCGCATCTTCCATTCTCATTGCCTTCAATTTGGTATCAAGTTCATCTCAACGATGGAACGATTGATATGGTTGGTGTTAATATTCCTGGAACCCCAGGTATAGTCATCGGAAGAAATAATTATATAGCATGGGGTTTGACGAATGTTATGCTTGATGATACAGATTTTTACATTGAAAAAATTGACTCATCACGAACAAAGTATCTTTATAATGGAAATTGGCTTGAACTTATGGTGAGAGAAGAAACTATAAAGGTTAGGGGTAAAGGTGAATATAAATTTAAAGTTTTATCAACGCATCGCGGTCCGATAATAAGTGATGTTTACGAATTTAGTTTCACTGAATACATACCCAAACTTGACGCGAGATTTATCACAACTCAAGCAGTTTCAATGCAATGGACTGGAAATTTAATTTCCGATGAAATTTTAGCTTTTTACAAAATTAATCGTGCGAAAAGTTGGGAAGATTTCAAAGGAGCATTGCGTTTTTTTGCTGTCCCAGCACAAAACTTTATTTATGCTGATGTTTATGGAAACATAGGGTATTACTGTGGTGGGAAAATCCCTGTGCGCAAAAAGTTGAACCCATTGATTTTGAATCCAGGTGAAACAGATGAATTTGACTGGACTGGGTTTGTGCCTTTTAATGAACAGCCAAATGTGTTTAATCCACCTGAGCAGTTTATAGCAACAGCAAACAATAAAGTTGTAGAAGATAAATATCCGTATTACATAAGTTACCTTTGGGAGCCTGAGTCAAGGGTTGTTAGGATAAATGAGTTTTTATCTTCAAAGGAAAAGTTTTCCGTTGACGATTTTAAAAAATTACAGCTTGATTATTTTTCACACTATGCAAAGGAGATAACACCATATATAATTGGTGCATTTCAGGATGTAAATATTGATGAGCCGCTTTTGAAAGAGGGACTTGGATATTTAAAAAATTGGAATTTTAATTTTTCCCGAGATGATATCGCCACGACAATTTTTAATTCATTTATAGTTTCACTTTTAAAGAACACATTTGAAGATGAGCTTGGTCAAGAGCTTTACAAAAGATTTATATTTTACTCTGGCATCTCCTTGAGAATTTTGAAGCAGTTAATTATTGAAAACGATACATTATGGTTTGATGATGTGAAAACACCAGATAAAATAGAAAGCAGGGATGAGATAATAAGGAAAAGTTTTGCTGAAGGCTTAGTCAATTTGAAAAACTTGCTTGGTGATGATATTTTGGAATGGCGATGGGGTAGAGTGCATAGGTTGAAGTTGGTGCACCCGCTTGGTCTTAGAAGTCCGTTTGATAAAATTTTTAACCTTGGACCATTTGAGATAGGTGGAGCTGGCACGACTGTTAATAATGCTGGTTTTAGTATGCTTAAACCATTTGATTGCGTTTTAGGTCCATCAATGCGTCAAATTGTTGATTTTTCTGAAAATTTATTATATTCAATTATACCAGCGGGAACATCTGGACAAATTATGAGTGAATTTTACGATAGCCAGACGAAGCTTTATTTAAAAGGTGAATATTTGAAAATTAAAATGGAACTTGAAAAATTAAGTAAAGGGAAAGAAAAAATTTTAAAATTAATCCCAGAACAATGAAAAAAGCAAAGTTAAAAAATTTTGTGTTAATTGGTGCTGCTGTGTTAATTGCGGTTGGGTTAGTTATTTTTGCGGTTTTGAAAATTACGAATTTAAACGATAAGTTTTTAGATGAAAAGGAAGATATATCAGTGCAAAAACTAAATTATCAAATTGATGTTTTAAACGCTTGTGGAGTTGAAGATGTCGCTTTTCAAATTGCTCAGTATTTAAGGCTTAAAGGGTTTGATGTTATTGACTATGGAAATTATGAGACTGTTGTGAATGAAAGTTTTATTATTGATCATGTTGGAAAGCCAGAGGTTGCAAAATTAATTGCCAAAGAGCTTGGAATAGATGAGGGGAAAATTACCATGTCTAAGGAAAAGTATTATAACGAATTTACAGTTATCATCGGCAAAGATTACATTATGCTTAAACCATTTAAAAACAAAGTTGAAGGAAGTTTTTGAGACCCAAAACCCTTGCCAAGAAAGTGGCACAACTTGCGCTTGATAAAAAAGCTGAGGATATAGTTATAATGGATGTTCGTAAGTTAACATCAATAACTGATTTTTTTGTGGTTTGTTCAGCTGAGTCATCGGTTCAGCTTAAGGCTATAGTTGACCATATAGTTGAGGAACTTGAGAAAAAGGGGATTAAAGCTTGGCATGTTGAAGGGTATACGAATTTGACTTGGGTTTTGATTGATTATGTTGATGTTGTGGTCCATGCTTTTTTAAAACCGGCGCGTGAATTTTACGGGCTTGAGAGATTTTGGGGTGATGCAAAGTTTGAATATATAACAGAAGACACTGTTAAGCAAGGAAAGAAAACAAAAAAGAAATCAAAGAGTAAAGATGCTACCATCGGCTAAGGAATATCTGAAGGAGAGACTTGAAAATGCATTGAAAAAGCTCGGGGTTAAATTAAACGGCATTCAGCTTGTTTTAGATAAACCGAAGAGTGAACAGTTTGGCGACCTCGCTACGAATATCGCCATGTTGATTGCAAAAAAGCTTGGACGAAATCCAAGAGAAATAGCAAGTGAAATTGTTTCAAATCTTGAATTTGACCCGGAATTAGTTGAGAAAATTGAAGTCGCTGGTCCTGGATTTATAAATTTTACATTTTCAACGAAATTTTATATTCAAAGAATTCGTGAAATACTTTCTCAGGGGGAAAATTTTGGTAGGTTGAATATTGGTGCAGGTAAAAAAGCAAATGTTGAATTTGTCAGCGCAAATCCAACCGGTCCACTTACCGTTGGTCATGGCAGAAATGCTGTTCTTGGAGATACGATTTCTAATATTCTTGAATGGGTTGGTTTTGATGTGACGCGTGAGTATTACTTTAACAATGCAGGAAGACAGATGAAAATTCTTGCTGACTCCGTTCGCTTGCGTTATCTTGAATTGCTTGGTGAGAAAATTGAATATCCGGACGAATATTATCAGGGCGACTATATAAAAGATATCGCTTCTATGTTAATTGATGAATATGGGGATAAATTAAAGCATGAAACGGATTTAAAAATTTTCAAAGATAAAGCTGAATTGGTTATTTTTGAGGATATAAAGAAAACTTTGAAGAAGTTGAGAATTGAATTTGATGTTTATTATAACGAGGATTGGCTTTACAAGGAGAAGATATGGGATGTGATAAATGAGCTTAAGAGGAGGGGATATATCTATGAAAAAGATGAGGCTATATGGTTTGAGGCAACAAAGGCAGGTGGTGAACAGGATAAAGTTCTTGTCAAAAGCACAGGTGAACCAACTTATAGATTGCCAGATATAGCATATCATATTGAAAAATTTAAAAGGGGATTTGATCTGATAATTGATATTTTCGGTGCTGACCATATAGCGGAGTACCCTGATGTTTTAAGAGCTCTTGAAATACTTGGTTATGATACCTCAAAGGTCAAGGTTTTAATTTATCAGTTTGTCACCATTTTAAGAGATGGCAAAGTTGTTAAGATGTCAACGCGTAGAGCAAATTACATCACGCTTGATGAATTAATTGATGAGGTTGGTCCGGATGTTGTAAGATTTTTCTTTTTAAACAGAAGCAGGGATTCGCATCTTAATTTTGATTTAAATCTTGCAAAGAAGCAAACGGAAGAGAATCCAGTTTATTATCTACAATATGCCCATGCAAGAATAGCAAGCATTTTAAAATTTGCTGAAGATTCAGGGATTAAAATTGAAAAATTTGATGATATCAAATACAATTTGCTTGGTGAAAGAGAGGAAATTGAGGTTGCAAAACTTTTAAGTGAATTTCCTGAAGTTATTGAACTTGCTTATTTAAGTCTTGAGCCTTTGAAGATAATAAATTATCTTAATGATGTCGCGGAAGCATTTCACAGATTTTATCACAGGCACAGGGTTGTGGGTCAGGATAAAGATTTAACATTGGCTCGTCTTTCGTTATGTTTGGCCACAAAAATCGTTATTGCAAATGGATTGAAAATTTTGAAGATAAGTACACCAGAAAGGATGTGAATTTTTTGAGTTTTAATTTTTCGCTTGTTTTCTATTGACTTTTATAAAAAAAATTCGTATTCTAATTACACAATAAAAACCAAATTGGAGAAGTGCTATGTGGCGCAAGTTAACAATTTTATCCTTACTTATTTTTCTCATTCCATTTTACCAAGCTTTTTCTGATGTCTATCCCAGCAATGTTAAGATAACTCAACCGTGGGGGACTGAACCATTTGATGGAAGATTTGATGATTACACAGGGGCAAGAATATGGTTTACGCTTAATGACTCTGCAAGCAAGGTAACAGTTAAAATTTACCACGATGCAAATCCGAACCATGCAAAGACATTTGAACTTTACAATCTGCCAATGGGTGAGCACTCGGTTTATTGGGATGGGACACTTGACGATGGGAGTCAAGTGCAGGCGGGGTGGAAAATGGTTGTTGAGATTAAAGCAGAGCAGTTTGGAGGATATTTTTCGTGGACGATGTATTACGATGATGATACAGGTGCCAAAGGTTTAAATATTTACACTCGTGGCGTTGACATCAACCGAGATCCAACAAGCAAAGATTTTGGTTTTATTTATGCTGGAAACTCTGGAGGACCAATTGGGAATGGGATTGCACGCTATAGAGCTGATGGAACACCAGCTGGGGATGAGGGAAAACCTCTAATTCTTTCAACTAAAGATGTTCTTGGAGCGAATAATGTTTTCCATGCAACAATTGATTACCTTGGCAGAGTGTATGTATCAAGGACAGCAACTGGGGACGGGGTTTACAGGTATGACCCAAAGGATGGAAGTTTGAAGAAAGTTGTTAACTTAACTGGGAGACCCAAGGGATTGGCAGCTGTTGGGACAGGGGATAACCTTAAACTTTACATCGCAAATGGTGATAAGTATAATATCCTTGTAGCGAAGCTTGGAACGAAAGATACGCTTGATATCCCACTTGATACGCTTGCTGTATTTTTACCCGATAGCCTTTATGTTAATGATATTGTTGTTATAAATGATTCGGTTATGTATGTAAATCTTAAAAAAGGAACTGGTACATTCGGTGTTAATCCAAGCTGGACTGAGAAATATATTATTTATGGGAAAACCCGCGTGACAAGAGCTGATACAGTGTGGTCAATCTATTGGGGAAGCACTGCTAATATAGCTGGAATAGCATACTATAATAATCAACTATTCATTTCTATTCGCGAATCTCCTGCTGGCAACATTAATGGTGTTTGGAAGATTTGGAATTTGGATTCAACTCCACAGTATGAACGAATTTTCAAACCACCACTTGGTAGTATCAGCTCAGCTGCCGATTTAACAGTTGATGTTGTCGGCAACATCATCTTTTTTGAAAATAGTCAAGAACATATCTACTTCATTGCCCCGCCAAATGGACCAAATTCATTTACATTAGTTGCACCTGATACGATCGTCGTACAAGCTTCAGGAAAATCTGCTAAATTTGTCACAATAGCTGAAGCAAGGAAAGATGAAAATAATGACTTTATCCCAGACTATAAAGTTACAGGTGATACACTCTTAGTTTTAGGAACCGTGTTCAGCCCGAATTACACTTTACCTTCAAATACATCGTACTATATCTACGATAATTCAGGCGCAATAAATGTCTTTAGATCCGGGGTTGCTTTGACCTTTAATCCTGGAGATTATATCCTGGTAGTTGGAAAAATTGACCAGTTCAGAGGATTGACAGAGATAGTGCCGTTAACTACTGATTCAACAACTATAAGAGTTATTGCAACTGGATATCCACTACCAACACCAAAGAAATTAACAGTTACGGAGTTCCTTACAAACTTCGAGCGATATGAAGCTCAACTTATAAGAATTGATTCGCTTTGGAAATCCTCAACATCGCCAGCATGGCCTTCAACGGGTAGTGATGCAAATATGGTTTTCACCTCTTATGCTAAAACTGAGACCTTGACCGTTAGAATTGACCGTGATACCGACATTGATGGTCAGCCCGAGCCTCAATATCCTGTAAGCGTGATTGGAATCGCAACTCAGTTTACAAGTGGAACAATAGTTGTCACGGGTGGGTATCAAATTTCCCCGAGGTATTATAGCACTGATTTTATCACGGTTAACTTACCACCAACGGCTTCATCATTAATTTCTCCAAGTGATAGTGCTTTTGTACATATACTTTCAACTGATACAGTTAGCTTTGTATGGTCAAGTGCTAAAGATGGCAATGTCCCTACTGACGCATTAATTTATATTTTCAAATTAGCAAAAGATAGAAACTTCACATCAACAAGTACTGTTATGGTTGATACATTGTCTGATACGGTTAAAGCTGTAAGTGGTGCTGAATTGTTCCCATTGTTCCCAACTGGTGATACGACACTTGTCCTCTATTGGAGAGTTGATGTATCAGATGGAAAATCCGCTCCCGTTAGGTCAAATGTTTTCAGACTTAATCTTAGCAAACCGACAAAGGTTGAAGTTGCTGAGGATGGAATACCATCTGATTATTACTTGAGCCAGAACTATCCAAATCCGTTTAACCCTGTGACTACGATTAAGTTTGGCTTACCTGAAGATACACATGTTGAGCTTATCGTTTATAACATACTTGGACAAAAAGTTGTGACGCTTGTTGATGAGTTCAAGAGGGCTGGGCATTATGTGGTTCAATTTGATGGTAGTAATTATGCCTCAGGAACTTACTTCTATGTTTTGAGGGCTGATAACAGAATTCTCAAGAACAAGATGCTTTTGATTAAATAATTTCCGTTTATAGCCTTAAGAATTGAGAAAGCCCGGGGTTTCCCGGGCTTTTTTGTTCAAAAAATGCTCAGGAAATAATTCAAGTCTTATTTTTCCACAAGGAAAGGGAGAATTAACGGGTAAAATGTGCTTGAATTTTAATGAAAATACATTGGCATATTTTTTGTAAATCTATATTTGTGGATATAGATTTTATGAATTTTAAAATCTAAAATTTGCGTTTATGATTGATAAAAATGAGCCAGTTTTTCCGATTGGGATTGTCGCTCAAAGGCTTGGAATTTCAGAGCACACTATAAGGATGTATGAAAAAGAGGGGCTAATTATACCTTATCGGAAAAAGAGCGGGCATAGGCTGTTTAGTGAATATGATATGGAGAGAATTGAATGTATTAAAAGAACGATTGAGGATAAAAAAATAAGTATTGCTGGGATAAGAAGGCTTCTTGCTTTGATACCGTGTTGGGAGATAAAAAATTGTCCGCCTGAAATTCGGGTTGGATGCCTTTCGTATGTTGATTATGAAAAACCATGTTGGTTAAATAAAGAGAGGTTGCAAGGGGAGTGTGCAACGAATGATTGTCGTGAATGTCCTGTTTACAATTCAATAAAAAGTTGTGATGAGTTAAAGGAACTTTTAAAAAAATATATGATAAAAAGTGAACATTTTTAAAACAAAAATTTCTCACCACAATGGAACAAAATAAACTTTCAATGGTTGTTTTTAGCGGTGATATGGACAAATTAATGGCTGCTTTTATAATTGCCACAGGTGCAGCTGCTTCTGGGATGGAGGTTACGATGTTTTTCACATTTTGGGGTTTGCAGGCGATAAAAAAGCCAGAACGAACTGGAAAAAGTTTTTTTGGTAAGCTTCTTGGCTTTACGCTTAAAGATATTAATGGTGTTGGTCCAAGCAAGATGAATTTCGGTGGCGTTGGAAGGTGGATGTTTAAAAAGATGATGAAAGCAAAAAATGTCGCGATGCTGGAGCAACTGCGCGATATAGCAATTCAACTTGGGGTTAAGCTTGTCCCATGCCAAATGAGTATGGAAGTTATGGAGTTAACACAAGATAAGTTAATACCACAAGTTTCAACACCTGTTGGTGTTGCTTCATTTTTAGAAGAAGCAAGAAATTCAAAAATAACACTGTTTATTTAAAAACTAAAATTGAGCGAAAACCATGACAGAACAAATTAAAGTTGACCTCGTGCTTGATCTCAAAGGATTACTTTGCCCATTGCCAATAGTAAAATTATCCCAAGCAATTAAAGATTTACCCGTTGGCGCTGTTATAGAAGGTGTTGCGACTGACCCGGGAGTTATGGCTGATGTCCCAGCTTGGGCTAAGGCAAGCGGTCAAGAGTTGATTTCAATAGAACAGCGGGGTAAAGAGTACAAATTTTTAATCAGAAAAATAAAATGAGAATCTTAAATTATGATTGAAATATCACATGTCTTTGCATTTGTCGGCTTGATATTTTTTATCGGCGGATTGTTTTACCATTGGCTTAACACTAAAAAATTAAAATCACCAGTTGAAAAATCCAGACCGAAAGGTTCTCAAAATGTTGGGATAATTTATGCGTTTACAATTGGGATGCTCCCGTGGGTGAAGGAAAGCACCAAAAAGCATTGGATTGCATATTTGAGAGGAGTTTTGTTTCATATTGGTATTTTCGTTGGGCTTTTTGCTTTAGTCGTAAATCTCTTTTTAAGGCTTGACGAAAATTTGTCTATCATCCTGGCGTTTGTGTCAGGTCTTGGAGCTATTATGGGTTTTGCTGGTATAATTATGCGAGTTTACGAGAAGAATTTAAGGGCAATAAGCACAATTGATGATTACATTTCTGTTTTTCTTGTTTCAATGTTTTTGGTTTTTGTTAGTTTGAGCTCAGTTGATGTTAAGTATGTTGATGCGATGTATATTGTTTCTGGCTTTATGTTATTTTATGCACCGCTTGGGAAGATAAGACATTGTCTATACTTTTTCTTTTCACGATTTTTCTTCGGTAAGCACCTTGGGAGAAGAGGTATAGTCCATAAATATGCGGAGGCAAGCTATGGCAAATAATGGATTAGTTCAAAAAGCGCTTGAAACGCTTGAAAAACAGCTGAACCAGCCTTTAAAAGCAGCACTTGAAGTTTGCGCAAGATGTGGTATTTGCGCGGAAAGCTGTCATTACTACATCTCTGAGCCAAAAATTGAGCATGTCCCAGCATATAGAGCTGAGCAATTAAGAAAAATTTACAGGCGCAAAAATAACTTTCTCGGTAAATTTTTCCCAAAACTTGTAAATGCTGAAGAACTTAATGAGGACACTTTAAATAAGCTTATTGAAATGGCTTTCTCTGAGTGCACACTTTGCAGAAGGTGCACATTTAATTGTCCTCTTGGCGTTGATACACCACTTCTTATGAGAACCGTAAGAGCTATTGCTACAACTATTGGTAAAGCACCTGAAATCCTTGTTATGTTAGCTGATTCGGCGATTGCAAAAGGTGAAAATCCCGAGATATTTAAAGAAATGTTTTTAAACCAAATTTCTGAACTTGAAAAAGAACTTCGAGATCTAACAGGTAATTCTGATGCGAGAATCCCTGTTGAAAAGGAAGGGGCAAGGATTTTGTATGTTGCGCTTGCAGGTGCTCATACGATATTACCTCCAGCAATTATATTTAATGAGGTTAAAGAGGATTGGACTTTAAGTTTATATGAAGCTGCAAATTATGGCGTCTTTCTTGGAGATGTTGAAAGAGCTAAAAAAATCGCCAAGAGAATTATTGATGAAGCTAAAAGGTTAAAGGTTCAGGAAGTCATCGTCGCTGAATGTGGTCATGCGTGCGCAGCGCTTGTTTGGGACGCGCCAAATTGGTTTGGAGAAACATTTCCATTCAAAATAAGAAGCATTGTTGAGCTTCTCGCTGAATATATTCAAAAAGGTATTCTTCAAGTGGATGCGAATGCTCATGATGAGCCGGTAACTTATCACGATTCGTGCAATCTTGCGCGAACAGGTGGCATCTTTAAAGAGCCAAGGATTATACTTAATGCTGTAGTAAAAGATTTTAGAGAGATGAATCCACGTGGCATTGAAAATTATTGTTGTGGTGGCGGTGGTGGGCTTGTGGCTTTGCCAGAGTATTATGAGAAGAGAATGAAAGCTGGAAAACCAAAAGCTGAACAAATTAGAAAGACAGGAGCTAAAATTGTAGCTGCTGCTTGTGAAAATTGCAAATTACAACTCGGGGATTTAAATAACTATTACAATCTTAATGTTAAAGTCAAAGGGCTTGTTGACCTCGTGGCAGAAGCAATTTTATATAAAAAGTCGTCTGAAAAAGTAGCTCAAGAAAAGCACCTTGAAAAACAAAACATTAAAACATCTTAAACATTAATTAAAAACAAACCTATTGAGGTAGCCATGAGGTTGAGCAAATTACTTCTTACTTCGCTTTTGGTTGCATTTTTGTCCTCATTTGTATTTTCGCAAGACCCAGCAAACTTCCCGACGAGCTTACACAAGACAAGAGAGGGAAAGCGCACATGGTATAAGGCAAGCAATGGTGGTTTTGAAAACATTTCGCAAATTCCAGTTGAAAACGTTAATTGCTTGAAGTGCCATCCTGGAACTAAAGCTGACGGAACACCTATTGACCCGGCAACCTATGAACCAAACTGCGACGATTGTCATAACTTCGCACAAGGCACAACTGTTCCAGATAATATTTGCTTGAAATGCCATAGCAGACAAAAGAATGAAAAAACTTTATATGCTGGTGTTGATGTTCACTTTGCAAAAGGATTTAAGTGCACTACATGCCATACGAAGAAAGAAATGCACGGTGATGGCAACGCATACGCTTCATGGCTTGAGCCAGGTGCAACAGAAGTAAGGTGTGAAAATTGCCATTCAAATCTTCCAAATTATCAAGCTCATACAATTCACCTTGATAAGGTTCACTGCACTGCATGCCATGCAAAAACCGTCATCTCTTGCTACAACTGTCACTTTGAAAGCGAAATCCAAGCAAAAATTAAAAGACCATATGGCATAATCCGCGATTTCATACTCCTTGTTAGAAGAATGCCTGAGAATAAGGTTTATTCGGGGACTTTAATGTCGCTAACCTATCAGGGCAAATCTTTCGTCACTATCGCACCTTACAGGTCTCATATCATAATGCCGAAAGATTCAACCCGTAAATGTTCAGATTGCCATAATAATGCTAATGTCCAAACTTATAACCAAACCGGAAAAATTTATGTTGTTAAATGGGATACGGCCCAGAAAAAACTTGTAAATACTAAAGGAGTTCTCCCTGTTCCACCGGATTGGATGACATCACTTGAGTTTGACTTTGTAGACTACACAGGAAAGGTTGATTCAGCAACTGACCCAACGAAGTGGGTATTCCTGAAATCTGGCACTGATTTAAGGCAAGAATTGAGCGCATATGTTGCTCCTCTGACCTCAGAGCAAATTGCAAAGCTATCTATGGCGGTAAGCGTAAAAGATAACAATTCATTGATACCGAAAGAATTCAAACTCCTGCAAAACTATCCAAATCCTTTCAACCCATCCACAACTATTGAATTTCATCTACCTAAAGCGACGAATGTCACATTGAAAGTGTATAACAGCATTGGAATGGAAGTCAAAACTTTGATATCAAATGCTTCTTATGGACCTGGTATCCATAGGATAAACTTTGATGATGGTGATTTGCCAAGCGGTGTTTACATCTACAAATTAATTACCCCCGAATTTTCTGACTCTAAGAAGATGGTGATTTTGAAGTAAGAGCTTAAAGTGACTCCAATATCTTTCTGTTTATTGCCGGGGGCTCATTTGCCCCCGTTTTTATTTTTAATTTGAATTTTTTAACTTTTTAAAAGTCAAAAACTAATCCATTGCTATATGCCTGAAAAGAAAAGAACAGCGAAACAAACTGAAAAACCACTTCTTAACCCTAAATATCATTCCGTTGTTTATATCTTACTTATCTTTGTCGCCTTTCTGATTTTTTTTAACCAAGCTTTATTGAAAGGGAAAATTTTTATATCTGGTGATATCATCGCTTTTAAAAGTTGGAGTGCTCTTTCAGAAGATGCCAGAAATCAAGGAGTTCCGCTTTTATGGAATCCATATATTTTTTCAGGAATGCCCGGATACGCAAGTTTAAATGTAGGTCCAGAAAGACCATTTGATTTGCTTGGCGTAATAAGAGATTTTATCTTTAATTTAATTTCAAAGCTTTTCCCAAGTCGTGAAGTTTTTGACATCGTTTTTTACATGGTTATTTATCTTGTTATTATGTCAATAGGGGCTTTTCTGTTGGCAAGGCATAAAGGAATGGACAAATTTACCTCTTTTATTGTCGCTTTTTCAATGTCGTTTTCAACATTTTTTATCGTTTGGATTACAGTGGGACACCATACAAAAATCATTACAATGTCACTTTTCCCATATTTGTTATTGCTAATTGAAAAACTAACAAAAAAATTCAAACTCATACATTTAACCCTGCTAACAACTCTTCTATGGCAGGTTTTTGCTGCTTCACACATTCAAATGATGTTTTACATTTACCTTGCTGTTGGACTTTATTACCTTGTTTATTTTGTTCACAAAATTTTGAAAAAAGAAAATATCCTCGGTTTGCTTCGCTCGGGCTTACTTTTTGGATTTGCTACATTGATTTCATTTGGAATTTTCCTTGACAAATACCTTCCTGTGCTTGAATACAATAAGTATTCAATTCGTGGGCAACCACCTATAACGGAGAAATTAAAAGATAACTCTTCTAATGTTTCAGAGCAAAAAAGCGGTCTTGATTATGAATATGCAACCCAATGGTCATTTAGCCCAAGGGAAATCTTAACTTTTGTAATTCCATCTATTTACGGTTTCGGATGGAGAAATTATAGCGGTGTCTTGACTGGAGGTGAAACGGTTCGCATAAATACCTATTTCGGTCCAATGCCATTTACCGATGCAGCAAATTATCTTGGTGCGGTTGTTTTCATTCTTGCAATTATTGGGGTTGTTCTCAATTTTAGGAAGGATATTTTTGTTCAATTTCTTGTCATTCTTATCTTGCTTTCACTTTTAATTTCTTTTGGAAAAGAATTTCCTTTGGTTTATGATCTTTTCTTCTATTATGTCCCTTACTTCAATCGCTTCAGAGTTCCGAGCATGATTTTGTCACTTGTTATGTTTGCAGTTCCAGTTTTAGCTGGTTATGGTTTGTCATCAATTATCAATTTTTATAAAAATGGGGCAAGTGAGCAAGTAAAAAAGACTTTTAAAAATTTAACACTTATTTTCCTTGCTTTATTCGCCATCACTATCTTCGTCCCAAATATTATTTCCGATATCTATAAATCAACATTTGCAACCAATCAAGCTATTGCTCGCGTAATTCAAAATAATTTCGGCTTTGTCAATCAAGAAATTTACAATCGTGTTGCTCCACATATTTATCAGTTTATTTTAGATAACTTTCTAAAAGACTTAAGGATTTTCCTTGCTCTTTCAACACTTCTTTTCGGCTTGATATATGTATTCGCTTCAAAAATGATCGGGCAAAATTTATTTAACCTTGGAGTGGCGATTCTCATATTCTTTGACCTTTGGAGAGTTAATGGCATGACTTTACATTACTCCGATAGAGAGGAATTGCAATCTATTTACAATCCACCAGATTATGTTGAATATATAAAGCGCGATACAAGCCTTTATCGTGTGATTGAAATTTCTGGGGGACAACCCGTGATGTCAAATTATCTTGCAAATTATCGTCTTCAGAATGTTTTTGGTTATCATGGTGCTAAAATGAGAGCATATCAAGATTTAATTGATGTCGCGGGGATTACTAACCCATTTGTTTTAAATCTTTTAAATGTCAAGTATATAATCAGCGATAAATATGATTCAGTTTATGGTAATCTTGTTTTCAATGGGACGAAAAAAGTTATTTTTAATCCCAATTACTTACCGAGGGCGTTTTTTGTAAATCGCTATGAAATTGCCGACCCACTGACGATACTTCTCAAAATGAGAAACTCTGATTTTAATCCAAAGGAAGTTGTATTTCTTGAAGACACTTTAAACATTAAAATTGACCCTCTATCGGATAGTTCAGAAGTTCAAATCACCGAGTATCAAATTCAAAAAATTAAAATGAATGTGAAAGCGATAGGCGAGCATCTACTTTTTTTAAGTGAGACATGGTATCCGAAGTGGAAGTGCTTTATAGATGGTAAAGAAGTTCCGATTTACAAGGCAAATTATGTCTTTAGGGCTGTAGTTGTTCCGAAGGGGAAACATGAAGTTGTATTTGTTTATAAGGACGATAAATTTGATCTCGGAAGTAGGGTAAGTTTAGCTTTAAGTTCAATGGTTGTTTTATCGCTTCTCATTTCACTTTATCCTTATGGCAAAAAGTTTATAAAGAAAGGCAGATGAAAGTTTTAATTCTTTCACATAAAATGCCTTATCCGCCTCACGACGGTGGAAGCTTTGTCATTTTGAACTTTGCGAACGCGCTGGCTGAACTCGGCTGTGAGATTACAATCCTTGCAATGAATACATATAAACGAAAATTTAATGTTGATCAAATACCAGATGAGTTAAGGAGAAAAATTAGATTCTTTGCGGTTGATGTTGATACAAAAATTAAACCAATTCCATTTCTTTTGAACTTGTTCCAAAAGAATTCATATCATGTGTGGAGATACGGTTCTTCAGTCAAGTTTAAAAAGATTTTAACTGATCTTTTAACAAGGGAAAATTTTGATATAGTTCAGCTTGAAGGATTGTATTTGAGCCCTTATGTTGAGACTATAAGAAAATATTCTCAAGCTAAGGTTGTAATGCGAGCTCATAATGTTGAATATGAAATTTTTGAGCGATATGCTGAATTTGAAAGCTCATTTATCAAAAAGATATGGTTAAAGGAGCAGGCAAGGAGGTTGAAACGATATGAGATTGAACGACTTAATTTATACGATGCGATTGTTCCGATTACGGAGAAAGATGCTGAAGTATTTAAAATTACTAATCTCCTATTGATCGTAATTCCGGCTGGTGTTGAAATTAAGGAAGATTTAAATTTTGACAATGTTGAATTTCCCTCACTTTTTTATATCGGCGCGCTTGATTGGTTTCCAAATCAACAGGGACTTGAATGGTTTTTTGAAAATGTGTGGGATGAAGTGATAAAAAATGCGCCAAATTTGAAACTTTATCTTGCGGGAAGGAATCCACATTTGTGGAAGTACCTAAATAAAAAGCAATTAAGAAATGTTGAAATTGTTGGTGAGGTTGAAAATTCATCAGCGTTTATGAAAACTAAAGCTATAATGGTTGTTCCGCTCTTTGCTGGAAGTGGGATAAGGGTAAAAATACTTGAAGCGATGTCTCTTGGCAAAGTTGTGATCACCACAAGCATAGGTGCACAGGGGATAAATTATAAAAATGGTGAGAACATTTTAATAGCAAATACAAAAAATGAATTTGTAAGTTGTATTTTAAAATGCGTCAATGACTTCAATTTTTGTGTTTCAATAGGGAAAAGCGCTTATGCTTTGATCAAAGAAAATTACGAAATAATGAATTTTGCAAAAAAGTTTCTTGAGATTTATTTAAAATTAAAAGAAGCATATTTATGAGTGAGTATACAGAATGGATAAGCCGCTTAAATGAAATTGAAAGAAAATATAAGATGAGCAAAGTGGAAAAGTTTTTACGATATCCACTTTGGACGATTAAAACTTCATTAGTTTCAAGATTAATTCATAATGTTTTGAGAGATAGAGCGCACATATATTCACAAGTTGATTTATTTTTTGGGGAGAGGATGTATTTGACTTATCCACCTAATTATGATATAAAATTTTATAGAGCGTTAGCGGTTGACCCCGAGATAAGAATGACTAAATTTTTGATAAAAAACCTAAAATCTGGTGATATATTTTTTGATATAGGTGCAAGTCAAGGCTATTACACCATTTTGGCTTCAAGTTTAGTTGGACCGACTGGGAAAGTTGTGGCCTTTGAACCTGATCCTTTTAATATAAATATTTTAATGAAGAACAAAAGAGAGAATGTTATAATCGTTAAAAAAGCTGTTGTTGACGAGGCGAAAGAGCTAACATTTTACTCGGCAGATTTAAGCACATCTTCTTCAATTATTAGAAGTAAGATGGGTAATTTAAGATTTAAAGAGATTAAGGTTGAGGGAATCAGCCTTGATTTATTTTGTAGTGAAAATGATATCATTCCAAGTTATATAAAAGTGGATGTTGAAGGATCTGAGGATAAAGTTTTAATTGGTGCCAGTAAAATTACAGAAAATCACAATCTGGTTATTTTAATGGAAATTTGGTTTAAACCCTTTGAGGAAAGTTATGATAGAGCAATTAAAATTTTGAATGAACAGGGATATAAAACATTTGCAATTGACGATAATGGTGATTTAAGAAAGATTGATAATTTGAAATTTTATTTTATTGAGTTAAGTGAGAAATATAGAAAAAACAGGCAAGACATGGTTGTTCTTGACAATATGGTTTTCGTTAAAATTTAAAAAAAGGATTTTATGAGACTAACTTTTATTGGTTCTTTTGTCAAAGCTAAAACTGGAATTGAGAGAGTAAATTTTGAATTTTTAAAATATCTTATTGCGGATCAGGATATAGAAAAAATTGATGTTGTAACCTCACGTTCAAGAGCACAAATCGTTGATGAGTTGATTAAAAACGGGAAAATTGAGTTTCACATTTTTCCAGATTCACTTATAAAAGCACCATTTTCTATGCCTGCTTTTTTATCTGTTGTTTATAAAAATCCTGTATGCGTTATTGCAAATCCACGACCACAAGCAATATTAACATACCTATTCAAACAACTACTAAAAAAGCAAACAAAAATCATTCAAATTGTTCCAGATATAATTGCTTGGCATTACCCTGAGTTTTTTCCAACGATAATTTCGCTTGTTTTCAAAATTTACGGCAAATTTTTTGC
>CAYTKW010000011.1:0-19119 GCA_964438815.1 uncultured Bacteroidota bacterium
AGTTTTTTCCAACGATAATTTCGCTTGTTTTCAAAATTTACGGCAAATTTTTTGCTGGTTTCCCATTTTTATATATAACTCACTCTGAATTTACAAAAAATGACATCATTAAATCGTGGAATGTCCCTGCTGAAAAAATAAAGGTTGTTAAACTTGGTTCATTTATTGAGCCAACTCAACCGAGAGAAAATTTTTCGGGAAACAAAATTTTATATGTCGGAACAATTGAACCGAGAAAGGGTGTTGATAAATTGCTTGATGCATTTGAAATAGTAAAAGGAGAAGTTCCAGAGGCTGAGCTGATTTTGTGTGGCAAAATTGGTTGGAAAGTGAATAAGCTGGCTGAAAGAATTAAAAAATTAACAGAAGAAAACTCAGGCGTTAAATATCTCGGTTATGTTGACGATAATAAGTTAATCAAATTATTTAGAGAAGTTGATGTTTGTGTGTATCCTTCGCTTTATGAGGGTTTTGGGTTGCCTCCGCTTGAAGCTATGTCCTGTGGATGCCCTGTGATTGTTTCTAATTTATCATCTCTTCCTGAGGTAGTTGGAGATGCTGGGATTTTGGTGAACCCAAATAGTGTTGATGAAATAGCTAAAGCCATAGTTCAAGTTTTGCGAGATGATGATTTAAAGAGGAGAATGAGTTTGCTTGGAATTGAGAGAACCAAACAATTTAGCCTTGAACAAAATCTCAAAGAAATAATCAAAATAATAAAGTCAGTAAATGACTAAAGTTGCTTTAGTCAGGGGAAATTCTTTGACTAAATTTGAACTTCAGTATTACGAACCCTTACTAGAAAAGTTTGATATAACTGCTATTTGCTCACTGAGAAACCCATTTTCGCTTGATGGTGTAAGAATTCCGATAAAACGTTTATTATCGGTATATGATTTTGAATTTTTATTCCCAAGATTTTTGAAATTGAGAAAAGTTTATCAGCGAATTTTTTATTATGAGCTTTTCTGGCAAAAAATGTTTGGGCTTGAACAAATCCTTAAAGGTTACGATATAATTCACTCTGGCGATGTTGAATATTTTTATACTTATCAATGTGCGAAAGCGAAACTAAAGTATAATAAAAAGTTTGTAATCACACAATGGCAAAATATACCATTCGCATATGGATTTAGGGATTACAATTTTGTGAAAAGTCAAAGGTTTAAAATTATTCGCGATGCCGTTGATGTTGTCATAGCTAAATCTGAGAGGGCAAAATTGACATTGGTTCTTGAGGGTTTTAAAGAAGAAAAAATCAAGGTCATAAAACCTGGAATTGACACTGAAAAATTTAAGCCTGCTGAAAAAGATTATAATTTGATGAGCAAGCTTGGAATAGATGATAGAGATACGGTGATTTTATTTTCTGGGAGATTGCAATGGCAGAAAGGAATAATTGTTTTGCTAAACGCTTTTAAACTTCTTCTACGCGATAAAGATATTAATCGTGATAATTTAAAATTAGTAGTAGTTGGCACAGGACAACTTTTTAATTGGTTAAAAGAATTTGCAAAATTTCTTGAAATAGAAAAAAATGCTATATTCGCTGGTGGTGTAGATTATGATAAAATGCCAGCATATCATAATCTCGCAGATGTTTTTGTTTTGCCAAGTGTTCCTGATAGAAGATGGCAGGAGCAGTTTGGAATGGTTTTAATTGAAAGTATGGCATGCGGTAAGCCAGTGATAACTACTTTAAGTGGATCTATTACTGAAACTGTTAGAGATAATGCTATACTTGTTCAACCATTTGATTTTCTTGAACTTTACAAAGCTCTTAAAATGGTGTTAACAGATAAAAATTTTGCAACAGAACTTGGCAAAAAAGCTAGAGAATTCGTAATTGAAAATTGTGATGTTAGAAGTACAGCAAAAGAAATTGAAAATGTATATAAAACTTTGCTATAATGAAATGGAGTAGAAGGAAAGCTATAAGTGATATAACCATCGCTTCGGTTTCTCAATATCTTACACAATTTATACTTTTCTTTAGAAATTTTATTTTTGCAAAGTTACTTGGTCCTTATGATTTTGGGATTTACGCATCAATTTTTTTGTTCTTTTCTTATGGTAATTACAGCAATCTTGGTGTGGTGGATGGGATCTCTCGCATCGTTCCGTATGAGCTTGGAGCTGGAAATGAAGAAAAAGCTAAAAATTTACTCGGCGCCGGATTCTGGGGATTAAACTTAATAACATCAGCCTTTTCAATCGCCGTCATCGTTTACGCGCTTATATCACCACTTCAAACCATCGCTGAAAATAAATTATCTGTGATATTGACAGCGATAGCGATATTGATAAATCAAAATTTCATCTATGCTCAAACATATCTTCGCTTAAAGCATAAGTTTATTAAATCTTACCTTCTTCAATTTTTGCAAGCATTGGTTGATATAACTGTCTCAATTATCCTGATGTTAAAGTTTAAAGTTATGGGTATTTTCCTTGGTATGAGTTTTAGCCTTTTGATTATGTGCCTTTTTTCACTCAAAGATATGGTAAAGGGAATAAAACCGATATTTAATTTTCAATATTTAAAACGAATCCTCGGCGTTGGGTTTCAAATTTTAATCGTTGGCTTTACATATGGATTTCTGATGAGCGCTGATAAATTTTCAGTTGCAAATTTATTTGATAAATCAAAAATGGGAATCTATTCTGTTGCGGTTGGGCTTGGCGTTATACCTTATTTTGCATCTGCTACACTTGGGCAATTTATTGGACAAAGAATGCTTGAGGAATATGGGAAATTTAAATCAAAGCAAAGTTTGAAAATTTTTCTTGACGAATCTTTGCTTGTTATTTCGTTCATAGTTCCCTTTATTTCAATTTTAGTTATGGCGTTTGCTGAGCCATTTATATATTTGTTTCTTCCAAAATATGTTGAAAGCTTAAAAATCGTTGATAAACTTGCCATAGCTTACTATTTCCTCTCGCTTGGCGCAATTGCTGGAACATTTTTAATAACAATAAATCAACAAGTTAAAATTTTAGTTTTGAATTTGATTTTCATTCCAGTGGTTTTATTTTTGAATTATTTAACATTTAAAAGCGAGCTTGATTTAATCGGGATTTCTTATGTGACATTTTTAAATTTCTTTTTGAGAACATTTTTCCTTTTTTTGTTTAGTTATAAAAATTACGCTGGGTTTGTTGCATCTGTTATTTCATTCGCTAAGTTTTCATTAGCTTCAATACCGATAGTTTTATCATTTGCTTTCAAATTTTTGATTTCAGATGCTTATTTAAAATTTTATGTGCGAATTTTAACTGCAATTGTTTGGGTTGCATTTTCTATTTATTATCTCTCAAAGCACACGGAGATTGTTTCGGATATGCTTGGAATTCTAAAGACTCGCCTTGGATTTTATTTTGGCAAGATTTCGGATATGTTTTAAAGTTTGTTTATTTTTGATTTGATTTTTAATTTTTATAAAAAAACAAAGCGATGTTTTTAAGCGTGAGCGAGATAAAAGGACATATATTGTGGATAGATGATGAAATTGAACTTTTAAGATCTCATATCTTGTTCCTTGAGCAAAAAGGATACAAGGTTTCGGTGACCACCAATGGTGATGACGCAATTGAATTTTTAAAGGAAAATGGGAAGGATATAGATTTGATTTTACTTGATGAGATAATGCCAGGGAAGGGTGGACTTCAAACTTTAGCTGAGATAAAAGAAATTTTCCCTGGGATACCGGTTGTAATGGTAACGAAAAATGAAGAAGAAAATTTAATGGAAGAAGCGATAGGGTATAAGATAAGTGATTATTTGACAAAGCCAGTAAATCCAAGCCAGATTTTAATGGTTTGCAAGAAATTTGTTGAGGCGAAAAAGATCATGAGTGAAAAGCTTACGATGGAATACATTCAAGGCTTCAGAGCAATTTCAAGTGCTTTAATGACTGAACTTGACTATCAGGATTGGATAGAGATTTATTTACGGTTGATAAAGATTGATATTGAACTTGATGAACATCCAGAGATTGGATTAAGGGAATCTTTATTTGAGCATAAGCGTCAATGTAATGTTGAGTTTGGCAAGTTTATAGAGAAAAATTATCCCGAATGGATTGAATCCGAAAATAGACCTATTCTGTCCACAGATATAGTTGAGAGGTTTATCATTCCTGAAATAGAAGAAGGGAAGAATGTTGTGTTTTTTGTTGTTGATTGTATGCGACTTGATCAATGGTTTGTCATGGAAAAGGAATTGCATGATTTTTATATTATTAACCGTGAGTTTTATTATTCAATTTTACCAACTGCTACGCCTTATTCAAGGAATGCTATTTTTAGTGGGTTATTTCCAATTGAGATTGAAAAAAGATTTCCTGAACTCTGGGAAGGCAATAATGATGAGGAAAGGAGCAGAAATAAATATGAAAAAGACTTCCTTGAAGATTTGCTTCAAAGATATAATGTAAAGTTAAAATCAAAGTTGAGGTATTTTAAAATCATTGACCCAGATTTTGGCATTGGCGTAGAGCAGAATATAACGACATACGCTCAAGGGCAATTAACAGCTATAGTTGTTAATTTCGTTGATATGCTTGCTCATGGTAGAAGCGATTCAACTGTTATCAGGGAACTTTCTTTTGATGAACCTGCTTATCGTGAGGTGACGAGAGCATGGTTTGTTCATTCTTCGTTTTATAGGATGTTGAAAACATTATCAAGGCTGAAAAATGTAATTGTATTTGTCACGACTGATCATGGAAGCATAAGGGCATTGCGTGGCTCAAAAGTTTTAGCTGATAAAGAAGCTGCGACGAATTTGAGGTATAAATATGGCAGAAATTTGAAATGCGATGAGAAGGAAGCAATTTTTATAGAGAAGCCAGAAACATATAAACTTCCAAAGCGTGGTGTTGCAATAAATTATATCATTGCAAAAGAAGATTATTATTTTGTTTATCCAACCGAGTATCATCACTATTTAAATCTTTACAAAGATACTTTCCAGCACGGTGGGGTTTCGCTTGAGGAGATGATAATACCCATAGTAAAACTTACACCTAAGGTTTAATGCTTGGAAAATTTATAACAAAAAGCGAGCAAGAGACAATACTTCTTGGCAAAGAATTTGCAAAGGTGTTAAAGCCTGGGGATGTTGTCGCTCTTTATGGTGAGCTTGGCTCGGGGAAAACGAGATTTGTTCAAGGGGTTTGTCAAGGTTTAGATGTTAAGGAGACAGTTAATAGTCCAACATTTATAATAATGAACAAATATGAAGGGAGACTGGTTGTTTATCATTTTGATTTTTATAGAGTAAATAGCATAGAAGAGATAATTGACCTTGGGTTTAATGAGTTTGTTTACGATGATGCTGTTTCGTTGATAGAGTGGGCGAATTTTGCGCTTGAAATTTTACCCAAAGATAGATATGATGTTTTTCTTGAATTTGGTTTTGAGGAAAATGAAAGGGAAATAGAGATAAGAAGGCTATGATTTTAGCAATTGAGACTTCTGGAGATGTTTGCTCAGTAATCGTTATTGCAAATGAAAAAACAAAATCAAAAATAAAGACACAATTAAAACAAATCCACGCAGAAAAACTAATTTTTATGATTAAACAAGCTTTTGAAAACATCAACGCGGATATAAACTCAATAAATGCAATTGCTGTATCAATTGGTCCAGGTTCATTTACAGGTTTAAGAATTGGTTTAAGTGTTGCAAAGGGTTTATGTTATGCACTTAACAAACCATTAATTACTGTTCCGACGCTTGATTCTCTTGCTTTAAAAGCTGCTTCATTTTGCAGTATTTTTCAACCTTACATCGGGGATGAGCTTTACATATGCCCAATTTTAGATGCAAAGCAAAATGATTTCTATTATAGCTTTTATAAATTCACGAATGGAAAAATTGAAAGGATAGAGGGGTATCAAGTCGGCGGATTTGATGAGATAAAGAAAAAGTTTTTAGGAAAGGTAGTATTGATAGGGGATGGTGTTAAAAATGTAAAAGAAAAATTTTATAATCAAGATGTAATTTTTTTAAAAGGTGAATTTAATTTACAAGATGCTTATTATGTTGCTTTGATTGCTGAGCAAAAATTTAAAGAGGGCGATTTCGCTGATCTTGTCTTGGTTGAACCGCTTTATATTAAAAAGTTTACAGTGAAAATAAAGGAGACATAGTCAAATGTCATGGTTTAAAAGATTAACGGGCAACATTTCTGGAGAAAAGAGGGAACTACCTGAAGGCTTATGGACGAAGTGCGAACAGTGTGGTGAGATAATTCATAAGTCTCAGCTTGAATTAAACTTATGGACATGTCACAAATGCAATTACCACTTTAGAATAACAAGTTATGATTACATAAACATACTCATTGACAAGGGGACATTTAAAGAAATGGACAAGAAAATGCGCTCTGTTGATGTTTTAAACTTTGTTGATACAAAGCCTTATAAGGAACGATTAAGAGAAGCTATGAAAAAAACGGGATTAAATGAAGCAATAGTTACTGGAACTGGTAAAATGAATGGAATTTCTGTTGTAATTGGGGTTATGGATTTCAGATTTATTGGTGGAAGTATGGGTTCGGTTGTGGGCGAGAAGGTTGCAAGGGCTATTGAGAAGGCATATAGGACGAAATATCCTCTTATAATTGTTTCTTCAAGCGGTGGCGCAAGGATGATGGAAAGTGCCTTATCTTTAATGCAAATGGCAAAAACATCGGCAATGCTTGCAAAATTATCAAGTGTTGGGGTCCCATATATATCAATTTTAACAGATCCGACAACTGGTGGAGTAACAGCAAGTTACGCAATGCTTGGCGATATCAACGTTGCAGAGCCAGGTGCTTTAATTGGGTTTGCTGGACCAAGGGTTATAAAACAAGCTACTGGAAAGGAACTTCCCGAAGGATTTCAGCGAGCTGAATTTTTGCTTGAACATGGTTTTATAGACTTGATTGTCCATAGAAAAGAGTTAAAAAATAGAATTGTTCAAATACTAAAACTTTTACTTGAAAAATAATGTGCGACATTTTAATAGCTGGACCTGAAATTACAAAGGAAAGGATATTTATCTTTGCAAAAAATAGTGATCGCGACCCAAACGAAGCTCAAATTCTTGAGCTTATTAAGGACAGTAATTTTCAGGATGATAAAATTAAGTTAACTTACACTACAATTGAGATTTCAAAAGTTAACAGTTTAAAAAATTCCAAATCAACTAATTCAATTCTCTTATCCAGACCATGGTGGATGTGGGGAGCTGAAATGGGGGCAAACGATAAGGGAGTTGTAGTAGGAAATACAGCTGTTTTTACAAAAAAAGTGAGCAAAAAGCCCGGGATACTTGGGATGGATATGATAAGACTTGCGTTGATGTTTAAATCAACAGCGGTTGAAGTAGCTGAGTTGATAACTGAGCTTGTTGAAAAATTTGATCAAGGTGGAAATGGGAGTTATGAGCACAAATTGTTTTATGATAATTCATTTATAATTGCAGATCCAAATGAGGCATATTTAATTGAAACGGCAGGGAACAGCTGGGTGGTTAAAAGAGTAGAAAAATCTTATTCAATTTCAAATAAACTAACTATTGAGAGAAACTGGGATAGATGTTCTAATGATATATCTAATTTCAAGAATTTCAATTTTGCCAAAAATTTGTCCGACAAATTATTTACATTTTTTGCACATGGATTTGAAAGATGCAAATTTACCTCTGAAAGTTTAAATAGAGATGGTATTGATTTGCTTTACATGATAAAAATTTTAAGTTCTACAGGAATAAAAAATGGCAAATTCATACATGTTTCTCCTGAAGAAGGTTCAATGCGAGATATTTGTATGCATTATGGTGGACTATTAAGACCATCGCAGACGGCGTCATCCCAAATATCAGAGCTTCATCCCGACTTACAAGTTCACTGGGTAACGGGAACATCTTTACCATGTTTAAGTATTTTTAAACCTGTTTACTTAATTTCAGGGTTACCGAATTTGGAACGAGACACAAAAAATAGATATAGTTTAAAATCATACTGGTGGACTGTAGAAAAGTTCCACCGGAAGTTTCAGTTTGTCTACAAGGAATTTATAGATGAATATTCACAGGAGCGTGATGTGATACAGATGGAAATTATTGAAATGGAAAGGGAAGTTCGCTCAAAATATTTAAAGGGCAAAGCTAAAAGTGAAGAACTTTACAAATTAACAGAATTAGCATTTAATAGAGAAAGAATGCTAATATCAAAGTGGGAGAAACATATTGAGAAGGTTAAATTACGAGGGAAGCTGTTTTATAAATTAGTTTGGTTTGAGGTAAACCGAAAGGCTGCAATCTAATTGTGGAGGTGCCGGGAGTCGAACCCGGGTCCGGAAGCCAAGCACTTAAAACCGTCTACACGCTTAGCCTGCCTTTTAATTTTCACTTTATCACTTGGGGGCAGGCGCCCTGTGATAGAGCTATCTCAGGTTATCATTTTCTTACAGTGCCCCCTGAGAACAGACACTGTAAGAGCCTGTCTTTATCCACGCCCTTTATAGCCTGGACAGGCACAAGCTATAAAGGACGGGCTGCTTTTTTAATTAAGCAGCCAAAGCATAGTTATAGTTGGCACTTATTTTTTCGCCGTTTGTTTTACGTGCACCCGGCAAAAGCACGGCGTGCAGTTTTAAGTGCTCATGGCTTCCGTCGAAGCCACATCACCCCCAAATTTCAAAGAACTAAAAGATTCAGTAATAAATTTATACAAAAAACTGTAAAATTCAAAATTTTTCAGACTAAACTCTTAGATAGGGAGCGATAAAAAATGTAAAGTTTACATAAGATTCATTAGGTTATAAAGGCTCAATTGATAAAATTGTTATAACTTTTGATTTATGATTCACACGATAAAGTAACACAAAATTATCAATCAAAATTTTATAAATACCCCTTATAGCTGTCTCTTCACTTTCAACAGGAATAGGTTCAGCTTTCAATCTATCAAGCGCCTTGACGAAATCATGTATGCCTTCAACATCACCTGAAAAAATCTCAAAAATTTGTGCAATAATGAACAATCTTTTCTTTATTTAACTTCTTCCTCAATCTAAAATTCCAAGTTTTTGTTTAAAATATTCAAGCGTCTTCTTTAATCCCTCTGCTCTTGGCACCTTAGGTTCCCACCCAAGGATTTCTTTAGCTTTAGTTATATCAGGTCTTCTAACTTTTGGATCATCAGGTGGTAAAGGTTTAAAAACAATTTTACTTTCACTTCCAGCAAGTTCTTTTATCTCTTGAGCAAGTTGTAGAATTGTGACCTCATCAGGATTGCCAATATTTACTGGATACACATAATCAGACATCAAAAGTTTGAAAATCCCTTCAACGAGGTCATCAATATAGCAAATGCTTCTTGTTTGACTACCATCTCCGAAAACAGTTATATCTTCACCTTTAAGCGCTTGTATCATAAATGCAGGTATTGCTCTGCCATCATCAATTCTCATTCTTGGTCCATAAGTGTTGAAAATCCTTGCAATCCTTGTATCAAGCCCGTGATATCTGTGATAAGCCATCGTCATTGCTTCAGCAAATCTTTTCGCTTCGTCATATACACCTCTTATACCAATTGGATTGACATTTCCCCAGTATTCTTCATTTTGTGGATGGACAAGTGGGTCTCCGTAGACCTCACTCGTTGAAGCAAGTAGAAATCTTGCACCCTTAGCTTTTGCAAGACCAAGAGCTTTATGAGTTCCAAGTGCGCCAACTTTTAAAGTTTGAATTGGATATTTAACATAATCCATAGGGCTTGCAGGCGATGCGAAATGAAGTATAAAATCAACATCACCAGGGACATACAAAAACTCCGTGACATCATACTTTATAAATTTAAACTTCGGATGACCAAACAGATGCGCTATGTTGTCAAGATTTCCAGTTATCAAATTATCAAGGCATATAACCTCATCACCTTCAGCGATAAATCTGTCACAAAGATGTGAACCGATAAAGCCAGCTCCACCGGTTATGACGACTCGTGCCATTTTCCCCTTTTTAATTTTTTTCAGTAGGAATCAGAAGAATTCCCCAATGTTAAATCAAAGCCAACTTGAAACTGAATCCTCAAGGAATTCAATCTCACCGTCTTTGACAAGAATAGCTTTGTAAATTTTAAGAAGGTTAAGAGCATTATCTTTTATACTTTCACCAGCTACAACTGGTAAAACTTTAAAACTAGCCTTCTTAAGGAAACTTGCTCTCCTCACAGCCCTCTCAACATCATTCTCATCAATTGTTGATGAAACTTCAACGGCAAGCCATACCTCATCACCTTCAATTAAACGCATTCTACCTTTCACAAGCAAATCAAGAAGTATTAAGTCTTTGAATTCTTCATTTGAAAGATTCAATTCAAGTGTTTCTTCTATCGCGCTTATATCAACCCTTTGAACTTTCCGTATTATGGAGCCAAAATAAGAATAAGCTCTTGTTGAATATGTCTGCTCAAGATAATACCTTTTCAACCTTGCAATGGTATTGTCCATAGTCTCAACCCTTGAAACAAGTATTTCAAATTGTTGAACTAAAGAATCCATTCGCTCTGTTAAAATTTGAACTTGCTCAGCCAATGAATCAACCCTTGCTGTCCTTTGGGTTAAAACTTGTACTTGCTCAGTTAATGAGTTAATTCTGGCTGTAAGTGTGTCAAGTCTTTTGGTTAATGATTCAAGATACTCCCCTGTTTTTTCTTGTATCGCAAGGATATGTTTGATTGTTTCCGGAACCTGCAGAAGTTCCTCAGAAAGAAGCAGCTTTCTCAACTCGCTTTTCCATTCCGGATGTTCACTTAAAAGTCGGATTAAATCGTAATAGTCACTTACATCAAAAGGTATCTAAGGTAAAAATTTAAGTTTATTTTATTAAAATTTAATCAAAAAGCTGCAAAGTTTAAAATGGTTTGAAAACATTGTAGAAAACCCAGAATCTAAGCAAAAATTCACTTTTTCTTTCTCCTTCAACATTTTGATAGTTTTTATACCGCAGGTAGTCAATTTCAAGGTTTAAATTCAAATTATTGTTTACGAAATAAAAAAGATTTACACCAACTATATGTCTTGTTTCAACTATACCATATGGAAATTTCTCGCGATACCCTGTTGCAGGTGAATACTTTGTCGTATCCATCCATGGTTCATCCCACGGTTTTTCAATTCTTCCTTCACCATGCTCAACAAATTTATAATTTAATGTCACCTGGAACTTACCTGTAAACCATTGTGATATCCACATCTCAAGAGATTGAAAGTCGTTTCCAAGTGGATGAGCTATGGGACGTTTAAATCTCAAAAATTTCTCATACTGCCTTCTAGTATTGTAAGTTCTATTTCTGACCTGTGTATATTCAATTTGAATGTCGTTGCCATAGGTTATTATATCTGCGGTCCTCGCTCCAATTATAAATCCATACTCATTAGGCTCAAGGTCTCCCTGCATCTTTCTATTAATTTGCCAATCATCAATTAAAAACTCACCATAAAAATTAAAGTTTTTAAAGGGATAAAAACTTGCATCAAAATATATCATTCCATTAAGATTTTTCCCTTCATTAGCTTGAAACTCATAATAAAAAGCTAATGGGTTTGAAAGTGAAATATCAAAACTTTTACCCCCGTAAATAATCGCTTGAGCGAAACTAAAATAAAATTTGTCTTTTATGTTAAATTCAAGTCTATGAGCTGTTAAATATCTATTTGTATCCGCCATAGGGTCAAGCTGTGAGATAAACCATATGTATTTCAATTTTTTTAAATTAAGCTCAACTTGAAGCATATCATATGGAATTGCATAATCTGAAATCAAAAGATTTCCACCTCTACCATATCCCCACTTAACATAGTCACGACCAAATTTAACTAAGAAATCGCCGGATGTAAGTTTTATATAACTTTGCTCCGTATATCCAGCAAAAAAATTTCTAAATCTATTCCCAGTGTAAGTCGTATCATCAAGCAAATTCTGATCCATAAGTGAATTATTATAAATCAAAAACTTGTCCTGATAATAAACCGAAACATATCCCCTACCCCTAAATCTAAAAGGACGACCGTTATTTGAATAATATTCAGACAACATTACGCCCGGTTTAAATGTGAAATTATGGTTTTTATCTGATAAAAATTCAATTTCATATTTAAATTCTTTAAGGAGTTTATCAAAGAGCGATTTTTCAAATTCGTTTTTAACTTTGTCTTTTTCCTGTAAAATTAATTTTGCTATATCAGCCCTTGAATACGGCTTCGCTCCTTGAGGAAGGTTTCTGAAAAAGCCACGGAGCTTCAATTGCTCAATTATATCATAAACCCAATAGTCAAATGACATCGTTTCACTAAACTGGGAAAAAGAGACAAAAATTGGAAGTAAAAGAAGTGCGGAAATTTTTAAAAAATGTTTAAAATGAAATTTCACCAAAAAGTTCACTAAGTGTTGGAAGTTTGCTGTCTTTTTCAGATAATATTGGATTTTGTGTGGGCCATTTGATGCAAATTTCAGGGTCATTCCAAATTATCCCTCGTTCGTGCTCTGGTGAGTAAAAATTATCAACCTTGTATTCAACTTCAGCCTCATCGGATAAAACTATAAAACCGTGTGCAAAACCCTTTGGAATGTAAAGAATTTTTTTGTTTTCTTCAGAAAGTATAACGCCATACCATTTTTTAAATGTTGGTGAATTTTTCCTTATATCAACAGCAACATCAAAAATTTCACCCTTTATACATCTTACAAGCTTTGATTGCGCAAATGGTTCAATTTGGAAATGAAGCCCTCTTAATACATTCTTAACCGAGCGCGAATGATTATCTTGAACAAATTTTTCTTTTATCCCAGCTTTTTCAAATTCCCTATAACTATATGTTTCCATAAAAAATCCCCTATTATCAGCAAAAACAATAGGTTGAATTATGACAAGTCCAGGTATTTCAACCACAGGTGTGAAACTAAATGGCATTACTTCATATCCATTCGTAACTTTGGACGACAATTATATTCTTTCGCTTAGCGAGGTTGAGAAATTCTTTATCTGCAAAATGTGTCACGATCACCTTCACAATTTCCCTTTCACCATATTCACTTAAAACAGCTTCCACTTTTTCTTCTATTTCATCAAAGACATTTGGCTCACCACTTTCCTTCTTAAACTTTTCAATGCGCGCTTCCACCTTTAACTTCGCTTCACCCACAACTAAAACCTCCTTCCCATCCATCTCGGCTTCCCCGAATATATTTATCTCTTTGCCACCTATATCTGCTCTTATGAACTTGTTCCTTAACCTAATGCCATACTTTTGGCTCAAAACCCTAGGCAACATTCTAAATGCCTCGTTTTCAAAGGCATAACTCATCGTCCTCTCAAATCCGCCAAGTTCAGACCTAGTATATTTTAATTGCTTCGCTAGTTCCTCAAGATGCTTTTCCGTCCTCTCTTGAGCCTCAGCTAATCTAGTGACTATTTCAGTTAAGCTATCAACCCTCTCGGTTAATTTATCAACTCTTTCAGTTAAACTATCAACTCTCTCAGCAAGTTGATTTAACCTTTCTTCAGTCTTCCTTTGTGCTTCAGCAAGCTGATCTATAGTTTCCCACACCCTCTTGAAATTCTCTTCAGTTGCCCTCTCAAATGCGTCAAGCCTCTCCTCAGTTTTACTTTGCGCCTCTGCAAGCTGACTTAATCTTTCTTCAGTTCTTCTCTGCGCTTCAGAAAGCTGATTTATAGCTCCCCAAACTCGCTTGAAATTCTCCTCGGTCATCTTCCTGAACTCACTCAACCCTTCCTCAGTTCTTCTCTGTGCTTCGGAAAGTTGACTTATAGCTTCCCAAACTCGCTTGAAGTTTTCCTCAGTCATCTTCCTGAATTCACTCAACTCTTCCTCAGTTCTTCTTTGCACTTCCGCGAGATGAGATACCTTCTTAGTGATCTCATCTATTGAATTCCAAACCTTATTGAGGTTTTCTGCTATTCCTTTTTGAACTTCTACTAACTTTTCAACAGTATTCCACAATTCGGTAAATTCTTTCCTGGTTATATAATGCTCGCTTATCTTTTCATCTATTAATCTCTTGATGATTCCTTCTATTTCAGGTGTCAGCTCAGTCTTTTCAAGCTCTCTCTTCGCGATCTTTGCCATTCTTAGTTTAGAATTTTTATTTAAGCTTACTTTATAAAGTTAAAAACGGATAAAGTCAAATACAAATATTCTTATTTTTCACAGCCTCCCTATTCCATAATAAACAAACCCAACTTTTCTAACTTTTTCGGGGTTGTAGATGTTTCTCCCATCAAATATCACAGGAGTTTTCATCAAGGATTTCATATAATTAAAATCTGGCTCACGAAATTCTTGCCACTCTGTTATAAGTATCAGCGCATCAGCGCCCTTGAGAGCATCATATTGATTTCTAGCGAATTTTATTTTGCTACCAAAAATTTTCTTTGCATTCTTAATTGCCACAGGGTCATACGCTGTAATTCTAAAACCAAGCTTTAAAAGCTCGTTTATGATTGTAATTGAAGGAGCTTCTCTCATGTCATCAGTTTTAGGTTTAAACGATAAACCCCATATAGCAATTTTTTTATCATTCTTGTCCTTTATATCCTTGCTAAAATGTGACTTCACCTTTTCAACTATAACTTTTTTCTGTCTTTCATTTACCTCATAAACAGCCCTCGTTATTTTCATTTCAACTCCATTTGACTGCCCCATTTTAATTAAAGCCCTTACATCTTTTGGAAAGCAGCTACCTCCCCATCCAACGCCAGGGAACAAAAACTTCGGTCCGATTCTAACATCATAACCTATTGCAATTCTAACCTTTTCAACATCTGCACCAAGCTTTTCACAAAGGTTTGCAATTTCATTCATGAATGAAACCTTCATCGCAAGAAAAGCATTTGCGGTATATTTCACCATTTCAGCGCTTCTTGTATCCATAACAAGTATTGGTGCACCCGTCCTGACAAACGGCTCGTAAAGCTCTTTTAAAACCCGTTCACTGTCGCCGTTTTCAACCCCTATGACAACCCTATCTGGGAACATAAAATCTTGAACCGCACCTCCCTCTTTTAAAAACTCAGGATTTGAAGCAACATCAATAAATGCGCTCTTCGGAACTTCAGCAATAATTGAAAGTAAAGTTTCTTTTATCCGGATAGCAGTTCCAACAGGAACGGTTGACTTGCTGACAATTATCTTTTTAAGCTCTGGATTTAACTTCAATTCTTTCTTTAAAATTTTTGCTATTGATTTAACGACACTGAAAAGTATTGAAAGATCAGCATCTCCATCTCTTGTGGGGGGCGTCGGAAGACAAAGAAAAATTAATTCAGAATCCTTTACAGCATCCTCAAGCTCAGTTGTAAATTTAAGCCGTCCTAATCCAAGATTTCTTTTAACTATATCCTCGAGCCCAGGTTCATAGATCGGAAGTATGCCACGCTTTAAATTTAAAATTTTCTTTCTATCAATATCCATACATATCACATCATTCCCCGTTTCGGCAAAGCACGCTCCTGTCACAAGTCCAACATAACCTGTGCCAATTATTGCAAGCTTCATCTCTTTTCAAATTTTTATTTTTTATATAATTTATTCAACCGTCACACTTTTCGCCAGATTTCTTGGTTGATCAACATCACAACCACGTTTTACCGCTATATGATAAGCCAGAAGCTGCAAAGGTATAACGCTCAAAATCGGCATAAGCATATCAAATGTATGTGGAATTTGAATTATATGTTCAGAAAGCCTTCTTATCTTTTCGTCAACATCGGTTACAATTGCAATTATCTTTCCCTTCCTTGCTTTTACCTCTTCCATATTGCTTAAAACTTTTTCATAAACACTATCTTTAACTGCTATAAAGACAACGGGCATATTTTCATCTATGAGTGCAATTGGTCCGTGTTTCATTTCTGCAGCTGGATAACCTTCAGCGTGAATGTATGAGATTTCTTTTAATTTTAACGCTCCTTCAAGTGCAACTGGATAATTAAATCCACGCCCGAGATATAAAAAGTTTCTGTGTTCTTTGTATTTTTCCGCTATATCGCTTATATAATCATTTAATTCAAGAATTTTTCTAACTTTTTCAGGCAATGTTTTTAATTCCTTTGCAATTTGCGATGAAAGCTTATTTGAGATATTTCCTTTCTCTTTTCCCACAAGAAGAGTTATCAAAGACAGAACAACAAGTTGACTTGTGAATGCTTTCGTTGACGCAACTCCAACTTCAGGTCCGGCATGAATGTAGACGCCAGCGTCACTTTCTCTTGCTATTGTTGAGCCGACAACATTAACAATTCCAAGCGTTGTTGCACCTTTTTGTTTCGCAAGTCTTAAAGTTGCAAGTGTATCTGCAGTTTCACCACTTTGGCTTATCAACCAAACTACATCGTCTGGAAATATGACGGGATTTCTATATCTAAATTCAGAAGCATATTCAACTTCAACTGGAATTCCAGCGTATTGCTCAAGCATATATTTTCCAACAAGACCAGCGTGCCAACTTGTGCCACAAGCTGTAATTATAAATCTTCTCGCATTTAAAATTTTATCCATGACATCAATTAAACCGCCAAGTTTAACGGTTCCATCTTCACTTATCCTGCCACGCATTGAGTTTTGAATGCTTTCAGGCTGTTCAAAAATTTCCTTAAGCATAAAATGCGGAAACCCACCTTTTTCTATCTCTTCAAGGCTAAATGTAAGCTCGTGGATTCTTTTTTCAAGTTTTTCAATATCGTTTGAGTAAATTTTTTTAACTTCAACACCATCTTTTGATATAATTGACATTTCGCCGTCTTCAAGATAAATTACATTTCTTGTTATACCGACGATCGCTGATGCATCAGATGCGACGATATATTCACCATCACCAAGCCCAATTATTATCGGGCTTCCTCTCCTTGCGGCGATTATTTTCCCGGGTTCAAATGACGAGATAATTGCAAGCCCGTAAGTTCCTTCTATATGTAAAAGTGCAAGTCTTACAGCAGCTTCAAAATCATGTGTTTCCTTATAAGTTTCCTCAACTAAATGAGCTATGACTTCAGTATCAGTTTGACTCTTGAATATATGTCCAAGCGATTCAAGTTTTTTCTTAAGCGATGAATAATTTTCAACTATTCCATTATGGACGACAGCAAATTTGCCAGTACAGTCAACATGTGGGTGAGCGTTGATGTCATTTGGCTCGCCGTGAGTTGCCCAGCGTGTGTGAGCTATGCCAGTTCTTGCAAAACTTGAAAATGGAAAATTTTTAACATCATTTTCAAGCATAGAAACTTTGCCCGCCCTTTTCAAAATAAGAATGTCTTCAGATAAAACCGCAATACCCGCGGAATCATATCCCCTGTATTCAAGCCGTTTTAAGCCATTGAGCAGAACATCAACGGTGTTTTTTTCACCAATATATCCAACAATTCCACACATTTTTTAATTCCTTTTTGTTTAAAAATTAGCCAATAATGAATTAAAATAAAAAATGATAGTTACAACCTTTAAATTGCGTCAGGAATTACACATGTTAAAACATACATCCACCATAGCTACCTTATGCCCGCTTCTTTTATTGGTTCAGCAAAGTAATTTGAATAATCAACAATGCCATAACGATTGTAATTTGGATCGGATGGGGCAACATCATTTCTATCAAAAATCAAATTCCTTATCTCCGCTTCACTTACAGTACCCCAGTAATTAAACCGTGCATTTGTATTTGGTGCAGAGGCTGAAAGAAAAAGTAAAAATCTTTCTCCAAGGATATTGTTAGAATTAATTATATTCACAGGAATACCGTAGTAAGGTGAAAGGGCTATACCTCCTTTTTTAGAATATATATTGTTATACCTTGTTAAAACTATACCTCCATTGTGTACAACATGATAGCTTTTAGATGAAACAAACTCATTGTTTACAATTTTCAATGTATCTTTATGAACATTGCTTTTAATTTGTATTGAATATCTATTTTCTGCGAAATAATTACCCCTTACCTTTGCTCCAGATGTCGTCGCATAAATTCCAGATTCTGAATTTGAAACAAAAATTGAGTTTTCAATTGAAACAGTTGTATCAGTGAACTCAAAATTAACACCAATAGGTTGCTTCGTAAAAATTGAATTTTTAATCAAAACTGTATCATTTGAACTAATTTGAACCGCTGATACTCCGTAATTTTTATTATCAATGAATACAGAATTTGATATTAAAGCACTTGTATTTTCAACGAAAACTCCAACCCCTGCTCCTCTAATAGCCGAAAAGTCAACCTTTGCCTTTCCAGATTCAGCTATGTAAATCCCACCCCATATGTTAAGTGTATCATCAGATGTAAATATGACAGGAAATAAAGGTGGACTCGACATCATTGACTTTGTCATCGTTCCAAAATTACCTTTGACTTTTATCTTAAAATTCCCATTAAATCTTATTATGCTTCCATATGAGATATACAAATTAGATCCATTTGGAATTTCAACATCTCCATCAATGACATAATTTCCAGATTCCCAAACATTATCACCTTGCAAAACGCCAGAAACATGAATTTCTTTTTTTAAATATATATCTGGAATTTTTGACGAAGTTGAGATTTTAAGATAACTCCATCCGTATCCATCTTTTTGGACGAAGAGTATATATTCACCTTCGGGTATATTTGAAAGTGTGAAGTTGCCATCTTGATCTGTAAATGTGTAAGCAATTGGGTTTTGTTTTCTATGGTCAAAAAAGTAAAGGTTTATATCAACCATTGTGAAAAGGGCAGGATATTTTCTTATGGAATTTAAAATTGACGTGTCAATTTGAGGGAGGTTGTAAAGCGAGACTTTTATTGATGAGAAGTTATTTGCTCCTTCAAGCGTGATTTTACCTGATAATGTCTTCCTCGATGGTTTGGTGGGAGAGCACGAAGTTAAGATGATTAAGATTAAAAGACATATGAATTTTTTAATTTCAAAATTCAATATGCGTTCGGGTCACCTTTTATCATTTTCCATATTGTAAGGAGTATAATCTTTATATCAAGCCAAAATGACCAGTTTTCAATATACCATATATCGTGCTCAACTCGTTTTCGCATAAGTTCAGGGTCTCTTGT
>CAYTKW010000011.1:19219-20698 GCA_964438815.1 uncultured Bacteroidota bacterium
CAATATACCATATATCGTGCTCAACTCGTTTTCGCATAAGTTCAGGGTCTCTTGTTTCACCTCTATAACCATTAACCTGTGCCCAGCCAGTTACTCCCGGCTTTGTAAAGAATCTGACATTATATTCATTTATAATTTTAGAATACATCTCATCATGTTCCACAATATGAGGGCGTGGACCTACAACACTCATCTCCCCCTTTAAAACATTTATAAATTGTGGAAACTCATCAAGGTTTTTTCTCCTCAAAAAGTCACCAAATTTAAATTTCCTCGGGTCATCTGGTTTCGCTTGAATCACCTCCATGGATTTATCCATTGGTTTCATCGTGCGAAATTTATAACATGTAAATAGCTTACCTCTATATCCCTTTCTTAGTTGTTTAAAAAACACAGGTCCTTTAGAGCTCAATTTTATGCCTATCGCAGCAAATATGTATAGAATTGGGAAAATTGTAACAAGTACTATAGAAGAAAAAACTATATCAAAGATTCGCTTTATAATCCTATTGTGAAGGTACGAAAGCCTCTCGTCTCTGAAACTTATAACTGGCATTCCATCTACCTGCCCAAAGTTAATTGGGCGAGCAAGGAATAACTTGTGATAAGATGGGATTAACTTAACATTTATAAAATTTTTCTCAGCTATTTGAGTAACATCCTGAATAAGTTTTTCATTTTCAAGCGGCAAGGTTATGACAACTTCGTCTATTGTTATCCCATCGTTTTTCATTTTATTTATCACACTTTCAAATTCACAAACCTTCCCGAGATATCTTCCATTCAAATCATTTGCCTTCCCCTCATCATCGTCAAGAAATCCAATGACATTGTATCCATAGCCGTTCGTTCTTATACTTTCAAAAAATTTCTTCCCGAGAACTCCAAAGCCAATTATCAGAATATTCCTTTTAATTTTTTTACTTTTAAATACCCTCAGAATAAGCCATCTCACAAGGAAATTATCAAACACGAAGACAAGAAAGGATAATGAAAGAAAATAGATATGAAATATTCTTGAGTAAAGAAATCCTTTTGTTACTACAATAAAAGCAAGATAAAAGATAAGGAATATGATAAAACCTCTTAAAGTTTTTCTAACCCCCGTATCAAGTTTATTCACTGGCAGGTTATCTTTGTAAAAGCCCAGCACTATGAATCCAGCTATCCACGCAAGGTTAACAAACATCTGAAGCAAAAGATAATGCTCGGAATAGCTTAAGGTTTTAAACCTGAGGTAATATGCAAGCATGAAGGAAAAATTCAGCAGGACGAAGTCAGCGCCTGTGTGAAGATATGAGAAGACCTTATATCTTTCTCTTACCAATCAAATCACCCCCTCATTTTGATTTTTATTTTCCCCTTTTAATGGTTTTCTTGAACCGAAACTGTATTTCCCACTGGAATTCTCCCCTGTTTCCTCAATTCACTTTCAATCCATTTGTATGTTTTTTCAAGTCCGATCTCAAGCGGTATTTG
>CAYTKW010000012.1:0-17500 GCA_964438815.1 uncultured Bacteroidota bacterium
GATGAGGGCTGGTAGGTTTAGAAGTGTAAAGAAGATGGTATTGGTGAGGTGAGGGTTGGATAGTGGTTGGGGGTGTTAAGAAAATTGCGGAGTTTTTGCTGGGCTTAAATTTCGCACTGGTTAAAAATGTTCCAATCTGAGCCAGCTTTCAGTTGTTTTGCCAAGGCTGGCTTTTTTGTTTGAGGTAAATGAGTTTTTAAAATTGGGGGTTTTCTTTTAAGGACCTTAAACACCTTAGGGGTTAGGGTTGAGGTGGATTTTATGTGATTTCGTATTGTAAAATTTTTAGTTGGTCTGGGGTTATGCGTGTGCTAAGGGGTGGGATTGCAATTCCAACTGCTTTACCTTCAGCATCAAAATCAAGAATTACGCTGGGGAGCATTTCTTTGGATTCAATGAAGTTTAAATTCCACACTGGTTCGATGCTAACATTATTCATTTAAAGTTGCAGATAATGAGGTTAAGTTGTTTAAATTCCACACTGGTTCGATGCTAACAGTTTTTACAACTGAGTATTTTGCAAAAGATGAAAAGTTTAAATTCCACACTGGTTCGATGCTAACCCTTAAAATTTACGTAAAATTTTTTCATTTGTCAAGCTTTTTCACCATTTCATCAAGTCGTGGAGCAAAATGCAAAAATATCCCGTCTGCGACTTAGTGGAAATGGGTAAGTCTAAATAAAAGTCCGATTTGTGTTCTTTATGACAAGTTTCGTGAATGCGTCAAACACAGTTTCAACGCTTAATTCCTTCATGCATAAGTTCCCAATTTTACATTTTGTTAAGTTGCAAGCGATACAATTTAAATCTTCTTTTCTAACCCAAAGATGCTTTTCGCCATACGGACCTTGAGCATACGGGTTTGTAGGACCGTAAATTCCAAGCGTTGGCGTTCCAACTGCAGTTGCAATATGCATTGGTCCCGAATCGTTGCTTACCACAAATGAACATTTTTTTAAAATTGAGGCAAGTTGTTTCAAATTTGTTTTTGGCGGAATTATCGGTTTAGTTTTCATCATGGATGAGATTTTCTCTGCATCTTGAAGCTCTTTTTCGTTTCCCCACAAAATTAAAATTTTTGCATTAAATTTTTCCGCTATCTCATCCCCAAGTTTTGCAAATTTTTCAAGACCCCATCTTTTCGTCTCCCATGTCCCAGCTGGGTTTAACGCTATAACCATTTCGCCGTTTAAATTATTCTCGCTCCAAAATTTTTGAGCAAAATTTTCAGATTCTTCAGAAGTTGGCATGTAAATTTTTTTATCAATGATTTCAAGCCCTAAAGCTCTTAAGGCATCAAGGTTAAATTCAACATTGTGGTGGATTTCCTTTCTTGGTTTCAGCTTTATATTATATGCATAACCTCTGCCTCTAAATGCGTATCCAACGCGATATTTTGCTCCTGTTATAAAGGTCATCAATGCGGATCTCGGATTACAAAAAAGGTCAATGACAAGGTCGTATTTTCTTTTTCGCAAGTTTAAAAATTTTCTTATGCTGTTATTTTCACGCTCAAAAATTATTAATTCATCAACAAATGGATTACCATCAATTATTTCCTTTACTGGTGGTTCGGTTAAAAAATCAATTTTTGAATTTGGGAAATTATGTCTAAGGTTTTTTAGAGCTGGGGTAGAAAGGAGGACATCGCCAATTGCCCGTAATTTTATGACGAGAATTTTGCTTATTTTTTCAACACAAATTTTAGCCAATGCCATTTCATTTTTGTTTGAGTTTATAAAAAGTTAAAAAGAGATAGAAACTAATCCAAGAAAAAGAGCGTCAAAAATTTTTGAATTGACATTTTGCGAGCTTTATTCTAAATTATTTTTGTGATTAAAAACAAAATTTGGATTAAGCTCATGGTCAAACGCTTACTCTCCTTTGGCATTCTTCTAATTATTTCCACAACATTGCTCTTGGCGCAAAGTGAATGGCGCCTGTTCCGTTTTCCAGCAATTTATGACTCTCAAATTGTTTTTACCTATGCTGGTGACCTTTACACTGTTTCAGTAAATGGGGGCATCGCCAGAAAACTTACAAGCCATGCTGGTTATGAAATGTTTCCAAGGTTTTCCCCAGATGGAAAGTATATTGCGTTCACAGCTCAATATGATGGAAATACCGAAGTTTACATCATGCCAGCCGAAGGTGGTGCGCCAAAAAGATTAACTTATACTGCAACACTTGAACGCGATGATGTATCGGACAGAATGGGTCCGAATAACATTGTAATGTGCTGGACTCCGGATGGCAAATATGTTGTCTTTCGTTCAAGAATGCGCAGTTGGAATGCTTTTCAAGGGAAATTGTATAAAGTTTTGCTTGATGGTGATATCCCAGAAGAACTGCCACTTCCAAGAGGAGGGTTTTGCTCATTTTCCCCAGATGGAAAAAAGATTGCCTATAATCGTGTATTTAGAGAGTTTCGCACATGGAAAAGATACAGAGGCGGTATGACTGATGACATTTGGATTTATGATTTTGAGACGAAAAAGTTAGAGAATATAACGAATAACTCAGCTTCTGACATCATACCGATGTGGCATGGTGATAAAATTTACTTTTTATCGGACAGGGACGAGAATATGAGGATGAACCTTTATGTTTACGACCTTAAGACGAAACAAACGAGGAAGTTAACGAACTTTAAGGATTATGATATAAAGTTCCCATCCATTGGAAAAAATGCCATTGTGTTTGAATATGGGGGGTATATTTACAAATTTGACCTTAAAACTGAAAAAGTTGAGAAAGTCCCAATCATAATTGCTGATGATATGTTAAATGGTCGCGGTGGTGTAGTTAAGGTTGTTGATTTTATAACTGATTATGATATTTCGCCTGATGGGAAGAGAGCTTTGTTTGTAGCTCGTGGTGATGTTTTCACTGTTCCTGCGAAAGAGGGACAAACGCGGAATTTAACAGCGACATCCGGAGTTCACGAACGCGACGCTGTTTGGTCGCCAGATGGAAAATATATTGCTTATATTTCCGACGCCACAGGTGAAGATGAAATTTATATAATTCCACAAGATGGGGGCGGGCAACCAATTCAAATAACATCGGGTGAAGACACATACAAATATAGAATCGTTTGGTCCCCAGATGGCAAAAAGATAATGTGGTCGGATAGAAAATTTAGATTGAGATATGTTGATATACAAACGAAAAAGATAAAAGATGTGGCGCAATCAAAGGTATGGGAGATAAGACAATATGTGTGGTCACCTGATGGGAAGTGGATTGCTTATGTTAAACCCGAAGAAGAAGGATTATCAAGGATTTATCTTTACTCACTTGATAAGGATGAATCATATGAAGTTACAGATGGTTGGTATTCATCATATAATCCAGTTTTCAGCTCGGATGGTAAGTATTTGATTTTTGTCTCGGATAGAGACTTTAGCCCGATTTATAGCAGGACGGAGTTTAATCATGTTTATCAAGATATGTCAAGAATTTATCTTATCACGCTTTCAAAAGAAACAGAATCACCGTTCAAACCAAAGAGCGATGAGGTAAGTGTATCTGAGGAAAAACCTGAACAACAAAGCGGTGCGAGAACGCCTTCGGAATCTAAAGAGCAGAAAAAGCCTGTAAATGTTGTCATTGACCTTGATGGTATAAAAGATAGAATAATTGCTCTGCCGATAACACCGTCAAATTATACAAGGGTAGATTATGCCTCTGGAAAAATTTATTACATCAGAAGAGGATTGAAGGATGAAAAGCCATTGCTTTTTATGTATGATTTGAATGAAAAGAAAGAAACAGAGCTTGGGCAGTTTGATAATTTTATCATATCGTTTGATGGTAAAAAAATGTTGGTTGTAAGAGAGAAAACATATGTGATCATAGATTTGCCTAAAGCAAAGATAGAGTTGAAGGAGACGCTTAAACTTGATGGTCTTGAAGTGAATCTTGATAGACATGCTGAGTGGAATCAGATTTTTGAAGAATGCTGGAGACAAATGCGCGAGTTCTTCTATGACCCGAACTTGCATGGGGTTGATTGGAAAGCTGTTAAGAAAAAATACGAAGTTTTGCTCCCATATGTAAATCATCGTGCTGATTTGACTTACATAATTGGTGAAATGATAGGTGAGTTAAATGCGGGGCATACTTATGTTGGTGGAGGTGATTTGCCGAAAATTGAAAAGACTCAAATTGGACTGCTCGGTGCTGAATTTGAGAGGGACAAGAAGTCGGGTTATTACAGGATAAAGAAAATTTTGAAGGGTCAAAATTGGGATAAGAATCTTCGTTCGCCGTTAACCGAGGTCGGTGTTAATGTGAAGGAAGATGATTATATAATTGCGGTAAATGGTAAGTCCGTTAAAGAGATGAAAAACATCTATGAATCGCTTATTAACACGGTTGGGAAACAGGTTAGGCTTCGTGTTAATTCACAACCAAAGGAAGAAGGAAGTAGAGAAGTCACTGTCGTTCCGATAGGCGATGAAACGAGACTTTACTATTACAACTGGGTTCAAAGCAATATTGAGAAGGTTAATAAAGCTACGGGTGGAAAGGTAGGTTATATTCACATTCCGGATATGGGAATTATGGGATTGAATGAATTTGTCAAGCATTTTTATCCACAGCTTAACAAGAAGGCTTTGATAATTGATGTGCGAGGTAATGGTGGTGGAAATGTTTCGCCGATGATTATTGAAAGGTTAAGAAGAGAGATAGCGATGGTGAGCGTTTCAAGATATTCAACCCCAACGTCAAACCCAAGAGATATGCATTATGGACCGAAAATTTGTATAATTGATGAGTTTTCAGCTTCGGATGGGGATATCTTCCCATACAGGTTCAAGAAATATGGGCTTGGCAAACTTGTTGGGAAGAGGACATGGGGCGGAGTTATAGGGATAAGAGGAACGCTTCCGCTTGTTGATGGTGGTTATCTCAATAAACCTGAATTTGCAGTTTACGGTGCTGAGGGTGAAGGTTGGATAATTGAAGGATATGGAGTTGAACCTGATGTTTATGTTGACAACGACCCGGCGAAAGAATACGAAGGGATAGATGTGCAGTTGAATAAGGCTATAGAGCTTATACTTGAAGAGTTGAAGACTGGTGAGAAGAAACTACCACCTATTCCACCATATCCGAAGAAGTAAAGTTAGCAAAGGGGCGAGCTAAGGCTCGCCCTTTTTCATTTTAATCTCAACTTTTTTTTGCTTATCTTTACTCCAGATGAAAAATTCATACCATTTTGAAATGGCGGAGGTTGAACTCAAAAACAGAACAGATATCATATTAATTGATGGCTCTCAAGGTGAGGGCGGTGGTCAAATTTTGAGGACATCACTTTCTCTTTCTGTTTTACTTTTAAAGCCATTTGAAATCGTAAACATCAGAGCAAATAGACCGAACCCCGGAATCCAAGCTCAACATTTGAAGGCAATTGAAGCCTCGTCTTTGATATCAAACGCAATTGTTGAAGGTGCGTCGCTTAGGTCAAGTAGTGTTAAATTTTTCCCGCGCGAGATAAAGTCAGGCAATTTTAAATTTGATATAGGAACCGCTGGTTCAACTTCGCTTGTCTTACAAACGCTCTACCTCCCTCTCTCCTTTGCAAGAGAACCATCATTTATCACGATAACTGGTGGAACTCATGTTATGTGGAGTCCAACTTTTGATTACATTAAAAATTGCTGGCTTTACTTCATGGATAAAATTGGGTTAAAAATCAAAATTGAAATGAGAAAAGCTGGGTTTTATCCACATGGTGGCGGTGAGATAAAGGCGGTTATAAATCCGATAAATGAGGTTAAACCGTTAAATATAGTTGAGCGTGGAAAACTTTTGAAGATTCAAATTTACTCAGCGCATACAAACTTAACAAATGAAGTGGCAATAAGACAAGCAAAAACTGCTGAAAAGATTTTAAAGAATTATGCTGAAATTGAAACGATAATTGATGAACTTCCTTCAAAATCAAAAAACACTACAATAGCTATAACTGGGGTTTTTGAAAATTCTGTTTGCTGTTATACAAACCTTGGTGAGAAAGGCAAAAGAGCAGAGGTTGTTGCCGAAGAAGCGTGTGATAGATTTTTAAAATTTTTATCAACAAATGCAGTTCTTGACGAATATATTGGGGATCAAATTTTGCTTCCACTTTCAATCTCTTCAGGTGTTTCTGAATTTACAGTGCCAAAGATTACGAACCACATTCAAACCAATATGGAGACAATAAAAAAATTTATTGATGTTTATTTTGAGATCGCAGAACTTGGAAACAGTTTTAAAATTAAAGTAAGACCGCCAAATGCAGGTTAGATTGTTGAAGATAAGCAACAAAGAAGAAGCCCTTGAAGAATTTTCAAGATTTAGCGAAGTTGATGAAAATTTTTCGTCTGAATTTAACCCAGAAAAATTTATAAGGGTTAACTTAAAAATTGAAGATGTGTCAGATGAACTGGCTCAGTTAATTTCGCGAGAAGTTGTAAGATACTTTAAAAACGATGTAATTGTATCAAAAGTAAAGCTCAATGGTTGTAGAGATTTGCTGCTTTCAATAAAAAGTGAAGATGTGAATCATCTTATTAATGTTTTGATTAATTTTTCTGATGAGGGTAAACTCGTTGCGGAGAAGTTGACAGGTGCGATTGATGGATTTTTCTATGATGATGTCGTTTACAGATTTGGGACGAAAGAATTTGACTTTTCAAAGAGAACTTATATTATGGGGATTTTAAATGTGACGCCAGATTCTTTTTCTGATGGAGGTAGATATTTCTCGCTTGATTTGGCTGTTAGGCGCGCTGTTGAGATGGTTAAAGAAGGTGCGGATATAATTGATGTCGGAGGTGAATCAACGCGCCCTGGCTCAGAACCAGTCCCTGTTGAAGAAGAATTAAGGCGTGTTATTCCTGTAATCAAGGAAATCGTAAAACGAGTGGATGTCCCGATTTCAATTGATACATATAAATCTGAAGTCGCAAAACAAGCTCTTGATAACGGAGCAGTGATAGTGAACGATATAAGTGGTTTAAGATTTGATGAAAAAATGGCTAATGTGGTTGCAAGATATAAAGCAAGCGTTGTTTTGATGCATATAAAGGGAACGCCGAAAACAATGCAACAAAACCCAGAATATAGCGATGTTATATCCGAGATTTATAATTATTTGTCCGAAAGCGTTGAAATAGCGCGTGGATTTGGGATTGAGCAAATAATCGTTGATCCCGGGATTGGTTTTGGTAAAAGATTGATTGATAATCTTGAAATAATAAGGAGACTAAGGGAGTTTAAGTCGCTTGGTTATCCTGTTTTAATTGGTGTTTCAAGGAAGTCTTTTATTGGGAATGTTTTAAATTTACCTGTTGAACAAAGGCTTGAAGGGACGGCTGGGGCAGTTGCTATATCTGTTTGGAATGGTGCGAACATAGTTAGAGTTCACGATGTTAAGGAGATGGCAAGGGTTGTTAAAATTGTTGACGCGATAAAGCAAATAACAATTAAACAGAATCAGATTTAATGGTTGAAATTTTAAAAATAGGATTTATACGCATTACGCCAATTGATGTCGTTGATATTTTGATTGTGAGTTTGATAATACGCCAGCTTTACATTTGGATGAAGGGGACAATAGCTGCGCAAATTTTTCTTGGACTTTTGTTTTTGGTTTTTCTTTCATTTGTCTCTGAACTTGTAAATTTAAAGCTTTTGAACTGGCTGTTAAGATTTGTGAGCGATGTTTGGGTTCTTGCTTTCATTATTTTGTTTCAGCCTGAATTGAGAAGACTTTTAATGCTCGTTGGCAATAATCCTTTGTTTAGGCTTGTTTTTAAACCAAATGTGACAGCTGTGATTGATGAAATCGTTGAAGCGGTTGGTGAAATGTCGCAGAAGCAAATAGGTGCTTTAATTGTAATACCAAGACAGATGGGGATAAGGTCAATAATTGAAACTGGTGTTCCTATTCAGGCTAAAGTGACGAAAGAACTTTTAATGACGATTTTCTTTCCGAAATCACCACTTCACGATGGTGCGGTTGTTATATCTGGCGATAGGGTTGAAGCTGCTGCGTGCACATTGCCATTGAGCGCACAATTAAAAATTGGAAACTTTCTCCTTGGCACCCGACATAGAGCAGCTCTTGGATTGAGCGAAATATCAGACGCAATTGTTATCGTTGTAAGTGAAGAGACGGGAACTATATCTGTTGCTGAAGCGGGAAAATTAACGCGCGGATTGTCCCCAGAAGGATTGAGGAAAAGATTGCTTGCTGAGCTTCAAGAAGCAGATAAATCACCAAAAGAAATTTTTGAAGAGGTCTCGCAAGGTGAATAAAATTTGTGTAGTGATCCCATCATATAATGCAGAAAGGACGATAGTGAACTTAATTGAAGGGGTTAGCAAATTTTTTCAACCGTCGGATATAATCGTGATTGACGATGGCTCTGTTGATAAAACATCAAAGTTTGCTTCAGAGCTCGGAGCTGTGGTATTGCGTCTTGAGAAAAATTTTGGAAAGGGAAGAGTTTTAAAGACTGGATTTGAATTCGCAAGGGTGAAAGGCTATGATGCTGTTTTGACGCTTGATGCCGACCTTCAGCACAATCCGAATGAAATACCAAAATTTATAGAAAAATTTAATGAAGGTTTTGATATAGTCATCGGCAATAGGATGAAAAATTTGAAATCAATGCCGATTGAGCGAATTTTTTCAAATAAAACGACATCTTTTTTAATTTCAATTAGAACGGGCAAAAAAATCCCCGATAGTCAGTGCGGATTCAGGTTGATAAAAATGGATGTGATTAAAAGTGTAAATGCTAAAAGCGATGGTTTTGTTTTTGAAAGTGAATTTTTAATAAAAGCGTTGCTCGCTGGGTTTAAAGTTGGCTTCGTTGATATTGAGACGATCTATAACGGTGGGAGAAGCTATATAAAGCATTTTAGAGACACATTTAATTTTATTTCAGTTTATATGCAAAGTTTCTTTTGGAAAAATAAAAGTTAAAAGAGGCAAATTTGGGAAAGTTTGATGATGAAAGAAAGGCAATGGTTGAACTTTTGAGAAAGAGAGGAATAAAGAATGAGAATGTCCTCAAGGCTATGGAAAAGGTCCCGAGACATCTTTTCGTTCCTGAAGCATTGATTCATTATGCTTATGAAGATTCAGCTTTGCCAATAGGTTGTTCGCAAACAATTTCACAGCCTTACACTGTTGCGTTTATGACCGAGGCTCTTGAAATAAAGCCAGGAGACAAAATTCTTGAGGTTGGAACTGGTTCGGGTTATCAAGCGGCTATACTTGCTGAAATGGGAGCAAAAGTTTTCACAATTGAAAGGATTGAGGAGCTTTTAAAGACAGCTCTTGAGACGCTTTCAAAACTTGGATATGATGTCATCGGAACGGTTGGTGATGGCTCAGTAGGTTGGAGTGAATTTGCACCGTATGATGGGATAATCGTAACTGCTGCTGCGCCTAAAATTCCAAAATCTTTAATCAAACAACTTAAAATCAACGGACGACTTGTCATCCCAATAGGTGACCTTGAGATTCAAGAACTTTACATTGTGAAAAAAATTGATGAGGGCAAACTTGATATAAAAAAGAAATTTGGCTTTAAATTTGTCCCATTAATTGGAAAGGAAGGTTGGAGCGAGGATAGCTTCAAAAATAACGGCAGATAATTGAACGAATGGAAAAAAAAGCTCTTGCCATCGTTGGTCCAACTGCATCGGGGAAGACGAAGTTATCTTTAATAGTAGCTGAGAAGATAAATGGTGAAATAATTTCAGCTGACTCAAGGCAAATCTACAAGTATATGGACATAGGCACAGCAAAGCCATCAATTGAGGAAAGAAAAAGAATAAAGCATTATTTCATTGACGAACTCAATCCAGATGAAGAATTTAACGCTGGTTTATTTGGTGAGAAGGGCAGGGAGATAATTGAAGATATATTCTCAAGGGGAAAAGTCCCAATAATAGTTGGTGGTTCAGGACTTTACATCAAATCGTTGATAAATGGTTTCTTTGAAGGTCCGGGAGCGGCTTGGGAATTAAGGGAAATTCTTTACAGGAAAGCCAAGGAGTTTGGGAATGATGTGATTTATGAAGAGCTAAAAAGAGTTGACCCAGCATCAGCTGAGAAAATACATCCAAATAATTTAAAAAGAGTTATAAGGGCGCTTGAAGTTTATTACATAACTAGCAAACCGATGTCTCAACTTCAACAGATGATGAAACCGAACATAGGCTTTAAAACAATTCAAGTTGGGCTCAATTGGGATAGAAAAAAGTTGTATAAAAGAATTGAAGAGCGAGTTGATGAGATGATAAAAAACGGATTGATTGAAGAAGTTAAAAAATTAAGAGAGCTTGGCTACGATAAAAACTTAAACTCACTTCAAACTGTGGGATATAAAGAGGTTTTTGATTATCTTAATAGTTTAATATCGTATGAGAGAATGATATATTTGATAAAGCGAAATTCAAGAAGATATGCGAAAAGACAACTCACATGGTTTAGGCAGGATAAAAGGATAATTTGGGTTGATGTTGATGAGAACACAAATTTTGATGAGCTTGCTGAAAAGGTTATAGAAATTTTTTATGCAAATTAACTTTCCTCGCCATCAAGTAAAAATTTTATCTTCATTTTGTAATTATTAAGGACAAAGGTTTGAAAATTATTCGGATGTGCTTTTGAAGCATAAGGTCTACACCTAAACATAAGGTCCATCTCATCTTCGGTTAAGCTCGGATATCTTTTCCGCCAAATATCTTTCCATTTGTTCATAAGTATAAGGTCAATTTTGTTGAGGAGTTTTTTGCTGAATGTTAGCTCAAATAATTTTTCAAGTATAAATTGAAATAGGGAAAATTTGTTTGATATTGTGTTAAAACTTTGCTGCGGTGAAAAATTTGGGAGGAAGTCACTTATCCATCGGTTTGCTTCAAGAAATTTTAAATATAAGTCCTTGTTAAATATCGGTTTGACCGATGCTATCTCAATTGCGGTGAAGATATTTTTATCTTCAATCTCAAGGTGATCGTCCGTGATGAGATAATTTATACAAAAGAATTTTTTCTTGTTAAGCAGAAAAATTTTTTTAAACGCTATTAGAGGGCTTCTCGCTATCCAAAGTCTTTTTTGCTTTGTTATGATGAAAAAATCTATGTCGGTATCGGTTGAGACATTATGTTTTGCAAGCGAGCCTGATATGAAAATCGCCCTGACAAATGGAAATCTTTTTATTATGTGAGCCATGAATTTGGCTACCTTCCACAATTTATCAGCAAGTTTTTCACCTTTGATTCTGTTGTCAACCCAATTTTTATTCTTTTCAATGAGAAAAAAATCATTAAATTTAAAAACTTTGCCTTGCGATTTCAGCTCTTCAACCTCCCTGTTTAGTTCATCAGTTGTGCATTTGTGAAATAGCAAAAATTTATGCAATTCATCCGCTTTTAATGGATGCTTAAAAATAGAAAAATAAGCCAGTGTTTTAATTATGCTCTTTTGAGATGTTGTCATTTTGTATCAATTTTTTGTAAGGAATTCAATTAGATTTTTTGTAGCTGTTTTTCCAATTATTTTTTCAATTTCTTCAATTGGTGCTTTTTTGATTTCCTCAATTGAGCCAAATTTTGAAAGTAGAAGCTTTGCTCTCTTTTCACCAATTCCTTTAACTTCAAGAAGTTGCGTTGAGAAGGTTCGCTTTGTGCGAATTTCCCTATGGAATGTGATTGCAAAACGGTGTGCTTCATTTCTTATCCTTTGAAGGAGATGAAGAGCAGGGGATGACTTCAGCAGGGACTGTGGATATTCAAGGTTTGGGAAATAAATCTCTTCAAATTTTTTCGCTATTGATATTATAGGTTGATTTTTGATACCGAGCTTTTCAAGTGATTTTATAGCCGAGTTCAATTGACCTTTACCGCCATCTATGACTATCAAATCAGGCATTTTCCCACCTTCGTTTAAAATTCTTGAATAGCGTCGTTCAATTACCTCAGCCATACTTGCAAAATCGTCAGGTTTTCCAGAAACGCTTCTAATTTTAAATTTTCTGTATTCACTTTTCTTCGGTTTCCCGTTTTCAAATACAACAACCGAAGCAACTATGTCTGAACCTTGAATGTTAGATATGTCAAAACATTCAATTCTTCTTGGAAGTCTATCAAGGTGCAATTCTCTTTGAAGGGATTTTAAAACATTTGGTGCGAATTCTTCCTTCGCCTTCATCTTTTGAATTCTATATTCATCAAGGTGATACTTTGCATTTACAGCACACATTGAAATTAATCTCGTTTCATCCTCATTTTCTGGTGTTCTTATCTTAACTTCAGATTTTTTCCGTTCCGAAAGCCATTTCTCAATTGATGCTGATTCATCAATTTCCTCTTGAATTAAAATTTCTGATGGGATATAGTCCGCATTGAGATAGTATTGAGTTATAAGGGTTTCAATTATTTCTTTTCTTTCTTTATGAGATGCACCTGTCATAAAGAATTGCTGGCTTCCTATAAGTTTTCCATCCCTTACTTTGAAAATAATACCACATGCATCTTCTCCTTCTGAGGCGACCGCAAAGATATCTCTATCAATGGGTTCAATGCTAACAACACTTTGTTTTGATGTGTAAATTTCAAGCGCCTTGATTTTATCTCTCAATATAGCAGCTTCTTCAAACTTTAATTCTTCAGATAGCTTTTCCATTTGTATTTTCAATGATTTAACTATAGCTTCAATTTTGCCATTTATAAGTTGAACAACTTGCTCAATCATTTTGTTATATTCTTCTTTTGAAACAAGCCCTTCGCACGGACCTCCGCATTTTTTGATGTGATAGTCAAGGCAAACTTTTATTTTTTTCTTCTGTATAACTTCGTCATCTATGTAGTATTTACAGCTTCGGACCATGAAGATATCTCTTATCAATTTCAATGTTTGCTTGAGCGAACCTGCATCTGTATATGGTCCAAAATATCTTGAACTATCAGATTTTATTCGCCTTGTTGAAAAAACGCGTGGAAAAGGTTCATTTGTCACAACGATATAAGGATAGCTTTTGTCATCTTTTAAGCTGACATTGTATTTAGGTTTAAGTTTTTTTATCAGGTTTGCCTCGAGGATGAGGGCTTCAACTTCAGATGAGGTGACGATTATATCAACATCGTGTATTTTTGAAACTAACGCAGTAAGTTTTGAATTTGCTGGTTGCGATTTTGTGAAATAACTTTTAACCCTATTTTTTAGGTTTTTAGCCTTACCGACATAAATTACTTTTCCAGTTATATCTTTAAATTGGTAAACGCCCGGGGATTGTGGTAGATTTTGTATTTTTATTTCAAGTTCCTTGCTTATCATTTTTTTAGTTCTTGTGTTATTTCAACAAGAACGCCATTAGCTGATTTTGGATGTATGAAAGCAATTAAGCAATTGTTTGCGCCAAGTTTTGGCATTTGGTCAATAAGTTGAAAATTTTTTTCTTTTATCCCTTTAATTTCAGCTTCAATATCTTCAACCTCAAAAGCGATGTGGTGAATTCCTTCACCTCTTTTCTCAATAAACTTTGCAACCGGTGAATCTGCTGAGGTTGGTTCTGTTAACTCTATTCTTGAATCACCGATCTTGAAAATTGCAACACGAACTTTTTGCTCTTCAACAGTTTCAATGTGATAATCTTTTATTCCGGTGAGGTTTGAAAATGTCTCTATTGCTTGTTCAATGTTTTTGACCGCTATAGCGACATGGGATATTTTTTTAAACATCGGTTGTCTCTTTTAATTTTTCAATTCTTATTTTTTTAATTCGCCTGTTTTCAACTTCTTCAATTGTGAATTTTAAGTTCTCATATTTTATAACATCTTTTTCATTGGGAATTTTCCCAAGTATCTCAAGTATAAACCCGCCTATGGTATCATAGTCAATTTGTGTCGTTTTTAAGTTTGTTCCGAGAAGTTCGTTGACTTCGTCAATTGTAAGTCCTGCGTCTATGAGAAATTCGTTTTCTCGTATCTTTTTAAATTTCTCTTCTTTTTTACCGCTTTCTATCTCTCCAAATATCTCTGTTATTATATCTTGAAGCGTTACAAGTCCTGCTGTTCCACCGAATTCGTCTACGACGATTGCTATATGCATCTTTTTTTGTTTGAATTCTTGAAGCAATGTTCCAAGTTTCATCGTCTCGGGGACAAAAATCGGCTCTTTTAAAAATTTCCGAATGTCAAATTTTTTCCTTGCTGTTTTGTTCCTTATAAATTGAATTATATCTTTTGCGTAAAGGATCCCAATTATGTTGTCAATTTGGTCTTGATAAACTGGAAGCCTTGATAACCCTGTCTCACGAATTTTTTTTATGATTTGCTTTAAATCGGTGTCCACCTCAATTGCAACCATATCAACTCGTGATATCATCACATCTTTTATGGTTTTATTAGGGAATTGAAGTAAATTTTTTATTATCATTCTTTCTTCCTCTTGTATGACGCCATATTTTCTGCCCATATCAATAAGTGGTTCAATTTCATCAATGAGAAGATTCGTTTCAGATTTTGGGATTCTTCTTTTGAAAGCATTTGTTAACGCAAAAAATAATTCAGTTAGAGGATAAAACATTATTGAGAAAAAGTTTATCAACCCTGATGCAAGTGTAGCAACTTTTTCGGGTTGTTTTGATGCGATAATTTTGGGCAGGATTTCTCCAAAGGTAAGAATTAGAGCGGTAATTATGATAATGCTAATTGAAATTAGATATTCTGGGTCAGCGTTAAGTTTAATGCTTATTTTTATGGCGAGGATTGTTGAGATTAAGGCTATAGCGGTGTTGACGAGATTGTTTGAGATTAAGATTGTCAAAATAAGTTTTTGAGGGTTTTCAAGCAGTTTCGCAGTAAGTTTGTATGATTTTACTTTGCTTTTTGAAAATTTTTCTATCGTTTCGCTTGAAAGCAAGAAAAATGCAACTTCTGAGGATGAAATAAACCCTGACAAAATAAGTAAAATAAAAATTAAAGATACAAGCACAAGCGCATCATACAGCATAAGTCAAGGGAATGCTTTTATTAAAATGGCAATTCATCTTCTTCTTGCCCAGTGTCAGGTTTCTGCTCTTGGGGTAAATCATCAAGTGGGAGGTCTGAGTTAAACCCAACAACATCTTGTTCTGGCTGTTCTTCTGGCATTGTTTTTTGTTGAATTTGTGGCGCTGTCTCAGCTTGTGTAGTTCTGGGCTCAAGCAAAATTATATCATCTGCAACAATTTCAGTTACAGTTCGTTTTATACCGTTTCTGTCTTCATATGTTCTCGTTTGGAGGCGACCTTCAACATAAACTTTGCTTCCCTTTTTGAGCAGATCGTTTGTCAGTTCGGCGAGTTTTCTCCATACGACTATCGTGTGCCATTCTGTTCTTTCTTGTTGATTTCCCTCGGCATCGCGCCATGTTTCAGTTGTGGCTATTCTAAAAGTTGCCACTGGAACACCACTTGGTGTATATCTAAGTTCAGGGTCTGCGCCGAGATTCCCGATAAGCATAACTTTGTTTAAACTCCGCGCCATAATTAATTTCCCTCAGATTGTTTTTTAGATTAAGATATGCATTAGAATGTTAATAGTCAAATTTTATTTTTTCCTGTAATATTTTTCAATATATTCTCTGACCATTCTATTTGTGTTAAAAAAGTAGGTTATGGTCGCTATTGAATTTCTAATTTTTTGAATCCATTTTCTTGGGATTCCATTTTCGTCGCGATCGTAAAATGCAGGTATGATTTCATTTTCAAGTGTTTCATAAAGTGATTCGGCGTCAATTTTATCTTGAATGTTCGGGTCTTCAATTGATTCGTCTTTTCCAATTGCCCAGCCGTTTGTTCCGTTATAAGCCTCACGCCACCATCCATCAAGAACGCTAAAGTTTAAACCAAAGTTAAGAATAATTTTTTGTCCACTTGTTCCGCTTGCTTCAAGTGGTCTTCTTGGATTGTTTAACCACAGGTCGCATCCAGAGACAAGGTATTTCGCGATGTTCATGTCGTAATTTTCAATAAAAATGACTTTTCCATAAAATTCAGGCATTTTGGAGATTTGCATAATACGGCGTAAAAATTCTTTCCCAGCGTCATCTCTTGGATGAGCTTTCCCAGAGAAAATTATTTGAATTGGTTTATCTTTGTTGTTGAAGATTCTCTTAGCTCTTTTAATGTCGGAGAATATCAATGGAGCTCTTTTGTATGTGGCAAATCTTCTTGAGAAACCAATTGTCAATGCATCTGGAGATAGGATTGAGTTTATGTCGGCTTTTGAATCAAATTTTAAAATTTGTTCAAGCATTTTTTCTCTGATAAACTCAATGAGGCTACGTCTTAGTTCGTATCTCATACCCCATATTTCTTCGTCAGTGATGAAATTCTCATCAAGGACATTTTTCCAAAGTTTTGGATTTTCAATTTCCTCATACCATTTATCACCGAGTTTTCCGCTCCAAAATTCAAATGTTAGTTTGTGTAGCCATGTGGGTATGTGGACTCCATTTGTTATATGTCCGATGGGAACATCTTTTTCTGATTTGCTTTTGAAGAGAGGTTGCCACATTTTTCGACTTACTATTCCATTTAATTCACTTACTGCGTTTGCGTTTCTTGATAATTTAAGTGCTAAAACAGTCATGCAAAATAGCTCTTGTTGATTGTCTGGGTGTATCCTTCCGTATGCGAGAAATTCTTGAAGCGACATTTTAAGTGATTTTATGAAATCTGAAAGAGCATATTCAATTAGGTCGGGTGTAAATCTATCGTGTCCAGCTGGGACAGGGGTATGGGTTGTGAAAATGCATTTTTCTTTTACTATTTTTTCGGCTTCTTCTCTTGTTTTTCCTTTGTTAATTTCTTCTCGCATAAGCTCAAGTGTAAGAAAAGCGCTATGTCCCTCGTTTATATGATAAACGGATGGTTCTATACCTATCGTTTTAAGAAATCTGACACCACCTATACCGAGGACTATTTCTTGAAATATTCTTGTTGTTGCATCGCCACCATAAACTCTACTTGTTATATCTCTATAATGAAGATCATTTTCAGGTAAGTTTGTGTCAAGAAGATAAATTTTAGATATTCCGAGTTTAATTTCCCAAGCTTGGATAAATATCTCTGAATGTGCGATGTTAATTTTAATTTTAACTGGTTTATTGTTTTCGTCAAGAACTGGTTTTATTGGTAGTAGTTCTGGGTTAGTTGGGTTATATTCTTCTATTTGCCATCCGTTATCTGAAATTTTTTGGTCAAAGTATCCATGTCTATAGAAAAGGCTGATTCCGATGAATGGTAGTCCTATATCGCTTGCTGATTTTGCGTGGTCGCCAGATAAAATTCCAAGTCCTCCAGAGTAAATTGGTAAGCATTCATGTATGCCGAATTCCGCGGTGAAGTATGCGATTGGATTGTTTATGAAATCTGGGAAGTTATTTTGTGTGATGGATTTTCTTGTGTTAATATATTGGTTGAATTCAGTTAGTATGTCTTC
>CAYTKW010000013.1:0-17317 GCA_964438815.1 uncultured Bacteroidota bacterium
TGTTTTGTTGTTATTTTTGTTTTTCATCTTTTTAAAACAAAAAATTAAAAGGAGGAGGTTAAAAATGAGATTTAGGTATGTTTTATCTGCATTCATTATAATTTTGGTGTTTTTATTTTCATGCTTTTACAGTTATTATTTTGCTGATGCATTTGCTGAAAGACCATCCCGTTGTCAAGGTCCAGCAACATACTGTGACTCTGAGATGATATGCTGGTATTGTGGGAAGTGGGCGATATGCTGTGAAACCCAAATTTACACGATGTATTGGAATGTATAAAAAAAGTTTGAGATGGATATACAAAGGTTAACATTTAAAATTTTGGTTGTCGTTACTTCAATTGTTTGATTTATTTTAGGTCATTATTTAAGATCTTCAAGAGAGAATCTAACTTCTATTTTGTTATTATCCGAAGATTTTACAAAGGCATGTAAGCAAAAGCAAGAAGATAGAGTATGGAAGTCGGTTCAAGTTGATACTGTTTTTCAATTCGCGGGTATGAAGGTAAACCTCTTCTTTATCCCCTCAAAGTTTATGTTGATAAAAATAAAAACATATATGTTCTTGATATCTACGCTCCTTTGGTTTTGAAGTTTTCATCGCAGGGTAATTTCCTTAAAAAATTTGGAAAGGGAAAAGGCAAAGGTCCCGGTGAATTTGAACAGCCCTTTGATTTTTCTGTTTCACCAGATGGATATGTATATGTCTCAGATTTAACTAATCGCCTTGTAACTATCTTTGATTCGTCTGGAAATGTGATCAAGGCTATGCGGATAGATGGAACGCCTGGGCGCATAGTAGGGTTTGATAATAAAAATTTTATTGTTCAACGACTCGGTCTCGGCGAGATGTTTCAAAGATATGATATTAATGGAAATCTATTATCGTCGTTTGGAAAATTTTTTAAAGAACAATCCTCATATGCCATACTACTTGATCTAAGTATGTATTTCAGTGATGGGAATATTTATTGTGCACTTGTCAGAGGTGGATATATTTTGTCATATGATATCAACGGAAAGTTAAAATATCTCTGTGAAACTATAGATAAATTTCCATTGCCAGAGATAAAGGTAACTAAGGGTAAGCAAGGGGATGTAGATATAACAAGAGTCATGTTTGACCCAAATGTCCCAATATCAGCCCTTAACATAAGTGTAAGTGACTCACTAATGTATATACTTGCTGGGACAGCTTCAAAAAGAGAAGGGAAAGTGGTTATTGATGTTTACCATAAAGATAGCGGTAGATATTTATTTTCATTTAAGTTCTCAAAATTACCAGATACGGATGTGGTTCAGTCTTGTATTGTATCAGATGAGAATGTTTATACCGCTGAAATACTTAAAGATGGGAGCACTTGTGTCAGAAAATATAAATTGAAGTCTCAAAAATGAGTTTTATTGATGATTGTCGTTTGCTACTGTTTGTTCTTTTTTCAGTCGTTATCTTTGTTATCTGTGTTAAACTTTAAAAAGTGAAAAAGTCGCTCGTGATCAAACCCATATTGCAATAAATATCTAGAAGATTGACAGCCATGTAAAGTTATGTGAGATAAAATTTGCAAAAGCTAAGTGATATTTATCCCCCATATTTCAGGTTTTGCTGTTCTTCCCATTAGTTCGGATGTTGCTTGAAGTGGGTCTTTACCGTTGAAAAGCACATCGTAAACTGCGTTAGTAATTGGCATTTCAATTTTGAACTTTTTTGAAAGTTCAACTGCTGAAATTGTCGTCCATATACCTTCAGCAACCATTACCATATTCTTCAAAATTTCTTCAAGCTTTTTCCCTTTCCCAATTTGCTCACCAATAAATCTATTTCTGCTGTATTTGCTTGTGCATGTTACAATTAAATCACCAATTCCCGAAAGCCCTGCGAATGTCTCAAGCCTTGCGCCCATTGCAACCCCAAGCCTTACAATCTCAGCTATCCCTCGTGTCATTAAAGTAGCCCTCGTGTTATCTCCGAAACCTATACCGTCGCTAATCCCTGTAGCAATTGCGATAATATTTTTTAAAGCTCCGCCAAGCTCAACTCCGATTACATCATCACTTGTGTAAACTCGAAAATAATGATTCATAAATACCTTTTGAACAAGTTGACTTACACTACTGCTTGGCGAAGCCACTACAATGGCGGTTGGCATTTTCCTACTTACTTCCTCCGCATGGCTTGGTCCAGAAAGTATGCAATAATTTTCATTAATATCCAAGACTTCCCTCAATATCTCAGATACTCTCATTAATGTTTTGTTTTCTATACCTTTTGCTACATTCACAAAAATTTTATCCCCACAATTTTTAAATTCTTCTTTCAAAATCACATTTCTCAAATGTTGAGTTGGAACAGCAAGAACGACGATTTCAGCTTCACTTAATGCTTCACTTAAATCAGATGTTAGCAAAATTCCATCTGGAATTTTAACGCCCGGAAGATAAAGATAATTTTCATGGATCGCCTTAACCTTTTCAAGATAATCACTTCGCCTAAACCATAATTTAACCTCGTGTCTGTTATCATAAAGTAAAATGGCAAGCGTTGTCCCCCAACCACCTGAACCTATAACGCTAACTTTCATCCCTTTCTCCCAAAGCTTATCTTATTCTCAGTTCCATTTATCAAACGCTTGATGTTGCTTCTATGCCTGTAAACTATTAAAATCGCAATTATACTACCAAAAATTAAAACAGTGTAAAAATCACGATGCTCAAACCCTAAAATTTTATCGGTGAAAACAATTACCAAAGGGAAAAAAATCGCTGATATAATTGAACCGAGTGATACATATCTTGTCAATGAAACGATGGACAAGAAAATTAAAAATACAATTATAAGATCAAATGGAGCTATGCCAAGCAACATCCCTGCCGATGTGCTAACTCCTTTACCGCCTCTAAAACCCGCAAAAATAGTCCACATATGTCCGACAACTGCTGAACAACCAGCCAGTATTTGAACAGTTGTAAAATTTAAAATTTCAATTAAATCACCACGATAAAACCAATTTGCAATAAAAGAAACCGCAAAATATCCCTTGAAAGCATCAAACAGTATAACAAAAATCCCCCAACCAAGCCCAATGACTCTTATGACATTTGTCCCGCCCGGATTCCCACTACCATAGTTTCTTATATCAATCCCCTTCACAAGTTTTCCAACAATTATACTCGTTGGGATTGAGCCAGCAAGATAACTCAAAATAACGATTAAACCAAGGTTTAACATTTATAACTTAAATTTTAATTTTTAAAGGCTTGGAAAAATTTAAAAAAGATTCAAGAAAAATCAATTCATACTTCAACTTTAAATGGATTGAAATCCGTGTCCCAGTCGTAGTAGTCCTCATTTTCAGCCCTTTTTAAGAAATTAACGAATTTATAAGTCACGGGCGTAATAACCGCTTCCCATCCAACTTTAATAGCGTAATTTGTCAACATAACCTTAAGCAATAGCTCGTTCGTCCAAAATCCATAAAAGGCAACGGGATAAAATATCAGCGAATCAACCGCTTCGCCAGCAATTGTTGAACCAATTGTGCGCGTCCATAGGAATCTGCCTTTTGTTAAAAGTTTCATTTTTGCAAGCACAAACGAATTAGTAAATTCACCAGCCCAAAATGCGGTTATTGATGCTATGACTATTCTCGGAGTTTGACCAAAGATGACATCGTAAGCTTGTTGATATTGCCAGCTCGGGTCAGGTGGAAGCTTTCTGACGAACCAACTCATAAAAGAGGCAAATATCAAAGCGCCAAATCCAGCCCATATAACTTTCCTTGACCTCGCATAGCCATAAACCTCCGTCAAAACATCGTTAAAAATGTAACTTATTGGGAAAAATAAAACACCAGCGCCAAACGAAAATCCATATATGTTTACGACTTTTTCTGCACCAATTATATTTGAACAAAGCAATACAGTGACAAATGAAGCCATCACAAGGTCATAATAACGATAAGTTCTATTTTTACGCATAATTTTTACCAAATTAATTTTTATTTTTGTTAACTACATCCCACATCCCAAAACCCATTGAATTTCTCTCGCCAAGCCCAACATCCCAAGCAAACTTAACAAGCTGACGCGCTCCCGTCAATTTAAACGGTATCAAAAGACCTTTAACTTTGGTTTCTTCCTTCATCCCTTCTTTAAGAACAACAAGCTTTGTTAACTTTTTGTGAGTTCTTACATATTCAAAATCAAATTCAAATTCCAAGTGTCCATTTGAATCACGATTGTAATATGCTTTAAACTTTGAAAGAAGATTCTCACAAACTCTTTTATCAACATCAACCGAGTTATAATTCAAATAAATTCTATTTCCATTTTCATCAACACGCGAGATTACAAGTGGAGATATAAAAACACCGTTTACTGATATAACTTCGCTCACATCGCCTCGAAAAATTTCGGGTTCAAAGATGACCTCAACAGATTTTAACTTAAATACATTTTTTCTTTCGCCAAGCCATATATTTTTAACTTTAGTCAATCCAAACGCAAAAAACTCAACAAACTTATCGTACGGCGATGAAACAAGAAACGAAATTTCTGAGCCAGCGGGTATGACCATCAAATTTCCTTCAACATGAACTTTATCAAAATAAAAAATTTTTGAAAATGTAAACATTTTAAAGTTTTTCCCACCAAACTTGAAACCAATAGAGTGCAACTTACGTGAAAAATGTGGCGACTTCAATCTAATGACGCGATATATGAGCCCAGATATGAAATGGTTATAATTTAAACTCAATTTAACATCATCTCTTTCAGCGATTAAGTTAACCTCAAGCCTCATGCCAACAACGAAATATATTTTTTAATTTAATCAACTTACATTCTACCAACTGGCATTATATATAATGGTGTTTCTTCTGCCGTCATATTCAGGATTCTTTTTACTTCATCATCTCTAAAAGCCCCAACAGCAACAGTTCCTAAACCTAACGAAACAGCTTGCAAATAAATATTTTGAGCGACATGCCCAGCTTCCATATGCACATACCTAATGCCTCTGTTGCCATATTTTAAAGTCGTCCTCTCATAAACTGCTGATATAACAACAACTATTGCCCCTTCTTTAACCCAAGTTGCCCAAGACTTGCAGACGCAAGCTCATTTCTAACATCTGCATCTTTTACCTTTACAATCGCATGCTCATAAGGTATGTATTTGTAAACACCTTTATTAACAGATTTTACATTTCCTATCACAACATACACCTCAATCGGATAAAGTGCACCTGCAGATGGGGCTGTTCTAAACCCTTCCACTCTATCAGTTATCCCTTGCGCAGACCATAAAAGTTGACCAACCTCCATAAGTGTTAGCGGTTCATTTTTATATTCCCTTACAGACCTTCTTTTGAGAAGAGCTTGTTCAATTGAAGTTCCGCTATCATATTTTGGTTCAGGTAATTTTACCTTTTCGCGCGTTAAAAAACTTATCCCCCACGCCCCAAGCAGTAGCATAGTTGTAAAGCATAATTCTTTCATTTTTGGACTTAAATTTTTCCTTACTTTTTAATCCAACGCATCTGGATATGGATTTAAAAAAGCTTGCGCAAGCAAATACTCATTGTCAAACCTATAAGCCCAATTCCTCAAAATTTCAAGAATTACTTTTAAATTAACCTTGTCATTTTTATAGTCTTCTAAAAGTTTCAAAAAATGTTCTTTTTCTCTTTGCTTCAAATTTTCAGATATATGCCCCAATATATGCAGAATAACATTGACATATCTCCCCTTAGTAGGTTTTTTCGCCAAAGATTTAATAAAAAAAGCTTTATATTCAGGTAGCATTTTATTTACATCTTTGCTTTCTGCTACCAAATTTCCAAGTTTTTTCAAATTCCCAGGGCTATACAACATAAGAAGATACTTATACTTTTTATGAAACTCTATAAGCTCCTTTTTATCTCTCTTTGTTTTTAGAAAAGCTCTAAGATCTGCGTGAGCAAATATCCTTATAAGAAAATGTCTCCTTATATCTTCATTCTTTAATCTACCCTCATCTTCAATTGGTAAATCTGGGAAATTTTTGAGAACTTCGGATGCGAAAAGTCCTTTTGACTTTGTTAGAAAAACTTTGCCGTCTTTATCTTTGTAAACATTTACATTTGATATCCCGCACGAGGGCGATTTTGACTTGAGAAGGAAACCGTCAACCTCATCTATATTGTTCAAAAAGCGCTGGGAAAAATCCAACATCTTTTCAGTTAAATCAATCCTAGTTGAAGGTTGAAATAAAAAATATCTATCGCTTTCTTTATAGACGAGCAATCTATCCCGCGGAACCCCAAGTCCTATGGAAACCTCAGGACACACAGAGATTATTTCAACAAAATTTCTCAACTTTAAAGCAAATTCATCTTTAACATCGTAGCCGTTATATCTTACTGGCTCTAAATTTAAGCAAGCGCTATAAACAATCCTTGGTTTTTCAAAAGCCATTCCCACACTTGTGATTTTTTAACTTAACATAAGTTAAAAGTAAGCTTGTTTAAATATAGTATAAAGAAAATTTAAAAGTCAAACTTGTTTTTTAAAACTATTACATCAATTGGATTTTTATCAAGTCCAATAACCTCTCTATTTTGCCACCTGCGCTCAAGTGAATATCTATAATCTTGCTTAATTTAAATTTTAATTCAGCAAATTTCCCTTCTGTGAGCTCACCTTCAAAAACGGAATTCTGAACCCAATGAAGATATTTTCGCAATAACTTACAAACTTTGGCAACTTTTCTCTCATCAACATCATAAACAAAAATATAATACATTCCCACACCTACATTTATGGTTTAATACCACCACACTTTAAAGCCTTTATAAACTTCATCGCCAAGGATGTGCTTAATGAGTTTATAACATTCAAGCCTAATCAAACCTCGGTATGATATATTCCTTTTCAAATCCCTATGCTTTAAAGTTGATACTATAAAATCATTTAAACTCTTTAACAAAAATTTTCCGCCCTTCTTCAGATAGATAGCAAAAATTTAATTCTGATGAAAAATGTTCTTCCCTTATCTGCTTTTTATTCACAAGTTTGAATATTAACCTATCAACTAAAACAGGTTTAAAAACCTCAGCTATGTCAAGCGCAAGTGTAAATCTTCTCTCCGACGGTTCATGTAAATAACCAATTGTCGGATTTAACTGCGTTCTATATATCTCACTTAGGACAAATGTATAAAGCATTGAATTGCCAAAAGAAACCAAAGCATTTATTGCATTTTGAGGCGGTCTTTTGCTTCGGCGTTCAAATTTAAAAAATTCATCATCAATTATATAATCCCAACAACTATAATAAGCATTTCCTATGTGTCCCTCACAAGCCATAAGTTCATTTATATCAGGACAAACTTCAATTCGTAATCTCTCTGACCTTATAGCATCAATATAAATTTGAATGTCAGCGTTAGCTTGCTTATAGATATTTAAATTTTGAATCATATTACAAGAAGCAGAATCAATAAATTTCTTCGCTAACTCAATTCGCAAATCGTGGTAAATGTAATGTTCAACTTGCTTGACAAGCAAACGACCCGAATTTGAGAAATCTCTCGGATAAAAACTCCCAGAATAAAAACCATAGTAATTAAATATATGAAGCAAAATATTCTCTTAGGCAAGGAAATTAAAGAATTTCGTGTTAAATGTCATCTCCCCAAATATGTAAAGTGAATCAATATCCTCAATTGGAATTGGTTTTCTTTCCATATCTTCCTTTCTATCTTCAACATCAGGATAACCAACGAAAGCAAAAACATCATCGGAAAGAAATTTTTCTTCATCTCAATTAATTGGTTCAAAATATAAAGTGTTATCCTTTCGCCTTAAAATTCCAGATGAAAATATGTAATATGGTCTTGGCATAGTTAAAAAATTTTGTTTTCAAGCCCAGCAAAGATTAAAATAACTACAGCCCCTACATTTCTCTTTTCTATTTTTTGTGGTGGTTTCAATAAACTCACTATACTGCGAACATCAATCAATACCTCCGACATCTTTTTGACATCTTCTTCATTTAGATTCACTTCAACAACTTTTTTAAGTTTTGGATAATTTATTCGCCCAACTGCTTTGACTCCTTTTTGCCTAAGGTAAAAAAGATAATATCTAACCTGCTATATATGTGCTATTTCCATTTTGTCGGATTTTTTAACCTCATGAATTACACCATCTTTGAAATCAAACTAATCAATGGCTATAGTCTCGTCAATTTTTACTTCTCTTTCTTTATTTCTGTAAAAAGATTCACTCAAAATTTTACCTATGAGAACAACCTCGGAATTATGCTCCATTTCAATTTTATTCGCGAAAAACCATAGCTGTCTCTTACAATGAAAATTAATAACTTACCATAACCCCAGTTATGCGAGGATTCTCAAAATCCATCCCCTTTACAAATTATTTTATTCAAGTATATTTGTTTCAAACTCATCAACTAAAAGCCCAAGTTCTGGCTTATATCTTGCCCTGCAAAAATATGCTCCTTCAACTTGGTAAATTTGTCCCCTTTCAAAAGCTTAGCAAATTGCCCAATTGCAACTGGAAGATAAAACTTAATGATTTCAAAATAATTTTTACTTTCAATTAGCTCAAGATAGTCATTTTCATAAACCGATGGAACGATTTCTTTTGATTGAACGAGCGAGTAAAAATCTTCTTCACTTGTCCCATTTTCAACAAATGGATTAATATAACTCCTAATTTTTAAAAAAGATTCTTTTGTTTCATTAAATATATCCATTTGCCGACTTGTGAAACCACCCTCGTAAACAGAATCAACTATACACCTCACATCATACTCGCTAAGTTCGTTAACACCTCTCAATTCGTTTAATGTCTTTATCAAAACCTGTTCATCATAGATTTTTCTCTCTTCATCCAGATATGCCGTAAAAATGAAAACATCGCTGAGTTGTCTTCTACCTTTTCTGTTCACACGCCCAAAGCGTTGAAACAATCTGTCAGCTGGGGCTATCTCGGTGAACATGATATCAAAATCTATATCAAGCGAAACTTCTATTGCTTGCGTGTCAACGAGAAGTTGAACATCTTTAATTTTGCTTTCAATCCTTTCCCTGTCTATTAGTGCAAATCTTGAATGAACAAGCGCTGAATTGACATCAAACTTGCTTCGCAAACTTGCATAAATATCTTGTGCTTTCTTCACAGTATTGCATATTATCAAAACACGCCAACCTTTTAAAAGATATTCTTCTAAAATTTCATAATTTTGATTAATCCACCCTTGAATATCATCGTCAATTAAATTCACTCTATGCCTTAACATTTTTTTAATTTCTCAGCTTCTGGAGACACTATAGTTTCAATGCCAAGTTCGTTTCTAAACATTTCCTTTAAAAATTTTGGAACTGTTGCAGACATAATCGCAATGCTGGCATTATATTCTCTTTTTAAAATTTTTAAAGATTCAAGTATCAGGGCGATGCTTCTGGGGTCATACGAATGAACCTCATCAACTATAAAAAGTCCGCTACACATATCTGCAAGGCGCATCTCAAAACCTTAAACACCGAAAAGTTCCTTAACAAGCTGTAAATGCGTCATGAACTTAAACTGATTATAAATTTTTCTATTCAAATCTTGGAATGCTTTAGCAAATTTCAACGATTCCTCCAGCGAATATCCTCTATCTCTAAAACTTTTATAAACAAAATAACCAACTCTATGATGCCTTATACCGACAAATTCGGAGCCAAAATAATTAACAAACCTTTCAAATATCGCATTTATGCTTGCTGTATATGGAAGTATGTAAAAAACACGCCTGCCGACATTATTCTTTTTATTCACATCAACCCACAAAAGACTGGCTTCAGTTTTGCCATATCCAGTTGGGGCAATGATAATAATATCTTTATCCATTTTTGCAGATTTAATTTGAACATCGTTAAAGTTGTGAAATTTTAAAACATCGGAAATTCTTTTATCAAAGATAGGAATTTCAATTTTATCTGTAGAGGCGAGGTGATCACACGCAAGCACAAAGTCTCTTATAAAAATTCTTCTTCTTCTTTTAACATCATCAATTGTTCCATTTGCAACATCATTTAAATATCCTTTTACCGCAAATTTATAAGCATCAATAAGCTCAAAAACTGATTCAGGCACGCGAAAGTTTTCCAGTTTTTTACCTATGTATTTCAAACTAAAATCAGGTATGTGAGACATCAAGAATTTCAAATAATCAAAATTTTCCTCAAGCTCGGCGATGGCTTTAACATATCTTTGATATGCGGGATTGTTCGGGTTATCGGTTGAATATCCTGCTCTTATTTCATCAAGCTCCTTGTGATGGCTTATTATTCCAAGTGCTATATATTTTTTAAGCTCATCGTCATAATCAAGCGTTGAAACAAAACCAGCCGATAAAATCTCATGTCTATAGTTCCACCCCGGTCTGCCCTTGAGATAATTTTGAAATCCAGAAGCTGCTTTACCAAAATCATGAAAGAAAATAGCATAAAAAACACATTCCCAAAGTTCATCAAGTTCACATATCTTCGGCGCAGCCGGATAAATTTTCATAATCTGGGAAAGAACCTTGAGAACTTCCTCAGTATGCTCAAGTAAACTTTTCTCCGGCGATGTCTTTGCGAGCACCAAATTCAAGTTCATTTCCCCTCAAAAAATTTATAAAACAAACCAATGAGTTTATCCGTTTTAGCAACTATCCCAACCGCTGCTTCGTCGACGCCCCGACTGCCTGCGAAGCCAATCGTATCATCAAGGTAAATTAACAACCCTTCTTTCTCATCTTCCAAAGCAAGCAACCATATAACCGAATACATAGTTGATACATTCTCCGAACGGTTATCACCTTTAAATCTATCCATGGTGCTTATTTTGATTTTGAACCTCGGACCACTATACTTAAGTGTAAACTTTGATGATTTCCTGAATTCCTCTTTCACTTTGTAGACAAATGTTTGAGCAACTATGTCTTCTGAATTATCTCCTTCGGGTTTAAATCTTGTGAGTATAATTTCACTTGAAGAAATAGAAGCACTATAAAAATTTTGAAACACTTATTCCCCATAAATGAACACTCCCCAATTTTTTTCTTCATCAAATGGAATCGGATTGCCGGAATAATTGGCAAAGTCTTTTACGATGACAAAGGTATTTTGAAAAGAGCATTAACCGGGTTGCCTATCCCTTTTGAGTATGGTCCAGAGAAATCCCCAGTTGCGATCTGTTTATTTATATTTCTTACGCATTCTTTAGCCCAAAATTTCATTATCTTTTGAGAATTTGATTGAATTAGGATAAATAATCCGCCACCGGTGTTGTAAAGAGCTATCGGCATAAATTGAATTGCCACAAGGCATGCTGAACACATTTTCAAGCTACTCATAGCACTTGGATAAAAGTTAACAAATTCAGCCGAGCCCGAAAGTGGAATAAGATCTTTACCAAAAAATTGTCTATCTTTAATTTTAATTCCGTTTCTCAATCCACACCCAGCACAATCCCCACCAGTTGAAATAGGCTCAACTAAACGCGTAAACTCAGAGACAAAATCAAGATACATCTTCCTTTTTTCATCTTCACTTTTGCTTTTATTTCTCGGATGAATCAAAATTGAATTTGGAAAAAGTGAATACAAAGCTTTATTCCACTCGGGCGTGATATAAACATCAGCAACTTTAGAGGCAAGATTTAAAATATCCACAGTATTTAAATTTTCAATTTCTTTACCACTCCATTCCGACATCACAAATATACCAGCATCAACGAACTGATTTCCGGTGAGCTTAAAAATTTCCGGCATCTTTTACCCCCATTAATATATTTTACAACGACCATTTAAGATGACGCTTATCTTTACGCTTTAGTTCCCTTAAGCCATTTTTATTTTTGTAAACTGTTATTATTGTCCCATCGTTAGGATTCATCACTATGATCAGCCCTTCTATCTTTTCCGCTATTGATTTCGGTATTTCTTTGGGTATGTCTTTTCTTCTAACAAATATAAACTTTGCACCCGCCTTGTAAATAACTGTTCCATACTTAACAGCCAATTTTATTAAATCCTCGTTAAACCTTCTTTGATTTATTCTCTTTTGAGCGTGAAATGTTAACTTCATTTTTTCACCTCCTTTTTAAGCATCAAAGTTTTTAATGCCGCAGTTTCCTTGTTCATTTCCATTAGCATCAACATTATTAAAGCTTACTACCGCATTTTTCGCATCCAACATCACAAGCGCAACAAGAAGCAACATCAATGGGATCAGTAAGCCAAATAATGTTTTCAGTGCCTTTGTTTCCATAAGTTTTCTCCTTTATTTTGTTTTTACTTTATGTTTATTCAAATCTACTTTTGCTTTGAGACTTTCCTCTTTTTGTTCTCCTCTTTTCAGCTTTACTTTTATTCCCCCTGACCCCCACCCCTTACTATTTTATATCTTCAAAAATTATACCAAACGATAAATGGGCAAATTTTTAAAAAATTTGAAGATTTTGAAATTGGTTTTAACTTAGCGACGATATTTCGGCAACGGTATTTCGTCAGTGCCGTTATTTAGGCAGTTTGATCCCGAGCTTTTTCATTTTGCTTTGGAGTGTCGTCCTAGGAATGCCAAGAGCTTTTGCAGTTTGAGAAATGTTGTAGTTGTTTTCCCTCAGCTTATATTCAATGTATTTCTTCTCAAATTCAATCAAGGTTAAATTTACACCACCAATTTTAATTAATTTCCTTTGGAAATTTTCTTTATTAGCTTTTAAATTGACCTCAAAATTTTCGGGCAAATGCGTTAATATCTCTTCATCTTCATCAGCTCTCGCAACCATATCACTTATTACACCTTCAAGCTCACGGACATTCCCAATTCTCCAATCATACTCCAAAAACAAGCGCATAACTTCTTTTGACACACCTTTTACATTTTTATTGTATTCTCTTGCATACCTTTTGACAAAGTACTTAACTAACAATGGTATGTCATCTTTCCTTTCTCTCAATGGCGGGATTTTAACAACATGCTTAACTATTCTGTTGTAAAAATCTTGAAAAACCCTTCCACTTTCAAGCCATCTTTGTGGTTCTTCATTCAAACCTATCAATAATCTCACATTAACTTTACGGGTTATATTCTCCCCAACTTTTTTAATTTCACCCGAATCAAGAAATCTAAGCAGGGTTGATTGAAATCCAAATTCAGTTTTATTTATCTCATCAAGGAATACAATTCCACCGTTATATTCTTCAAAAATTCCTTTTTTATCCATTACAGCACCTGTAAAAGCTCCCCTTTTATGCCCGAATAGTTCTGATTCACGCAAAGTCTCCGAAAGACCAGCACAATTAACCGCTGTATATTTGTCCCTAGGAACAGAAGACAATTCCACAAAATGTTTTGCAAAAAGTTCTTTGCCTGTTCCTGTTTCACCAACAAGCAGAACACAATTTATCTTGAGATTTTTAGCATATCTGTCAAGGAGATCAAGCGCATCCTTGAACTTTTTATTTCTGCCTATTATTTTAACCTGCTCATCCGAAAAACCTTTAATTACAGGTTCCTCCACTAACTCATAGCTTTGAAGCCTGTAAACAAGCTCGCTATAACTTATTTCATTTGAAAATATATTTTTATACTTTTCACCAAGCCTTAAAAATGGAATTTCCGCAAGTGTTATCTCAATCTCGTCAGTGCTTAATTTTCGCCCATCTCTAAGTTTTATTTTAACTGGCTTAGATGGCTTATAGAAAAACTCTGGATTACCTTCAATCTCTGGCGGAGACACAAGAACATGATATAGATGGTCATTTTTTCTCCCGGTTAGGGTTATCGCAAGAGCTGCATAAACAGACATCGTTTTTCTTCCACCGGCGACTGAGCAATGCAATATGGTATTGTTATCGCTTGTTAAACTTTTTATAACTCTGGTTATGAAATCAGCAGCAATTTCGTTTTCTTTGTCATTTCTTATATCATCAAGCTCACTCCCGAAATCATCCGATATAACAAATATATTCTCCTCACTAAACTTCGGTTTTGTTTTAAATTCACAGCAAAATTGTTGAAATATGCCATCTTTCCCCAGAAGAGGCGGTAAACCAAAATTTTTATCACCTTCAACGATCAGTTTCCTTCCATAGCTCGTGGTTATGAGATAAATTTCGTCTATGTCTATCCCTTTTTTAACTTTTAAAAACCAAAGCGTTTCAGTTAATATCTGTGGTGTTGAACCTAAAACTGAAACAAGCACATTTTTCATCGCTTCCCACAATCTAAATTTTTATCTTTGCTTTACCCTTTAAAAAATAGAAAAATCCCGTTTAAATGTCAAGTGATTAAAAGTGCTTTTGCATCTTCTCTCCATTCCACCTTGCGGGAAAACCTAAAACTATTATTGACGAGCGTTGTATAATTGGGTTGAATTTCTCTCCTTATCTGTGCGGGATTATATCTCTTATCTGAAAAAACCGAATTTGTAAGGCGTTTTCTATTTTATTAAATTGAATACTAAACTAAAACTCAAAATTAAGAACAAAAACATTGGGATTAAAATTATTAAAAATGAAGAAAATTTTTAATGAATAACTTATTCTGCTCATCAGCGTTTTTAAATGGCTCTTTCTCTCAACCATGGCTGGAATAATAGTTGGGGTAGCTTCTGCGATATTTTTAAAGGCTCTTGATGTAAGTGTAAAGTTTACAAATTCATATGAATTCTATTTTCTGCTTTTGCCAATTGGTTTGGGGATAAGCACTCTCCTTGTGATGTATCTTGCTCCGGATGCGGAAGGACATGGAACTGAAAAGGTAATTGAATCAGTGCACAAGAGGTCTGGCAATATAAAACTTGCAGTTGTCCCTGAAACTTGTGGCAACAATAGTAACTATTGCTTCTGGGGGTTCTGTTGGGAAGGAAAGTCCGTGTGCTCAGATAGGAGCTGAGCTTGCTTCATCATTTGCAAAGTTCCCTTAGATAGAAAAAAACTTGTTATCTGTGGAATAAGCGCGGGTTTTCATCAGTTTTTGAAACACCAATAGCAGGAGCTATATTCGGAGTTGAGGTTCTATATGTCGGAGATATATTTGTCCCTCCTCCTTCATTTATATTTGGTATAGTTAGCTATCATACCACATCTTCGCTTGGCATACTTATTTTCATCATCCCCTTAAATTTGCGCCTACTTTTAGCGAATTATTTTTTCCTCAAGGTGATCGTCGCTGGAATTTTCTTTGGTATTTGTGCACGAATTTTCATTGAAATAATGGATTTGTTTGAGAATTACCAGAAAATGATAAATATGTGGAAACCCTTGAAATCCTTCCCTGCTAGCATTGTCCTTGTAATTCCAACACTATTTTCTCAAAGCAGTATCTTGGGCTCGGGCTCGACACAATTCAAAATATCATTGAAGGCAAAGATGTCGCTCTTTATGCCTTCCTTGTAAAAATTGTTTTCACATCAATTACCCTGAACTTCGGTGGAAGTGGTGGTGTTATCACACCCATATTTTTCATAGGAACTACATCAGGAGTATTGTTTGCAAAGATATTTGATTTAAATGCATCAACTTTTGCAGCAATTGGGCTTGTTTCTGTTCTCGCTGGTGGAACAAATACGCCAATCACATCAAGCATAATGTCAGTTGAACTTTTTGGTCCATCTGTTGCTCCATACGCAAGCGTAGCTCGTATAATAAGTTTTATTATAACCGGACACAAAAGCATATATCCATTGTAAATTCCGGCAATAGTGAAGTCGCCATCAATTGAAGTTGAAACAGGGAAGGAAATTGAACATGTAACGCCACGATTGAAAGGGAGAAAAAATAGTTTAGCTTACCTTTCTCTGAAAGCTCTAAGACTCATCCAGGTTAAACTTAAAAACGGAGATAATAAGTAAAAAATATGATGTTTTTCCGCAATCTTTCTTTGGAACATATTAGACTTTATTTCAAAATTTTTTTCATTTCCCCCTTATTTGACTGAATTGTAATAAAATTAAAAAAGCTTCGCTATCAAAATCACTGCAAACCGTTCCGATAATTTTACCAAATCTCATTCATCAATCAAAAGAAAAAAATTTGAAGAAATGACATCACACTCGCAGACTCGGACACAACTTGCGTCCTCGCACTGCTCCCTTTACTTCCTGCCACATTGAAAGCGTTTCAGTTTTCCTCTACCAATTCATCGGCAGAATTTATTTATCTATTTCCACCTTCACCCTTTAAGAATTTTGTTTTTTATCAAAATTTTCCCTTGACAACCATTGTGTTTTTTGTATATTATAGTCAGATTTTATGAAAGATTATGTTTTAAGAAAAGGATTGTCTTTATGAATGAAAAAGAAATAATGACGGTCAAACGGGTTTCAGAATATTTACAGATGGACAAACACACCGTCTATAAACTTGCCCGCTCTGGTCAAATCCCTTCCATAAAAATTGCTGGTCAGTAGCGGTTTAAAAAAGATGTAATAGATAAGTGGATAAGCGAGAAATCTTTAGAAAGAGTAACACAAAACATAAAGACACCACCAAAGAAAAAAGCAAGGCAAAATAATTATGGCAAATAAAAAGAAATATCCTAAAGCAATTGTAAATTGGCCCGAAGCTGATAGACTACCTCTGGATTTAACATTTATAGCAAATGAACCAGGAAAAACACTCAAGGATAGATTTGAGCAGTTGATTAAAGATTGTAAATTTTTTGATTGTCTTGTTGCTTATTTTTATGTAAGTGGATTTAATGCTATATATAAAGCACTAAAAAATACAGAGAAAATAAGAATTCTTATTGGTATTGGAACAAGCAAGGAAACTTACGATTTAATAAGAGGTGCAGAAGATCAACTCCAAAATTCATTTCAATTCTCTCATTCAGAGACAAAACAAAAGATTGAAAACATAATAGAAAATGAAATGGCTGATTCAGAAGATAGCCATAGGGTTGAAGAAGGAGTGCAAAGGTTTATGGAATGGATAAAAGAAGGGAAACTACAAATAAGAGCTTATCCATCTCAGAATATTCATGCAAAATTATATATTATGACTTTTAAAGAAGGTGATCGGGATATAGGAAGGGTCATCACGGGCTCAAGCAATTTTACTCAATCTGGACTTGTGGACAATCTTGAATTTAATGTTGAGTTAAAAAATCGCCCTGATTATGAGTTTGCAAGGAGAAAATTTGAGGAATTATGGGAAAATGCTGTTGATGTTAGTGAAAAATATATTCAGACAATAAATGAAAGAACCTGGCTTAATCAAAATATTACCCCTTATGAACTCTATCTTAAATTTTTATACGAGTATTTTAA
>CAYTKW010000014.1:0-8692 GCA_964438815.1 uncultured Bacteroidota bacterium
TAACTTCCTGCACTTTGCTGTCTTTCTCTTCGCAATTTGCACAGTTATTCTTTTCGCTGTTAGTTTAATTTCAAAAAGAGATGATGACGAAAAGATAAAGTATTTGGTTATCTCAAGTGAAACTTTTCCCAAAGAAAAGTTTAACAAGACGAACATAGTTTTAACAATTCTTCTCGCTTTAACAATAGCTGTGCTTTGGAAGATATTTGCATAATAAAAGATTTCTCAAATTGCATTTTTATCTTTAATAAGTTGACTTTTTATCCCAAGTGGTAAAGTTGAAACAAGTGTATTCATAAAACTACGAGGACTTTGTTTTGGGAGATATGAATAAAAATAAAGAGGAAGTCAAGTGGACTGACTATTTGGGGTTAGGTTTTCTGTGTTTTGGAATTTTAGCACTTGAGTTAGTTATAAAAACAGTGGAGGACATAGTTTCCATAAAAAATTATATAATTCACTGGGCATTAACCTGCATAGTATGGGGGATTTTTGCATTTTTGTTAATAAGGCGCTCCAAGAATTATTTGCATTTTAATATATTTGAGCATAGGGACAAACCTGCATTAAGGTATATATTAATTTCAATAGCGATATTACTTGGCGTAGCCGTTCTTAAAAATGTTTTGCTTTGGAAAGGTTTTAAACCCCTCATTGAATTCAAAAATCTTGGTTTCATTAAATTTGTTTTTCAATATGTTTATTATCTTTTTGAAGTAATTTTGGTTACTTTGATGATTGCCTTTGGAAATAAAGCAGGGGAATTATTATTTAAAAATCTATTACTACCTTGGGGAGGGACTTTTCTTGGATTTACATGGGGGATCGCTCATATATTTACAAAAGACTTTTTAACGGGAATTGTGCTTTTCTTTCTTTCCATATTGTTTGGCACTTTATACATTTTATTGAACAGAAACATTTATTATACTTATCTCTTCGTATCGCTGATATTTATTCTCTAACTTTTTGTTTTTGAAAAGCTGTGTTTAAATTTACTGTTGCACCAAAATTGGTGCACTCGGGGTTATATAAAAATAGAGTGCCAACAAAAACTTTTTGTAAAATGTCTCTCACGGACATTTCAGTAAACCGCCCTGTCACAATTGCGACGTTTTTCACAGGGATAGCTATAATTGGACTTATCGCTTTATCTTATATAAGTGTTGACTTCCTCCCTGCAATTCAAATCCCCGAACTTTTAGTTCAAACATCTTATCCTGGTGCTTCACCTGAAGAGATTGAGAAACAAATAACCGAACCGATTGAATCAATACTTGGAACTGTTGGTGGTGTTAAGAGGGTGACATCAATTTCTCGTGAGGGACTTTCGCTTGTTCGCTTGCAGTTTTACTGGGGGACCGATATTGATTATGCGATGCTTGAGGTAAGAGAAAAGATTGATGCGATAAGGAACTCCCTTCCAGAAGAAGTTGAAAGACCAACAATTGTGAAAATTGACCCATCAACTGAATCAATAATAACGATCGCTTTAACCTATGCAGGTAGGGATGTGGCGGGAAGGGAAATTGCAATTTTAAAGGAGTTCGCAGAAGCGCTTGTTAAGAGAAGGCTTGAACAAATTGAAGGTGTTTCACAAGCAGTTGTCGCGGGTGGTTATGACAGAGAAATAGTGGTATTAGTTGATGTTGAGAAGATGAAATCGCTTAATTTGACAATTGAGGATATTTCTACTGCTTTGAGAAATTCAAATTTAAATCTTGTCGGAGGAACAATAAAGCAGGGCGTTTTTAGATATCTATTTCGTGTCGCATCGGAATTTCAAAATTTGAAAGATGTTGAAAGTGTTGTGATTCAAAATAATTCTGGCATAGGAGTAAAACTTCCAGATATAGCAAGGGTTGTTGAAAGTTTTTCTGAAAAGTAAGGGTTAACAAGGTTAAATGGAAAGGAAGCGATTTTAATTTTTGTCAGAAAAGAAGCGCGTGCAAATACAATTAAAGTCAGTGAAAAAGTTAACGAAGTCGTCAAAGAAATGTCAATTGATTATCCCGATGTGAAAATTGAAGTTATTTTTGACCAGGCGGAGTTTATAAAAAAAATCAATTTCTGATATTGAACAGGCGATTTTATTTGGCGCACTTCTTGCTTTTCTTTCTCTATTCATTTTCCTTCGCGATTTGAGGTATCCTTTGATAATTGGCGTCGTTACGCCTTTTTCAATTCTTGCAACTGTTGTGATGATGTATCTTGCTGGGATAAATTTCAATATAATTTCACTCACTGGTCTTGCTCTTGGGATAGGTATGATTGGAGATAACGCTATAATAATAGTTGAAAACTTCACAAGGTTAAAAGAGCAAGGTTTGAGTGTGAGAGATGCCATTTTAAAGGGAGCTAAAGAGATAAACCTTGCGGTTTCCGCAGCTACATTTACAAATGTCGCAATTTTTCTTCCCGTTGTCCTTGTGAAAGGAATTGCGCAGAAGCTTTTCTTTGATATGGGTTTAACGATGACATTTTCGCTTCTATCGTCACTTATCGTCGCAATCATGCTCGTCCCGTCACTTCTTTCAAGATTTAAAGATAAAGGAGAAAAAGAGGGAAAAGGCGAAAATGTCCTGTTGAAAGTTTACGAAAAATTTGTGAACTCATACATTTCGTTTTTAAAGTGGTCGCTTAGAAATAGAGGTTTAGTTATTGTGGCGACACTTATATTGACTATTATTTCGCTTTTTGCAGCATTTCTCATAAAAGCAGAACAGGCGCCGGATATAGACCAAAGCAGGTTTACAATTGAGATAAATATGCCATATGGTTCAACACTTGAAGCGCTGTCCGAAGTTGTAGGCATGATTGAAAAAATTTGCTTAACATAGGTGAAGTTTCCGCTGTTGTTTCAGACATTGGAATTTCGGCTCAAGAGGATTATTTCAGTATACTTTTTTCAAGCTTGAACAGGGCAAAAATTTATGTCAAAGTAAAACCGGAATACGGCGTTGACTTCGTTATGGAAAAAGCTCGTCAAATTATGGAGGAAAAAGGTTTACTCAAAAATTTAAATTCAATTGGCGCGGAGATCATATTCCAAAGAAGGACGACTACTTTTGAGAGAATTCTCCAATCAGCTGAAAGTGATATAGCGATAAAGATAGCTGGTAAGAGGGTTGAAAAATTTTCAATTGATTCCTCGTTGGCTGTGGCAAAGCAGGTGGTTGAAAAAATTAAAGATGTTGAAGGTATAACTGATATAAAAATTACACCAGAGCCAGGCTCACCACAAATTAAAATTTTATTTGAAAGAAAAAAAGTTGATAAATATGGATTGCGTTATTCGGAGCTTGTTTCTGAGATAACTGGATATCTTCGTGGTAAAATTGCAACATATGTTAACTCATTCAATGAGAGAATACCGGTAAAAATTGTGGCAGATAAACTTGAAGAAAAAGATGTTTTGACTTCGCTTTTAAATTACGCAGTGAGGTCAAGTAATCCGGGTCTATCTGTGCCTGTTTGGTCAGTTGTAAAAATTGAAAAGGTTAGAGGATTAAGCGAAATTTACCGTGAAAATGGCAATAGAGTAGCTGTAGTTTTAGCAAATGCAGGTGGCAGAAATATAATCTCAGTTAGCAAAGAGATTGGTGAGAAATTAAAAGAAGTTGAAATTAAAAATCCCGATTTTTCGGTAAAAAATTGGTGGCAAGATTGAGGAAATTTACGAATCATATAAGGGGCTATTGATAATAATCACGCTTTCAATTTTCATCGTTTATATGATACTCGCTTCGGAGTATGAATCAATTATTTATCCGTTTGTGATATTGCTTACGAGTCCGCTTGCACTTGTTGGAGCTTTCATAGCAATGTATCTCGCAGGGCAAAGTTATAATTTAATGTCAATCATTGGGCTTGTGATAATGTTTGGAGCAATTGATAACGACGCTGTGATAGCAGTTGACCTTATCATTTCAAATCGTAGAAATGGTATGAGTTTGGTTGATGCAATTATTGATGGAATGAGAAAGCGTCTCAGACCTATAGTTATGACAACACTTACGACGATACTTGGCATGGTTCCATTAATTGTTGGCTTTGGTAAGGGGCTTGAACTCGCTGTTGCGATAAGCTATCCTGTGGCTGGGGGTTTAATAGCTTCAACTTTATTTACGCTTCTTGTCATTCCGGTAGTTTATACTTATTTTGACAAATTTTCATTGAGAGGAAGATAGGCAGAAATAAAAGGAGGGTGGAAAAATGTTAAAGTGTAAATTTCAAACAATTTTGGCGTTGTTAATTTTCTTTTTCTTCGGCTGTGTGGAGAATCTGATAAAGTTAAAGAGATTGAGATTTGCTCCATCCCTGTTGTAAAGGTTGATGTTCAGCTTGCTGAAATTTCACGAGAGAAGATCTTGAATTATCTTTATCAGGTTGATGAAGTTTTAAAGTTGGGGGATTACTTTATGATTTACTTTGCAAATTTAAGTGATGAATCTCAAAAGCAATTTTATATTTCCCAATCCGCGATGATAAGCTTACTGAGCCATCAGTTGTTGAGGAAATTTTGCAAAGGTCTGGTTTAAAGAATTTTTCATTTATGTGTTTGAATTTATTCAATGTTGCGTTGGTAAAAGATAAAGAGCATATGTATAATATGTTGATGTCGGGTTTTTATCAAGTTTATCGTTTCAGGCGAGAGTCTGAAAGTTACATTTTCACTGGGAAAGAAGTATGGGTTTCGTTCAAAATTTATAAAGGTATGGGCATAAAACCATAAAATTGGGGAAATCCATGCTTGAAAAAGTTTTGCAAAGACCGGTGACAGTTTTAATGTTTTATTTCACGCTTTTAGTTTTAATGATTTTTTCTTTAACTCAGCTTCCGATAGAGATAACCCCTGAAGTTGATTTCCCGAAGCTTTATATTTTAACGACATGGCGCGGTGCTTCTGCCGAGCTTGTTGAAAAATTTATTACGACGAAAATTGAAGAAGTTGCTGTCATGGTCACTGGTGTTAAGAAGGTTTCATCCTGGACGACGGAGGGAAACTCGCGCGTTGAGGTCGAATTTCAAAAGGATGTTGATATAGATTTCGCACGGCTTGATCTATCTGAAAAGCTTTCATCTGTCTACAGGACTTTTCCGCGAGGTGTGGAGTATCCGCAAATTCAAAGGTTTGTCCCAAGGGAGTTTCAGGAGATGCAAGGTTTTATGAGTTTTAGCATTTATGGTGATGAACTTGCCCGCGTTCAAAAACTTACAGATGAAGTCATATTGCCTGCTCTTCTTGGGATAAAAGGTGTGGCAAATGTTAGAGTATTTGGTGGGATAAAGAGGGAAATTTTAATTCTCATTGATGAAGAAAAGATGAAAAATTTTGGAATAAGCATACCAGAGCTCGTTGGAACATTAAACGAAAATCAAATTTACAAATATGCTGGTTATGTAGATGAAGGCAATTTAAAACAGTTTGTTTATTCTGGGAATTATTTTAAAAGCGTTGACGAGATCAAAAATATCAAAATCAAGAATAAAAGCGGTGTTTATATTAAGCTTTCTGAGTTTGCGACAGTTTCAGATACTATATCTGAGCAGACAAGTTTTTTAAGGATAAATGGGATGCCATTTTTGACCATTGAGATAGATAAAGAGCCTGGGATAAATATGATAAAAGTTACAAGTCAAATTGACAAGGCGATTGATGAATTAAAAAGTTTAATAAGGTCGCAGTATGGTGTTAAAATTGAAATTGAAAAAATTTATGACAGGAGCAAGGACATAAAGGATGAGATGAGGGAACTTGCCGAATAAAGCGTTGCTTTCAAGTCTTTTTATAGTTTTGATACTTATTTTGTTTTTGAGAAATGTAATTTCGTCGTTCATTGTTTTTCTTTCGGTTTTATTTTCGCTTGCTGGTGCTGTCGTATTTTTGTATGTGAGTGGGATTGGGCTTAACATAATGACGCTTTCGGCGATGGCTTTGTCGTTTGGAATAATTGTTGATAATTCAATTGTAATTTTTGAAAACATTCAAAGACATCTTGAAGAAAGGCGGGGTAATGGAATTGATGTTATTTTAGCAGGTGTAAATGAGATGAAATTGCCTGTCATTGCAGCTTCACTTACGACTGTTGGTGCGCTTGTTCCAGTTTTTTTGCTCCCAGAAAATCTAAAACCTTATTTCATACAATTTGCAATCATGGCTGGCTTTGTAATCATATTTTCACTTTTCGTCTCGTTGACATTTATACCAATAGCTTCTTCAAAAGTTTTGAAAAAAGCAAAGGTATATCAAGGTTCAAAAGTTTTGAATTCAATTGCGAACATTTACAAAAGGGTCTTGCGTTGGAATTTAAAGCATAAATGGGCTGTGGTTATCTTCACTGTTTGGCTCTTTGGACTTCCTGTATGGATGTTGCCTGCAGGGTATGAGGTGAAAAGACCTGAATATTTTTTTGTAATAGGTGAAAGGGAGAAAATCCCGTTGATTTTGATTGCCATAACTTCCGTTGGTTTGGTTTTTATGATAACGGCATCGCTTTATGAGTCTTTCAAGAAACCGTTTGTAATAATTCTCTCTGTGCCGATTTCTTTGATAGGTTTGTTTCTTGTATTTTATCTTTTTGATGTGAACTTTGGAAGGGGTGGATATGCAGGGCTTATACTTTTGATAGGTTTATCCGTAAACAACGGAATAATTCTTGTTGATAAAATTGCCAGGTCAATTTCAGAATCCGGGGTAAAATATAATGAACCAGCTTATGATGATGTAATTGCATCATCTGCTTTAAGCAGAGTTAGACCAATTTTGATAACGAATTTAACGACGATCGCAGGTTTCACTCCGTTTATATTCACAAAGAACATTTATTCACTTTGGTATTCTTTTTCAGTTGCGGTCTCGGGCGGACTTTTATTTTCAATGTTAATTGTATTATTCGTCATACCAGTTTTTTATAAAATAATCGCAAAATAAATTGAGGTGTGAAGATGAAAAGGAAATTTTTAATTTTGGCTGGCATTTTGGTTATCGGTTTGATAATAGTTTTAGCGTTTGTTTTATTTGAAAATGGAGGGAAAGATGAAAATGTAAATACTGTTGGAAATATTGAAACAGGAGAGATAGTTTTTCCGGTTAAAGTTGATATTGCCAGAAGAGGAAAGCTTATTCAATGGGTAAACACAAGTGGTATTGCAAGACCAATTCAGGAAGTTGATATAATACCAAGGGTCAGCGGGCAGGTTGTAAATTTAAATGTTTACAATGGAAAATTTGTGAAGAGGGGCGATTTATTATTGAAAATTGAAGACACGGAGTTTAAAATTGCATTAAAGCAGGCCGAATATAATCTACTTGATGCAAGGGTTGAATATAACCTGATGAAATTTGGTGCTGTTCCAGGTGAGGCGAACCCAGAAAGATTTAAGAGGGAAATTGACAGCTTGAGAAAAATTTATGAAAGTGTTAAGGAAAAGTTTGAGCTTGGGCAGGCGAGTGAATCGGAATTTGAGAGAGTTAAAAGGGATTATGAATCTTTGCTTGTCTATAGCGATGTAAATAGGGAAGATGTGATAGCAAATAAAAGTGGTTTGAACAGGGCTTTAATTGAATATGAAAGGGCAAAGTTGAATTTAAGCTATACCGAAATAAAAGCTCCCTTTTCAGGATATATTGCTGATTGTGAATTGAATGTTGGAAGCTATGTTAACGCGGGACAAAAGTATATGAAACTTGTTGACATATCAAAAATTAAAATAGTTGCAGAGGTCACTGAAACTCAAATGGCAAAAATTAAGGTTGGAAACATTGCAGAGGTTGAATTCGTGGCGTATCCGGGGGAGGTTTTCAGAGGGGAAGTCGTTGAGGTTAACCCTTATATTGACATTGAAAGAAGGGTAGGAAAAGTTGTAGTTGAAATTAATAACATCGGGGAAAAGATAAAACCCCGGGATGTTCGGGAATGTTAGGATACAGGGCGAGATTTACGAAAATGTTTTGATAGTTCCAAAGCGTGCGGTTGTTATGCGCGATAATAGACCTGTAATTTTCGTTTATCAAGGCGAAGGTGAGGATTCGGGGCTTTCAAAATGGTTTTATGTTGAGCTCGGTCGTGAAAATGAGCAATTTTATGAAATAAAAAGCGGTATAAACCCCGGGGATACGATAATAGTTGAGGGGAACTACAACCTTGCACATGATTCAAAGGTGAGGATCATAAGATAACTCAAAATGAAAATTAGGGATGATTATGGCGCTAAACTGGAAAATTATTCACAGTGAAATTAAAAATGGTATAAAAAATTTTAATTTTCGTCCATATGAACTTGCGCGAAAGCTCGGGGTTTCAATTTCTTATTTAAATGAATTTGTGTGGGGAAATTATGGAGTAAGGCTTGGTAAGTTGATAGAGACTTACAAGCTTGATAAAGCTATAGATTTACTTTCACCAGGTGCAAAGGTAAAGGATGTTTTTAAAGATTGCGGTTATTGGAGATTGAGAAGTTTTAGGAGAGCTTTTAAGCGAAGGTTAGGTATTTCACCTTCTGAATTTAAACAGATTATTGTAAATAGTTATGATGAAAATTTAGTGAAAAAATACAAGGAAATTTTATGGGGGGGTAAAAGGTTGGGTTGAAAAATGTCTGCAAAAATTGTCCGTAAAATTTGTCCCCTTTCTATTGACAAGAATTTTTCAAGGTTTTAAATTTTGTGTGAGAGAAAAATTTGATTTTT
>CAYTKW010000015.1:0-8299 GCA_964438815.1 uncultured Bacteroidota bacterium
TCCCCCCTGAATATCAAGCCTCAGCCTGGCTCACGGTCCAAAAACCCGTAATTTCTATTGACCCCACTTTCAATCCAATTGTGCCCGATTTGACCACCGTTTCTGACTTCGTTAACTCTCCGGAATTCCTGGTTTCGCTCGTAGCAAAAGACCCAGAACTGAGCCAGGCCTTTGCAGGGGATGGGTTTAAAGTGGCAAAGCTAGTTTCGGTTTCGCAGAATACGAAAAGCCAACAGATCCAGGTCAAATATGCTGACCCGCAAAGCGCCGCATTAAGCCAACAGATCCAGATTCAGGTCAAAGATGCTGACCCGCAACGCGCCGCATTGCTGGCCAACCGTATCGCCCAGGTAGTGACGGAGAGGGTGAACGCGATCTACGGTGGCAAATCCTTGCTGGAAAGCCTTGAATCCCGGATGAGCGTGGCGCGTGGAATATATCAGGAAAAAGAAGCCGCCTACCAGAAGGCCCTGGCAGAGAGCCCTCTGGAAGAGTTGCAGGCGCTTCTCGACCAAGCGAAGAGCGATCTGGCGTGTATAGTCGCCCGCCAGAGTTACTACGAGCGGTTAGCACAGGATTTGAACACGTTTACGGCTCGCCTGCAGCAGATTCCTCCCGATGAGGCTCTTCTTACGGGCGATCATCTGGCGCTGATCACCTTGCAACAGTCGGTGCTGGCACCGCCGCCCTGTCCTTCGGCATTGCAATCCACAGAATCGGGATCTGGCTCCAGCGGCAACGTTCAAGTAAACGTGCAGCCGGGAAATCCAGCACTCAACGTGCAATGGCAGCTCCCGCCCCAGCCTCTCACCGCCGCCGCTGCCTTGCAAAGCCTCCAACAGGCTCAAACGTCGATCGAAAAACAACAGGCAACGCTGCAAACTTTGCAACCCGAACTGGCAGCGCGCGTTGCCGAGCTGCAGCGAAAGGTCGAGGAGCAAGTATCCATCCTGAACGAAGCCCAAATGACGCGCGACCAGGCCTTAGATGCTTATACGAGGCTGCAAACCCTGCTTTCTTCCACCCAGGCATTGCCAGCCGGGGCTTTGAATGTGGCTCAGGTAGCTGTCGAAGCCGTTCCGCCAACAGAGCCTACGCGTAGTGTGTTGATGAACACCACTCTGGCTCTGGCCCTGGGCCTGATACTGGGCGCCGGCGGGGTGCTGGCGGTGAACTGGTGGCAGGAATCCGGGCAAAAAGCTCAGCAGTAAGATTCGCTTGTGCTCCACAGCTGTCAGCCTGACACCCTTCAATCTCTCGATCCGTTGGGCAGCGGTGTGAATCGCACCTGGACACAGCGCACCAAATCTGCCACTACCTGGAGCACAACCTGGAGCGCATCGTGGAACTGACTTGCGGACAAGGCGGCTAGATTGCCGGCTTGATCGGAATTTTTTGATAGTATGGATAATAGGATTCCTTGTTGTTCGATGTCTGCTAGGAACATAAACGCGCTATGGAAAGCCTTGAACGCGTCGTCTTTGCGTTGTCAGGTATTTTTGAATTATACTCTAAAATTAATCAATATGGGGCTGACCCTTGCCAGTTCGGTTATTCTGGCACGCGTGTTAGGAGCGAATGAGTTTGGGCTTTACTCCTTTGCCTATGCTTTTGTCATGATTTTAGCGATCGTTGCTGAGGTCGGCCTGCCAACGTTAGTTGTGCGAGAGACGGCCAATGGCATGGTACACCAAGACCATGCCCTGGTGCTGGGAATATGGGAGTGGGCGGTAAAAGCAGCGGCTCTGCTTTCCTTGGGACTGATGTTGTTGGCGGGCGTTTTTTTGGCCTTCAGTAAACTTTTCCCGGTGTCAAAGGTTCATGTGACGATGTGGGCTTTGTTGGCAGTTCCATTGTTGGCGATCGGGGATGTACGGAATGCTGCATTGCGCGGACTTGACAAAATCATTGTGGCGCAACTGCCGGAATTTTTGCTTCGTCCCATATTCCACATAGTATTTGTTTTGCTGGTCTTCCGTTTCAATACGCATCTCATTGCATCAGCCACGGTGCAGTTATATGTTTTCTCGTCTTTATTGGCATTTATCATAGGAATATGTTTATGGAATCGATATGTTCCTAAGGATATGAATATCCGTCCCCGATACAAAACCCAGGAATGGCAACATAGCATGGTGGCATTAGGAGTATTGGAAGTTACAGCTATGTTCAACTTGTACATTGCCACTATCATACAAGGAGCTTACACGTTTCCGAATGCGGATATCGGAGCATTTCGCGTTGCCCAGCAAATTTCCCAGCTGGCGGGATTTGGACTGGCTGTGAACTTAGCATTGGGACCGCGTTTTGCAGCATTGTATTCGCAAAGGGACATGCAAGGTTTGCAAAAACTGGCGACGCTCAGTGCCCGCGCGACTTTTCTGATCTATCTTGGGATTGGAGCTTTTTTCCTCTTTTTTGGCAGAGCATTTATTCGAGTATTATTTGGGATGGATTACATAGGAGCATATGGTTGGTTGTTAATCTTGTTGTTGGGACAATCTGTAAACGCTGTGGTTGGATCGGTAGGGTGGATTTTGAATATGGCGAATCAGGAAAGGACGGTGGCCTGGGCGATGGCTGTTTCTGCCCTGGCGAATGTTGCGCTTAATTTGGTTTTGTTGCCCCGTATCGGGGTGGCAGGTTCGGCCTGGGCAGCCACAATTTCAATGGCACTGTGGAATTTGTGGCTATGGTGGTGTGTTTGGAAAAAGCTTGGCATTGTCAGTTTGCCAATTTTTATAAAGTTGCCGCAAATTATGCCTAAGCGATTTTTGTGAAGTCCATCCTAGCGAGTTAACCAAAAGTTCAAGTTAACATACCCAGGAGTAAAGAAATGGATACAAAAAACGATCGAATAGCAGCCCTGGCCAATGCTTCTGCTTATGACTCAGGAATCTCTCAAAAATACATTGATGGTGCGCCGCACATCAAACACGCCTCGCTACGGACACTCTATGCCAGGATGCTTGTTGATGTTTTTGATTTTGCAAAAAGGCACACAGCGGTTCCGCGCGTTTTGGATCTGGGTGCTGGCGAAGGAACAGTTACTCTTTCTTTTCTTGAACTTGGTGCTAAGGTAACAGCTGTTGATATTTCCAGTAGCCAACTGAATGAATTGCGAGCTAAGTGTGAGCGCTTTGGAGATAGATTGGAGGTTCGATGCGAGGACATAAATGATTTCCTTGTATCTGAGTGTCTTAATCCTAAGCACGATCATTATGACATTATTGCGGCAATCTCATTTTTGCATCACATACCGGACTATGTCGCGACGATTAACAACGCCATTGCTCTTTTATCTCCACATGGACAATTTTTTTCCTTTCAAGATCCATTGCGATACGATTCACTTCCCATTGCCACCAGGATGTTTAGTTCTTTTTCTTATTTTTCATGGAGGATTTTTAAGGGTGATGTGATTGGAGGGGCTAAAAGATATCTTCGACGCAAACGCGGAATCTATTTGGAAAACTCGATACACGATAATGCTGAGTATCATGTGGTTCGAAATGGTGTGGACCAAGATGCAATTTGCAATCTTTTTAGGAAACATGATTTTGAATGCAGACTGGTGCTTTACTTTAGCACTCATAGTCATCTTTTACAACCTGTAGGGGCTTTACTGGGTATGAAGAATACGTTTGCGGTGATTGCGCAGCGTAAAACAAGCGCTGAAGTCGGATGATATTCATATTAATAGGTTTTGTGGGAATAATGTCATCGTAGATCAGTCAGAGATGAGAAAACCAAATTTTTTTATCATAGGTGCGCCAAAAAGCGGCACAACTGCATTAAGTGAGTATTTGAGCACGCACCCTAATGTTTTTTTTGTTAAACCAAAAGAACCCGAATATTTCGCGACCGATTTCAAAGGGCGCGTGATTACTAACGAGCGCGATTATTTGCGACTGTTTCAGCCGGCCGACCCATCTCGCCACTTGGCGATTGGAGAAGGTTCTGTCTGTTATGTGTTTTCGAAGGTGGCAGTGCCAAATATTTTAATGTTTCAACCAACTGCAAAATTCATTTTGATGTTGCGCAATCCTGTAGAGCTCGTAGTATCTTTGCATGCACAGCTTCTCGTAGAAGGCAATGAAAATCTACGTTCCTTTTTAAGCGCCTGGAATGCCGAGAGCGATCGAAAATTGGGGAAAAGAATTCCTGCCGGCTGTAGAGATCCTCAATGGCTCTACTATTCTGAGTGGGGTAAGCTTGGATCTCAATTGAAACGTGTATTGGATGTGGTTCCTGAAGCGCAATTGAAAGCGATCCTTTTCGATGACTTTATCAGCAATACGGGCGCTGTTTATCGAGATGTTCTCGCCTTCTTGGGTGTTCCGGATGACGGGCGGACGGAGTTCCAAAAAGTCAACGAAAGACGATTACTTAAGAATCTGTTCTTCCAAAATTTATTAGGAACTTTAATGCGTTTCTGGCTGCCCTTGCGAACGAAGCTCTCAGGAGGAAAGGGTTTTAAGATTGGTGCCACTCTTACGAAATGGAACACGGCTCCGGCAGAAAATTTAACCTCACCTGAAGTGCATCGGATGCTGGTTGATTTTTATAGGGATGAAATAGTACTTCTACAAAACCTATTGAACCGTGATTTGCGACACTGGTTAGGAGAAGTTGGATGACAATCGCGGTGTTGGTGTTATCTGTTGGGTTAATCCTTGGCTGGCTCGTTGGGCGTAAAACAGGATACCTTGCGCCAGCAAGTGTGTACATTTGGTTCATGAATATAGATTTAGCATCTTTCATCCTTATAGCTACTGGGCGCCTTAACGAAAGTTACAGAGAATTTACAGCGATGCCATGGCCACCCTTTGATGCAGTGGTTCGTCCCACAGTAGTAATTTACGGCATCTTGATCCTTGCAGGTTGGATTTCTGCGGCAAAGTTGCAAAAACGCAAAATGCCTTTTCAAACAACCCAAAAATTTTGGAGGGCCTTCTCTTCAATGAATTCGAATTTTATCCTGGTATTTTTATTTGTGGTGTTATGCATAGAAATGTTCCATTTCATGGATATTAACAAATCCATCCTTTGGCGGAATCAAGAATATTTGGCTATTGCCAATCCACATTCGGCAGGGATAGATACACTTCCTGGGCGCGTGATACATTTCTTGCTACCCCCATTGGGACTGCTGCTTGTCGGAGCAAGTGCATTCTTTTGGGTATACCGCCGCAAACAAATTGCTATACTTCTTTTTCTTTTGAGCGTTTATCCTTTTCTTCTGGCCTTGGCCGAAAATTCACGTTGGGCCCCCTTATACGTTTTTGCGGCTTTAACGGTATTCCTTTTCCTCGGTGGTATCAAACGCTATTTCCTGCTTGTGTTGTTTGATTGGATGTTTGGATTTCTATTGTTCTTAAAAGTTTTAATAGGACGTAATACCCCCTACCAGGGGCTAGCGGGAACTTTTGATATCTTTGCCCTGATGTTTTCCGGGTTTGAGTTCGAACGTTGGACAATAGGATTTTTCTTGAACATTTTCCAAGGCGCACAAAGTCTTGCCAACGCCTTTTTGATACACCCACAATACCCGGAAAGTTATAAGCTGTTGTCGTTCTCCCCAACCATTTCCGCAATAGATCATTTTGATAAAGTTATGAATGTCTACATGGTCAAGATTGCCCCCGTAGTTCCAATGAACGCATATTCGGAGGCTTACTTTTTTGGATGGCTTTATTTTCTCCTTCTGCTGCTTATTTTAATTGCCTGGCTAAGAATGATGACGAAACTCTTCTTGAGGAGAGACGAGATCGGAACAGCTTTTACGGTTTTCTCTTACTGGATAATATTTTACATAAGTCAATATCCTGTGCGGAACTCCATGCGATTGATTTATCTCAGTCTATTGATTGGGATATTGGTGAACAGGAAACTTTCGGTAAAATCAAAGAGCCGTGCAAGAAAGCCGATGGCTTAAATTCTATACCGATTGTGTGGAGATAAATATGCCAAAAACTGTATTGTTGTTCGGAATTTTTCCCCCTCCTGTGGTAGGCATGGCAATTGTTAACCAAAAATTAGCCGATGCGTTGGCAGTAGAGGGATTTCGCGTGAGCATCATTAATGAATCCCCTTTCTTTCTAGGTGGAAGAATAATTCGCTTAAGTCGCTTAATTCGTTTTTGGTCTGCATGGAAAAAACTTCTATTCAGCAATGAGGCGGATAATATAGTATACATTGCTTTATCCGGAAGGTGGGGACAACTTTACGATATTGTAACTGCATTAATAGCCAGAATCAAACGATATCCTATCGTTGTACACCATCATAGTTTTGCCTACCTGTATAACAGAAATTTACTCTCTTCCATCTTATTTATGATTTTAGGAGAAAAAACAACCCATATAGCTCTGTGTAAAACAGCGCAAGAACTTTTGTGGGCACAGTATCACATCTCGAATATATTGTTGCTTTCTAATCTTGTTTTTTTTCCTAGCCATCCGAGTGTGCATTCAATATCTAAACCGGTTAATCTAGGATTTATTGGCACTGTCACGATTGAAAAAGGTGCACACATCGTTATTGATTTGGCTTATGCAATTAAGGCCGAAAATCTTCCCTATAAAATCACCATTGCTGGGCCATGTTATGACGATCGTTTAAAAGCTCGGATAGAAGAGGCTCAAAGAAATGGTGTGTTGGAATGGAAGGGATTAATTACTGGCTACGAAAAAGAAGTTTTTTGGCAATCCATTGACGCATTGATTTTTCCCTCTTCATATTTGGATGAATCCGAACCACTAGTAATATGGGAAGCGATGGCTGCAGGTGTTCCCGTTCTTACATGTCGTCGTGGGTGCATAAAAGAACAATTGGGAATGACTGGCTATTTGTTTGATCATGTTAATTTTACAGAAAGCGTGATACCTATCTTGAAATTATGGCATAATAATCCAACCTTATATCAAAAGGAGGTAAGTAAAGTACGAAAACAATATCTTCAGGCACGCGAGGAAGCCGTTCAGCAATGGAAGAATTTTGTATGCATGATGGAGGGAATTGTCCGTTTGTAGAAAATGGCGAGCCAAAAATGATGTTAGGCCATGCTCATGGTTGAGAAACTGATTGAGCCAAGAGGTTCTTTCCAATTTGCACCAAGGAGCATACTAATGAGTGATAATTTGCGAATCTTGTGTACAAGAGGCAGCGGTTTCATAGGAATTCACCTAGTAGATGCTGCAATTGCTTCGGGGTATGATATTCTCAATTTGGATATTTTTCCTCCAAAGGATGGAAGACATATCCAGAGATGGAATTATTGCGACATCCTCGATGATAAAGATCTCAAAAAACAGATGTTAGAGTTTCCCCAACCCACGTTATTCACCTTGCTGCTCGTGCCACAATGCAAGGACGTTCGTTGGGAGATTTCAAAGTGAATACTTATGGGACGAAAAATGTGTTGGACGCAATTCACCAGACACCCAGTGTTAAAAGGGTGATCATTACATCAACTCAACACGTGCGAAAACCAGGAAGTGGCTTGCCAAAACATGATGAGGATTTTGCCCCTCTTGGACTTTATGGGCAAAGCAAGGTTATTGCGGAACAGCTGACCCGAGAAGCCGACCTGCATTGTACCTGGATTATTATACGCCCAACGACCATTTGGGGACCGTTTCATCCTTTTCTTCCGAATGGCTTGTGGAAATACATTGCAATGGGCTATTATCTCCATCCTTCCAATGATACTGTCTTGCGCGCCTATGGCTATGTCAAAAATACGACATGGCAAATCTTGGGATTGTTGCAAGCGCCAGTTGAAAAAGTGCATGGAAAGGTATTCTATTTGGCTGATGCGCTAATGCATCAAAGGGAGTGGGTTAATGCATTTTCAAAGGCACTTCGTGGACGTCAACTGCGAACAGTTCCAAAGGCACTGTTACGGGCACTTGCAATCGTTGGAGATATGCTAGGCGTATTTGGCGTTGGGTTTCCCATGCACAGTGAACGCTATCATAACTTAACGACACAAAATCCTGCGCCAATTGACCCGATATTAGATTTGCTAGGCTTTCCACCGGTAAAATTTGAGGATGCCATTGCCGAAACTGTAAATTGGCTGAAAGAATATTGGAGAAATATATGAATAAATTAAAAAAGATGCTAAATATCTTAATAAAACCTTCTTTGTTTATTTCCCTGATCACAACTGGTGTAGCTGCGTCTGTCGAACACCAGAAATTGATCGCTATTCTCCGCCCTAGAAGTATAGTAGATATAGGAGCCAACCGCGGACAATTTGCTTTATTGTGTCGCAATCTCTTCCCTGACATCC
>CAYTKW010000016.1:0-4988 GCA_964438815.1 uncultured Bacteroidota bacterium
CAAAATTAACAATATAACTTTTCTCATAGTTTGACCTCCTTAATAAGTTTTTAGTTTTTCATAAAACAAAGGCGTGGCAAAAGCCACACCCTTTGAGAGAAACGAAAGAAATCTAAACAAACTTACTTCGTCCCACCATTCACACGTGTCTTGGCATACAAATCATCAGATACTTGCTTTGGCGTATTTGGATTAGCTGAAACTTCACTCTGTGGATAGAACAACCTCTGCGGAAATCTTGTCCCAATTTTTGGAGTAAGCTGAACTAACTGGTTATTTGAGGGGTCAACATACTTGATTTGATAATCAATCCTTCTCAAGAAATTAAACACCTCAATTTGATGCATAAGCGACAAATATGTCTCATTGAAAATCTCCTGAAGCAAATCTGCCGGCGTCGCAAAATCATTAGGGGTATAATTAGTCTTCAAAGTTGTTCCAAAGATATTATTGTTATAGGTTTTTGCTCTATTTAAGTAAGTAACCGCATTAGCTAAATCACCCTTTCTTGCATATGCTTCGGCAAGGAGAAGCAATGTTTCAGATGCCCTTATGACTGGGAAGTAGGCATTAACTGTATATGCCCCCGCTGTGCTAAGATCATTTCCATCAGGTGTGAAGTAGTACAACCTTCTGCTATCTTCACTTGTTCCTCTCGCTATAAGCATCTTTACAGCAAAGCAATTCAAAGCACGCAGATAACCTTGCCTATCATACAAAAGAAACGAATGCCACAAATTCATATTACCTTCTTGAGTTGTACCATGCAAAAATACAAGATCATCACTTCCATATCCAGCAGCTGGTGCTGTTCCTGTCTTTGTAGTTGATGTAATTCCATTTAACGCAGCTTGAATCACCTGATCCAGAACCGCTGAAGGATAATTATCTTTTCTAGCAAGATGCATTAGATATCTTGCTTTAGCAGAATAGCCAGCTTTAATCCACTTTGACACGCTACCACCCGTTGAATAAACATCCTGTGGAAGAGCAACAGGATTTTGTTGCAAAACTTGAATTCCCTCATCAATCGCTGCAATTGCTGCATTATAGACTTCAATTTGATTATCATATTTCGGTGTCAGTGTCTTTTCGGGTTGCGCTGCTTCTGAATATGGAACATCACCCCAAAGAGCAGCAACTGTTCCCATATGAATTCCTTCGAGAATTTTCGCTGCACCATAAAGATTAAGTAGACCTTCTTCTTGAGCTTTCTGCTGAGCTATTTTCAAATTCGTGAGAACCCTCGTATAAGCAAGGAACCAATCATTTGAAAAATCGTTTGCGGTTATATTATAAATATCATAGGCAGCAAACTGCCTATCTGCACCCGTTGCTTGCTGAGCCCATACAGCTGAAAGCTGGCTTGGAAATGCCTCATAGAATTCAATAAATCCAGTCTGTGCACCTATCCATATTTTCGTCGCTGAAGCTGTTGCTGGTAAAAGCGGGTTATCTGTATAACCTTTAACCCAAGATTCAGTTATATTTTTGCAACCAACAAAAATCAAACCTACCAATAAACCTACTGTTATTAAACCCAGTATTTTTTTCATAGCTATGCTCCTTCAATTATTTTTTAAAATTTAAAGGGAAGGCACCACAAAGGTGCCCTTGAAACCTTGTTTTAATAATTGATACCAATTGTAAACACTATGCTCTTCATAGGTGGATTATTGAAGTAGTCAAGACCTTGACCATTTGTTGGTCCAGTGAGATTTGTTTCAGGATCAATTCCAGTATACTTCGTCCATATCTTGAAGTTTCTCAAAATCAAACCGAGGTCTACACTCTCAAGCCCAAATCTTTTAAGCGGTATATTATATGTAACAGAAACTTCTCTCAATTTGACATAGCCAGCGTCTTCCATAAACTGTTCAGATGGACCCGTAAATCCTGAGCCAGGTCCACTCGAGAAGTAATATTCATCAACTATAACCTTGCCACCGCCAAAGTCCGTAACATAACCACGGAACGAAACGCTATTATCAGGATTTCTCTTGTAAGTATTTCTTGTCGGATACTGTGAAATCATCTGATTCGGCGTTAGCCCAAGGTAGTTCTTCAGTGTGTTCGCTTCATTAGCTGAAATTGTCGTCCACCAGTTTTGGTCTCCATGAGTTCCAAAATAGTAGAGAGCTCCTTTCGTCCCATTCCATATCTTCCCACCCTTTGCAATGTCAACAACAACATTGAATGTGAGTCTTCCAAATCTTAAAGTGTTAATAATTCCAGCTCTCCAGTCAGGATTCGGGTCGCCAAGAACTCCATATGTCGGCGATGGAACTGGGAATCCATTGGCATTTAACTTTATTTGCCCAGCCTTAAACTGAACAGGTTTTCCAAGGATAGTTACAGTTGTATCCTTATCCCATCTCTCCCATCTTGAACCATAAATCACGCCCATAGGATATCCAGTTACAGCTCTTGAGCTTGGGTCAACAAATCCAGCAAGACTAACAGATTCAACTCCAGGAGCGAGTTCTACGACTTTATTTCTATTCTGCGACCAATTAATCGTTGTAGTCCAGGAGAAACCACCAAACCTGAGCCATTCTGCTACAACTTGCAACTCTGTTCCTTTGTTCTCAATTTTTACTGTATTTGCCCACCTCGTTGAATATCCACTTGACGGCGGAACAGCCACATTCAAAATAGCATCTTTTGTATTGTTAATATATCTTGTCGCACTTAAACTCAATCTGTCACCAAAGAACTTCAAATCAAAGCCAAATTCAGTTTCAGTTGTAAGTTCTGGTTTCAACTTCGGATTACCATATTGAGCTGACTGAACAGCACCACCACCATAATAGATTGCATTTATAACTGGACCCCAACCATTTCCAAATGATGCATTGACAAAATATGTTTTCGTAACATAAGCTGGCGGTCTAACACCAGCAACTCCAACAGCTGCACGAACTTTACCAAAGCTAAGAAGCGATTGATTCCTCAGAAGTGGAAGCTTTGTGAATTCCCATGCGACGCTTGCTGATGGGAAGAAATATGTCATACTAACTTCCGTCCCATAGGTTGAGGCACTCTCATTTCTACCGCTCAAACGAACATAAAGTTGGTCAAGAACATCAAGCCCAATTTCACCATAAAATGCACCTGTTCTCACTATAGTTTTACCTTCATCTGGCAAATAATCAAGTGTATTCAAAATATATGAAGGCGCCTCGGGAATTATAAATCTTGTTCCCTCAATATAAGTCTGATCTGTTTGCTCATGGTCCAAATGGAATCCAAGCAAGAATGAGGATGAAACTAAAGAACCAAGCTGATACTTGAACCTAAACATAAGGTCTGTATTTATCTGGAACTGTGAAATGACATTACGGACAACTCTTCCGTTTGGATAAGCTGCATCGCGTACTGGCCAAACTTGATTTCTTCTATCGGTATAGTAATCTGCACCTATACGGTAGGTAATTCCGAACCACTTATATGGGTCATAAGCTATCTCAGCACTTCCAAAAACTCTATCAGTGAAAAACAAAGTACTGTTCTTATAAATCGTAAAGAATGGGTTATTATAACCAACTGATACATTGGGATTTCCTTCAGCATTTCTATATGACCTGTGTTGATTTGGTACCCTCGCTCCAGTTGTTGGTGAGACATATGTCACTAAATATGGTTGGTTGTTGAAATCTGGTGGCGTTCTATAAGCGCCGAGCAAAAGACCACTTATATTTGAACCTTGCTGAACACGATTTGTGGATGTCCTAACATAAACCGCATTCACCCTTGCGCTTATATTTTCAGCGAATCTTCTTGAAACATTTGCACGAATTGATGACCTCTTGAAATCGCTATTCGCTAAAATTATTCCCTGCTCTTCAAGCCTTTCAGCATTAAGATAAAAATTACCCCATTCATCTCCACCACTAATTTCAATTGATGAATTCCAAGTGATTGGCTTACGGAAAAGCTCGGTCGCATGGTCATATGTTTCTTTTGATCTTTTAACAATTATTCTTGAATATGGATGTTCCGGTATCTGAAGTGAATCAGGTCCACCTGGTCTGTCAGCAATTCTATCACCCCAACTCAGAGTAGAATTAAAAACAAAGTTACCATATACTCCTTGCCCAAATTCTCTTTGTAACGGGAATGGTCTCAAAAGTTCACTTGAATAGATTCTACCGCGTAGTGAAACTCTAACCTTCTTTCCAGCTGAGAATGCTCCAGATTTAGTTTTTATAACTATAACGCCATTTGCCGCTCTTGCACCCCAGATAGCAGCTGCTGCGGGTCCCTTCATGATTTCAATTGATTCAATGTCTTCAGGGTTAATGTCAACATTTCTGGAAATTGTTGAGACATTTCCAACGCTTGCGCCAAAAGTTGAATTCCAAATCGGAACACCATCAACAACTATCAAAGGCTGATTCGCGGTTTGAAGTGACCTTGGACCACGCAAAACTATCCTTGTTGAAGCCCCTGGGTCACCAACTGCATCAATCGTGAAAATGCCTGGAGCTTTAACAGCGATTGACGAGATGATATTTGTATATCCAGTTCTTAACACCGTCTCACCAGTGACACTTGAAACTGATGTCCCAAGCTTTGCTCTTTCCTCCTCCAATCCAATAGCAGTGACAACTATTGGGCTTACTGTAATAAGCCCTGGAGACAGCCTAATGTTTACGGTGATTGTGTCACCGGGGGTAACTGTTACACTCTGTCTGAACTCCTGATAACCCACATATCTTGCAACAAGAGTGTAATTTCCGGGAACGACATTTCTGATGACATAGAAACCAGCTGCATCACTTGCTGCACCATAAACAGTATTAAGGAGATAGATATTTGCCCCTGGCAATGGCTCCCCTGTTTGAGCATCTGTGATTCGTCCCCTAATCCCACCAAGCTGAGCAAACATAGTTGAGCTAATGAGTAAAGCCAAAATTGAGGATAGAAGGATTTTTCTCATAGTTTGACCTCCTTAATAAGTTTTTAGTATAAAATGCGAAAATTTA
>CAYTKW010000017.1:0-3815 GCA_964438815.1 uncultured Bacteroidota bacterium
GGCAGACGAGAGAAGGGCATTTAACTCATCGCTGTTTCAACAGCTTCGCATATTCCACCATAGTCTCCTTTTTCCAATAAGGAGGGTGTTCTGCTCCTTGGGTGAATTTTATGTCTAGCGGGAGATAACCAGATCTCATCATTTGTGATACTTCGCTGGTTTTGAGCAGCCGTAGAGTTTCGAGATAGATATCACCTTCAATGCTATAAACCAGCTTCTTCCAATCGAGACTTGGAACGCTTTGACGAGAACCCTGGAGATCATAAAGGGCAAATGTTTGCAAATCTCCCCAGCCCGCATACCGCTTCTTGCCAATACCGAATCGCTCGAGTATGCGGAGGCAGTCTTCAAGGGGGGTCTTGTTTTTAGCCTCTACAATTGATATCCACAAAAGGTGGCTTTTCTTAATCTCAATATTAAGAGCAACATTTCTATAAGGGCCTCTGCCACTGTCAATACTGCCTATATTTTTTATAGTTCCACGATGGTTTCTACTGAGATTTGCTTCTGACAATTCCCTCCAAGCTAGTATTCTTTCTAGATCATTGCGTTTATTGATTCTGATTGAAAAAGGCGCTTGGGGAACAGATACTGTCGAAACTCGAAGGAGAGAAGCTTGTGTGCCTTTAAGTTGGATCGTTACTTGAGTTTCATAGGGTGTCCAGAAATGAAGCTTAGATGAGTTATCTTGTTGAGCTGGGAGCATATAGGAAGCTCGAAAACCAGAAGGCATATGTTTTACTGTGTTCGTCAATGTATCCTCAAGATATCTGAGACGCCAATCTGTTACAGCTCGCAAGTTATTCAGATAATAGACTGCAAAGCTAAGAGGGCCGTCGAAAGGGATATAAACGCTTTCAAGCACGTTGGGCACTCTATGGCGAGCTGCCCAAGGTGGCGAGCGAAAACGCAAAACCGCTAGATAGAGTGCCATATCATATCTCTTGAGGATTCTTTTTGAGGGCGTCAGCTATCTGATTGGATTTCTCCTTAATGAACCGCTCATATTCGCTTTGGGCCGTGCGAGCATTTGTGATGTTATTTATTGTGAGCTTAAATTCTCCTAGGCCTCCAGCTATTCGCCCTCCTACGCTCGACAGTTGGTCCAATGTCTTAAAAAGTAGTCCCTTTTCAGGTTCAGTGAGTGGTAAGGTCTCCCGTATATATGTAACAAATTGTGTTCCTGGGGCTACAGCCTCACGCTCGAAACGCTGCTGGACAGCAACTTCACGTCTCTGCCCGGCAGTCTCTTGTAAAAATTCGTCGAGTCCTGACAATTGAACGCCAAGGCTAGCAAGCTGACCGAACTTAGCTCGATCATCTTTTCTCGTCATGAGCACGGAGACCAAGATGTCCTCCAGCTTTTGGGTAGGCGTTACATTGCCAAGATGGCTAACGAGAAAAGCTGTCTCATGAGTGACTGGATATCCCATCCCCACTTTAATCTTGCTGGGGATCATAATCTTGCCGATTGAAGCCCCAAGGATCGAGATAGGCAGAAGATATTGCACATACTCTCTCATAAGTCGGTCTAGGTCTGTTGCGCTAACCCCTGCTTCCTCGCTTCTTGCCAGTATCCCACCGCTGAAAAGGCTTACAGCGGTACCGGCATGCACCGATATATTCGCGTTATGCTTGCGAACATCTGATAAGAACTGTATTGCCATGGCATCTCGCAACACACCTCTCAGACTGTTTCCAGGAATGACAGGGATTTCCAAAACTTCTCCGCTTGGCTTTACAACAGACATGCGATAGAGCAACATCTTAATGCCTGTGGATTCCAAGCCGACACTAATAGGTTCTAGCGCTTGGAGTGTTAATGTGATCTGCATTATAGTCCCTCCTTATTTTTTAGTTTTAGCTGCATAGGCGACGACGCTCAGATAGGGATGCCTTTTGATGTAATCTAAAACTCTACTTTCGTGACCAGCTGCTTTGACTTCCTCTAGGATACCCTTAAGAGTTTCAGCCTTTTCACGGGATATAAACAAAGCATCTCCAGCAAGCTCTTTGAGGAAACGTTCAAGAAACTCATCGAGGCTTTGTGCACTCTTAGCTATACCGGCCACTCTTTTGGCAACGATAGAATACTTCTTCTTGCGCACCTCATCTGGGATCGCTCCCCAATCAATAAGATCATCTGCGGCTTGCAGCAGCTGAGCTGCTAAGTCTTCTACGCTTGCATCATTGGGCATAAGTTCATCCTCCTTTTTATAGAGGCTCATATATTTGCTTGATGCGCTTCAGAAAGGATTCTGCTTTGACTCCCAAATGGCGATAAGACTGCCTAATAGCCCTGAATTCATTTGCATCAATATCTTTGACAGTTCCAGGTAAGACTAGAGAGCTGAACAAACCGCTTTCTAAGGCAAACTTCTTTTGCCGTGCGTGGAGGAGCGGATATATCCCTTGAGGGATAAATTCCACCTCAAGGGGGAGCATAAGTGCCTTCGGGTCGAGAAGATAGTCAGCATCACCTTTCTGTTGATATTTTTGATACCAAACCTCACTGAGAATTTGAAGCCATAGCTCTCCAGAGAGGCTCATAAGATGGTAGCTGTCACATCGTATGAAACGAGCTAGATTGGCAAATGATGAGCCGAGCTGTATTTTATTAACTAAGGCAGTCATTGGTATTCTAAAGCTGGTTGGTTTCATCCCTCTCAGTTGTTCTTCTAGTTCGTAACCAACTATGCAGGATGGGCACACACATAAATGAGGGTCCAAAAGCATTCGTACACTTGTAAATCGTGAAGTATCTCTTAGAGGCAGTTTAGAGCATCTAGCTGCTTGCTCCCCGCAAAAGCTGCAGCTATCAGGCCCTCGGAAAGTTCCTTCTAGTGATCTCGCAATATCAGATGGCGAATACTTAATATGAGAACGATTTTTTAATACTGTTTCAAGACATTTCCGAACAATTTCATCCAGTGACAGAGTAAAACCGGCATCAACGTATAGCAGCTTGGCTTTACCTGAACTTGCTCCGTCGAAGGCCATAAGCGATAGAGCTTCTCCTAGAGGCACTTGAAGAGAGTCTTGATTTTGGCTGAGAGAGTTATATTTCCCATACGCAATCGTCATTGTTCGCGACAGCCCCCACACTGGGAGGTTAATATGTAAGCCGTCGTTTTCTCGATAGGCTTGAAATGCTTTCAAATTCAGGTTTCGTAAACAGTCATTTATGTTAGAATACGCTGCACTTAAGTTTGCAGGGATATAGTGATAGATGACATTTTGAATCCTCAAGACACTATTAAGCCTGTCGCTATACAGATCTGTCAATAGCCTTTTGAGCGTAAGCTGGATATAAAAAGCTAACAACCAACGGTAACGACCGGAAAGTTTTATCACTAAGGCCTTCGTATTATTGGGCACATGATCCAGGATGAGTTTTCTTTCCAGAGAAGTTATAAGCCCTTGCCTGTTGCTCTCTACAAGTCTTATGGGATTTACAGAAACCTGCTGGTCATGGTGCGTTTGAATGAAGGTCTCAACCCGCTTGGCATCAACTCCCATATCAGAAGGGATCACTTGTTCATAAATTCCTGAACTTCTAGAAAAATGCAGCCACCTAATCTCAGGTGTATCACTCCAGATCATCAAGCCTTTAAACATGTCATGCATTAAACTTGCCAACACTGCTTCAGAAGAGTTAGTTAAATTTGCAGCAGCTACGACCAGCATGTGGTGGCTTAAGTCATCAAGGAATGGAATCCTGCTGTTTTGTTCAGTTCTCGCTAGCACGCCGATAGGAAAATGGTTTAGCATTTTTGAATCACCTCCACCATGCCAAAGCCCATCGAGTTCTTCTC
>CAYTKW010000018.1:0-3585 GCA_964438815.1 uncultured Bacteroidota bacterium
ATACCTATTATTGTTATTATCATTATTGTTGTTGGTATTCATCATAATATAATAGAAAGTAATAATGGAGTCTGCTTTCAATTCCTTAACGGATTCTCACTGATTTGCTGGTCATTGATGAAAATGATTCGTTCAAGTTGTTCTTTCAATTCCTTAACGGATTCTCACTATATTATAGACTTCAAATAATGAGTAAACAGCTAAATCCTTTCAATTCCTTAACGGATTCTCACAGGATCTGAGTGGGGATGAGGATGCTGGATATAAGTATACTTTCAATTCCTTAACGGATTCTCACTTGTAGAAGTAAAACGTGGTAATGAGTGCACCAAGTTAATTTTTACTTTCAATTCCTTAACGGATTCTCACAGGCATAAATGGCATGCCAAAGTTGGGTTGGAAGCCATTCCCGCTTTCAATTCCTTAACGGATTCTCACATAGTGTAACTGAAGCACCTAGCGCAAAGGCCGTAAAGACTTTCAATTCCTTAACGGATTCTCACTGTTAGAGTAACTTATCCAGACGTTCTAAGTCCAGAAAGAGTTGTAACTCTTTCAATTCCTTAACGGATTCTCACTGTGACTGAGTATAGTCCTGATTTTATTTTGATTCGTGACGTTAACTTTCAATTCCTTAACGGATTCTCACTTTTCTCACTAGAAGATGCAGATAAGAGTCTTAGATTGAACTTTCAATTCCTTAACGGATTCTCACAGAGAAGGCTAAGGAAGCTAGCTCAATAATTGAAGGTAAAACTTTCAATTCCTTAACGGATTCTCACTTAGTCAGTATTTATATATTAGTTTTTATAAGTTAATTATATCTTTCAATTCCTTAACGGATTCTCACATCAGATTACGGTACACTGTATTTAATACGCAAGGATAACTTTCAATTCCTTAACGGATTCTCACATGACAACAACATATATGTGGTTGACATTGAGTTCAGTACCTTTCAATTCCTTAACGGATTCTCACTTACTGAAGGTGCCATAGATGCTGATGGTATAGTAGTAGACTTTCAATTCCTTAACGGATTCTCACTTGCAAGGATAGGGCCAGGCGCAGAGGCTGCAAAATCCTTTCAATTCCTTAACGGATTCTCACCACACTATTATGGGCGCATAGAGATATTCACGCCTAATATCTTTCAATTCCTTAACGGATTCTCACTGGATCAAACTGACGCAGATCTTATACTGACAATTGTGAATCCAACTTTCAATTCCTTAACGGATTCTCACAAAGAAATAAAAAATAAAGTTGATGAGGAAAATTTAACCTTTCAATTCCTTAACGGATTCTCACCCAATTGCCGCTTATTGCGATTTGTGCCGAGTGCAAGGCCTTTCAATTCCTTAACGGATTCTCACACGAACAACAACAGAAAAAGCTCTCTTTGCTTACTGACGACTTTCAATTCCTTAACGGATTCTCACTCCAGCCATTGCATCGTTTGTTACTGCTTACGCAACTTTCAATTCCTTAACGGATTCTCACTACCATGCCCCGCTTGCAAGCGCATTGTAGCTAAACTAGCCTTTCAATTCCTTAACGGATTCTCACTATCAGTAAAGTCAATTGCTGCCGATGCATCAGAAATTTTTCTTTCAATTCCTTAACGGATTCTCACAGGCGAGAATTTGGTGACCCAGGTATGAGCGATTTAGATACTTTCAATTCCTTAACGGATTCTCACGACATATATTACGGATAACTACTTAACGAGGTTTTTGGTTCTTTCAATTCCTTAACGGATTCTCACTCAATCAAAATAAAGGTGGTGATATCTACAAATGAGTTTAGTCTTTCAATTCCTTAACGGATTCTCACTTTAACAAAATTCACTATTCTTAACGAGGCTGATGATGAACTTTCAATTCCTTAACGGATTCTCACACAGGCTTTTTTAACTTCTTTATCCGTTCTAGATCACTTTCTTTCAATTCCTTAACGGATTCTCACGAGGGGGTATATAGTTATCGTGTGCTGAGTGCAGAGGAAGCAACTTTCAATTCCTTAACGGATTCTCACGGTTTTACATGTTGTAATAGATTTCTGCAATCATCTTGAACTTTCAATTCCTTAACGGATTCTCACATGAAAAAATTGCTATCCTACTAGCGCAAATTTATGACTTTCAATTCCTTAACGGATTCTCACCAATTACAAGCAACGCCAACGCAGCACCGTTATGGCTATTAACTTTCAATTCCTTAACGGATTCTCACTTATTGTATTTACAACTTTTGCAGTATAAGTATTAATCACTCTTTCAATTCCTTAACGGATTCTCACTGAAGAAGACATTTTTAAATACCTAGAAGCAATATTAACTTTCAATTCCTTAACGGATTCTCACCAGGCACTCCATGCACATCATGGTTACGGTGTATACTTTCAATTCCTTAACGGATTCTCACACTTTAACACACTGCGAGAGCTTATTACAAAAAGAGTCTTTCAATTCCTTAACGGATTCTCACTCCCTTAAAATGGATATAATTGAATGCCGCAACTGCCGTAACCTTTCAATTCCTTAACGGATTCTCACCGTAGAGTAATTACAGATGAAGATATACAAAAAGCAATATCCTTTCAATTCCTTAACGGATTCTCACTATGTATAATCAAGGTGAATTACAATGCGTAGAGTAATAACCTTTCAATTCCTTAACGGATTCTCACAATGGAACGATTTTATTCAGCGTAACTAATAATCATGGTCTTTCAATTCCTTAACGGATTCTCACAATGGAACGATTTTATTCAGCGTAACTAATAATCATGGTCTTTCAATTCCTTAACGGATTCTCACCGAAACCTTATATATCAGTTCCATTATCTGGATGCTTACATCATCCTATACAACATATCCAAATATATATCTTTCTCTAAAAGTATGTCAGACAGTCCTTTAGCCTCAACTTTTACGCATGACCGTCTGAGAAATTTTAGTAAAATTTAAATAAAAGATATAATAGTAAACCTTAAATACTACTAATATGAGAGTGAGGTTCTTTCTTATACCATATCGCTTGTTGTATATGGTCTAACTCCATCTATAACAGTTCTTAGGTTATCTATAGAATCAGGTAGCATCAACGATAAAAGTTCGATATGCGATAATATGTTATCCTTATGCATAAAGGAATACCTTGGTTTATTTGTTACTTCATTGAATACCTTATCCTTCATTGGGTTATTTGTTTTTATTGCACCATTAAAGTCCTTGAATGCTGGCATTATCTTCCTTATCATATCCTTATTATTACTGGTAACTACTATCTTTACTATGAAGTGTTTAGACCTTAACTTCCTTATCATTGCATCGTTATATGCATAAAATATGGATGATCTTAATCTCTCATGCTTCCTTAAATACTTGCTTAATGTATATACAAAGGATTTATGTTTGGCATGGATTGCGACTAGGCATCCTGTATTAGTATTATTGATGATGGTAGGTAAGGTAGGAATAGAATTGGTAGGAATGGTATTGGTAGTAGTAGGATTGGTAGCATCATTGGTATCATTAAGAATATCATCTTCATTACTATAATAACTTCCTAATACCCTGTA
>CAYTKW010000019.1:0-3546 GCA_964438815.1 uncultured Bacteroidota bacterium
TAGATTCAATAGTATTTACAGTCGATGGTGCAAGCATATCTGCATCAAGTATAATAAGTGCAAAGAAAGGATAAGATAATTATAAAGTATGATGAAGATAAAATTGAAGAGATAATGGGATGGTTAAGGGAACCCTCATAATATTAATAATATATGTGTTAATCTTAAATGCTAATGGGCAAGACGTATCATTCGATATACATAAGGCTTATGAGTATATAATAAATAATTATAACTCGGCACTCGGTTTAGTAAAAGAAAGTGATAGCATAGATAGATATTAGCTATGGACAGATAATATTCTAGTAAGTAAAGTATTGCAGTCATATAAAGATGATCTATCATATAAGATACTAATGAAGGTTAAAGAATATACTAATAACTACAATATACAATTTAGACATCCTATAGGTATTCTAGTTGATCAACCTTCATATTTTAACGGGGTAATAAACAAAAACTTAACCAGCAATATATACTATAGCGATAGCGATCCTAACTATAATGAGTTAAGTTGTTATGATTATGCAGATATTGCATTCCTTAAGGCTATAGCATATAATGATAAGGATTGTTATGATATAGGCAAGGGTATGTTTGATGATAAAGGTTTTAAGGATAAGGCGTATTATGCAGATGGTAACCTTTACAGTACTTACAAGTTAGCATTATGGAAGATAGCATCTGAAAGGTTTAATGACCTAGATGCTAATGTAGTCTTCAAGATTATTCCATATCTACAAGATAGGGAAACTGGAGGTATATTTACCCATTACAACTCTAATCTAATGCCAGAAGGTTTAACTAATACTGAAACAACTTCACTTACAATCATGATTTATGTAAATAAATCTGATACTAAGAATATTACTTACATAGTATTGCTGCTAGCAGGGGGAGTGGCTATAATACTTATATATTTTAAGTTAAAACCATTATTAAATACTCTCTAATACATTGTTGAAATAATTAAGATAGGAGATATAGATATCATCGTTAACCTTCCTTACCCAAGTTACATTCTCTTCTAATCCAGCATGAGCATAAAGTACTCTAGAGTTGGTCTTACCAGCTCTGCTCTCATCAAAATTATTTACATATTTTAATTTACCATATAATATGTAAGTAGCTGGTATGCTTTCTGAGTATTCATTTATTCTATCCAATTCCTCATTTACTATATAATATACAGAATCTATCACATTCTGATAATACTTCTGTGATACATTTTCCAATTGCTTGAGTGTTACAGCGTAATCACTATCTATATTTAAACTAATCGAGTCCAATACACTTATTATGGAATGAAGCAATGCTATCTTACTATCTGAATGTTTATATTCAATAATTATATCTTGCCCATCTTCTTTTATATCTAGCGAAGTTTCTAATTCGTCAAGTATTTTATCGAGTATGCTCTTATATCTTGCTATATCAGATTTGGTTCTTGTAAGTATCATTGCTATTCCTGTTGCAAAGGCTTTTGCTGCCTTATGTATCTTCTCAATATCTTCCCTTTTGATATCTTCTATAAGTCTTAGCAGTGTATTAATATAGTAGTTTTTATTAATTAAATAATCTGTTACAAATCTTAAAAGTAATTCCTCTGTTGATTTATAACCATTATATTCTACTGAGGATATCCTATTGATATGTAATCTAACATTCTTATCATCTTCTCGTGGTATTGGATACAACGGATCAGAGTTACAAGTTATAACCTTTACCCTTTTACCAGTTACTGCAGCATACGTATTAGAAGCAAGATTAACAGCACTACTACATAATACAGCCATATAGTTAATTCCATGCGTAATATCTAAATATATATTAATCTTATTATCATTAATATTGTTAAGTATCTTGAGAGTATTATAATAGACTGCATTGTAATAGTTTGTTGCTCCTCTTTTAACTTCTTTATGAACGAATCTCTTATTATTTTTAATGAATGTACCTATGCCAGGTACTATACATAACTTTGGTCTAACATTACCTTCTTTTTCTACTAAAAGATTATATATGTATCCTTCTATGCTGACTTTCATCTCATCATAAGAATTCACCTTTCTATCAATAAGTGTAGATGCCAAGAATATTATAATATTGTGAGTATCTATATTTAATAATCTTGATAATGCAATGGTTGATGAGAATGAATATTCTTCTTTATCCTCGTAGATGTATGTTACCCTCTTCCAGTTAGAAGGATCGCCCCAAGGCGCTATTACTATATTGCTCATTAGCTTTTTATAGTTACTTGAATATATAAATTTTAAACGAAAATTTATTATAAAAAATATGAAAAATCATAATGAGATAATAATTATAAAATAAGTCAGGTAAACTTATTCCAAATTCAAACAGCTAACCGTATAAGTTAATAAATAGGCACTTAGCAATCTATGATATGAAAGATATATTATTGGTTACATGTGGTGCATCATTACTAACCAATTTTATAAGAGAGAATAAAGAAGAGAAAGACGAGAGAGTGAAAGATATAGCCAATAGGTTAGATAAGCTTATGAAAATTGATATAACTAGTATAGAGTATGATAAGGCAAAGGATTATGCTTTTAAAGAACATGAGGTATTTAAGGCGTTATTGGATTATCTTGGTAAAGACGATAGTAGGGCTAGTGCTGAGAGTAATGCTATAAATCTATTAATAAAATTACAACAATTATCCTACAATGATGTGAAGATATATCTATATAGATCTGACACATCTGTTGGCCTATTGGTTGCAAATATTTTAAAGGAATACCTTAAGCAAAAAGGTTCAGAGGTAGAGGATATAGAGGTTAAAGGCTTTGCTACTCAAAGGACATTAGATGAGTTCCAAGAAGGGATGGTCGATCTAATAACAAAGATTATTAGAATAATTAAGCATAATAAGGATAAAGGCAGGATCTACGTACTTGCTATAGGTGGCTTTAAGCCAGAGACTACAGCTGCCATTATAGCAGCTCTACTTGCAGGTTCCAATGGTATATACTATGTATATGAAACTAGCAGGTATCTTGTACCCCTACCTCTTATACCACTATCAATAAGACAAGATGCTATAGACATGCTAGATAGAATATTCCATATAAAGGATCCTAGCAAGGTAAGATGGCAGATATCTTTAGATGAGCTGTTATCAATAGGCATAGACCAATCTATGATAGAGGAATTAGAGTTCATGGGTCTAATAGAGAGGAGAGGAGAGCTTCGTAATAAGATAGAGATAAGGGATTGGGTTAGAGAGTTAATAAAATAAATTAACAGTTTAGAAAAAGAACAATTCATAACATTGTTACTATTAATTTGTAGTTGATATAATGCTAGTAGATAATACCTAGATTATCTAGCCTATTCTTCATTATTTAACCACATCTCTATATTATCAATTAATACTACAACACACCTTTCGTACTTGCTATACCCTTGCCTGTAACGCTCATGGCATTCCTTAATGCTATTGCTAATGCCTTAAATGCGCTCTCAACCTTATGGTGATCATTATTACCATACTGCACCATTACATGTATGCAAGCA
>CAYTKW010000020.1:0-2892 GCA_964438815.1 uncultured Bacteroidota bacterium
AGACGCCGTTGGCCAGTCTTTGGCCCCGATCGTTGAGTAGATTCCACGCAAAGCCGTTGTCTTCCCAGTCGGTATGGAAGACAAGACGACCTCGTAAATCGAAGATAGAAAGAGAAAGATCTTTAATAGTAGAATCTTTTGTCAAGAATCTGAAACCCTGCCCTAATCTTTCCAGTATTATATTGGGAAGCTCCCGCAAGATAGAAGGACCGGAAGAAGAAGACGGCGGAACAATCCTCGCAGCCAACCCCCATAATGACCCATTCGTATTTGTTATTGTCCCAACCTCAGTGCCAGCGCCTGTGACAGTATTGATTTTTAGGAGTTTTGGCCCAACACTTGAAGCCCCGTATAAAGTTCCGTCAGGGAAAAAGGCAAGCCCGAACACAGAGGTAAAACCGATCGGACCAATTAGAGTACTCGCACCGGTGTCGGGATCTACAACATATAGAGTATCAGGGTTTCCCCCTCCCACAGCAAATAATCTCCCGTCGGGTGCGAAAGCAAAATCGAGATCCCCACTAGGACTGAATTCTAAAGAACCAACAATAGTGGCACAGCCCGTAGTTCGATCAATAGTAATGAGTTGTGATGGAGAAAAAAAACCACCCTTGGTGGCAGCAAACAAAGTGCCGTCCGCTCTCGATGTCAACGCATTCACCCCATCAATGCCGATACAAAAGCCCGATGGTCCAACAGCAGTACCTTGCCCAGTGTTAGGATCTATCCTCAACAAACGATCAAACGTGACTCCAAAAAGTAACCCATCTGGAGTGAAGGCGATATCAGTTACTCCACTAAATCCTATCGGCCCAATAAGGGTTCCGGCACCGGTATTAGGATCAATCCTTAAGAGATTGCTCGCACTATCTTCTCCCCAGAGTTCCGCTGTAATAGAAACCTGCGGCCTCCCCGTATCCGCATTCTGGCCCTCGATGACTTGATCATTCCAGTTTCCAGCATTATCCCGGCTGAAGACGGCGTAGTAGTAAGTTGTGCCATTGGTAAGTCCGGTATCAACGAAGCTCTCTGCCCGGCCAGGCGTTGCAGAATCTATAGTCAACCTGGTCTCGCCATCATCATGGTTCGCTGGATAACCTGTTGTCTTGCGTTTCACTATTACCTGGGATAGATCGCTATCTGAGGGATTGGTCCAAGTGAGAGTAGACTGACTATCTTCATTATCAGAGGCCTGGAAGTCAGTAACTAAAGAAGGTGGAGTAGTGTCACGTGGGACATCGGTACATTGTTCTTCCGAATTCGAACCTCCTGCGAAGTTAAACGCAATTACTCTATAACAATAATGTGATTTAGGAAAGCGAAAGATTAAATCGGTAAACTTCGTTTCATCCTTTTCAACTTTCCCTCGCTCTCTAAAACGCGCTGACCTTTTGTCTCTTCGTTCTATGAGAAAACCTAGCTCGTTATTAGAATTATCCTCCCAGCTTAGTCTAACTTTGGTTCCTCTAAAGCCAGGTTCGAAATCCAGTTTAAGCCCACTTGGAGCTATTGGAGGGTCAGTTTCTAGAAATACAAGGTGTTCAATAATGAAGTCGACTAATTCATTATTTAATCGCTGCCGAACTTTATTTAAGATCTTATTTATCTCCCTCTTTAGGATGGTAACGGTGGGTGCGATCTCATTGCATCTACGATCTATTTCATTTTGTATTTCGATGTACAAGGATCTATTCTGCAACCAATCAGCCATAGCCTCCCTTAGTGTTTTACCTGTGAATTTGGCAATCAGATCAGCAAGGCTGATTTCTAATGTTATAGTCTTGTTTACTATTGGTATCGTAAAACTTCGCCTTGCGAATCCGGTCCCTCTTCTAGCAGCTTCTGCAAGACCATTACTCAAAACTATTGTAGTTATCTCAGCACAAGTTTTCCCTTGATGAAGCGCCTCTGTCAGTACAGCTGTGTCGGAAACCCCAGCTATAAAACCTGTAACTACTCTCACAGCCCACGCTTTCGCTAACGCCAGAAGGACAGTAATAGTAGGCGCAACTTGTGGTTCTACTTTTAGCTCTTCGAGGTTAGATTGAGGTGACCGGGAAGATGGTGAAGCACTAATGGATAACGGTAGCAAACCAAAAAACAGGACAAAAATAAGAACCACGCATAGTATATCCCGCAGTACAGGTCGGTGGTACACTCCCTTCTCCTTTCAAATATTTCTTAGGTTAATATTTAAGAGACTGCAATATTCTCTCAAAAGTGTCAGCGCATTGTTGAAAATTAGGACCAAAAAGCACTTCGTCGGCAACCCCATAAAAGAGGGTAATAAGCATATTGCCCTTGGGATGATAAACCATAACATCCTTCACATAAGAAGAAAATGGAATCATTTTATTTGCTACTTTAAGTGTTTTGCCAATTTCCATCTCTTCTACAAAAAGAGCTGGGTTGTTGTTAATGGACTTCTCAATAAAGTGGATACCTAATTCTTGAAGGAATTCTTTATCTTTCTCAAAACTTCCTTCACTAAAAAGGGGGTGATCCTCAGGAGGAGCTTGAAACCTTACAAGACACTCGCCCTTTCCAACATCCACAGAGAATTCTACACTACTTCCTGCAGCTGAGAAGTCAGTAATATTTTTCGGATATTTAAAACTCCACCCATAAATTTTATTTTTATACTCATTCCAATCCGCAGTATCAGGTAGTAAAGTCACTACCACTTCTTCCTGCCTCACTTTCTCAGCTCCTTTCTGCCTTTGTTGGACGATATATGTTGCAGCTCCTGTCACTGCGATGATAGCAATGACTAAGAGCGCGATGATTACGATTTTCTTTGGCATGAAGTTGGTAATTATTTAATTTATACATCTTCGACCCCTTAAAGAGATTATAGCGCCTTCATTCTCTTTTGTGAAGAGGCCCCTCCAA
>CAYTKW010000021.1:0-2123 GCA_964438815.1 uncultured Bacteroidota bacterium
TCGTGGTCAATTACTGGGTGGCCGTGTTCATCCATTGCTAAATCGCCGTTTGGTGCCTTCTTGTATCTATACTCTCCGCTTTCATCCTTTACTGGCTTTTCGTTGACAGCAAAGAATATCGGATAATCCATTTCTTGCATTACTTTTCCGTCAAGCCAGTATTTCTTAAATGCAGATGTAATCTTTTCTTCGTTTAAAACTAAACTTATTTGCCCTGCTAAAGTCCTTTGGGAGATTTCTTTAATGAGTTTATTTATCTTACTCTGTAATGTCTTTATTTCATTTTTCAATTCTGCTTTTCTTGCGGCATCTGCCCTTTCCAAATCTTCCGCTTTTTCTCTTAGTGCTTCGTCTAATTCGGACTTCTCCTGAACTAAAACAGCAAGGGGTTTCTTTCCTCTGGTTTCTTCTTCTGTCTCTTCTGTTTCTTCAACCTCGGTTTTTTCCGGCGGTAATTCCTCAATCTCTTCTCTGCTCTCAAAATAGGTTTCCAAGAAAGAGTTTAATTCTTCAGGTATTTCTTCTTCATCTACCGAACTATCCCAGGCTAAGTCTTGATATTTCTCTTTCAGGTTTTTCAAAAATTCTTCCCATTCACCCTCATATCTTGCCCTTGTCTGCCCTATCTTCTCTTTCTCTTCATCCGTGTATTTCTGCAAGAACAAAACGCTTGTCTTTGTTCCTGTATGCGGCTTGAAGGTGTTGCCGTGCAAACCAACAACTGCTAAAATCCTTGCCTCATCAATAACAAATCTGCGGATGTATTCAGCGTTTGTATTGTTAAGTAACCCTTGAGGTAAAACAATAGCCATCCTTCCACCAGGTCTTATAAATTGTAAAGAACGCTCTAAAAAGAGGATGTGCCTTCCGATTTTGTTTATCCATCTTCCATTTCTCTCAGCCAGGTTATAGAGTCTTAAAATATCCCTTTCCTTTACTGTCCCGGCAAAGGGCGGATTGGTCATCAGGACATCAAAATCAAAGAATAGAAACTTACTTTGATTTTCTCTGTCTTTTTCAGGGTTATCAGGGAATCTTAAAAGCCTTCCTCTTAAACCTGATTTTGTTTCGTCTTCCCATGTATGAGGGGCTAATGAGTTGTCTTTATAGACATGGGATTTGCCGTCCCCCACAATCAGGTTAATTGCTTTGGCTATCTTTACCGCTTTTTTAGCAAAATCAATTCCATAAATCTTATTTTGAGCAAAATTTCTTGCATGTTCAGGCAACGGTTTTCCGCTAATCATTCCACCTGCAACCCACATTACAGAATGCAGAAGAAATCCAGCCGAGCCGCAGGCAGGGTCAATAACGAATTCATCAGCTTTAGGGTTGAGCATTTCAACAACCATATCTTCAACTGGTCGAGGAGTAAAAAACTGCCCCTCTTTCTTTTTGGAAACCTGGGGGATTAGATATTCAAAAGCCTCATCTATAATGCGCAGATTGGAATTGAATAACTTGATTTTTTCTAAGAAAGAGACGCAAACTTTTAAGTGGTCGTTTCTTAATTCAATTTTATCTGTTGGCTCAAAAACACCCTGCCATTCTCTTTTTGCTCCTTCTAACAGGTTTGTTATTGCTCTTTTTACCTGCTCCGGGCTTCTGTCTCCAACGAAGAATTCTAACTGATACGAGGGGTCGTTAATCCCTCTCCATTCATCGTAGAGTTTGGCGTAGATTAACTTAAAAATCTCCTCAAATGGATCCACCCCTGCATTGCCTAAAACAAGCTCCTCTAAGTCCAGCAATATCTTTTTAAGAGTTGTTTTGCCTTTCTTTAATTCATCATTTTGTTGAAGCCAGTTAAGGGTCCATCTTTCAGTTAAAATATCTCTCAGTGTTTCTGTAACTTTTGGTAGTCTTGGAATTTCTACAAAGATATTAGGTTCTTCTCGGTGAAGCCTTATCATTTCATTTCCATTAGACCAAACACCAATCGGAGCACCTTCTGCATTACAATAACTCTTTAATTGTTCCAGTCCTGCGGTTCTTTGAGGTCTCTTTATTTCAAAGATTATGTATGGATGGCTTAAGTCTTCTTGAAGAACAACCACATCTGCTAAACCGGAATCTCTTGAGCCAAAATAAACCACCCTTTCAACATCTATCCTTTCTTTTGG
>CAYTKW010000022.1:0-1911 GCA_964438815.1 uncultured Bacteroidota bacterium
AAGCCTACGCCCGCTTCCGCGCCCAGGAGCGGGAGGGGTACCATGCGGCGAGCGGAGAAGCGAAACCATGGTTGAAGAAAGTTCAAGGATTTATAAGCTCTTTGCCAAACATCGTTGACGGCATGAACGCTATCAGAGAAATTGCTGAGATATCAAGGGCTACCCGGCGAATCAGTTATGAACAAGTTGGGAATCAGATTATCATTCGGGGGCCTCGTTCAGCTAGACAAATACTAGGTCTCAATCCTTATACTAACCGTATCAGCATCGAAAATGTGCCTCGATTACTGCAAAAAACACCTGCAACCAGAGCTTTTCAAAGTGTTGCCAGTGGTTGGACTCTGACGGGCATTCTTCTCAATGCAGGGGTAGATTACTCTTTGTATCGAACAGGAGAGTATGACCAGCAAGAATTTGGGGCGGCGCTACTGTTTGATACGGCTACTACAATCATTGCAGCCGCGGTAGGTGGGTTTGTAGCAGGAGCAGTAGCGGGGGCAATTGCTGGTACGCCTGCACTGGGGATTGGTGCCATTCCGGGTGCTGCTATTGGTGGGATTGTTGGGGCAGTTGCTGGAATTGGGACCTCTTTAGCGTTGAATTATTACGTTAGAGACTGGTATATTGAAACCGTGTCCCATGGGTGGGACTGGATCGGACGGTGATTTGGGGCGAAGGAGAATAAATACTTATGAAAAAAGCTTTGATAGAGCATCTCGAATTATTTTGGACCAGACAATTGAAAATACTTATTACCCGTCGTCCGGCGTGGATTTTGTCAATTTCTTTCGTGGTTACAATTTTTGCTGCCTTACATATCCTGATTTCTGTTGGGACAAGGTATCAATTTGGCATTCTTCCTGCTACCGCTAATACATACACCAACAATGGGATATGTTTATGGGGTATATACATTTTCTCATCTGTAGGACTGTTTGTATGGATGTCTGTTGTAGAAAAGGAATGGCGAAACGTTCCTGAAAAACTTGGACAAATGGCCTGGCTATATAGTACATTTGATATAGTTTCAATGACTTTTGTTTCTTTGATTGTCTTAGATACGGTATTCTATATTCTTGTAGTGGCCAAGATTACTCCATCGTTTTTAGAGGGGGTGAAAAATATTATTCTACTCTTGTACATGTTGTTCACGATGCTCTCCTGTATTCTTACCATCCTGCGATTGTTGTCACAACAATCTTCTAAAGCTAAAGCAGGACTATCTCTAGAGATGAGATTGGCGATTGCGATTCCTGTTTTTTTAACAGCCTTTGGCGTTTTGGGTAATTCATTTCTGCCTGAACCTGCTGAATCAGAAGTAATGATTTTAGCGGGGTTGCTATTGGTGGTTGCATTTGTACTGGTTCCTGTTTTTTCTTCGGGTATTGTTTATGTTATAGCGTTGAAAGTGTACAAAATTTATAGAGAATTTCCGGGTGACATGCAATTTTCTGATGAGCAACAAATATGTCTTCAAGAAATTAGTAGGTGGCTGGACCCAGGAGAAGAAATTATAGAATTTACTGTTGGTTATATGAAAAAGGGATGGTCAAGGTTGGATGCTGTTTTGGTATTGACAGATAAATACATTCGAATAGGATCAACAAAAGGCGGCATAAACATTCCGTGGCAAGATGTACAAAAAGTTGAATGGTCTGAATTTCACTCTCAAATCCGAGTCTTTGCTGGGATTTCGAAAAGCATCATTACTTTATTGGTTTTCGGACATACCTGGAAAGAACATGCCAAAAGGTTAGAGGAAGCCTGGAAAAATCAAACTCGTGCTCTTACAACTTGATTTCCAAAATAATCAAGTGCAAGCAATGGCGGCAAGCATGATCATTCCCCTGCCGAATGTCACGCCGAGCCCGTTGCCGAGCGCTACGCCTAGGGTAAGGCAATCTGCGAACG
>CAYTKW010000023.1:0-1889 GCA_964438815.1 uncultured Bacteroidota bacterium
TGAGACCACTTTAGTGATCTCCTCCACTCTAACCTCATGTTGTTTAGACTTCAGTATATGGTACTTCCTCTCTATAACCTCCTCAAACGACTTAACACATGCGATCTTAGGTACACCCTTTAGCTTTTCAGTCACCTTACCGTCATCACACAGGTAGTGTTTGCTGGCATATGCCTTGAACTTGTTAACGAACTTCTCAAACGCCATCTTACCAGGTACTTTCTTCTCAGGGCTATCAGGTAGCTCCATATATCCCTTACAGGCCCAAAGTATGCATATATGCATACTTAGGGTTTATTGACTATGATAGGCCAAAAAACAATCAGGATGCAAATAAACATTACAATTATTACAAATATATGGAGTGTTGCTATGCTTCTTTTTCTGCGTTAAACAATAAATACAGTTTCTATGTGTCTCTGTGCGCAAGATCAAATGCATTTGATTTGAGTGAGAGTTTGAAGGGTGACACTTTGAAAGACTGTTATAATTACTCATTTGAGTGACCAATTTCTCCAAGAAATCAAGTTGTGAAACATCACGCATTGAATGTTCTTTGTAGAGCAACCAAGCATTAGCAACTGAAATCTTGAGAAACGATGAGAAGACTGCTTGAGTCCACTTTCTATGTTTGTGTGGAAACAAGTATCGCAAATGATTTGAGTCTCCCATATCACCGCCACCTTTGAATTTTCTGTAATCAGCAACCATAGCTGGTATTATGTTGTTGTTATCTGTTTGAATTGTTTCAGTTCCAAATTGATTTGATAGGAAGTTGCAAATTTTGTTATCATGAAATGACAGTGCAATGATCTCAGGTTCGAGTTCTCTGCTTATAGCTCTGAAGCAATGCTTTTTGAGACCAAGATGAAGATGTTGAGAAAATAAGTAAGATGGGTTGTTTGATTTACAAGCAATAGTGAACCAAAATCCTAACTTGTGAAGTTGCAGTGCCAATTCTTCGCTACCGTACCATGAATCAGTGTACACAGAATAACCATGAAAATGATCGAGTTTCTTCACAAAGTCCAAAACAATGTCCATTGTCTTATGATGACCACCTTGATATATCCACAAATCACATACAAATCCTTTTTCATCAGCCATATTATAATATTTGATTCCAGTGTCTCTGGGCTTGCCAAAAATGTGTTGTTTGTACTTGTAACGACCTTCAAAAGGAATTATCCCCTTATCCACTGCCAAATGTGGAAATGGTATCCAATAATTCTTGAAAGATTGTTGTAATTTTTCTTGAATGAAATTGATATCCACATGAATGTGAGAATGAATTTGTTTCCAACGATTGCGACCCATGAGATCAGATATAAGTTTAGTTCCATAGAATGGCGATTCTGTCCAATGCTGAACCATTCTTGGGAATCTCACAAATCCCATAGTAAGTTCAATTGCTAAATATTTGTTTATCTCTTCAAGAGAGACAGTTTGAAGACCATCTTCACTCAGTTTGTTTGAAGTTCCACTACATGTGTGCTCCAAAATCTCGTTCGTCCAAAATAATTTAAAATAATCATACTCATTAACTAGATTGATTTTTTCAAGATTTTTTGGCCCAGCGATGAAATGGGACTGTGATCTGGTTTTTCGTTGATTTTTGACTTCAAGCAACCAACCTTTTTCTTTCAAGATACTTTCGTTTGTTTGATCCGAAATTGATAAACGTTGACGCTTTTTAGGTGGCATTGAGAACCAGAAGTAAAAGATATTTATTTGCTTGAGGTTTGTTGTGGTGGTGTGGTGAATTTCTGGAAAAAGTGTGGGGAGGCATACATATGGTTTCGGGCCTGTAAGGGATATATATCAACATCACAACACAAATGTGAATATGAGAGTGAAGAGAGAGTGTGTGTTATCATTTCAAATCATCA
>CAYTKW010000024.1:0-1603 GCA_964438815.1 uncultured Bacteroidota bacterium
CCTAATAACTCCCCGTAGGTGCTTGAACGTGTGAGGTCCTCCCCCGAGGTTGGGGCTTCGATGGGCACCCGACCCGGAAGGAGGACCTGAGATGCACCCTACAGGAGGACGACTCTCCCGTGGAGACCGCCGCCGCAACGAGAAGCTCCGCCGGCTGCGCGAGGCCGTACCGGAGGACGCGGCGATCCTCGGGATCGACCTGTCCCAGGCCAAGCAGGTGGTGGTGGTCACCGGGCCCGGGCACCAGGTGCTCGCCCGGCGGGCCTTCCGCTGCTCCCCCTGGGGGGTGGACCAGATGATCGACCTCGCCCTCGAGGTGGCCTCCCGCCACGGGCTGGAGCGCCTCGTGGTGGCCTGCGAGCCCACCGGGCACCGCTGGAAGCCGGTGCTGGAGCGGTGCTCCCGCCGGGGGATCACCCTGGTGTGCGTGCAGCCCCTGCTGGTGGCGCGGGAGCGGGAGCGGGAGGACTACACGAAGGATCGCTCCGACCCCAAGGACGCCACGCTCATCGCCCACCTGGCCCGCGAGCTCCGCTGCTACCTCGCGGTGGTGCCGGAGGCGGCGTGGGCCCGCCTGCGCCACCTGGGGCTCCGCCGTCACGAGCAGCTGGCGGCCCGGACCGCGGCCCGCCAGCGGCTCCGGGACCTCCTGGAGTGCTACTGGCCGGCGGCCCTCGAGGCCGCCTCCGACCTGGACTCCACCACGCTCCTCGCCTGCCTGGCCGTCTCGACCGACCCCGACGAGGTGGCCGCGATGGGCTACGGGGCCTTCGCCCGGGCCGTGGCCGAGGCCCTGCCCCGGGTGGGCGGCGAGCGGCGCTGCCTGCGGATCGTGCGGGCCTTCCACGCCGCGGCGACCGATCCCCGGAAGATCCCCTGGGAGCAGCCCGGGGCGGCGGAGCGGGCCGCCTTCGCCCTCGCCGACCTCCTCCACGCCGCCTCCCAGGTGGCCGAGGTCGAGGACCTGATGGTCGGGATGCTCCGGGCGCTCGGCTACGCCGAGCTCGCCCGGACCGTCCCCGGCCTCTCGGAGGTGGGGGCGGCCGCGATCCTGGCCGAGACGGGCGACCCCTGCCGCTACGACTCCGGCCGGGCCTGGGCCAAGCACGCCGGGGCGTGCCCCAGGGACAACGCCTCGGGACGCTCCCAGGGGAGGACCAGGGTCTCCGGGCGGGGCCGCCCCCTGCTCCGCACGGCCGCCTGGCGGGCGACCTGGGCCCTCGTGCAGCGCAACGAGGTCTTCGCCGCCCGCTACCGCCACCTCACCGGGCGCCGGGAGAACCCGCTCACCGACGCCCAGGCTCGAGCCGCCCTCGCCGCGGCCCTGCTCCGTCAGCTCTGGGCGGTGTTCGTCCACCGCCGGGCGTGGGACCCCGCCCTCGCCGGCGGGGCCGAGGAGGTGGTGCCCGCGGCGTAGCGCCGTCATGATGGTCCCGGGTGGGGCAGCCCGCTCGACCCTTGGGCAGAACCCGAACCTGAGCCTGGGCGCCCCACCCGCCTCCCGAACGTGAAGCCCGGATGAGGGCTGTTGGGCGGAACCCGGTTGCCCGTTAGGTTGGGCCGGGGAGGCGGGCGGGGCCACGTCCCGGGACCCGGCGGCAAG